>NZ_JBDIUV010000002.1:0-806534 GCF_039631345.1 Alkalimonas sp. NCh-2
ATGAAGAAACCGGGCTGCATTACAACTACTTTAGGGATTATGATCCGGAGACTGGGCGGTATCTACAAAGTGACCCGATTGGGTTGGCTGGTGGGATTAATACTTATGGGTATGTTGGGGGGAATCCGTTAACGCGAATTGATCCAACTGGTGAGGCGTGGTTTCTAATTCCGGTTTTTGTTGGCGGCGGCGGTGCAACTGCAGCAGGTTGGACAGCCGTCGGCGGCTTAGGTTTTTGGGGTACAGGTGCTGTAGTGGGGGCAGGTGCGCTTGCTATAGCCGTGATGTCGAGTGATACTCCGTTAGATTCAGAAAAAGGCTGTCCAGACGATAAAAAGCTTTCTAATGGTGAAATAGACAAGCTTAAAGATGCTGGGTTTGACCCTCATGACTTGAAGCCTAAAAAAGGTGGCTCGAAATTTGATTTATTCAAAGACAAGAATGGCAATATTATTGTCAAGCCTAAAAAAGGCAATGGCCCAGGTGATCCAACAGGCTTAAATATAAATAATCTTTAGAGTGTTCCAATGGAAAATTATGTTCGATTAATGGTTCTCAGCGAAAGTGCCTCTCCTGAACAGATTAGTAGTCAGCTCGGCATGCTTGGAGATGAAACTTGGAGAATTGGTGATAAGAGGAAAAATACAGCTATTTTAGAAAAAGAAAATGGCTGGATGCTTCATTCTAAGAGAGAAAAATCCACGGAATTAGAAGACCATATTGATAACATAAGGGAGCTTATAAGGGGGTGTGAGAGTAATTTCAAGACCCTGTCAGATGTCACTGATTGTGAGGTTCAATTATCATGTTCAGTTTATTATAAGGATGAACCGCAGTTACTTTTTGAGAAGGAGATCATTATCTGGTTGAACAGTATCGGAGCCTCTTTAGATTTAGACCTCTATTTATATAGAGGCGACAGAAATCTGGCAACAAGATGATGCTCAGGCACAATACATAAAGGCCAGCGGGTTCAGGCCTTGAATTTTGACTTCGCAGCAAAAATGGCTATGTTCATTTATCAGCGCAAAAAGTTGCAAGGTGAAGAGCATGGCCGAGATAACTGGTTGACACAATGTCACCTTGTATCAGTACGATGCAGCAGGCAACGTGGTGCAGCGCGGAGCGCAGCAGTTTGAATACAATGCCTTTGGGCGGATGGCGGAAGTCAGCACTCCTGAGCGGGAGCTAAGCTACCGCTATAACTTTAAAGGGCAGCGTGCTGAAAAAATAGAGGATGGTCAAAGCCGTTATTACCTCTACAATCAGGACAACTTGCTGGTGGCGGAAATAGCCGCCGATGGAACGGTCGCCAAAGAATACATTTACCTGGAAGGCGAGCCGTTGGCGATGCTGGTAGACGGGCAACTGTATTACTACCACAATTCGCACCTGGGCACGCCCTTACTGCTAAGTGATGCCCAGCAGCAGGTGGTATGGCAGGCCGAGTACAGTGGCTTTGGTAAAGCCGAGGTGCAGGTAGCCATTGTAGAGAATCAGCTGCGTTTTCCGGGGCAGTATTTTGATGAAGAAACCGGGCTGCATTACAACTACTTTCGTGATTATGATCCGGAGACTGGGCGGTATCTACAAAGTGACCCGATTGGGTTGGCTGGTGGGATTAATACTTATGGGTATGTTCTGGGTAATCCGCTAATTTACACCGATTTCTATGGTCTCTACCCAGGGAAAGAGATCATTGAATTTATCCCGAGTGCAATTGGTGCCGATTTTGATTTTTATCGAAATTATCGCCATATGAGAGAAGCTAACACTATTGGAGCGGATAAATATTTCCATTGTAAAGCAAACTGCCAAGCAGCAAGCCGAGGGCTTGGTGGCAGAGTTGAGTCTTATCTACTTAGTGAAATAAGAGAGCTATTAGATCAATATTTCAAAGGGGACTCACGAATGGAGTGCGATGCTGACCGTGAAGCAAATGACTATGGCCGAAAACATGGTACGAATGCCTCTCATGGGGATTGTGCGAAGATTTGCATTCCCTTTCGGCCAAATGGCTTACCTAATCATTACTGAGTGAGGTCATTATGTTTTTGATAATTGTTGTTTTGTCTGTAATGACTGTCGGAGTTCTTGTGCTTTCAAATAGTAAGTATAAAAACTCAACGGAAGGCAAGTTGTTTCTATCTATTTGTTTAATTGTTGTTTTATTTTCTGTTGTACTTTTTGTCGTTTTTTCAGATTACATAACAATTGATAAGTGCCTAGATAACGGTGGTCGATGGAACTCATCACTTCAAGAGTGTGAGTATGAGTAGCGTTGTAATGATATGACATTTATGGCCGTGTCTAGCATGGTGACTGCTATCCGGTAACCATCCTATTGTTAATGAATGCATATAGGTTATTTATGAAAATCACCGCATTTGATGAAAGAATAGGCAATTTTATAGCGTTGGATGAAATCAGTATCAGTGCCTCTGTTGAGTCACTGCAAGGGCTAATAGGGGTCATTCAAGCTGCTGTTGATAAACAATCCGAGCAGGATCATGTTCATTTGCGCGATTATTGGTCGGGCTGGGAAGATGGCGATGCTGACATTATTATTTTTATTAAATAAAATCAGACTGGCGTATTTATTGGTAAGTCAATGGTATGGCAGGCCGAGTACAGTGGCTTTGGTAAAGCCGAGGTGCAGGTAGCCATTGTAGAGAATCATCTGCGTTTTCCGGGGCAGTATTTTGATGAAGAAACCGGGCTGCATTACAACTACTTTTGAGATCCCGCTAACTCGCTTGCTTGCACTTAATACAAGGCTCTGGCACTGTACGTACTATGCAAGCACCACTTCCTACCCCACAGTTACAGTTACTGCAAGGGCAGCTGGAAACCATTCTGTTGCAAAGCAGTGGCATGGTGGCTGAACAGCAGTTGTTGCAGCGCCTGGGTCTGCAGCTGACCAATGCGCCTTCGGATCCGCAGTATGCGCTGTTTCAGCGCCATTTCGTGCTGCAGCACCTGTTGTATTGCATTCAGCAGCAATGGCTGGCCGAAGAGGTAGCCTGGCTGGATATTGGTCTGGCCAAAGCTGAACTTTTACCCTATCAGGGCCAGCAGCTATCGGCCCAGGATCAAGGCCGTGCACAGTATTATCTGGATTGGCAAAACTTTTACCGGATGGATGCGGCCACTCTGGCGCAGCAACTGGATGATTTCTGGCAACAGTTTGCCAGCAGGACGGTAGTCACGCCGCAGTTTAGTCATCAGCAAGCTTGCGAGCTACTGCAGCTTAGCTGGCCCTGCCAGTTAGCAGTGTTAAAGCGGCAATATCGTATTTTGGCATTAAAGCATCATCCGGATCGCGGTGGTGATGCTGAGCACTTTGTGCAGATCCGTTTGGCCTATCAGCAACTTAGCGCGGAATTGCGCTAATAGCCATTTTTCCACCTCTCTGTTGTACATAAAAAATTACAATCATCCATGATGCGTTTATTCTGCTTGCGCCTTGCAAATAATGGCTTTGCAGGGGTTGAAAGTGCCTTTTTATCTGGTTACACTGGCCTTGTGTAATTAATTAAATACATAATGTATCTTTAAGTTTACGGCTGGCGTCGCCTGCTCCGATCAGACGGCAACATGGTCGAGTCTGCCATACACTTAAGGGTGCTTTCCCAGGAGCTACTGAGATGACAACCCGAGTTGACGATCTGCGCATCACCGCAGAAAAACCTTTAAGTCCCCCCAATGTCTTGAAACAGGCTTTACCGCTATCCGAGCAAGGGGCTTTGTTTGTACAGCAATCGCGGCAGACCATTGCCGATATTATTCATGGCCGGGATCCCCGCTTGCTGGTGGTGACGGGGCCTTGCTCGATTCATGATCCGGTGTCTGCACTGGAGTACGCTGAGCGTTTAAAAGAGCTGCAACTGCGTTACAGCGATAGCCTCTACATTGTGATGCGGGTGTACTTTGAAAAGCCGCGTACGACGGTAGGTTGGAAAGGTTTTATCAATGATCCCCATTTGAATGATTCGTTTGATCTGGAAACCGGCCTGACCTGGGGACGTGATTTGTTGCTCAAACTGGTGGATATGGAGCTGCCAACGGCAACTGAAGCACTGGATCCTATCAGCCCGCAGTATATGTCGGATCTGATTTGTTGGGCCGCCATTGGTGCCCGCACAGTAGAGTCCCAGACGCACCGCGAAATGGCCAGTGGTTTGTCGATGCCGGTTGGCTTTAAAAATGGCACCGATGGCAACCTGAGCATTGCATTAAATGCCTTGCAATCGGCAGCCAGCCCACATCGCTTTATTGGTATGAACCAAAATGGAGAAGTAGCACTGGTAGAAACTCAGGGCAACCCGGATGGCCATATTATTCTGCGCGGCGGTAAGAAGCCCAATTACGATGCAGCCAGCATGGCTGAGGCAGTGGCGGCGCTGAATAAACTGGATTTGGCCACTGCCATAGTGGTGGATTGCAGCCACGGCAACTCCAATAAAGATCATAATCGGCAGGGCCTGGTTGCCAAAGAAGTGATTGCGCAGCGTCAGGCTGGCAATACGGCCATTATTGGCATTATGCTGGAAAGTCATCTGCATGCTGGTCGGCAGGATATTGTTGATGGTAAAGCGCCTTTGTATGGTGTTTCTGTGACTGATGCCTGCATTGATTGGGCAACCACGGCTGAGCTTTTGGCTGACTGCCATCTGCGCATGCAAACTCAGGTGGCAGCTGCATGAGTCAAACACCGGAGCAACAGGCACTAACGCCTTTGCGCCAGCAGATTGATGCCATAGATACTGAGTTGGTACAACTGCTGGCTCGGCGTGCCAAGGTTACTGCCGAGGTCGGACGGGTGAAACAGCAGTTTGGCTTACCCGTTTACATGCCCGCGCGTGAGCAGGCTTTATTGCAAGCCCGGCGGGCGCAAGCAGAGCAGCATGCTTTATCGCCAGAGTTGATCGAGGATGTACTGCGCCGGGTGATGCGCGAGTCTTACCAAACACAGGAACACAGCTTTGTCTGTTGCCGGCCAGGCGGTGGTAAAGTGGTGGTGGTCGGTGGTGCCGGAGCCCTTGGCAGCCGCTTTGTCAGTTTGTTTCAGCGTTCTGGCTATCAGGTCGAGGTGCTGGAAGCCAATGACTGGCCCAAAGCGTCACAGTTGTGCCTGGATGCTGCGCTGGTGCTAATGGCAACCCCCATTACGCTGACGTGCCAGTTGATTGCACAACTGCCTGAATTGCCGGACGATTGTGTGTTGGCGGATCTTACCAGTATAAAACAGCAACCTTTGGCGTGCATGCTGGCAAAGCATGCTGGCCCAGTACTTGGGCTGCACCCGATGTTTGGTCCTGATGTCAGCAATCTGGTAAAGCAGGTGATCGTGGTGTGTGATGGCCGTTTTGCCGGGCAAAGCGACTGGTTGCGGCAGCAACTGGTGGTGTGGGGGGCGGAACTGGTCGAACAAAGCGCCGCCGTGCACGATGAGCGGATGCAGTTGATCCAGGGCATGCGCCATTTTACCTCTTTGGTGTATGGTGTTCATCTGGCGGAAGAGCAGGCAGAGCTCAGTGAGTTACTTGCTCTTAGCTCGCCAATTTACCGGTTGGAGCTGGCCATGATCGGCCGTTTGTTTGCACAAAATGCCGAGCTATATGCTGATATTATGCTGTCGTCAGCCCAAACATCAGAATTGCTTGAGCGTTATCTGCAGCGCTTTTCGCAGGTACTAGGCCTGGTGCAAAGCGCCGATAAAGCGGCACTGATGGCGGAGTTCACAAAAGGCAAAGCCTTCTTTGGTGAACTGGCTGGTCAGTTTCTGGATGAAAGCCGGCAATTGCTGCAAAAGGCAACCGATGGAAGAAGTTAGCTGCACAAAGCTTAGATGTTTGCCAACTGATAAAAATCACGGATCACTTGCCAGGCTTGTTGCGGTGTATCGACAAAGCTGATCAGTGCCAGATCACTGGCACTGATCACCCCGGTCTCTACCAGCAGATCAAAATTGATCAGTTGTCGCCAAAAAGTTTCATCGTACAACACCACTGGCACTGCTTCGGCTTTTTTGGTTTGTAGCAGGGTCAGGGTTTCAAACAATTCATCCAGGGTGCCAAAGCCGCCCGGAAAAGCCACCAGAGCGCGGGCACGCTGTAAAAAGTGCATTTTACGAATAGCAAAGTAGTGAAACTGAAAGCAAAACTCTGGTGTAATGTAAGGGTTGGGGTGTTGCTCTTTCGGTAGCACAATGTTCAGACCAATGCTGGCACTACCTGCTTCCATTGCGCCTCGGTTAGCAGCCTCCATAATACCAGGGCCACCACCACTGATAATGGTTAACTTTTCTTCTGGCTTACGCTGACTGTGCTCTGCCACCAGGTAAGCAAAATCACGCGATGCCTGATAATAGCGGCTATTTATCAGATGTCGTTTAGCTTGTTGAACTTTCTGCTGAAGATGGTGATCTTCCGGCATTTTCTCCAGCGC
This sequence comes from Alkalimonas sp. NCh-2, assembly GCF_039631345.1. NCBI lineage: Bacteria > Pseudomonadati > Pseudomonadota > Gammaproteobacteria > Alkalimonas > Alkalimonas sp. NCh-2. The sequence continues at coordinate 6,451 of NZ_JBDIUV010000002.1, forward strand.
GATTTCTGCCTGCTCCAATGCTGCTTTGGCTGCTTCCGGAGCCAGGAAGCGGGCACTACCGAATACAACCAAGGTGGCATCAATGCCGTGTTGCTCCAGCACCAACTGTGGTTTTAAATACTCCAATTGCAGTCGGACATGGCGTAGCTCATCCTGCAGTAAAAAGCTATGATCCGCAAATGCCAGTCGATAGGATGCATGATCCTGCAATTGGTTAATCGCATCCACCGAGTCTTGCGCACTGTTGAAATGGCGCCGGTGCAATGCATTGTGGTGGTTGTTGGACATAATTCCTCCGGAATAAGTGGTTGTTTTTTAAGCGGTCTAGTGCAGTAAAAAGTGCGACCTGCTTTGATTTAAACTAAGATTAACTGGCATTGAACTATGTCACAATGACGCAGTGTTACCGTAGAGGAATTTTAGCAGCCAGATGATGACCGATGGATTAATGGCGCTCGGCGCCCTGGGCCTTATTTTACTTGGCATGGAGTGGATGACACTCGGCCTGAAAAAAGCTGCTGGCAATAATCTGGTGACGGGCTTACAACGCTGGACCGGCAAGCCGTTGCATGGCTTGCTGATAGGTACAGGGGCCACGGTAGCGGTGCAATCATCTACCGCTGTGACTGTCACCACCATTGGCTTTGTTAACGCCAACCTGCTATCACTGCGCAATGCTGCTTATGTCATTTATGGCAGCAATGTGGGGACTTCCTTTACCGGTTGGTTTGTTGCTCTGGTTGGCTTGCAATTTAAAATTGATGCGCTGGCCCTGCCGCTGATTGGCATTGGTATTTTGCTGAAATCTTTTGTTAAGCAGCGAAGCTGGCAAGGCAGTGGCCAGGGCTTGGCCGGCTTTGGTTTGATGTTTTTGGGCATCGGCCTGTTGAAAGACAGTTTTGATGCAGCTTTTGTCAATATCGAATTTGGCTGGTTGGTAGATATTGGTTGGCTTGGACTGTTGTTGGCTGTGGTGATTGGCGCTTTGCTAACCACTGTGATGCAAGCTTCGGCGGCGGTGATTGCTTTGGTGATCACCGCCGTTGCCAGTGGGGTGGTACCCCTTAGTCTGGGGGCTGCTTTTGTCATTGGCTCTAACCTGGGCACTACCTCGACCGCTATTCTTTCTGCTCTGGCGGCAACAGCCAAGGCCAAACGGCTGGCGATGTTGCATGTGATTTTTAATGTAATAACTGCCGTGGTTGCGCTGATGTTACTGCAGCCTTTGCTGTGGTTGTTATTGTGGTTGCAGCAGTTGCTATTTGATGTGCACCATGCGGCTTTTAGTCTGGCCTTGTTTCACACCTTATTCAACGTGCTTGGGGTACTGCTGATGTGGCCGATCAGTGACCGGCTGGTGTTGTGGTTAAATGGGCGTTTTCGTCGAGAGCCGAGCGATCGGTTGCGGATGTTGGATCAGTCCAGTCTGGCGATCCCTGCATTGGCGCTTAAAACATTGACCATGGAGCAGCAGCATGTGTTGCAGCAGTTTTGTCGCCTGGCTGGCAGTATGGATCATAAACCGATGGAGCAGTCGGTATTGGATGAGTTGCGTCAGTCGCAACGCACCATTGCCCGATTCAGTAGCCAGTTAGGTCAACAACCGCTGCAATCTGCTGAGTCCGATTTGTTGAATGCTTTAGCGAAAAGCCAGCTGAGGGTAGAGCTTTTGCTGCAAATGCTGCCGCAACTGGAGCATCGCTTTGAACATGATCGCGCCGGGATCCGGCTGGAAGCCGAATTCTGGCGTCAGTTAGCTGCGCTGGATTTACCGGCCGGAACAGGCCAGATTTCAGCCTTGTATCGCGAGATTAGCCGTTGGCGTACTGCGGAGAAACAGCAACTGGTGGCCCCTGCGCAATTAAGTGCAGCCTTGCACAGTGGTCATGGGGGGGAGTGGTTGTTACGATTGGCTGAGCTGCGTCGTTTTGATCATCACCTGACCAAGGCCATGCTGGGGGTTGCCCAGATCCAGCAATACTATGAGCGGCAGCAAGAGGCCGTGAGCACAGCGACAGAAATAGGAGAGCTCGATGCCAGTTAATGCGCAACTTACCTTTATCGGAGGGGCTGGCCAAGTCACCGGCTCCTGTTATTTACTGGAATTAAACGATAAAAAGATACTGCTTGATTGCGGTATGGTGCAGGGGGGCGATCAGATACGCGAGTGGCACAAATTCCGTTTTCAGTTCCGACCCAAAGATATTGATGCGGTGATTTTGTCGCATGCTCATATTGACCACAGTGGCTTATTGCCTTTGCTGGTCGCCAAAGGTTTTCATGGCAAAATTTACTGTACCAAAGGTACCGCTGAGTTACTGCCTGTGTTGTTAAAAGATTCAGTACATTTGTATTTAAAAGATCTGGAATGGAAGAATAAACGAGCAGCCAGGGCAGGAAAAAAAGAGATACAGCCGGTGATGCAGTTAAGCGATGCTGAACGGGTAGTGGCTTTATGCGAACCTCAGCCCTACAACAAGCGGTTGGTACCAATGCCCGGCATGGAGCTGGAGTTTAACGATGCAGGCCATATTCTGGGCTCGGCCATTGTCCAGCTCTGGTTGAAGGGCCGGCAAGGCATGCGGCATCTGGTGTTTTCCGGTGATTTGGGAAATCCTGCTACGGTGTTGATGCACGATCCGGCGCAGATTGAGCATGCGGATGTGGTGCTGATGGAAAGTACCTATGGCGATCGCAATCATCAGGATGTGGAGCACACCGTCGCGGAGTTTGCTGCGGCACTGGATGCCGCCTACGAGGCCGGCGGTAATGTTTATATTCCGGCTTTTGCACTGGGCCGCTCGCAAGAAATCTTGTACTACCTGGGGGTGTTGTATCATCAGGGTAAATTGAAACAAAAAGTTGTGTTTTTGGACAGTCCGATGGCCATTAGCATCACTGAAATTTACGACCGCTTTTTCCACAGTATGGATCCTGACGATACCCGGGTTTTAAAACAGCAGAACGTGCGCGATCTGGCGTCGTTTTTACCGATCCTGAAGCTATCGGAAACAGTGGAAGACTCGATGGCCATTAACCGCTTTAAACAAGGGGCTATCATCATTGCTGGCAGTGGGATGTGCAATGGCGGTCGTATTGTGCATCATTTCAAACACAATCTGTGGAAGAACTCGAACCATCTGATTTTTGTTGGCTTTCAGGCGCAAGGCACTTTAGGACGCCGGCTGGTGGATGGTGAGCAGCGTATTAAGCTGTTTGGCCAAGATATTGTGGTTAAAGCCAAAGTCCACACCATAGGGGGCTTTTCTGCCCATGCTGGCCAAAGTGAGTTGTTGCAGTGGGCTGAGGCCATTGGTGGTCAGCCAAAATTCTGGTTGGTACACGGTGAGAGTAAAGCGCAACAGGCCTTGCAGCAGGAAATGATCCAGCGCGGGCTCCAGGTTGAGATAGCCTCACAGGGCCAGCAAATAAGTCTTTAACCGGTTCGACCGGTTCACTTATTTAAACGATGAAATTTTTATGACGCTATTGCCAAAGTCGTTTGAACTGGTTACTATGTGCACACTTCGAAAGGCAAGACATCCGAAAGGGTGATCACGCAAAGCTTCAGGTCTAAAGGAAACATCGTTTCCCATGATAGCTGGGCTGCCATTAAGCGTCGTCCTGACCTTAATGTGAACTGCAAACAGCAGTAGTCATATCGACCTTTCGCAAGCACAAGCTAATCACCATTCAAAGATGAATGGATTCTGACTAATTACTGTTTTTGGAGCCAGAAAATGAAATTGAAATTTGTAGCTTTAGCGTCTGTTCTTGCAGCCACTGGTGTGTTCAGCTCACAGGCTCAGGCCGATCAACAACTTGCCCTGTCTATTTGCTCCTACGTTGCAGCAGATAGCCGTAACGATTTACGCAAAACCCTTAGCGATCACCGTCTGCGCTTGCGCAACGTTTATGATGGTATCGTATGTGATGGCTTGCCGCTGGTGCGTCATGCTATTCGTCACAATGCCAACGACACTGCGGACTTTATTATCCGTCAGTTACCAGGCAGCCAGGTTGCTAATTCTGGTGATATTGAGTGGGCAGAAAGCAACGGCTTTTCTGGCTCGCCAGTGATTGAATCCATTCGTGCCCGTGCTAACAGCTAAGTAGCCCCCCTGTTTTATAGAAGGCGCCCGAGTGGCGCCTTCTTTTTGTGTGCTAAGCCGGTACTTCAGTTGGCTGTATATCTTCACTTGGGTAGCAGCCAAGTACTTTAATAAATTTAGTGATGCGGTTTAGCTCTTCCAGTGCCCGGGTCATGGCGTAGTCGCCTGCATTGGCCAGTACATCGACATAAAACATTTCTTCCCATGGATTGCCCGGAATTGGCCGTGACTCTAACTTAGCCATGCTGATGCCGTGGCGTTTTAACACCGTTAAGGCGTCTACCAAAGCACCGGGTTGTTGGCCGGTAAACATAATAAAGGTGGTTTTGGCGGGTATAGCCTTGGCCACACTGATGGCTTTACGGGCGACCACGATAAAGCGACTGACATTGTCTTTTTGATTGGCCAGATCCCGGGCCAGTACCTCCAGGCCATAGATTTTACCACCAGCTTCACCACCAATCGCTACGATGGTCGGGTCCTGTTTTTGCTGCACCCGCTGAAAGGCATCGGAGGAGCTGTCGCAATACTCTACCTTGATGTTGGTCAGGCCTAACAAAAACTGGCTGCACTGAGCAATCACCTGAGGGTGAGCACAGATTTGCCGGATTTGGTTGAGGGCTGCGCCGGGCAGGCCCAGTACACAGTGATCTATCGGGTGGGTCAGCTCACCAACAATGGATAAACGGGTGTGTTGCAGCAGATCATAAACCTCATTAATGCTGCCGGAAGAGGTATTTTCTATCGGTAGTACGGCATAATCGGCATGGCCGGTTTCAACCGCTTTGATGATCTCATTAAAGCTGTCGCAGCCAATATCGATAATCTGCTCAGCACGGCGGGTAAAGTATTTTTGTGTTGCCCAGTAGCTGTATGAACCCTGACCTCCCAGATAAGCAACCTTGACGGATGGTCCTTGCATACCCCGCAGCTCCCCCTGCAGTTTGGCTTGTTGTTGCAGTACAGAGTCTTCAATAATCACATGAAATAAACGGGTGACGTAATGTGCATCCAGCTCCATTGTTTTGCCACTCTCGATCAGTCGCAGCAGTAACTCTTCCTCACGCTGTTGATCACGAATGGGTTTGTTCTGGCTGATTTTTGCCTCAGCAACCGCAAGAGCCAGTTTGCGTCGTTTGGCCAGCAGTTGCAGCAACTCCTGATCAGTCTGTTGGATTTGTTGTCGTACTTCGGTAAGTTCCATCACGGATCATCCTCGTTGCATTAGTGTGTCGGTGTTTGGTGGCAAAAAAAAACCTCCCATGGTGGGAGGTTTTAGGTGTTCAGCACGCGCGCAACACTACCTCCCGGATTGGGTGGTAAAGAAGCTAAAAAAGAAAGTGTTGAATGTGCGTCGTTTCATCTGGTTTTTTTATCAGTCTGGATGGCTAAAGTCAACTAATAAATAGCTGTCGGTTGTATCTTTGTTTGATATTCTTTTGTGATCCTGTGGCCAACTAATGGCTTATGCTAGAATCGCAGGCACAAGGTTGTTGGTTGTGCTGCAAACCCATTGACTGAGTGGGTGGCCATTAGCGGGTATCTATCCAGCCATAATTAGCAATCCATTGGGTAACATTCAGGAGTTATGCATGAAGGTTATGAAGAAAGTGTGGGATCCTGCGGTGCGCTTTTTCCATTGGAGCCAAGTAGCACTGTTGGCCGGGCTTTGGTATACCGGCACCGAGGGATTGATGGAGTGGCACCAATTGCTGGCATATACCCTGGCCGCAGTATTGTTGGCGCGAATTTGTTGGGGATTTTATGGCAGCCAAAGTGCCCGTTTCAGCCAGTTTGCGGCCAATCCGCTCAAAGCCATCCGTTATTTACGGCAGCCAGAACCTGTCATGGGGCACAACCCGGCTTCGTCGTACATGATTTTCGCTTTGCTGCTATTGGTGTTGTTACAGTTTGTCTCGGGCCTGATGACGACCGATCACATTTTTACCGATGGCCCTCTGGTGCGTTATGTCTCAAGCGACATGGTGTCTTTGGCCACCCGATGGCACAAGCTTGGGATTGATATTTTACTGATAGCAGTGCTGGTGCATATCGTTGCTGCTATCTGGCATAGCTGGCGTCATCATAACGTCATTATGGGGATGCTGCATGGCAAGTTGAGTGCTCCCGACGAGCTGAAGGTGCCGGCACCGAAAACGGGGTGGAGCTTCTTTGGGTTGGTTTTGCTTTTTTGCCTGGCATTTTATTGGTGGCAAGGGGCGGACTTGATCCGGATCTTGTCGTACTAATCAAAGGGGCAGAGGTCAAAGGGGCCATAGGCCCCTGCTGGTCAAGCCAGGCTTAATCGGCCCGATAGTTGTCGTGGCAAGCTTTGCAGTTGTTGGCAAACTCACGGAAGGCTCCTTGAATAGCCCGACGCTCACCACCTTGTGCAGCTTCATGCAGCGCTGCAGCATCGGCAGCAAACTTCTCTCCGCGCTGATTAAAGTCATCCAGGTTTTGCCACAAGGCGGCTTTAACCTTGCCGCTGGCATGATCGGCTCCCGGGATAGTAAAAGCTTCCCAGGGCAGTTGCGTTAACGTAGCCAGCGCTTCAGCTCTACGCTGCACCCGCTCGACATCGTAAGGCACATTGCCTCGAAACATCTCATTGATATCGACTAAATTAAATCGAATCATCTGGAAAGCTGCCTGACGGTAAGTCACAGCATCTTCGCCATTCTCAAAGGCATTGGCCAAAGCTGGTTGGCTCAGCATTACGCCAGAACAGAGTAAGGCAATTGAAAGCAGGTTTTTTTTCATGGTGACTCCTGTTGTCTTGTCCTGTTGGCATACTAAAGGACTTGCCGCTAAAAGTGTAGTATCTTATGGTATGCTCAAAGCGTAACCAGTGTTTAGGCCATTAGTGATAACAACCACAGGCACTTCGTAGTGAAAGAACTGCACTTCCAAAAACCCACCGGGCTACGCTCATTGAGTATGAAACTGGCACTGCTGGTCTTTCTGTGTACCTTAGGTGCCGGGGGGCTGGTACTTTGGGGCGTGCTTTATTTGCAGCGGGCTGTAGTGTTGGAGCAAGAGCAGGCTAGCTTATCGCTGCTGGCGCATCGTACTGCAGAACATATCGAGCAGCTCATTCGCCAAAAAGAAAAGAAAGCGCTGGTTGCCAATCAGCTCTTTAGCCGGTCATTAATGGCTGCACATACGCCTGCTGCCGCAGCGCCTGCGCCACAGGATGATGGCGCCATCCGGGTCAGGGACCCGTACTCGGATTCCGGCGCTTTTTTATCCCGACAGCAGGTCGGTACTTCTGCAGAGCATTGGTTTGTCGCTACGGCGGGTAGTTGGGAAGCCATTGCGACCATGATGCGGCAAGATTTCTTTAATTTTTATTTTATTAGCTACGATCATTTTATTCGGATCTCACCCGCCGATTGGGCACTGGAGATTGATGCGGAACACAATTTCCATCAGGATGTTTTTTTTAAGCTGGCCACCCCCGAGCACAACCCTGCCAGGATCCCGCGTTGGACACCGGTTTATTTTGATGCCATTTGGCAGCGGTGGATGACCAGCCTGATTGTCCCAGTTTATATTGATGATGTGTTTGTTGGGGTTACCGGGGCCGACTATGTGCTGGATGATCTCTTTGACGATTTAGCCTTGGTGGCATTGCTGGCCAGGCAGCACAAATTGTTGGTGTTTGAACGCTCTGGTAATTTACTGCTGGCTCCGGGCCATCAACCGGATCAGGACGCTCGCATGAATACTTTGCTGCAAGACATGGCATTGTCCGATCCTGATTTACTTGCATTTAAGCAGCAGTTTTTGGCAGAACCAGAGCGCAAGCAGTTTGCCAGTGCCAGTACGGAGCGGTATTTGTTGCATGCAGCTTCCGTTGAACGATTGGACTGGTTTATAACGGTATATCGTGAAAAAGATGATGTCTTTCAGGTGCTTCAGAGCATTCACTCCAAAGTCATGGTACTTTTTGTATTCATTGCATTGCTTGTCGCAGTGTTGTTGCAGTTTTTTATTTATCGTTTGGTGCTGACCCGGCTAAATCGGCTGTCTGAAGCTGTACAACGGCTGGGGCGCGGAGGCTACCATACATTAAAACTGGATCAGAGCCGCGATGAAATAGGGGTACTTAATCGGGCCGTAGAGGCGATGTCCGATGAAATCAGTGAATTGTTGGCTGGTTTAAATACCCGCATTGCTGAAAAGGAACAAGCCGAACGTTCCACTAAAAAGTTGACGAAAGCAGTCGCATTCTCCAGCTCTGGTATTGTGCTGACCAATGCGCAATTGCAGATTGAATACTTAAACCCTTTTCTTGAAGACTTACTGTTGCTGCAACCTGCGGAGGCGGAAGGGAAGCTGATCACTGATTTTATCGCCTCAGAGATGGAGTTTGCCCGGGAGGATATTCAGCAAACGATATTATCACGCCATCACTGGCGTGGTGACATCTTGTTAGCGCATCAGGCCCAGCATTATTGGATGTCGATGGCAATAGCGCCAATCCGGGACGAGAAAGGCAGTGTCACTAATTACGTCTGTGCTCTGCAGGATATTTCCTTTATCAAAGAAAGCCAGCAAAAGATGGAACAGCTGGCTTACTATGATGTGCTAACGGGGCTGGCGAACCGGGGGTATTTCCGAGAACAACTGCGTAAGGCTTTGGCGATGTCGCAGCGTGGTCACTATGCCTTTGCTTTGTTGTACTTCGATTTGGATGAGTTTAAGTTAATCAATGATACGCTTGGTCACGATGCCGGTGATGAGTTGTTACAGCAAGTGGCGAAGCGCTTGATCGGCCGCTTACGGGAAGAAGACACCATTGCCCGCTTGGGTGGAGATGAGTTTGCGGTGATCTTAAGTGGCATTGAAAACCGCGAACAGGCCGCACTGATAGCAGAAAACTTACAACACTCCTTTAGTGCGCCAGTGAAGCTGGGCTCGCGTGAGGTAGCTATCAGTGCCAGTATTGGCATTACTATGGCTCCTGAGGATGCGATGGAAGAAGAGCTGTTGCTTAAACACGCTGATTTGGCCATGTATGAAGCCAAAGCACGCGGGAAAAATACGTTTCACTTCTTTAGCCAGGATCTAAAGGATGCGGCCAAAGATCGATTGGAGCTGGAAAATCAGCTGCGTGAAGCCATACGCGATCATCAGTTTCTGTTGCACTACCAACCAAAAATTGATTTACAAACCAATAGTGTGGTGGGGTACGAGGCATTGCTCCGTTGGCGGCTGCCAGACCAGACGTTAGTACCGCCCGGTCGCTTTATCCCGGTCGCTGAGAGCACTGGTATGATTGTCAGTATTGGCGAATGGGTATTGTGGGAAGGATGCCGCTTTCTGGCCAGGCAGCTTAGCCGGGGCCTGGATGTAGACCTATCCATTAATTTGTCTGCCCGTCAGTTTCGCGATAATACGTTAACGGAAACGATAGCACGTATACTGCAGCGAACCGGGGTGGAGCCGCGCCGGATTATTTTCGAAATTACCGAAAGCATGCTGATGGGGGATACCGATGCGGCTATTCATCAGTTAAATCAGTTGAAAAGCCTGGGGGTCTCTTTATCTATCGACGATTTTGGTACAGGCTATTCCTCGCTGAGTTATTTAAAACGCTTTCCGGTGGATGAGCTTAAAATTGATCGCTCTTTCGTACAGGATATCCCCGGTGATCGCAATGATATGGATATTGTTTCTGCCATTATTGCCATGGCACAGCAAATGAATTTGCGGGTGGTCGCCGAAGGGGTTGAAACTGCCGAACAGCTGACGTTTTTAAAGCAACATAACTGCACTTTGGTACAAGGTTATTATTTCAGTATACCTTTGGCTGAACAAGAACTTAGCCTGCTTGACTTCACAATAAATTGATCCAACATCAGGAACATAACAATGACGAGACAACTCCCCTGGGTTGGTATGGTGGCCGTTGCATTGGCGACGCCTGTCCTCTATGCCGCACAAACAACCCCGCAATTGGGTATTCGGGATAAAACCCCCAACCTGATTGCTTTGACCAATGCTTCTGTTGTGACAGAGCCTGGCCGTACCCTGAGCAATGCTACCATCCTGATCCGGAATGGGGTGATAGAGTCCGTGCGCTCCGGTGGTGCTGTACCCGCCGGATACCAACAGCAGGACTTAACCGGCCATTATGTCTATGCCGGCTTTATCGACCCTTTTACCCAGTATGGGGTAGAACAGGCGAAAGCTTCGGGTGGTTTTCGCTTTGGCGAGCCACCTCAGTATGAGAATGAGCGGCAAGGTGGCAATGCCAGCAATGCTGCTATCCATGCTGAGCGTCGCTGGGCTGATGAGTTCCGTCCTAATAGTGAGCAAGCAAAACCACTGATCGAGCAGGGCTTTACCACCGTTCAGGCAGCTCGGCACGATGGTATCTTCCGCGGTACGGCGGTGGTAGCCTCCCTGGCTGAAGGCTTGCCTAACGAAGTGATCTTGCAGGCCCGGGGCCAGCAGTTTATGTCTTTTAGTAAAGGCAGTTCTACGCAGAGTTATCCCTCATCACTGATGGGCAGCATGGCGCTGATTCGGCAAACTCTGTCTGATGCCAACTGGTACCAAAGTGCTTATGGCAAAACGGATCTGCGTTTTCATAGCCAGCCGATTGAATACAATGCTGCTCTGGCGGCCCTGGCAGCTTTGCCACAGCAAGGAGTGCTGTTTGAAGCCAGTGATGAGCAGTCTTTGCTCCGGGCTCATGGTTTATTCGCTGAGTTTGAGTTAGGCCAGGTGGTGTTACTGGGTTCTGGCCATGAGTACAGTCGTTTGCCTCAGGTCAAAGCCAGTAACCGGCCCCTGGTGTTGCCACTTAGCTTCCCGGCAGCACCGGATGTACACTATGTCGATGCTCAGTTGGACGTGAATCTGGCCGATTTACGTCATTGGGAGCGGGCACCAGCAAACCCGGCTGCGGTCGCACAAGCTGGCATTCGCTTTGCTCTAACCAGCCATGGTCTGCCAAAAACCGCCGATTTCTGGCCAAATTTACGCCGGGCGATGCAGTACGGCTTAACGGAGCAGCAAGCATTGGCGGCTTTAACCACAGTACCAGCTGATTTATTGGGTCTTGGCAGTCAGCTTGGTAAGGTGCAACCTGGTTATCAGGCGGACTTAGTGGTGAGCCGGGGCAATGTGTTCGATGATGGGACCATCGTCGCGACCTGGCTGCGAGGCCAGCCGGTGCACCATCTGGCACCAGGACCGGATTTCTCTGGTACCTACCAGCTTCAACTTGCTGGCCAGCCAGTTGAGTTAACGTTAACTGGTCGCTCCGGGGCTTACCAGGGGGAGCTAAGCCTGGCGGAGAACAAAGTAAAGCTGGAACATCTGCAGCAGCAAGGCGCCCAGTTGCAGTTCAGCGTTGCTTTAAACGATCTGTTGCAACGCAGCGAAGTGATGCAGTTCAGTGGTGCTCTATCCGACAATCAGTTAACGGGGCATTGGCTTGAGGGCAATGGTACGCGCAGTGCCGTGCTCGCCAATCGGCAGCCGCTTGCGGAAAAGGAAGCCAAAGAGGTGCTGGCGGCAGCTCCACTGGTGTCACAACTTACCTATCCAAATCGTGCTTTTGGCTTGGCAGAGCTGCCAGCCCGGCAAAACCTGCATATTCGTAATGCCACTGTCTGGACGGCTACCGATGCCGGTGTGTTAACTGAAACCGATGTGATTATCCGGGATGGTCGTATTCAGCGTATTGGCCAGGGTTTGTCGACGCCCAGAGGGTACAGTGTGATTGATGCGACAGGCATGCATTTAACACCAGGTATTATTGATGAACATTCCCATATTGCCACAGCGCAGGGGGTTAACGAAGGTTCGCATGCTAATACCGCGGAGGTACGTTTAGGCGATGTGGTGAACCCCGATGACATCAATATTTACCGTGGCTTAGCCGGTGGTGTGACTGCGGTGCAGCTGTTGCACGGTAGTGCCAACCCCATTGGCGGTCAGGCACAAATTCTAAGCTTACGTTGGGGTCAGGATGCCGAAGGCATGAAGTTTTCAGGCGCACCTCCCAGTATTAAATTTGCACTGGGTGAGAATGTTAAACAATCAAACTGGGGAGCGCAATTTAGTAGCCGCTACCCTCAAACCCGGGTTGGGGTGGAAACCTTTATCCGCGATCAATTCCAGGCCGCCAAAGAGTATCAGGCAAAATGGCAGGCTTATGAGCGCCTATCGCGGCGTGACAGGGCTCAGGTAGCACCACCTCGACGCGATTATCAGTTGGATACGCTGGTACAAATACTCAATGGTGAGCGCCACATTCATACCCACTCTTACGTCGCCTCTGAAATTTTGATGCTGATGGAACTGGCTGAAGACATGGGTTTCCGTATTCAGACCTTCACGCATATTCTGGAGGGCTACAAGGTTGCCAGTGAAATGAAAGCGCATGGGGCTTCTGTGTCATCCTTTGCCGATTGGTGGGGCTTTAAAATGGAAGTGAACGACGCCATTCCAACCAATACCTGTTTGATGCATGAGCAAGGCCTGAATGTCAGTGTGAATTCAGATGATCCGGGCTTGTTGCGCCGTCTGAACCAAGAGGCTGCCAAGTCCGTGATGTACTGCGGCATGGATGAACACGAAGCCCTGAAAATGGTCACCATCAATCCGGCGATGCAGTTAAAAATTGCCGATCAGGTCGGTTCTATTGAAGCCGGTAAGCGGGCAGACTTTGTGCTGTGGGATGGTCATCCACTGTCTGTTTATAGCCAGGTGCAACAAACCTGGATTGAAGGAGCTCGTTACTTTGATCGCGCCAGTGATCTGGCCCTTCGTGAACAGCTGGAGCAGGAGCGCCTGCAACTGATCCAAAAAGTACTGACCGCTGGTGAGTCCGCGCGTCAGGGCAGCCGTCAGGGATATAAAGATGAGGATCCTATCTGGCATTGCGATGATCATGAAGACTGGTTGCAAATCCGCTTTGGGCATCAGCGTTACCATCAGCATGGTCACTCCCACGGCCACCACCAGCAAGCAGGAGCACACTAATGAAGCTGCAGACAATTTTCTCTAAACTTTGTGGTTGCTTGCTGGCAATGTCATTAGCATTGCCGGTACTGGCGGTTAACCCGGTTCCTGGTACATCACAGCAACAGCCGATCCTATTGCAAAACGCGCTGGTGCATACGGTCATTGATGCTGAGCCGAAGGTGCAGGATGTGTTACTGGTCGATGGCAAGATCGCCGCTATTGGTTTGCAATTGCAGGTGCCAGCCAATGCCAAATTGCACGATTTGACTGGGAAACATCTGTATCCAGGGCTTATTGCGCTGATCAACCAGTTGGGTTTGATTGAAGTGGAAGCTGTGCGTGCGACCAGAGATGATCGGGAAACCAGCAATACCAATCCGGATCTTCGGGTAGAAGTGGCTTTTAATGCCGACTCTGTGGTGATCCCGACCATTCGCAGCAATGGCTTCAGTCATAGCCTGATTTATCCCTCCGGTGCCATGATTACCGGTCGCTCTGCTTTGATGCAGTTGGATGGCTGGAACTGGCAGGATGCCTTGGTGCAATCCGATGTTGGTTTGCACATCAACTGGCCTTCGATGAGTATTCGTACCGGTTGGCGTGCCAGCCAAAGTCCGGATAAGCAGCGGGAACAACAGCAACAACAGTTGCAGCAGTTGCACCGTTACTTTGAACAGGCTCAGGCTTATTTCATAGCGGAGCAGGCTGGTTTGAATCATGGCCTGGACTCACGCTGGCACCGGATGTTGCCATTTTTCACCGGCGAGCTGCCGCTGTTTGTGCATGCCGATGATCCACGGCAAATTCGGCAGGCCATGTTGCTGGCTAATCAGTATCAGGCACGGCTGGTCATTGTGGGAGGTCGGGACAGCTGGCGCATGGCGGATGAATTGGCGGCCGCCAAGGTCGATGTAATTTACACCGCTCCTTTTGGTTTGCCAACCCGGGGTGATGAAGCTTATGATCAAGCTTTTGCAGCACCTGGAATTCTGCGTGATGCCGGAGTGCGGCTTGCACTTTCCCTGGATGGTTTCTGGGACACCCGCAATCTGGTGTTTGCCAGCGGCCATGTCACCCGCTATGGCCTGAGCCAGGCTGATGCACTAAAAGCATTAACGCTGGATGCCGCTCGTATCGCCGGAGTGGCTGACCGTCTGGGTTCTATCGAGGTGGGTAAGAGTGCCAGCCTGGTTGTGTCCAACGGTGATATCTTTGATTATCTGGGACACAGCGTTGAGCAGATGTGGATAGACGGCCGCCAGGTCGATCTGGATAACCGCCACAAGCAACTGCATCAGCGTTATCAGCAACGATACCGTAATTAACACTCGGGCAGGGTGTCGAGCGACACCCTGCCCGAAGACTTAGCCGCCGGCCCAAAGGGTGCTATAGCCCAGCTTTTTCAAAGCCTCTTCTACACGTTCACGCTGGTCATTTTGTAACTCAATGGTGCCATCTTTGACGGTGCCGCCACAGGCGCAGGATTGTTTGAGTGCTTTGCAAATAACAGTCAATTCATCGTGCGATTTAGCTATCCCCCGAACCACAATCACTGCTTTACCGCCACGCTTTTTGGTTTGTCGTTGCAAGCGCACTTTGCCATCGGCATAGGCCTCTCCGCCTGCTTTAGCTGGTTTCGGTTGCGTCAGGTTACCTCCATCTGTGCTGTAAATCAGGTTCTCAGAAGTTGACGTGACCGGGGCAGACCTCGGCGTATCACTCTGTTGTTGCTGTTGCCAATCGGCCAGGGAGAGGGTTTTACGATTCATGATGATTCCTGTGGCGGTCAGTGCTGCAAATCCAGTTGGCATTTTGCCATTTTTTGCCTAGAATGGCTGTGTCTTTTTTAGAAATCTGGATGTCTAAAATGTTTGGTGGAAGTGGAGTGGTGGCGCAGTATTTACTGCAGAGTGGTCTGGCTGAAACTTTTGAGATCCATGAACTGGAAATTCAGCGGGAAATTTTGTGGTTGGAACACTACCTGGATGAGTCTGCATTACCCGAGGCTTGCTGGCAGTATCTAATACCGGAACTTGGCGAGGGAGGAGCCTGCTCTTTATTCGGTCAGTTAGCTGATGAACCTTATGATTTATCATTGATCCTGAATGGGCGTTCTGCCCAGAACGAGCAGCGCTTGTCCCAATTGCAGTTATTTTGTCAGGCCTTTGAAGCGCGTACCGGTATGGAATGGTTTGGCATTTATCAGGCAAGAAAGAACCCTGAAGGACAACCCGTTCTGGTTAAGCTCGCATACTATGGGGCACCATCCCGGCCTGAGTTCCCATTAACGGCCGAGTTTGCCCGGATGAGTAACAACAGCACGGTCGGAATAACGGGGCTTGGGCGGGTGATTAATGACATTCCCGAGTATCTGGCGCGTGGGGGGGATTATTACACCTGCGATCCGAAAGTGCAGGCGGAAGCCTGTTTGCCTCTGTTTGACCATTCAGGCAGAATAGTTGGCATTATCGATGCCGAAGCATTTCAAAAAAACGTCTTTAACCCTGCTGTGCTGGCTTTGTTGGTTGCTGTCTGTCTGATGGTACCAGCTTATTTGCCTGCAGCAGATCAACCATGCAGTGATTAAAACAGGTGAGCGCTATGTTTTCTCAGTTACAGCCGGTGGCAACAGATCCAATTCTTGGCCTGATGGCTGCGTATCAGCAGGATCCAAATCCAAATAAAATTGATTTGGGGGTTGGGGTGTACAAAGATGAGCAAGGCCATACGGCTGTGCTCAAGTGTGTCAAAAAAGCCGAAGCCTTGCGCCTGGCCAAAGAAGACAGCAAAACCTACATTGGTATGGCTGGCGATCTGAACTTTAACCAGCACATCGAAAAACTGGCATTTGGCAATGATCATCCCGCCTTGCTGGCAGGGCGTCTGACTACAGCCCACACTCCGGGTGGGACTGGTGCCTTGCGGGTAGCTGCAGAATTTATTAAGCGTGCTAACCCCACCGCTACCATTTGGGTGACCACACCGACCTGGGCCAATCATATTTCGTTGTTTCAGGCTGCAGGCCTGCAGGTGAAAGAATACAGCTATTACGATTACAGCAGCAAAGAGCTCCTGGAAGAGCAGATGTTTGCTGAGTTGGCGCATGTGCAACCTGGTGATGTGGTGCTGGTGCATGCCTGTTGCCATAATCCAAGTGGTTTGGATCTAACCTTTGCACAGTGGCAGCGGTTTACTGCCCTTGCTACAGAGCGCGGTTTTACCCCGCTGGTGGACATGGCCTATCAGGGCTTTGGCGTTGGTCTGGATGAAGATGCTGCTGGCCTGCGCCATCTGGCCGCTGCAGTGCCAGAGCTGATTTTGTGCAGCTCGTGCTCGAAAAACTTTGGGTTGTATCGTGAGCGCATTGGTGCCTGCACTGTGTTAACCGAGCACAGCAAAGCCGCCGAAACGGCCCGCTCTGTGCTGCTGAGTGTGGTGCGGAGTATTTACTCCATGCCACCGGCGCATGGGGCCATTATTGTTGGTGCTATCTTAGACAGCTCAGAGCTGACCGGTTTATGGCATCAGGAATTGGCGGAGATGCGCAATCGTATTAATGATTACCGTCAGTTGATTGTGGATAAATTTAAAGCCGAAGGCATTGCACAGGATTTCGGTTTTATTACCCGCCAGCATGGTATGTTTAGCTTCCTGGGTATTAATAAAGCACAAATCGACCGCTTGCGGGATGAGTTCAGCATCTACATGGTGGGTTCCAGTCGAGTCAGTATTGCCGGCCTGAACCACAGCAATATTGATTACTTTGCCAAGTCAGTTGCGACCGTTCTTAAGTAAGTTGTAGCGGTTCGCAAAAAGCCGCAGTTACTCCTTTTTTGGTAGTGCTGCGGCTTTTGTCTTTCCAGCAAATGATCATACACTTAGGCTAGAGAGTGTTACAGGGACCTTACTAATGACAGCTATTACCCAATTGATGAGCCGCAACCCGGTCAGTGTCGAGCCGGACGATACTCTGGAAGTGGTGAAAGAAATCTTTGATCAGGTCAAGTTTCATCACTTATTGGTGGTGGAAAAGCAACAGTTACTAGGGGTGATCTCTGATCGGGATTTGTTTAAAGCCTTAAGCCCGAATCTGGGCACTGCCGCTGAGACGACGAAGGATCTGGCCACCCTGAAGAAGCGGGTGCATCAGGTGATGCATCGCCAGCCTGTGAGTCTGTCGGTTGGTGCCGAGGTGATGGATGCAGTGCGGCTGTTCAACAGCGAGCGGGTCTCTTGCATTCCGGTGGTCGATAGCTTTAACCGGCCGCTGGGTATTGTCAGCTGGCGTGATATTATGAAAGCGTTGGAAAAAAAACAGCCACGCCCGGAGTAGAGCGTGGCTATTGTGCCGGTATGGCTTAGATTTTCTTGTACTTGATGCGGTGCGGCTCCAGTGCCTGCGCACCCAGCGTTTCCTTCATCCAGGCTTCGTAATCCGAGTAGTTGCCTTCAAAGAAATTAACCTGACCTTCATCGCGGTAATCCAGAATATGGGTGGCGATACGGTCCAGGAACCAGCGATCGTGCGAGATCACCATGGCGCAGCCCGGGAAGTCAAGCAAGGCGTTTTCCAAAGCCCGTAGCGTTTCCACGTCCAGATCGTTGGTGGGCTCATCCAGCAGCAGCATGTTGCCGCCAGCGCGCAGCAGCTTGGCCAGATGCACCCGGTTGCGCTCACCACCGGATAAGTCGCCGATAAATTTTTGCTGATCGTTGCCTTTAAAGTTAAAGCGACCGACATAAGCCCGGCTTTGCAGCTGGAAATTGCCGATCTGTAAAATGTCCTGGCCATCGGAGATTTCCTGCCAAACGGTGTTTTTGGCGTTCATGCTGTCACGGAACTGCTCAACCGACGCTACCTGCACGGTATCGCCGAGCTCGATGCTGCCGGAGTCCGGTTGCTCGGAGCCGGTGATCATCTTAAACAGGGTGGATTTACCAGCCCCGTTCGGGCCGATAATGCCGACAATGGCGCCTTTCGGGATGCTGAAACTTAAATCTTCAATTAGCAGCTTGTCGCCAAAACTCTTACGCAGGTGGCTGACTTCCAATACCTTATCTCCCAGGCGAGGGCCTGGTGGAATAAACAGCTCGTTGGTTTCATTGCGCTTTTGGAAGTCGGTATTTTGCAACTCTTCAAAGCGGGCCATCCGCGCCTTACTCTTGGCATGGCGGCCTTTCGGGTTGGTGCGTACCCATTCCAGTTCCTGCTTGATGGAGCGCTGGCGGGCTTGCTCGCTGCGTTCTTCCTGAGCCAGGCGGGCTTCTTTTTGCTCCAGCCAGGAAGAATAGTTGCCTTCCCATGGAATGCCGTAACCACGGTCCAGCTCCAAAATCCAGCCCGCCACATTGTCGAGGAAATAACGGTCGTGGGTAATAGCTACCACAGTGCCGGGGTAATCGTGCAGGAAGCGCTCCAGCCAGGCAACGGACTCGGCATCCAGGTGGTTGGTTGGCTCGTCGAGTAGCAGCATATCCGGGCGCTCTAACAGCAGGCGACAAATAGCTACCCGGCGTCGCTCACCACCGGACAAATGCTCAATCTTGGCGTCCCAGGCGGGCAAACGCAGCGCATCGGCTGCCCGCTCCAGCGTATTATCAAGGTTATGACCGTCTTTGGCCTGAATTAAAGCTTCCAGCTCGCCTTGCTCTTTGGCCAGCGCATCAAAATCGGCATTTTCATCGGCATAAGCGGCATAGACTTCATCCAGCCGGCTGAAGGCCTGTTTTACATCCGCGACCGCTTCTTCAACAATTTCCCGCACGGTCTTACTGGTATCCAACTGAGGTTCCTGCGGCAAGTAGCCAATTTTAGTGCCGGTCAGTGGCCGGGCTTCGCCTTCAAAGTCCTGATCTACCCCAGCCATAATCCGTAGCAGGGTGGATTTACCGGCGCCATTTAAACCCAGTACGCCTATCTTGGCGCCAGGGAAAAACGACAACGAAATATCTTTTAAAATGGTTTTTTTCGGCGGGACTACTTTCGAGACCCGATGCATGGTGTAAATGTACTGTGCCATAGCGTCCACATCATTGGTTGCAATTGCAGGGATTGTACGTGATTTCATACACGCAGTGAAGCCGAAGGCGCGCCAATAATACTGGCACTTTGCCCCTGCTTTCTGTTCTAATAGACGGTATTGCAGCCAACTTTGTGAAGTCTTATGTCTGAAGCTCAACACGATCCGAAATATCAACAGTTTGTCGAAGCCGCGAAAACCAATGGCGTGGTCTATGCTCTGGCAGAAGGCGAAGATTTGCTGGTGGTAGAGTCGGTTGAATACGAAGAAACCGATGTGATCCCATTCTGGTCCTCTGAAGCCGATGCCAAAGCGCATTGCAGCGATGAATGGGCCAGTTATCAGCCTGAGGCTATTCCGCTGGATGTATTCTGTGATGGCTGGTTGAAAGAAATGTACGACGACGGCCTGTTGATTGGCACCAATTGGGACAGTGAGCTGAGCGGCCCTGAGGTAGAGCCAACTGTTTTGCTGGCTGCGCTTCGTCTGGTACAATAAGTGGTAGTGCTGCGCCTGCACCTGTTCCGATTGAACCAGCTGCAGGCCGCCACTGTATAAAGGGTTTGACTGCCCTCTGTTTTGGAAAAGCTATGTTATCTGAAGAAGCCATTCGCGTTCGCAGCGCACTTGAGAAAAAAGGTCTGGAAACTCCGATGTTGGAGACAGGCCTAAGTCGTGATCAGAAGTACCAGAAAATTTCAGCACTAATGACTGAGGTAGTGCAAACCCTTGGGCTGGACTTGGCCGACGACAGCCTGGCCGAAACGCCGCACCGTATCGCCAAAATGTATGTCGATGAAATTTTCTCCGGGCTGGATTACCGTCATTTTCCCAAAGTCACTCAGATTGACAACAAAATGAAGGTCAAAGAGATGATTAAGGTACGGGATATCAGTGTCTCCAGTACCTGTGAGCATCACTTCATTACCATAGATGGCACCGCCACAGTGGCTTATATCCCAGACAACAAAGTGATTGGTCTGTCAAAAATTAATCGGATTGTCCGCTTTTTTGCCCAGCGCCCTCAGGTGCAGGAGCGTTTAACCGAGCAGGTGCTGGTAGCGCTGCAAACCTTGCTGGAAACCGACAATGTGGCGGTTAGCATTGAAGCGGTGCATTACTGCGTCAAAGCCCGAGGGGTGATGGACACCAACTCCAAAACCCAAACCACAGCCCTTGGCGGCTCATTCCGCGAAGATGCCCGTACCCGCTCCGAGTTTTTTTCACGGTTAAGCTAATTCATCGCTGTTCCAGTTTAAAGCCGGCATGTTATGTCGGCTTTTTTGCTTTTTAGGGCAGGCTTATCTGTCAGATAGATGCTTGATGATAAATTGGCTTGCCTCTGCCGCCGACATCGGGCGGCCATAGTGATATCCCTGAATTTCATCACAACCCAGTTGTTGCAGCCAACCTTGGTGCTCGGCTGTTTCCACCCCTTCGGCAATGGTTTTTAACCCCAGGCTTTGCGCCATGCGAATAATGGCGGTAACGATGGCTCTGTCTTCATGGTTCTCTAACAGTTCACGCACAAAAGACTGATCGATTTTCAGCTTGTTTAACTGAAAACGCTTTAAATAACTGAGTGAGGAGTAACCAGTGCCAAAATCATCAATGGCAATGCTGATGCCTTTGTGCCGGATTGCATCCACCGTTTTGATGGCTTGTTCGGCATCCTCTACCATGGCACTTTCAGTAATTTCCAGCTCAATGCAATGGGGCGGAAGCTTGGCCAGTTCCAGTTGAGCACTGATGATAGTCAGTAGCTCCGGTTGACGAAATTGTACCGGTGATAAATTGATGGCCATTACCAGCCCGGAATAACCTTGTTGGTACCAGCGCTTTTGCTGCTGGATGGCATGCTGCAATACCCACTCCCCCAATTGGATCATCAAACCGCTGTGCTCTGCCACCGGAATGAACTCTGCCGGTGAGATAAAACCCAGTTCCGGATGTTGCCAGCGCAGCAGGGCTTCAAAGCCACTCAGTTTCTTGTGATGCAGGCAGAACTGAGGTTGATAGACCAACTGCAACTGGTTGTGTTCAATCGCATGCCTTAGTGCGTTTTCCAGTTGCAATTGCCGGTTGAATTGACTTTGCATGCCTGCGGTAAAAAAGCAGTATTTATTGCGGCCATCTTCTTTGGCTTTAAACATAGCGATATCAGCATGCTTGTTTAGCTCAAAGAAGTTGTCGCCATCATTAGGGTAAATAGCGATGCCGATCGAAGCTGAGATACTCAGCGGCTCTTTGGCAAACTGATAGGGTGATTGCATGCTCTCAAGGATGCGTTTCGCTAATCTGCCGGCAGCCTCCTGATTGGTATCCGGCAGTAATAAAATAAACTCATCGCTGCTTAGGCGGCTCAGGGTATCCTGACTTCGTGTCATGGCCTGCAGTCGCTTTGCTGCTTGCACCAGAACTTCGTCGCCAACTTCATGACCAAGCGCATCATTGATCTTCTTAAAACGATCCAAATCAATAAACAGCATGGCAATTTGCTGGCCAATGCGCTTGGCTCGTTGTATCGCTTGCTCGGTGCGGTCAATCAGCAAAGTGCGATTTGGTAACTGAGTCAGGGAGTCGAAATGTGCAAGTAAGTTGAGCTTTTCCTGATCTTGCTTGTAATTACTAATATCGCTAAACAGCGCCACATAATGACTGAGTTGCCCTTTGGCATCTTTGATTTGTGAAATGCTTAACCACTCCGGGTAAAGCTCGCCATTTTTGCGACGATTCCAAATCTCGCCCTGCCAATTACCATGGCGCTGAATGGCTTGCTGCATTGCCTGGTAAAAATCCTTGTTGTGCTTACCAGAGGAGAGCAGTTTGGGTGTTTGGCCCACTGCTTCGGCGCTGCTGTAGCCACTGATGGTGGTAAAAGCTTTGTTTATTAATACAATGGTGTGGTTTGGATCCGTCACCAGCATGCCTTCAGAGCTTTGCTCAAACAACTGCTCCAGCAGCCGCAGCTTCATCTCGGTTTGTTTTTGCGCGCTGATATCAATATGGGTACCCACGGTAATTGCTGTCGGATTGCCATCGTGATCAAGCAAGGTTCGCCCACGTGACAAAATCCAGACCCAGTGCCCGTCTTGATGGCGCATACGGAATTGATTCTCGTACATGCCATTGGCTTGCTGCAGATAATGAATAAAAGCCTGGCTGGCAGGCGTAACATCATCTGGGTGCAGTAAATCCAGCCAGGTCGCTGTCAGGTTCTCCTGTCCCGATTGATCATAATGCTGTCGTTTCCGGCCGAGCATACTGAAGTATTCCTGGCTGCATTTTAAGAAGTGACGGTTATGGTCGTACTCCCAGCCCCCGGTATTGGATGCCTGAATAAAAGAGCGATAGCGCTGCAAGGTTTGTTGTAGCTCACTGGTTTTCTCTGCAACCTGCTGGCTTAGCAACAGGTGCTGACGTCTGAGTTGCAAATAAAGTAGGGTGAAGCCATACAGCAGCAGACTCGACAGCAAACCAAATAACAATTCAAGCCAAAAAGGAAGCCGCTCCTGCCAACTGGGCTGATAGGAAATCGCCAGTTGCCAGGAGGTATCAGGCATGGCAATGGAGAATTGTTGCTGAGGGGTGGTTAGGTTCTGATGTTGTCGAATAGTCTTTTGTGGCTGCTCTGTACCATTACGCCATAATCGATAATGGATCCTGCGGTCTGCAAAGTAATCCTGATGCAAGCTGTCCAGTATTGGATCAAGTAACAGAGTGACATTGATAAAGCCCCAAAAAGCATCCTTGCCGCCATCAAAGAGCGGCAAGCGAGCTACCACGCCATGCCCGCCTTGCAGCAAAGCAAAGGGGCCGTTCACTTGAAGTTTTCCTGCGGCTTTGGCCTGTACTGCTTCCCGGCTTTGTTCTGGGTGTGCAAACATATCAAAACCAAGCAAAGCTTCATTTGTCTCCGGCGGATATACCTGCCGAATAATACCATCGGGTGCCAATGAGATGGCTAGGATATCCGGGTAATAATTTAGCAATTGGCTGGCGTAGACGGTAAAGTCAACCTGGTTGGATTGGTTGATACCTGCGGCAATGGCGTAAGCCGCGGTGATATTGCGTTCAAAACGCAGCTGTAATTGATTGATAAACGACTGAGCCATCTGAGCACTGGTTAGTTGCTGCCGGCTGGTGCGTTGAGCATCCAGGTACCAGACAAAGGCAGCATTGAGCAACAAAGTTACAACTAAAATGGCAAGAGCAGCTGGGTGGTACTTCAACTGGGATAAGGTGCGCAATGTATTCATGAGTCTTTGGTTAGTCAGTAAGCCGCTGTTGCATCGTGCTTAATGGGAGGCTAGGGCGATCATTATTTTGTATTGTAGACCAATCAAACATTTAATGCTGTAAAAGCCGATCCGGTTGCAAAGCCGCCGCGTATCACTCAGACTTTATGTTCGCTAATGGTATGGAGTTTTCCGATGAAAGCATCATTTGGGGTAGCAGTTGCTGCCATTGTTTTTAGTGGTCAACTGCTGGCTAGCCAATGTGGGGCTGTGTTAGGTCATTCGATGCAGCAACTGAATACCCGAGAAACCGTGGATCTGTGTTCGGAATTCAAAGGTAAAACATTGCTGGTAGTGAATACTGCCAGTCGTTGTGGTTTCACTCCGCAGTTTGATGCTTTGCAGCAGCTGTATCAAAACTATCGCGAGCAGGGCTTGGTGGTTTTGGGCTTTCCTTCCAACGACTTTCGGCAGGAACACAGCGATGAAGCCAGAACTGCGGAGGTTTGTTATTTAGATTACGGGGTTGAATTTCCGATGTTTTCAACCACTCCTGTGCGAGGACGCAACGCCAACCCTGTGTTTCGTGCTTTGATTGATAAAAGCGGGGAGCAACCGTCCTGGAACTTCAACAAGTATTTGGTGAGTGCCGATGAGCAAACGGTGTTGCACTTTGGCAGCCGGGTTAGCCCCACGGATCCAGCTTTTGTTGCCGAACTGGAAAAGCTATTGGCTTCGGGGGGCTAAGTCTAATCACTCCTGGTTGAGTGTAAACCCCTGATCAACCGCGGTAGCGCCGTGCGTTGCCGCTTCACGTGCGAGTTGGTCGCAGCGTTCATTTTCAGGGTGGCCAGAGTGGCCTTTCACCCAGTGCCAGTTGATATGATGACGTTGACTGGCGGCATCCAGCCGCTGCCATAAATCCTGGTTTTTCACCGGTTTTTTCTGGCTGGTACGCCAGTTGTTGCGTTTCCAGCCTGCCAGCCACTGGGTGATACCCAGCCGTACGTACTGGCTATCGGTGTACAAGTCTACCTGGCAGTCTTTTTTTAATGTCTCCAGCGCGATAATAGCCGCCAGAAGCTCCATTCGATTGTTGGTGGTTTGCACAAAGCCGCCGCTTAACTCTTTCTGATGTTGTTGGTAGCGCAACACTATACCGTAGCCGCCAGGCCCAGGGTTGCCAAGGCAAGAGCCATCTGTAAAGATGGTAACGTTTTTTTGCATACAGATGTCCTACGAAATAAGTTGGCTGAGCAGGCAAGTAGCGCAGAGCAGTGGCTTCCTTGTTATAATTTACCGTAAAAGCGATGGCAGCGGAACCAAAGATGGCAAAACGTCAGATAGTACTTGATACAGAAACAACCGGCATCAACCCGAAAGAAGGGCACCGAATCATTGAGATTGGCTGTGTCGAGCTGATTAACCGGCGTTTTACCGGCAACAATTACCATGTATATATTAACCCTGAGCGTGAGATTGAAGCCGAAGCCATCGCAGTACACGGTATCACCAATGAACGCTTGATGCATGAACCGAAGTTTCGCGACATTGCACAGGATTTCTACCAGTACATTCAGGGGGCTGAGTTGGTTATTCACAATGCAGCCTTCGATGTTGGTTTTATTGACCATGAATTCAGCATGTTACGGCCAAGCTTGCCTGCAGTTGCTGGTTACTGCGCTATTTTGGATACGTTGAAGCTGGCGCGGGATTTACACCCTGGCCAGAAAAATAATCTGGATGCACTTTGTCGGCGTTACGATATCAACAACAGTCACCGTACCTTGCACGGCGCTTTGTTGGATGCGGAAATTCTGGCCGATGTCTATTTGCGGATGACGGGCGGTCAGGTCAGCCTTAACTTATCCGCCGATCGGCAGCAGGATCAATCGACAAATCTTAATCAACCTGTTCAGATCCGCCGTAATGGTGCACTGAAAGTCATTCCTGCCAGCGCCGAGGAGCTGCAGGCACATCAGGAGCGTCTACAAGTGATTGCTAAAAAATCAGGAGCCTTGTTATGGCCAGAGGCATGATCTGTGCAGTGCTATTCACGCTTTTTATGGTATCGCTAAATGCAGAGCCAGAGCCTGATATTGAGCAATTGGAGCTGATGGAGCTGACATTGCCACAAGTGGTAGCAGAGGCTCTCCCTGATGTTGGTTTTGAAATGCTGCAGCAATTACCAACCCGCAATCAAATCGCCATGTTTGATAATCGTTTTCGCATTGACAATGATGTCGACGAAATTACCTTATTGATGTTCCGTCGACCAGGATCGCCTGCGGTTATTCTGGTGCGTCCTGATGGCAGTAAGATCAATCTGCACAATGCAGAAGCACAGAATGTAGAGTGGCATGCCAGCCGTAACTACGACTTGATCCATATCCCAAAGCCAATGGCCGGTCCCTGGCAAGCATTGGGGCGCATTTTGCCGGAAAGTCGCATTATGGTGTTAAGTGATATTATTCTGGATGTCGATCCCTTGCCCGAGCATCTGATGAGTGGTGAAACCCTCAAGGTGACGGCTCGGTTACAAAATGCCGGAGAACCGATTAATGCCAGGGATTTTCGGGAGATTCTGACACTGGAAGTGATTTTTATTAGCACCAATAATCCGGATTACGATAATTTTGGCCGGGGTATTATCCAGGTTGCCCAATTTAGGGATGATGGGCGAGGTCTGGATGAGCGTGCCCGTGATGGTGTTTTTACCGGTGAATTCCAGCTGAATTTTGCGGCTGGTGAATGGGTTCCTAAGTATCTGGTGAAAACACCGCTGTACACCCGGGAAGTGGAACAAGCGGCAGTGTTAATTCATCCAATACCGGTGAAGCCTGAATTGATAAAAGCAGAGCATACCGAAGATTCTCATCAATTGAACTTTGTGGTAGTGGATCCTGAAGTCAAAGCTCGTTCGTTGATTTTGCAAGGTCGGATACGTTATCCCGATGGGGATACCGAAACCTTTAGTTTGCAACGGCCTGAACAGGGTGGGCACCGCCTGCAGCTAGAACATCGTGGCTATGGTAGTTATATGGTTGAAGCCGAGGCCTTTGGCGAGCTGGCAAATGGTCGTGAATTTATGCTGGCATTACCGAATGTCGATTTCTCTGTCAATCTGGAGACCTTTTTAGCACCAGAGTTGGAGCGTTTACCTGAGGAGATATTGGCCGAAGAAGCTGCCAGATTGCAACAGCAGCAGCAACAGACATTCCCGTGGGGTTGGGTTATCACCGTGAATGTTTTGATTTTGGCGGTTGGGGGAGTATTTATCTTTTTTATGCTGACCGGAAAATCCTGGCGTGATTTGATGCCGTCGAAATTAAAGAAAACGACTGCGGCCTCAAAGAATAAAGAAAACACCCAAGGCAGCGAAGGGAAAAGTGAGGGCCCAGCGGCAAAAAAAGCCGATTTGGATGATATTCTCGACTTATCGCTACCGGATGATTAAGCTTTGCGCAATTGCGGCCAAAAAGGAGTTGACGCAGAAAACCCGAACCCTTATCATTCCCGCCGCACTGCAACATCCCTGACATGATGTGAAGTGCACCTTGGTTTGGAGCGGTAGTTCAGTTGGTTAGAATACCGGCCTGTCACGCCGGGGGTCGCGGGTTCGAGCCCCGTCCGCTCCGCCAAACCTTTTTGCAGCATCCGATAGCGGAGCGGTAGTTCAGTTGGTTAGAATACCGGCCTGTCACGCCGGGGGTCGCGGGTTCGAGCCCCGTCCGCTCCGCCACTATCGGACCGTTGCAAAACATTAGTTGGTGTATACCGCTGCGGAGCGGTAGTTCAGTTGGTTAGAATACCGGCCTGTCACGCCGGGGGTCGCGGGTTCGAGCCCCGTCCGCTCCGCCATTTATTTGTACATCACACTAGTTGGCTTTGATGCCAGATCGCTTTTCGCGGAGCGGTAGTTCAGTTGGTTAGAATACCGGCCTGTCACGCCGGGGGTCGCGGGTTCGAGCCCCGTCCGCTCCGCCACTTCTTTATACCCCTTTAATTTCCAGCTTATGGCCAAATCGCTTTCGCTTTCGCTTTTCGCGGAGCGGTAGTTCATTTGGTTAGCTTTTTGCTACGAACTTAGCGGCCTGTCACGCCGGGGTCGCGGGTTCGAGCCCCGTCCGCTCCGCCACTTCTTTACACCCCTTTAATTTCCAGCTTATGGCCAAATCGCTTTCGCTTTTCGCGGAGCGGTAGTTCAGTTGGTTAGCTTTTTGCTACGAACTTAGCGGCCTGTCACGCCGGGGGGCGCGGGTTCGAGTCCCGTCCGCTCCGCCACTTCTGTTACACCCTTTAATTTTGACTTTAAATCGCTTTGAGTAAGCTAGTGAAGGGGAGACAGGTACCAAGATTGATGGTACCGGTTATAATCAATTAATCCTGTTCTTTTGCCGACAGTTGCCGGGCTTTTCGTTCTTGCATTTCTTCGAATACGGCATTGATCTCATCCAGCACGCCAGCCACATCTGCTGCTTGCTCAACTTCATCAAACACTCCGGTTAGCTCGGTATCGGGGTTCAGATTGCCGGCTTCAAACAAAGCCCAGATTTCTTTAGCATACTGGGTGTTTGCAAGTTCAGGCGCAAACTGCGCATAGTACTGAGTGATGTTGTTAACATCACGCGCTAGCATCCATTGGGCATTGTTATTGGCGGCGGCATCCACCACCTGGGGCAGATCGATAATGACCGGGCCTTCTGGCGCTTGCAGCACATTAAATTCAGACAAGTCACCATGCACCAAACCGACGGACAGCATCCGCAGGATGTCTTGCATCATGCCTTTATGATCACGCCGTGCTTGCTCGGCGCTTAGCTCAATATCATTTAAGCGCGGCGCGACATCACCGTCTTCATCCAGAATCAACTCCATCAGCAAAATACCATCAAAACAGCCGTAGGGGGTAGGTACGCGCACTCCTGCATCTGACAGCTTGTACAAAGCGTCTACCTCGGCATGTTGCCAGCTTTCTTCGGCTTGCTTGCGGCCAAACCCTGAGCCTTTTTCCATGGCCCGGGCCCGTCTGGAGCTTCGGACTTTACGGCCTTCCTGGTATTGCACCGCTTTTTTAAAACTGCGCTGGCTGGCTTCCTTATAGACTTTTGCACAGCGCAGCCTGTGACCGCAGCGAACTATGTACACTGCGGCTTCTTTACCGCTCATCAGCGGCCTTACTACTTCATCAACCAGACCTTCATCGATCAGGGGTTGAATGCGTTTTGGTGTTTTCATTCAGAACCTGAGGTAAGGGCAGTGACTGCTTCCACCGGTGCAAGTACAACTTCGGGCTGTACATCGGCACCATAACCGAAGACCACCGCCAGCATTAGTACTACAGTCGCTGCAGCCATTAACTTTAACAACAGTGGCATGCAGAACTTGAACCAGCGATCATAAGGCACCCCGGCAATACCAATAATGCCCATCAAAACCGCATTGGTGGGGACGATCATATTGGAAAAACCATCACCAAACTGATAGGCAAGCACTGCCACCTGGCGCGGTACGCCCACTAAATCGCTTAAAGGTGCCATCAGCGGCATGGTCACAAAGGCCTGGCCGCTGCCAGAGGGCACAAACAGGTTTAAAATGGTTTGAATCACCAACATACCAAAAGCAGAAATGGTAGCCGGCACATGCGACAGTGGAAGCGACAGCCCATGCACGATGCTATGCAGGATCTGGCCATCTTCTAAAATCAGCGCGATACCCCGGGCAATACCAATCAGTACGGCGGTGGTGGTTAAATCTTTGACCCCTTCAATAAAGCTATCGGAGGCTTCGTCAAAGCTTAGCCGGCCAATCAGGGTGGTCAGCAGACCCCAGCCGACAAAACAAGCACCCAGTTCATACAGATACCAGCCGTGCTGGGAAATACCATAAATCGCAATGCCAATAGTTACCAGGAAAGTTGCCAGGATCAGTTGATGCCGCTTGTTCAGGCTGGGGTAGTTCTTGTTGCTGATATCACCAACCGGGCAGGGCAAGTCGGCCACCATGGAAGCGTTTGGATCGGCAATGACCTTCTGAGCGTATCGCCAGACATGATGGAAGGCAATAATACAAAATGGCAGGATCAGCGCCAGGCGCAGCCACATACCGGAATAAGGTGGTACTTCGGCAATACCCTGAGCAATCAACACGGTAAAGGGGTTAAAAGCAGACACCCCATAGCCGACACCATAGCCTGCTACAGTCATACCGACCGCTGTCATGCTATCGAGCCGCATCGCTTTGCACAGTGCCACTAAAATCAGTACAAAGGGAATGTACTCACCGGCAGTGCCGATGGCGCCAGATGCCAGTGAGAAAAAGAAGATCACCATAAAAATCAATTTATGCGGTGCGTCACTGTGCTTTTCCAGCAAACGACCAATCAACGCATCGACAGTACCAGTTTTTCGGGCGATAGCCAGTACGCCACCAACGATGAATACAAAGAAAATAATATCCTGGGCAGCGGCAAAGGCGCGGGGTACTGCAGTCAGCAGTTGCCAGGGGGTAAGTAAGCCACGCTCTTCAGCCAGGGTATAAGTACCGGGGATGACTACCGTGCGGCCGGTATCGGTCAGGGCCGTTTCAAAAAAACCTTGCGGCACGATCCAGGTGGCAATCATTGCCACTATCATCATGCTAAACAGTAAGGTGAGGGTATGGGGTACCTTGAATGCTTTCTTCATGGAAAGACCTTTTTCGTTATGGTTGTGAATACAAACCCGCCAAGTCTACCTGATGCGCTAAAGGCAACCAAGGGCTTGTTGGCTTTTTGTTGTGCTTTGACAAGCTTGCACAGCAAGGCTGCTTTGGATAGGCTTAGCGCCTTGTAATATCAGCCGGATGCTGTTGTGCCTTTATTTGCTGTCACTATTTTCCTCAGTGCACTGTTGCTGTTTTTGATCCAGCCGTTGGCAGCGCGTTGGTTGTTGCCCTATTACGGTGGTGGCGCTGCGGTCTGGACTGCTTGCATGCTGTTCTTTCAGCTGATGCTGCTGGCCGGTTACAGCTATGCCCATTGGCTGACTGATACGCTCAGATTAAAGCAGCAACGGACTGTGCACGGCTGTCTGGTGCTGTTGGCCTTGCTTTGGTTATGGTGGGCTGGCAGTGCCGTCTCAACGCCTGAGCCATCTGCTTATCCATTGCTCAGTATTTTGAGCTGGCTACTGTTTTTATTTGGTCTGCCGTTGTTGGTGATAGCGGCAAGTGCTCCTTTAGTGCAGCGCTGGTTTGCCGATCGTTTTCCACTGCGCTCGCCTTACCGGCTGTACGCCTTATCCAATGTCGGCTCCTTAGGGGCTTTGCTCGGTTACCCTTTTATCGTTGAGCCCTGGCTGCCATTGTCGTTGCAGTTTTTCGGCTGGCAGTGGGGCTTTACTGGCCTGGCCTTGTTGCTATTGGTCTTACTTAGATGGCAGTTGCCGAAGGCCAGTACTACTTCTGAAGCTGTTGCTGCTGCCAGTAGCAGGCAGTGGGGTTATTGGCTCAGTTTATCGGCCGCAGGGGTGGTGTTATTGCTGGCTGTGACGCAGCAACTGACGCAAAACGTACCGCCAGTGCCATTTTTGTGGGTAGTACCGCTAGCGCTCTACCTGCTGAGCTTTATTCTGGTATTTAATCGCGAGCGCTGGTATCAGCGTGCACTTTGGTTGTATCTGTTTGGTATTGGCCTGGTGCTGGCGCTGGTGCTGATCCACTTTGGCCGTTTGTTTGATCTCTATTCGCAACTGGCTTTGTATCTGCTGATCCTGTTTAGCGGCTGTATGCTCTGTCATGGTGAGTTGGCGCGATTAAAGCCCGTTGCAAGTCAGCTCACCCGGTTTTATCTGGCGATGGCACTTGGCGGTGTGTTAGGCGGCTTATCGGTTAATCTGTTAGCCCCGGCTCTTTTAAACGATTTTCATGAATTCCCAGTCGTCTTGCTGGCTATCCTGCTGCTGGCAGTGCTGCCCTGGCAGCGTCAACTGGCGCTGTGGCGAAAAGTTGCCTGGCTGAGTGGCGCTGCAAGTTTTGTGCTGTTGGCGATGTGGTTGCACTTGCTGCTAAACCAGTTTACCGTGCATCAAGAGCGTAATTTTTACGGTAGCCTGGTGGTGCGGGATATCCCAGTGGCCGGTGAGTTACAGCGCATTCTGATTGATGGCACCACCAGTCATGGTGCTCAGTATCTGGCCGCGGATAAACGACAACAGGCGCTGAGCTACTACCGGCCTGGTACCGGCGTGGCGCTGGCGCTGCAGTATCGTCAACCGCAACTAAGTACATCGGATGGCACGAAAAACGCAGGCCGGCATTTTGGTATGGTTGGGTTGGGGGCTGGTACTCTGGCTGTCTATGGCAGGGCCGGGGATCGCATTCAGTTTTACGAGCTGAATCCGGCGGTTATCCGCATGGCGCAGCAGCACTTTAGTTATCTGGCCGATAGCGCTGCGACCGTTGAGGTGTTGCTGGGCGATGGCCGCTTGGTGCTGCAACAGCAACTGCAGCAACAGGGCAGCCAGCAGTTTGATGTGCTGGTGCTGGATGCCTTTAGCAGCGATGCTATCCCGCAGCATTTACTCACCCGCGAAGCCTTTGCACTCTATCTGCAGCATCTGCGCGCCGATGGCGTATTGGCAGTGCATATCTCGAATAACTACCTGGACTTGACTTCAGTGGTGCGCAATCACGCCCATCACTTTGGGCTGGACGCGCTGTTTTTTCACACCCCGGCCGATAGCCAAAACCCGGCGGCGACCGAATGGGTGTTGCTCACCAGGAATCAGGACTTTATCCGGCAAGAAGCTACTCAGCAGGCGGTAGGCAATTGGCCGACACAGCTAAACCCGGCTATTCAGTGGACGGATGATTTTAGCAATTTACTGCGTGTGTTGAAGTAGTTACTTTCTGGCACTCCGTCTGGCTAGGATTGGCTGTTCAGGTGCCCACCCAATTGGTCAGGCGAATGCCGGGTACCTGTTCGAACTGCTTGATGTTCCGGTTGCTCACGGTTGGGCATAAAATCATCTGAAACACCTTCATCGTCAAACCATGAGTCCCAGCGTTCATCAGCTGTATTGATGTTTGTCCAGTCCATACAGACCTCCGCTTGGGGTTGCGATGCTTTTGTCAGTTTAGAAATCAAGCAAGGGATATGTCAATGGTATATCCCTCGCTATAACTACACCTGCAAATAATCCAGTATGCCTTCGGCTGCTTTTCGGCCCTGGGCGATGGCGGTGACTACTAAGTCAGAGCCCAACACCATATCGCCGCCGGCGAAGATCTTGTGCTGATTGGTTTGCAGCGCATAGGTGCTTTGCTCACTGGCTTTGACCCGGCCTTTGCTATCGAGCTCAATGCCGTAGTCCTGCAACCAGGCTGGTGGGCTTGGCTGAAAACCAAAGGCAATGATGATGGCATCGGCTTCCAGCACCTGCTCAGAGCCGGCAATTGGCTCTGGGCTGCGGCGGCCATTGGCATCCGGCTCGCCCAGTTTGGTTTGCACCACCCGCACACCGCAGGCATTGCCAGCCGGATCGACCTCAATCCCCAGAGGTTGCAGATTAAACTGGAACTCAACGCCTTCCTCGCGGGCATTTTGCACTTCTTTGCGCGAGCCCGGCATATTGGCTTCATCACGCCGGTAGGCACAAATCACTTGGTGCGCGCCCTGACGGATGGAGGTACGCACGCAGTCCATGGCGGTATCGCCACCGCCTAGCACCACCACTTTCTTGCCTTCCATGCTGACAAACGGATGCTCGGTCTGCCAGCCCATTAACTGATTGGTGTTGCCAATCAAAAAGGGCAGGGCTTCCAGCACCCCTGGTGCTTCTTCGTTGGCAAGGCCGCCTTTCATCGGCGTGTAGGTGCCAAGCCCAAGAAAGACCGCATCGTACTCCTGCACCAGAGAGTCAAAGGCGACGTCGCTGCCAATGCTGGTGTTTAAGCGAAACTCAATGCCCATCTCGCTGAAGATCTGCCGGCGTAGCTGCATCACTTCTTTTTCCAGCTTAAAGGCCGGAATGCCGAAGGTGAGCAGACCACCAATTTCCGGATTACGGTCAAACACCACTGGCGTGACGCCATTTCGGATCAACACATCGGCACAGGCCAATCCGGCCGGACCGGCACCGACAATGGCGACCTTTTTATCGGTTTTGGTCACATCCGATAAATCCGGCCGCCAGCCCATTTCAAAGGCCTTATCGGTAATGTACTTTTCGATGCTACCAATGGTAACGGCACCAAAGCCTTCATTCAGAGTGCAGGCCCCTTCGCACAGCCGGTCTTGCGGGCAAACCCGGCCACAGACTTCCGGCAAGCTGTTGGTTTTGTGCGACAGCTCGGCCGCTTCAATAATTTTGCCGTCATGGGCCAGCTGCAGCCACTGCGGGATGTAGTTGTGCACCGGGCACTTCCATTCGCAGTAAGGGTTGCCGCAATCGAGGCAACGATCGGCCTGACCGGCTACCTGGGTATCGGTCATTGGCTGGTAAATCTCAACAAACTCTATAGTGCGCTCCTGCAAGGAGCGCTTGGGCGGATCGATCCGCTCGACATCAATAAACTGATAAACATTCTGCGCCATCACCGTCTCCTTACATCGCTTGCACACGCAGCTCGTCGGAAGAACGAGCCCGGTGACCTAGCAGGGTGTGTACATCGCTGGTTTTCGGTTTGACCAGACGGAATTTGGGTAAATAGGTTTTAAAGTCCGACAGGATCTGGTGCGCCAGTTCACTGCCAGTTTGTTCAACGTGTTGGTGTAGCAGGCTGCGCAGGTGTTCCTGCAAAATCGGCATGCTGATATCCAGGCATTCGACCAGCTCCGGATTGACCCGCAGCTCCAGATCATTTTGCTCATCCAGCAGGTAGGCAAAACCCCCGGTCATGCCAGCGCCAAAGTTGACACCGGTATCACCCAGCACCACCACCACACCGCCGGTCATGTATTCGCAGCAGTTATCGCCGGTACCTTCCACCACAGCGATAGCACCGGAGTTGCGCACGGCAAAGCGCTCACCGGCTTTGCCAGCGGCAAACAGCCGTCCGCCGGTGGCACCATACAAACAGGTGTTGCCGATAATGGTGGCACCTTCTTTGGCATAGCCCACGCCCTTGGGCGGGAACACCGAAATCTGGCCACCAGTCATGCCTTTACCGACATAATCGTTGGCATCGCCTTGCAAGGATAAATGCAGGCCGCCGGCATTCCAGACACCAAAGCTCTGGCCGGCAGTGCCGGTTAACCGGACCTGCACCGGCTCGACCGCCATGCCCTGATTGCCGTGCTGGCGGGCAATTAAGCCGGATAGCATAGCGCCAACCGAGCGATCGGTATTGCGAATGGGCAGCCGAACACTGCCGCCAGCCTTGCGCTTGACCGCATCGCCCAGTAGCTCCACCAGCTTTAAGTTCAGATCGCCGGCATCAAAAGGCGTATTGGGCTCAACGCAATAGAGTGGTTTTTCAGAGCGCACGCCAGAGGACTCTAGAATTTCGCTTAAATCCAACCGGCTTTGTTTCTGGGTTTGCGGTTCCACCAGCTCCAACAAGTCGGTGCGGCCGATTAAATCTTCCAGTTTCTCGACCCCAAGTTGTGCCAACAGCTCACGCACTTCGCGCGCCAGGAAGGTAAAGTAGTTCATCACCATTTCTGGTAAACCATTGAAATGGTTCTTGCGCAAGGTACTGTCTTGCGTCGCTACCCCGGTGGCGCAGTTGTTCAAATGGCAAATCCGCAGGAATTTGCAGCCAAGCGCTACCATGGGGCCGGTGCCAAAGCCAAAACTTTCAGCGCCTAGAATCGCAGCTTTGACCACATCGAGGCCGGTTTTCAGACCACCGTCGACCTGCAACCGTACTTTGTGGCGCAGGCCGTTATCGACCAGTGCCTGATGCACTTCAGCCAGACCCAATTCCCAGGGGCTGCCAGCGTATTTCACCGAGGTGAGTGGGCTGGCACCGGTGCCACCATCGTAGCCGGACACCGTAATCAAATCGGCATAGGCCTTGGCCACGCCGGTAGCAATGGTGCCGATGCCAGGCTCAGAGACCAGTTTTACTGAGACCAGAGCTTTGGGGTTGACCTGCTTTAAATCGAAAATTAATTGCGCCAAATCTTCAATCGAGTAGATATCGTGATGCGGCGGGGGTGAGATTAAGGTCACGCCAGGCACCGAATAACGCAGGTGGGCGATTTCGGCGGTGACTTTTTCGCCCGGCAACTGGCCGCCTTCACCAGGCTTGGCGCCCTGAGCGACTTTGATTTGCAGCACTTCGGCATTGACCAGGTAATGTGGCGTCACGCCAAAGCGGCCGGAGGCGATTTGCTTGATTTTGGAGTTTTTCTCGGTACCAAAACGGCGTGGATCTTCACCGCCTTCACCGGAATTCGAGCGGCCACCCAGCCGGTTCATCGCAATGGCCAGGGCTTCATGCGCTTCCGGGCTTAAGGCGCCAATCGACATGGCCGCACTGTCAAAGCGCGGGTACAGCTCGCTATCGGGCGCCACCTGCTCCAGCGGCAGTGGCTTATCCACCGGCTTAATCCGCAGCAGATCGCGGATATGAGCAATAGGCCGTTCATTTACCAGTTGGCTGTAGCGCTGGTAATCGCGGTACTCGCCACTACGCACTGCCTGTTGCAGGGTTTGCACCACATCCGGGTTGTAGGCATGGTACTCACCATCGTGCACGTATTTCAGCAGGCCGCCGTGATTCAGTGGTTTGCGCTTGAGCCAGGCGACATGCGCCAGTTGCTGTAAATCCTGCTGAATGTCGTCGAAATTGGCGCCGCCAATGCGGGAGTCGATGCCGGCAAAACACAGCTGCATAATGTCGTTGCCAAGGCCGATGATCTCAAACAAGTTGGAGCAGCGGTAACTGGCGATGGTCGAGATCCCCATCTTCGACATAATCTTGTACAGCCCTTTATTGATGCCTTTGCGGTAATTCAGTACTGCCTGACGGGCGCTTAAGTTCAGCACGCCTTTTTCCACCAGTTGCTCGACGGTTTCGTACGCCATAAAGGGGTAGACCCCAGTGGCGCCCAGACCTACCAGCACAGCAAAGTGGTGCGGATCGCGGGCAGTGGCGGTTTCAACAATGATGTTGGAGTCGCAGCGCAGCTGTGCTTTCACCAGCGCTTGCTGTACAGCACCGACAGCCATGGCGGCAGGAATGGGTAGCTTGCCCTGAGCAATGGCGCGATCGGATAACATCACCAGCACCACCTGCTCTTCACGCACTGCGGTCACTACGTCCTGGCACAGTCTTTCCAGCGCCTGTTGCAGGGTCTGCTGCTCTGGGTCAAAGTTCAGCGCGAACTGGCGGTGACGATAGAACTCGTCGTCAGCTGCTTTTAACTGCTTGAGATCCGAGTACATCATCACCGGCGACTCAAACTGAATGCGGCGGGCGTATCCTGCGGTTTCACTGAATACGTTGTGCTCACGACCAATGCTGGTGGCGAGCGACATCACGTGGTTTTCCCGCAGCGGATCAATGGGCGGGTTGGTGACCTGAGCAAACTGCTGACGGAAGTAATCAAACAGGGTGCGTGGCTTTTGCGACAACACCGCCATCGGCGTATCGTCACCCATCGAACCGACAGCCTCCTGACCGTCTTTGGCCAGTACCGTCATCACCTGATCGATTTCTTCGTAGCTGTAGTTAAACAGCTTGTGGTAGACCTGCATGGTGGCATCGTCAAACACCCGCTTGCCAATCAGATCCAGCTCATACTGTTCATAGGGGATTAAGCGCTGCACGTTTTCATTCAGCCAGGCCCGGTATGGATGGCGCTGCTTTAAATCTTCATCGATATCGCAGGAGCGCCAGACCTTGCCGGTGTAAGTATCGACCGCCAGCATTTCGCCCGGGCCAACCCGGCCTTTTTCCTGCACTTCATCCGGGCTGTAATCCCAGATCCCAACTTCGGAGGCCAGTGTCAGTACCTGATCTTTGGTAATGACAAAGCGGGCCGGGCGCAGACCATTGCGATCCAGGTTACAGGCGACATGGCGGCCATTGGTCATGACGATACCGGCCGGGCCATCCCAGGGCTCCATATGCATGGAGTTAAACTCGTAAAAGGCTTTTAAATCATCGTCCATCACCCGGTTACCTTGCCAGGCGGGTGGCACCAGCAAGCGCATGGCGCGGAATAAATCCATGCCGCCGGCTAAAAACAGCTCCAGCATATTATCCAGTGAGCTGGAGTCCGAGGTGTCTTCTTTGACAAAAGGAGCGGCTTGCTGCAGATCAGGCAGCAGCGGCGAGCCAAATTTGTACTGGCGGGCACGGGCCCACTGACGGTTACCTTTGATGGTGTTGATTTCGCCATTGTGCGCCAAAAAGCGAAACGGCTGCGCCAGTGGCCAGCGTGGCATGGTATTGGTGGAAAAGCGCTGATGGAACACGCAAATGGCGGTTTCAAGCCGGATATCGGCCAGATCCAGATAAAAACGTGGCAAGTCGGCTGGCATCATCAGGCCTTTAAAGACCGTCACCAGGCA
Organism: Alkalimonas sp. NCh-2; assembly: GCF_039631345.1. Taxonomy (NCBI): domain Bacteria; kingdom Pseudomonadati; phylum Pseudomonadota; class Gammaproteobacteria; genus Alkalimonas; species Alkalimonas sp. NCh-2. Next base: position 44,316 of record NZ_JBDIUV010000002.1, read on the forward strand.
GGAAAAACTGGGGATATAAAAATCGTTGTCATCGGCCAGCCGTTTTTCAATGCGCCGGCGCACCATATACAGGCGGCGCTCCAGATCGCGCTTGCGCCAGCCGGGCTGGGCATTGACAAAGACCTGCTCAATTTGTGGCATCGAGTCCAACGCAATAGGGCCTAGCACGGATGCATCAATCGGCATCTTACGCCAACCCACCAGGCTCAGGGTTTCATGGCCCACTTCTTCTTCAATCACTTTGCGGGCAAAAGCCGCTTTGTCCGGATCCTGGCTTAAAAACAACATGCCAACGCCGTATTTTTTGCCTAAGCTCCAGCCATTTTCTTCGGCAATAGCGCGAAAAAAACTGTCGGGTTTTTGCATCAAGAGGCCGCAACCATCGCCGGTTTTGCCATCGGCGGAAATCCCGCCGCGATGCTGCATGCGGTCCAAACCATTGATGGCAGTTCGCACCAGCTTATGACTGGCTACTCCCTCTAAGTGGGCGATCAGGCCAAAGCCGCAGTTTTCCCGGGCTTGTGCGTGTTGGTACAACGCCATAACACACCTCCAAACTTGTCCAAATGGATATAAATATAGATTTTATGAATTTTTATTCTATTTGTGTGCGCGGCGTTAAACTGAAATAAAACAACAAAATACATTCAGCTTTTCAGTGTTTCTAGAGTAAAAGCTCTTAGAGCGTCTAGCCGTCTAAATAATATCAAGCTATAGGTATACCGGCTTTGATGTGAAAAAGCAAGCAGACTTTTCGCACCTTAAAGTATAGAAAGTAAGCAGTTGAATGTGAAAATAAATTACACGAATTGCGGTTATTTCGGCTATCTATGGTGCTGAAAACTGAAAAAAAGCTGCCGAAGCAGCTTTTGGTAAATGCCAAATTATTCTTAAACTATGCGTTTAGGCTTCAAAGGTCCCTTTGACCACGGCTTTAGCATTGGCTACCATTTGCCGGCCTTTGGCCCAGACCTGGTTAATCACCAGATCGTCCCGGCGCAGTAGCACCAAATCGGCGTCTTTACCCATGGCAATACGCCCTTTGTGCTTTAAGCCAAGAATATCGGCCGGGGAGGCGGTAATGCTGCAAATGGCATCCGTTAAAGCAACATCAAATTGCTGCACGGCCTGACGGGCTGATTGATACAAGGTTTGTACCTGACCAACTTCCAGCCCCAGCATAGTCCCTTTCTTATCGTAAATCGGCAGGCTGGCATTGCCATCAGAGCTCATGGTCAGTTGCAGAACCGGGATCCCTTCGGCCAGACTGAGTGCTAACGCCTCGGCCGCGGCAACTTCGCCATGGGCTAAGTCATAGGCGGTGGTGCTGGTGGTAAAATCCAGATAGCCACCTTGTTTGGCATAAGCAAGGCCAGCTGCAAACACCGCCTGATTTCGGTTCATATGGGTGGGATAAAACTGGGTCAGTTCCAGTTCGCTGCCGCTGACTGCATCAAGAATCGGCTGCAATATGCTGTCGCCAGCCCCCATATGCACGCTGACAATACCGCTTTTCCCTGACAGAATGCCACCTACACGGGCCGCTGCCGCCACTTTGCGAATTTCGCTGATGGTCGGCTGTGACGAGCGGTGATCGCTGATGGCAATTTCACCAACACCGATAAACTTATCGATCAAGATTAAATCGTCGGTGATATTGCCTGTCAGAGTGCGGCAGGGGATCTCGTAAGAGCCGGTGTGGCACCAGGTGCTGATACCTTCGGCTTCCAGCGCATGGGCTTTGGCCAACAGATTGGTCAGGGTGCGGGTGGTCGCATCGGTGCCGAGCACACCAATAGCGGTAGTGACACCGCCTAAGGTTGCATCGGTCAGTTGCATTTCCGGCGTGCGGCTGGCAAAACCTGCTTCACCGCCGCCACCAATAAAATGCACCAGCGAGTCGACAAAGCCGGGCACCAGATAATGCCCACTGGCATCGACTTCGGTCACCGGTACATTGCTGGTACCCAGCGATAACGATTCAGCAATTGCCAGAACTTTACCACCAGCAATCAGCACATCCTTTTGACCCAGTGGCTCTGGAGCCAGTACTTCGGCTCCTTTAAATAAAATTAATCCGTTCACAGACACCTCGTTATTGGTAGCCGATTGCTACAGCCAGCAGCATCGCCAGGCTGGCCAGTAAGAACAGCCACAAATACAGTTTCCAGGCAAAGCGGGCCCACAGGGTCCAGTCCACCCGTACTACCCCCAAACAGCCAATCAGTGCTGCTGAGGTTGGGATAATAATGTTGGTCAGGCCATCGCCGAGCTGAAAAGCCAGCACCGCAATCTGTCGGGAGAGACCGACAAGATCTGCCAAAGGAGCAATCAAAGGCATGGTCAGCGCTGCCTGACCAGAGCCTGAGGCAACAAAGAAGTTAAATACCGATTGCAGTACCAACATAAACCAGGCCGATAGCCAGGCTGGTAAATCGCCCAGCGCCTGGCCGGAGTAGTGCAGCAGGGTATTGAGGACAGACGGGGTTTCCGGATTATCACCGCCCAGAATTAACACGATGCCTTTGGCCATACCAACAATAAGGGCGGCAGGCAATAGCTCGGCGGCACCTTGCTTAAAGGCATCCGCAGCACCATTGACGGTTAAGCGGCCGCCTAAAATACCCAGTACTGCTACCACTAAACCAATGGTAAAGAACTGACTGGCAATTTCCGGAATATAGTAACCACGCGTAGTGACACCCCAAATGATCCAGCTAAGGCCAGCAAAGAAAGCCAGTAAAATGACCGTATCCACGCCGGTGTAATGACTGTGTTCCTGTTGCTTGCCTTGCTGCTGTGCTTTCACTTGCACATCGCTGGCATAACTGGGCGACAGCTCGGGGTTGGCTTTGATGCGGCTGGCGTAGCGCATGGTAAAGATGGTACCAAATACCGTGAGCACCAGCCATAACCCATAGCGAAACTCTGCACCGGACATCAAAGGGATATCGGCAATCCCCTGAGCAATTGCAATACTAAAAGGGTTCATCCAGGAAGCGGCAAAGCCGATTTGAGTCGCGACATAGGTCACCAGCACTGTGGTAATGGCATCGTAGCCCAGGGCATACATCAGCGGCAATAGCACGATGCAAAAGGCAATCGCCTCCTCGCCCATACCAAAGATAGCGCCACCTAACGAGAACAGCACAAACATGATGGGGATAAACAGCGCCTCCATGTTTTTTGTTTTCTCAATCAATGCCAGGATGCCGTTGTGGATGGCGCCGGTACGCATGATGATGCCAAAAGCGCCACCTGTCAGCAGAATAAAAGCAATCACGCCAATCGCCGAGCCCCATTTGGAACCAGAGACCATGCCTTCAAAGGCATAATTTAAAAAGCCTATGCCACCGCCTTCAGCGAAGAGGGGCACGCCATGTTGTTGCCCGGTGTCCAGTGCAAAGCTGGCCGGAACGATGCGTTGTTGCAGCTCGATCTCGCCGTTTTGTTCAACTTCTACCTGCTGCATGCCAAAGCTGCCTGCCGGGATCAGATGACTGGCAATTGCGGCCAGCACCATCACGAAAAACAGGATCACAAAAGCATCAGGCATGTTGACCGGTTGTTTCACCGCGGTTTTCATAACGAATTAGCCTGTATCGTTCTGTTGGAAAGAAGGAGGGGAGCAAAGCTCCCCTGAGATTGCTTCTTAGAAGAAGTAAGTAAAGGATAAACGATAACTGCGGCCCATGGCATTGTGATTGATGGAATCAAAGCCACGGCTGCTGCCGAATACCCGTGGTGGGTCCCGATCAAGCAAGTTGTCGATGCTCAGATTAATGGCGGCGTTGTCAAAGTCGTAGCCGACGCTGGCCCGCAGGGTGGTCCAGGATGCTACTTGACGGTTACCATCAGCATCTAGCTCACCTAAGTCTTCCAGCTCCCAGATATTACGACGGCTCAAACGGCCAATATCATCTTGGTAGGAAGAGGTATAGAGTGCAGTTAACCCCAGAAATAAGTCATCGTTACGCCAGGAGACACGGGCACTACCAATATTACGGGGATAGTGGTAAGTTCCAACCAGCGACTCAATTTCATCTGAGCCTGCTTTGTTGCGCTTAAACGACAAGTAGTTGGTCCAGTCGATATCCAGGCCTAAACGGCCGCCGGCAAAGTCCAGTGTGTGCTTAAAGCTGATATCCAGGCCTTTAACCTCTTGCTTACCAACGTTTTCTAACTGAATCACATGATCACGCATCAAAGGTAAAACATTATCCCGTGGCTCAACCGCCTCGATAAATGCAGCCAGGATCTCACTTAGGCTGGCACCTTGTTGATCAATACGCAAACCGGACCCATCGGTCACATTGCAGACAGATGGGGTGTAGGCAATGCCTGTTTGTCCTTGAGGGACCAGGCCGCAATGACGCACAGATGCATCGGTAATTGTTCGGGCCAACATGGCCGTCATATCGGTATCAACCAGCCGTTTGTGATCAAACTGCCAGTAATCGACGGTGATGGTGGTATCGCGGCTTGGGCTCCAGGCTAGTCCCAAACTGATCGATTCAGATGTTTCAGCTTGCAGGTCCGGGTTACCCAGCTCGAGCACATTGGGGCTGCTGCTAAAGTTCTGACCATCACAGTACAAGTCCGATACGGTTTGGTTGGCAGAGCAATCGTAAGTGGCGGTGGTCGTGCGAAGTTGTACACCGGCCTGAGTCAATGAGGGAGCCCGGAACGAGGTGGCCCAGGAACCACGCAGGATAAGCTCATCGACCGGACGCCAGGTCAGACCTACTTTCGGGTTGAAAGTACCGCCAAAGTCGTTGTAGTGATCGTAGCGACCGGCTGCAAGCAGCTCAACCCGCTCGGCCAGTGGCGCATAGATTTCGGCAAAAGCCGCTGCTTGGTTACGGCTGGCAGCAGACAAACTGGAACCAAAACCAAATACATCGACCAGGTAGTCATTTTCAAAGCGTGCTCTGGCATTCAGCGATGGCGTATCGGTAATTTTTTCCCGGCGCAACTCCAGGCCAAGTGCTGCGCTGACAAAGCCGTGTTGCACTTCAAACAATTCGCCACTGAAGCGAGCATCCCAGCCTAATACCGTGCTTAATCCTTTACGGGTTGGCACCTCTTGTGCCAGAGCAAGCTGGGCATCATTGGTGGCATCACCGACCAGGAATGGATTGAAATAACCGAGCAGCTCGGCTCCTCCGCTGCAACTCAGGGTGTCGGTATCGGCATTGTAACTGGAAATTTGTCCATCTGAGCAAAGCTCACCACCTAAAGCAGCATGGAGTTTGTAGCGGTTGTAGATGCCCCGGCTGGCCTCTTGATTCGAGCTTGAGCGGGAATAGGTAAGTGCAGTTTCCCAATCCCAGTGGCCGACTTCGCCTTGCAGTCCACTAACCAATCGGAAGGATCTGGATCTGATATCAATAGTACGAGGATCATTAAAGCGCGCATCAAAACCAAGGCCATAACCAACCCAGCGATCGTGGATAGGGGTGTCGAAGAAGTCATCCCAGACCAGATCAAAGTCTTCAGTAGCAATGTATTTAGGAGCTCCAGCAACACCGGCTAAAAAGTCTGGGTTGATGGCTGGCATAAAGAAAGCGCCATTGGTGTCACGAAAGATATCCAAAGTTGACAAGTGAGCCATGGGCCCTTCCGCATCGTTCACCTGGTCGATGGGAGCTGGGCTTGAAAACGCAGAAGACTTTGTTTCACTAAAGAAAAAGTCGGTGCTCCAACGCACTTTGCCTAGTTCAACATTGAACATAAAACCAGCGGAAGCGCTTTTGAAAGGAGATGTCAGAACATCATCCTGATTTGGGTAGTATGCACAAATTAGTTCATCAAGCTCAGTTTCTGTCAGCTCATTGCTACAGCGAGGATTTACTTCGTATTGATCGCCTGCTCCCCGAGGTTGAAAGTAGCCGCCGGGCCCTATGCGGCCAATGTAAGTGTAATAAATATTTGCGCCGTCCTGTAGCTTGGGTAAATACGAATAGTTGCTGACCAGTGCCGGATCACGGGTAAAACTGCGATCCTGCGCGGTCAGCATTTTACGGTCAAAGTAATCCGCAAAAACGGTCAGGTTACCGCCAGCGACCTGACGGCCGATTACAAAGTTAACATTGGCTCGGCCATCATTGCTCGAAGCGGTGCTGTTGCCATAGCTCAGGTTTAGCTCAGCGCCGTCGTAATCACTTTTTAAAATGTAGTTGATAACACCGGCTACTGCATCAGCACCGTAAATGGCGGATGCACCGGTGGCCAGTATTTCAACCCGCTCAATGGCAGCCAGGGGAATGCTGTTGATATCGACAAAGTTCTGGGTGCCAGCCGCAAATGAAGAGGCTGCCACCCGGCGACCATTGATCAGAGTCAGCGTCGAAGCCGGGCCAAGACCACGCAATGACGCGGCAGCCTGGCCACCAGGGGTGGAGGTGGAGGTGGCGCCACTTTCAGATGTGGAGAAGGTACCGCTACCGCCACGTACCTGTCCGAGATCACGCAGCAATTCATAAATATCGCTGGCACCAGAGTTTTTAATATCCTCATTGGAAATCACTACCAAAGGCTGAGTACCTTCCAGATCGACCCCACGGATACGGGAGCCGGTGACTTCAATTCGTTCAACCTTTGCTTCGCCGATGGTTTGCTCATCAGCAAACAAGGAGCCTGAAACCAGAGCTGAAGCAATAGCTGTTGCTAATACAGAGATTTTACGCATGATGTTACACCTGTGCTGCTCGAGCACCAGACACAACGACTGACCGGTATAGCAATACACAGGCAGACAAGCGACTGGCGTCGAAAATTTTATTGTTAATATAGGTAAAATTTAGTGGGCAGGAACCAATAACACCTGCCGGTCAAAGGCTGACCGGTTGTGCTATTCGTTAAACCACTCAGAGAGGTAGTAAGACGAATAGTGATATGAACTAAGCTGTACGGCTTTTTTCAGCATATCGCTACCCTGGAACAAAAATGCGTCAAATACTGTCCTATAGGTTTATCTCTAATTGGCAAGGAAGTCAATACAGGATACTCTAGGCGACGATAAAAAATAATCACAAAAACAGCCCAATCCCATCCGATAACCAATAAAATGAAGCCATGAAGTCAGTACATAAAATCAAAAGAGGCCTCTATGGCAGTTGAACCTGTTCACCCGATGGTGAAAGGACTGGCAATACGCTTGCGTCAGTGGGGCTGGTTGAAGCTGATGGCGTTGGTGCAGTTGTTTGTGGTGATGGCGGCAGTATTGCTTGCACTGGGGATATCTTTTTTGCTGGAGTCCCGCATTCACTGGGATACCGTTCATGCTGTGCTTTTGTTGGCGATGCTGCTAGGACCTCTGGTGCTGGCCTTGGTGTTTTATCTGATTGAACAACTGGATGCTACGCTCTTGTACCTGGAGGACTCCAGTCATCAGGAAAAAGTTTTGAATCAGCATTTGCAGGAAAATATTCGTCAGTTAAATTTTGAAATAGAAGAACGTAAAAAAGCGTTTCAGGCGAAGCGGCGAGCCATTGATGAGTTACGAAAAGAGATTTTAGAGCGAAAGAAAGCACAGCAAGAGCTGGAAGAGCAAACGTTGTTGATCCGCTCTATTGTGGATAGTTCGCCCGATTTATTCTACTACCGGGATGAAACCGGACGCTTTGCATTCTTCAATAAAATGTTTGAAGCCATTATGGGCAAATCCTCCAGTGCCTTGCTAGGTAAGCACCCCTCGGATATTTTCAACGACGATAGCGCACCTTCTGCGATTTTGAGTGATCATGAAGTAACGGCACAACAATCTGAGCTTATTCTCGATGTTGAATTTACCGATAGTAAAGGTCAGAGCCTCTGGTTTGAAATGCGGAAAGTACCATTTTTCGATAAGCAAGGGCGTTACATAGGTTTACTTGGATTTGGTCGGGATATTACATCGCGTAAACTTGCCGAACAGGCTTTGGAGAAAGCCTATCAGGATAAAGGAAAATTTATTGCTACCTTAAGTCATGAGCTGCGCACTCCTTTAAATGGCATTGTAGGCTTGACCAGGCGCTTGCTCGACAGCGACTTGACTGAAGTGCAGCGTAGCTGGGGGCAGACTATTTTTACCAGTGCTGAAACTCTGGGTAATATTTTTAACGATATTATCGATCTGGATAAAATTGATCGGCAAGATCTTGATATCTTATATCAGAGCGTTGAATTAAACAGCTTCGTTATTGATATTCAGAATTTCGCAGAGTTGATTTGCCAACAAAAAGGACTGGAATTTGAGCTGGACGCGCAGATACCGGCAGATTGCTATTTGCAGCTGGATCCAACCCGGGTTCGTCAGGTGTTATGGAACCTGATTAATAATGCCGTTAAATTTACCAGTCAGGGAAAAATCCGCCTTTATTGTGAGCTGTTGCAACATGAAACCAACCAGTTGCTGTTGCAAGTGATAGATACCGGCATAGGGATCAGCCTGCATGAACAGTCCCGCATCTTTGATATGTATTATAAATCAAGCGATGGCCGGCGGTTAAGTGTGGTGGGTTCTGGCATTGGCTTGTCGGTGTCCAAAGCTTTGGTGGAAGCGATGGAAGGACAACTCAGTTTGCAAAGTAAAGTAGGTGAGGGCAGTTGTTTCGAGATTCTGTTACCAACCCGGATGGCAAGCCGCCCGGAGCAAGAGCGGATTGATTGTCCTGAGCTTACGATTTTGTTGGTGGAGGATGTGCCTTTGAATGCAGATATTGCCATAAGTTTACTTGAACAACGCGGGCATACTGTAATTCATGCTGAAACTGGCGAAGATGCGCTAGCATTACTGGAAACTGAAGATGATCTGGATCTGGTGTTGCTGGACATGCAGTTGCCGGATATGACCGGTGACCAAATTGCCCGCATTATGCGCCAGGAAATGCATTTAAAAAATATTCCTATTGTGGTGTTAAGTGCCAATGTTCGCAAAGCAGAAGAACAGTTAAATGGGATCCGTATCGATGGTTCCTTAGCTAAACCTATCAACACCAATAACCTTGATCAATTACTTGCCCAGCTGTTTTCGCCCAGTGCGGTGAAAACAGCCTCTGCAAAGCCGGTATACGACTCGGATTATATGCTGGATCTGGCTATCCTTGATGACTATATGAACTCTCTTGGCAAAGAGACCATGCTGCGTAGTGCTAAGCTATTTGCCCAACTCTTGCCAGGCTACATCAATAAAATGCTGGAAGAAGCCGTGCATCAGGATCTGGAACAATTTCAGGATGCAGCTCATACCTTAAAAGGTGCTGCTGCTTCGGTTGGTTTGCAGTGGGTACAACGACAAGCGAAGAAGTATGAGGCTCTGACTGAGCCGAACTGGCCTCAGCTTGAACGCCAGTTGGTAGACTTTCATTTAACAACAGAGCGGCACTTGGCCGCTCTGTACGATTACCTGGAACAGCACAGCTAATTAGTCTTTGTCGATGTTACCAACAAAGCGGTAGCCTTCACCATGGATGGTGCTGATTAACTCTGGTGTATCCATATCCGTTTCAAAGTGCTTACGAATGCGGCGGATGGTGACATCCACAGTACGATCATTCGGGCGTAACTCACGACCGGTCATATGGCGGATCAATTGCTCCCGGGTAAAGATTTTTCCCGGAGTATCCAGCATCAGACGCAGAGCGCGGTATTCGCCTTTTGGTAAGCGACGTGACTCACCTTTGGGCGATGTCAGGTTACGGCTGTTTTCATCCAGGGTCCAACCATTGAAGGTTACAACACTTTTGTGCTCTTCCACGACCGGCTGGGCAACCGTGCGGTTTAACAGGTTACGCGCCCGAATGGTCAGCTCGCGTGGATTGAATGGCTTGGTCAGATAATCATCGGCACCGATTTCCAGGCCAAGGATGCGATCAACTTCACTGTCGCGGCCTGTCAGGAAAATCAGACCAATTTTTTCTTTCTGGCGTAACTCACGGGCCAAGATCAAGCCATTTTTGCCTGGCAGATTAATATCCATAACGATCAGGTTGACTTTATTGTCAGCCAGTCGCTGGTTCATTTCTTCACCGTTGATGGCTTCAATTACATCGTAGCCTTCACCCTGAAACAGGCTGACCAGGTTTAAGCGGGTAACTTCTTCATCTTCAACTATTAGAACGACAGGGGTCTGCATACAATTAACCTTATGTGAACTGTGTTTAAATTAATGACTCAATGCGATGCTTTGATATGACAGAACATTGTCAATTAGTGTTCAATTATAGCTTTACTTCCCTTTGTTAACAAGTGGTTTTGTTAACATTTAGCGCTTCTAAATAATTGGGCCATTCTTTGGGTGTATAGTCATTTTAAATCAGTAAGTTATAATTATTTATTTTTTCTAATCAGTACAGGGAACTCAATAAAAACGTGCACACCTTCGCCAATTGAGCTTTCCAATTGAATTTTGCCTCGCAATGCCTGAGTCACCAGGTTGTAGACTAAATGCAAGCCTAAACCGCTGCCACCCTCGCCACGTTTGGTGGTGACAAAAGGATCAAAGATACGCTTGCGAATTTGCTCTGGTACCCCAGCGCCATTATCCTGATACATTAATTGGCAGTGATTGTTCTCTATGGCAACGGTGATAATAATTTTTCCTTGTACACCATCGGCAAAAGCGTGGATCAGGCTATTCATAATCAGATTAATTAAGATTTGATTGATAGGCCCCGGTTTGCTCTCAAGCCACAGATCATCAGCGCAATTAATGATGACTTCATGCTCTGTTTTTTTCAGGTTGGGTCGCAGGGACAGCAGTACCTCCTGAATGAGTTGCAGCATATTAAACTCGCGGGCACTATCACTGGATTGATCTACTGCGACTTGTTTAAAGCTACGGATCAGGCTGGCTGCCCGTTCCAGATTACGATAAACAATGCCCAGGTTTTCATGAGACTCCGCCAGAAAGCGGTTTAACTGAGTAGAGGTTAATTGTTTATCCTGGAATTTTTGTTCAATGACTTTCAATCGGTCCTGCAACAAGGTCGAGGCCGTAATACCAAGGCCTATGGGGGTATTCACTTCATGGGCAATACCCGCAACCATTTGGCCCAGACTGGACATTTTCTCTGTTTCGACAATTTGGCTCTGATACTGATGCAGGGTTTCCAACGTATTCAGCAGCTCCTGATTTGACTCTTTTAATGCCTGAGTACGTTCAGAAATTTTTTGTTCCAGGCTTAGGTTCAATTTACGTATTTCCTGCTCGGCACTTTGTAACTTGTCAAATTGACGTTCAATCTTTTCCAACATCAGATTCAGAGCTTTACTAAAGGATTCGATTTCATCTAAATTTGTTTCTGGTGCCCGTATGCTGAAATCCTGCGTTTTGGTGATGTTTTGCACCTGAAGCAATAAGGTTTCTATTGGTTTGGTCAGCCAGAGCTGCAACCGGTTAGCTGCAACAAATGCGCTTAAAAGTGCCAGAGTTGCAATGATGATATCGGTTAAAACCCGGTTTTGGGTATAACCGGATAACTCGGCTTTATTTGCTCTGAGGTAGGCATAACCTATCACTTGCTGCAAATGCTCAATAGGCACCATCATCTCAAGATAATGCGGGCTTTGAACCAGCGACTGCAGTTGCTCAATCCGATGAAATTGGGTTGGATGCGGGCCAACGGTTTGCCTGTTGTAGCTGGTAAAAAAAAATGGCTCCTGGCTGTCAGGATCCATACGATAAATATGAATATTATTGATGGTTGGCACGGCTGCAAATGCTTTTAACTGGCGCTCCAACGCATCGCTGTCTTTATGATACAGTCCCGATGAGGTACTGTTTGCGATGATGGTGGCATACGCCTGCAACTGATGCTGTAGCTTCTTATGTTGGGTATTGATATCGTGTAAGCCGGATATAACAAGTGATGCAATTAATGTCAGGCTGCAGATCAGCATCACAATGCCAATGAGCATACCTTTTATTGAAAAAGTTCTTTGCATCATAGAGTTGTCATATCCAAGGCCAGCATGGGATGCTAGTATTTACCTGACTATGATGTTATGCAGAAAACCACAATTACGCAAACCGGTACTCTGCTTTTTTAGCTGGGGCCTGCATTCGGAGTGATGGCGCAATGATGGACCTGTGGCAACTTTATCAGAATGTTGTATTTATCAGTTATCAACCTTTTACCGCTGAAAATAGTTTTTCCATCATCAGTGTGGCTAATCCCGCCGGTAAGCTTGCGGAGCCCGGTTTAAATCACTGCCGTAATATGGCATTTGCAGCATGCCTGCACGACACCTCGCTACGTTACCGCCAGATCATAGGTGCATCGGTCGACTTGACATTTCAGGAGGCCAGCTGGGCAGTATTTTGTAGCCGGGCGCAGGCGTTACAATATGCTTTGGCCTGGCAGCAAAATGCTATCTACTGGGTCGAACAGGGGGAGCTGTGGTTACTGCCTGTTTTGCTGCAAGCAGAGCCCATAGCTTTGGGGCAGTTTGAGCAACGTTTAATCCTCGCGTCGTAATATACGCAGTATGGGTTCCAGCTCCATACCCAGTTGTGCTTCCAGTTGCCGCCTGTCCATGCGTTGACGGATTTGTGCCACTTCCGATCCCGGTTGTTGTAAAAATGGCTGAAAATCGGTTACACAGATGCAGCGGACTCCAGCCGTTGGCTGATCCGGCAAATGCATCAGCCGATACAGCTGATGCGGGCAAGGGGTGGTTCGGTTAGGCTGTTGCAGGCAAGTTTCCGTTCCCGTTGTGGCAACGGCTGAGAAAATCAGCCCATACAGCCCTGCCCCCAGCAATACTGCCCTAACAGCCATAGCGTTATTTCCTCGTTTTCAAACACTGGTAAATGGTAAACCCATGCTCCTGTGCCAGTATAGTACAATGGCCAAAGCTTTCCTGCAGCCAGCTCTGGTAAGGCAAATGATTGTTGGCAACCAAGGTCAGGCTGCCCCCTAGTACTAACCTGTCGGGACAAGCGCGAATAAAGCTTTCAGCAATGCTGTAGTCTGTTTTTTGGCCGGTGTGAAAGGGCGGGTTGCTGACAATATGCTCAAATTGAGCAGGAGCTTCTGGCAAACCATCTGCCGCCAGCACGGTACCAGACAGCTGGTTGGCTGCCAGGGTCGCTTCCGTCGCGGCAGTAGCCAGTGTACTGACATCGGAGGCATACAGCTCAATTGCCGGCTGGCTTGCTTTTAGGTAAGCCCCGATTACACCGGAGCCGCAGGCAAAGTCCAGCACCTTGCCAGATTGAATGTGTGTCAGATGTCGCAGCAATAAGGCAGTGCCTTGATCCAGGCTGCCATGGTTGAATACTCCAGGGTAGGAGTGCATGCGCAATTGAATACTATTTACTGTGACATCAAAGGTTTGGGCTTTGATAGCGCAGTCTGCCGGGCGACCATTGACTACAAACCAGAGCGCATGGCGGGCATTGTCCAGTTTATGGGCGCTAAGCCCGCTGTTTTGTAGCTGTTTGGGCAGTGTCTTGATACCGCTTTTATTGTCACCTACTACAAAAATATCAGCATTTTCAGCCAGCATCGGTTGCAACTGCTGCAGCATTAAAGTCAGTTGCTCTTTACTTTTCGGGTAAAACAGTACGGCTGTCTGAAAGCGCTCAGGAAAGTCAGGTTTAAGCCCTGTACTACAGCGGTAGCCGGCCTGTTGCCAGCGTGAGGCTACAGTTACCTGGCTGCTGAATACAGCAACCTGTTGACGCCAGCTGGCGGGCAACTGGCCAGCCAGTTGGTCCAGAGGTGGTTCCATCAACAGGCTGGAGCCGGCTAAATCGGCCAGGTTACGCAGCAGCATCTGGCTGGCAGAACTTAACATCTTAGTGCTCCCGCTTAAACATCAGATCCCAGACACCATGACCAAGCTTTTTACCGCGCAGCTCAAACTTGGTGATTGGGCGATGCGCCGGGCGCTCGACATAATCGCCGCTGGCCGACAGGTTGCTAAAACCTTCTGCCGCCTGCATGACTTCCAGCATATGTTCGGCGTAATGCTGCCAATCGGTTGCCATGTGAAAAACGCCACCTATGGCAAGCTTGTGTCGCAGTTGCTGCACAAAGTCGGCTTGGACAATTCGGCGTTTGTGGTGTTTTTTCTTCGGCCAGGGATCCGGAAAAAATAACTGGATAGTGGCCAGGCTGTGATCTGGGATCATTTGGGCCAAAACTTCGACGGCATCGTGTTGAAAAACCCGCAAGTTGCTGATGTCGGCTGTTGCAGCATCGGCCAGGCAGGCGCCAACACCTGGGCGGTGTACTTCAATACCGATAAAGTTTTTTTCCGGAGCGGCGGCTGCCATTTGTACCAGGGACTTACCCATGCCAAAACCGATTTCCAATACTGTATCGGCCTGGCGACCAAACAAAGCAGCTAAATCCAGCAGCTCGGGCTGGTAATCAACGCCCAGGGTAGGCCAATGCTGCTCCAGCGCCAGCTTTTGTGCCTTGGTTAAGCGACCTTCCCGCAGCACAAAGCTACGAATTTTACGCATATAAGAGGTGGTTTCTGCGCTTTCGTCAGCGGCTGTAGTTGGCTGTTCGCTCATGGCGGGCTCCGGCATTTCAATAAGGGCGCGTATTATCGGTGTTCTGAAGCAGAAGCTCAACCCGCTTTTTTCCACCATAGCCGGGCTTTACCGGGCTGGGGTATACTAGCGGGCAATACTATGGAGGCTGTGTGCAGAGTACTGATTTATCCGATGTTCATCCGTTTGGTGCCGGGCGGTTTGCCGCTTTGGTGATTGGCTGGCAACAGCAGCAAGGGCGGCATGACTTGCCCTGGCAGCTTGATATTACGCCTTACAAGGTGCTGGTTTCCGAGTTGATGCTGCAGCAAACCCAGGTTGCAACCGTAATCCCCTATTTTGAGCGTTGGTTACAGCGCTTCCCAACCATTGAGGCTTTGGCCATGGCCGGGCAAGACGAAGTGATGGGGCTATGGCAGGGGCTTGGTTATTATGCCCGGGCCCGTAATCTGCACAAGGCAGCGCAGGCCATTGCTGCACGTGGCAGCTTCCCTGATGATCTGCACAGCTTACAGCAAATACCCGGAATTGGCCGCTATACCGCCGGCGCTATTCTATCCTTTGCCTACGACAGTTATGGTCCAATTGTCGATGGCAATGTACGCCGGTTATTTTGCCGTTTGTTTGCCTTAGAAGGCTATGCCGGCCAGAGCCGGCTGGAAAAGCAGCTATGGCAATTGGCCGAACAGTTAACTCCAACACAGCACAACCGCCGCTTTGCCCAGGGATTATTGGATTTAGGGGCTACGCTTTGCACGGCCCGTCAGCCTGATTGCGACAGTTGTCCGTTACAGTCTGGTTGCCAGGCCTATGCGTTGCAGCAAGTAGAACAATTTCCAATGCCAAAGCCGAAAAAAGCTAAGCCGAGCCGGCAGGGCCATTTTCTATGGGTACAACAGCAAGGTCAGTTGTTGCTGGAGCAGCGGCCGGATAAAGGCATTTGGTCTTCGTTACTAACCTTGCCAGAGGTGGAACCGGAGCACCCGCTGTTGCAACAGGCTAAGCCGATAGGCAGCTTTCGTCACCAGTTCAGTCACTATCAGTTGGATGCGACCATCTGGCAGCCACAATTGCAGGTGCAAGAGACAGCGCAGCATGGCTGGTATGCCAGTCGGCAACTGGCCAACATTGCCTTGCCGGCCCCCATTCGGAAGTGGATTGAACAGCAGTTAAAGCAATCTGATCTGGATTAAGATAAACTAAGTGGAACTAGCAGGTTAAGACAGCTGAAGAGGCGTTGTGATGTCACGTATTGTTTATTGTCAGTATTTAAAAAAAGAAGCCGCCGGCCTGGATTTTCAGTTGTATCCGGGCGAGTTGGGCAAACAAATCTTTGACTCGATCAGCAAAGAGGCCTGGACTTTGTGGCAAGCCAAGCAAACCATGCTGATCAATGAGAAGAAGCTCAATATGATGGACCCTGAGCACCGCAAACTACTGGAAGTTGAAATGAAAGCTTTCTTGTTTGAAGGCAAAGAGGTTGCTATTGAAGGCTATACACCGCCAAAAAGCTGATGCGGCTTTTTCCATCGGATTTATGGGAGACCTGGCCAAGCCATGGCGCGACGATTACCCCCGCTGAATGCTTTAAAAGCTTTTGAATCGGCAGCCCGGCATCTGAGCTTTACCCGTGCCGCCGAAGAGCTGTTTGTAACCCAGGCAGCTATCAGCCATCAAATTAAAGCACTGGAAGAGCATCTGGGACTGAAGTTGTTCTTACGAAAAAACCGCTCCTTGCTACTGACGGAAGAAGGGCAAGGGTATTTTCAGGATATCCGGGAAATTTTCCTGCAACTGCACGATGCCACCGAAAAGCTATTGGCGCGCGGTGCTAAAGGCTCACTAACGGTTAGTATGCAGCCTAGCTTTGCCATTCAGTGGCTGGTACCCAGGCTAAATTTGTTTAGTGAACAGCATCCGGATATTGATGTGCGCATTAAAGCGGTCGATCAGGACGAAGGCTCGTTAACGGATGATGTGGATGTAGCTGTTTACTATGGCCGTGGCAACTGGCGTAATCTGCGCTCAGACAAGCTGCAGGCTGAGTATCTGTTGCCGGTTTGCTCGCCATTACTGCTAAGCTCAGGCAAGCCGTTAGCAGAAGTCACGGATTTGCGCTTTCATAACCTGTTGCACGATGGCTCGCGCAAAGCCTGGAAATCCTGGTTTGCCAGCCAGGGCTACAAACACTTTAACGTCAATCAGGGGCCAATCTTTAGCCACTCCTCCATGGTATTGCAAGCCGCTATTCATGGCCAGGGTGTTGCTTTGGCGCATAATGTACTGGCCCGTCCGGATATTAGCTCGGGTCGTTTAATGGTGCTCTTTAATCATGTGCTTTTGTCCAAAGATGCCTACTACCTGGTGTGCCGGGAAAGTCAGGCCGACCTGGGAAAAATCACCGCCTTTCGCCAATGGTTAACTGCTGTAGTGCAGCAAGAGCAGGAACAATTTAATGAGCAGCAATTTACCAATGCCGTCGCCGTTGATTGAGCGTCCGCAGCAGCCAATAGCTCGTCTGTTGTTGGCGCATGGTGCAGGTGCTGGCATGCAAAGCGACTTTATGCAGTGGTTGACGAGTGCCTTGGTGGCTCAGAATATCGAAGTATGGCGTTTCAATTTTCCGTACATGCAGCAGCAAGTTGTGGAGCAAAAAAAACGACCGCCAAACCCTATGCCGGTATTGCTGCAAGACTTTCGGGATGTGCTTGCGCAGTGCCCTTCGGATCTGCCGCTTTTTATTGGGGGTAAATCCATGGGGGGACGGGTTGCTTCCATGCTGGCTGTTGATGCGAGCTTGCCAATGGCCGGTGTACTGGCATACGGCTATCCATTTCACGCCCCGGGTAAGCAGCAATATCGTACCGGGCATTTTAATGAACTGAGTAAACCTTTGTTGATCCTGCAAGGTCAGCGCGATACCTTTGGTCATCAGCAGGAGATGGCAGGCCAGCATTGGCCGTCTGTCGCCTTGCATTGGCTGAACGATGGTGATCACAGCTTTAAGCCTCGGAAAAAAAGTGGCTACAGCCAGGAGCAACTGATCGTGGAGGCGGCTGCGGTGACCCGGCGCTGGATGGAGAAACTATGCTGTATAAAATAAGCTTCAGTCTGGCGGCTGTGTATGGTGCGGCTGTGGTAGGGCTATCGGCTGTTACCATGCACCTTGGTTTACAGCGACTAGATGCTGCTGAACTGAGCGTGGTGATCAGTGCGCTGTCGATGCTGGCGCTGCATACAGTGGCTATTCTGGCGGTGTCAGCCCGCCCCGCAGCTGGGCGACTGCTTGCTGCTACCTTGCTGTGTTGGCATTTGGGTAGCTGGCTCTTTGTATACACTTTAATGGCTGGTGCCTGGTTGTTGCCACTGCATTTTAGCCGGTTAGCACCTATAGGTGGACAATTAATGATCCTGGGTTGGCTGCTGCTTGCCATCAGCCCCTGGTTTGGGAAACGCGCATGAAGCAATTATTGCTCTACTGTCGCTCTGGTTTTGAAAAAGACTGTGCGGCTGAAATTCAGGACAAAGCAGCTCAGCACGATGTGTTTGGCTATTGTAAGCTCAGCAACCACAGTGCTTATGTCATTTTTGAAGCCTATGATGGCGAAGCCCTGGTGCACTTCTTTCGCACTTTTTCTTTAACACAATTGGTGTTTGCCCGTCAGTGGTGTTTGCTGCTGGAGCCTTTATTAGAGCTGCAGCCGCATGATCGTGTCAGTACCGTGCTGGGGGCGGCGGCAAACCATGAGCTACAGGGTTGCGGTCAACTGCGGGTGGAATATCCGGAAACCAATGACGGCAAAACTTTATCGACACTGGCTCGAAAACTGACGGTGCCGCTGCGGTTGGCGCTCCGTAATCAGGGGGCTTTAACGGCCAAAGAGCGGGATGATAAGCCGGTCCTGCATTTGTTCTTACTCTCCGGCAGTGAGGCCATGCTGGGGCTGAGCTATCCGAAAAATAACAGCCCGCTGGAAAATGGCATTATGCGGTTAAAGTCGCCCAAGGATGCGCCCAGCCGCAGTACCTTAAAGCTGGAAGAGGCCTTTTTAACCTTTATTCCGGCCAGTGAGCGGCCGCAGCGGCTGGCGTCTGGCATGAATGCGGTGGATTTAGGAGCCAGCCCGGGGGGCTGGACTTACCAACTGGTGCGGCGCAGCATGATGGTGACCGCCATCGACAATGGCCCGATGGATCCGGCGCTGATGGAAACCGGTCAGGTCAAGCATCTGCAGGTTGATGGCTTTAAATTCCAGCCGGCCAAGCAAAATGTCTACTGGCTGGTGTGCGATATGATAGAGAAACCTGATCGGGTGGCGATGCTGATGTGCGATTGGCTGAGCAATGGCTGGTGCCAGGAAAGTATCTTTAACCTGAAACTGCCGATGAAAAAGCGCTACGAGATGGTGGAGCAGGTGCTGGAACAGGTGCATCTGCGTTTGCACGAAGCCGGCATCCGCTATCAGTTGCAGGCTAAGCACCTGTACCACGACCGCGAAGAAGTGACGGTGCATATTCAGCGCAAGTCTTAGTGCAATGCGCGCAGTTTTGGTTCCATAGGCTAAATAAAAAAAGCCAGCTCAATTGAGCTGGCCTTCTGGTTTGGTGGAGCTGGGGGGAGTTGAACCCCCGTCCGAAAAACCTACATCCTCGGTACTACATGCTTAGCCAATTCATTTAGTTAACCCTATGAGCGCCGAATGGCAGGCTATCGTCGGGCGAGCCTGATTGGTTTTAACGTCTTGGCTCCAGGCGAAGCCGCCACGCGATCCTGTTTAGGGTGATCCCCCGTTACCTCTGCTTACAGGCATGCAAGAGCGGGAGAGCTATCTACTGCTTATTAGGCAGCGATTGCGTAGTTTTCGTCGTTTGCGACTATTGGTTTGCGGTTTTTTTACGAGGCCTACCGCACCTCGGCATGCACCTAAGAGTTCGTGAATCCCGTCGAATCCAGAATCAGCCCCGAATTCGGTAGTGATTACGCCCACTCAGCGTGTGACCGGCATTGTACGGGCTTGTCGCAAGCTGTACAAGAGATACTGCCGGTATATTGCGGGTTATTTCAACCCGTTATTAGTTAGATGAGGGCTTGCGGTCAAAGTTTCAAGCCCAAAGCGAAATTAACGATGGGTGTGTTTCATCATCCGCTCTTTTTCCCGCGCCCAGTCTTTGTCTTTTAAGTCGGAGCGTTTATCAAAGTGCTTCTTACCTTTAGCCAGGTGGAATTCGACTTTGACCCAACAGGCTTTCCAGTACATGGCGGTTGCCACCAAGGTGTAGCCATCGCGCTCGGTCAAACCAATCAGTTTGGCCAGCTCGCGTTTTTTTAGCAGCAGTTTACGGCTGCGCTCCGGATCGCAAATCACATGGCTGGACGCACTGTTCAGTGGCTGAATTTGCGCGCCAAACAAATAGGCTTCGCCTTGTTTGATAATGACGTAGGAGTCCGACAGGTTTACTTTGCCCAGTCGAATACTTTTTACTTCCCATCCCTGCAAACTGATACCGGCCTCAAACTTGTCTTCGAGGAAATATTCATGGCGGGCTTTTTTATTCAGCGCGATGGTACTGCTTTGAGTTTTCGGTTTCTTTTTTGTCATAGCTGTCTAGTATACGGGATCCGATGCTTGCTTTGCTATGGTCGAAGCCTTGTTGGTACGAACTTTTCTGTTACAATCTGCGACTTGCTTGTACGAGGAAAGACTATGCCACAAATAGAGCGCAGTGCATTGGTATTTTACAGTGCGCAGCAGATGTTTGATCTGGTGAATGACGTTAGTCGCTACCCTGAGTTTCTGCCCGGTTGCAAAGCTGCCAGGATTGTACGCCAAAGTGAAGCGCAAATGGAAGCCGAGCTAGAGCTTGGCAAAGCAGGCTTGGGCAAATCCTTTACCACCTTGAATCAGTTGGAAGCACCCCATCGTATTGGGATGAGCCTGGTGAATGGGCCTTTTAAAAAGCTGCAGGGTGGCTGGACCTTTACCGAGCTGCAAAGCAATGCCTGCAAAGTTGAACTGAAACTGGAATTTGAATTTAGCAGTCGTTTGGTGGAACTGGCCTTTGGCAAAATTTTTAAAGAGCTGACTGCAGCCATGGTCAATGCCTTTACCGAGCGGGCAAAACAGGTGTATGGAGCCCCGAATGTCTGACAGCATTACCATTGAAGTGGCTTATGCCTTACCGGACAAACAATCCTTGTTAACGGTGACCGTGCCGGCAGATGCCAGTGTCGAACAAGCAATCCGCTTATCTGGTATTTT
The DNA here is from genome assembly GCF_039631345.1 of Alkalimonas sp. NCh-2. NCBI lineage: Bacteria > Pseudomonadati > Pseudomonadota > Gammaproteobacteria > Alkalimonas > Alkalimonas sp. NCh-2. The sequence continues at coordinate 65,067 of NZ_JBDIUV010000002.1, forward strand.
GGAGCTTTATCCGGAGCTGGAGCTGGCAACGCAGAAGGTAGGGATCTGGAGCAGGGCAGTAAAGCTAGCTGATCCACTCAAAGCAGGGGATCGCATCGAATTGTACCGGCCCTTGATTGCTGATCCAAAGGAGCTGCGCCGCAAACGGGCAGAAAAAGCCAAACAGGAAGGGCGTGCCAATCAGGTCACCGGTGGCAGGCCACTCAACTCGGCTAAAGAGAGCGAAACGTAATAGTTGCTTCCGCGGCAAAGAATATTTGTTCAACCAACAAAAAACCGGCATTCAGCCGGTTTCTTTCGCGTAGATTGTAGCACTGGGCTTAGTTATCCAACGGCGTATCAAACTCTTCCGACAGCTCAAAATCACCTTCGACCTTTGCCAGCCGGCCTTCGTCAAAATGGACCACTAAGGCACGTTCCATTTTATTGCCATTACCGTACTGGATGGCGTAATAATAATGCCAGACATTGTCATCAAAACTATTTTGCGCCACCGGGTTGCCAAGCACAAAGCGTACCTGTTCTTTGCTCATTTGCACCCGCAACTTATCAACGTCGCGTTGCTCCATGTAATTGCCCTGTGGGATATCAATCCGGTAAATCCAGCTACTGCAAGCACTTAAGGTGATCACGCTGCTAAGGATAATCAGCCATTTTGCTACTACATTCATGCTTTTCATCTTCTTGTCCGTTTCATTCGCACTATCATACCTGAAGCGGCCAATAGCGTACAACCTCAGACTTAAGGTGCGCACAAAAGTTCACGGGCATTGGCCAGAGCGCTGGCACTGATGTTCTCGCCGGCCAGCAAGCGGGCAATCTCACTAACCCGCTCTTCGTCACTCAGGTTACGAATTCGGGTTTCGGTGGCAATGCCATCGGTATATTTTTCCACAAACAATTGCTGATGGCCCTGACTGGCGACTTGCGGCAAGTGGGTAATGCAGATCACCTGGCAGCGCTCGCCAAGCTGACGCAACAAGCGGCCAACACCGGCTGCGACCGGGCCACTGATCCCAACATCGACCTCGTCAAAAATAAGGGTTGGGGTGGTGATTTGATCGGCCAGAATCACCTGCACCGCCAGGCTGATGCGGGATAACTCGCCACCGGATGCGACTTTATGCAGCGGTTGCAGTGGCTGGCCTGGGTTGGTGCAGACCAGAAATTCGATCTTATCCAGCCCAAGGGCACTGGCTTTATCCAGTGGCTGCGGGCTGACTTCAATCCGGAACTGGCCATTGTGCATGCTTAGTTCATGCATGCTTTGGCTGATCATCGCACTGAGTTTTTCGGCCGCGCTCTGACGCTGCTCCGTCAGTATGGCTGCGCTTTGCTGGTAGTCGTGTTCGGCTTGTTGCAGTTGCAGGGCCAGTTCATCCAGCCGGGCATCATCACGACTCAGCGCCTGCAATTGCTCACTCAGTTCCTGATGCTGTTGATACAGTTCGTGTTCGCTGATTTGATGTTTGCGGCTCAGTTGCAGCCACTGGCTCATCCGCTCGTCTACCAGTTGCAACCGTTCTGGATCCAGCTCCAGCTTTTCGCTGTAATGCCGAAGCTCGCGGCTGGCTTCTTCAACCTGCACCAAGGCCTCGGCCAGCATCTGCTGCACCGGCGTCAAACTGCTGTCCAGCCCAGCCAGCTGTTCCAGTTGCTGGCAGGTACTGCTCAGGGCCTGATAAATGGTGGTGTCATCGCTATCGTACAGCTGGGCCAGCGCGCTCTGGCTGTCACACAGCAGCTGCTGGCCATGGCTCAGTCGGCTGTGCTCTGCTTCCAGTTCGGTAAATTCCTGCTCACCCGGTGCAAACTGATCCAGTTCGGCCACCTGATACTCCAGCAACTGCTGCTGTGCTTCACGCTGCTGACAGGCTTGTTGCAATTGCTGCTGTTCGCGTTTGAGTTGCTGCCACTGCTGCCAATGCTGTTTGGTGTGCTGCAGGCTGTTGTTGTGGTTGGCAAAGGCATCCAGCAGCTGGCGCTGATAATCCGGCTTTAACAGCAACTGATGGGCATGTTGGCCATGGATGCTTAGCAGATGCTGGCCCAGGGCCTTCAGTTGCTGCGCCGGTACCTGCACGCCATTGATGTAGCCGCGGGAACGGCCTTCGCTGCTGATCACCCGGCGAATAATGCACTCCTGGCCCATGGCCAGATCTTGCTGCTCCAGCCATTGCTGAGCCGCTGGCAATTGACTGACATCAAAGCTGGCGACGATATCGGCTTTATCGGCACCAGGGCGAACCATTGAAGCTTCCGCCCGCTCTCCCAAGCAAAGTGCTAAGGCGTCCAGTGCAATCGACTTGCCGGCACCAGTTTCGCCGGTAATGCTGGTCATGCCCTGCTGCCAGTCCAGCTCCAGTGCACGAACGATGGCAAAATTACTGATATGAAGATGGGACAGCATGGGGCACCTCGCAAGGCTAGTTTACTGTTTAAATAGACAGTGTAAATCTATACAGTAATTTGCCATTTTGCAAGAGCACACTGCTGATTTTTTGCTTAGGTTGGTTTCGATTCTAGTGGCGGTACGCCAACAGCGTTTTAATACAGCCGGCTGCCCCAACCAAGCTTATTGCGCAGAACATGGTAGTAGCTGTAGCCTGGAGGGTGGATCAGTCTGAGTGGCCGTGGATGTTTGCGGATAAAAATATCATCGCCCGGCATGACGGCCAGGATCACATGGCTGTCGCAGCTGATCTGCAGATGCGCGTCGTTGCTGTCGGCCACTTTTAACTGAATTTCACTGTTGCCTGCTACCACCAAAGGGCGGCTGCTTAGGGTGTGTGGAAACATCGGCACCAGCGTCATCGCATCCAGATCCGGTGTCAGGATTGGGCCTCCGCCGGATAAAGAGTAAGCGGTGGAACCGGTCGGCGTGCTGATGATCAAGCCGTCTGAGCGCTGGCTAAACACGAACTCGTCGTTGATGTAGGCTTCGAACTCAATCATATGCGCCACTTTATCGGCGTGCAGTACGGCTTCGTTGACTGCGCTGTTGCTGCTTTTAATAGTGCCGTGACGGTGCACCGAAATTTCCAGTAAATTGCGTAGCTCGGTTTTGAAATTGCCGGCCAGCACTTCGCTTAGTGGCTGTTCGAAGCCCTCAGGCGACAGATCGGTTAAAAAGCCCAGGTTACCACGGTTAACACCAAGCACGGCGATATCGGAGCGGGCCAAGACCCGGGCAGCACCCAGCATATTGCCATCACCACCTACCACTATGGCCAGATCGCAGCGTTTGCCGATATCGACCAAGTCCAGCACCCTGGCTTCAGTCAGCTCCAGCGTGCGGGCTACTTTTTGTTCCAGATAGACTGTCAGGCCACGGGCTTCCAGAAAACGATGCAGGGCCACCAGCGTTTGGTTGGCGCCTTCGTGGTTTGGTTTGCCAATCAGGCCAATGGTTTGAAATGCGGAGGTCATGGCATTCTTTGTTGCTGCGGGTTCTTATGGTCAGTATACCCGGAAATAAAGCCGTCACAACTGCTGACTTGTTTTTAGCGCTGACTTGTTTTTGACACAAGTGCCCCCAGATTAAGCAGAACCAACCACAGGTAGTGATTATGAATGCCCGTCTTGCGCGCGCCGATGTAATTTTAAAAATGATCGTGGAGCAGTACCTGGCCGATGGCCAGCCGGTATCCTCGAAGTTTATTGCCGCTCAGGAAGGACTGGACGTCAGCCCCGCCACGGTACGCAATACCATGGTGCAGCTGGAGCAATCCGGCCTGATCCGCTCCCCTCATACCTCGGCCGGCCGCATTCCCACCACCCAGGGCATTCGTGAGTTTTTCAATCGTATGCTGCAACTGCAACCACTGCCTATGCGCTGGCTGCAGCAGGTGCAAAAGCAGTTACCGCTGGAGCTGCCGGTGTCTTTACTGTGCCAGCGCGCCGGCCAGTTGCTGACCAACTTAACCGGTTGCGTCGCCATTATCAGCCCACCCAAGGCCGGTGAGCGGATTATCCGCCAGGTGGATTTGGTAAGGCTTGCCGCCGATAGCCTGCTGTTGGTGGTGATCGATGAAGATGGCGATATATTGCACCGGGTATTGCATCACAAAAGCCAGGTGGATAACGCCACCTTAAGCCAGGGCCTGTGCTTGCTGAATGCGGCTTTATCCGGCGTGCAGTGGCAAGAAGGCATGTCGCGGCTGGAAATTATGGCGCAGCGTGAGCAGGGGACCCTGCAGCAGCTGGTTAGCCGGGTGCTCGGCCAATTGGGGCTGGATGAAATGCAGCAGCATCAGCCGCTGATCTATGGCCAGCATCAACTGCTGCTCTCGCCGGAGTATCAGCGTAATCCGGCGCTGCAGCAGGTATTTTCCATGCTGGAAAACCCGGCTGGTCTGGTGCGTTTTCTGCAAACACTCAGCAGCGATGGCCATGTCAAGCTAGTGCTGGGCAAAGAAACTGGTTTTGCCGAGCTTTCCAGTGTCAGTCTTATCGTGCAGCGCTATCAGCAAAGCCCGCATCGTTTTATCGCGCTGTTGGGCCCGAGGCGCATGCCGTATGGCCAATTTGTACCTTTAATTGAAGCCTGCAGCCGGCAGTTAAATTTAAACTTGAATCCGTAAAATCCATCCCCATATAGCAACCAGACCTTTGGCTAAGCCAAGAAGCAGGTATTTTTGGAGATTGAGTGAATGACTGAGCAACAAGCCCCCCAGACCCCGGAAGAGGAAGTGCAGGCCCAGAGCAATCCGGAGCAGGCAGAGCAAGATACGGCAGATACGGTCGAGGTATCCTCCGAGCAAAGCGTGATCGACAAACTGGAAGCAGAAATTGCCCAACTACGTAAGCAGGTCGCCGATCAGCAGGATGCAATGTTGCGGATTAAAGCCGATGCCGAAAATGCCCGTCGCCGCGCCAGTCAGGATGTGGAAAAAGCCCATAAGTTTGCATTGGAAAAATTTGCCAACGACTTGCTGCCAGTGGTAGATAACCTGGAGCGTGCACTCGGTTTTATCGACAAAGACAACGACACCATGAACTCCGTGGCCGAAGGGGTGGAACTAACGCTGAAAAGCTTCCTCGACACCGTGGAAAAATTCGGCGTGCAGCAACTGGATCCACAAGGCCAGCCGTTTAACCCGGAGCAGCACCAGGCGATGTCGATGATGGAAACCGCCGATGTGGCACCAAACACCGTCACTTTTGTGATGCAAAAAGGCTATGAGCTAAACGGCCGCTTATTGCGCCCGGCTATGGTGGGTGTGTCCAAGGCGCCGGCTGCTGAGTAATTTTGTTTTTTGTCTAAGAAGAACCGGCTTTTTTGGCCGGTTTTTTTATGGTAATAGCTCCCGCTCGATAAAGGCCGCCAGCGGGTGTTGTTGTCGGCGCAACTCGCGGATAAAAAGCTGGGCAACTCTGGCTGCGCCTTGTACCGATAGATGGGTATTGTCCTCTGTGCCTGTTGGGAACTTCTGGTACAAATCGGCCGGTACCTGAATAAAGTAAGCCTGGCTGGCGGCGGGGCCCTGAGTTTGCAAGTAATCACAGCTTAGTTGCTGCAAGTCGACAAAAGTCACCTCCATCTGTTGTGCTACCATCGCTGTCGCAGCCGCATACTCGGCCAGGTTGCGTTGCAAACTGCCATCGGCGTTAAAGTGTCGCCGGCAAATTGAGCTGGCCAGCATTGGCTGCGCCCGGTGCTGCCGTACATCCTGCACAAACTGACGCAGAAAATCCGGGTAGTCGCTATCGGCGGCGGCATAACGGCTGGGATCATCGGCTTTTTGATCGTTATGGCCAAACTGGATCAGCACATAATCGCCGGGCTGCAATTGGTCAAGCAAGGCCTGCCAGCGGCCTTCGCTGACAAAGCGGCGAGTACTGCGGCCATTGGCGGCATGATTGAACAGCTGCAGTTCTGGTTGCAGAAAATCCGGCAGTAGCTGCCCCCAGCCACGCTCCGGATAAGCCTGGCTGACTTTATTGGACATGGTGGAATCGCCCACCAGATGCAGGCGGGCAGCATTTGCATCGTAGCTGGCAAGCGCCAGCGCCAATGTTAGAGTAGCTGCCATAAGGGCAGATGATAGGGTCATGGCTCGCTCTCCAACCAGTGCTGAATTTGGGCCAAATCAGCCTCGGGATCCCAGCGGCCTTCAAATGCCCAGCGGGGAGTGATGTCATCGGCGCTGAGCTGCTGCGGGTGGGTGGCTAAGTTATCTGTCAGCCATGGGTAGAGCGCAGTGCTCCCTTCGGCCTGACTGATGTAAATACGGTCTCCCCACTGATTGGCTTGGTCACGCCCTGGCTCATCCGGATAATTAACCCGGAAAATAGCCCGATCGGCCATGTTGTTGCTGTACTCATTGTGGATCAGATAAAACTGCGCATCGTAATGGCGACGACCCAGCAGGAAGCCATCGATCCCTTCAAATAGCGAATCCCGTACCACCAGCTTTTGCTGGCTATCGAGCTCTCCATCGTGCCACAGAGTGGCAGAGCGTCGATGGTTGATAAAGTGGCTTTGACTGAAAAAGGCCCAGCCTCTGGGGCACACCATATCGGTGTGGCCCTCAAAACGGCATTGATGGTGGTAATACATCCCATCGGTTTTATTCCACAGACTTAGGGTATCAGCACCGTCGGCTAGCACGACGCAGTCGGCTGTGATGATACGGCTGGCGCGCTCAAAACCCCGGATGGCAAACTGATGGCGGTGATCGCCGGTCAAAGCGCCATAGTGATTGCGTACCGTCAATTGGACCAAAGCAATGTCTGTGGCGTTGATATTGACCACAGCACTGCCCCAGTCCGTTGGATGCTGCGCCAGCCAGTTGGCCCGCAGCTCAGCGACCTGAATGATGGTCTGGTCTTTGCCCGCACCGGCCAGCACCACTCTGTCCCGTGTCAGGTAGATTTTTTCCGGGTAAACTCCGGGCCCAATCCGGATGATGCCCCATTGGTCATTGGCTGGTAGCTGATTAATGGCTTGTTGAATGCTGCGGTAATCGGCCGGTCCCTGTTGGGCCACCCGCAATTGAATCGGTTCGGCTGCTTGTGCCTGACCAAACCAAACAAGGATAAGAAAAAGCCATTTCTGCATGTGGTTACCAAAAAAAGAGCCAGCTTGCGCTGGCCCAACCCTTAGAAGAACTCAGTGGTCGATGCCAAGCAGCCTGGCAATTTGCACGCCGGCCATGATGAAAGGGCCGTTGGCTTTGGCGTCATTACGAAAAACCGGTTCGCTCATGTAGTACTGGTAGCTGCCATCGCGGCCAAAGCCGAGACCGGCCACCTGTACGGTATTGACGAAACTGATGCTATCATCCGGATGCACCAGCACAAACTCCTGCAGCAAGCCCTGATAGGCTTTTAAGGCGGTATCCCGGTACTGCTGCGGCAGGTATCCCTGATTCAGAGCTTTGGCATAAAAGTAGGTGAACATGGCGCTGGCAGAAGCTTCCAGATAGTTGCCGGTCGCTTCCGGTTGATCCAGGATCTGAAACCAGGTGCCGGACTCGCTGTCCTGATAGCGCGCCAAAGTCGCTGCCAAATCGCTGATCATATGCAGCAGAGGCTCACGCAGCTCGGTTTGCTCGGCAGGAATGTAGTCCAGCACATCGACCAGTGCCATGGTGAGCCAGCCCAGACCACGGCCCCAAAAATGCGGCGATAAACCGGTTTCTGGGTCGGCCCAGACTTGCTGACGGGCTTCATCCCAGGCGTGGTAATACAGGCCGGTGGCTGGATCGCGCAGCAACTGATAAGCCAGTTCAAACTCTTTCACCACCTCTTTCAGTGCCTTGCCATCTTCAAACTCGCTGCTGTAATAGGCAAGGAAGGGCATGCCCATGTAGACGCCATCCAGCCATAGCTGATGAGGGTAGACTTGTTTATGCCAGAAAGCACCATCGGCAGTACGCGGGTGCTCGGCCAGTTGCCGGCGCAGCAAATCCAGTGCCTGACGGTGATGAGGTTTGGCATCACGCAGGTAATGACGCAACAGAATCAAACCGGTATTGATGCTGTCGATGTTGTATTTTTTGATGTCGTAGGTGTGGATATCGCCTTGCTCGGTGATAAAGGAGTCGACCACATCGACAATCACTTGCTGCCACTCAGCATTTGGACGCAATTCGAATAAATCATCGTAGGCTTGCAACAACAGGCCGGTGGTGTATTCCCAGGTAGCGGGCCTACGGCGCTCAAAATCCCAGCCGCCGTAGCGGTAATAAGGGGTTTGGCGGATCATTTCACTGGCAGCCAGTCGCTCAGACCAATCCAGTGCCCGCTCCGCCGTCAGAGGTTGCTGCACCAGCGCATCGGTCAGGGCTGTATTCAGTCGTACCCTGGGGGTAAGTGTCAGTGCTTCAATCTGCTGGTCCAGATAGGCTACGAATTCGTCTTTGCTTTGAATGCCGCCCGGCTCGCCTTGCCAGGCGGCCAGAAAGTAATACTCCATCCGCTGGTCGGGAACCCGGATCAACGACACCAGATTGTGTTCATCTTCGGTTTGCTGTAGCCGGGTACTGCGCTTAAACAGCAGTGCCATGCCCAGTTGATCGCCAGCCAGGCTTTGGTCGCCCCAGGTAGCGACATAGGTCCAGGCGTGACCGGTTATCTCGTGCGGGCCATGGATTACTTCGGTTCCCGGGTGCTTCACCAAGCCAATCGCCATATGCGGCAAGCTCTCGGACAGTTCCAGCCGGGTATGCACCAGGCGACTGCCCGGCGTCATGGAAAAATTGGCCGTTAAATCCAGGGTTTTGCCGGCAATTTTCCAGTCCTGATAATGGATCTGCATGCCGGAATAGAGGGGGCCACTTTCGTGAATGCGGGCGCTGTGCTGGCCTACCTCCGATACCAGTTGCACCTGCTCACCATCCCAGAAACCATAGCCGCCAGCGCCTAAAGTCAGGCCTACTTTCAGAATATCCATGCCCCAGTCGGCCATAGCATGGTAGGACTGATAACCATCCTGTCCAACATCCTGCAGTACCAGCTGTTGCGTTTTTTTGCCGAAAATATCAAAGCCATTGCGCCAGTCCAGATAAATCCGGTAGCCAACCCGATCCGATTCGATACCAGGGCCTTCATAGCGGATCCATTCGGAGTGATCGGTGTATTGCTCCGGAGCTGTGAGTTCAGTCACATTGACAAAATCACCGCCATGGTACTTGGCACCCTGCCATTCACCGCCGACTTTATGGGATATTTCCGCCTGAGTACGGGCAGGCCAGGCTTGTTGCCTGAAGCGGTTGGGATCCTGCAGTACCTGCAATTGCTGGCGCTCAGCAGCGGCCATCGAAAGATGCAGATACAAGGTGTCTTTTTCGCCATCACCACTGTGATCGATCAACTGGCTTGGGATCAGATGATCTTGTTGCATCACCACCAGAGCAGTTGCTTCAGCAGCGGTTATTCCCAAATCGGTAAAAGGCAATAGCAGCGGTTGATCTGGCCGGGCAAAGTCGGATGGGTTTTGCACCTCCAGGCTGGCAATCTGCTGCACTGCGGTGCTGTTGGTCGATTCGGCAACCGTACTGGCTTGAGGTTGTTTGCTATCGCAGCCGCTAAGGACTGCCAGCGCGAATAAAGGCACTGTCAGTGAAAGAAAAGGGGATCTTGCTTGCATGTGTATTTTCACGATCTCTACCTGTGCTTGCATCAGTAAGGTGGATAAAAAGGAGCCATCCATGGCTCAACGGGATCCTTAGGGCAAAGTTTAGAACTTGTACTGGGCGCCCAGATAATACTGCCGGCCTGTGGCGTGGTAGTAGGTTAAGCGATTACCACTCGAATCCACCCACTGATCATCGACTTCATTGGTCAGGTTCAACGCTTCGAAGGTAAGTTTCCAGTTATCAGTTAATTGATACGACAGCGCTGCGTCGATATTACGGGTCGCATTGGTGCCTTCCATATCGTTGTTATCACGGCCAATGGCGTTGGTCAGATACTGCGAGCGGTACGCCATGGATACCCGGGCGGCGAATTTGTCATCTTCGTAATACAAGGTGGCACTGCGGGTATTTTCCGACAAGCCGTTCAGATCGCGGGTAGCCAGCACAACACCGGTGTTGTTGACATAGTTCATCTGAGCTTTCACGTAAGTGTAGTTACCAATAAAGCCAAAGCGATCCCAGAATTCTGGCAGGAAGCTAAATGGCATCTGGTACTGGACTTCGTAGCCATACAGGTTACCACCAGGGCCGTTCAGTGGCGTAGTGGTTTGCCACTCGACATTTTCGTTACAGCCAGAAGCTTCACCATAACCAGGCCCGGCATTACAGGCATCAATCGCTGCTTGCACCGGCAGGCCGGTTTCAGTGAATGGCTTGGTTTCGCGCAGGTTTTGAATGTAGCTTTCAATATCCTTACGGAATAAAGCAACGCCTAGCAAAGACTCGTTATCGAAGTAGAGCTCTAAGCCCAAATCATAGGTTTTGGCCCGGGTTGGCTCCAGTGTTGGGTTACCGCCACTGATGGTACGGGCACCGCCGGAGACTGACACCGACACATTAGGGCGAATGCCGGATAAGCCAGGCCGTGACATCACCTCCGCATAACCAAAACGGATAATGACATCATCCATTGGTTCGAATACCAGGTTTAGTGAGGGTAAAAACTCATTGTAACTGTGTTTGGCGGTAATTAGCTCCTGCGTACCACCGATAGTGGCCCAGGCAGTAGAGCTTTGATCGGTGCTAACGTAGCGGCCACCAAAATCACCGCGGATCACGGTGTCGCCGACTTCAGTTTCAAACGCCAGTTGCAGGTATGCCCCTAAGGTTTGTTCTTCGGCAGAAAAGTTATCAACCCGGCGGAAGTCAGAGCTCACCACAAAATCACCGGTATTGCTGTAAATGTTGTAGCGGGCATTAATAGCATCCAGGTTAGGGACTAACCAGGTTGAAGCTCCTACGCCAGCGCTGTAGTTCATAATCAGGTCTGGTGTCATTTCCACGCCAGCGGCGTTTTCGGACTGACGACGCGCTTCAAAGGTCTCAAACTCAAAATTTTTGTAATGCAAGCCACCACGCAGGGTGAGGTAGTCATTCAGCATGTATTCCAGGTTGATGGCCGCACTATCAAAGGTGTTTTCTGCCCCCAGTGGACGCAGACGCACACTGTTGGTCACCCAACCCGCTGCATCATAAGCGCCGGCACCAAAAATCAGCTCAGGGTTTTCGCGTCTATTGCCGCGATAGTCGTAGCTAAAGTCCAATCCGGCTTTTTCCATTACCACTGTGGTTTGGATCGGGTTATCGAACTTGGAGGTAGCACGGCCAATCATGCCATCAATTCTGAGGTTATCCGTCAGTTGATGCTGCGCACTTAAGGTAAACTGCAAGAATTCGGTAGAAAGTTCATCGTAACGCAGCTCATTGCGAACCAGGGCATTTTCAAAAGAGGCATAGGTCACGGTATTGGTGTTATCAATTTCATAATCCAGCACATTCATCGCACCGGTCAGGCTGCTGTTGTTCAGGATGCCTTGCATAAAAGCCTCCTGCCGGGTGGAGTCATCTTTAGAGTACAGCACATCCAGATTAAAGCGGGTTTCCAGAGTTGGCCGGTACTCCAGCGCCGATGCCAGACCAATACGTTTTACATTATGGACATAGGAGTCGTAGCGCGGCAGCCGAGGGCGGAAAGCATCGTTAATCTCTTCCAGCTCCGAGGCTTCGGCATCGCCACGGTAGCTGCCAAAGTTGTTCACATTGTTCCAGCGCACGGTACTGGCGCCTTCATCCACAATATTACGCTCGGAAAAAGCAGCGGAAATCAGATAACCGAAGGTACGATCCTCATTGATGTTGCTGAATAAAAAAGAACCTTTGGGATCGATTTTTTCCGATTGATCGTTGTAGCCAGCCTGCACATTGGCTGCAAACGTCAGGCCATCGTAATCAAAAGGGCGGGCGGTTCGTAAGTCGACGGTTGCACCTAAGGAGCCTTCCTCAACATTGGCAGAAGCGGTTTTACGCACCGTCAATTCACTGAACAGATCCGATGAGAAAGTATTGAAATCAAAGCCACGGCCGCGGTTGGCCCCGCCAATGGCATCGGTACCCCCACTGGTGGATTGTGCTTCCATGCCATTGATCCGCACCCGGGTAAAATCCGGCCCCAGACCGCGGACAGAAATTTGCCGGCCTTCACCAGCCACCCGACTAATGGCGACACCAGGAATCCGTTGCAGTGACTCGGCCAGGTTGAGATCCGGAAAGTCGGCAATATCTTCTGCTTTGATGGTGTCGGTGGCACCGGTTTCAAAGCGTTTCTGGTTGAGTGCACTGGCCAGGCTACCGCGGAAGCTGCCGATCACAGAGATCACTTCAATCTGCTCTTCCGGTTCTGCTTGCTGGTCGCTGTTGGCTTCATCCGCCAGCAGTGGTGTGGCGCCAAATAAAGTCACCAGGCCGGCTAAGGTTAAAGCCCGGCTGAGCTTGTGTGGTCGAAATAAATTCTGTGGGGTAGCCATGTTGTTCACCTCTTCCTAGATCTTGTCGTTTTGCCGCTTGGCGGCTTTTTTATATGGGAACAGCCTGGCTGCCCCTGTTGATTTTGTTTGTCTTCGTCGCTTTGCTTGCAAACTGCTGTATCGAATACTAGGCTGATTATGCAGCATTGTCTACCGGTGGCAAAAAAAGCTTGCAATTTTGTGCCACCGATGGCAAAAAGCTAGCACCAACGGATAATTGCTGTCAATTCAACCAATCGATAAATTCAGCCGCTTGGGGATGGAAAATCGGTTATTTCATTTTAAGTGTTTGATTTATTTAATTTATATTGGTTGGTTGAATAGTGCAACTGTTCCATATTTGAACGATTTACCAAAAGCCATGGTGCGGGCAAGCGTTGTGGTAACGGTTAAAAGCTGAAGGAGTGTGGCATGAGCGCATTATTTTCACTGCAGGGCAAAACCGCCTTGGTCACGGGCGCCAGCCGAGGTTTGGGGCAGGCCATCGCGTTAGCACTGGCAGCAGCGGGAGCACGGGTGTTGTGCGCCAGTTCATCAGCAACTGGCAGCTATGAAACGGTGGCTGCGATTCAGCAGCAAGGTGGCGAAGGCTTGGCTTTGGCGGCCGATTTATCGGATGAAGCTGCAGTGCGTGCCTTAGCTGCCGCCGCGACAGAACAGGGCGCAGTGGATATTCTGGTTAATTGTGGTGGCACGATTTTCCGGGCGCCGGCCGATGAGTTCCCGATGGATGCCTGGCGCAAGGTGATGGCGGTAAATCTTGACGCCGCTTTTTTACTTAGCCAGTTGCTGGGCCGTGACATGATTGCCCGCAAGCAGGGAAAAATCATCAACATTGCTTCGATGCTGTCCTACAGTGGTGGCATCACGGTACCCGCTTACACAGCCAGTAAGCATGCCATTGCCGGTGTCACCAAGGCCCTGGCCAATGAGTGGGCCAAACACAACATTCAGGTCAATGCGATAGCGCCAGGCTACTTTCGCACGGACAATACTGCGGCTTTGCAGGCGGATGAAGCACGCAATGCTGCTATTTTGGATCGGATCCCGGCTGGTCAATGGGGCGAGCCAGCCGATTTGGCAGGTGCAGCTGTCTTTCTGGCTTCGGCAGCTAGTCAGTATGTGAATGGCCATGTTCTGGCTGTTGATGGTGGCTGGCTGGCCCGCTAACCATCGGCCACCTATTTATTTTGTGAGGAAAGTTATGACTGTTGAATTTGAAAGCCGTTACCCAACCCATCCGGATGACGTGAAAAAGTACGATACCGAACAACTGCGCCAGCACTTTCTGGTAGATAACCTGATGCAGGCCGACAAACTGGTGCTGTGTTACACCCACTACGAGCGGGTTCTGGTCGGTAGTGCCGTGCCGGTAAAGGCCGGCATCGTACTGGAAGCGGTAGATGCGCTCAAAGCCGATTACTTTTTAGAGCGCCGCGAGCTTGGGGTTATCAATGTGGGGGGTGCTGGCAAAGTGGTGGTGGATGGCACCGAGTACCCACTGCAAACCAAAGAAGGGCTCTATGTCGGTATGGGTGCTAAGGATGTCAGCTTTTACAGCGACGATGCCAGCACACCGGCCAAGTTTTATCTGAACTCAGCGCCGGCGCACTGCAGTTACCCCACCAAACATCTAACGATGGACAATTGCACCGTGCTGCAAATGGGATCGCAGCAAACTTCGAATGAGCGCGCCATTCACCAATTGATGATCCGGGATGTGGTGCAAACCTGCCAGCTGCAAATGGGCCTGACCGTGCTTAAGCCGGGCAGTGTCTGGAATACCATGCCGGCGCATCAGCATGATCGGCGGATGGAGGCCTATTTTTACTTTGATTTGGCAGACGATCAGCGGGTTTGTCACTTTATGGGGCAACCGCAACAAACGCGCCATATCTGGGTGGCCAGCGAACAAGCCGTAGTATCACCGGCCTGGTCCATTCACAGTGGCTGTGGCACCAGCAATTACGCCTTTATCTGGGGCATGGCAGGTGAAAACCTGGATTACCACGATATGGATAAATTTCCGGCCAGTGCCATGCGTTAAGCATCCAGAAGGAAAGTCCCATAAATCAGGCGCACAGCAGATGCGCCATAACTGCAACAGGGTTGGACTGACTATGAAGAATGACGTTGTCTCAGGCTGGCGACACCGGATGGCCGCAGCGGTTTTGCTGCTGGGGCTGTTGGGGTGTCAGCCGGATACTGAACACACTACCTTACGCCTGGCTCACACCTTGGATCAGGAGCATGTAGTGCACAAAGCCATGGCGCTGATGGCGGAGCGACTGGCGGAGTACTCCGATGGCAGCATGAGCATCGAAATCTACAGCGGCGGTCAACTGGGCAGCGAGCGCGAGCTGGTCGAACTGCTGCAAATTGGCAGCCTGGCCATGACCAAAGTTTCGGCCAGTCCGCTGGAAGGCTTTGTGCCGGCGATGCGGGTGTTCAGTGTGCCCTATATTTTCAGCGATAACGATCACTATTGGCGGGTGCTGGAAAGCGACTTGGGCCAGCAGTTGTTGCAGGAAATCGAACAAGCCCGCTTGCATGGTTTGGGCTACTACGATGCCGGTAGCCGCAGCTTTTACTCCACCCATACCCGCATCGATAGCCCGGCCGATTTGCGTGGCAAAAAATTCCGTGTGCTCAATAGCCAGACCGCAGTGCGGATGGTGGAAGCTTTAGGCGGCGCAGCCACGCCCATTGACTGGGGGGAGCTTTACACCGCCTTGCAACAAGGCGTGGTCGATGGGGCCGAGAACAACCCGCCCAGTTTTTACTTGTCCCGCCACTATGAAATCAGCCGTTACTACAGCCTGGATGAACACACTGCGGTCCCGGATGTATTGATCATGAGTTTGCATGTCTGGCAAAACCTGAGTCCACAGCAACAAGCCTGGGTGACCCGGGCGGCACAGGACTCCATTGTGTACCAGCGCGAGGCCTGGCAGCAGGCCTCGGATGAAGCACTGGCTGCGGTGAAAGCGGCGGGAGTTACGGTAATTTACCCGGATAAAGAACCCTTTCGTCAGGCGGTGCAGCCTTTTCATCAAAGCCTGATGCAGACCGATATTGGTCCTTTACTGCAGCGCATTGCAGAGCTGGATACACCGCAGTCGAGCCCCAAGGAGAGCGAGCATGACTAAATTGGTGCATTGGGTCGATACCCTGTTGAAGTGGTTTCTGGCCAGTCTGATGGCTGGCATTGTAGTGGTGGTGTGCTGGCAGGTGGTGTCCCGCTATGTGTTAGGAGCACCCAGCTCCATCACTGAGGAGCTATCACGCTGTTTGCTGATTTGGATTGGCATGATAGGTGCGGCCTTTGCCTATCGAACCGGCGTGCATCTGGGGCTGGATATTGTGACCCGGCGCTTAAAAGTAGAGCGTCAGCGGCATGTTCAGTTGGTTTTAACGGCGGCTGTGGTGCTGTTTGCCTTCAATGTGATGGTGATTGGTGGTGGCAACCTGGTGTGGTTGACCTATGAACTGAATCAGATGTCGGCAGCCTTGGGTATTCGTATGGCGTACATCTACATCGCCATTCCATTATCCGGCATGTTGATTGTGTTTTATGGTCTGAGCCAGTTGTACTTTGGTATTCGGCAGCAGCCGATGCAGCCGGTAGAGGGGATGCATTGATGGAATTGGCAATTATAGTCTTACTGGTGGTGTTTTTTGGCCTGTTGCTGCTGAATGTGCCGATTTCGTTTTGCATTGGTTTGGCTACTCTAGCCACCATGCTGCTCAGCATCGATTTTATGCCGGCTGTTACCACCATGGCACAGCGTATGGCCGGTGGCATCAACAGCTTTGCGCTGTTGGCTATTCCGTTTTTTATACTGTCTGGCCTGATTATGGGGCGGGGTGGCATCGCCCGTCGGCTGATTGAATGCGCCATGGCTTTGATTGGCATGTTGCCGGGTGGCCTGGCACTGGTAAATGTGGTGTCTTGCATGTTTTTTGGCGCCATTTCCGGCTCGGCGGTTGCTGCGACCTCGGCCATCGGGAGCTTTATGCTGCCCGAAATGAAAAAGCAGGGTTATGATGTCAATTACAGCGCGGCGGTCACCGCCTCGGCTGCCACCACCGGGATGCTGATCCCACCGAGCAACATTCTGATTGTCTACGCCATCGCCAGTGGCGGAGTTTCCATTGCGGCCTTGTTTGTCGCTGGCTACCTGCCGGGTATTTTATTGGGCATGGCACTGATGCTGGTTTGTGCCGGTTACGCCAAACTAAAAGGGTATCCGGTTGGTGCCCGGCTGCCGCTCAAACTGGTGGTGCCAAAAGTAGCAGCAGCGCTGCCCAGCTTGTTTATGATTTTTCTGGTGATTGGCGGCATTATCAGCGGCGTTTTTACTGCCACTGAAGCAGGCGCCATCGCTGTGGTGTATTCGCTGATTCTGGCTGTGGGCATTTACCGGGAAGTGAAACCAAATGAACTGCCGGCGGTGCTGATGAAAGCGGCGGAAACCACGGCCATCGTGATGGCGCTGATCGCCACTTCTTCAGCGATGTCCTGGATCTTGTCCTACGAGCAGATCCCGCAGGTGATCAGTGCTGCCATGCTGACCTTAAGTGAGAATCCACTGCTGATCTTGCTGATGATCAACCTGATCCTGCTGTTGGTGGGCGCCTTTATGGACATGACACCAGCGGTGTTGATTTTCACGCCGATTTTCCTGCCGGTGGCGGTGGAGCTGGGCATGAGTCCATTGCATTTTGGCATCATGATGGTGCTGAATTTGTCGATTGGCCTGGTGTCCCCACCGGTTGGCAGCGTGCTTTTTGTGAGTTGTGCCATTGCCAAAACGCGGATTGAAGCCATTATCCGGCCCTTGTTACCGCTCTATCTGGCGATGTTTGCGGTGCTGATGCTGGTGACTTATGTACCGGCGATCAGTGAGTTTCTGCCGAAACTCTTTGGCTTGTACTAAGCAGCAACTGCTGCTTTAGGAGGCAATGATGGTAAGTTACGTGATCCCGAATCTGGCCAATGCCTGCCGGATGATTGATGAAATCAGCCGTGCCGAGCAAGGGTTGAGTTTGTCCGAGCTGGAGCAGCAACTGGCGGTGCCACGCACCACCGCCTTTCGTATTTTGCAAACGCTTTGCCAGCAGCAGCTGATTGAAAAGCATGGTAAAAAATACCTGGCTGGTAGTCAGTTGCTGCGTCTTGGCTTAAGTTTACTCAGCTCAATGCCGGTAAAACAAAAGGCCTTGCCGATGTTGCAGCAATTGTCACTGAGTACCGGTTTTAGTTGTCATCTGGCTTTGCCCCATGCCGATGGCTCCCTGCTGGTTGAAGTCTGTGATAGCCCGAATCCACTGCGGCTGGCTGCCAGACCCGGCACCGTAGTGCCGCTGAACTGCTCGGCATCCGGTAAAGTGTTTCTGGCGTTTCGCTGCTTCGACCGTTTGCACGATCCAGCGCTGCAAGCCAGCTTTGTCAGACGCACCGAACACAGCTTACTGGCGGGTGAAGCGTTAAAATCGGAGTTGCAGCGGGTGTTGGCTCGGGGGTATGCTACCGATGAGCAGGAGTATCACCCGGATGTGCGTTGCCTGGCGGCACCGGTTCGCGATGAGCTGGGACAAGTCGCTGCTGCCGTCGGGGTCAGTGCGCCTGCGATACTGTTTAAAAAACAACAAATCCAACAGATTGCTGCACAAGTCAAACAAGCTGCCATCGAGATCTCCCTGGCAACCTATCGTCCACAACTGATGGCTATGGGGAAGTAGTGTTGGCTCAATT
The DNA here is from genome assembly GCF_039631345.1 of Alkalimonas sp. NCh-2. Lineage (NCBI taxonomy): Bacteria > Pseudomonadati > Pseudomonadota > Gammaproteobacteria > Alkalimonas > Alkalimonas sp. NCh-2. The sequence goes on from NZ_JBDIUV010000002.1 coordinate 83,273, forward strand.
GCACAGGTGCAGATAAAGATGATCAAAATGAAGCAAGCCACCATCAACGACGTTGCCCGCATAGCCGGCGTGTCAAAACGAACTGTTTCCAGGGTAATCAATGGCTCTCTCAGCGTTGGAGAGCATACCCGTACCAAGGTCCAGAACGTGATCAACGAGCTGAAGTACTCGCCCAATACCCAGGCCCGAGGACTGGCATCCAGCCGCTCTTATCTGCTGGGGCTGATTTACGACAACCCGGATGCGCTTTACCTCGACTCGGTGCAGCGTGGTGTGCTGGAGGTGTGCTCCAACCTGGGCTATGAACTGGTGGTGCATCCGTGCCGCTACCAAAGCCCGACCCTGGTGCAGGACTGCCTGCGCTTTATCAGTCGTTCCAAGTTGGATGGCATTATTGTGTTACCGCCGGTATCGGAGCTCGAAGAGCTGGCTCAGGCACTGAAAGACTCCGGCCGGGCCTATGTTCGGCTCAGCTCGGTGGCACTGGATGAACCCTGTCACATCGTGGTATCGGACGACCGCGCGGCCTCGGCTGAAATGGCGCGCTATTTTGCCCAGCTGGGCCATGAAAAGATTGCTTTTATTACGGGCCCTCAGGCCTATAAGTCGACCATCGAGCGGATGGAAGGTTTTCAGCTGGGGTTATCAGCCTATGGCATTCAGCTGCGTGCGGATTGGATTGTCGAAGGCGATAACAGCTACGAAAAAGGCATTGAGTGTGCCCGGCAACTCTTGCTTGCCAGTGAACGCCCCACAGCGATTTATGCCAACAATGATCAGATGGCCGCAGGGGTACTGAAAGTAGCACACGAACTTGGCATTGCAGTGCCGGCACAATTATCGGTGGCTGGTTTCGACGACAACATGCTGGCCTCGCGGGTGATTCCATCCTTAACCACCATTCGCCGGCCGGTTCGACAGATGGCATTGCTGGCAGCGACCAAAATGATTATGTCGATTGAAAACAACGATAAAGGCGCTGAGCAGGTGGCGGCTAAGGTAGCACCGACTCTGGTGGTACGGGAGTCTACAGCCAAAGTCCGGCAGTCCTGAACCCTCTGCGCTTGAAAAAATCAGTACTTTAAACGTGACGCTGCTCTGCTTTTGTTTGGTGCAGAGCAGTAGACTGCCACCGATAGACATTTTTTTTGATTTTTACTTGCCACCGGTGGCAAATTGATTATGATAGAAGCATACGAGGTGTCCGTTTTGGTTGCATCCAGTGGATTGCAGCGGCCACTACCACAACACAGCTAACAGGATAGGACAGTACCATGACCGATTTGATGAAACGCCAAAGCCTGAAAACTCTGGGAGCATTGACCGGCGGCCTGAGCCTGATGTCTCTGACTGGTTGCAACCCAGCCCCGACCGTGATGCAGGATGCCAGCGATGCCGCTGATGAAGCTTTGTGGCAGCAAGCCGATGCCATCATCGCCAGCATCGCCCCGACTTCGTTCCCGGCACAGGACTTTCCGATCACGGACTTTGGTGCTGTTGGCGATGGCCACACCGATAATACCCAGGCCATTGCTGCTGCCATCGCTGCCTGTGCCACTGCTGGTGGTGGCCGGGTACTGGTACCGGCCGGCCGCTTTATGACCGGGGCCATTCATCTGAAATCCAATGTCAACCTGCATCTGCAAACCGATGCCGTGCTGTCGTTTTATACCGATGCCGCGCACTATTTACCGAAAGTATTTACCCGTTGGGAAGGCGTTGAGCTGATTGGCTATTCGCCGCTGATCTATGCCTTTGAGCAGGAAAACATTGCTGTAACCGGTGACGGCATATTAGAAGGCAATGGCAGTGCGACCAACTGGTGGCCGTGGAAAGGGGTTTGGGAGCGGCGCAACTGGGAATACGACGCCTCGGTCGATCAGGTGCAAACCCGTACCCCTATTTTCCAGATGGCCGAGCAGGGCGTACCTGTTACTGAGCGGCAGATGGACAATGACTTTTTACGGCCACCTTTTATTCAGCCTTATCGCTGCAAGCGGGTACTGATTGAAGGGATCACTATTCGTAACTCACCTTTTTGGCTGATTAATCCGGTGCTCTCGGAAGATGTGGTGGTGCGCTCTGTCAATTGCATCAGCCATGGGCCGAACTCCGATGGCTGCAACCCAGAGTCCAGCAACCGGGTGTTGATTGAAGATTGTTTGTTCGACACCGGCGATGACTGCATTGCGCTGAAATCAGGCCGCAACAATGACGGCCGCCGACTGGCCACCCCAATACAGAATGTGGTGATCCAGGACTGCGTGATGCACTCTGGCCATGGTGGCGTGGTGATGGGCAGTGAAATCTCCGGTGGTGCCCGCAATATTTTTGCCCGCCGTTGCCGCATGAGCAGCCCGGATTTAAAGCGCGGTATCCGTATTAAAACCAACTCGGTGCGCGGTGGCCTGATTGAAAACATCTACATCCGCGATATTGATATCGGTGAAGTGCAGGATGCCATTGTGATCAACTTCTTTTACGAAGAGGGGGATGCCGGTGACTTTATGCCTGAGGTGCGCAACCTGCATATCAGTAACTTACGGGTTGCCAAAGCGCAACGGGCCTTTGAGCTGCGCGGCTTTGAGCGGGCTCCGATTAGCGGCGTCACCTTGCACCATGTCCACTTTAAGCAGGTGGAGTCATTGGGACTACTGGATAATGTCGCCGGCATTGAGCACTACGATGTCACGGTCAATGGCAAGCCATTTTCGCTGCCCTGAGCTTGGGCAGCAAAAAAATGCCACCGCTGGCAAATAATGGTTGCCAATAACTTTTTGCAAGAAACTTTGGCTGAATAACGCAACAGGTAACATCATGAGTACAGAGCAACAAGCAGGCTGCAGTATTCGTTTGACGACAACGCCCGGCAGCGCCGATGGGCTGGAAGCGCAGTTGCAGGTACTGCAGGTGCATCCTCGCGACAATGTGCTGGTGGCCTTGCAGCCATTGCCGGCAGGTGCGGCCTTGCCGGAGCCTTTTGCTCATTTGACAGCCAGCCAGGCCATTCCGGCCGGTCACAAAGTGGCTTTACAAGCCATTGCCAAAGGCCAGCCGGTGATCAAATACGGTTTTGCCATCGGTGCCGCCAGCTGCGCCATTCAGGCCGGTGAGCAGGTACATTCGCACAACTTAACCACGCTGTTAAGTGGTCAGCAGCAGTACCGCTACCAGGGCTGTGAAGCCCGCCAGCCAGAGTACCCGGCTGGGCTACCCACCGAGTTTCAGGGCTATCGCCGTGCCAATGGCAAGGTAGGAACCCGCAATGAGCTTTGGATCATTAATACCGTTGGTTGTGTCAATCGAGCTGCCAGCCGCATTGCAGAGCTGGCCCGCAAAGAGTTTGCCGATTTACTGGCACAATCGTCGATTGATGGCATTCATGCCTTTACCCATCCCTTTGGTTGTTCGCAATTGGGCGATGATCTCAGCAATACCCGCGAACTCTTGGCTGGTTTAATTCAGCACCCCAATGCCGGTGCTGTACTGGTACTGGGCCTGGGTTGTGAAAACAACCAACTGGCCACTTTGCTGAAGTCGAGCCCGGACATCGATGCCAGCCGCATCCGCGCTTTTAATGCACAGCAAGTGGAAGACGAAATCGAGCAGGGCCTGGCGGCTGTCGGCGAACTGCTGCAGCAGATGAGCCAGGATCAGCGCACGGCCTGTCCGGTTTCCGAACTGGTGATGGGCATGAAATGCGGTGGTTCAGACGGCTTAAGTGGCCTCACGGCCAATGCCCTGGTCGGGCGCATCGCCGACTTGCTGGCGGCCGCGAATGGCAAGGTAGTGCTGACGGAGACACCGGAAATGTTTGGTGCCGAGCAGGTGTTTATGGCCAGAGCCAGCAATCAGCAGGTGTTTGATGATCTGGTGCAACTGGTTAATGACTTTAAGCAGTACTTTATCGACAACCAGCAACCCGTGTATGAAAACCCAAGCCCTGGCAACAAAGAGGGCGGCCTGACCACGTTGGAAGAAAAATCACTCGGCGCCATTCAAAAAGGCGGCAGTGCAGCGGTGCAGCAGGTGATCCGCTATGGCAAAACGGTCAGCAAGGCAGGACTTACCTTGCTGGAAGGGCCTGGCAACGATGCGGTGTCTTCAACCGCTTTAACCGCCGCTGGTGCTACCTTGCTGCTGTTTACCACCGGACGTGGCACGCCGCTCGGTTTTCCGGCGCCCACGGTGAAAATTTCGTCCAATTCGTCCTTGGCGGCCCGCAAACCACAGTGGATTGACTTTGATGCCGGTGGCTTGTTGCGACAAGGCCAGGATGCCACCGAGTTTAGCCATGCCTTTTTCCGCTATCTGCTCGACGTTGCTTCTGGCCGGCAAACCCGTAATGAAGTGTCCGACAACCGGGAAATTGCGATCTGGAAAAATGGCGTCACGCTCTGATAAGAGCAGACAAAGGCGACACAACGAAACTCCTGTCAGGTGGTTAGCCGGACAGAATGAATAACCTGGTGAGCATGGCTCACAGTCGACAAGATAGGAATGCACTATGACATCAGCTAGCAGCAGGATATCCGTGAACAGTACTTTAACCCTGCATCCGGATCGTTTGTTCCCATCGGATCCGACCATAAGGGCCATTGCACAGCGCTTGTATCAGCACATTAAAGATTTACCAATCGTCAGCCCACACGGTCATACGGATCCGCGCTGGTTTGGTGATAATACCAACTTTGACAATGCCACCAGTTTGCTGCTGCTGCCGGATCATTACGTCTTTCGCATGCTCTATAGCCAGGGGATCTCGTTGGAGTCGCTGGGTATACGTCGTCGCGATGGTGTGGTGGTGGAGCAGGATTACCGCAAAATCTTCCGGATTTTTGCCAGTCACTATTATCTGTTTCGTGGTACGCCATCGCGCATCTGGCTCGACAGCGTGTTTCATGATGTGTTTGGCCTGACTGAAACCTTATCAGCCGATACGGCGGATCACTATTACGACAGCATCAATGCGCAGCTGGTGAAACCAGAGTTTGCACCGCGGGCCTTGCTCGATCGCTTTAACATTGAACTGATTGCCACCACAGAAGGGGCATTAAACGATTTACGTCATCATGCCAAGCTGAAAGGCAGTGGCTATGAGCAGCGGGTGATCACCACCTTCCGCCCCGACGATGTAGTAGATGCCGACAGAGCCGACTTTGCTGCCAATATTGCCAAACTTGGTGAGCTGACCGGTGAAGATACCCACAGCTGGCCGGGGTATCTGGCGGCATTGCGAAAGCGGCGGGCATTTTTCCGTCAGCACGGTGCCACTGCGACCGATCATGGCCACCCAACGGCCATCACCGCTGATTTACCTGCCGATGAAGCGGCGGCCTTGTTCCAGCGCTGCCTAGCTGGTGAAGCCAGCCCGGCTGAAACCGAACTGTTTCGCGGCCAGATGCTGACCGAAATGGCTGGTATGAGCCTGGAAGATGGCATGACGATGCAAATTCACCCGGGCGCTCACCGCAATCACAATACCATTATTTTTGAGCGCTTCGGTCCGGATAAGGGCGCCGATATACCCAGCCCGACGGAGTTTGTCAGCAACCTGAAGCCGCTGCTGCAAAAGTATGGCAATGAAGCGGGTTTGACCATTATTCTGTTTACGCTGGATGAGACCACCTATGCCCGTGAGCTGGCGCCATTAGCAGGCCATTATCCGGCATTAAAGCTGGGCCCGGCCTGGTGGTTCCACGACAGCCCGGAGGGCATGCTGCGTTTTCGTCATCAGGTTACCGAAACGGCTGGTTTTTATAACACCGTTGGCTTTAACGATGATACCCGGGCATTTTTGTCGATCCCGGCCCGGCACGATGTGGCGCGTCGTATTGACTGCCGCTTTCTGGCCTCGCTGGTCGCTGAGCACCGGTTGACGGAAGAAGAGGCCATGCAGGTCGCCTACGATCTGACCTATGGTCTGGTGAAAAAAGCCTATCAACTGGCGTAAAGGGCAGTACCACAACATGGGACAAGACAACGTTATGCAGCCATTATCCAATCAGACGCTCAGCAGTTTGCAAGGCAAGGTGACCTTGCCTGACTACCGGCTGCAAGCCCGGCAGCCAGGCATCGGCATGGTGCATTTAGGGCCTGGTGCTTTTTTTCGTGGCCATCAGGCCTGGTACACTGAGCAGGCTCTAAAGCAAGGCGGTGACTGGGGTATTTGTGCGGTATCGATGCGCTCGGGCGAGGTGGCTAAAGCGCTGAACCCGCAAGATGGGCTCTATACCCTGGTGGAGCTGGATAGCGAGATCCGCTATCAGGTCATTGGGGCCGTGCAAAAGGTGCTGGTGGCGGCAGAGCAGTATGCCGAGGTTCTGGCGCAGCTAAGCGCTGCCGAAACCCGTTTTGTCACTTTGACCATTACTGAAAAAGGCTATTGTCTGAATGCCGCCGGCGAGCTGGATCTGCAGCACCCGGAGATCCGTCAGGATCTGAAGCGTCAGACCCAACCTATCACCGCCATTGGCTTACTGGTCACTGCACTGCAAGCCAGGTATCAGGCCGGGGAAGCGCCTTTTTGTGCGATCAGTTGCGACAATCTGACCGACAATGGTCATAAACTAAAGCGCGCCTTGGTCCGTTTTGCCCGGGAATGGGATCCGGTATTTGCCAGTTGGTTGCAGAGCATGAAAAGCCCCTGCACCATGGTGGATAGTATCACTCCCGCCACCGATGATACCCTGCGGCAGCAGGTCGCCAATGAGCTTGGTCTGGCCGATGCCTGGCCGATTAAGCGTGAGTCCTTTTTGCAGTGGGTGATTGAAGACGATCTACCCGCAGAGCGGCCCGACTGGCAAAGTGCCGGTGTGATTTTTGCTGCTGATGTCAGTGCTTTTGAAAAAGCCAAGTTGCGCTTGTTGAATGCACCGCACTCCACGCTGGCTTACCTGGGGTGTTTGCTGGGCTACGAAACGGTATCCGATGCGATGCAGGATGACACCCTGGTTGCGCTGATCAAGCGGATGATTGCTGAGGATCTGATGCCATCCTTTCGCGCACCAGCCGAGCTCGATACCGGTCAGTACAGCGCCGATATTCTTCAGCGCTTCCAAAATCCGGCCATTCGTCATTTGCTGGCGCAAATTGCCTGGGATGGCTCGCAAAAGCTGCCGATGCGGTTGCTGCCTGCAGTGCGCGACAATCTGGCCAGTGGCAGCTCCATTCGCTACCTGGCACTGGCAGTGGCGGCCTGGTGTCGTTTTATCTGTCTGCGTCAGCAAAGCACAGTGCCTCTGGTCGATCCTTTGGCCGAACAACTGCTGGCGGTCGCTGCCAGTTGCACCGGCGATGCAACCGCCGATGTAGCGCGATTTTTGCGTCTGAGCGCTGTCTTTGGCCGCGATTTAGCTACCGAACCACGTTTTGTCGAGGCTTTGACCGAAGCGTATCAGCATTTAACTGACGGGGTGGTCAGTGCCTTGTCGCATTACACAGGAGTTGCCTGATGGCTGCATTATCTCCCCTACTGCGTGGACCGGCCTTGTTGCCCATTATTCAGGCCGATAGCCCGGACGAAGCAGTACAGATTGCCGCTGCTTTGCAGCAAGGCGGTATTGGCTCGGTTGAAGTGGTACTGCGTACCCGTCAGGCATTGGCTGCCATTACCGCCATCCGCGATGCCTTACCCGAGCTGCTGGTTGGCGCCGGTACCATTTTGTCGGCCGGGGATGCCCTGGCCGCTAAAGCGGCCGGTGCTGAGTTTCTGGTGAGCCCGGCCAGTACGCCGGCGCTGTTGGATGCCATGCTGGCAACTGGTTTGCCGCTGGCTCCCGGGGTGGCGACGCCCTCCGAAATTGCGATGGCACTGGAAGCGGGTATTCATGAAGTGAAATTTTTTCCGGCGCATTTGTCCGGCGGTATCGAGATGCTGAAAGCCTTGCGTGGCGTGTTTCAGCAGGTGCGTTTCTGTCCGACCGGCGGCATCAGCCAGCACAATGTGGCAGACTTTCTGGCATTGCCGAATGTATTTGTGGCTGGCGGTTCCTGGCTAACGCCTGTTACGCTGGTGAAAGCTCAGGCCTGGTCGCAGATCACGGCACTGGCACAGCAGGCGACCGAGCTCGCCAATCAACAAAAGGCAGCGGCTTAAGGAGCAATGGATGAAAAAACGCATGGTGATGATGGGCGAGTGCATGGTGGAAATGTATCAGTTGGTTGAGAATGTCTACCATCAGTCCTTTGCCGGTGATGTGTTTAATACTGCTGTGTATCTGAAGCGCAGCTGCGAACAGCCGGTCGACGTGCAGTTTTTTACCGCGGTCGGCACCGATTTGATCAGCGATAAACTGGTGCGGGCGGTCGAGCGTGAGAAGCTGGATACTCAGTTGATGCTTAGAGCCAAAGGTGCCCGGCCAGGCCTGTACATGATCAACACCGATGCTTATGGTGAGCGCAGTTTTGTCTACTGGCGTGAAACCTCAGCGGCCCGTCAGGTGATGCAGTGCTTTGCCAGCCAGTCCTCTGTGGAGCAGTTGCTGGGGGCGGACATGTTTTATTTCTCCGGCATCAGCCTGGCCATTTTATCCGATGCCGATCGGCGGGCTTTGTTCGACCTGATTCACCAGCTAAAAGCCCATGGCAGCCAGGTGGTGTTTGATCCGAACTACCGGCCAGCGCTTTGGAGCAGCCAGGACGCATGCCGTGCAGCCTTTACCGAGGCCTATCAGTTGGCGGACATTGCCATGCCGGGGCTGGACGATCACAAGGTGCTGTTTGAACACAGCACTGTGGCCGAGGTGCAGGCATTTTTACAGCAACTGGATGTGGCTGAGATTATTGTGAAAGATGGCAAAAATGGCGTGGTTGGGACTTATCTGGATGAAGGCTTTGCCGCGCCGGCGCATCAGGTGAAAAAAGTGGTGGATACCACTGCGGCAGGTGATTCTTTTAATGGGGGTTATCTTGCGGCCCGGCTGGCCGGCGTCGCGCCGGAAGATGCAGTGAAATACGCCGCCAGGCTGGCAGCTTTTGTGGTGGAGCATACCGGCGCTATCGTCAATAAAGAGCATTTTCAGCGCTTTTGGTCACGCCATCGCCCATCCACTTTTATCAGTTAATAAAGCAAGATCCGGACGACCGGACAACAACAACCAGGCCACTCCTCAGGCAACCCTGCAAACGAAGGAGTCCAACATGAGTTTAGTACGCTTTTTTCCAACGGCAGCCGAGCTGCCGGCCGATTGTCCGGCACAGCATCCGCTGACCCAGCGGGACTATTTGCTTAATGGTGAGTTGCTGGCATGGCCCGGTGAGCTTAGCCCAGTGTATAGTCCTGTCCAGCAACGAGTGCAGCACGATGAGAGTGAGGCGTTACAGCCGTTGTTGCTCGGCTATACGCCACTGCTGGATGCCGACACAGCGCTGCAAGCGTTGGATGCAGCGGTAGCAGCCTACGATTTAGGGCGCGGTGTCTGGCCACGCATGCCGGTACTGGAACGCATTCAGCATGTCGAACAGTTTCTGACACAGATGCAGCAAAAACGCGATCAGGTGATCCAGCTGCTGATGTGGGAAATCGGCAAAACCTACCCCGATGCAGCCAAAGAATTTGACCGCACCTGCGATTACATCCGCGATACCATAGTGGCGCTGAAACAGCAGGACAGAGCAGCCAGCCACTTTGTGATTGAAGAGGGGACCTTAGGCAAGATTCGCCGGGTGCCGGTGGGGGTTGCCTTGTGCATGGGGCCCTTCAATTACCCATTGAATGAAACCTTTACCACCTTGATCCCAGCGCTGATTATGGGCAATACCGTGATCTTTAAGCCGGCAAAGTACGGTGTCTTGTTGATAGAGCCATTGTTGCAGGCCTTTCGCGACAGCTTCCCTGCCGGGGTGATCAACGTGATTTATGGCCGGGGCCGCGATACGGTTGGTGTTTTGATGGAAAGTGGCAAGATTGACCTCTTCGCTTTTATTGGCACCAACAAAGGGGCCAGTGATCTGAAAAAAATGCACCCCAAACCGCACCGACTGCGTGCTGTGCTGGGGCTGGATGCTAAAAATCCGGCCATCGTGCTACCGGATGCTGATCTTAACCGCACCGTGGCAGAATGCGTGGCCGGTACTTTGTCGTTTAATGGCCAGCGCTGCACCGCATTAAAAATTTTGTTTGTGCATCAAAGCCTGGTCGATGAGTTTTTGGCGGCGCTGACCACAGCGGTTGAGCAATTGCCCCTGGGCATGCCCTGGCAGTCGGGTGTGAAAATTACTCCGTTGCCAGAGCCAGGCAAAACCGACTTTCTTCGGGCGTTGCTGGACGATGCGACCGCAAAGGGTGCAAGGGTTTGCAATGCCGACGGCGGCGAACGTATGGGTTCTTTGTTTCGGCCTGCGATTTTGTATCCGGTCAATGCCAAGATGCGGCTGTATCATGAAGAGCAGTTTGGCCCCTTGATTCCGGTGGTACCGTATCAGGATGTGCAGCAGGCGATTGATTATGTGATTCACTCCAATTTTGGTCAGCAATTGAGCCTGTTTGGCCAGGATCCGGTCCAACTGGGTGAGCTGGTGGATCTGTTTAGCAATCAGGTGGGTCGCATCAATATCAACAGTCAGTGTCAGCGTGGACCGGACAGCTTTCCGTTCAATGGCCGTAAAGACTCGGCCGAAGGCACGCTCTCTGTGGTGGATGCGCTGCGGCAATTCTCTACCCCGACCGTGGTGGCTGCCAAGTACCAACCGGCAGATATCGAGCTGATCAAAGCCATGGTGCAGCAACGCAGCTCGCACTTTGTCTCGACCGACTTTTTGTTTTAGCCACACATGAGCGGCAGATAAAAGGGGACTTGGTGCCCCTTTGCTCTGTCGGATGGCTGAACCGTGGCCGGAGGTAGAAAAAATTTAAATCCGTATCCTTGAATCCAGTATGGTTAATCCCCATTAAGCTGCTAACACGAAATTATCTGTTCTGAATTAGATTTGGAGAGCCGTTATGGGTAGAATTATTGGTATCGACTTGGGTACAACCAACTCTTGTGTTGCTGTATTAGACGGCGACAAACCACGCGTGATTGAAAATGCCGAAGGCACCCGCACCACGCCTTCCATCATCGCCTACACCGATGATGGCGAGACTTTGGTCGGCCAGCCAGCCAAGCGTCAGGCGGTGACGAACCCACAAAATACCTTATTTGCCATCAAGCGTCTGATTGGTCGTCGTTTTGAAGACGAAGAAGTGCAGCGCGATGTCAGCATCATGCCATTCAAAATTGTCAAAGCCGACAATGGCGATGCCTGGGTTGAAGTCAAAGGCAAAAAAATGGCAGCGCCGCAGATTTCTGCCGAAGTGCTGAAAAAGATGAAGAAAACCGCCGAGGATTTCCTGGGCGAAGCAGTGACCGAAGCCGTTATTACCGTACCAGCTTACTTTAACGATGCACAGCGTCAGGCCACCAAAGATGCCGGTCGCATTGCAGGCCTTGATGTAAAACGCATCATCAACGAGCCAACGGCAGCAGCACTGGCGTATGGCATGGACAAGAAAAAAGGCGACGCCAAAATCGCAGTGTACGATTTAGGTGGCGGTACCTTTGATATTTCCATCATCGAAATCGACGATGTTGATGGCGAGCAAACTTTTGAAGTACTGGCCACCAATGGTGACACTCACTTAGGTGGTGAAGACTTCGACAACCGCTTGATCAACTACCTGGTCGATGAGTTCAAAAAAGAGCAGGGCATTGATCTGCGCAACGATCCATTGGCGATGCAGCGCTTAAAAGAGTCGGCCGAGAAAGCCAAGATTGAGCTGTCTTCTGCCTCTCAGACCGAAGTCAACCTGCCGTACATCACGGCCGATGCTTCCGGTCCTAAGCACTTGAATATCAAGGTGACCCGCGCCAAGCTGGAGTCCTTGGTAGAAGATTTGGTGAAGCGTACGCTGGACCCATTGAAAGTAGCGCTGAACGATGCTGACTTGAGCGTCGGTGACATCGACGAAATCATTCTGGTCGGTGGCCAAACTCGGATGCCAAAAGTGCAGCAGGCGGTGACTGAATTCTTCGGCAAAGAGCCACGCAAAGACGTCAACCCGGACGAAGCCGTTGCGGTAGGTGCTGCGGTGCAGGGTGCTGTACTGTCAGGTGATGTTAAAGACGTGCTGCTGCTGGACGTTACCCCACTGTCATTGGGTATTGAAACCATGGGCGGTGTGATGACCAGCCTGATCGAGAAAAACACCACTATTCCGACCAAGAAGTCGCAGGTGTTCTCCACGGCAGAAGACAATCAGTCGGCAGTAACGATTCATGTGCTGCAGGGTGAGCGTAAGCGCTCGGCCGACAACAAGTCGCTGGGGCAGTTTAACCTGGAAGGTATCCGTGCCGGTCGTCGTGGCGAGCCACAAATTGAAGTCACCTTCGATTTGGATGCGGATGGCATCTTGCATGTGTCGGCCAAAGACAAAGACACCGGCAAAGAGCAAAAGATTACCATCAAGTCGTCTTCTGGCCTGAGCGATGACGAAATCCAGGCCATGGTGCGCGATGCTGAAGCCCATGCCGAGGAAGACAAAAAGTTTGAAGAGCTGGTACAAACCCGTAACCAAGCCGATGCGCTGGTGCATGGTACCCGCAAGCAGTTGGAAGAAGCCGGCAGCGATTTGGCAACTAACGACAAGGAAGCCATTGAAGCGGCGATCAGCGAGCTGGAAACGGCCATCAAAGGCAACGACAAGGCGGATATTGAAGCTAAGTCGGAAGCTTTGATGCAGGCGGCGCAAAAGCTGATGGAGGCGGCGCAGAAGAAGGCCCAGCAAGGCGGTGGTGAAGCCAATGCCAGTGATGCCGGTGCAGCCGACGATGTGGTCGATGCTGAGTTCGAAGAAGTCAAAGACGACAAGTAATGTTCCACCCGGGCTGCGCTCTGGCGCAGCCCTCTAACATAAGTTAGCCCGTATCTATGTCAAAGCGTGACTATTATGAAGTACTGGGCGTCGAGAAAGGCGCCGATGTCAAAGACATCAAAAAGGCCTACAAACGTCTGGCGATGAAGTATCACCCGGACAGAACCAAAGGCGATAAGGATCTTGAAGTGAAATTCAAGGAAATCCAGGAAGCGCATGAAGTTCTGACGGATGAGCAAAAGCGTGCGGCCTACGATCGCTATGGTCACGACGGCGTGGATCCAAGCCGTGGTGCTGGTGGCTTTGGTGGCAATGCCGACTTTGGCGATATTTTCGGTGATGTGTTTGGCGATATTTTTGGTGGCGGTGGCCGTCGCGGTCAGTCGCGGGCGCAGCGTGGCTCCGATCTGCGCTACAACCTGGAACTGAGCCTGGAAGATGCCGTGCGTGGCAAGTCGGTGGATATCAAGGTACCAACCTGGGTGTCTTGCGACAGCTGCGATGGCAGTGGTGCGAAAAAAGGCACTTCGGCCAAGACCTGCCCAACCTGTCATGGTGCGGGTCAGGTTACCATGCGGCAGGGCTTTTTTGCCGTGCAGCAAACCTGCCCGACCTGTCATGGCCGCGGTAAAATTATTCCGGACCCATGCAGTAAATGCCATGGCGAAGGCCGGGTGGAGAAAACCAAAACCCTGTCAGTGAAAATTCCGGCCGGTGTTGATACCGGCGATCGCATTCGTTTAAGTGGCGAAGGCGAAGCGGGTATGCATGGTGCACCGGCAGGTGATCTCTATGTGCAGGTCCATGTGAAAGAGCACCCCATCTTTGTGCGTGATGGCAACAACCTGTACTGCGATGTGCCTATTAGCTTTGCCACAGCAGCGCTCGGTGGTGAAATTGCGGTACCGACGTTGGATGGCCGGGTTAAGCTGAAAATTCCGGCTGAGACCCAAACCGAGAAAATGTTCCGTTTGCGCGGCAAAGGCGTGCAGTCGGTGCGTGGCGGTGGAGTTGGCGACCTGGTGTGCAAGGTGGTGATTGAAACCCCGGTCAATCTGAGCGAGCAGCAAAAAGAGCTGTTGCGCCAACTGGATGCGACCATGGCCGGTGACAGCGAAGCCAGGCACAGACCCAAATCCAAAGGTTTTTTCGATGGCGTGAAAAAGTTCTTTGATGATTTAACCAGTTAAATCATTGCTTGGTTTTTTGTTAGAAACCACAGCTCAAAACCGCAGTCCTAAACCGCAGCAATAGTGCTGCGGTTTTTTTTATCATTGGTGATTCTGCCAGCCTCAGATACAATAAATAAACAGTCTTTCATAGGGATATCATCATGCGTAAGTTTTTCCTGATTGCCGTAGTGGCAGTACTTATCTTGGCCGCCTGCGCTCAGTCACCAACCGGGCGCCGGCAAATTATGTTGTTCAATGAAAGCCAGCTCAGTGGCATGGGAGCACAGACCTTTGAAGCCATGAAAGAAGAGCTGACCATTTCAGACAACCGTCAAACGCAGCGTTATGTGCAGTGCATCGCCGATGCTTTGCTGAAAGTCACGCCAGAGCAGTACATGGGTAATGAGTGGGAAGTAGTGGTGTTTGCCGATGATCAGGTCAATGCCTTTGCCCTACCTGGCGGTAAAATTGGCGTCTACACCGGTTTGCTAAAAGTAGCAGAGAATCAGCATCAATTAGCAGCGGTGATGGGCCATGAAATTGGTCATGTGATGGCTGGGCACGCTAATGAGCGATTATCACGCAGTCAACTGGTGCAAACCGGGTTGGTATTAACCGATGCGGCAACCCGTGCTGCCAATCTTCGTTTTCAACAGGAGATGATGGCTGGGCTGGGGTTGGGTTCACAGGTCGGTTTGTTGCTGCCTTTTAGCCGTGAACATGAGAGCGAAGCCGATATTATCGGGCTGGATCTGATGGCGCAGGCCGGCTTTAACCCGGAGCAGGCGGTGGATTTATGGCGCAATATGGCAGCGGCCAGTGGCGGCCAGCGCAGCCCTGAACTGCTATCCAGCCACCCGGTACCTGAGAACCGTATCCGGGCACTGCAACAACGGATGCCGCAAGCGTTAGCGACTTACCAGCAGCGCCGGGCTCAGGGTAATCTGCCGAACTGTGGCAGCCCGGGCCCGCTGTAATACTCTGCCAGTTACTGTTGTAAGTCAGGCTTGGTTGCTGTGATTGGCTTTAACAGCAACCAAAGCAAGGCTACTACTGCCAGCGCCATGCAGTAAAAGCTGGCACTGACCACCTGCCAGGGGCTTAAACCAAAGCTGGCAGCCAGCAGCAGGGCCTGAGCACCATAAGGCAGCAGGCCCTGACTGATGCAGGCAAAAATATCCAGCAAGCTGGCACTGCGTTTGGGCGTAATGCCATGGTTTTCTGCCAGTTTACGGCTGATATCACCACTGATCACAATGGCAACGGTGTTGTTGGCGACGCAGAGATTGGTACCAAACACCAGGCTGGCGATGCCAAGCTGGCCACTGCGCTCGGCTTTCATTTTCACTTTATCAAAGAAAGCACTGAGCCGGGATGACAGCCAGCCCAGGCCACCTTGCTGCTTGATAAACTCGCCCAGACCACCAATAAACATCGATAGTAAGAAAATCTCCTGCATCGAGGCAAAGCCAGAGGCCATATCCTGGCCAAGGTTGCCCAGCGGATAGTCACCAAACCAGGCCCCTTGCAAAGCTGCCAGCACTATACCAAGTGCCAGCACCGCAAAAACATTGAGTCCCGCTACTGCCAGCACCAAAATCGCTACATAGGGCAGGGCTGCGCTCCAGCTGAACTCTTTGGCAGCAATCTCGACCGGTACACTGCCAAACCAGATGTAGCCTAATAGCACGATAGCAGCAGCCGGTAGTGCCAGTTTCAGATTTTCGCGAAATTTATCTTTCATCCGTGCGCCCTGGGTACGGGTGGAGGCAATGGTGGTATCGGAAATAATGGAGAGGTTATCGCCAAACATGGCACCGCCCAGTAAGGCTCCAGCCAGCAATACCGGCGATAAGCCAGTTTGCTCTGCCAGTACCACGGCAATAGGAGCTAAAGCGCCAATGGTACCCATGGAAGTACCCATCGCCAAAGCGATTAAAGCAGCAATCAGAAACAACCCTGGGACCAACAGGGAAGGCGGCACCAAACTGAGGCCGGCATTGACCACGGCATCAACACCACCGGTGGCTACCGCGACACTGGAAAAAGCACCGGCCAGCAGGTAAATCAGGCACATGGTTAAAATGGTATTCTGGCCGGCACCGCGGATCAGGGTTTCCACCGCTTGTTGCATCGAGGTGCGGTGCAGCAGCATGGCAATGATCAGCGCCGGTAATACAGCAATATGGGCCGGTAGTTGATAAAAGGCATAATCCACTCCCTGGCTTTGGTAGTAAAGCCCGGCGCCTAAAAACAGCAGCACAAAACTGGCCAGTGGTAAAAAGGCGAGGGCGCCATACTGGCGTGGGGTAACCATCAAATGTTCTGGCATGCATCATCTCCGACCAGTAAAATGCGCTGACTATATAGATGTCCAGACGTCCTGTCAACGCCTTATCAATCTGTCTGTCACTATCCTTTACGGTATTTTCTTTGTGCATTCAATGCTTTTAAACGGTTAACTGCTCTGATCAGTAGCTGCCGCTTGTGGTGTTAGCAAATTTGCAGGAATCGGCTATGTCAAATAACTTTACAGTTCAGCTGTTTCTCATCTGATAAGACCTCCGATAAGTTGATAAATCATGCTGTTTAAAAAACAGGCATAATTTTT
Source organism: Alkalimonas sp. NCh-2 (assembly GCF_039631345.1). Lineage (NCBI taxonomy): Bacteria > Pseudomonadati > Pseudomonadota > Gammaproteobacteria > Alkalimonas > Alkalimonas sp. NCh-2. The sequence continues at coordinate 99,909 of NZ_JBDIUV010000002.1, forward strand.
GCGATGAACCTTGGACGGCGTGTTTAACGCCTGAATAAAAACAACAAACAGGGTAGATAACTATGAAAATAAAACTATTTAAGCAACAACTCATAAGACTTCAAACCTTTTTCACCGCACTGGTCTTCACTTTACTGGCAACTCCCGCACTGTCTGCACCGATGTTCTCGGATATGTATATCTTTGGTGATAGTTTGTCCGATACCGGTAATACCAGAGCGGCAGTTCCATTGGGTAGTTGGGGACCTATCGCTGCCGAGGCTGGCTATGGTTCGAATGGACGCTTTTCCAATGGCGATCTGTGGCATGAGTTTATGGCAGATGATTTGGGATTAAGTACTTCACGCTCCAGTGCCGGAGGTAATAACTTTGCCTACGGAGGTGCTCGAATTGACAATGCTACTGGTGTATCCGCTGGTGTGCTTCGTCAGTGGGATACCTATCAAAATCGCTTTGGTGGCGCTGTGATGGATCCTGCTGCACTTTATGTAGTCTGGGCTGGTGGCAATGATATGCGAGATCTGGTGGGAAGCTCTGCGCCACTAATGATGATCACCTCTATCATGGGGAACTTTCAGACCATGCTGACTGAAATGATCCTGGGGGGGGCCTCTACTTTATTAGTACCAAATTTGCCGGATCTTGGCAGTATTCCAGAGTTTCGCAGTGGGGCAAACAGTGGCTCAGGCAATGAAGTTAGTACCTTGTGGAATCAGGCATTGCAACTTATGTTGATCAGTTTGGCGAGCCAATATCAGGTTGATATCTATATGCTGGATGTCTTTGGTATTTTTAATTCAATCCTGTCAGATCCTGCTTCTGAAGGTTTTGTAAATACAACCGGAGAATGCCGCTCTATTAGGAGAAATTTTCTCGGAGCTGCTTCTGAGGTCAGCTGTGCCAATGCCCATACCTACGTGTTTTGGGATGAAATCCATCCTACCAGCCGGGCACATCAGGTACTTGGTCGCGAAGCCTATGCTTTACTTGCATCCGGTCAAACGGTGACTTTCCAGGTACCAGCGCCTGCTACCTTGCTGTTGCTGGTTGCTGGTTTGATGTTGATACGCCTGCGTCGACGGGCATAAGCTCGAAGCAAAAAAACGGGCCGCGATGCGGCCCGTTTCTTAGGTAAAACTGTTAGAACTTTTTACCACTAAGCAATTCCTGAATGGCTCCGACGGAGCCAAGCACATTGCTGGTTTCAATTGGCAGGAAGATGCGATCACCTTCTTTGGCGATATTGGGCAGGGTTTGCAGATATTCACGACCAAGCAAATAGCCAATAACCGTATCGGAGCTGAGCTGGCCATCTCCGGATGATAATACTTCCTCAATTGCTTTACGCTGACCCTGAGCGCGCAAAATTGCGGCTTCTTTTTCACCCTGGGCACTTAAAATGGCGGCTTCCCGTTCACCCTGAGCCCGGGCAATGGCGGCTTGCTTTTCACCTTCCGCTTCGGTCACGGTGGCGCGGCGCTGACGCTCAGCGGTCATTTGCTTGCGCATCGCTTCCTCAACATCGATTGGCGGTGCAATATCCAGCAGCTCTACCCGCACTACTTTGATGCCCCAGCCATTGCCGGCATCATCCAGCACCAGGCGCAGCCGTTCGTTGATTTCCTCACGCGACTCGAAAATAGAGTCCAGTTCCATCCGGCCGATCTCTGCCCGCAATGAGGTTTTAGCCAGTACTTCGACTGCCTGGATGATGTTTTCCACTTCGTACACTGCTCTGACCGGATCCAGGATCCGGAAATAGAGCACACCATTGATGGTGACCGTGACGTTGTCTTTGGTGATAACGCTCTGGCCTGGAAAGTCCAGGACCGCTTCACGCAGATCAATACGGGGTGTTTCAACGAATTTCAGGTTGCGCAGCATAATGATAGGGCGCGGTTTCTCAATAAACGGTACAGTAATCTGAATGCCGGATTGCAAGGTACGGTTGTAGGTACCCAAGCGCTCAATTACCATGCATTCGCTGTTTCGCACGATAAAGATATTGTTCAGAATTAAAACGATGGCAAAACCTGCCACCCCGAGTAATAAAATCAATGCTAAATCCATACTTTGCTCCTTGTGTTTAAGTTGATCTAGTCTTTTGGTGCGACCAGCAAGGTAATGCCATCAATACGACAGACTTTCACCTCCTGACCAGCTTGCAACCAGCTCGAGTTATCACCGCTTGGCTCTGCTTTTACCGGATAGAAACTGCCGCTCATTTTAGCGACTAATTTGTCGCCATGCAGCTCTAACACCACACTTTGCTGGTAACCCGGTTCTGCCAGATTGACGGCTTTGGAAGTGCCCAACCCTTTTTTTCGCAACCAGAATGATAGTGGTAAAAACATCAGACAGCCAAAAGCAAACACAAACAGCGATTGGGTAAAGCTCAGCGCAAACAGCCAACTGCTAATAGCGGCTGAAAATGCCCCCATTGAGATAGCTAAAATAACGAAGGTACCTGTCATCAGTTCCACAATGCCAAATGCAATGGCAATAATAAACCAGACCAATGCCAACATCTTGATTTCCTTAAATTGCAACTTGGTTCACACTACTATACTAAGCTTTGACGCTAAGCCCTACTTTCTTTTTGTAACAGGGTTTAGCGACAGCCCACTATTTGGGTAAAAGTTCGGCAAACGGTGGGGAAGGTACGGTGTTTTTATCAGTAAAAGTGATACTGTTAAGCAAGCGTTGCGTACTATAGGCGTCAATTTACTCAGGAGTTTTTATGCAAAATTTTACTTTTTACAACCCGACTCGAATTGTATTCGGAGAACAGCAAATTGCTGAGCTGGCTGCGCTTATTCCTGAGGGGGCACGAGTATTATTCACTTATGGCGGTGGCTCCATTAAAAAAAATGGGGTTTATGAGCAAGTTAAGGCTGCACTGACAGGCAAAGTTTATTTTGAATTTGGCGGTATTGAGCCGAATCCGTCCTTTGATACCTTACTAAAAGCATCGGACTTGCTAAAAAGCGAACAGCTGGATTTTATTTTAGCGGTGGGTGGTGGCAGCGTGATTGACGGCAGCAAATTTATTGCTGCCGCAGCTTGCTATGATGGTGATGCTTGGGATCTGCTCTGTGGTAAAGCCAAAGTGCAGCAAGCGATCCCGCTAGGCTGTGTCTTGACACTGCCTGCCACTGGCTCTGAGAGCAATGGGAACTCGGTGGTAACCCGCTACAGCACCCAGGAAAAAATGGCCTTCTCCAGCCCACTGGTGTATCCACAATTTGCCATCTTAGATCCGACCACCACCTTTAGTTTGCCGCCCCGTCAGGTTGCCAATGGTGTGGTCGATGCCTTTGTTCATGTGATGGAGCAGTACCTGACGTATCCGGCGAACGCACCGGTGCAGGATCGTTTTGCTGAAGGCTTGCTGCAAACCCTGATTGAACAGGGACCTCAGGCGCTGGAACGGCCGGAGGATTATGCGGTTCGTGCCAATGTGATGTGGGCGGCAACCATGGCGCTGAATGGCCTTATTGGGGTCGGAGTGCCGCAAGATTGGGCCACTCATATGATAGGCCATGAAATCACGGCCTTGCACGGTCTGGATCATGCGCAAACGCTGGCTATTGTTTTGCCGGCTCTGATGCAGCAGCAACGTCAGCAGAAGCGTGACAAGTTGCTGCAATATGGCAAACGGGTTTGGCAGTTAGCCCATCAGGACGAAGAGCGTTTGATTGATGAAGCCATTAGTCATACCCGCGCTTTCTTTGAACAGATGGGTGTACCAACCCGATTAGCCGATTATGGCATTGACGCCAGTGCCATTGATACCATGGTGGATCGCCTGGTACAGCATAAAATGGTGAAGTTGGGCGAGCATGGCGATATAACGCCGGATGTTTCCCGGCGTATTTTGCAAGCAGCTTTATAACGTCATACCTACAGCATCCTGGGCTTGTGCTTAGAATGAATAGCGCAGGCCCAGGCTCCACATCCGTGTATTGAAGTTCTCGGTATTGTAGTGCGCAGCAGCAGCACTTAGTTGTAGCTGTGTGTTAAGCTGATAACCTATACCGAGTTCGGCCCCCAGCCGAATACGATGCTGGCGCTCGGAAGATTGCGCGGCAGTCCCTTCAAATCGATAGCGGCTACGGTTATCAAAGAGTGCCAATCGGACATATGGCTGCCAGAACTCATTCAGAGCAAAGGAGCCGACCATACTGAGCTCGGCGCCTCTGCCTCGTTGTGGTTGAGCCTTCAATGTGGCTTGGGGCTGATTCTCCGGCAGGCCATCGTAATGCAATACCGCCTCACCTAAATCCAGCCAGCCGAACTCTGTTGCTAACCAGTGATTCCACCGGTAGCCAGCAAACAGACGATAGGCTTTGTCTGAGTTCGATTCGAGCGTGACGGTTCCAGTGACACCTGCCGTATTGAGCTTGCGTTCCACTGCACTTGCCAGGTGACCAGAGCTATGGCTTTTGGCCTCACCTCCTTGCACGCCTAGATACCAGTCCTGACTAAATACTGTCATGGGCAGCAGTAACAGGCTGGCAGTCAACATTTTTAGGCCACTTCTAAGGCGGTTGTTTTGGTGATAGCGGCGCAGCATCACAAACACCACCAGCAATATGGCACTGACGAAACCCAGGCTACTGCCACTTGAGGTCACAGTGACACTGCTCGGTTGCCATTGAGCTGTGACCTGTAAATCTTGTGCTGGCATAGTGGCGGGTAGGGCCGGTGACCAACCTTTAAAGGTATAACCGGAGCGTGTGGCTGTCGGTTCACTGATGGTGGCACCAAAATCCAGCAGCAGATCAGGGATAGCCTGGCCCCCATCCACATCAAAGCGGATCACGTACTGGTTGATTTGCCACTGTGCGGTAAGCTGTACATCATCTTCTGGCATGGTGGCTGGAAACTCTGGCAGCCAGCCAGTGAAGGTATAACCTTCACGCGATGGTGGTTCTGGTGCTGTCAGCGCGCTACCAACCAAGGCCGTGATGGTGGCGACTTCGCTGCCACCAGAACTGTCAAAGGAAACACTGGCCATTTGTTGTTGTGCCAGTACGCCCGGATCACGAATGACACTGTTGGCGCGGCCATCATCGTCATTTGGTCCGCCATCTTCAATCGTTAGTCGGATGCAGCCATCGCCCTGGTTCAAGCCGGTGCGCCAGTTATCTGATGAAACTACCGGACAGTTGCCAAGTGCATTGCGCGGAGCACTGTCGATGCGGTTGGCGTTGTCTTCAACAAAGTTCTGCCACCGGCCATTGACCAGCTTCCGCCAGACGGCGTTGGCTGGAATGCTTTGCCCTGCAGGTAAGGGGATGGCTACTGGCACCGACTCGCCAGGGCTTTGCAGTCCCACCACATCCAGATTAACAAGAAAACCCAACTGACGGAAACCGGTATCGTTGAGACTGCCCTCACGCAGTGCCAGGCCAAATTGGCCACTTTGCCATGACTCAAATTCACTATGCAAACCAAGCGTTAGTTGGTACAAACCAGGTATTTCAGCAAAGAGAACAGCCTGGCCCTGACACTGAGCCACCCGGTTGTTGCCATGACCTTGTGGGCATAAAGGCAGACGGTTGGGTTGGTTGCTGAACTGGTTCTGGCTGGAGGGGATGCCGCTGATGCCGCTGTTGCTGCAGTCAGCGACCGGGCAATCGGCTATGACGTTTAGTGCCAGCTCCAACTCACCTAAGCGGTCGCCGGCTTCTGCTGTCAGTTGCAGGTAGTGACGGCCTGTCGCCAGGCTGGACGGATCAAAGCTGGCGGTGGCACCGCTTTGAGTAATCTCCAGCCCCGCACCTTGCCAGTTATAGTCGGCGGCAATCCCTGACAGCTCTGTGGCACTTAGCTCTACCAAACCACCACTGCGCTGCACCACCAAGCCTGCAGTACCCGCTTGCATCACTGTGGCATCAAGTGCTAAAGGCAGTGGTGCTGTTTGTACCAGCAAATGATGGTGGTGCGGTGAGCCCAGCAAAGCCTGGGTAAGGTTGCTGTCTTGCAGTGAAATGTTTCCTGCATCGCCGCTGGTAGCGGTTATGGTGTATGCACGGCGTAGGTTATCGATTGCATTTAGTTCGAAATGGCTCGCCACATTAGCTTGATTGCCTTGAACCTGCACCTGTACCGGGTAGTCAATTGGCTCATCACTTAACCAAATGCTAAGTTGAGCCGGAACATTTTGCTGCACTGGTTGGCTGGCGGCGGTAAAGGCAATAAATGGCAGTACGTCAAAACTGACCATCACTTGCTCACCAGAAACGGAGTCGGTAAATTCAAAGCTATAACGCCCGGTGCGCTCAGCAGTAAATAGGTAGCTGCCATCGTCCTGCATGGTAAGCAACGTTGCAGCATCGGCCAGGTCGAGGAAATCGGTGGTGCCGCTACGGGTCTGTTGCAGGGCGCTTAACACTTGCTCACCTGCGCCATTGCTAAGGCGGAAACGTCGTGTTTCCTGGCTAGCTGCCGGGCTGCTGTCTTCTACTTCAAGCGTTATGGCCAAATGGATGGTTAGACTGATATCGCAGTCGGCTTTGATCGCCGCAGTAATCACTTGATTGCCTGAGCGAGCGGCGGCACAGTTGCTGTCGATTTGTACAAATGTATCCTCTGCCACACTGAGCGCAAAGCTGGCACTGTTGCCAAAGTCGATTTGCTGACTGGCTGGCGTTATGCTGCCTTCGCCATGGATGCTTGCTGAAACCTGAAAGCGACTTTGCTCCCACTGTGCTGTGAGCAATCTATCCTCAGCTGGCATGGTTGCAGGCAGCTCCGGTTGCCAACCCACAAAGACAAAGCCTTCTCGGCTAGGTGGTTCGGGTGGGGTGATGGCAGTACCAAAGTTGGCAGTGATTGCAGCTACAGCAGAGCCTCCTGCGCTGTCGAATGTCAGAGTATAGCTGGCCTCATTGTATTGTGCCGTAATGGTGGTATCTGTGGTAATCACACTAAAATCGCTGGGGCTCCAACCTGTAAAAGTATAGCCCGGGCGAATGGGGTTCGCTGGTGCAGTTGCCCCGCTGCCATGGTTAACGACTTCAGTTTTCAGTACCGTTGCATCCCAGTCAACAAAGTTGACTGTATAGCTTTCAGCAGTCCACTGCGCTGTCAGGGTCTGGTTTGCTGCCGGCATGGTGGCCGGAATAGCCGGGTTCCAACCGGCAAATTGATAACCGGTTCGGCTAGGATTGGCTGGAGGGGTAATGGCACTGCCAAAATTCTGAGTGATGGCGGCAACGGCAGTGCCACCAGCGGAGTCAAAGGTTAGTGTATAGCTATTGATGCTGTACTGCGCTGTGATGGTGGTATCGGCGGTAATATTGCTAAAGTCGGCGGGGTTCCAGCCGGTGAAGCTGTAGCCGGTACGGCTGGGGTTGGCCGGGGCGGTGGCACTGCTGCCCTCCGCAACGGATTCTGTTTTAAGCAGGCTGCCATCCCAGTCGACAAAATTGACGGTGTAACCGGGGGCAACAACGGTGACAACAAAGGTCTCGACATTGATATTGCCGGCAGCATCTTCCACATAAACCGCGATGGTGGATGCGCCAACGCTGCTGCCAGTCACAGTAACAGTTCGGGCGCTGTCCGCTCCTCCTAGTACCACATTGCCAAGCGGAACAGCTGTGGTATTGGAGCTGTCTCTGTTGACGTTCAGACTGCCGGCTGCAGTGAGGTTGTCACTTACAGTAAAAGGCAGAGCTCCGGTATTGGCCCCCACCATAATTTCCTGGTTGGTAATGGTGCTGATGCTCGGTGCCATGGTATCCACCAGCACAGCACTGGTATTGCCAATGTTGTTTAAGCTAAGTAGCAGATTGTTGTTGGCTGCATCGCGCAGGGAACCACCGTTGGGTTGCAGTTCCACCAGTGTAATACCATCCAGATCATTATCACCCGCCTGTACCGAGTGGCGAAAGACCAGGCTGGAGGTGCCTGAGCCTGCCAGGTAGCTGGCATAACGGATCGTGCCACCGATGAACAGTTGCAAGCGCGGGGTACCACCGGCGGTGTTGACGGTGACGTTTTCTGACAGGTTCAGGGTGAAATCCAGCGATAAGCCCGCCCGGTAAATGCCAGCTGCCGGCACAGACACTGAGCTGACCTCCGGCGGGACATCGTCCAGCACGGTGATGGTAAAGGCTTTTTCGAAGGTATTGCTGGCGCTGTCGGTGGTGCGAATTCGCACGCTGTAATCACCAGCGGCCATGGCCGCTGCATTGTTGGTGCGCAACTGACTGCCGCTGATATTAAATTGGGCATTGTGGCTATCACCAACACCGGCAACCAATTGGTAGCTGTGGGTATCGCCATCATCCGGGTCGACACTGCTTAAGCTGCCAACCACAGCATTCACGCCGCCACTTTGTGCCACACTGCTGCTGCTTAGCAGAATATCGGTGGGAGGGGCATTGGCAACGGGCGCATCCTCCATCACCAGTTGGAACATCAGATCACGATCCAGAAACTGGTTACCCTCGAAGTAAAGCGAACCGCCTGGATAAGGAGCAGGTACAGCATTGTTCGCATCATTAACATAAGTATAAAAGGTGTTGGTGCCGCCACCAGCAAAATAAAAGGTATAGGCTTCCCCGTTGTTTAAGACAAAATTTTCATCGCTCATTGATAAAATGGAATAATCATCCAGTGCTGCGGCTTCATGCAGCACTGCCGTTTCAAAAGTGAAAGTTCCCAACAAGTCACCGGCCAGGCCATCGCCACGATAAAGGGTGATTGCCAGTTCATTACGGCCTGCACCTTGATACATTGAACCATCATAAAAACTGAGCAATCGCAGTTCTTTAATACGGCCATCTTTACAAGCGGTAAAGCTTTGTCCGATAGCGTGATCATTAGCGTCTGCAATAATGAGTTCAGAGATATTTGAGACCGTGGATGTAATCGTACATTCGGTGGCACTTACTGCCGCTGAAAAGAGCAGAGATGAGCATAATAGAAGCAGGTTAATCAGGTGCTTGTGGCATGTTCTCATCGCACGGAATCCTTTTTACTGAACAATCGTTCATCATGAACCATGAAAGCATCTAAGGCGGAGCCTGGGTAAGGCACTACCTGTTGGCTAGCTACGGCTTGGGTAAATCCCCTGCAGTGCAATAATAAAACTCACTGCCGTATAAGGTTGCATCAGGCTGACAGGGGCTCCTGCGCCTGCGTTGCCACTGCTGCCTTTCAACTCGACAGTGGCATTACCGCTCATAGGCTTTAAAGTGGTGTTGGGTGTATTGCTGTAAGCATTGGTCGCATTAAATCCAGACATTATTTTGGCCGGCACCACAGTTTCACCCGGCGTACTGGCATTGGCAGCTTCACTGGATGCTTGCTGTGCTATGGTAACGGCTGCGGTTGCATGCAAATCAATGGCGTGGCTGTGTGGAGGCATCTGTGCTGGTGTTAGGCTCTGCTGCTCTTGGCCCCCGCTTTGGCCGACCTGAAAATGACTAAAACCAGGGCTTTGGCCGGCACTAATGGGCACGCGTCCTTGCAAGTTAGGAAGTTTGAATGTCGTGGTGCCATTACCACCATAAGAGGTGCCTAAAATTGAAAAAAGCGCGGTATTGCTACTGATAGCAAGCTCCTGGCCGGCACAAAAAGCCCAGCCTTCAGGGGCATAGTTACCAGCAAACATCCGTATTTCACCCAAATAGGCTTCAATCATGAATGACTCCTTAGTCGTGGTAAAACTCTGCAACACAATTTGGCAGGTTATAAAATTAGTCATAGACCAAGTGAAAAAAATAAACCTGATAAATCTCTGATAAATATTTTTTCAGCACAACAATGGGGGCTGCTGCTTGGTGGACCGTGTTATTGCTTCAAAGTTGGGCTTACTTCTGTTCTAATATTGCGCGATGATTCAATGGGTAGAAAACACAATGGCAAAAATAGGAATTTTTGGTGCCAACGGCCGGATGGGGCGTGCTTTGGTGCAGGTCTGTCATGAGCAGCAGTTGGATTTAGCTGCGGCTACAGTGCGGGCTGGATCCAGTTGGTTGGGACAGGATGCCGGTGAACTAGCCGGTTGTGGCCGCTTTGGTTTGCCGCTGGTGGCTACTTCTGCCGAAGCGGTGCAAAGTGCCGATGTTTGGGTAGACTTCACTATGCCGGAGCCGATGCTGGAGCATCTGTCCCTGGCCGTTGCAGCCAAAAAACCGATGGTGATTGGGGTTACCGGCCTGACTGATGGGCAATATCAGCGCGTGCAGCAGGCCAGCGCGCAGATCCCGGTTGTCTGGGCACCCAATATGAGTGTGGGGGTTAATTTATTGCTGCATCTGGTGCAAACCGCTGCCAAAGTGATGGGGCAAACGGCAGATATCGAAATCATTGAAGCACACCATCGTTTTAAAAAAGATGCGCCGTCCGGCACGGCCATGGCCATTGGTGCCAGCATTGCAAAAACGCTTGGGCGCGATCTCGCAGACTGCGCTGTCTATGGCCGGGAAGGCATGACTGGCGAAAGGGAGCACAACACCATAGGTTTTGCTACGGTTCGTGGTGGCGACATAATTGGCGATCATACTGCACTCTTTGCTGATTTAGGCGAAAGATTAGAAATAACTCACAAAGCAAGTAGCCGAACCACCTTCGCACAAGGTGCTATCAGGGCTGCCGTCTGGTTGCAAAATAAACAGCCTGGATTTTATTCCATGCAACAAGTGCTTGGATTGGCAGAGTTGAATTAAGTTTTTGCTGTTTAGTTACTAAAAAGCACTGAAAGTGATTGTTTTCCACAAACTTCAAAAAAGCATTAGACGTATCAGCCAAGTTGACATAAAATATCGAGAATTTGCCTGGGCGAATTGAGAGTCTCTCAATGTGGGGTAGGTATGCAGTTAATTAGCATATTTATTCTGTTTTGGGCTGCTAGTTGCTTTGGATTAAAAACGGGTGTTGAACGAACAGGTTTAAGCCCGTTTTTTGCTGTTTGGAGGTTATTTTGACGACGTCTGCCTTGCTGGTTTTAGAAGATGGCACTGTATTTCATGGTACGGCCATCGGTGCCGAAGGAGTTTCAGTCGGAGAGGTGGTATTCAATACCTCGATGACCGGGTATCAGGAGATCTTAACCGATCCCTCCTATGCTGAACAAATGGTCACTTTGACCAACCCGCACATTGGCAACACCGGCACCAATGATGAAGATGAAGAATCCAGCCGGATCTGGGCCAAAGGCCTGATTATTCGTGACCTCCCGCTGTTAGCCAGCAACTTCCGCAATCAGACATCACTCTCCGATTATTTAAAACAGCGTGGTATTCTAGGTATTGCCGATATCGATACCCGCAAGCTCACCCGTATTTTACGTGAAAAAGGTGCTTTAAATGGTTGCCTGATGGCGGGTGTTGAACTGGATACCGCGCAAGCCCTGGCTCAGGCAAAGGCCTTCCCTGGCCTTAAAGGCATGGACCTGGCCAAAGAAGTCACAGTCGCCGAGCCCTACAGTTGGACTGAAGGCAGTTGGCAACTGGGCAAAGGTTTTGTCAAACCGGAATCGACCCCCTTTCATGTAGTGGCTTACGATTACGGTGTAAAACGCAATATTTTGCGGATGTTGGTTGACCGAGGCTGTCGTTTGACGGTGGTGCCTGCGCAGACACCGGCCAGCGAGGTGCTGGCGCTGAATCCGGATGGCATTTTCTTATCGAATGGCCCTGGCGATCCAGCGCCTTGCGACTACGCCATTCACGCCATCAAAGCATTGCTGGCGACCGATCTGCCTATTTTTGGCATCTGTCTTGGTCACCAGTTGTTGGCATTAGCCAGTGGTGCTAAAACCACCAAAATGAAATTTGGTCACCATGGCGGTAACCACCCGGTACAAAACCTCGATAACAACAAAGTGATGATCACGGCGCAGAACCATGGATTTGCGGTGGAAGAGGACGGCATGCCAGCCAATTTACGGGCAACCCATAAATCCTTGTTTGATGGCAGCTTGCAAGGCATTCACCGCACTGACAAGCCAGCGTTCAGTTTTCAGGGGCACCCGGAAGCGAGCCCGGGGCCACACGATGCGGCCGAGTTGTTCGATCACTTTATCGATCTGATGCGTCAGCGTCAGCACTAATTTCAGGCTAGCGAGGAAAGACAGAGTAAATTATGCCAAAACGTACTGATTTAAAAAGCATTCTTATCCTTGGTGCCGGCCCTATTGTCATTGGCCAGGCCTGTGAATTTGACTACTCGGGTGCCCAGGCCTGTAAAGCCCTGCGCGAAGAAGGCTACCGGGTTATTCTGGTGAACTCCAACCCTGCCACCATCATGACGGATCCTGAGATGGCCGATGCCACCTACATCGAGCCGATTCACTGGCAGGTGGTGGAAAAAATCATTGAAAAAGAACGGCCTTGTGCGGTGTTACCCACCATGGGCGGGCAAACAGCACTAAACTGTGCGCTGGATTTGGAGCGTCATGGTGTTCTTGAAAAATACAAGGTCGAAATGATTGGGGCGACCGCCGATGCCATCGACAAAGCGGAAGACCGCAGCCGCTTTGACAAAGCGATGCGTGCCATTGGTCTGGAATGCCCGCGCGCTGGCATGGCGCACTCGATGGAAGAAGCTTATGCCGTGTTGGAAGACATTGGCTTCCCATGCATTATCCGCCCGTCCTTCACCATGGGTGGCTCTGGCGGTGGTATCGCATACAATCGTGAAGAGTTTGAAGAAATCTGTACCCGTGGTCTGGATTTGTCGCCCACCAAAGAACTGCTGATTGACGAGTCACTGATTGGTTGGAAAGAGTATGAAATGGAAGTGGTGCGCGATAAAAACGATAACTGCATCATTGTCTGCTCGATTGAAAACTTTGATCCTATGGGCGTGCATACCGGCGACTCTATTACCGTTGCCCCTGCACAAACCCTGACCGATAAAGAATACCAACTGATGCGCAATGCCTCCTTGGCTGTGTTACGTGAGATTGGTGTAGAAACCGGCGGCTCCAATGTGCAGTTTGGTATCAATCCGGAAGATGGCCGTATGGTCATTATTGAGATGAACCCGCGGGTTTCACGTTCCTCAGCTTTGGCTTCCAAAGCCACAGGTTTCCCTATCGCCAAAGTGGCTGCCAAACTGGCGGTTGGCTATACCCTGGATGAACTGGCCAATGAAATTACCGGTGGCATCACGCCGGCGTCATTTGAACCCAGCATTGATTACGTAGTGACCAAGGTACCGCGTTTTAATTTTGAAAAATTTGCTGGTGCCAATGATCGCTTAACTACCCAGATGAAATCGGTGGGTGAAGTAATGGCCATTGGCCGCAACCAGCAAGAGTCACTGCAAAAAGCCTTACGTGGCCTGGAAATTGGTGTCTCCGGGCTGGATCCAATCCAGGATCTAACGGCTGCCGATGCGAAAGAGCGCATTGTGCGTGAGCTGAAAGAACCAGGCGCACACCGCATCTGGTACATTGCTGATGCGTTTCGGATGGGCATGAGCCAGCAAGAAATTTTTGAGCTGACCAAGGTAGACCCCTGGTTCCTGGTACAAATTGAAGATTTGGTGCGCGAAGAGCAGGCAATCCACGATGCTGGTTTCTCCGGCCTCGATGAAGCCAGCCTGCGTCGATACAAGCGCAAAGGTTTTGCCGATAAGCGCATCGCCGAGCTGCTGGGTGTCAGTGAAAATGAAGTGCGCAAAAAGCGCCATGGTTATGGTTTGCACCCGGTCTACAAAAGGGTGGATACCTGTGCCGCTGAGTTTGCTTCGAACACAGCTTACATGTACAGCAGCTACGATGAAGAGTGTGAGGCTGCGCCATCTAATCGCGATAAGATCATGATTTTAGGTGGTGGCCCGAATCGGATTGGTCAGGGTATTGAGTTTGACTATTGCTGTGTGCATGCGGCCTTGGCACTGCGCGAAGACGGCTTCGAAACCATTATGGTGAACTGCAACCCGGAAACCGTGTCTACCGATTACGATACCTCTGATCGGTTGTATTTCGAGCCAATTACCCTGGAAGATGTGCTGGAAATTGTTGCCAAAGAACAACCGAAAGGGGTGATTGTGCAGTATGGCGGTCAAACGCCATTAAAGCTGGCGCGGGCACTGGAAGCTGCCGGCGTGCCTATTATCGGCACCTCGCCGGATGCGATTGACCGGGCGGAAGACCGCGAGCGCTTCCAGCAAGCGGTAGAGCGTCTTGGCCTGAAGCAACCGAAAAATGCCACAGTAACCAGCCTGGAAGAGGCGTTGCTGAAAGCCGGTGATATTGGTTTCCCTATGGTAGTGCGTCCTTCCTATGTACTGGGTGGCCGGGCGATGGAAATCGTCTATGATGAGACCGATTTAAAGCGTTACATGACTGACGCTGTCAGTGTCTCCAATGAAGCGCCGGTATTGCTGGATAACTTCCTTGATGATGCCATTGAAGTCGATATCGATGCCATCTGCGATGGTAAAGAGGTGGTGATTGGCGGCATTATGGAGCATATTGAACAGGCGGGCGTGCACTCCGGTGACTCGGCCTGCAGTTTACCTCCTCACAGTTTATCCGCGGACATTCAGGATGTGATGCGAGAGCAAGTGCGTAAATTGGCACTGGAGCTTGGCGTGGTTGGCTTGATGAATACTCAGTTTGCAGTAAAAGATGGCGAAGTTTATTTGATTGAAGTAAACCCGCGTGCTGCCAGGACTGTGCCTTTTGTTTCGAAAGCGACTGGGGTACAGGTAGCCATGGTTGGTGCTCGCTGCATGGCCGGCCGTAGCCTGGCTGATCAGGGTGTGACCACTGAAATAATCCCGCCTTACTTCTCTGTAAAAGAAGTGGTGATCCCGTTTAACAAATTCCCAGGCGTGGATCCTATTCTTGGTCCTGAAATGCGCTCCACCGGAGAAGTGATGGGGGTTGGCGATACTTTTGAAGAAGCTTTTGCCAAGGCCGAGCTGGGCTGTGGTACCTTGATCCCAACCGGAGGCCGTGCTTTACTTTCGGTCCGTAACAGCGATAAAGTGCGGGTGATTGAGCTAGCCAAACATATGTTGGCACTAGGTTTTGAGCTGGATGCTACCAAGGGCACTGCTGCCACATTACAACAGGCAGGCGTTGAGTGCAGGGTGGTCAACAAGGTGCTGGAAGGCCGGCCGCATATTCTGGATAGAATTAAAAACGGTGAGTACAGCTACATTGTCAATACTACCGAAGGCCGCCAGGCGATTGAAGACTCCAGAGTATTGCGTCGTGGAGCCTTGCAGCATAAAGCCAATTACACAACCACATTAAATGCTGCTTTTGCAACGTGTAAAGCCAGTGCTGCCAGTGCCTTTGAGCGGGTAGCTTCGGTGCAGGAGCTGCATAAGAGAGTAAACGGATGAAAATACCAATGACGGTTCAGGGCGCAGAAATGCTGCGTACTGAACTGAATGAACTGAAATCGGTGAAACGGCCGCAGATTATTCAAGCCATTGCCGATGCGCGTGAACATGGCGATTTGAAAGAGAATGCTGAATACCATGCGGCCCGTGAAGCCCAAAGTTTCTGTGAAGGGCGTATCCAAGATATCGAAGGCAAGCTTGGCAATGCTCAGATTATTGATGTCAGTAGCATGCCAAACAATGGCAAGGTAATTTTTGGTGCCACCGTCACGATCTTAAACCTCGATACCGAGGAAGAAGTGAGCTATCGCATTGTAGGTGATGATGAAGCCGATATTAAAAAGAATCTTATCTCGGTCAATTCACCCATCGCCCGTGGCCTGATTGGCAAAGAACAGGACGATGTGGTCACCATCAACACACCTAAAGGCATGGTTGAGTTTGAAATTACCGATGTGCAGTACCTTTAATTGATCCTGCACAACTGAAAAGCGGCTTCGGCCGCTTTTTTTTGCACTTTGGTCGCACGACGGCACAGGGTCAGACCTGATAGTGACCGCGTATCTATTACAGTAGTTGCATTACCAAGTGATGAGGTTGTTTGATGCATTCAGGAAAAATCAAGTTTGAGCTGGTCAGAGAGAGCAATACCCTCTGGTTAACGGCCTGGGATACCTGGACTACTCGGACGGTCGAGGATTACATCAAGCAGTTGCGGGAGATGGTGGGCACTTTTGATGGGGCCCCATGGGCCATGATATTGGATGGTACCCGCTGGCAGGCTTGTCCGGCTAATGTTTTTGCAACCTTGCAAGACAACTCAAGCTGGTGCTTTCAACATCAGTTGAAGTTTGGGGTGGTGCTATTACCAGAGCATCCGTTGTTTCGCTGGCAATTTACCAAGGCCACCGATGTCCCCAAGCCTGCGGATTATCAGCGAGCTATTGTTGCTGACAAAGCGGAAGCCCGCGTTATCCTGACGCGAGCTGGTTTTCTTGAACAGGAAGAGTCTCAGGCTTTGGGCAGCTGAATTTTTGGCTCCTTTGCTGGTCGAAACAACACCAGAGTTTTGCCAATCACCTGAACTTTTTCTGCCTTGGTCTCACGGATAATGGCATCCATCACCAGTACTTTCTGCTCACGATCTTCGCCAGGAACTTTCACCTTCAGCAATTCGTGATGCTCTAATGCCTGGTCGATTTCTGCCAGCACACCCTCTGTCAAACCATTGCTGCCAAGCAGTACAACAGGCTTGAGGTCGTGTGCTTTGGATTTTAAAAATTGTTTTTGCTTATTGCTTAGTGCCATCTTGATACGATTTCCACAATTTAATCTTGAATTCATGCTATTGTACCGCCATCTAAAGGTCATAGCCATTTCAGAGTAGTAAGATGACGCGAAAAAAGCGCTCAGCCAGCTCAACCCGCTGGTTGAAAGAGCATTTTGATGATCATTTTGTGCAAAAAGCGCAGAAGCAGGGCTTACGTTCCCGGGCCGCTTTTAAACTGGAAGAAATCCAGCAGCAAGACAGACTGATCAAACCCGGTATGACAGTGGTAGACTTAGGCTCCGCACCAGGCAGCTGGTCACAAATGGCAGCAAAATTAGTGCAGGGTTCGGGCCGGGTGATAGCTTGTGATATACTTCCGATGGATCCGTTACCTGGCGTATCATTTTTACAGGGTGACTTCCGTGAGGATGCTGTTCTACAAGCATTACTGAGCCGAATCGAAGGTCGTAACGTAGATGTGGTATTATCGGATATGGCACCCAATATGAGTGGCAATCTGGCAACCGATCAGGCAAGGGCAATTTACCTGGTCGAACTGGCGCTCGATATGTGTCATCAGGTATTGAAGCAAAATGGTAGTTTTGTGGTCAAAGTATTTCATGGTGAAGGTTTTGAAGACTATTTGAAAGCGGTCCGACAAGCATTTACCACAGTAAAATCACGAAAGCCGGATTCCTCGCGCTCCCGCTCCCGTGAAGCCTACATAGTGGCAACAGGTTTCAAGTCGCAGTAGTGGCCTGATTTAATTTAACGGCAAGAAAGAGGTTACAACCTTGAGTGATATGGCTAAAAATCTTATCGTCTGGCTGGTGATCGCCGTCGTCTTGATGTCGATTTTCAATAGCTTTGGTCCTGGAGATAGTACCGAGCGTATGACCAGTTACGATCAGTTCCTAAAGCAGGTTGAGCAACGGCAAGTTCGTGAAGTTAAGATTGAGCGCTCTGGCGTTATCAGCGGTGTGAATCGCAATGGTGATCGTTTTGATACGGTGATCCCTGGCGGTTATGACAGCAAACTGATAGACGATCTTTACAAACACGACGTCCGCATTGTTGGCACTCCACCGGAAGAAGGCAGTTTACTCGGCACCATTTTTATTTCCTGGTTCCCAATGCTGTTGTTAATTGGCGTCTGGATATTCTTTATGCGCCAAATGCAAGGTGGTGGCGGTAAGGGTGCGATGTCTTTTGGTAAGAGCAAAGCCAAGTTGATGGGCGAAGATCAGATCAAAACCACCTTCAAGGATGTGGCTGGTTGTGATGAAGCCAAAGAAGAAGTGACTGAGCTGGTGGATTACCTGCGCGATCCGTCCCGTTTCCAGAAGCTGGGTGGTAAAATCCCGACTGGTATTCTGATGGTGGGCCCGCCAGGAACTGGTAAAACCTTACTGGCTAAGGCGATTGCTGGTGAAGCCAAGGTTCCATTTTTCACCATTTCTGGTTCTGACTTTGTTGAAATGTTCGTTGGTGTTGGTGCTTCCCGTGTGCGGGATATGTTTGAACAGGCCAAGAAGGCAGCGCCTTGCATTATTTTCATCGATGAAATTGATGCCGTCGGCCGTCAACGTGGTGCCGGCTTAGGCGGTGGTCATGATGAGCGTGAGCAGACCTTAAACCAGATGCTGGTTGAAATGGATGGCTTTGATGGCAATGAAGGCATTATTGTGATTGCTGCCACCAACCGTCCAGATGTGTTGGACCCAGCCTTACTGCGTCCAGGCCGTTTTGATCGTCAGGTCGTTGTCGGCTTACCAGATGTAAAAGGGCGTGAGCAAATTCTGAAAGTGCATATGCGCAAAGTACCTCTGGGCGAAGATGTCGATGCTTCGGTCATTGCCCGTGGAACTCCTGGCTTCTCTGGTGCTGATCTGGCGAACCTGGTGAATGAAGCTGCTTTATTTGCTGCTCGTGGTAACCGCCGTACGGTATCGATGGACGAGTTTGAAAAAGCCAAAGACAAAATCATGATGGGTGCAGAGCGTCGCTCCATGGTGATGACCGAAAAAGACAAAGAAATGACAGCTTACCATGAAGCTGGCCATGCCATTGTCGGTCGTCTGGTACCAGAGCATGATCCGGTGTACAAGGTCAGTATTATTCCGCGAGGCCGTGCGCTGGGTGTCACTATGTACTTACCGGAGCGTGATCGGGTCAGCTACAGCAAACAGCAGTTGGAAAGCATGATCAGCTCCCTGTTTGGTGGGCGTATCGCCGAAGATGTGATTTACGGCTCTGAAATGGTGACCACAGGCGCATCGAACGACATCGAACGTGCCACTGATCTGGCGCGGAAAATGGTCACGCAATGGGGCTTCTCAGAGAAGCTGGGACCTTTGCTGTATGCTGATGAAGATGGGGAGGTTTTCCTAGGCCGCTCTGTTAGCAAGAACAAGCATATGTCTGAAGAAACGGTAAAAACCATTGATGCTGAAATTCGCAGCTTCATCGATCGCAATTATGAGCGTGCATTGAATCTGATCAAAGACAATATGGATATTCTGCATTCGATGAAAGATGCGCTCATGAAGTACGAAACCATTGATGCCCGTCAGATTGATGATTTGATGGAGCGTCGGCCAGTACGTGACCCGGAAAACTGGGAGCCACGAGATAAAGGCGGTAAAGGCAGCTCCAGCGATGACTCAGATGCGGAAGAGGCAGTTGGCCCGAGCGCTGAACCATCTGAGGGTAAGCTGCACTGATAGTTCAATGATTGAAAAAACCCGGCTTGCCGGGTTTTTTTCTGGCTGATTAACCTGAGACTTTGCCATGCAATTAATTTTACCCCGTCAGCGTAAGCTCGATTTATCGCATCCCAAAGTGATGGGTATTTTAAATGTCACCCCAGATTCTTTTTCCGATGGTGGCCATTTTGAACGGCTGGATAACGCGCTGTACCAAGCCGAGCAAATGCTGCAACAAGGGGCCGTGATTCTGGATATTGGTGGTGAATCCACCCGGCCAGGCTCGGAGCCCGTGTCGTTGCAACTGGAGCTGGATCGAGTGCTGCCAGTTATTGAGGGGATCCGCAGCCGTTTTGATTGTGTGATATCCATTGATACCAGCAAAGCTAGCGTCATGTCAGCTGCGGTTCAGGCTGGTGCCGATATGATTAATGATGTTTATGCGCTACGGGGTGATGGTGCCTTAGCGGCAGCGGCGGCAACTGGAGTACCGGTTTGCTTGATGCATATGTTGGGACAACCGAAAACGATGCAGCAGCAGCCTGCCTACCAGGATGTGACAGCTGATGTACTGGATTTCATGCAACAGCGGATAGCAAGCTGCGTAGCGGCTGGCATAGCACGTCAGCAACTGCTGCTGGACCCTGGCTTTGGTTTTGGTAAAACACTGGCACAAAATTATCAATTGCTGCAACAACTGGAGCAATGGCAGGCATTGCAATTGCCTGTATTGGTGGGGATGTCACGCAAGTCCATGATTGGTCATTTGTTGGATCAACCAGTAGCTGAGCGATTGGCAGGTAGTCTGGCCTGTGCCACAATAGCCGCCATGAAAGGAGCCCAGATAATCCGGGTGCATGACGTCAAAGCAACCGTGGACGCATTGGCTGTGGTCAATGCCACCCTGCATGGAGTAGAACAATGAGCAGAAAATATTTTGGTACCGATGGTGTTCGCGGCAAAGTCGGTGATTTCCCTATCACCCCGGAATTTGCAATGAAGCTTGGTTGGGCCGCTGGCCGAGTGCTATCGAAAAGCGGTACCCGCAAAGTATTAATCGGTAAAGATACCCGTATTTCCGGTTATCTGTTGGAAACGGCACTGGAGGCAGGTTTGGTAGCTGCCGGTATTGATGTTCGCTTGCTTGGTCCAATGCCAACTCCTGCTGTAGCTTATTTAACCCGAACCTTCCGGGCCGAAGCTGGCATAGTGATCAGCGCGTCACACAACCCCTATTATGACAATGGCATTAAGTTTTTCTCTGCCGATGGTACCAAATTACCGGATGAGGTAGAACTGGCCATTGAAAATGAGCTTGAGCAACCGATGGTGTGTGTGTCGTCTGAACAGCTTGGTAAAGCTGTGCGGGTGGATGACGCCGCTGGCCGCTATATCGAATTTTGCAAGAGTCATCTGCCCAACCATATGTCGTTGAAAGGTTTTCGTTTGGTGCTCGATTGCGCGCATGGCGCCACCTACCATATCGCACCCAATGTCTTTCGGGAGCTGGGGGCGGAGGTCACTGTCATTGGTGCCAGCCCGGATGGTTTGAACATCAACGCAGATTGTGGGGCAACTCATACTTTGCCGTTGCAGGAAAAGGTGGTTGAGCTAAAGGCTGATCTGGGTATCGCTTACGATGGTGATGGGGATCGGGTTATGATGGTGGATCAGCATGGTCGTGTGATTGATGGCGATGAGATTGTGTACATTATTGCCCGTGCCGCCCAACGCCAGAATCGTCTGCATGGGGGGGTGGTCGGCACCCTGATGAGCAATATGGGCCTTGAACTGGCCTTGGCAGAGTTGGATATTCCATTCTTACGCAGCAAGGTCGGCGACCGTTATGTGATGGAGTTGCTGCGCGAGCACGATTGGCGTATTGGCGGAGAGAATTCTGGCCATGTGTTGAATCTCGATCATACCTGTACCGGAGATGGCATTATTGCGTCCTTGCAGGTGCTGACAGCCATGATCCAGGAGCGGCAGAGCTTAGCTGAGATCAGTCAGGGCATGACAAAACTGCCCCAAGTCCTGGTTAATGTGAAGTTTGAAAAGGGGACTGCCCCGTTGGAAAAACAAAACGTTAAGCAAGCTATCCTCGATGTAGAGGCTAAGCTTGGCAGCAAAGGCCGGGTGCTGATTCGTAAGTCTGGTACTGAGCCTTTAATCCGGGTGATGGTGGAGGGGGAAGTGTTAACCGAGGTTGAACTCTATGCCCGAACCATCGCCGATGCAGTAAAAATAGCCAGTTAAAGCGGCAAATTCGACAGGAAACTTGAGATAGCAGCGGGCATTGGGTACTATCAGCCCGCAGCAATTACAAGGAACAGGCATGACACACCGTAAGCCACTGGTCGCCGCCAATTGGAAAATGAATGGCAGTCAAGCTCTGCTAGCAGAGATTACCGCGCTATTGGCATCCACCAACTGGTCCAAAATAGATGTATTGCTCTGTCCTCCAGCGACTTTATTGCCAGGGCTAGCTGCTACTGGGCAGTGTCTGATCGGAGCCCAAAATATTAGCCAGTTTTCATCCGGCGCTTATACCGGAGAGCTGAGTGCTTCCCTGCTTATGGAGGCCGGTGCCCAATACGTATTGATAGGCCACTCCGAGCGCCGTACGCTATTTGGTGAAAGTGATGAGCTGCTGGCTGCTAAGATGCAAGCTGCCATTGGCCATGGTTTAACTCCAGTGTTTTGTATTGGTGAAAACCTGCAGCAGCGTCAGCAAGAAAAAACCGAGCAAGTGCTTGCGAAACAACTGGCTGCAGTGTATGCTTCGCATCCCGAATTCATCGCCAAATCGGTGATTGCTTATGAGCCGGTTTGGGCTATAGGTACGGGCGAGGCAGCAAGCCCAGAGCAGGCGCAGCAGGCACATGCCAGTATCCGTCAGCAGCTAGCGACTTATGATGCCAAAGCGGCAGCAGCTGTCCGCATTTTGTATGGTGGCAGCGTTAACGGTAAAAATGCTGCAGAGCTGTTTGCTCAGCAAGACATTGATGGCGGTTTGGTCGGTGGTGCCAGCCTGAATGCTGAAGAATTTTTCCAGATTTGCCAAAGCGCAAAAGGTTAACGAATATGTTTGAAGTCTTTATGGTGTTGTATTTGTTGGTGGCATTGTCGTTGATCGGCTTGATCCTGATCCAACATGGCAAAGGCGCTGATATGGGCGCAGCCTTTGGTGCAGGCGCTTCTTCTACGGTGTTTGGTTCTGCTGGTAAAGGCAATTTCCTAACCAAAATGACTACTATTTTAGCTGTTGTTTTCTTCGTTCTCAGTATTGTGTTGGGTCGTTATACCGCAGGCCAAAGCAGTCAGGTTGATGCATGGCAAGACCTGTCCATTCCTATGAGCGATTCTGCACCACAGCGTCCTGCTGAAAGCGACATTCCAGTAGGAAATTAATACAAGTTTTTCTGCCGAGGTGGTGAAATTGGTAGACACGCTATCTTGAGGGGGTAGTGTCTTCGGACGTGCGGGTTCAAGTCCCGCTCTCGGCACCAAACAACATCAGCAAGCGCTGGCTTAAATAGGCGAAGCTCTTGCGATACTAACCTCACAGCGATATAATAGCTGCCAATTACGGACGCGGGATGGAGCAGCCTGGTAGCTCGTCGGGCTCATAACCCGAAGGTCGTCGGTTCAAATCCGGCTCCCGCAACCAAATTTCGTCAATTTAAAATTTGTACTAATTTTAAATTTGACCAATTCACAGTCACCGAACTGTGGAGCGATCGTCAGTAGTGATGCTCGCCACGATTAATTCAGCATTGATTTTGGCGATAAATCAGTGCTTACGGATAGTAAATTCGCCCCGCTTGTTCGGGGCGTTTTTATATCTGCAAACTGAGTTTGTGGAATGGGCGTTTCGCCCATTTTTTATTTAACACCTGTAGCTGGCATGGAGACGATTCCGGCCAGTGGCTCTGGAGGTTTTCTTGGCGAAGCAGGAACAGCAGTTAATGGAGTTGCTTGCACCCACAGTGTCGGCAGCTGGTTTTGAATTGCTTGGTATAGAAGTGTTGCGTGCAGGCAAGCATTCCACCGTGCGCTTGTACATTGATCATCCAGACGGGGTAACCGTCGAGCATTGTGCCAACATCAGTCGTGAAGTGGGTGCTATTTTGGATGTTGAAGATCCTATTTCGCATGAATACATGCTGGAAGTATCGTCGCCAGGATTGGATCGGCCTTTATTCACGCCTGCGCACTTTGCGAAGGCCGTTGGCGGTAAGGTTGAGGTGAAACTTGCGATCCCGCAGGATGGGCGTCGTAAGTTTAAAGGTCAATTGCTGGCGATTGAGCAGGATATGTTGGTAATGGAAATCGATGGCAAGCAGTTTCGTTTGCTGATGGATAATATTGAAAAAGCAAATATTGTACCTGTGTTCTGATTGCAGACAGGTCCAACAGAGGCAGCAAAAAAATGGCAAAAGAAATTTTATTGGTTGTTGATGCGGTTTCAAATGAAAAGTCCGTGCCTAGAGAGAAAATTTTCGAAGCGCTGGAATACGCACTGGCCGCCGCCACTAAAAAGAAAAATGAAGGCGATATTGAAGTTCGGGTTAGCATCGATCGTAAAACCGGCTCTTTTGACACCTTCCGCCGCTGGGAAGTGGTGCCGGATGATCAACCGATTGAACATCCTTATCGGGAAATTACTTTATCGGCAGCACAGTATGAGCAGCCGGAACTTAACGTAGGCGACTACGTGGAAGAGCAAATTGAGTCCATCGTATTCGACCGTATCACCACCCAGATGGCTAAACAGGTCATTGTACAAAAAGTACGGGAAGCAGAACGTTCTCAGGTGGTAGAAGCGTATGTGGATCAGGTGGGTGAGTTGGTAACCGGTGTGGTGAAAAAAGCCAACCGCGACAACATCATCGTCGACCTTGGTAACAACGCCGAAGCGATTCTGACCCGTGAGCACATGTTGCCACGTGAAACTTACCGTACCGGCGATCGTTTACGCGCTTTGTTATTTGAAGTAAAGCCGGAGGCCCGTGGCGCTCAGCTGTTCTTAAGCCGTACCCGCCCGGAAATGCTGATCGAATTGTTCCGTATTGAAGTGCCGGAAATCGGTGAAGAAATGATTGAACTGCGTGGTGCAGCCCGCGATCCGGGTTCACGCGCTAAAATCGCAGTAAAAACCAATGACCGTCGTATCGATCCGGTCGGTGCCTGTGTTGGTATGCGTGGTTCACGCGTGCAGGCGGTTTCCGGTGAGCTGGGCGGTGAGCGGGTGGATATTGTGTTGTACGACGATAACGATGCCCAGTTTGTCATCAATGCGATGGCACCTGCTGAAGTTGCCTCCATCGTAGTAGATGAAGAAGCGCATTCCATGGATATCGCGGTCGAGGAAGGCAACCTTGCGATGGCCATTGGCCGCAATGGTCAGAATATCCGTCTTGCCAGCCAGTTAACTGGTTGGGAATTGAACGTGATGACGGTTGCTGACATGCAGAAGAAGCATCAGGAAGAAGCCAGTAAAGTTATGGATCTTTTCACCAGCACGCTGGAGCTTGATGAAGATTTTGCCTCTGTGCTGGTAGACGAAGGTTTCTCCACCTTGGAAGAAATTGCCTATGTTCCGGTCTCTGAGTTGTTGTCCATTGATGGTTTTGATGAAGAGATTGTAGAAGAACTACGTAATCGCGCTAAAGCCTATCTGACGACTCAGGCGCTTGCCTCAGAAGAGTCGCTGGAAGGTGCTAAGCCATCCGAGCAACTGTTAGCACTGGAAGGATTGGATACCCATACCGCCTATGTGCTGGCCAGCAAAGGTGTGGCGACATTGGATGATTTGGCCGAGCAGGGCGTTGATGACCTGCTGGATTTAGCCGAAATGAGTGAAGATCAGGCTGCGGCGCTGATCATGGCTGCCAGAAATATTGTCTGGTTCAGCGAAGAAAATTAATGGATCAACGGAGGTAACAACCTATATGGCAGATGTCACCATAGAAAAGCTCGCCACAGATGTAAACACAACTGTTGATCGCTTAGTGCAACAATTTGCAGACGCCGGTATCAGTAAAACTGCTGGAGCCATGGTCACTGAAGATGAAAAACGTACCCTGCTGCAACATTTAAGCCGGCAGCATGGTGCGGAGGCTGCAACGCCATCCAAGCTGACGTTAAAACGCAAAGAGAAAAGCACCCTGAGTATTCCTGGCGGTGCTGGCCGCAATCGTGAAGTGACGGTGGAAGTGCGTAAGCAAAAGACGTACATCAAAAAGCCGATGCTGGATGAGGCCACTTTAAAAGCACAGGAAGAGGCACGACTGGCTGAAGAAAAGGCCAAGGCCGACGCCGAACGTGCCGAGCGTGAGCGTCAGGAAGCAGAGCGTAAGGCTAAAGCTGAAGCGGAGCGTCGGGCGAAGGAAGAAGCTGAGCGTAAAGCTGCTGAAGCCAAGCGTCGTGAAGAGCAGAAAAAAGACGATCCTGAAGAAGCAGCCCGTCGTGCTGCCCGTGAAGAAGCACGGAAAGAAGCTGAGCGCTTGAAGCAACAGCAAGAAGCGGAGGCTCTGCGTAAGCTGGAAGAAGAAGCGCGCAAACAGGCAGAAGAAGCCAAGCGTTTGGCGGAAGAAAATCGTGAGCGTTGGGAGCAGGAAGAAAAAGCCAAAGGTACTGAAGATGGCGATTATCACCTGACCAGCAACGAATTTGCCAAACAAGCTGAAGACGAAGTCGATGCACGCGAAGAGCGGGCTGGCCGTCGTGGTGCTGCTGCGAAAAAAGTAGCACCGGCCAAAGGCAAAAAGAAAGATGATCGGAATGATCGTGAAGCCTTCAACCGTGCCAACAAACACAGCAAGAAAAAGAAAACCCCGTCCAGCATGCAGCACGGCTTTAACAAGCCAGCTCAGCCGGTTGAGCGTGAGGTCCGTATTGGTGAAACCATTACTGTGGCTGAACTCGCTGCTAAAATGGCGGTAAAAGCGACGGAAGTGATCAAGGCGATGATGAAAATGGGCGCTATGGCGACCATCAATCAGGTGATCGATCAGGAAACTGCGGCCATTGTCTGTGAGGAAATGGGCCATAAGTTCGTGCTGACCAAAGAGAACGAGCTGGAAGAAGCGGTAATGTCCGAGCGTGGCGAGACCGGTGAGCTGGAGCCACGTGCACCGGTAGTGACCGTGATGGGCCACGTTGACCACGGTAAAACCTCGTTACTGGATTACATCCGTAAAGCCAAAGTCGCCGATGGCGAAGCCGGTGGTATTACCCAGCATATCGGTGCTTACCATGTGGATACTGATCGCGGTATGGTGACTTTCCTGGATACCCCAGGTCACGCTGCCTTTACCTCGATGCGGGCTCGTGGTGCCAAAGCAACCGATATCGTTATTCTGGTCGTGGCTGCCGACGATGGCGTCATGCCGCAAACCAAAGAAGCGATCCAGCATGCCAAGGCAGCTGGGGTGCCTTTGATTGTTGCCATCAACAAAATGGATAAGCCAGAAGCCGATCCGGATCGGGTGCGCAACGAATTGTCGCAGTACGATGTTATCTCGGAAGAGTGGGGCGGTGATACCCAGTTCGTGCCAGTGTCTGCCAAAGCAGGTACAGGTATCGACCAGTTGCTGGATGCGGTGCTTGATTTGGCTGAAATTCAGGAACTGACCGCCGTTCGCGCGGGTCTGGCGCGTGGTGTGGTGATTGAATCACGCCTGGATAAAGGTCGTGGTCCGGTCGCTTCTATTCTGGTGCAGGAAGGCACGCTGAATCAGGGCGACGTGGTACTTTGTGGTTTCGAGTACGGTAAAGTTCGCGCTATGCGTGATGAGAATGGCCGTAACGTCAGCGAAGCTGGCCCGTCCATTCCGGTCGAAATCCTTGGCTTGTCGGGTGTACCGCAGGCCGGTGATGAAGTCACCGTGGTGAAAGACGAGCGTAAAGCCCGTGAAGTCGCACTGTACCGTCAGGGCAAGTTCCGCGATGTGAAACTGGCGCGTCAGCAAAAAGCCAAGCTGGAAAATATGTTTGCCAACATGGCGGAAGGCGATGTGTCTGAACTGAACATCGTACTGAAGGCCGATGTACAGGGCTCGGTGGAAGCCATCACCGAATCACTCAGCAAGCTGTCGACCGATGAAGTGAAAATCAAAATCATCGGCAGTGGCGTGGGTGGTATTACTGAGACCGACGTTAGCCTGGCAGCTGCCTCGCAAGCCATTATTATCGGCTTTAACGTGCGTGCGGATGCGTCAGCCCGCCGTATCGTTGAAGATGAAGGTCTGGATCTGCGTTACTACGGCATCATTTATGAGCTGCTGGATGAAGTGAAGCAGGCGATGACTGGTATGCTGGCCCCTGAGTTCAAACAGCAAATCATTGGTTTGGCACAGGTACGTGATGTGTTCCGTTCACCGAAGTTCGGCGCTATTGCCGGCTGTATCGTCAGTGAAGGCGTGATCAAACGCAATGCCCCTATCCGGGTACTGCGTGATAACGTGGTGATCTACGAAGGTGAGCTGGAGTCACTGCGCCGCTTTAAAGACGACGTCAACGAAGTTCGTAATGGCTTCGAGTGTGGTATCGGTGTGAAAAACTACAACGATGTCCGCGAAGGCGATCAAATCGAAGTCTTTGAGGTGGTTCAGGTCGAACGTACGCTGTAATCCGACCGCTTAATCAGACACCATCAGGGGCTGTGCTTTCTGGTGGTGTTTGTTTTTTTAAAGGAAAAAAAGATGGCACACAAAGAGTTTTCCCGTGTCGACCGGCTGTCGCAGCAGCTGCAAAAAGAGCTGGCTGTGATCCTGCAGCGCGAAATTAAAGATCCCCGTTTGCATCATATGATTACGGTGTCGCAGGTGGATGTGTCGCGCGATTTATCCTACGCCAAAATTTACGTCACTTTTCTTGGCCTGGAGCAGGACAAGGTTAAAGACAACCTGAAGATCTTAAACGATGCCAAGGGCTTTATTCGCAGCCTGATAGGCAAGCGGATCCAAACCCGCATTGTGCCTCAGGTGCAGTTTTACTACGACAGCACGCTGGATGAAGGTATTCGTCTGACCGCGCTGGTCGAGTCTGCCCGTCGCGCCGATGAAGCCAAGCGTCCAGCCGATGATACCGCAGAGCATGACACTGATAACACGACCGAGTCCGACAAGCAGGATTAAATGACACAGCAACACAAACGCCGTGCCGTTGACGGCATTCTGCTTTTAGACAAGCCGCTGGAATTTACCAGCAATGGTATTTTGCAAAAGGTGCGCTGGCTGTATCAGGCGCAAAAAGCCGGCCATACCGGCGCACTGGACCCTTTAGCCAGTGGCTTACTACCCATTTGTTTTGGCGAAGCCACCAAGTTTAGTCAGTTTTTGCTGGATACCGATAAAACCTATCTGGTCAGCGCCCGCTTTGGCATCCGTACCGATACCAGCGATGCAGCCGGTGAGGTGGTTAGTACCCGGCCGGTGGCGTTTAACCAGCCGCAGCTGGAGCTGGCGATGCAGGCCTTTCGGGGCGATATCCTGCAGGTGCCGACCATGTTTTCGGCGCTAAAATACCAGGGCCAGCCGCTGTACAAGTACGCCCGTCAGGGCATCACGGTACCGCGTGAAGCCAGGCCCATCAGCATCTTTCGTTTTGAGTTGTTGGCCCTGCGCCAAAGCAGCGAGCAAACTGACGCCGATTTTATAGTGCATTGCAGCAAAGGCACCTACATTCGCACCCTGATTGATGATTTGGGCGAAGCCTTAGGCTGCGGCGCTTATGTCAGTGCCTTGCACCGTACCCAGGTCGGGCCTTTTCAGGCCGAAGCCATGCAGCCACTGCCCAAGCTGGAAGCCCTGGCAGCGCCGTGCCATCAAAGCCGGGACTTTTCGACGTTGGATCAGCTGCTGCTGCCACTCGATGCGGCCTTGCATGGCCTGGAAGCCTTAACGCTAAGCGCCGAGCAGCAGCGCCGTATTGCCCACGGCCAAAGCTTTGGCTGCGAGCTGCCGGATGCCGAAGCCGTGCGTTTGTACAGTGCCAAGCAGCAATTTCTTGGGATTGGTAAACGGGAGCAGGGCGAGCTGAAACCGCGGCGTTTGCTAAGTACCAACAAGCAATAAAGCTTGTAAAGCCGTACCGGCATGGTACAATGCGCCCGCTTTTTATTGTTGGCTGAATGAGTGATCGGCGGCAATACATTCATTAACTCACTCAGAATTGGAGTACACCATGGCTTTAACTGCTGCTGAAAAAGCAAAAATCGTTGCGGATTACGCACAAAAAGAAGGTGACACAGGTTCACCAGAAGTACAGGTTGCTTTGCTGACTGCAAACATCAACCACCTGCAAGGTCACTTTGCTGATCACAAGCACGATTTCCACTCACGCCGCGGTCTGCTGCGTATGGTTAGCCAGCGTCGTAAATTGCTGGACTACCTGAAAGGTAAAGATCAAAGCCGTTACGCTGATTTGATCAAGCGTCTTGGCCTGCGTCGTTAATTCAACGCAGAGGAAAAGGGCTGAATTTCAGCCCTTTTTTTATGCCTGAAAATCAACACTCACACAGCTTACCCACCATTCCTGCCACTGATTACACCGCGCAGTTGCTTTGAACGCTAAATTGCATACCAACCCCCAGCTTACTACAATGTATTACATTGTTGTGTGAGGGTGATGAGTATGGGCGTGACAACAGTTCGATTGCAGGCCGATGTAGAGCAGCAACTGGAAGCGATAGCGGACAAGCTGCAGCGCAGCAAGGGCTGGGTGATCAACCAGGCTCTGTCGGAATACATTGAAAAGCAGCAACGGGAGCAACAGCGCTGGCAACAAACCCTGGATGCGATGGAATCGGTTGCTCAGGGCAAAGTGGTGGATGCCAGTGAAGTGCACCGCTGGTTAAGCAGTTGGGGCACGGATAATGAGCTGGATGCGCCGGGCAAGTGAGACTTGTTTATTCTGCTGAGGCGATTGACGATTTAAAACGCTTGCGGGCCTTTATTGCCGCACATAACCCAACAGCAGCTCATCGCATAGCCGCCGAGTTGGTGGCTAAAATAGAACTCCTGCCCACGGCCCCCAAAATGGGCATTCCGGTGCAAAGCGCACCAGTCCCCGCAGACATCCGCGATATGATTTTTGGCAAGTACATAGTGCGTTATTCGCTGCATGCAAGCACGATCATCGTGCTAAGGGTATGGCATGGGCTTGAAAACGACCGCTAAGCCTGCCGCCGATTATGTCAATCCGATGAAACCTTGGCCCACTGCTTCTTTTTCCCGCGCTGAACGCGTATACTAGCCAGGAATGAAATGAAAACAGATAGAATGCGCCATGAGGCGTTAATTGTAAGGAAAATCCCACGTGACACCCATCATTAAATCTTTCCCGTTCGGCCAACACACTTGTACTTTAGAAACCGGCGTTATCGCCCGTCAGGCCGACGCAGCTGTTTTGGCCAGCATTGGTGATACCACCGTACTGGTCACTGTAGTTGGTAAAAAACAACCAAAACCAGGTCAGGACTTTTTCCCACTGACCGTAAATTATCAAGAAAAAATGTACGCTGCCGGCCGTGTGCCTGGCGGTTTCTTCAAGCGTGAAGGCCGGCCGTCTGAGGGTGAAACCCTGACATCGCGCCTGATCGACCGCCCAATTCGTCCGCTGTTCCCTGAAGGCTTCACCAACGAAGTTCAGGTGATTGCGACTGTGGTCTCTGTGCAGCCTGAAATCCAGCCGGATATCGTGGCTTTGATCGGTACCTCCGCGGCGCTGGCGCTGTCTGGTATTCCGTTTGCTGGCCCTATCGGTGCCGCCCGGGTTGGTTACATCAACGACCAGTACGTGCTGAACCCATCAGAAGTAGAGCTGAAAGAAAGCAAGCTGGACCTTGTAGTCGCTGGTACCAACAATGCCGTGCTGATGGTGGAATCCGAAGCCAACCTGCTGTCGGAAGACATCATGTTGGGCGCTGTTGTCTACGGCCATGAGCAAATGCAGGTCGCTATCACTGCCATCAACGAACTGAAAGCCGAAGCTGGCAAGCCAGTTTGGGATTGGCAACCTCCGGCGAAGAACGAGCCGTTGATTGAAAAAATCCGCAGCCTGTCTGCCGACGCTGTCGGCGAAGCCTACCGCATCACTGAAAAAGCCAAACGCTATGAGCGCGTTGGCGAAATCAAAGCAGAGCTGATCGCTACCTTAAAAGAGCAATTGGCCGAAGGCGAGACGCTGGATGAAAACGAAGTTGGCGAGATTTTCCATAACCTGGAAAGCCAGGTCGTGCGTAGCCGCATCATTGCCGGTGAGCCGCGCATCGATGGCCGTGAGCCGGATATGGTACGTGCTCTGAGCGTGATGACCGGTGTACTGCCACGTACCCACGGTTCTTCACTCTTCACCCGTGGTGAAACTCAGGCGCTGGTTACCTGTACTTTAGGTACCGCCCGAGATGCACAGAACGTCGATGACTTGCTGAGCGAGAAAAAAGACTACTTCATGCTGCATTACAACTTCCCTCCGTACTGTGTGGGCGAGACTGGCATGGTCGGTTCACCGAAGCGTCGCGAAATCGGTCACGGCCGTTTGGCTAAGCGTGGTGTGCAAGCGGTAATGCCAGCTTTTGATGAGTTCCCGTACACGGTTCGTCTGGTATCTGAAATCACCGAATCGAACGGCTCCAGCTCAATGGCGTCTGTTTGTGGCTCTTCACTGGCGATGATGGATGCCGGTGTACCAATCAAAGCCTCTGTGGCCGGTATTGCCATGGGGCTGGTGAAAGAAGGCGATAACTTTGTCGTACTGTCCGATATTCTGGGTGACGAAGATCACCTGGGTGATATGGACTTTAAAGTAGCCGGTACTGCCGAAGGCATCACTGCGCTGCAGATGGACATTAAAATTGATGGCATTACCCGTGACATCATGCAAATTGCGTTAAAGCAAGCCAAAGCGGCTCGTTTGCACATTCTGCAAGTGATGGATCAGGCGATTTCTTCGCACCGTGAAGAGCTATCTGAGCATGCGCCACGTATCTACACCTTAAGCATCAACCCGGAAAAAATCCGTGATGTGATTGGTAAAGGTGGTGCTGTGATCCGTCAGATCACCGAAGAGTCTGGCTGTACCATCGAAATCGAAGACGACGGCACGGTCAAAGTAGCTGCCACCAACAGCAAGCAGGCACAGGTTGCGATCGATAAGATCATGCTGATCACTGCTGAGCTGGAAGTGGGGCGGATCTACGACGGTGAAGTAGTCCGTATCGTAGACTTCGGTGCCTTTGTTAATGTGCTGCCTGGCAAAGACGGCCTGGTCCACATTTCACAAATCGCGGAAGAGCGGGTGAATACCGTATCGGATCATTTGACCCTGGGCCAGAAGGTCAAGGTCAAAGTGCTGGAAGTGGATAAGCAAGGACGGGTTCGCCTGAGCATCAAAGAAGCACAAAGCAAGCAAGATGCGCCTGCTGAATCTGCTGATGCCTAAGTCTATCCAGCTGTGTGTCCTGGCAGCAGCTTTGCTGCTGGGACTGACTGGCTGTGCTGCCCAGCACAGCCATGCTCCTGCCTACTGGTTAACGCCAGAACCTTTGCCTGTTCCAGAGCGAACTGAAGTGGCCATTGCCCGTTTGACGGAAATTCTGCATCGCGCGGAATTGACGGAACAGCAATCGGCGCAATTGCACTATGATCGTGGAGTGATGTACGAAAGTGTTGGCCTGACATCACTGGCGCGCTTTGACTTTATGCGGGCATTACGGTTGCAGCCGGATCTGGCGGGTGCTTATAACTTCATGGGCATTCACTACACCCTGGCCGGTAACTTTGATCAAGCCTATGAGGCTTTTGACTCTGTGTTGGAACTGGACCCAGGTTACGAATTTGCTTATTTAAACCGGGCGCTGGCCCTGTACTACGCCGGCCGTATTGATTTGTCCTTGTACGACTTTGTAGAGTTTCAGCAGCGTGATGTGACCGATCCATACCGGGCAGTCTGGTTGTTTCTGGCTCAGTCGGAATTGGATCCTGCTACAGCGGCAGAGCAGCTGGCTATGCAGCGCGCGACTCTGAATGACAACAACTGGGGGACTCAGTTAGCGGATTTCTTTTTAGGACGCCTGAGTGAAGCCGACTTGTTGTATAGCGTCACCAATGAACTGACCAGCCAGAAGCAACTGGCAGAGCGTTTGTGTGAGGCTTATTTTTATCTGGCCAAATGGCACAGCATGCAAGGAGATACCGAGCGTGCCATACATAACTTTAAGCTGTCGCTGGCCACCAATGTGTTCGAGTTCCTCGAGCATCGCTATGCCCGGCTGGAGTTAGCCCGGTTGCGTGATGAACCTCTGAGCGTGGAAGATGAGTTCTTCTAAACTCAACCGTTGTTTATCGAAAAGCCAGCTTGCTGGCTTTTTTGCTCTTGGTTTGCTGCTGGGGTGCCAGCCACAACAGCCCAGCCCGGAACAAGCACTGATGGATGCTGCTCATCAGGATGCCGAAGCAGCTTACCGGCTGGCACAACGGCGCTTGGCCCGGCAAGAGTTGGATGCAGCATTGCACTGGTTTGAACATGCCTGGGCACTGGGGCAAAATGCTGCCGCAACACCTGCCTTGATGCTAAGGCAGCGCCAGTCAGGAAAATTAGCAACAGCTCAGTGGTTGGAGCAGCAACTGCAAATGCAGCAATTAAGCGAGCAGGGGCTTGAGTTGGCGGAACTTGGGCTTTGGCACTTACAGCCGCAACAAAGCATGGATTGGCCTTTTTGGCAGCAGCAAGGCCTGACCGACCAACCTGGCTGGCAGCCCGAGCTGGGCTGTCAGTTGACCATTCAGCCTGTTGCCGTTAATGCCGCTGCTGCCGAGCAGTGGTTAAGCTTACAGCAGGCCTGGCAACAGGATACGCAATTGGCGCAGCTACCGGTCTGCTTTAGCGCACTGCAATTGGTGAGCAGTACTGAGCTTGCCTGCAGCGAAAGCTCTGACAGCCGCATAGCTTGCGATTATCAACAGTTGGTCCCCTATATTCGCGATCACCGGGCGCAGCAACTGGTCATTCTGGCAGGGCGTGGCAAGGCCAGCTACAACAATGGCATTATTCAGTTGCCGGAGCGTGCTGAACTGTCGTTGCTGCGGCATGAGTTTTTACACATTTTCCGCTTTATGGACGAATACGCTTTACCGCCGGCAGCGGCAGCTGAAGTCTGCCAGCCTGAGCAGATCTATCCGAATATTCTGATAGGAAAGGAGCAACTACCTGCCTACCAACAACACTGGGGCCGGTTGCCTGAGCCTTTGGTGCTCACTCCGGTAGCCACTTGTTTGCATAGCCCTTATCAGGCCTACCGGCTAATCGCTGAAAGCAACAGCATGGAGTTTTATCAGCTGGATTTACCGGATTATTACCTGCAGTTGGTGCAGCAACAATTAAAGCAACCGGAGTTGCTGATGCCGGTACAATATTATCTGGCCTATAAAGCACGCGTGCATGGTTGGAAAGCAGACTGGTGGCGTTTAATGCAATTAGCAGAACTGTTGGGCTATCCGGATGCCAGCCGGCTGCTTAGTCAGCGTGGCTTAACTCCGATAACTCCCGCTCCAGTAACTGATCATCGCCCAGATTTAACTGCACCAGCCGCTTTAAGTGACTGATGCTGTCCAGATCGATTTTTTCACAGTGCAGGCCTAGTAGTTGCTCGGTTTGATGCGCTACCCGGGCCTGCATCACAATGCAGAGAGCGCTGTCTTGCAGTGGGAAATGTAACTCCAGCAAGTCAGTTTCGCTGGGAAAATCTGCTGGTCTTGCAACCAAAGCACCCTTGAGCGATAGATCCAACAGCTCAGTCGCATAAGTGCTAGTAGCCGTTTTAACACTGGCCGGCCCATGAAATGAAATGCGATGAAAGCGGCGGTTATCCATCAAAGTACCCCGTGAAAGAATTTGGTTAAGCATAGCTGGTTCAGTACACATTATCATCTCTTTTACTGCCTGAATTGGCAAACATCGAATCGCTGCAGTACACTTTGGGTATCCGGCATATTTGGCAATCGATAGTGGTGGCTATGAATGTCTATCTGGAGCAGTTGGCGCAGTCGGTAACGACCGCATCGGACCTGGAAAGCCTGACCAGGCCTTTACTGGCTTTGTTGCAGGAAATGACCGGTTTGGACTCCACCTATCTTACCAAAGTTGATCAAACGGCTGGCTTCCAGCAAATTCTCTATGCAATGAATACTGCTGAATTGACCTTGCCTGAAGGTCTTAAAGTCCCCTGGGAAGATACCCTATGTCGTCGGGCTATTTTACAAGAGCGTTTTGTCACTCAGGATGTATCTGCGATATGGGGCGATTCGGATGCAGCCCGGGAGCTTGGGCTGCAAACCTATGTCAGTGTCCCCGTGTATTTAAGTGATGGTGAGTTGTTTGGTACCCTTTGTGGAGCCAGTGCGGTACCCACCGAAGTCGAGGCCAAACACAGTAAGATTTTACAGCTGTTTGCTCAACTGATTGCCTGGCAGTTGGAACGGGAACGGCAATTGTCGCTGCAATCTCAACGGGCGCAGGATGCGGAGCATCGGTTGCATGGCATGTCATTACTGGCCGAGTTGGGTGATCTGTGTTTATTGGCCAGTTCCTTGACCGAAGTGCTGCAAAAAGCCAGTGTCTTATTACAGCGTTTGCCCGACTGGCCCCTGGTGCTGCCGTTCCGGCAGCGTGCAGCTAAGGCGGAACTATTGGTAACGCTTAAACTGACGCCTGATCAACATGAAGCCGTGTATTACCTGATCCGCTGTTACAGCAAAAAAGCCATGGAGCAGGGCGAGGTGCTCTGGTTGTGCCAGGAAGAAAATGAAGCGGTCAGTGCCATGCGAGCCATGCTGGGATTAAAACCGACCGGTGCCGTGGCCTGTATTACGGCCGAGAATCATGATGAACTGGAAGGCGGTATTTTATTGCTCAGCCAAAGCGACGACTTACCGGACCCATCCTTAATTCTTAGCTGCACCAATTACCTGTCACTGCTGGCTACCCGCTTATACGACCAAAGCCGTTTGCTGCAAATGAACAAAGAACTCAGTGTGCATGCACTGCATGATCCCTTAACTGGTTTAGCCAACCGGCGTTATTTGCAGGAAAGTTTGCAACGCACCATGGCGCAAAAAAGCCGCCATGGTGGGCAGTTGTTGCTGGCTTTTATTGATTTGGACAAGTTTAAGCAGATCAATGATGAACATGGCCATCAAATCGGGGATGCTTTTTTAGTGGCGCTGGCTAGCCGTCTGCAGGCCGTGATGCGTGAAGGCGATCTGGTAGCGCGCTATGGCGGCGATGAGTTTATTGTGATGGCTTGCCTGGCAGCCGAGGACGATGCCAATCGGGCTAGTAATAGCCTGTCCGTAAAGCTGCAGCAAGCCACCAGCGGTACCTTCGTCTTACAAGGGGTATCGTTGCAATACGCTGGGCCCAGCATTGGCATGGTACTGTGGCAGCCGGGAGGCGCAGATATGGAAAGCCTGATCCAGCAAGCAGATCAGGCCATGTATCAGGTGAAGCAGCAGCGCAAGGCAGCAGTGAAGAGTTGAGCTTACTTGGATGCTATGAAAAAACTTCTGATTACGCACATCAAAAGTTGAACGGCTCTGTTAAGAAGAATGCCTGGCAGCTCATTGTGCGGCATAGTCTTTAGGCTTCCATAACCGCTTTCAAACTCTACCTGCTCTAGTCAGCCGTAAATGTCCCCAGATTTCCATCACTATGTTCTATTGGCTGTGTACGCGAGTGCAAGAAAGTAGCATGGTTCTGGTTCGGAGTAATGTGATTATTTGGAGCGTTTGGTAAATTTCAGTTCGAAATAACGCGCACTATTGTAACAATCTTTTTAATTATCTCGTCTATACTCAAGTAGCATATTGGAACGACACAAGGTGGCAGAGCGGAAGTCTTGTGATCCTCAACAGCAAGTGACCAATGTGCTGTAACTCTAAGCTCATTGAAAGCTGGATTTCAGTGCTGCATGTTGCTGCCAATGCCCAGCAGGTAGCAAACCATTCAGAAAATCCGACGTGCTTTTTCTAAAGCAGGCAATCGTTCACTTCTTTAATGGGAGCTCATGTCTTATCCCTAAAAGCGCAAGGTTGGTACAGTATTTAATAACTAGAAGGAATTCAATTATGTTTTTACGGCAAAGTGTGTGGGCAAAAGGTGGTGACTTTAGCGACCCGCTACTATTTTGGTATGCCAAAGGCGTTGCAGAGTTAATGAAACGGCCTTTAAGCGACAAAACCAGTTGGCGTTTTCTAGCTGCTATCCACGGTGAAGACTTTAGCAATAACAGCGGGACTTCCTTTTGGGAGCGCTACCATTATTATACGCCTGGTGAGTCATTACCCAGCAAGGCAGAGCAAGATGCATTTTGGAATCAATGTCAGCATCAATCTTGGTTTTTTTTACCTTGGCATCGCGGCTATTTGATATCGTTAGAATCCATTGTACGTGACGCCATCGTCAAACTCGGTGGTCCATCTGATTGGGCACTTCCTTACTGGGACTACTGCAACCCAAGCCCAACTGCCAGGGGCTTACCGCCAGCATTTAGCGCCACAACCCTGCCTGATGGCAGTCCTAACCCTTTGTTTGTCCAACAACGTTATGGTGCTATGGTGAATCCTCCAACGTTACCTTTACCAGTAGATGATGTATCGCTAAAGAACCTCAACATCATTCCTTATGTCGGCACTTCCGGCGGTAGTCCCGGTTTTGGCGGGCCTAAAACAGCCTTTCATCATGGTGGAGGCTTCTCTGGTGGCTTAGAATCGTTGCCTCATAACATTGTGCATGTCGATGTGGGACAGGAGTATGGTGGCGGAGCGGGTCTTATGGCCGATCCGGATCTTGCAGGATTGGATCCTATTTTTTATTTGCACCATGCCAATATAGACAGGCTATGGGCACTTTGGCTCAGCCTGGGGGATGGCCGTGCCAACCCTAACGATCAGAGCTGGTTGCAAGGTCCAGTTAGTCGTCGCTTCATTATGCCCATGCCTAATGGGCAAGACTGGGTATATGCACCCAAAGATGTTCTTATCCCTGAGCAGCTTGGCTATCGTTACGACCCATTAGACAATGGCGATATTGTTCCACTAAGCAGTAAAAGCTCTCGACTGGAACAGTTGGGCTTAAGGGCTTTGGTTGCACCTGCGTTACCGCCAGCCGAGCCTCCTTCCCATACAGAGCTTTTGGGAGCCAACGATGCAATCATCACTTTAGACAGTCCTCAACAGAGCGTCATTAAGCTTGATCATCGTATGATGCAGCGTAGTGCCCGTGGTTTTAAAGCTGATGTGTTGGTAGAGTCGGCCAGTCAAGAGCCCGATCGCTTCTTCCTTAACCTGGAGTCTATTCGAGCCAACCGTGAAGGCTTAAGTCTTGATGTGCATTTGTTGCTAGATACTAAAGAGGTTAGGCTAGCACCTCTGGGGTTGTTTGGTATCAAAAATGCTTCACGTCAAGACTTAGCGCATGGCGGTGCCGGTTTAACCATTGTTTTGGATGTTACCGACGAGTTTGATCAGCTGCATCAGAGTAAGGGTATTGAAAACCTCAGGGATGTTGTGGTGAAGCTCACGCCACGCACCGCTAACACCGAAGGATCTGGTTTAAGTGTTGAGCGCATTAGTCTCTATCGTCAGCAGTAAAAACCGGGCAGCGGTTGACTAAATTTTTTGCCGCTGCCAACAATCATACATTGGTCTACAGAGATTTTGGCGCATGAGCACAGCAGACAATCAGGCTGTTCATTTTGGGCGAATCCATGCCCAGCTACATTTTGCACAACACTTGGTTTTACCATTAGGTAAAGTCAGTGAATTAAGCGAATGGATACAGAGCCAGCACCCAATATACCTGCAAATACTAGGGATCAGTGGTGCTCGCGAAGGTATTACGCTTGAGGTGTATCTGCGCTCGGAAAACAGCTCAATATTACTGATCTCTGAGGGGCTGTACGGGTTAAAAAGTGCCAGTAAGTTCTCAGGCGGGCTATCGATTTGCACCGATATATCGGCAGAGTTACAACAGCTCTGTCAGCAGTGTTTAAGTCGCCACAGCATCTGTTCTCTGGTGTTGCAGCCACGCTATAAGCGCAATGATCAAGAGCCATTGCAGATTATGCAGGTCTCACTCCTTGCAGGCCGTTAGAGAAGGGTAACTTATGAAAATTAGAAGCTATATCTGGTTTTTAGCTCAGCCGCCATTGCCGATTTTGCTCCTGATTTCAGCCATTGCCTGGTTATTATTGTACTTTGGTGGTCACGAGCACACTGCCCATCAACTCTCCTCAACCATGCAAGATATGCCAATGGCTCACCAACATCAAATGTACAGCCAACCCCTTGCCCCGGTCCGAGAGCTGCTTCACTCCGCTCTTGTTCAACTTTCCGGTTGGGCGATGATGGTATTGGCCATGATGTTTCCACTGCTGCACAATGCCATTCGTCATATTTGGCAACGGAGTTTGCCGAGATTACGCCTTTTAGGAAGCGTGCTTTTTTGTTTAGGTTATTTATCGCTGTGGTTTGTGGTTGGCTTACTGTGTAACCTGATGCTGATGGCACTACACAACATACCTCTGACGCAAATCGTCCTTGTTGCCAGCGCAATTGTCCTGTTATGGCAAGCCTCACCAATGAAACAGTGGGGATTGAATTACTGCCACTACAACCAAAGACTGGCGCTTTCTGGCTGGCGCTATTTTTATGATTGCTTGAGTTTTGGTATTAAAAAAGGTAGTTGGTGCATAGTTTCGTGTTGGCACCTGATGGTGTTTCCGATGCTGCTTGATTCTTTTTTGCTGATGTTTATATCGATGCTGACAGTCTGTGGATGGATGTTTTTTGAACAACATCTATCCCCACGCCAGGTAGCGTGGCATGTCCCGTTTCGGTTTGAATATTTACGAAGCAGCGGGCGATATAAACAAGTTAGCGGCTAGATAGCATGGTGGAGCAGTAACATGAATCGTCGCTCCTCCTAACTCCACCCAATAACAGAGTAACATCGCATATTTTGTTTTGAAGCTAAAATTGGTGCATAAGTGCACCAACCAGTAAAGTGAAAGGTAAGAAAACCGGCAATTGCCTATGCCGGTCGGTTAAGCGAGCTAGAGAACAGCATGGTAGCGTGCTACTTATCGTTGCAAGTCATCATTGCTTAAGCAGGGCTAAAGCTGCTGACAATCTCTTCACCAGCAGCCTGGCGATCGGCATGGTAGCTGGATCGCACGAAAGGCCCGCAGGCAGCATGTTTAAAGCCCAGCTCATAAGCAATGCGCTTAATTTCATCAAACTCGGCTGGTGGCACGTAGCGCTCTACCGGCAAGTGGTGCTTGCTGGGTTGCAGGTACTGACCAACGGTCAGCATATCGACATCGTGCGCCCGCAAGTCTTTTAGCACTTCAATCAGCTCTTCGGTGGTTTCGCCAAGGCCGACCATCAGGCCGGATTTGGTGGAAATATGCGGGTGCGCGGCTTTAAAGCGCTTTAACAGCTGCAAAGACCATTTGTAATCGGCGCCCGGCCGTGCCAGTTTGTACAGACGAGGGGCGGTTTCCAGGTTGTGGTTAAACACATCCGGCGGGGTCTGGGTCAAAATATCCAGTGCTGTGTCCATACGGCCTCGGAAATCCGGTACCAGCACTTCAATTTTAATGGCTGGGCTGTGCAGGCGAATTTCGCGGATGCAATCAGCAAAGTGCTGGGCACCGCCATCGCGCAGGTCATCCCGGTCTACCGAGGTGATCACCACGTATTTTAGCTTCATATCCCGGATGGTGAGCGCCAGTTTTTCTGGCTCTTCGGCGCTTGGTGGCAGTGGCCGGCCATGGGCTACATCGCAAAACGGGCAACGCCGGGTGCAGATAGCCCCTAAAATCATAAAGGTAGCGGTGCCATGGTTAAAGCACTCTGGCAGGTTAGGGCAGGCCGCTTCTTCACAGACCGAATGCAAGCCGTGCTTGCGCATCGCGCCTTTGATTTCGTCAATGCGCTCGGAGCTTTTTGGCAGTTTGATTTTCAGCCAGTCCGGTTTGCGCAGCATCTGGTCGCGCTCGGTTGGTAACACCTTGATCGGGATCAGCGCCATCTTGTCGGCGTCGCGAAGTTTGACACCGGGTTGCATACGTGCGGTTTTAGTCATGCTGCCTGTCCAATCCTGTATGGTAACGCAGTTCATCACAACCAAGCTTTTGGCTGAACTGCTGAATCAGTTGTTGCTCAATGGTGTTGATAGTCATAGGGCCAAAATCACGGCATTGAATCATTTCCATGCCGGCATAACCACAGGGATTAATGCGGGAAAATGGCGATAAATCCATATCAACATTCAGTGCCAGGCCATGAAAGCTGCAGCCTTTACGAATGCGCAGCCCAAGCGAGGCAATTTTTTTGTTGTCTACATACACTCCAGGTGCATCTGGCTTGGCGTATGCCTGGATCTGAAAGCTGGCTAAAGTATCAATCAGTACTTGCTCCAGTAAGGTCACCAGCTCGCGAACCCCGATTTTCCGTCGCTTTAAATCCAGCAGCACATACACCATTTGCTGACCGGGGCCATGGTAAGTGACCTGTCCGCCCCGATCAACCTGTACCACCGGGATATCTCCAGTGGCCAGAATATGCTCAGCTTTGCCAGCCTGACCCTGGGTAAAGACCGGCTGATGCTGTAAAAACCATAGCTCATCCAGGCTATGCTCATTGCGTTCATCGGTAAAGGCTTGCATGGCCTGCCAAATCGGCAGGTACGGCTGAATACCGAGCTGACGGATGATCAGGGCATTGGTGGCTGTTGTCATTAGAGTACGTAGCGCACCAGTTCCAGTTTACTTAATTCGGTATAAAGTAACTCTATGTGGTCTTTGTCGACGACACGTACGCCGATGGATACGGAGTGATAGTTGCCTTTGGTACTTGGTTTGACGCTGGGGCTGTAATCAGCGGCTTCGGCGTGTTGTTGCAGCACACCAATGATGTCGTCCACCAGGCGTTCATGAGCCACACCCATCACTCGAAATTGAACGGTGCAAGGGAAATCAAGCAGTGCATCAAAGTTGGTATTTTTTACAGGGGTAACCATGCCAGGCCTCCAGATCAAACAACCCGGCTATTTTACTGCATTTCGCCGGGTTGTAACAGAGGCAGCTGGTCGAGCGGATGGAATCAGTTAAACTGCATCTTCAGGTAATCCATCATGCGCTTGAAAAAGCCACCGCGCTCTACCGCATCCAGAGTGACCAATGGGTATTCGGCAATAGCTTCGCCGTCCAGGCTAAGCTGCAGGCGGCCAACGACCTGGCCACGCTCAATCGGCGCCACCAATGACTGCTCCAGTTTTACTTCAGTGTGCAAATTACGCTGCTGACCACGAGGAATAGTGATAAGGCTTTGCTGACCAACACCTAAGCGAACGCTATCGACTTCACCTTGCCAGACACGGGGCTCTGCAAAGACCTGGCTGGCAGGAAAAGGTGTGATGGTTTCAAAGAAGCGAAAGCCATAATTCAGTAACTTTCGGTTTTCCTGGGCACGGATCTGTTCACTTGGTGAGCCCATAACAACCGATATCAGTCGCATATCATCACGGGTTGCCGAAGTAATCAGGCTATAGCCAGCCTCTGAGGTGAAGCCGGTTTTAATGCCATCCACGGCCAGGTTGCGGTCCCATAACAGCGAGTTGCGGTTGTATTGGCGGATATTGTTGTAACTAAACTCACGTTCGGAATAGAGCGCATACATATCCGGTACATCGCGAATCAAGGCTTTGGATAAAATGGCCATATCGCGGGGGGTGGTGCGCTGGTCCGGATGCTGCAGACCATGGCTGTTACCAAAGGTGGTGCTGTGCATGCCCAAGCGCTGAGCATGAGCATTCATCAAATCAACAAAAGCACTCTCGCTACCGGCGATATGCTCTGCCATGGCGACACAGGCATCATTACCTGATTGCACCATAATACCACGATTGAGATCGGCCACGGCTACCTGGGTGCCAACCTCAATAAACATCAGGGAAGAGCCCGGAAAGTTTCGCGCCCAGGCTCGCTCACTGATAGTAACCATATCGGTATCGGCGATGTTGCCACTTTTTAGTTCAGAGCCGATGATGTAGGCAGTCATCATTTTGGTCAGACTGGCCGGCGATAACAACATGTCTGCATTGTGTTCTGATAGAACTTTACCGGTATCATAGTCCAGCAGAATATGTCCTTTTGCATTGATTTCTGGAGGTGCAGGCACTACGGATACAGCCTGAACCTGGGAACAGGCCAGCGCAACAATGATCAATGCAATACAACGGGTAACAGTTTTCATAGCACCTTTTCTTTTATTAACAGTGGAACTTGTCTGAATCAGCCGCAAAGGCGACTGTCGGTAAAATAAGCCGATGGATACAGCTCTGCTTGCAGTTGTTGCAACCAGTCCTGGGCCTGAGAGCGATCAGCAATAGGACCCACCAGCAAACGGAAAATTCCGTTATGGTGACTTATTTTGGTGGTAAAAGCCAGTTGCTGCTCTATTTGCTGGCCGAGCTCACTGGCTCTTTGGTCGTTTTGACTGGCAAAGACCTGAATGTAGCAAGAGCCGGCAACTTGTGCTGGTGCTGTGGTTGCCGTTACGGGTTCGATAGCAACCAGGTTTTCAGTAAACTCTGGCCGGGCAGCAGCTACCAACACTTCGGAATCAGCACTTTGGTTCACCATTGCCGGCGATGCTATCAGCTCAACCTGAACTGGCGCTGTACCTTGTTGTAGCATGCCTAATTTATGGGCAGCGGCGTAGGATAAATCAATAATACGCTCCTGATGAAAAGGGCCGCGATCGTTCACCCGGACGATGGCGCTTTGCTGGTTGACCAGGTTCGTGACCCGGACATAGGAGGGCAAGGGCAGTGTTTTATGGGCCGCACTCATGCTGAACATATCATACACCTCGCCATTAGAGGTTTTATGGCCATGAAACTTCATGCCATACCAGGAGGCGATGCCAGTTGCTTTGTACTCGGTCAAATCAGTTTTCGGCTGGTAATCAACACCAAAAATCCGGTAGGCGTGATTGCCACCCCGACTTAGTGGTTGAATGCTGGGTTCAGGATCGGTCATTTCCAGCAGTGAAGGCAAGCGATCCGGTTTATGGTCTTGTTCAAACTGATAGCGGCCGGCATTGGGAGACACATGGTCATTATTTGCCGGGC
Source organism: Alkalimonas sp. NCh-2 (assembly GCF_039631345.1). NCBI lineage: Bacteria > Pseudomonadati > Pseudomonadota > Gammaproteobacteria > Alkalimonas > Alkalimonas sp. NCh-2. Next base: position 144,414 of record NZ_JBDIUV010000002.1, read on the forward strand.
GATGGCTACAAGCAGCCAGGGTGAGTAAACAAAGCGACAGAGTCAGACAACGAAGATGCATCACAAAAACTCCTGTTTATGAGGATGCTAAAATACGCTTGTGAGTACTGATTGACATCAGAATACCAAAAGCCGCCAGCAATGTAACCATGGAGGTACCGCCGTAGCTGATCAGGGGCAGTGGCACACCAACCACCGGTAAGAGCCCGGATACCATACCAATGTTAACAAATACATAGACAAAAAAGGTCATGGTTAAGCTACCTGCGACTAGCTTGGAAAAACTGTCCTGTGCCCGGATAGCCAATAGCATGCAGCGGCCAATCACAAACAGATACAGGCTCACCAGCAGGACCACTCCCATCAGGCCGAATTCTTCGCTTAACACGGAAAAAATAAAATCGGTATGACGCTCTGGCAAAAACTCAAGTTGGGACTGAGTGCCTTGCAACCAGCCTTTACCTTGCAAGCCACCAGAGCCAATGGCAATTTTGGATTGAATGATGTGATAGCCCGAGCCGAGCGGGTCGGTTTCCGGATTTAAAAAGGTCAGTACCCGGCGCTTTTGGTAGTCATGCATCACAAAAAACCACATGACGGGTAAAAACGAAGAAATTAACAGCCCGATAAATGCGATCAGGCGCCAGCTCATGCCGGCTAAAAACAGCACCATAATACCTGAAGTGGCTATCAGCAGCGCAGTTCCCAGATCGGGTTGTTTGGCAATTAGTAAGGTGGGAACCACACACATCACAAAGCCTACCAGTAAACGCCAAATTTTGGGCGGCAGGTTATGATTGGAAATAAACCAGGCAATGGCCAGCGGTACGGCCAGCTTCATGAGTTCAGATGGCTGAAAACGGATAAAACCAAGGTTTAGCCAGCGCTGAGCACCTTTGCCTACTTCTCCAACCAGCAAGACGGCGATCAGCATCAATAAACCGAGGATAAAAACCGGCAAGCCCCAGCGTTTATAGGTTAACGGACTGATTTGGGCAAACACCACCATCACCGCTAAAGCCAAACCAAGTCGGATCAGTTGTGCCTGCATCATCGCCTGGCTTTGGCCACTGGCACTGTACAATACCAGCAGACCAAAACCCATCAACGCCAATAAGCCGAGCAGTAAAGGTGCATCGATATGAAAAATAGCCAGGCCGCGTGGCCGCTGAGATTCGCTGATTACATCATTCACTGATTCACCCCAGCGCTGAAATAGTAGTCAAAAAGTTGGCGGGCGACAGGGGCTGCGGTGCTGCCACCACCACCGGTATTTTCTACCACTATGGCAACCACAATGGTGGGATCTTCTGCCGGCGCATAACCAATATACATGGCATTATCCCGGTGCTGCTCCTGCAAGGCATCCGCATCGTATTTAGCATCTTGGGCAATGCCTACTATCTGGGCTGTTCCTGTTTTCCCACCGGAGCTGTAATTAGTCCTCTGAAAAGCGCGAAACGCGGTGCCCTCTCTGGTGTTTACCGTTTGTTCCATGGCATCCAGAATTACTTGCCAATGCTGTGGGTCCTGGATACGAACCGCCTGCTCACGTTGATAGGAGACAGCTTCAAACTCGCCTTGAAAGCGCGTGCCCTGCAATAAAGTTGGCACTACACTGTCACCACGGTTGACCAGGATGGCGGTACTGGTGGCTAACTGCAGTGGGGTAGCAGTCCAATAGCTCTGGCCAATTCCCAGTGAGACGGTATCACCCGGAAACCAAGGCTGATTATAGCGAGCTCGTTTCCAACCACGAGATGGCATAATGGCGGCAGACTCTTCGTGGATATCGATACCAGTGCGCTGGCCAAAACCAAATTGCTTCATCGAATCCGAAATGGCATCAATACCTAACCGGACAGCCATATCGTAAAAGTAGGTGTCATTACTTTGGATAATGGCGCCGTACACATTGACCCAACCTTGGCCATGTCGGCGCCAATTACGAAAGCGACGTGAATAGTTTGGGAGCTGATAATAGCCAGGATCCCAGATGCGGCTGCTTGGCGTGATGATGCCCTGATCCAAACCAATTAAAGCCAGATGGGGTTTAATGGTCGATGCGGGGGGATAAATACCTTGCGTCACCCGGTTAATCAATGGCCGATCAAAAGAGTTGAGCAGAGCGTTGTAGTTGCTACTACTGATACCATGTACAAACAAATTGGGATCGTAACCCGGGTTGCTGTAAAAAGCCAACACTGCTCCGGTACGTGGATCCAGTGCGACCACGGCACCTCGCAGACCTTCCAGTGCCTGCTGTGCGGTCAACTGCAAGCCAACATCCAGACTCAATATCAGATCCTGACCTGAAATGGCTGGATCCGAGCGCAGGGTACGAATGACCCGACCACGATTGTTGACTTCGACTTCCTGATAACCAACACTGCCGTGCAGCAATCGCTCGTAATAGCGCTCCAGGCCAATTTTGCCAATATGACGGCTGGCAGCATAGTTCGCCGCCAGTTCCTGCTCGCGAAGCCGTTGCAGGTCATTGCTATTGATACGGCCAATGTAACCTATCGAGTGGGTGAACAGATCACCAAAAGGGTAGGTGCGGCTTAGACGGGCCTCTAAAGTAACCCCTGGAAAGCGGTGTTGATTAACGGCGAGGATGGCCACTTCCTGCTCACTGAGTTGCTCTTTTAAAGCGATGCTATTGAAGCGGCGTTGACGACGCACATCCTGCAGAAAGCTTTCTTGCAGCTCCGGGCTGATATCAATGAGCTTAGCCAGTTCCGCCAGTGTTTGCTCTATATCAGCCACTTGCTCCGGGATGATCTCCAGTGAATGTACCGGGGTATTTTCCGCCAGCAAAATGCCGTTTCTGTCGTAAATCAGCCCTCGATTGGGAGCTACCGGCACCACCTTGATGCGGTTCCCCTCTGAGCGGGTTTGATACTCATGGTACGAACGTATCTGTAAATGATACTGATTGAATAGCACCACCATGAAGGATAACACCACGATGGAAAAAGCCACCAAAGCGCGACGTTTGAACAACAAGGCTTCGGCGGCATGATCCTGGATGGCTTCTCGCTGTCGGCGCATAGTCACTCGCGATGATAGGGGTGATTGGTACAAATACTCCAGGCCCGGTACAAGCTTTCAGCCAGTACTACCCGCACCAGGGGATGCGGTAGGGTCAGAGCCGATAGCGACCACTTGGCCTCACTGGCTGCCATGCATTCGGGGGCCAAGCCTTCAGGGCCTCCGATCAGCAGACAAACATCGCGGCCATCCAGCTGCCACTGGGTAAGCTGGCTGGCCAGGGTAGGGCTATCCCAGTTCTTACCGGTTACTTCCAGTGTGACAATGCGAGCTCCTTTAGGTACAGCAGCCAGCATTTTTTCCCCTTCTTGCTGCAAAATACGTTTGATATCGGCATTTTTGCCGCGTTTTTGTGCAGGGATTTCAATCAGCTCCAATGGCAGATCACGCGGAAAACGCCGGGCATATTCCTGATACCCACTTTGTACCCAGGCTGGCATTTTACTACCCACAGCAATCAGTATCAGCTTCATGCTGGTGCTAGTCCTGCTGTGGCAAAGCGTTAATCTGCATGGTTTTTAAGCGCTCCAGAGCTTTTCCAACTGATAAAAGCTGCGGGTATCGTCCAGCATAACATGCACCACCACATCGCCTAAATCCAGCAGAACCCATTCACCGGCTTTGTCACCTTCAATACCCATAATGTCTATGCCAGCTTGCTTGCTTTCAAGAGCCACATGATCGGCGATGGATTTGGTATGGCGGTTGGAGGTACCGGAACAAATGACCATGAAATCAGTAATACTGGATTTTCCGCGAACATCCAGTGTGACAATATCGCGGCCTTTCATATCTTCAACTTTTTGCTGCACAAAACTAAGTAATTCGCTACTTTGCACCTGTTTTCCTTTATCACGGGGTAAAAACTAAATTTTATCACTTTTTAACGCGACTTGTACTCTCTTTAGCCGACTCTTTCTTCCAGGCACTGTAACTATAGCCAAATAGCCTTAAGCTGTGAGCTTCATGGCTGTGAGGTTACCCTGCTATATAGAGTTCATGCTGGCGGATATAGTTCCATACAGCTGATGGTAACCACTCCGGGCAGCTTGCCAGCTTGGGCAGCTCTGCACGCAACTGACTGGCCGAAACAGCCAGCAATGGATTTTCCAGCACCAAAATCCTTCCCTGACCGGGTTGTTGCAGCTCCTGGGGCTGCTGCAGTTGCCGTTTTACCAGCAAGGCCTGACTTTCAGCAGAAAGTTGTTCATAGTCGGGGCGTTGGCAGACAATCAAATCGGCCAGTTGCAAGATCTGTTGCCAGCGATGCCAGCGGGTAAACTGATTAAAGGCATCCATTCCCAGTATAAATGCCAGTTGATGCTTTGGGTATTGTTGCTTCAGCTGTGCCAGGCTGATAGCACTGTAGGAGGGACGGTGTTGCCTGAGCTCCAGTGGCTCCAATGCCAGTTGAGGGTAGGGTGCAATGGCTAATTGAACCATCTCTGCGCGTTGCACAGCACTCACACCCGGGCTAGCGCGGTGTGCTGGCAGATGGCACGGCATCAGTCGCACCTGCTCCAATTGGCAGGTTTGCTGTACATGCAGTGCTGTGCGCAGATGGCCGTAATGAATGGGATCGAAGGTGCCACCAAAGATGCCAAGCAGGGGATTAGTAGTGTTCATGGCGCTGCAACGAAAAAGTTTTGGGGACGGGTGCTAAAAACAGACTACACAAGTGGGTTAAGGCCAGTGGCAATTGAGTTAATTGACCACCTTTGTATTGACGATCAAAGCTGGCCAGCTCTTGCAACAGGTAGTGCAACCAGTTCAATGGCAAGCGTTGCATGGCTTGCTGGTACAGTGGTTGACGTTTCGGCCAAATACCCAATTGTTTGAATAGCCCAGTCCGCTCTGTAGATGAGGCTTGTTGCAGCTGCACTAAGTGCTGTACTTCACGATGCAATTGCCAGCACAGCAACGTTGGTTCTTCATCTTGGCCAAGCAGTCGCTCTAGCCGGTGAAATGCCTGCTGCCTCTGACCTGCCAGCAAGGCATCGCACAGTTGAAACACCGAGAAGCTGGATTGGTCCGATAAAAACTCGGCCAGTGCATGTTCATCCAGGCTGCCGCGGCCAAAGGTCAACAGCAGCTTGTCCAGGTTTTGTTTTGCTGCCAGCAGGTTACCGCTGCAATGGTGCAAAAACAGCTGACAGGCATCTGGGGTAAGTTGGAGTCCGTTTTGGCGCAATTGCTGTTGCAACCACTTCTGAAACTGCTGGTCATCCAGTGGATAAATACTGACAAATACACTGTCTTTGGGCAAGGCTTTAACCCAGCTTAATTTGTTGATTTCTGCCGGGCTGCGTTCACCGTGCAGCAGCAACAGGACGTCTGGGTGCAGTAGGCCCAGCAGCTGTTTCAACTCTTTGCCAATGGCTGCGGTTAATTTCTGGTTCTGAAAATCCAGCTCTATGATCTTCCGTTGGCTAAATAACGACAAGCTCTGGATGGCGCTGTACAACGGCTCCCAGTCAAACTGAGCTTCCAGACGAAATTGCTGACGTTCATCAAAGCCTTGCTGGCGTGCTTTGGCCCGAATTAGATCCAGGCCCTCTTGTTTTTGCAGCGGTTCTTCACCAAACAACAGATAACAGCCAGCCAGTTGCTGTTGCAGATACTGCGACAGCTGGTTGGCATACAGCTTATTCATGTACCAATACGCCCTAACTGACGTAGGATGCGCTGCGCGGCCTGCTCACGCAGCTCGGCCAGCATCAGTTCCAGCTCCCGTGCTTTGGCCAGCGCCCGGTTTGGATCGTCCTGGTAATCACGGAACAATTCAAACTCAAATACCTGAGCTTCTGCGCCCGGTGTCTGAATGCTGTAGCGCACCTGATAAATCAGCTCGTACTCCGCCACTTGTCCATTGGGGAAAAGCGACAGGGTGCGGCGCTCCAGCGAGTCGTGCAGCAAGTAGACACTGGGGCTGTCTTGCTCGGGTTGGTTCAGCAACACAATCTGATGGCTTTGCAGGCGCTGGCGCAAAATGGTCGCCAGCTCTGAGTGGCGCTCTGCCTGCAAATAGACGCCATCAAACAATTGCAATGGCAACTGGCCACGCAGCTGAAAGCCGCAGCCGGTCAGTTGCCAGGCCAGTACTACGAACAACAGTAGTCGTAGCGCTTTGGTAGTGTTCACTTAACCCACCACCAGGTTCAGCAGTTTGCCCGGCACATAAATAGCCTTGCGAATGCTGACACCTTCCAGGTAGCGCTGCACATTGTCATCGGCTTTGGCTTGCTCCAGCACCTGCTCCTGGTTGGCATCGGCGGCGACGGTCAGCTTGGCACGCACTTTGCCGTTGACCTGCACTACAATCAGCTTTTCGTCTTCCACCAGAGCGCTGTTGTCAACTTGTGGCCAGTTGCCATCTTCCAAAGCGGTTTGCTGACCCAGCTCACGCCACAGGAATTGACAAAGGTGCGGTGTAATCGGATTCAGCATTTGCAGCAAGGCCAGCACGGCTTCCTGCATTACGGCTTTATCCTGTTCAGTCTCCAACGGCGCTTTTTGCAGTTTGTTGCTTAGCTCCATAATGGCGGCAATGGCGGTATTGAAGGTATAACGCCGTGCCAGGTCATCAGTTACTTTGGCAATGGTTTTGTGCAGTTCACGCCGTAGCACTTTTTGTTCATTGGTAAGTGCAGGCAGATCCAAAGCTGTGGTTGCCTGATGCTGGCTGTAGTTATGTACCAGCGCATAAATCCGTTTCAGGAAGCGGTGAGCGCCCTCTACAGCTGAGTCCGACCACTCCAGTGTTTGCTCTGGTGGCGCGGTAAACATCATAAAGAGCCGCACGGTATCCGCGCCAAACTGCTCGATGACTTGCTGTGGATCGATGCCATTATTTTTTGATTTTGACATCTTGCTCATGCCCGCCGACAACACCGGCTGACCATCGCTATTTAAGGTGGCACTTAGGATGCGGCCTTTGTCATCACGTTCGACGCTGACATCCTGCGGTGAGAACCAGCTCTTGCTGCCATTGTCGTGTTCACGGTAGAAGGTCTCAGCCAGCACCATGCCCTGACACAACAAACGTTTAAAGGGTTCATCCGATTGCACCAGGCCAACATCACGCAACAGCTTATGGAAGAAGCGGGAATACAGCAGATGCAAAATGGCGTGCTCAATGCCCCCTATGTACTGATCGACCGGCAGCCAGTAATTGGCTTTGGCCGGATCCAGCATACTGCTGTCGTTGTTCGGGCAGGTGTAGCGGGCATAGTACCAGGACGACTCCATAAAGGTATCGAAGGTATCGGTTTCATGAAAAGCTGGCTGGCCCTGATAGCTGGTTTTGGCCCACTCAGGATCCGCTTTGATCGGCGATTGTACGCCGTCCATCACCACATCTTCCGGCAGCCGAACCGGCAATTGCTCAGCCGGCACCGGCACCTGAGAACCATCTTCCAGGGTGAGCATTGGAATGGGGGTACCCCAGTAACGCTGACGGGAGACACCCCAGTCGCGCAGCCGGTAGTTGACCCGTACTTCACCGCGGCCAAGTGACGCCAGTTTATCGGCAATGGCCTTAAAGGCAGCCGTAAAATCCAGGCCGTCGAACTCGGCCGAGTTCACCAGTGTGCCTTTCTCGGTATAAGCCGCTTTGGTTAAATCCAGTGCTGTGCTGTCATCCAGCGGGGCTATCACCTGCTGAATAGGCAACTGGTACTTGCCGGCAAATTCGTAGTCGCGCTGGTCATGGGCTGGTACCGACATCACGGCACCAGAGCCATAATCCATCAATACAAAGTTAGCGACCCAAATAGGCAACTTGGCGCCGGTCAGCGGATGCACCGCGTAGATGCCGGTTGCCATGCCTTTTTTCTCCATAGTGGCAAGCTCGGCTTCGGCTACCTTGCCGCCTTTGCATTCTTCGATAAAGGCAGCCAGCGCCGGATTGTTTGCCGCGGCTTGCAGCGCCAGCGGGTGCTGGGCAGCCACTGCCATATAGGTGACACCATACAGCGTATCTGGCCGGGTAGTGAACACCGAGACCTGCTGATCAGAGTCAGCCACATCAAAGGTGATTTCCACCCCTTCCGAGCGGCCAATCCAGTTTTTCTGCATGGTGCGAACCTGCTCTGGCCATTCGTCCAGTTGATCCAGGTCGGCCAGCAACTCTTCAGCGTAATCGGTGATTTTAATGAACCACTGCGCCAGCTCGCGTTGTTCGACCAGGGCACCAGAGCGCCAGCCGCGGCCATCAATCACTTGTTCGTTGGCCAGAACGCACTGATCGATCGGATCCCAGTTCACCGTCGACATTTTTTTGTACACCAGGCCTTTTTCGTACAGCTTGGTAAAGAACCACTGCTCCCAGCGGTAATACTCGGGCTTGCAGGTGGCCAGTTCGCGCGACCAATCGTAACCAAAGCCAAGGCGCTTTAACTGGGTGCGCATGTAGTCGATGTTTTCGTAGGTCCATTTGGCAGGAGCCGTTTTGTGGTTAATGGCGGCATTTTCTGCCGGCAAACCAAAGGCATCCCAGCCCATCGGCTGCATCACATTTTTGCCCTGCATACGCTGAAAGCGGCTGATCACATCGCCAATGGTGTAGTTGCGGACATGGCCCATATGCAGACGTCCGCTTGGATAAGGAAACATGGAGAGACAGTAGAATTTTTCTTTACTGTCATCTTCAACCACTTTAAAAACCTGGTCGTTGTCCCACTGCTGCTGCAAGGCAGTTTCTATCTGGTGCGGATTGTACTGTTCGTGCATTAAGGTCTTCCAAACTAAGCATCAACGAAGGGCTCTCTGCTGCAAAAAGTGCAGCTTTTCGAGGGCGCGAAAAATTCGCTATAGGATACCGCAGCCACTGACTTACAACAACTTGAAAACAGCTTTGCTATACTGAAGTCAAATGCAGCCAGCAGGAGTATCGATGGAACTAAAAAAGAAATACCAGGCTTGGTTAACGCAGTTGGCGGATATGGTTAGCAATGCTGAGAAAGACTCGGTCGACCAGTTGATGGCATTGAATAAGCAAGTCCGCGCTTATTTTCAGGCGGGTAAAGACTTAACCGCCCATGAAACCCGGCTTTTTGTCGAAACCTTAAAACGCCAGTGGCAGGATACCGAGACAGATGCTGAAGAGCAGCCATCCTTGTGGCCAGAGGCCTTGTGGTATGAGCTGGCACAAATCACCGATCGCAGCCAGGTGGAGTGGCAGGAAATTCTGGAAGACTTCCGGCACAAAGGCGTTTATTTTCAGGGCGAGCGAGTTGGTATGGGTTGCTATCGCTGTGAACACTGTGGCGAGCGGGCCAATTATTACCATCCGGCGGAATTACTGGCCTGCACCAACTGTGGTGGGGTGAGTTTTAACCGGGAAGGGGTACCACTCGATTAAAGTTGAAATAACCAAGGCTCGAAGCGGCCAGTAATTCACTGGTCGCTGCATTCTGTCTGTGCGTATAATACCCTTCATTCAACATGAGCCCCATGGATTGCAAGGAACTTCATGACCCAAACTCTCGAGACTCTGGCGCTTGCCCCTCACCAACTGGCGCCGCAACTGCGCAATGACTGGCTGAAACACAGCATCTCACAAACCGAGTTAACCCCGGCTTTTATTGGTCAGGAGCGTGCGAAAGCGGCCCTGCAGTTTGCTATTGGTATGGACATGCCGGGTTACAACCTCTATGTGATGGGGGAGCCTGCGCTGGGGCGCTTTACCTTGGTGCAGGACATTCTGCAGCATGCAGCGGCCGAAAAAGCGACCCCAGACGAGTGGTGTTACCTGAGAAACTTTGATGATGAGCGCCTGCCAACCACCTTGCGGCTTTTGCCTGGTGAGGGCAGAGCGCTGGCGAAACGTATCGAAGATTTGGTGGACGAAGTGCTGGATACCTTTCCGGCTGCGTTTGATAACCCTGGTTACCAGCGGCAGAAAAAAGCCATTCAGCGTACCTTTGATACCCGCTACGAAGCAGCATTAGAGGCGGTTGAACAAAAGGCACTGGAGAAAAAAGTGGTGCTGTACGAAGAAAACGGCACCGTTACCTTCGCCCCACTGATCGATGGCAAACCACTGGATGACAGCGAGTTTAACAAGCTGAGTGACGAAGAGCGGCAGTATTTCTACGATCTGGTCGGCGAGCTGGAAACCATTTTAAACGAGCAGTTGATTGAATTGCCACAGTGGAAGCGTGAGGTGTCTGAGCAACTACGTGAGCTAAGAAAAGCCACCATCGAGCAGGTGTTTAAGCCGCTGTTTAAAGCGCTGGAGCATCATTATGTGGCTGAGCTGGGTGTGCTGCGTTATCTGCGTGATATGCGGCCGCATCTGGTAAAACTGGTATTGGAACTGCTGCCGGAAGAAACTGAACCGGAAAAAGCCGAAGAGCTGGATATCCGGACTTTATTTATTGAAGAGTTTGTGCCCAATGTGCTGGTGCATCATGCCGCTATGGATGGAGCACCCGTAGTGTTTGAACCGCTACCTACTTACGGGAACTTATTTGGCCGGGTCGAGTACGCTACCAGCGGCGGATCCTTGTACACCAATCATCGCATGATCCGCCCGGGGGCCTTGCATCGTGCCAATGGGGGCTACTTGATTCTGGATGCGGACAAACTGCTGCCGCAGGCGCAGGTTTGGGAAGCGTTGAAGCAGGCGCTTAAAAGCAACGAGCTGGTGATAGATACTCTCAGTGACCATGCCGTTACCAACTCCACCATCATTACGCCCAAAGCCGTGCCATTGCAGGTCAAAGTGATCCTGATGGGCTCACGCGATCTGTATTATCTGATCCAGGAAGTGGATGAAGAGTTTAATGAGCTGTTTCGGGTATTGGCGGATTTTGAACACTACCTGCCGTATCAGCAACAAACCATGAATTACATGGTGCGGCAAATTCGCCTGCAAATGCGCGAGCTGGGGCTGGAGCAGCTATCCGAGTGCGGTTTTGAACGGCTGTTGCAGTTTAGTTTTCGTCAGGCCGAGCACCAACACAAATTGTCGGCTCGTTTTGCCGATGTGCTGGAGCTGGTGCGTGAAGCGTGTTATTACGCCACTCAGGCTGGCAGCGATAGCCTGACTGCTGAGCATGTCCGTCAGGCATTGGCTGGCAAGCAGTACCGAACCGGTCGCATTAGTGAAAGCTTTTTGGAGGATATCCAGCAAGGGCAGATTCTGATCGACAGCGATGGGCTGGCGGTCGGTAAGGTCAATGGCCTGACGGTGCTGGAAATTGGCGATACCACCTTCGGTACCCCGGCCCGCATCAGTGCGACGGTGTTTGCCGGTGCTTCCGGTGTGGTGGATATTGAGCGGGAAGTCGAGCTTGGCAAAGCCATTCACTCAAAGGGTGTATTGATTTTAAACGGCTTTTTAGGCGCGCGTTATGCGCGGGACTTCCCACTGACCTTATCGGCCAATATTGCGATGGAGCAATCTTACGGCCATATCGATGGGGACAGTGCCTCGCTGGCAGAGATTTGTGCACTGATTTCGGCCATTACCCAGGTACCGATCAAGCAAAGCCTGGCGGTGACCGGCTCCATCAATCAGCATGGTGAAGTGCAGGCGATAGGTGGTGTGAATGAAAAAATCGAAGGCTTTTTCCGGCTTTGCCAGCTGCGTGGCCTGACCGGTGATCAGGGCGTAGTGATCCCAGCCAGCAATCAGTTGAACCTGGTGTTGAATGAGGAAGTGCGGCAGGCGGTAAGCCGCGGTGAATTTCATATTTATGTAGTAAAAAATGTCGATGAAGCCTTGTATTTACTGACCGGCATTGAAGCTGGTGAGCAGTCAAAACGAGGGGCTTACCCGAAGAAAACGCTGAATGCCATGGTATTGAAACGCCTGGCGGAGATTGCCGAAATTGTCAATGGTTGCAGCGATGATGACTAATCAGCCGGTAAGTATGCAACTGGTCCTCTTGTGCCAGCCGATGGATGAGCAGTTTGTGCGTCAGCACATTCTGCCTCTTATTGATGAACATGGCCAGCAAGCTGAGCTGTTGCTCTGGACTGGCAAGCTCAGCCATTTGTTTAGTGCAGAGCAACGCTTGCTCTGCTATTTACCCGATGAGGCCTTGCGTGAACTGGTGCAGCAGGCACGGCAAAACCACTGGCAGCTGGCCTTGTTGCCGCACCCGGAGATGCGCCATGCCCGTTATGGTTTTGGCATCAGCGGTGATTTGGCCTCGGCGCTGGAAGATGCTGTTTATCGAGAGACTGAGCAGCTGGATCTGATGTTGTGCAACGAAACACCGGTTTTTAACTCGGTAGTAGTGGGCGATACCTTTTCACTGATCCCGGGCGAAGCACTGGCCGAGCGTTTTGCATTGCGATTAAAGCGCTTTTTCCGTTTGCTGAGTAAAGTGGGCCAGGTCACCTTCAGTGCCTTTAAACTGACTACCCAGAAAGGCAAAGAGCTGGATACTGCTGCCCTTGGCATTGTTGCGGTAGAGCATGGTCGCAGTTCGGTGCTATCGCGTCGGCTGGTAGCCGACTCCAGCGCTAACGATGGCATGCTGCATGCGCTGGTACTGGTACCACGCAGTGTGTTTGAGATGTTGCGCTTTTTATTTGCCGCCCTGTTTTTACGGGATTACTGGAACAAAGGGACCCCATCGTTTGTCGGGCACTTAAAAACCAGCAGTTTACGCATCCAAAGCCCGAAAACCATCAGCTACACCCACGATGGCTTGATTGAAAAAAGCAAAGAACTGGTGCTCAGGGTCGAGCCGCGTTGTCTGACGATGGTGCCGGGCCGTTACCTGGCGGTTGAGGAGAAACTGCCCGAGCAAAAAGAAGTCTTTAAAACCCAGCCTTTGCCGGCCGGTAAAGCAAAAACCGAGTTGGTGACCTATCCACTGCCCTGGATCCATCACGCTGCGACCGAAGAGTTTAAGGATTTATTTTTGGCGCTTCGGGAAAGTGCCAAAGCTACGCCGTCGTATTTGATGCTGATGCTGCTGGCGACTTTGCTGGCAACTTTTGGCCTGTTTGCCAACTCCACCCCGGTGATTATTGGCGCCATGATCCTGGCTCCATTGATGGGGCCAATTATTTCGATGGCGCTTGGCACCCTGCGACAGGATGAAGGCCTGATGCTAACCAGTGCCCGCAGTATCGGCGTAGGCACAGCGTTAGCCATCAGTTGCGCGGTGATCGCCACCTGGCTTATTCCGCTCAATACCATCAACAGTGAGATTGCTGCCCGTATCAGTCCCACTTTACTGGATTTAGGTGTAGCGGTGGTTTCTGGTATTGCCGGTGCCTATGCCCATGCCAGGGCGGAAGTGGCCAAAAGCTTAGCTGGGGTGGCTATCGCCGTGGCATTGGTGCCGCCGCTGGCGGTGGCAGGCATTGGCCTGGGCTGGGCCGATTTCACCGTGTTTTGGGGCGCGTTTTTGCTTTATCTGACCAACCTGGTGGGTATTATCTTAGCCGCTGTGCTGACCTTTTTGTTCCTCGGCTACAGCCCATTTCACCGGGCCCGTCGTGGCCTGGCCCTGACCTTTGGGCTGGTGGTGTTACTGAGTATTCCACTGGCGCTTAGTTTCTCCCATATGGTGCAGGAAGGGCGCATTAAACAGCAATTGGAAGGCATTGTGCTGGAGGATATTCAGCTGCGTCAGGTGCAGGTTAGGCCTGGCAACCCAATCCGCATCTCGCTGACGCTGGTATCACGCTCTACCATTAATGAAACCCAGATGGATGACATCAAAAGCCTGATTGAGCAAAAGCTGGCTCAGCCGGTGGAGCTGGAAGTCGGTACCCGGGTGATCCGTTAAGCTGGTTTGCGCCGGCTTTGCCAGCCTGCCAGCAGTAACAATAATAAAGAGCAATACCACAGCGGCCAATCCCGGTAACGGCTGTAGGGCGTTTGGCCAGTGGTAAGCTGCATCTGGTCGGTCAAAACACCCGCTTCAAACTGCGGTAATTGCTGTTGAATGCGGCCATTGGCCGCTATGGTAGCGGTAATGCCATTGTTGGTGGCGCGCAGCAAGGGCCGGCCAAACTCCAGTGCCCGCATCCGGGCGATTTGCAGGTGCTGGTGCGGCCCTATGCTGTCACCAAACCAGGCATCGTTGCTAACGGTAAGCAGTAGGCCGGTATCCTGCTGGAAATTCGCTGCCAGCTGCCGTGGAAAAGCAATTTCAAAACAAATGGCCGGCAGTAACTTGTGATCATTGGCCAGCAGATTGTGCTGCACAAAGCTGCCCCGGCTAAAAGAGCTCATCGGCAAATCAAAAATCGGTGCCAAGGGGCGCAGCAGGTCTTCAAAAGGGACAAATTCACCAATGGGCAGTAAGTGATGCTTTTCAAAGCGGTTGCTGTGGCTGGGTTGATAATGGCCACCAGCGTCGCTTTGCTGGCGCTTCCCCAGAGTGATCAGGCTGTTCCAGGCCTCTTCCGTGTAAAAGTTGTACTCGATGATACCGGTGACCAGGCTGCTGCCATGCTCTGCCAGAATGGCATCGAGTTCAAACAAGTAAGGTTCTGCCAGAATTTCTACCCGCGGAATAGCCGCTTCCGGCCAGATGATCAAGGGGGTGCCTAAATGCGGCTGGGTGAGCTCCAGGTACAGACGCATGGTGCTGACTTCAAGGGCCGGGTCCCAACGTAATTCTTGTTTGATATTGCCTTGTACCAGCGCAACATCCAGTGTTTCACCGGTAGTTTGCCACCCATGCCAGTGACTTACCAATGGGGCGCTTAGCCAGAGCAGTACTGCCAGTGCAGTGGGCCAAAACTGCCGCTTAGCAAGCAGTTGCATCAGCGCAGCAGCACTCAGCACCAAAACAAAGGTTAGGCCGGTTTCACCAATCAGCGGGGCCCAGTGCCTGAGAATGCTGTCCGTTTGGCTGTAGCCCGGCGAGAGCCAGGGAAAGCCGGTCAGAAACCAGGAGCGCAGGGCCTCCAGCAGCATCCAGGCTGCGGCCAGATAAAGCGGTAACATCGAATGTGCTTTCAGCCGAAAAGCCAGCAGGGCAAACAGCAAGGGATAGAGTGCCAGATAGGCACTTAACAGCAGCAGCAGCGCCAGGCTAAGCAGCAAGGGCAAACCACCGAATTGCTCAATCGGAATATGCACCCAGTTCAGGCCTGCCGCAAAGTAACCCAGCCCCCAGCTAAAACCCAGCCAGGCGGCTTGCTGCCAGCGGCTGCTGCAACAGGCGGCATAACACAGTATGGCGATGGTGAGCACAGGGAGTAAGGTGAAGCTATAGGGCGCAAAGGCAAAGGTGCTAATGGCACCGGTCAGTGCCATCAAGCAGGCACTAAGCCAGCGTGAGTCAAACACCCTTGTCAGCTGTGGCGGATTGAACACCTCAATCGGACTCGCTACTAACCGGTGCTTTGCCATTAATCACTTGCAGTTGCAATAACCGCCGGCTGTTGGCTTTACTGACTTTAAACAACAGCCCATCCAGCTCAATGGTTTCACCACGCTCCGGCATATGACCAAAAGCATGCAACACAATGCCACCGATGGTATCGGCTTCTTCTTCGTTGAAGTGGCTGCCAAAGTGGTTGTTGAATTCATCCAGCGGCGTCAGCGCACTGACCTGAAACACATTGCTGGCCATTTTTTTGATATCGGCATCTTCGGCATCATCGTGTTCATCTTCAATTTCACCGACGATTTGCTCCAGAATATCTTCTATGGTGACTAAGCCTGAAACACCGCCATACTCATCGACCACCATCGCCATATGATAGCGTTTTTGGCGAAACTCCTTCAGCAGCGCGTCCACCCGTTTGCTTTCGGGAATAATCACCGCTGGTCGCATGATATCACGCAGATGACATGGAGGTGCATCGGGCTGAAAAGCGAATTTAAGCAGATCTTTTACCAGCAGAATGCCTTCGATGTGGTCTTTGTCTTCATTGACCACCGGATATCGGCTGTGGTTGTTTTCCAATAAAATGGGCAGAATGTCGGCAATGGATTGTTCGACATCCAGGGTCGCCATTTGTGAACGTGGGATCATAATATCCCTGGCACGCATCTTGGATACATCCAGCACACCATGCAGCATGCCTTTGGTATCTTCGTCGATCAGCAGGTTATTGGCAGCCTCGCTGATCACGTTTTCAAGTTCCGAGACATCTTGGGGCTCTGCGTTAAATATTCCGGCAATGCGATCCAGCCAGGATTTCGGCGCAGAGCCGCGGCTAGAGTGGGGGTTATCGTCACTCATTAATGAACTGTATGCTCCAGCTAATCATCGGTATCTTACTCTGCATCCGTCAGGTAAGGGTTGGTAAAACCCAGCTCTGCCAGCAGCGCTATTTCCAGCTGCTCCATCTGCTCGGCTTCGTCTTCCTTTATATGGTCAAATCCCACTAAATGCAAGCATCCATGGATCACCATATGGGCCCAGTGGGCTTCTGCAGTTTTTCCTTGCTGGCTGGCTTCTTCGGCAACCACCTGGCTGCAAATCACCAGGTCGCCGAGTAAAGGCAGGCTCAGGCCGGGTGGGCACTGAAAGGGAAAACTCAGCACATTGGTTGGCTTGTCTTTACCGCGGTACTGACTATTTAGCTGTTGGCTTTCACTGCTATCCACCAGGCGAATGGTCAGTTCCGCCTCACTACGATAGGGGGCGAGAGCGAGCGCTGCCCACTGGGCAAACTGCGCCTCGGTCGGTAAGTCGGAAGCAGTGCTGGCTTGCTGCAGATCCAGCTCCAGCTTCATGTTTTAGGCCTGCGCGGGCGTTTTTCTGCCGGTGTTGCGTCGGCTTCGGCAGCCAGTTTTTCGGCTTCGTGTGCTTCGTAAGCCAGGACAATTTTTTGCACGATAGGGTGACGCACCACATCTTTGGCATCAAAAAAGTTCATGCTGATGGCATCAACATTGGATAGCACATCGATGGCATGTTTGAGGCCGGAATACTGACCGCGTGGCAGGTCGACCTGGGTGACATCACCGGTGATCACCGCTTTGGAGTTAAAGCCGATGCGGGTCAGGAACATTTTCATCTGTTCGACGGTGGTGTTCTGGCCTTCATCCAGAATAATAAAGGCATCATTTAAAGTGCGGCCACGCATGTAAGCCAGCGGGGCAATTTCAATAATGCCGCGTTCCAGGTACTTTTCTACTTTGTCGTAGCCAAGCATCTCAAACAATGCATCGTACAAAGGGCGCAGGTAGGGGTCGACTTTTTGCGACAAATCACCGGGTAAAAAGCCCAGCTTTTCACCGGCTTCCACCGCCGGGCGGGTCAGTACGATGCGTCGTACCAGATTTTTTTCCAATGCATCGACGGCGCACGCGACGGCTAAGTAGGTTTTACCGGTGCCGGCCGGGCCTATGCCAAAGATTACATCGTACTTTAGCACATGCTTGACGTAGGCTTTTTGGTGCGGGTTGCGCGGGGTCAGCAAGCCTTTTTTGGTTTTCAGGCTAAAGTCCGCGGTTGTCTCTTGGTCCGTGCTGGCGTTTTGCGCCTGTTGAATCATTAAATGTACCTGTTCAATGCTAAGTTCCACCACTTTACCTTGTTGTGACGTCTCTCGGTAGAGCTGATCCAACACAAAGTAGCCGGCCTGAACGGCACTGGCAGAGCCACTGAGTTTAAAGGCTTCATCACGGTGCGCTATGCTCAGTTGCAGGCGCTGTTCGAGCAGACGCAGGTGCTCATCGAACGGGCCGCACAAAGACAACAGACGTTGCTGCTCGGCCGGGCTGGCGGTAAAGGTTTTATGGCTGGTTGCAGTGCTCAATGGCAAATTCTCAATGGCTCAGGCTGGCAGCGCCAGCCTGTTGGCAAGAAGGGGAGCTTAGGGGGCAAACTGAGCCACTCCCAGCTCATCGGCTTTGGGTTGGCGCGCCAGAATTTGCTGCGGCGATACCGCCCGGCGCAATCCCATATCCTGTTCGGTCCGGATCAAGGTGCCTTTTAAGGAGTTGGCATAGACATCGGTGATCAGCACATCGACAAACTGACCAATCAGTTTTGGATCGCCCTCAAAATTGACCACCCGGTTGTTTTCCGTGCGGCCGCACAGCTCCATCAGGTTCTTTTTCGATGGGCCTTCCACCAGAATGCGTTGCTCCGTATTCAGCATACCGCGGGCAATCCGCAGTGCCTGCTGGTTGATACGATCCTGCAGAATATAGAGTCGTTGTTTCTTTTCATCTTCGCTGACATCATCCGGCAAGTCGGCAGCTGGGGTGCCTGGCCGGGCACTGTAGATAAAGCTAAAGCTCATATCAAAGTCAATGGCCTGGATTAAGGTCATGGTGGCAGCAAAGTCCTCGGCTGTCTCGCCCGGAAAGCCGATGATAAAATCGGATGACATGCTTAAATTGGGCCGGATTTTTTTCAGCTTACGGATTTGCGACTTGAATTCCAATGCTGTGTGACCGCGCTTCATCAGGGTTAAAATGCGATCCGAGCCGGATTGCACCGGCAGGTGCAGGTGATCAACCAGCTCCGGAATATCGCGATAGGCTTCGATGATGTCGTCGGTAAACTCAACCGGATGCGAGGTGGTGTAGCGTATGCGATCGATGCCATCAATAGCGGCCACCAGTCGCAGCAATTCAGCAAAGCTGCAAATGCTGCCGTCGTGCATGCTGCCACGGTAAGCATTGACATTCTGGCCCAGCAAATTGACTTCCCGCACGCCTTGCTCCGCCAGTTGGGCGATTTCAAACAATACATCATCCAGCGGCCGGCTGACTTCTTCGCCGCGGGTATAAGGTACCACACAAAAGCTGCAGTATTTGGAGCAGCCTTCCATAATGGAAACAAAAGCCGTTGGGCCATCGGCTTTGGGCTCTGGCAAACGGTCGAATTTTTCGATTTCCGGGAAGGATACATCGACCACAGGCGCCCGATCGCCAGTAACCGCTTTGATCATTTCAGGCAGGCGGTGCAGGGTTTGTGGACCAAAGACAATATCGACATAGGGCGCACGCTCACGGATAGCAGCACCTTCCTGCGAGGCGACACAGCCACCCACGCCAATCACCAGATTGGGGTTTTTGGCTTTCAGTGGCCGCCAACGACCTAACTGATGGAAGACTTTTTCCTGCGCTTTTTCACGAATTGAGCAGGTGTTCAGCAGGATCACATCGGCTTCCTCAGCGTGTTCGGTGAGGCTGTAGCCATGGGTGGCATCCAGCAGGTCTGCCATTTTCGACGAATCGTACTCATTCATCTGACAGCCCCAGGTTTTGATGTGTAGCTTTTTGCTCATGCTTTGATGGACCCTGTGTCGTTACTGCGCATAAAGGGCGCATATTTTAGCCCAGCCAGACCGGAAGTGCCAGCCCTGTCGGCTGGGTGTTTGCTTAAAGCAAACGTTGCCGGGTAGTGACGTAGCCGGCATAAAAAATCACCAGCACGCCGGCCAGCCAGCTCATGGTGACCGGCTCCTGCCAGAACAGGTAGCCAAAGAGGCCGGCGAAGATAACGCTGCTGTAGGTCCAGATACCAATGGCGCTGGCAGGTGCCAGTGCATAGGCCCGGGTCATTGCCAACTGGCCGATGGCTGCCAGGATGCCCATGCCGATAAAAGCCAACCAGGCTTCGTGTGGCAGTGGTTGCCAGTAAAACGGTAGCGGAATGACCGAAAACACAGCCGTCAGTAGAGAGAAATAAAACACCGTACGAACGGCAGGTTCAGTACTCGACATATAACGGATGGTGGTCTTGGTGATAGCTACCAAGGTGGCTGCAGCCAGTGCCACCAAAAGGACCAGAGTCATGCCTGGTGCCGGTGCTGGCAGAGCCAGCAAGACGCCTACAAAGCCCAGCGCAATCGCAATCAGCGTAAGCTGACTGGGACGCTCTTTTAACCAGATACGAGCAATAACCGGGATGATAAAGGGAGTGAGCAGTAGCACCGCCATTGCTTGTGCCAGTGGCAGCTGGCCCAGCACATAAAAAAAGCAGTACATGGATACCAGGCCAGTTAATGCACGAAAGGCATGCAGGTACCAACGTTCTGTTTTCAGCAGGCTCCAGCCTTTGCTGTACAAAAATGGCAACATCAATACCAACGCAAAGGCATTGCGGAAAAATACCACCTGAGCCTCGGTGGCCATGCCGCTGCTGTATTTCACCAAAGCACCGATGCCAGCAAAACAGGCTTCTGCCAATAACAGTAGTAAAGCACCTTGCAGGAGAGGATTTCGCATGATGGGCCCGGTTTACAAAAGCCGGCATTGTAGCAGATTGTAAGCTTGTGCAGGGGAGCTTGAGGCTGTTTTACAACGATTCCGGTTCAGCGGTACCGCAGGTCGCAAACCGTTTGCTTTCTAACAGTTGCCTGAGCTGATTAGCAGGCATCGGCTGAGCAAAAAAGTAGCCCTGAATCAAAGTGCAGCGCCGCTCGGTAAAGAAGTGCAGTTGTTGTTCTGTCTCAACCCCTTCGGCCACACAGTACATGCTCAGACTGGCTGCCATGCTGAGCATGGTTTCGATGATGGCTTCGTCGTTTTGGTCTATGCCGATGTCTTTGACAAAACTTCGATCGATCTTTATGGCATCAATCGGCAGTTCTTTTAAATATTTCAATGAGGAGTAGCCAGTACCAAAGTCATCCAACGCCAGTTTAATGCCCAGTTTACTCAATGCATGCATGGTAGCAATGGCACTGCTATGATCGCGCATCAGGGCACTTTCTGTCACTTCAAAACGCAGACAGTGTGATGGCAACTGATACTTTCTTAGCATCTGCTCTACCTGTTCGGCCAGGTTGTCATGTTCCAGGTGACGGGCCGATAAGTTGACGGAAAGATACAGTGGATACCCAGCCTGATGCCAGCCTTGCAGATCTGCCAGGGCACGCTCTAATAACTGTTGGGTCATTGGAATAATCAGACTGAGATCTTCTGCCAGCGGAATAAACTCTACCGGTGATACCACGCCGTCGCTGCTGTACCAGCGCAGCAATACTTCTGCACCCACCATGCATTTGTGTTCGCTGTCGATAATGGGTTGGTAGTAATTGACAAACTCCTGTTGTTGAAAGGCTTTACGTAGCCGGGTTTCACGCGCCAGCTGCATGTGAGCTTTTTCATTCATCTCCCTGGTGAAAAACTGGAAGTTATTCCGGCCAGCTTCCTTGGCATGGTACATGGCGACATCCGCATGCTTCATCAGCTCAAAGGCTGTATAGGCGTCGCTTGGATAGACCGCAATGCCGATACTGGGGGAGACTCCAACCGTATGAGGCCCAAGTTGCATGGGCTCACCGATAATTTGCAACATTTTCCGAGCCACATGGCTGATATTGTCGCTGCTCTTATAGCCCTCCAGCAGGACGACAAACTCATCACCGCCGAGGCGTGCGACGGTATCGCTTTCACGCAAGGCCAGGTTGAGGCGTCTGGCGACTTCTCTTAACAGCAGATCGCCAATATCATGACCCAGGGAGTCGTTGATCTGTTTAAATTTATCCAAATCTAAAAAACACAAGGCCAGAGAGCGTTTGCTGCGTTTTGCATTTTCAATACCGTGATGAATACGATCCATCAGCAAGGCCCGGTTTGGCAAACCGGTCAGAGCATCGTAATTGGCCAGATAGCGCAGTTCGTCTTCAGCCAGCTTTTGATCTGTAATGTCGGTAAATACCAGCACGAAGAAACCGACTTTATCCTGCTCCCCGACAGCACTGATGTTGATCAGGGTAGGGCGTTCTCGTCCGTCCGGAGTGATAACAAGCTCTTCACCTTGCCAATGTTGGTTGATACGAAATTCGCGCAATAAATTGCTGTAATAACGGCGGCGATCCAGGCTGATACCCAGGTGATGGGTTTGCGGGTTGCTAAGATAGTGCTCGACCGGACCAAAAGCATCGGCAAAGGATTGGTTGGCTGCAATCATACGTTGCTGTTCGTCCAGAATCACCACCCAGTCACGGGTTTTCTGGAAAGCTTCACCAAAGAGCCGTGCTTTTTCCTGGCTGGCGCGGGTTTCGGTGATATTGCTAAAGGTGCCCATCACCCGTATCACTTCTTGCTCATCATCCAGCTCTGCGATCTTGCCAATATCACGAAACCACAGCCAGTGGCCGTCTTTGTGTTGCAGGCGGTAGGTGTGATCAAAGCTGCCCGTTTTTTGGGCAATAAACTGCTGCCACTTTTGCTCAAATTGTGTTTTATCTTGTGGGTGGATCAACGACAGGTGCTGTTCCAGCGTCAGCGGGTTGAGTGACTCGCGATAGCCCAGCATGCTGTGAATACGTGAGGCAAACAGGCTGTTTTTACTGGCATGCCATTCCCAGGCTCCGCTATCGACCGCGGCCAGAGCTTGCTTCATTCGTTGTTCACTGGCTTTTAATTTGCTATGAGCTTGCGCTAATATCCGCTGATGCTGTCTTCGATTGTTGCGCCAGAGCAGTAACATCAGCAATAGAAACAGCGTGTAACCCAGATAGGCCCAGCCAGAGGCCCACCAGGGGGTTGCGATGCTGATGAAAAGCCTGGCAGGCTCACTTTCTTCCCCTGTTAAGGGCGAGATGGACACCACATTAAAAATGTAATCGCCAGCCGGCAATTTGGGGATAATCAGTTGGTGATCAGACTGTCTGGGAAAGCGAAACGCTTGTTTGCCTTCCAACCATACCTGAAAGGTCATTTTCTTACTGTCACGAAAATTCATGCTGCTAAAGTTAAGCTTTAAGCCTTCTGCATTGTGCGGCAATTGAATATGTTGGTCATTCAGGTGGCTATAGGGGGTGGCAAAGCGGCCATCCAATAAACTGAACTCGGTGATTACGGCTCTGCTCTCTTCGCTGTGGCCCTGCAAGTGTTCAGGTTGAATTAACGTCAGGCCGCGCATGCTGCCATAAGCCAATCTGCCATCGCTTAAGCGGATTCCTGCTCTGCCATTGTACTCGTGGGTCAGCAAACCATCGGCCCGGCTAAAACGCTCCAGGTGAAAGCTTTGTGGATGCATACGGAACAAACCGTGGTGATTAGCAAACCAGATATAACCATAACGATCTTGTTGCAGGCTGAATACCAGATTACTAAGTAAGCCGTTGCGTTGATCAAAATGCTGTAACAGCTGAAAGTTTTGATCAAATACCAGAATGCCAACGCCATTGAAAGCAACCCACAGCCGGCCAAACTGATCTTGTAAAGTATTCTCAGCGATACGTAATAAACCCGGGCTATGGTGTTCGGCATGGAACACCTGCTCCAGCTGCTCTGACGTTTGGTGATAAAGCCAGAGTCGATCAGCTGTCGTTAAAAGCAGCTGCTCGTTCGAGCCTGGCAGATACCCTAAAAAGCCACCAAAACGATCAAGAGCTAACTGATTCAATGCGGTCACAGGCCTGATACTGCCGTTTGTTGGCTGATAATGATAAAAGCTGCGGTTGGTAACAAACCAGAAAGTGCCTTGCTGATCGCGCCAAAAATGCCTGGCACCTCCTTTTAGCAAGCTTGGGTCCGCATCTTCGCTCAATGGCAAGGCTAATAATCGCTCTGTCTGTGGGTCAAATAAGTGCAGCCCGGTGGCGGAGCTAAAAAATATCCCGAACTGTGGATCCGGGAAAATATTCAAAATGGTACTGTCATGCCAAACTGCTTTTGGATCCGGGTTTTGCAGGTAAGCTTGCATACTACCATCTTGCAGGTTTAAACGATTGAGGCCATTGTTGGTGCCTATCCAGAGCGTTTCGGGGTTTTCTTCGGCCACCACCTGAACCCGGATACTGCTTAATTGTTCTGTGGTTCCGGGCTCAGCGCCAAGATGGCGAAATGCCAGAGTACGTGGATGCCAGTAATAAGCGCCATCAAAACGGCTACCAAGCCAGAAACCGCCATGCTGATCGGCGACCATGCTGATGATGTTGTTATCTGTTAGCTGATGCTCGCTGTCACTAAAGCGCCATAGTAATTCCAGCCTGTTTTGCTCGGGCTCAAAATGAAACAAGCCTTGCTCCGTGGCAACCAGGGCATGATCTTGCTGCCACTCAAGGTGCCAGATATTGCGATCCTGAATACGGGCAGTGCCAGCTAAAGTGGTCCCTTGCCGGATAAAGGCTTCTATCCCAGCCAGCGGCAGCGAATAAAGGCCTTCTACGGTGCCAACCCAAAGCTGTTGTTGCTGGATGGAGAAAAATTTGACATGGCGTTGGTCCTCATTGGCATTGCCTGGCAAATAGGGTAAAGAGTGCACCTGACTGCTGCTAAGATCCAACAACAGCAATTGCCGGTTGGTTCCAATAAATAACCAGTCCCGATAAGGATGCAGGGTTCGAATGAACTCATTGGCATGTGATGCTGCTGGTAACTGATACAGCAAAGAACTTTGTTTGCTTTCGATATCCAGTATAAAAACACCAAGATTAGTTGATGCCAGCAGTTGTTGCTGTGGCAGCTCAATCAGATCCGTCAGATATTGCAAGGAGGTGACTTCATGTAAGCCAGGCAGTGAAAAGTAGGGTTCCAGCACCCCAGCTGTGGCATCATAACGATAGATGCCGGCTCTTGGTGTTGCCGCCCAAATGGAGCCATCGGTCAGTTGCACGGTTTTGGAGAAGTAGGTATCTTGCAGTGTTTGCTGGGGATCGGTTAACTGGCTGATACGTGCACTGTCAAAACGGTTCAAACCACCGTCGGTGGCCAGCCATAAGAAACCTTTAGCATCCAGCATCATATGTGGCACTGTACCCTGAGACAGGCCATGTTCAGGTGTTAACGGCTGGAGCACTGGCCGGGCCTGTATTGTTTGCATGCCAGCTAGCAGGCATACAACGAAGGCAAGAGCCACGCTAAATAGATTCACCGCCGCCCCTCAGTCCACAGTCTTGTTATTGTTTTATGCTGAACCATCTGCGCGCACTCATTGTTGCTGTAAATCAAGCAGGCATTCACTATACTAAGCTGCAGAAATAAGTCCAGCCTCTAAAGCGAAACAAGTTCAGATGGTGAATAACCACCAGCCAGCGGTAAAGAGCAGCAAAATAGCCAGCATAAAATGCAGCAATTGTTGTTGTGCGCTCAGGGCATGCAGTAAATGTGAGTGATTGGGCTCCGGGTACTCTGGTGCCAGCTTATCCCGGTTGATTTTGTTAGTGGTGCTGTACATGGCCGGGCCTCCCAAGCGACAGCGCAGGCTACTGCAGGCACTGATTAGGCAAGCACGTTGCGCGATATCAAAGTAGGTAGTTCGGCTGTGACGAAAGTGGCTTAGGGTACTTCGGCAACGCAAACGAATACAAACCAGGGCAAAACACAGCCAGTAGCCAGGCCAGAGCAGGTAGCGAGCTAAGATGGCTGTAGTAGCACCAAAGTGACGATTGTGCTCTAATTTCGGGCTCCACTCTTGCTGCAGGATTAACAGCAGTCGAATGGTGATGGCCAGCCAGATGCCACCTATCAGGTACCAGAACAAGGTCGTTAGCCAGATTTGGGCAAACTGCAACCACAGGCTTTCAATACCAGCCTTGCTCAGGCCTACTGCCGATAATGGCTGGGTTTGGCGCAGCAAAACATGGCTGGCCAGATCTTTGGCGAGACTGAGTTGCCGGCCTTGCAGTGCTTGTTGCAGTCGGCTGATGCGATGCCGCAAAGGACCAAAATCAAGACACAGATACAACAGCAGTAATTGATACACTTCCGGCCAGGCCATCAGCCAGGAAAAAGCAGCCAGAATGATAATAAAAGGCACCACAGCCAGTAATAATGCCAGAGTGCCGGATAAGCGGAGCTGTTGCTTGCTGCGATTGGGATCGGGATTGACCTTGTGCGCCAGTTTCTGTGCAAAAAAACGGTAGAAGGTCAGTGGCTGATAACTTTGTGGCAGTGGCAGCAAAGCTGCCATCAGCAGAGTCAGCCAGAACAACACCGGACCAGATAGCAGTAGCTCAAACTCCGGCATAGGTATCAGGCGTTAAGCTGGTGCAGCAAGCCCACCACCATGGCAGAGCTGTTCTTCGATGCTACTGCCAGATAGGCCTCAAACGAGTCCGGCGATTCCTTACCTGCAATGTCACTCAGGCTGCGGATCACCACGCAGGGCACCTGCATTTGGTAACAGACCTGAGCAATGGCTGCGCCTTCCATTTCAACCGCCAACATGGTGGGAAAGGTTTGACGGGTTTGCTCAATCCGGACCGGATCGCACATGAAACTGTCACCAGTGGCAATCAGGCCTTGCTTGGTCTGGCAAAAACCCAATTGGTGGATGCTCTGTTCTGCTGCTTTTACCAGGCGGGGATCGCTGCTAAAGGTCGCTGGCATTTGCGGAACCTGGCCTGGCGCATAACCAAAGGCCGTCACATCAACATCGTGATGGCACAGCTCAGTACCAATCACGATATCGCCAACATGTAATTCAGGATCAAAGCCACCAGCCGAGCCCGTATTGATCACGGCATCGACCTGAAAATGCTGAATCATCAGGCTGGTTGCCAGTGCCGAAGCGACTTTGCCTATACCTGATTGCACCAGCACTACCGCCATGCCAGCCAACTGACCACAATAAAACTGATACGGCCCCAGTTGTTCTGTACTGGCGTCGGTCAGTTGCTGTTTTAACAGCGCCACTTCTGGTTCCATGGCACCAATGATTCCAATCCGCTGCATTGTCATGTGTATTCCTGGAGGAGAAAGCCGCAGTATATACCTAAGTAACTTCAAGATGCGAGTTTCAGAGTTACTGGGCGCTTTCAATGCAAGGCACACTGGCGACGCAATGTCGACCACCTTGCTAGCCAGGGTAACACCGCAGTGGAAGCGCCCAGCGGCTCCCGTAGGGCGGGGTTAAAAGCACTTTATGCCGCGTTTGCTGTTCTTGCTTTGGAACCACCAAATCTTCCAACAGCCGCCTTGCCTAAAGTGCTTTTATCTCCCGCTGAATCCTGCATCTTGAAGTTACTTAGGTATACAGCTTTTCCTGTCAGATTTGAATGGCTTGCAAGGGTTGATCTCCGGTCAGTTTGCCAGCCTGATAATCGCGTATGGCCTGTTCAATTTCATCGGGTGTATTCATCACGAAAGGTCCGTATTGCGCAATCGGTTCACCAATCGGCTTGCCAGCAAGCACAATCACCTTGGTATCGACCAGGGCTGTGACATGCACTTCATCCCCCTGGCCAAGAACGGCGGCATGGTGAAGGCCGATGGTTGCCGGTTGCGGGCCTGAGGGCAGTTCTACACTGCCTTCGTATACATACAGCAAGGCATTGTGCTCTGTCGGCAACTGCACCGCGATGGACTGACCAGCAAGCAAGTGTAAATCGTAAAACTGGGGATCCGTGCTCAGGCCCCGAATGGCGCCATCCAGTTTGAGCCCAGCTGTTTGGAAACGACCAGCAATTACTTTGACCTCACCACCATCGGGTAAGGCGGCATGCGGGATCAGCTCGGGGGCGATATCCACATAGGCGGCTGCTTTCATCTTCTCTGCCGCAGGAAGATTCAGCCACAGCTGAAAACCTTGCATCAAACCGGATTCCTGCTGCGGCATTTCCGAGTGAATAATCCCACGGCCTGCGGTCATCCATTGCACACCTCCACTTTTCAGGTGGCCTTTATTGCCCATATGGTCTTGATGCAGCATATGGCCATGCAGCATGTAGGTTACGGTTTCAAAGCCACGGTGTGGGTGAGCTGGAAAGCCGGCAATGTAATCGCTGGCTTCGTCTGAGCCAAAGCAATCCAGCATCAGAAATGGGTCCAGCCGCAGCTGTTGGCTCAGACCCAGGCTGCGTTTAATTTTCACGCCGGCACCATCGGAAACCTGCCGGGCGGGGATCAGTTGTTGCAATGTACGAATGCTCATGGCGTGTTCCTTAAGGAGTAAGTAGTAGCATTAAACCCCAAGATCATTCGAAAGAAAATTGCATATATTGGCATGTATAAATCTATTTTATTGAATGGTATGGGTTCAGGCTTGGTTAAGCTGGCTTTTGTTAGCTTGAGATCAGACAAATCAATAACTGCCGGAATTACGGTGGTATTTTCAAGGCAGTGACCAGGAGGATCTAAAATGAAAAAATTGACCCGGATAAGTTGTGCGTTGGCATTATCAATGGCTGCGGCTCAGGCTGCGGCTGTGAACTGGGATTATGTTGGCGTTGGTTATGTGGATCATTTTGGCTCTGGTGCCTACCTGAACCTGAGCCATCAGTTGGAGCCTCGCTGGGTAGTGCGTGCCGATTTAGAGCGGGTGTCGAAGCGCTCGGTCGATGTCAGTCAGTTTTCTTTGGGTGCCAACTATCTCACAGAATTTAAGCTGGATTTTGCACCATCCATTCAAACCTATATTCGCGGTGGGCTGCAGCATGCTTTTGAAGATGCCAGTGATACCGGTATTTATGCTGGTGTCGGTATCACCGACAAGCTGACGCCGGAAGTGGAATGGTTTACTGAGCTGAGCTACCACACTATTGGTCGTGATTATACCAGCCTTGGTGGTGGTCTTGCTTTTTACTTTAGCCCGGATTGGGCAGCCCGGACCAGTGTTGCTTTGAACAGTGGCAATCGCTCCAATGAGTTTCGCCTGGGTGTATCTTACCAGTTCTGATACTTCACCTCGTTCTGTGCTGCTGCCCATCCTTCAGCAGCGCGTCTGGCCTGGTTGTTGTTCATGCTGCAGCAACCAGGCTTTTTTTTCCAGTCCGCCTGCGTAACCGGTCAAGTGCCCATTGGCACCGATTACTCTATGGCACGGAATCACTATCGCAACCGGATTGCGGCTGTTGGCCATACCAACGGCTCGGACGGCTTTAGGGTTACCTATGGCATTGGCAATCTGCTGGTAGCTGCGGGTTTCACCAAAGGGAATTTGCTGAAGTGCTTGCCAGACTGCTTGTTGGAATGCGGTGCCGGCTGGCGCGAGCGGCAGGCTGAACCTTTGCAGTGAGCCATCAAAGTAACGCGTCAACTGCCGGGCAGCTTCATTGTGCAGGGCTGATGTTGGGGCAATCAGAGCGGCTTCCTCCTTAAGAAAGTGGATGGCGCTGATCCCTTGCTGATTGGTACGGATTGAGATGGCACCAAATGGGCCTTGGATAATGCATTCAGTCATGGCGTTGTCCTGTTTGGGGGTTGTTGTTTGCAACCGCTGCTGTTTGAAACCAAAGTTGCAAGGTGGCATAACTGCGCCAGGGAGCTAACTGTTGGTGGCTCATATTGTTGTCGTGTCGTTGCAGGGCTTTTTTGATGCCTAAATCGCCCCCTAACCAGATATCACTGTCTTGCAGACCGCGCAGACTGGCGTAGTGGCAGGTCCAGGGGCCTATGCCTTTGATCGCAAGCCATTGCTCAGGGGGGGCTTCTGGTTGCTGTAGCATCAGGCTGGCAAAATCACGCAAGGTCTGGCGCCGGGTCTGTGGTAGTTTCAACATCTGCAGATCACTGTCAGCGACCGCATCTGGCGTTGGAAACAAGCGCTTGTCCGGTTGTTGTGGTAATGGTTCACCCAGCGCTGCAACCAGACGGTTTAAATGGGTTCTGGCGGCAACTACACTAATTTGCTGGCCTAAAATGGCACGAATACCAGCCTCCCACAAACTCCAGACACCAGGGATCCGCAGGCCACTGATCAAGTGCTGCTGAAACCAGGGATGTTGACGCAGTTGCTGCTCAATCAGGGTGCAGTCGGCATCCAGATCGAGTAGCCGCCGAATATGCCGGATAAGCGACCAGATTTCGTGGCCAGCCGGATAGCGAAGTTGCAGTCGAAGCTGGTTGGCCGTGCCAGGCTCGACATAAAAACTACCAGTATGACCTTGCCAGTGAAAGCTGCGGCCATAGCCGGTAGCCGTGCACCATTCTACTTTGTCCAGCGCTCGTGCTTGCCAGAACGCCAGCAAGGATGGCCAGGCCAAAGGCGGGCGGTAACTAAGCTCCAGCGTGAGTAAACCATCTGATGTTGGCACAGTGCTGCGCCTTATCTGGCTGGGACTTAGCTGCAACTGCTTGACAAAAGCATCATTAAAACGGCGAATGCTGTGAAAACCAGCCATTACCGCAATGTGTTGGATCGGAAGCTGGGTTTCGTGCAGCAACTTTTTGGCGAACAGTACTTGCTGATGGAGCGCATACTGCTTGGGGGCAATCCCCAGATGTTGTTGAAACAAGCGCCGTAAGTAGCGCTCGCTGATGCCAAGTCGCTCGGCCAATTGGGCCTGATTGCTTTGTTGCAAGGCGCCCTCATCAATTAAGCGCAGTGCCCGCTGTAAGCTGGTGTGGCTGCCTTGCCAGGCCGGAGAGCCCGGTGCGCTGTCCGGCCGGCAGCGCAGGCAAGGACGATAGCCCGCCACGCTGGCTGCAGCTGCACTGGCAAAGTACTCGACATTGCTTTCCAGCGGTGTTTTGGCTGGGCAGATGGAGCGGCAAAAAATGCCGGTGGATTTTACCGCGGTAAAAAAGGCACCATCAAAGCGTGGGTCGCGGCTTTGGCGGGCTTGTTGGCATACATCAGCACTTAGCATCACAGGCACCTGCAATCATCAAATTACCTGCAGTATACCAACTTATCAGGACCATACTGGCCGGATCCGGCACTGAATGAAAAGTCTTGGCTAGCTTGAGTGGTATTGAAGCAACTCCAAAGTGTCTTCAGATCAGAAACCAGTCTTTGATAGCGCTTGGTTGCAGACCGGTCCAGCGCTTAAAAGCCCGACGGAAGTTATGCTCGTCGGAATAACCCAGCTCGGATGCCAACTGGCGGTTGGACTGTTTCGGTTTTAGCATTAGCTGCAAAGCATGTTGCTGCCTGGCTTCATCCAGTAATTGGCTGAAGTGGCTATGATGCTGGCGCAGCAGGCGTTTTAGCTGTGCAGGACTTAAGCCAAGTTCGTTGGCCAGTTGTTCCGGTGTGGGTTGTACCGGCAGGCAGCGCTGCAGGAAACGCCGGCTGTAACTTAGCAGACCCATGCCGGAGGGGCTGTAATGGCGCTGTAAGCGACACAGCCAGAGCACTTCCTTTGTTGTTGCAGTACTGCCCGGTTGCTGTAAAAAGGCCAGCGGAAAGCTCAGCCGGTTATGGCGTTGCATAAAATGAATATCCGCTGGCCAGTGATGCCGGTAGTCATGCAACAGTGCAGGGGCTGGCCGGCACAGTTCAATTCTCACCTGCTGACGACAGCTGTTGGCATCAAGGCCATAGTGACTAAACAGCACCAACAGCAGGCTGATGCTGTGTTCAATGGTAAATTGGTGCAGTGGTGCCAGCCCGATGCTGTCGCTGAAATACAGGCTTAAACGGCCCTGATGGCATAGCACACTCAGTGATACTAGGGGCTGTAACTGCTGACGGAAAAAATACAGACAGGCGAGTGCTTTGCCGAGATTTTTTTGCTGCAACAGTAATTTGCCAAGTGGCAAGTCCTGTTGGTACAAGGTTGCACTGGCCAGCAGCAATGGCAGGCTGTCGCCATAGTTGATGCGCGAAGCGCGCTGGATGACTTTATCCAGTTGCCGGGGCGACAATCTGGCATTGGGTTTGTGCAGATCGGCGGCAAACAAGGAGGTACCGGAGAGTAATTCATTCGCAGACAGGCCACGGCGCTCACACAGGGCCAATAACTCCATCAGGCTGCTGCGGGCTGGCAGGCAAGGATCATCCTGCAGAAAATAGTGCATCAGGCTGGCTGCGTGACTGGTGACGGCTGAGATGGCTGAAAGCGGACCTGCTCAATCCTGGTAAAGATGGCATCTATCCGCTCGGAAGGCGAGACAGGCAGCACGGCGTATTGCAGTTGGACTGCGGCGCCTGTTGTCAGGTGCTTATCCAGCTGATGTTTCAGATGCAAAGCCAGCAGTTCGGCTGCTGTAGTCCCGGTTGCTGGTAACAGGGCGACAAAACGATCGCCGGCGAAGCGGCATAGCACATCCGCTGGTCGCAGCAGGCTCAGGCTGAGCTCACTGAGGTGTCGCAGCAGGGTATCACCAGCGGCAACACCATGTTGCCGGTTGTAATGGCTAAAGCCTTTTAAATCAAGCACCAACAGGTTTAGCTGCTGCTGCGCAGCTTGTTCCCTCTGCAGTAATGCCTGCAGGTAGGCGGCACTGTAGAGTTGAGTAAGGGGATCTATCCATTGGTGCTCACGCAGTACCTGCTCTCGGCTTTGCAACTGCCGTTCAATCACCCGCTGCTCTTTTAACCAGCCAAGCACCCCAAGGGTCAGCGCCAGCATGCCAAAGGGGGCAGGGATGGATTCCAGCCAGCTCATCAGCCGCAGGTGTTCCGGGTAGCGGAAAAACTCATCCAGCACATCCAGCAGGTAGGAAAATGTCAGCAGGCTGCAGCCAAGAAACAGCCAGTTGGTGACCTGGCTTTTCGGTCTGCGGCTGACGATGAGCAGCAACCAGCCAAGGCAGACCAGCAAGGTGGTCCCTTCGCCTAATACATCGAACCAGTCAATGATGGCCGCTGGTTTTGGTTGCCCGAGCCATACCGCCAGCCAGGCTCCTATAACCAGGCTCAGGCTTGTCAGTGCAAGTTTGATTTGATGCAGACGCCACATGCGTTGAGTTCCGATGCAAAAGCATGATGGTCCCAAAGGTTTATTGCAAAAAAATGACACAAACACCGCTGAAGTGAACGGCCCGGACCCGGGTCATTTGGGAGCAACTGGCTGCATTTCCTGACCATGAGCTGTCATAAAACTGCCTCATACTCAGCGCCATTCAATACCACTTTAAAACGTCACTCAATGTCTCTACAACAGGATATGTCATGATCAGCACACCGATAAAAAAACAGCGAATGCTCACTCGTTTTCAGTTTCGGCTCAGCGCCCTGGCCATTGGGAGCTTGTGCGCCACTATGGGGCCAGCTCAAGCCGAGGTTGTGGCCGATGGCCGGTTACAGGTCGCTGTTTCGCCAATTCCGCAATCTGGTTTGCGTGGTCAGTTGCAAAATGGCCAAAACTCTTTTTTACAGGGCGCTCAAGTGCGGGTGCTGGGCACAAACCGGGAAACCAGCACAGATCGTGAAGGACGTTTTCGCTTTGATGGACTTACGCCTGGGGTCTACCAACTGGAAATCAGTTATCTGGGCTATGGCCGGCATCAACTCTCTGTGGAACTGAGTGCGGAGCAGGGAACCTTATTGCAGGTACGGTTGCAACGGGATGATACCGAAGTGATGCAGGTGCTTGGAAGTCGTAGTGGTCAATCGCGTGCGCTGAACATGCAGCGAGCTTCGGATAACATCAAGTCGGTGATTTCTGCTGATGTACTGGGACGCTTTCCGGACAACAATGTGGCGGAATCTGTGCAGCGCCTTCCAGGCGCATCCATTCAACGGGATCAGGGGGAAGGCCGCTATGTCAATGTGCGTGGCGCTCCGGTGGAGTTTGCCAATGTCACCTTAAATGGCATGTCGTTGCCATCGCCAGACAGTGGGACCCGCGCGATTGAACTGGATACCATACCGGCGGATGTGATAGCCACGCTCGAGTTAACCAAAGCATTGACACCCGCAATGGACGCTGATGCTATTGCCGGCACCATCAATATCGTCACGCAGGGTGCTTTGGACAGCCCGGAACGCATTGCCCGCTACCAACTGGCTGCCGGTAAGAACCAGCTTGGGAATGGTGATCTCTATCGCGGCGGCCTGACGCTGGGGAGCCGTTTTGGTAGCCAGCAGCAGGCGGGTGTCTTGATTTCTGCCAGTCACAGTACGACAGAGCGGGTAACCAACAACATCGAGCATGACTGGACTGTGTTACCCGATGGTCGCTTCCTGGTGGATGAAACGGTGTTTAAAGATTACCAGCTAACCAGAACCCGTAATGGTTTGTCAGCCCGGCTGGACTGGCGGCCAGCGCCTGAACATCACCTGTACCTGCTGCACAATCATTCACGTTTCAAAGATGACGAGTACCGTGATGCGCTGGTGATAAGCCTGGAGCGTTTTGGCGATGACGCCAATGCGGTGCAGGGCGAAGCTGGTCGCGCAACCTTTGAAAAGGAGTTACGTCACCGTACCGTGGTCAACACCATCGATGCGACTCAGTTTGGCGGACACTCCGTCTTTGAGCGCTTTAACCTGAATTACCATGCCTCCTGGTCTAAAGCGACCCAGACCTACCCGAACAGGGACTACTTGCTGTACCGGGCGAATGAGCGGCCAGCCTTGCACTATGACTTCAGCGATACCGATTTGCCATCGTACCAACTGATCCAGGATGGCAGTGTGCAGGCTGTCAATCGTTTTGATCTGCTGGGTGATGACTGGGGCTTCCGTCGTTATGAGCGCCGCTTTGGTGCGTCGGAAGAGAAAGAGCAATCCTATGGGTTGGATCTGGAGGTACCTCTAAACTGGGGACAAGCATACAGCACTTTGTCGTTTGGTTTGAAAGCCCGCCTGAAAGACAAAAGGAATGATGAAGATCGCTTTCGTAACAGCAATGCCTCGCTGGCTCCGGGCTATGCCGACGTGGTTCGCACAGAGCAATCTTTACCATTTGGCGGCCGTTACCACAATGGCGCCAAGCTTGAGCGTGACTTTGTAGCCTTGTATGGCGCTGCACTGGAAGGTATGGACTACCAACAGCGTATCGAAGCCTCTTTGGTGAATGATTACCAGGTGTCAGAAGATATTTATGCCGTCTATGCCATGAATACCCTGGAATGGGAGCAGTTGACCTTGTTGTATGGAGTGCGACTGGAGCACTCCTACACCCGGGGCGAGGCTGTTCGCTTTGACAGCGAGACCGAAGAGGCAGAGTTGCAGCAGGCCAGTCGCCGACAGCAACAGCTGTTTCCAAGTGTGCACCTGCGCTATGAGCTGGATTCTGGCCTGGTGTTACGCTCGGCGTTCAGTACCGGATTAAACCGGCCTAACTTTGAAGAGTTGGTGCCTTATCTGGTGATTGAAGAGCGGGGCGTCTCCGGCGGCCGCCTGAGCCAGGGCAATATGTCGGTCAAGCCGGCCTATGCCTACAATCTGGATGCCATGGCTGAATACTATATGGAACCTTTGGGGTTGGTGTCTGCTGGTTTATTTTACAAACATATCCGCCAACCTATTTTTACCGCTCGCAGTTTGATCACCGAAGGTGATTTTAGCGGCTTTATCGCTACGCAGCAGGAGAATGGCCGCTCAGGCTATCTGCTGGGACTGGAGCTCAACTGGCAGCAGCAACTGACTGCCCTGCCAGGGGTTGGCTTACTGGCCAACCTGACCCTGACCGATTCAGCAGCAAGGCTACCGGATTCCGATGTGAAAACCAGACTGCCGGGGACCAGCCGCACCAGTTACAACCTGGCTTTGAGTTACGATCGTGGGGCATTTTCCAGCCAGCTGGCTTACAACTATCGCTCTGAATTTATCGATTCACTCAACACCCTGCAACCTGACTTTTCTATCTGGTGGGATGGCCGTGCCACGCTCGACGGATCGGTAAGCTACCGCTTGATGCCACAGCTAACGGTCTATGCCGAAGCCAGTAACTTGACGAACAGCAAAGCTGTACGTTTTCAGGGCGATCGGAGTCGGGTGTATGAGCATGAGCAATTTGGACGGACCTGGCTACTTGGTGTACGAGGCCAGTTCTGAACTCTGGCTGGCATAAAAATGACCAGCTAAAGCCTCTGCGGCCAGTCAGATTCTGGCCGTCAGTCGTTGCCAGGAAAGTCTTTTTTTGACAGGAAAAAAATTAATGATGTTACGACAATATGTTGCAGTTTTTGCGCTGTTAGTATCTGGCCTGGTTCAGGCACAAAATACATTAGTTCCGGCAGGAGTAAGCCGCTATCAGGCCACGGCCTTCCCCGATCGTATTGTACTGACGCCCACTCAGACACCGGCGCACAGTCAATTTATCAACTGGCGAACCAATCATGCGGTGGTGCTTGCTGAGCTGGAACTGACCGAGGCGGTGGATGGCCCTGGCCTGCACCAAACAGCTGTACGCTTTGAAGGCAAGACTCAGGCGCTGCAAACCGACAATGGGCTGGCACATCACCATCAGGTGCTGGTCACAGGCCTTCAGCCCGATACGCTCTATGCTTACAGGGTTCGGGGGCAGCATACCTGGAGTGAGTGGTTGCAGTTTCGCACTGCGCACGCAGACTTTGTGCCCTTTCAGTTTATTTATTTTGGGGACGCACAAAATGCGTTGAAATCACATTTTTCCAGAGTCGCCCGGGCCGCATTGCTGCAGGCACCGAATGCCAGCTTGATGCTGCATGCCGGTGATCTGGTCAATTCACGCTACGGTATTCTGGATAACGAGTGGGGGGAGTGGTTTGACGCCAGCGGCTGGCAGGCCAGGATGATCAATCAATTGGTGACGACCGGTAACCATGAATACGTGCAGCTGGACCCGGCATCGGATAGCCGTACTTTAGTGCCACAGTTTCCTGCCCAGTTTTCGGTGCCCGGCAATGGCCCGGCCCCGTTGCAGGATACCGTCTTTTACGTGGACTATCAGGGCGTGCGCTTTATTTCTTTGAATTCGACCGAAGCTTTGATGAACGAGGCGATGGCCAGGCTGCAGGCCGAATGGCTGGAGCAGGTGCTGCAGCAGAATCAAGCCCGCTGGACTGTTGTCACCTACCATCACCCGATGTTCTCTGTATCAAAAGGGCGCGATAATGAACGACTGCGCCACTATTGGCAGCCACTGTTTGCTCGCTATGGCGTGGATCTGGTGCTGCAGGGCCATGATCATGTCTATGGCCGCAATGTCAGCGAAGGCAAGAATGCACAACAGGCTGGCACCGTCTATCTGGTGTCGGTAGCTGGCCCCAAGATGTATCTGGTTTCCGATGATGCCAAACGGCAGATGCAGCCGGTTGCTGAAGATACTCAGTTATTCCAGGTGATCTCGGTCGAAGAAAACCAATTGCACTATCAGGCGCTGACTGCAACCGGACGTTTGTACGATGCATTCAGCCTGCTGCGTCAGGCCGATGGCAGTAAAGTTTTGCAACCAGGTTCATCCCTGGTTGCGCCACGTTTTTGTGAAAACCCGGATCAAGCCACCAGAGAGGCCGGCCGTTGCTGGCAGGGCGATGCGTTTGGCGCAGGAGAATAACATGCAGGTACTTAAGAAATTTGTTGTGCCCGGAGCAGCGGCCAGACGGTTCGCCCTGGGGTGTGTCCTTGGTGTCAGCAGCGCTCTATGCATGGCGACTGTGCAAAGCAGTGCGCTCAGCAGTGTAACATTATGGGGTGAGCCCTGGGGTGAGCAGTGGCAGCTATATGGCAGCAAAGCACCCTATCAGCCGCGCCAGCATTGGCAAAGCTACGAAGTGGCGCCCGCAGGGTTTACTGCTGTCATGGTGCAGCATGTGGCGCGGCATGGCTCGCGGGGGTTATCCAGCCCGGATGATGATGATCTCAGCTTGCAGTTGTGGCAGCAGGCACAGCAGGAGCAGCAACTGACCGCAAAGGGGCAGCAGTTGGGTGAGCAACTCAGGCGTTTCCAGCAGGCCAATGCCCAATTGGGCTATGGCAATTTGTCGGCATTAGGGATAGAAGAGCATCGGCAGATGGCTGAGCGTTTGCTTCAGCGCCATCCTGCTTTGCTGGCAGAGGGAAAGGCGCAACAACGTCGTGTGCGTTTACAGCACTCAGGCCGGGAGCGGGCGGTCGATAGTGCTCTGGCATTTGCGGATCGTTTGCTTGAGCTGGTACCAGAGCTTGAAGCTTTATTGGATGCACCGGCCGTTGCAACGGATAGTCTGTATTTTCATAAATCGGCTGGCAGTGAAGCCTACAGTGCCTACCGTAAGTCGGATCCGAGACTGGCTTTGGTGCTGGAGCGCTTGCATCAGTCACCACAGGCACAGCAGCAAGCCCGGCAGCTACTGGCTACTGTCTATCAGGAGGATTTCATCGCCCGGTTGGCGGCGGGTCATTATCGCTTTCAGGCCCGCGAGGATGATGCCGAGCTTCGCAGCGTGATGGATGCAGCTCAGGCCTTGTTCAGCCTGTATGTCACCGCATCCAACCTGAGTTATGAAGGCGACTGGACCTTGCACGACTTTATGGAGCCAGAAGCCGTAAAGTTTATGGCTTATCTGGATGATGCGGAGTCATTCTATCAGCGCGGCCCGGCTTTTGCTGGCGAGAATGTGACCTTTCAAATGGCAGCCAGGTTGATGCTGGACATGCTGGATAGTGTGGCGGCCCTGCAGCGTGGTGAGCAGCCGTACATGATGGAACTGCGTTTTACCCATGCGCAAGTGATGATCCCTTTTGCGACCTTACTTGGAGTGGCTGGCGCAACGCAGCAAATGCCTGAGACAGTGCTGTACAGCTATCAGAACAATCCCTGGCGTGCGGCGCTGGTATCCCCAATGGCCGCCAATGTGCAATGGGATATTTACCAGAATGCTGCCGGCCAGTTGCTGGTCCGAATGCTGCATCATGAAGCTGAAACAGCTTTTAAAGCCAGCTGTCAGCCATACCCGGGAACACGTTTCTTTTATGCGTTGACCGAGCTGCAGCGGTGTTACCAGCAAGAGCTCAGCCTAGTAGCGCAGTGAATGGCAAAGTACCTTGCTGGTTTTACACCAGCAAGTCGATTTGTTGGACCAGTCCAGCTTTACCTGTGGTGTTTAAAAAGACACTGCTGCGTTGCAGCATGCCAGCAAGCTGGTCGCTGTTGTCAAAAAACAGCGGCATCCGGGTGGGGACCGACTGCACCGAGACGGCACCTATTTGCGCCTCTGTCATACTGAGTTGCTGACCATCCGGCCGCCACAGGTACAGGTCTTGCCAGATGGCATCTTGCTGGTCAATAAAGCCATTGCCATCCAGGTCGTAAGCAGCTAGTTCGGCAAAACCTTCACCGGTGCTGGGGCCAAAGAGTTCGGCACCGGACT
This sequence comes from Alkalimonas sp. NCh-2, assembly GCF_039631345.1. Taxonomy (NCBI): domain Bacteria; kingdom Pseudomonadati; phylum Pseudomonadota; class Gammaproteobacteria; genus Alkalimonas; species Alkalimonas sp. NCh-2. The sequence continues at coordinate 183,208 of NZ_JBDIUV010000002.1, forward strand.
CAATCCTGCCATTGCCGGTTTTATCCAGCCCCAGATAAAATTGCTGCGCTGCCAGGTTGGGCAGTTGCACCGGCACACCGGTATTAAAGAGATCAAAACTGAAAGTATCGCCGCTTAGTTGCGCTGGCATGCCATTCAGGCTAATGACGATAGGATCCTGCAGCTCGCTGGCCAGCAGAGTTCGGCTGCTGATGGTAGCCCAGCTGTATTCCATCTGAAACGAAAAGTCCCAGTTGATTTGCTGGCCATCAGCCAATTGTGCCGAGCCACTGAAACTGGCAGAGACTGCCTGATAGCCAAACTCCCAGTCGGTAATGCGGATCAGCTCATCGTTGCCGGTTGGCTCTGCAGCTCTGATCTGAGGTGTTTCTCCAGTTGGACTGAGCTGGTAGAGTTCAATCTGGCGGTTGGATAGCTGCTCCAGAATACGCTTGACCATGCCAACAGTCTGATAGGCATTGAAGGCTTTTTCTTCCAGTGCTTGCTCTTCGTCAGCCGGTTGGTTATCAACGGCTTCTGCTGCTGGCTCAATGCGGTTGCGTTGCAGTGCCTGTTGCGCCCGCTCTGTTGCTTGCGCAGGCAATACAGGTGTAACTGCCCGGTTGGCAGGCACTTGGCTTCGTTGCTCCTGGCGACCCTGAAACACTGCACTGACTTCCGTCGCCCGGAGTTGTTGCGTTGCTGTCATAAGTTCCATAACAGGCTCCGGCTGGGGGATGATATCTGGTTATCGGCTGAAGGGGGGATGACTTGAGTGTTTTTTGTACAATTGTGCTGGTGCAGCTGTTGTTTTAAGCGGGTGATGCAGCATTTTAGCAAGATCCCGCAGATGCAATTAACTACGGCTGGCCCAGCCAAAGCCCTTAGCAGTAGCCGGACGCGGAGTGTTGCTGAGGTTTTTTTGCAGAATGCTTTGAATTTTACCGGCAGAAAAGGGTTTGGCGATAAAGCCAGCGGCCCCTGCCTGTACACTAAACTTCAGGTTTTCTACGGTATTATGGGCGGTGACCACAACCACAGGGCTGGTCGGTGCTCGCGCTTTCAGTTGGTGCAGCAGCTTGGTGCCATGAATATCTGGCAGTTCAAGATCAAGAAAGATCACATCATAGTTTTGATTTTCAAGTTGCAGCAATCCCTGATGACCTGTGTCTGCATCCACGATGTGTGAGAAACCAAGTAATTTCAGGGTTTGGCGCAGCAATTCACGAATGGTGGCATTGTCATCAATGATCAGAGCTGTGTTGGTGTCCATCGCAATTTCCTTTTGCTGTGCTGCTGTGTTAATAGAATATCAATAAAACCACTGCATTTCCAGTATAGTGCTTTACCATAATTCTGCCATAAAAAAGGCAGCCAGTATGGCCCAGAAGGGACGTTACTGAACTGCCTTTGCCACATCAGACTTTGATGTTGATGTTCATCCCCAGATTGCCAACAGGCGAAGGGCTTTGAACTGCAGCGCTGGTCTGCATCGCACTTTCTACCAACAAAGTCGCCATTTGTGCTTCCTGGTTTTGCTGCTTCTTTGCCATCACAGCTCCCAGTACTTCAAACGCCTGGGCCGAAGCCGTAGCGCCAACAGATTGACTCATAAAACCTCCTTGGGTTGGGTCAAACGTCATCAGGTTATCGGCAGCCCGGAGTGTGACTTTAGCACTTTTTTGCCGGTTTCGGTGTTATGAAAGGAAAAATGATGCCGCCTGTTGCAGCAGGCGGCATCCGACTTATCGCAGGAGTGACTCATTTCTCCAATGCGTTAAGAAGCTTGTACCAGGGCCGTCGACTGCGCTTTAATTTGCGACTGCGATAAACCTGGAGTAATTCGTGCCATGGTTGGCTTTAAAGGCAGAGCTGCTATGGTATCCGATGGATTGGCTGCAGGCATCACTGGCCGCATGGGGCGGACCGGACGGGTTGGGCCTTTTTTAAACCGGCCTTTAATCAGTGGCTCAGTCTTTTTAATAGTGGCACCCAGGCGACTAATCAGGCATTGCTGGATATCCCCAATACTGTAGCCTTGTTTGATTTTCATCCGTAGATATGGCAAACCAGCCGCCTCCAGAGCTCCACTGACATACCAGTCGTGGCTGGCTTTGTGGCCCTGTTTGGAGTGCTGATTCACCAAATCTATGACCGCCACAATGCTCATGTCGTTCGGATCACAGAGCACAAAATCCAGGTACTTGTTGTTCATTTTCAGCAAAGCTGTGCGCTTGGTTTTCGAGCTAGTGTTTTTCTTAAATTCCAGCACATCGGCTAGCTTTACCCGGCTTAAAACTTTGTACTCGTTGTCTACTGCCTGTTCAAGCATACGCAGAAAACCGCGCTCTACCGAAGTGAAAATGGGCCCACGCTTTTGAAACGGGAATGGATTACCCTGCTCAACAAAGCGACTGGCAACAAGTGCAGCAACCACCACCAAGGCAACCAGCAATAGCAAGACAAACTCCATGATTCCTCCGACAAGAAATTGACGTAAACACAAGTGCTTTCCTGTTCTGACCGGAATAAAGCATAAGGCGTGCCAACATTAATGGCTTTGTTTGTACTGTGTATTTCCTAAATGAATCGCAAGTATATCGCTCATTGATTTTAATTATGATGTGCCGCAGCCTATAGTGGGGTATTGCTAACAAGTTGCCGCCTGAGTCTTTATTTCAGGATAGAAACTAATCATCTGGCCAGTGTTGCTGGCCGAGCAGGAGACGCCCATGACGACCACAATGATTGAACGCCAAAACCTGTCTATTCAAACCAATCCGGCCGATGCTGGCTTTCAACAACAATTGGAGCAGGTTTTTACGGAGGAGGCTTGTGCTTTGCTGGTGGAGCTAACGCGCGAGTTTAGGCCCCGTTTGCAGCAGTTATTGACCGAGCGTGGGCAAAAGCAGGCGCGTTTTGATGCCGGTGCTTTGCCGGATTTTTTACCAGAGACCAAGGCCATTCGGGAAGATGTCTGGCAGGTGGCTGCTATTCCAGCCGATCTGCAGGATCGCCGGCTGGAAATTACCGGCCCGGTTGATCGCAAAATGGTGATCAATGCACTGAATGCCGATGTGAAAGTCTTTATGGCCGACTTTGAAGATGCGCAGTCGCCGACCTGGCAGGGGGTGGTCGAAGGCCAGATAAATTTGCGCGATGCCAACCTGGGGACCATCAGCTATACCGATCCGCACAGTGGCAAGCAGTATGCGCTGCAAGAAAACCCTGCCTTGCTGATTGCCCGGGTACGGGGCCTGCATCTTTGGGAGAAGCACCTGCAGGTTGATGGCGAAGTGATACCGGGCGCGCTGATGGATTTTGCCCTGTACTTTATTCACAATCTGTCACAGCGTCAGAACATGGGTACCGGCGTCTATTTTTACCTGCCGAAGTTGCAAAGCCACCAGGAAGCCAAATGGTGGGATGATGTGTTTCGTTACACTGAACAAAAATTTGGTGTGCCGGTCGGTACCATTCGCGCTACCGTATTGATTGAAACCCTGCCGGCGGTGTTCGAGATGGATGAAATCCTTTATAGCCTGCGCGATCATATCGTAGCGCTGAACTGTGGCCGTTGGGATTATATTTTCAGCTACATTAAAACCTTGAAAAACCACCCGGATCGGGTGCTGCCTGATCGGCAGGTGGTCACCATGGATAAGCCGTTTTTAAGCGCTTATTCGCGTTTGCTGATCAAAACCTGTCACAAGCGCGGTGCCTTGGCGATGGGCGGCATGGCCGCATTAATTCCTGCGAAAGATCCGGAGCAAAATAAAGCCATTTTGGCCAAAGTCACCGCCGACAAAGAGCTGGAAGCCAGCAATGGTCACGATGGCACCTGGATAGCGCACCCAGGCCTGGCTGCGACAGCTGGCGCTGTGCTGAACAAGCACTTGGGGGACAAACCCAATCAATTGCAGGTGCTGCGCGAGCAGGACGCGCCGGTCACGGCTGCCGACTTGCTGGCGCCGTGCGAGGGCGAACGCACCGAAGTCGGGATGCGCACCAATATTCGGGTGGCGCTGCAGTACCTGGCGGCCTGGATCAGCGGTAAAGGCTGTGTGCCGATTTATGGCCTGATGGAAGATGCCGCCACCGCTGAAATTTCGCGTGCCTCCATTTGGCAGTGGATCCAGCATGGCAAAACGCTGAGCAACGGCCAACTGGTCACCAAGCAGTTGTTTGCCCGTATGCTGGATGAAGAAGCCGAGGTAGTGAAAGGGGAAGTAGGCAGCGACGCCTGGGCCAGCCAGAACTTTGAGCGGGCCAAAAGCCTGCTGCTGGATATTACCACCGCCGATGAACTGGTGGACTTTTTAACCTTACCGGCTTACGACTTACTGCCGTAACACCAAACACCTTTAAAGACTTTGGCTCTTCCTAACCTGGGATGCTGGGAGCCACTGCAGCCGCTGCTGATCTTGCTGATGTTGGCAGCGGCTGAATTTTACCAATCATAGTCAAATTAAAGTGTTTTTCGTTACCTGATGTGACTACTATAGCGTTTAGTTTGCAGCTGTTGTGTTTTTTATGCGATTACATCTTCGAATACTGTTGTTGGTGGGGGCCTTTTGTTATGCGATGATCGCTCCTGCGGCTGTTTTTTTGGGTTACAAAATTCTGACTGATGAGCCACTGCACCCAAGTATTCCGTCGCTGATTGCACCGCTGGCTGACGATCAGACTACCGCTGCTAATTATTACATTCAACTGATGTCGCTATCGGAGCAGGGTTTTGATCCCGCCAGCACTTTATTGCGCTACCAGCAAGCTGAGCTGGGGGGGCAACGTGATCGATTACCAATACTCCCTGGCCTGGCTCACATCTATGATCACCCGCTCTGGTGTTCACTGGAAACAACAGAATGCCGGGAGCTGTTGCAGCATCACCGCACTGAGCTGGAGCAGTTGTTGAGCTCTTTTTCTGAGTTGCTGGCTTCCTATCAGTTGTTGCAGACAAATACTGAACTGACCGCCATCAATACGAATCAGTTGTCGATCAACTGGATGCAGCTTTTGCAGCTGCAACAGTTGTATGCATTATCCATTTATCAGTTGATACTCCAGCAACAGTTTGCGGAAGCGGAGCAGCGGCTGGTTGATTATATCGGGCAGCAAAGGCGGTTATTGCAGCAGCCGGGTAGCCTGCTGCACAGCATGCAAATTTATGCTGCTTTGCAGGGAAACATCTTGCCGTTGGTGTTGGAACTAAAAAAGCATCAGCCAGGACCTTTACCCAGACTTGCAGCGGTTTTACAGCCATTGACCCTGGCAGAGGTGACGAATTTACCAGCCAAACAGGGAGAATTTGCCAGCACGGTGCAGTTGCTGAGTAGTGTTGATCCAGATATTTATACCCAATCAAACAGCCATAAATGGTACAAACCGAAGATGACACTCAATGCATTGTTTTTGCGCAGCGGTATAGCAGAGGCGGCAATGATGAAGAGTAAGGCCGAGTTGTATCAGCAACTGCAACTCGAGCTGAACGCAGAGCAGGATGAGTTTTATTACCCGGTCGATGGCTTTGATATGTTACGGCGGCACTATCGAAATTATCTGGGAGGCCAACTGGTTGAACTCTTGATGCCCCCCAAGGACCATGGCCTGGCTGACAGGATTCGATTGGATAGCCAGTTGCATTTACTGCATGCAATACTGCTGGCTGATTTAACAGGAGCCGATACGCTGCAGTCATCTGATTTCCCATTGAATCCTTATTCTGGCCTGCCTGCCCAACGCACAGAGCATCGTTGGTGTTATCAGCTTATGTGGGCGTTGTGTCTGGATCCAGCCAATGCAGAGCCGTGACATAACCTGAACATCGGTTCTTGTTAGCAGTCGCCGCTACTTATACTTCTGATAAAGCGATGCGATGGAGTGATCAAACAGCTCTTTCAGTTTGAGTTTAGCCTCCTTAACGGTCATTTCACCAAAATCGGTACTTGTTGCCTTGCGACCGAAGATCGCCAAAAAGCCAGGCTTTAAAAGGATGTCTAAATTGAGCAAAGCTTTGCCAGTCTCAACAGGGATCAGCAAATAGCTGGCACATTGCTGTTTGACATCCCCGCTGACCACTGTGATACCACCACCTACGCCTGATTTTTCAAATAACGCGATCTCAGTATCCCATGGGTAAGCATCAATAAGGTCGCACAACTCCTGATAGGTTGTAACCTGAGTTGTTTTTTCAACCAGTTCACCTGTGCCGTCCTTGTTGTGTGAATAAGACACTTCGATCATACGATATTCTCCTTGGATCTTTTGAGGGTGTGTAGACGCTTATTGGTTCTATTGTATTCTTTCAGGCGTTAATCTCATCCGCTGTTTCAGTGATGAGCCGGCGCAGCCAGATATGGCTGGCATCCTGATGCAGCAACGGGCTCCAGATCATTTTCAGCTCGATGGATGGGATGGCAAAGGGCGGGTCTAAAATCGCCATGCTGTCGTCGTTTTCGTACAGCCGGGCCGCCCGCAGCGGCAGGGTGGCGATTAAGTCCATTTCCACCGCCAGATGCATGGCGACATGGTAATTACGGGTAAAAACGCTGATGGTGCGCTGTTTGCCCAGCTTGGCCAGGGCTTCATCGACCCAGCCGAGCTTTTGAATGTCTTTGGGATCCATGCCAACCCCAACGCCAAAACCGGTTTTACTAACCCAGATATGACGGCTTTTCAGGTAGCTTTCCAGATTAAACTGCTTTAATACCGGGTTCTGCCGATTGACCAGACAGGCAAAACTGTCGCGCCAGACGGTTTTCTGATGGAATGACTGCGGCAGTTGATCGAAGCGGTTAATCGCCATATCCACCTTGCCGTTTTCCACATCGTGAAAAGTGACATCGGACGGCGTCATAATATCCAGGGTGGTGGCCGGTGCCTGCTCGCGCATTTTTTTCAGCAGCGCCGGGATCAGAGTGGAGGCTGCGTAATCGCTGGCCATAATGCGAAACACCCGGCTGCTCTGGCTGGGGTCAAAATCCTTGTGTGGCTGCAGGCTTTCTTCCAGCGTCAGCAGTACACCGCGTACAATGGGTGCCAGCTCTTTAGCTCGCTCGGTGGGCACCATGCCCTCGGAGGTACGGACCAAAATAGGATCGTTTAGCAAATCGCGTAAGCGCTTTAAGCCATTGCTCATCGCCGGTTGAGTGATGTTGAGCTGGTTGGCAGCGCGGGTGACGTTTTTCTCCCGCAGCAACACATCCAGATAGACCAGCAGGTTTAAATCGACTTTGTTGATATTCATCCGTTCAATGCTTATTTGGTTGGACATTGATTGGCTGAATCATAACATTGGTGAATGGGCGCTGCATCAAAATTTATGGCAGCGCCCGGTTAAACTCGGAGCTACGTCAGCTCAGTAGTATTTCAAATCATCGGCCTTGCCACGAAAGGCGTAATAGGCCACAGCCGTGTAAGCCAACAAAAATGGCAATACGAATACAGCACCAAAGAAAATAATCTGCAAGGATTCTTTCGAGCTGGCAGCTTCGTACAGCGTCATTTCGTTTGGCACTACAAAGGGGTAGAAGCTAAGTGCCAGGCCGGCAAAGCAGCAGATAAAAATAATCAGCGTTAGCCAAAAGGGTAGCCAGGCGCCTTTGTCATCCGGCAGTGGCAGGCGTTTTAACACCAGATAGCCCAAAGCAAACATACCAAAGCAGAGCAGTGGGATGGCAGCATAAAAATACGCCAATGGTGGCTCGGTCCAGACGGCATAGACATTGGCATTGACCAGGGGATTAATCATACTGACTGCCAGAATACCGCCAAAGGTCAGTACGCCGGCTTTTTTGCAGGTGGCGATGGCGTGGCGTTGCAGCTCACCGCTGGTTTTGCCAATCAGCCAGGCATTGCCAATCATGGCGTAGGCGGCGGTGACGCACAAGCCACTGAAGCTGGCAAAGAGCACACTGCTCAGTTGGTAGTTCAAGCCCATCACGTAAATGCCCAGCATAAAACCCTGACTGAAGGTGGCCAGCAAGGAGCCGGCTTTGAAGGTCCAGTCCCAGTTACGTTTTTGCGCTGGTTTGACTTTAGCACGAAAGTCAAAGGCCACACCGCGCAGGATCAAACCAATCAGCAAAAAGGCTGCGGGTAAGTACATGGCTTTTAAAATAGCACTATGGGCCGCAGGAAAGGCCACCAGTAGCAAGCCAACTGCCATTACCAGCCAGGTTTCGTTGGCGTCCCAGAAGGGACCGATCGACGCAATGGCGGTATCGCGCCAGGCTTCATTTTCCATCGGCAGGGTAATGCCTACCCCCAGATCGTAGCCATCCAATATTCCATACAGCAACAACGACAAGGCAGTGAAAGCCGCAAAGGCCAGTGCCAGATTGTCTGCGGTTAACCAGCTCATGCGGAGGCTCCTTCTGCTGGTGCACAGGCTTTGCGCTCGGGCAGGCCAGGCTGAGTTAGATCATACTCTTCGACATCAACCGCCCGTTTGGCCAGTACAAAGAGGGTTTTGATGTAGGCAAACAGCAGCACCGCATACAGCAGCAGGTACAACGTAAGGGTAATGGCCACCTGCTCACTGGCGATGGTAGTGACTGCAACGCGGGTTTTCAGTACGCCATACACCAGGTATGGCTGGCGGCCAATTTCGGTTACATACCATCCTGCCAGAGTGGCAATCCAGCCAGAAAAGGTCATACCGACAAGCAGTTTGAGTTGCAGCTGTGTCAGGTTGCCATGGCGGTACAAACGGGCGCTGCACCACCAGGCGATGGCCAGCATTAACAGGCCGATGCCCACCATAATACGAAAGCTAAAGAAAACCGGTGCAACCGGTGGGTGTTTGCCGACAAAGTCATCTAAGCCTTGCAGCTCGCCATTGAGTTCATGGGTTAAAATCAGGCTGGCCAGTTTGGGTATTTCCAGCGCAAAGCGGTTTTGGCGGCTGTCTTCATCTGGAATGGCAAAGAGGACAAAAGGGGCGCCTTGCTGGGTTTGCCAAAGCCCCTCCATTGCAGCTACTTTTTGTGGTTGATGTTCCAGCGTATTCAGACCATGCAAGTCACCGACCAAGGCTTGCAGTGGAACCAGCAAGGCAGCACTGAACAAGGCGGTTTTTAAGGTGAGTTGCGGTGCTTTTTTGCTGTCCCCGCGCAAAAGGCGATAAGCTGACAGGCCAGCCACCAAAAAACAGACCGTCAATGCCGAAGCCAATAGCATATGACCCAGCCGATAGGGGAAAGAGGGGTTAAAGATAATCGCCAGCCAGTCGGTGGCATGTGCCACGCCATCGCGCATTTCGAAGCCGACTGGCGTTTGCATCCAGGAATTGAGCGCCAGGATCCAAAAGGCCGACAAGGTGGTGGCCAGCGCCACCAAAAAGGTGGCGCCGGTATGAGCCCAGCCCGGCACCCGCTGAAAGCCAAACAGCATAATGCCAAGCAAAGTGGCTTCTAAAAAGAAAGCGGTCAGGATTTCATAGGCCAGCAAAGGGCCGGCAATATTGCCGACGGTTTCCATAAAACCGGGCCAGTTGGTGCCGAACTGAAACGACATGGTAATGCCGCTGACCACGCCCAGGGCAAAACTCAGGGCAAAGACTTTCACCCAAAAGCGGTAGGCCCGCATCCAGACCGGGTGTTTGGAGATATCAAAGCGGACTTTGAAGTAAAACAGCAACCAGCCCAGCGCAATGGTGATGGTGGGGAACAGGATATGAAAGCTGATATTGGCGGCAAACTGGATCCGCGACAGGATAAGAGTGTCCAACATAATGACCTCGTTAGTCGGCTTTTTTTGCCATCAGTTTGTCTTTAAATTCCAGCACCTTGCCTACACCGGAGCCCAGCTTCATTAAGGTATTGAGCTTTTCCGGCGACAAGGACTGCAGGCTTTGCGTCCATTCGGTGATGTTTTCCAGTAAGTCGTGAATTTCGGCGATGCGCTCCTGGGCATAAGCCTCTTCGGCATTGCCTGCTTCATCCAGCAGAATATCGCGCAGCAGTGACAGTGTTGGGTCCATTTCGCGTTTGCGGCGCTCTTCAAACACCCGGTTGGCCATATCCCAAATACTGCCACGGCTTTGGTAGTAATCTTTGCGATCGCCGGGGCGATGGGTGGTGTGCACCAGTTGCCAACTGTGTAGCTCTTTTAGACCCATGCTGACATTGCCACGGGAAATCCCCAGCATTTCGCCGATATCATTGGCACTCAGTGGTTGTTCGCTTATCACCAGCAGCGCGTAGATTTGACCAACAGTGCGGTTAAAGCCCCAGCGACTGCCCATCTCGCCAAAATGAAATACAAAAGACTCGATCATCGGTGTCATCCGCATGGGTACCTCTTTTTGAATATTCAGAAATTTCTGAAAGTATTATAAGTGAGATTTGATGCAGATCAATCTTTTTCAACTAAAATAAAGCCGGCTTGTTGCCAAGCCGGCCAGATAGTTTTACCGAAATTAAGTTATGCGGATAAATCAGGAACTGGCTACTCGCAGTTGATTATCTACCCGAGTGACATCTTTTGACTTTTTGGCCAGGGCTTCAGCCAGATCGCGTTCGGAAGCTGAATCTACCTCACCTTGCAGGGTCACAACGCCATTACTGACATCAACCTTGATGGCGGTGCCGCTGACTTCGGATTCGAGCAGCAGGCGGGTTTTTACCACGGTGGCAATTTTGGCATCCGTTAGTCTGTTGCTATCCTGTTCATCGTCACTGCGCGCCCGGTCGGCTGGCATGACGGTTAACTGATTGTCGACGGATTTTACTCCTTCCAGATTTTCAACCAGTTCGCCAGCCAGGGCTTTATCCACTTCAGTGGCAACCTGACCGGTTAAGATAACGTTCCCGTCTTCGACATTGGTATTGATTTTAAAGGAATTTAAATTGCTGTTTAGCAGCAAGGTTGTTTCGGCTTTACCAACAATCCAGGCATCTTTAGCTGTATCTTGCCAGTCGTTGGCAGAGACAGCAGCAGAAGTACCAGCCAGGGTCAGGGTCATCATTGCGGCTACAAGTGTGCGTTTCATATATAGACTCCTTTTGTTGTGGGACACTTTCAAGGTTGCCAGTTTGATGCCAACATTTTGTCGTATCGTAAGTATTTGTTTTATCGTGGAATGAGTGATTTCGTTCATTTTGTGTTAATTTTTTGATTGTAATTTTAACCTGCCTATCGGTAAAAATTTCAGAGTTCCTCGTTCAGTAGCAATGGAATGAACTCATCTGCCAGTATTTGTAAGCTGGCTGTCAGCTTTGCCAGTTCCCTGGCATGGTCAGGTTGAACGAGTTGACGGCTAAGGCGTTTAAAGATGGCCAATTGGAAAAGTAGCTGCTGAGGCAACTCTGTGCTCCAATGAGCCTGGTTTGCCGTTATGGCCTTGCTGTGACTGTGATACCACTGCCAGAGAGTAGCAGTGTCGTTGGCTCTTGCCGCCTTCGGTCGTTGAGCTGTGCGCAATGCAGGTGGTAGTTGATGAAGTTGTACCAGCGCTACAAAATAACGTCGTATGTTGTTGTTGGTTATTTCGGGGATCACTTGCTGATAAAAGTGTCTGGCTTGTATGCAGATAGCGGCGACTTCCCGGATGATGGCTTGATCCTGTGCTGCCAGAATGATCGATTTTGGCTGGTTATCCAACACAATGTGCTCTCCTGAAGTATCTGTCTCCATAAATTCATATTCAATTCATGTACCAATTCTATACTAATGAATTATAAAGAAAAAACTGTATTGCTTTTGTCCTGTCCCACTTTTTAAGTAAGTTTTACCGGAAACCATTGTTCATTTTACATGGCTGGTCTAGAGTAGGGCATCACACCACAGAGAGTTGCTATGAGCAGACCCAGGTTATTTATTCATGTGCGCGATCCTAAGCTGGCGGATGAATTAGAGCGCTCTGCCATAATCAGGCAGTTTATCATTGTGAAAAGTGGTGATGATTCAACCTGGTCAGAGCAACTGCAGCAGCAAGACTGCGAGTTGGCACTGATTGAGACCGATCAACATGATGATGCTGATCATCAGGCCCTGCTTGACAGTAAGATTCTGACAGAAATCGATTTCATTTTTATCAGCAGCGGTACCCCTAATGACAGACTGGATCAACTGATGCGCAAGGGGGCAGGTTACCATTTCAGAGCTCCGCTGGATGTGGCCTCATTGCTCGACACGCTGCATGATTTTTATCAGCAGTTAAGTACTAAGCGCACCGATGTGAGCGCAACCTGCAGTGAGCTCGATCAGTTTGGTTTACTGGTGGGTTCTTCCAAACCAATGCTAAAACTGTACCGGACTATCCGTAAGGTTGCGGTGACAGATGCCAACGTACTGATTGTAGGAGAAAGTGGTGCTGGTAAAGAGCTAGTCGCCAATACGTTGCATCTGGCTAGCATGCGTGCGGACAAACCATTTGTGGCCATTAATTGTGGTGCTTTAAGTCCAGAGTTAATTGACAGCGAGTTGTTTGGTCATAACAAAGGCGCTTTTACCGGCGCCCATCGTGATCATCAGGGCGTTTTTGCTCAGGCAAAAGGCGGTACCTTATTTCTGGATGAAATCACCGAAATGCCCATTGAGCATCAGGTCAAGCTGTTGCGGGTATTGGAAAATGGTGAGTATCGGCCTGTGGGCAGTGACAAGGTGTTTTCAGCGCAGGTGCGTATTGCCGCGGCAACCAATCGTGATCCGATGCAGGCCATTGCTGATGGTATGCTCAGAGAAGACTTGTATTTCCGTCTGGCACAGTTCCCCATTCATGTACCGCCACTGCGCGAACGGGAACAGGATGTGCTGGGGTTGGCACAACATTTTCTGGCTTATCGCAATGTGCAGGAGCAGCAAACCAAGCAATTTTCAGCCGAAACGCAATGCTTGATAGCCAGCCATAGCTGGGCTGGCAATGTAAGGGAGTTAAAGCATGCCGTTGAGCGGGCCTATATTCTGGCAGACAACATCATAGAGCCCAACCATCTTTTATTGGATGAATGCATGCCGGGCCAGAATGATTGCGAGCTGGAATCAGGTTCGGTGCCCGTAGGTGTTCGATTGGATGAAGTGGAAAAAGCAGTGATTTTACGTACCCTGGCCCAAAATGGAGGGAATAAAACCGATACTGCCCAGCAGTTGGGGGTAAGCGTCAAAACCTTGTACAACAAGCTGGAAAAGTATCAGTTCGATTGATCGCTGTGCCAGAAGAGCGCCCCCGGCAGGAGCTACATCCTGGGTGGCCTGCCCCGCAATGCGCCTGCTACTAATGAAATTAGCAACAACACCACAAAGATGTAAAAGATAATCTGCGCAATACCCGCCGCAGTTCCGGCAATACCACTAAAGCCAAGTGCAGCTGCAATAATGGCAACAATTAAAAAAGTTAATGCCCAGCCTAACATGGTTGCTCCTTACTGTATTTCGCATACAGCTCTGTTCCAAAAGTTGTTGGTGTAATCCCTCATGGAATACTAAGCAATGGCTGCGCCAGGTTAATTAGTATGATAATGTCATTTAAAATCAATATCTTGCATTTTTTGCGCTGGGTTATCAAAGCAGACTGAAAGGCGGGAGTCTGTAGAAATTACCAGCCCGCAGTAATTTTTATATGGCGTGATGATTTCAAGCAGGCTGATGCTGTGGGTTAACTGGCTTTTTGTTTGTCGGGATCCAAATGCGGTTTGGTTTTCAGGTAAGCGGCGCGAAAGGCGCGAAAATACTGCTGCAAGGCGGTACTTGCCTCAGGCAAAGCTGCCAGGTGCAGCACTTCGATGGCCACTTCAGCGGTACACAGCTGGTGCAGGTGGGCGGCCTCACGCAGCCGGTAATCCGAGGCCTGCTCTGGCGCGATGCCAAGCACTGGCAAGGATTGCAAGTAAGGGCTTTTCAACATTTTCTTGGCTTCACGCCAGGTGCCGTCCAGCAGCACAAACAGCGGGGTCTTGCCATCCGTGTGGTTGGCGAGCTGGGTCGAAGTATAAATGCAGCGGGCTGGCTCAACGTATTCGTGCGGGAAAATAAGCACCGGGGCATAAGCCGGGTTGGCCAGCAGCGCCAGCAAATCAGGGGCTACTTCGGTGCGCTGCCATAAAAATGCATGGTTATCGGCCATCACATCGGCAATCAGCCGGCCGGTATTGCTGGGTTTGTAGGCTTCGCCCTTGTACATCAGCAGGCAAAACGCAGCCCCTTGTTGTGGCTCGGGTTTGGCAGCGCAGATGCAGTGGGCCTCGGCCAGCAAACAGGCCGGGCAGCGCTTTAGTTTGGCGCCTCGGGCCAAAAACACCCGTTTGGATGCCAGCAATTCGCGTTCGCGCAGCGCCATAACGGCATTATGTGGTGTGGCAGCAGAGGTCAAAGGGCAGGCTCCAGGGCAAAGAGGCGGCAGTATATACCCTCAAGATGTGAGTTTCAAAGTCGCTGGGCGCTTTGCCCGGCAAGCTCAGGCTGAGCTCTCGTGAAAACGGGCACTAAAGCGCATGCCATCCGGGTAGGGAAACACATCGTCAAACTGACCGGCGCGGATGCGTTGCTGCATCTGTTGCCAGTAAGCCGGGTCCATCAGCTCGGGGTGGGACTTGAGCAGTAAATCCCGTAGCTCGGGCTGAGCCGTAACATAGGTGCTGATTTGCTCCGGAAAGACATCGCCCGGTGCGACAGAGACATCGCTGTAAAGAGCGTCATCAATGCTTTCGGCTTTCGGAAGGGCGCGAAAGTTCACATCCAGCAGGTACTGCACTTCGTCGTAATCGTAAAAAATCACCCGCTTGTGGCGGGTTACGCCAAAGTTTTTCAGCAACATATCGCCGGGAAAAATATTGGCAGCAATGATGTCTTTCAGTGCCTGGCCGTAATCTTTCATGATGCGGGCTTTTTCATCGCTGCCCACCTGCTCCAGATACAAATTAAGTGGGATCATCCGCCGTTCAATATACAGATGCTTGATCACCACCAGCTCATCTTCAATCCGCAGCGAGCCGCCGATGCTTTGCTGAAGCTCCGCCAGCAGCTCTGGGGCAAAACGGTCGATGGGCAGTGCCACATCCGAGTATTCCATGGTATCGGCCATCCGGCCGACCCGGTCGTGTTTTTTCACCTGCAGGTAGCGGGCTTTGACGGTGGCGCGGCTGATGGGTTTGCTTTCCGGAAACTCATCACGGATCACTTTAAACACATAGGGAAACGATGGCAGGGTGAATACCATCATCACCAGGCCCCGGATCCCGGGCGCGGCGACAAAGTGATCGCTGGAGCGGGTTAAATGCTGCAGCAGCTCGCGGTAAAACTCGGTTTTGGCCTGCTTGTGCAAACCGATGCTGGCATAAAGCTCGGCCAGGGTTTTGTGCGGCATCAGTTCACGCAGAAACTGGATCAAGGCCGAAGGCACCGGGCTTTGCACCATAAAATAAGCGCGGGAAAAGCCAAACACCACCGACAGTTGCTCGGGCTCGGTGATCAGGGTATCCAAGTACAGCCCTTCGCTAGGGGCGGTGGAGCAAGCCTGCTGATGCAACACCGGGATCACGAAGGGCTGCTGGCCTTCGGGTGTTACCACCCGGCCAATGATGTAAGCGGCCTTGTTGCGGTAAAAGGCGCTTTTTAAAATATCAAAGCGGATCAGGTGCAGCGGGAAACGGCCATGGCTGGACTGGTCCAAAAAGCTGCGCACCAGATAACGGATATCGCGCTCCAAATCGATGAAAGCGGGACCGAAGCGAAAATCGGCAATGATGTGACGCAGGGTTTGTTTCAGGCTGTTTTGGATCGGAAAGTAGCTGTCGTACACCGAAGCGAGCGGAGCCGGCAACTGCTGGCGATTGAGCGTGGTTTGCACAAAAATATTCTGGTTGTGAAAGTACTTGCGCTCAAAAAGCCTACAAAACAGTGAGTTGTAAAAGGTTTCGGCCAGCTCCGCCTGCGGGTGCATCTGCAAAAAGTCGCTGTACTGCTGTTTGACATCCTGCCAGAAACCAGCGGAGCCACCCGGATCCGGCAGCTGCTGTTTGAGTTGCTGCAACGTTTCATTGACTCGTTGATCGTAAAAGGAAATCCGTTCTGAGCTGAGCTGCAAAAAGCCCGGCCAGTCGGCCTGGTTAAAATAGCGGCTGGCGGCGGCTGTGCTGTCTTCAAACAGCGCAAAATGGCGTTTAAAGCCTTTTAAAATCAATTCAGCAATGTGTTTTGGCTGCATCTTGCTATCATGTTGGCAGGAAAACACCATCTTCGCATGCCAGCGACTAAATGCAAGTTTAACCCTGCGACAAGGAGTTTGGTCGGGCACAATCAGGAGAGTCCGTTATGATAAGCGATAGCCAGCTTTTGAGAACCGAGAATTTTTGGCAAGGCAACTGGTATGGTGCCACACAACGTTTTGCCGTCACCAACCCTGCCACCGGTGAGCGACTGGCAGAGGTGGCGGATGCCACGCCAGCCCAAGCACAGCAAGCGGTTAGCGCTGCAGCTGAGGCCTTCGTTAGCTGGTCTTCATTGTCTGCAGCCGAGCGCTCGGCCTTGTTGCTGCGTTGGCATCAACTATTATTGGCGCATCAGGATGAGCTGGCGCTGTTGCTAACACTGGAGCAAGGCAAGCCGCTGGCCGAAGCCAAAGGTGAAATTGTCTATGGTGCTTCTTATGTGCAGTGGTTTGCCGAGGAAGCGAAACGGGTGTATGGCGATACTATACCGGCTACCTCAGCTGATAAGCGCATTCTGGTGCTGAAACAGCCGGTTGGGGTGGTCACGGCCATTACTCCCTGGAATTTCCCCAATGCGATGATTGTGCGTAAAGCGGCGGCAGCTTTGGCTGCAGGCTGTACCTTTGTGGTAAAACCGGCACAACAGACACCGCTCTCTGCGCTGGCGCTGGCAGAGCTGGCGCTGCAGGCGGGGATCCCGGCCGGGGTTTTTAATGTGCTGGCCAGCAGCGATGCCCAAGGTATCGGTGAGGTGCTCACTCAGGATCCGCGGGTGGCGAAGTTTAGTTTTACCGGCTCGACTGCTGTTGGTAAAACCCTGTTGGCACAGTGCGCTCAGGGCGTAAAACGGGTGTCGATGGAGCTCGGCGGCAATGCGCCTTTTATCGTGTTTGAGGATGCGGATCTGGATGCCGCCGTACAGGGGTTGATGGCATCGAAGTTTCGTAATGCCGGCCAAACCTGTGTTTGCACCAACCGGGTTTATGTGCAGGCCTCGGTTGCGAAGGCTTTTAGTCAGAAGGTGCAACAAGCGGTAACCAGTTTGCGGCTCGGCAATGGTTGTGATAGCAAGGTGGACCTTGGTCCCTTAATTGATGACGCGGCCTGTCGCAAGGTCGAAGCGCTGGTGCAAGATGCCGTAGCTGCTGGGGCCAACTTGATATGTGGTGGCCAGCGGCAAAGCCCGGACAGTCTGTTTTATCTGCCGACGGTGCTCAGTAAGGTGGATGACCGCATGGCGGTAGCACAGCAAGAAATCTTTGGTCCGGTGCTGGCATTGCAGAGCTTTGATACTGAAGACGAGGTGCTGGCCAGGGCCAATGCTACTGATTATGGCCTGGCCGCCTATTTTTACAGCCGGGATATTGGCCGGATTTTTCGGGTTGCCGAAGGGCTGCAGTTTGGCATGGTGGGGGTCAATGAAGGCATGATTTCCAATGCAGCGGCCCCCTTTGGCGGGGTTAAGCAATCCGGCTACGGTCGGGAAGGTTCGAAGTATGGGCTGGATGATTATCTGGACATCAAATACCTCTGTTTGGGTGGCATTTCTGGTTTTTAAGCCGGCTTTCCACTACACTACGCGCCTTTTTCTGACACCAGTTTGTGAGGGCGCGGGCCAATGTAAGGGTTTTTCCTACGTACGATCCAATGAAATTGCTGTCAAAGGTACGCGCTGTCATCAGTTGTATGCCTGTGCCAGCTATCTTTACTTTCAACCGAACGACGCGGGATGAACAAGTTGCTTGCTTCTATTAAACAAAACTGGTTTTCCAATCTACGTGGCGATGTAGTAGCCGCCACCGTGGTCGCTTTGGCGCTTATTCCTGAAGCCATCGCTTTTTCCATTATTGCCGGAGTTGACCCCAAGGTCGGCCTGTACGCTTCTTTTTGCATTGCCGTGATCACTGCCTTTTTGGGAGGCCGGCCAGGCATGATTTCGGCGGCTACCGGTGCTATGGCGCTGCTGATGGTTATGTTGGTGCGAGAGCATGGCCTGGAGTATTTGCTGGCGGCTACTTTGCTGTGTGGCTTGCTGCAAATTGTCTTTGGCCTGCTAAAACTGGATCAACTGATGCGCTTTGTCTCGCGCTCTGTGGTCGTCGGTTTTGTCAATGCGCTGGCCATTCTGATTTTTTTAGTGCAGTTAGAGGAGCTGACCGGGCCACATGGTTCTTTACTGGTGTTTGGCATGACGGCGCTTGGCCTTGGCATCATATACCTGTTTCCTTATGTCACTAAAGCAATTCCATCACCGTTGGTCTGTTTAGTGGTGCTGACTCCGCTGGCACTGTATTTTGGTATGGATATCCGTACGGTGGGTGATATGGGCGAACTACCAAGCAGCTTGCCGGTGTTCCTGTGGCCGAATGTGCCCCTCAATTTTGAAACCTTAGCCATTATCTTTCCATACTCACTGTCGCTGGCTGTGGTTGGTATCCTGGAATCTTTAATGACAGCCACTATAGTCGATGATTTGACCGATACCAGCAGCAATAAAAACCGTGAGTGCTTCGGCCAGGGTGTGGCCAATATCGGCTCAGGTCTGATTGGTGGTATGGCCGGTTGTGCCATGATTGGTCAGTCGGTGATTAACGTCAAATCGGGTGGCCGCACTCGCTTGTCTACTTTGCTGGCGGGTATTTTTTTGCTGATCTTGGTGGTGTTTTTGGATCAATGGGTGGGGTTGATCCCAATGGCGGCAGTGGTGGCTGTGATGATTATGGTGTCGATTGGTACCTTTAACTGGAGCTCATTGCGGGATCTCAGAACCAATCCGAAAAGCTCCAGTGTGGTGATGATTGCGACCGTGGTGGTGGTGGTCTTTACCGATAACCTGGCTTATGGTGTACTGGTGGGGGTGCTGTTAAGTGCACTGTTTTTTGCCAACAAAGTGGGCCGGATCCTGTACATTGGTTCCAGCTTGTCGAGCGATGGTCAGGAGCGCAGTTATCAGGTGGTTGGCCAGGTATTTTTCAGCTCGGCCGAGCAGTTTATTGCAGGCTTTGATTTTAAAGAGGCGGTTGAAAAAGTCCGCATCGATCTAAGCCGGGCACACTTTTGGGATATTACCGCCATCAGTTCGCTGGATAAGGTGGTACTCAAGTTCCGTCGTGAAGGCACTGAGGTGGAGTTGGTTGGCTTGAACGAAGCCAGCGCGACTTTGGTGGATAAATTTGCTGTACACAACCGCCCGGATGCGGTCGAAAAACTGATGGGACATTAGGAGAATAACCATGATTAAAAAAGTAATGGCCTGCATTGATGCCTCGCCCTACGCCGAGGCGGTTTGTGATTACAGTGTGTGGGCCGCCAATCGTCTGAGTGCGCCTTTGACGATGCTGCATATTCTGGACAGAGCCCAGCACACCAATACGCCGGATTTAAGCGGTACCATTGGCCTTGGCTCGCAGGAGATCCTGCTGGAGCAACTGGCCGAGCTGGATGAAAAGCACGCCAAGCTGGCGCTGGAGCGCGGCCGGTTAATACTGGATGCCGCCAAGGCGCGAGCTGAAGCGGCTGGTGTCTCTGAAGTGGATGAGCGCTTGCGCCATGGTCAGTTTGTTACCAGCCTGCTGGAGCTGGAAGCTGACATCCGTTTGCTGGTATTGGGCAAACGCGGTTTTAGCAGTGCCGATGCCCATGGTCAGCTTGGGATGCATGTTGAAGGTTTAATTCGCAGCATTCATAAGCCGGTGCTGTTAACGCAGCAGCAGTTTGTAGAGCCGAAAAGCTTGCTGATGGCTTTTGATGGCAGTGAAACCGCAACGAAAAGTCTGAACATGCTGGCGGAAAGTCCTTTATGCAAAGGCTTGCCTTGCCATCTGGTGATGGCGGGTGCCGATGTGGAAGCGGCCAGGGTGCAGCTGGAACAGGCGGCGGCTAAGCTGCGTAGCGAGGGCTTTGAAGTGACCGTTGCGATTGTGGCCGGTGAGCCGGATGTGGTACTGAACCAGTACCAGCAGGATCACGATATCGGTTTGCTGGTGATGGGCGCTTATGGCCATAGCCGCATCCGGCAGTTCTTTTTGGGCAGTACCACCACGGCGATGATTAGCAAAGCCAAGTGCTCCTTGCTGGTGCTGCGTTAGCCCTGGTTCTTTTTACAAACTTCTTCAGTGACAGGGCAGCAACCGATGCCCTGTTTCCTTCCCATCAAATCATGATCCATCCTGCCGTCATAAAGGCAAAAAAGGCCAGAATGCCGCAGAACAGCGCATAGGGCAGTTGGGTCTTCACATGCTCCAACAGATCACAACCAGCCGCTACGGAACTGACGGCGGTGGTATCTGAGATGGGCGAGCAGTGGTCGCCAAAAACCCCGCCACTTAAAATAGCGGCCAGCACCAGCTCGGGCGGCAGGCCCAGTACCATTACCATCGGCATGCCAATCGGAATTAAAATGGCAAAGGTGCCCCAGGAAGTGCCGGTGGTAAAAGAAATCATGGCACCGGCTAAAAACAACAACGCCGGGATCAGAAACAGCGGCAGCGCATCGCTGACAATGGAGGCAATAAAATCACCGGTACCCAATTGGCGCATGCTGGCGCCAAGTGCCAGTGACAGCAGCACAATGGTAACCAGCGGCAGTAATTCGTTCATGCCTTTAAAACCAATGCCCACCAGCTCTTTGTGGCTAAAACGACGGCTAATCAGCATCATGCTGTAGGCAATCAGACAAGCCAGGGTGGTGGCGTACAGCACCGATTTCGAGCCAGAACCATCCACCAGGTTGCCATTGCCGGTCCACAGCATAAAACCCACCATACCAAATACCAGGGTCAGTAAGGGCACCAGCATAAAGGATGGATGACTGGGCGCAATTTCCAGCTCGGTGTGTTTATCCAACGTATTTAAATCTTTTTCCGACTGGCGCATCGGACCATAGATTTTGCCGCTGATAATGGTGTACAGCACCACACAGAGTGTGATGATGGCGTAAAAATTCAGTGGTATGGTGCCAATCAGTACCGCTATGGTGCTTTTTTCCAACTCGTACATGGAAACCAGGCCAAGAATGTACGCGCCCCAGCCATTGAGCAGGATCAGAATACAAATGGGTGCACTGGTGCTGTCGATAATGTAAGCCAGCCGTGCCCGGCTCATTTTAAATTTATCGAACAGACCGCGGGCGGTAATACCGGCGGTGAGCGAGCTTAAGTTGGATTCAATAAACACCATAATGCCGATAAAAAACGTCAGCAAGCCGGTCTGGCGTTGATTGCGGGCAATGCCTTTTTTTACAAAGAGCTCGACCATGGCCGAGACCCCACCGGAGTAGCGCATATAAGCCAGTACAGCGCCCACCATCAGGGAGAACATCAACAGACGGGCGTTGTCGGTCGATGACGTGACGCCGACAATTCGTTCCAGAGTTTGCACCGGCCCATCCAGCAGGGCAGAGCTGACACCAAATTGACCAGCTTGCAGCAACAACAACAGCTCAGCGCTGCACAAAGAGACCAGTAAGGCCAGAATCACTTCTTTGCGCCACAGCACAACCGCAATGGCCACCAGGGCCGGCAGGATGGTTAACCAGTCTGACAAAATGAGCTCCCCAGAATGCTTGTTCTTTTTACTAAATTATTCTTATTAAGCCTGCAAATATGGAATAAATCAATATTTGTCTGTTCAGCAATGCCAGGACTACTGTAGAGCAGGAGTGGAGCCTTGTCATGCTCCGGTAAAAATAAAAAAGGAGCAGCCCGGCTGCTCCTTGAAGTGCAAATAGGTGATGCGGTGTTTAACGGAAACTATACCGCAAGCCAACCATGACGATGGTTGGATCTATGCTGACATCGACTGGTTGTACAGTCTGACCGTTGACTTTCACTTTGGCATCGGTATCAATGTCGGCCCATGCGATCATGGCGTGCAAGCCCCAGTTGGCGCTCAGCTTGTAGTTAAAACCCGCTTGCAAGGCAATACCGACTGAATTTTTCAGTGATAAAGATACATCATCCCCTGCCTGCGCAGCACCTACAGCAACCAGCGTATCTTTTAGCTCTGGCGCGACTTTTTCTGAGAAAAACAGCGTGTAATTCAGGCCGGCACCAACAAAAGGACGGAAGTCCGCATTGGCGCTACCAAAGTTGTACTGCGCAAGAAACGTCGGTGGCAGATGCTTGGTTTTGCCCACCGGCAGGCCATCGACGGCTGAGCCTTTTACTTTGATGTTATGAGAAAAGGGGGTCGCTGCAATCAATTGCAGGCTCCAGTTATCATCCAACGCGTAATCAAAGGTCAGGCCCAACTGCGTATTGCTGTCTACACTCACCTTGGCTGAGTTCGCAGGCAAACCCGCTGCACTCTCCACCGCATTCAGGTAGCTGCTGCTATCATTCGGGTTCACATGGATGGCACCAACATTGACGCTAAAATTGGCCAGAGCCAGTGGTGAGAACAGGGTGGCTGCGATGGCAGATACTTTAAGCGCTGAAGTCAGTTTGTTGTTGTGCATGGCGTACTCCATTTGGGATAGATTCTGGTGGCTATTGTGCTTAAGTTCGTATTTAAAAACCTGTTCCAGATCAAGCTTTCCATGTGTTCTCTGCGGTTGTAAGACAAAACTTTGATACAGATTAAGTTTTGTTTGGCTTGTCATTAAAACTAAAATATTCCTATCTAGTGTTGAGGTTGGAATAAATAATGAATACACTGGAATGGATAGATATTCGACAAAACGCAGGTTAAGGCGACAGGTGACAGCGGTTCTTCGATAATGGTGATGTACTATGCTGAAGTCATTTGCGCATTTCGTGCAAGGCCTGGCCTGACAATAAGAAAGGAGTTGCTATGAAGTGGTTGGTTGCCCTGGGGCTAAGTCTGGGACTGATAACAGGAGTCAGCGCCATGACGGTTGATGAGTTTGACGCCTTTAAGCAAGAAGGGCTGGATAAGCCGGTGATCCGTTTCGGGGATATTGCGCCTTTGCTGGAGCAACACCGGCAAAACCCTTTGTTCGAATTTACCGAGTTAGGCCATTCGCTGTTGGGTACCCCCATTTATCAGATAAAAATGGGGCGGGGTGATACCAAAGTACTGGCCTGGACGCAGATGCATGGTGATGAGCCTACCGCAACAGCAGCAATTTTTGATTTGCTGAAGTTTATAGCCGATGATGCTCAGAGCATGTGGCGTGAAAGCTGGATGGAGCACATTACACTTTACATTATCCCGATGGTCAATCCGGATGGTGCCGAGGCAAATACCCGGGTGAATGCCCAGGGCATTGATATCAACCGGGATGCACTGGTGCTGCAAAGCCCGGAAGGCCGTATTCTGATGGAAGCGGCCAAACGTATCGAGCCGCATTATGGTTTTAATTTGCATGATCAGAATCGTTTTCATGCGGCGGGCGATGCGAAAAACCCGGCCACCATTTCCTTGCTGGCACCTGCCTACAATGAAGCACGGGACATCAATGAAAGCCGTAAACGCGCGATGCAGTTGATTGCTTATGTCAAGCCACTGATTGACCAGGAAATTCCAAATCACCTGGGTCGGTACGACGATACTTTCTCGGTGCGATCTTTTGGCGATACCTTTTCCTCGTTTGGTATTAGTACGGTGTTGGTGGAAGCGGGTGGTCATCGCAACGATGATAACCGCCAGGTTGCTCGCCGGTTGAACTTTCTGATGTATGTGAAGTGGTTAAACGGTATTGCCAG
The DNA here is from genome assembly GCF_039631345.1 of Alkalimonas sp. NCh-2. Taxonomy (NCBI): domain Bacteria; kingdom Pseudomonadati; phylum Pseudomonadota; class Gammaproteobacteria; genus Alkalimonas; species Alkalimonas sp. NCh-2. Next base: position 207,005 of record NZ_JBDIUV010000002.1, read on the forward strand.
TGGCAGTTACCGCACTGCGGATGTCGCTGATCATGATGCGATCCCCTTTAATCAGCGTGGCATGAAAGATGTACTCATTCACAATGTGACTTTTACGCTGAATGAGCAGCCTGCATTGCTGGATCTGGCGTTTGATCTGGATTGGGAAGCCAGCCGTCGTGCCCGTATTGACGATATTGGTGACTTATCTATCTTTGGTGCTTATCATAGCTTTGATGCCGAAGGCCTGCACTTTAAAGCCGGGCGTGGTTATCGCTTGACTCAGCCCATGACGCTGGAGCAGGATGCCTATATTGAGCTGCTGCGGGCAGGCTATACCCACTTTATCGGTGATCAAGAGCTGCTGCGCAATAATAGCCGTTTACCCGTGCTGTTTAACCCTGCCCGTCGTTTGCCAATGGAGTCTTTGGTGCGCCAGCAAAGTGCCACCTTTTTACTGCGCAATGACGAGGGGGAGATCCCTTATGCGGTGGTCAATGGCCAGGTGATTGAACTGGATCGTGGCCGGGTGATGTACCGTTACGGTAGTTAAAGACGCCGTAGTATCAGAAAAAGCGAAGGGATCCCCTTCGCTTTTTTATGGGTATCTTTTGGTACTAGCGAAAGATGTCAGAACTTATTTCACCCCATGCAACTGCTGATGCCAGTCTTTCAATGCCTGCAGGCTTTGCAGCAGCTTTTCCTGCAACTTTTCATCCTGCAAATTACCATCGGTATCAAAATGATTGTTAAAGGCGCTGGCGAAAAATTCTGGTTTGGTCATCACCTGCAGATCCAGATAGACACACACCTGACGCAGATGGTACTGCGCCCGGGCTGTACCCATGCCACCACCGGCACCGACCAAAGCGGCCGCTTTGCCACGCAGCAGAGTGTTATCCGGCTCGCGTGAGGCCCAGTCCAGTGCATTTTTTAGTGCCGGGGCCAAGGAATAATTGTATTCGGTGCAGGCCAGCAAGAGTGCATCGGCTTCGGCAAATTCCTGCAATAAATGCACAACCGCGGGTGGCTTTTCTGCCAAATCGGCATTGTACAGTGGCACTTCCAGCAAGTCGGCAATATGGATTTTCATGCCCGCCGGTGCATGGGCCTGGGCATAACGCAACAGCCCGCGGTTGGTGGATTTTGCCCGCAAGCTGCCGCTCAGGCCAAGTACCCGTAATGTCATTATCTTTCCTCTGTATCTTTTTTTGTCTTTATCAAGCCTAGATGGCGGTGAAAGGGAAAGCAAATAAGGTTGGATTTCGGCTGCTATGACGGCATGAAGTAAAAGCGGGCCATGTATGCATTTTCAGAGGCATGGCATAAGCTTTAGCCTATATCATTACCAGAATTTCTACTATGCGCCTCGGCAAGGCCATCATTCGTACCATACTAGCCCTAGGGACAGTCTGCATTTGGACGTTATCGCAGAAGGTGTGGAAAGCGCTGCCCAGAACAAGGAGCTGCTACAAATGGGCTGCTGCCAGTTTCAGGGCTATTATCTGGCAAGGCCCGGCACTTTGGCTGATTTACAGCAATTTGCATCATAATTTGCCCGTTAAAAATTGGAAACTGAGTGCTTGAAATGTCTGGTGTAACCGGTTACAGTGTCGTGAAAGCATGCAACTTCTTCATGCAAAGCATTGCTCTGGACAACTTTTTTGATTGAAAGGACAGCCGATGAAAACAACAACAAGAATTCAGTTATCAAGCATGATGTTTCTGGAGTTTTTTATCTGGGGGGCCTGGTTTGTTACGCTGGGTACTTTTTTAGCTCAGCGTTTCACTGCCACTGGCGGTCAAATGGGCATGGCTTATGAAACCCAGTCGATTGGCGCTATCCTGGCTCCATTTATCATTGGTTTGATTGCCGATCGCTATTTTTCTGCGCAGAAAATTCTTGGTTGTTTGCACTTACTTGGGGGCTTGTTGTTATTTCTGGTAGTAACCAGTACTACCTTCAGTAATTTTTACCCTCTAATTTTGCTTTATATGTTGTTTTACATGCCGACGCTAGCTTTGGTGAACACCATTTCTTTCAGGCAGTTGCAGCAACAGCCGGAAAAGTTTGCTCAAATCCGGGTGTTTGGCACTTTAGGCTGGATTGTAGCAGGCTTGCTGATTGGTTATTTCGGTTGGGAAACGAGTCAACAATTGCAGAACACTTTTATGCTGGCTGCTGCGGCTTCAGTTTTGCTGGGTTTACTCAGTTTCTTTTTACCCCATACGCCGCCAGCCGCGCGGGAAGAAGCCACCGGCTTGCGTCAGATGCTGGGGCTGGATGCGCTCAACTTACTGCGTGATCGTAGTTATCTGATCTTTTTTATGACGTCTGTGCTGATATGCATACCCTTGGCTTTTTACTACCAAAATACCAACTTGTTTTTAAATGACATTGGTATCAGTGGAGCTGCTGCCAAGATGTCGATGGGCCAGATGTCAGAAATTGCTTTTATGTTGTTGTTGCCCTTTTTCTTCAAACGCTTTGGCATCAAATGGACGTTGTTAATCGGTATTTTGGCTTGGGTACTGCGTTACGTATTATTTGCCTACGGTAACAGTGGTGAATTGGTCTGGATGTTGTTCGTTGGCATTTTATTGCATGGTATTTGCTACGATTTTTTCTTTGTCACCGGACAAATCTACACCGAGCAAAAAGCTGGGGCACATCACAAAGCGGCAGCACAGGGCTTGATTACCCTAGCCACCTACGGGGTTGGTATGTTGATAGGTTTTCGTTTAGCAGGTTGGGTAACGGATAGTTATACAGTGGCAACGGGGTATCAGTGGTACCAGATTTGGATGCTTCCGGCAGCATTTGCAGCTGTGGTGTTGCTCTTGTTTGCGCTACTTTTTCAGGACAGATCACAGTAAAAAGATGGCAACAGCCGAGCAATGGTATGTGATTTGATGTAACCGGTTTCTTTTTGGTGAACAGCAAGCCAGATGTGTCGAGTAGGAGTTTTATTATGAAAAGTAAGGTGCGTATGGGGATGATAGGAGGTGCTGCCGGCTCATTTATTGCTGGTATTCACCGCATGGCCGCGCGTCTGGATAATCGTGTCGAGCTGGTCGCAGGCTGCTTTAGTCGCGATCATCACAAGTCTCTTGAGTTGGGCAAAGCACTTGGCTTGCCGGCTCAGCGTTGTTATGCCAGTTACCAGCAGATGCTGCAAGCTGAGGCTGCCTTGCCGGTGGATGAACGAATTGAATTTGTGAGTATTGTCACTCCTAATCATTTGCACTTTCCTATTGCCAAAGCTGCTTTGGAAGCCGGCTTGCATGTACTTAGTGATAAACCTGCCACCATCAGTCTTGAGCAGGCTTTGCAACTGCAGTTGCTGGTACAGCAAAGCAGGCTGCATTACGGTTTAACCCATACCTATGCGGCATACCCTCTGGTGCGCCAGGCCCGTTTGATGATTGAGCAAGGAATCCTGGGGGCCATTCGGCGTGTCAGTGTGAGTTACCCGCAAGGTTGGCTGGCCAGTGCGGCGGATAGCCATGCCAGTGTGCAGGCATCCTGGCGGACTGATCCCAGTCAATCCGGGGAAAGTGGTTGCTTTGCTGATATTGGTTCGCACGCTTTTCACTTACTAGAGTACATCACAGGTTTACAGGTAGAAGAGATCGCTGCCGATTTGTTGTGTCAGGTGCCGGGCAGAGCTTTGGACGATGACGGAGCGGCTTTGCTTCGCCTTACCCAGGGGGCCAGAGCAACCTTAACTGCAAGTCAGACCTGCGCTGGACTGGGTAATAACTTGCAGATTAGCGTGTATGGAGAGCTGGCATCTTTGTACTGGCAACAGGAACATCCAAATCAGCTTTGGCTGCAACGGCGTGGTGAGCCACAACAGTTACTTACCGCGGGGACTGATTGCCGTTATTTAGATCCTGCGGTGCAACAGTCGTGTCGTACACCTGCCGGGCATCCTGAGGGCTATATCGAAGCCTTTGCAAATCTGTACCGTGACTTTGCCGCTTTGATACGGCAGGAAACCTCATCAGTGCCAGTTTGTGGTATTGAAGCGGCTGTGCGCGGTATGGCATTTATTCGCGCTGCTGTTAGCAGCAGCCAACAGAATGCAAGTTGGGTATCTGTAGCATCGTTGCTTGCTGCAAAGAGTGCCTGATAGAACGATTTTTTAGTTTGGAGCCTACATGTCGACCACTGTTATGCAAAGTGCAATTCAAGGACCAGCGATTTTCCTTGCACAATTTATACCTGATGATGCCAGTATTAATCTGGAGAAAATGCTGAGCTGGGCTTCTGACTTAGGCTACGTTGGTGTGCAAATTCCAACCTGGGATAAGCGACTGTTTGATCTTGAACAGGCCGCAAGGAGCCAAGCTTATTGCGATGAAGTGCTGGCATTGTGCCGGCAGTATCAGGTGGCTATCACCGAGTTATCTACGCATTTGCAAGGCCAATTGATGGCGGTGCATCCAGCTTACAATGATATGTTTCAAGGTTTTGCACCAACAGGGGTGGATAACGTTGAGCAAAAGCAGCAGTGGGCAACAGAGCAGCTACTATTGGCGGCACAAGCATCGCAACGGCTGGGCTTAACGGCCCATGCGACTTTTTCCGGAGCCTTGCTTTGGCATACAGTGTACCCTTGGCCACAAAGGCCAGAAGGCTTGGTTGAGCAGGGGTTTGCTGAACTGGCCAGACGCTGGTTACCGGTGTTGGATGCGTTTGATAAAGCGGGAGTGGATCTGTGCTTTGAGTTACATCCAGGTGAAGATTTGCACGATGGGTTGAGTTTTGAGCGTTTTTTACAGGCCGTTAATCAACATCCCCGGGCCTGTATTTTGTATGATCCGAGCCATTTTGTGTTGCAACAACTGGATTATTTGCAGTTTATCGATTTTTATCATCCCCGTATTAAAGCCTTTCATGTGAAAGATGCGGAGTTTCGACCATCTGGTAAAGCGGGTGTCTATGGCGGCTTTGCCAGTTGGCGGGATAGACCTGGCCGTTTTCGCTCACTTGGGGATGGTCAAATTGATTTTACTGCGATTTTTAGCAAATTAACTCAGTATGGCTTTCAGGGCTGGGCTGTGCTTGAGTGGGAGTGTTGCCTGAAGCACCCGCAGCAAGGGGCGGCTGAAGGCGCTGCTTTTATTCGTCAGCACTTGATATGCCTGGCAGAGCGTGCATTCGATGACTTTGCCGGCTCAGCGAGCGATAGCAAGCGCAACCGACGGATCCTGGGGCTCCTGTAAAGCGGTAAAAGCGCAGCGAATACTGCCGGTTTTTGCTGAATTGGTGTAAGCTTATCGCTGAGTATTGAAGGGAAAACAAGATATTATGAGCACCATTCGAATGGTTTCCAAGTTGGCTGGTGTGTCGACAGCTACGGTATCCAGAGCTTTAAAAGATCCTGAGCTGGTGGCGCCGGAAACCAGGCTAAAAGTCATGGCGGCCGTGAAAGAATCTGGCTATCGTCCCAATCAGCTGGCAAAAAATTTCAGCTCTGGTCGCTCTTACAATGTGGTGGTGTTGGTGCCTAATGTTGCCAACCCTTTTTTTTCACGGGTAATACGAGGCATTGAACAGGAAGCACAAGCCAAAGGCTATGCGATCCTGTTAGGGGATACACAGGGTTCTGTTGAACGGGAACAAGAGTACGCCCGGATGGGGTTGACCAGTCAGGCCGATGGTTTAATTCAACTGGACAGACGCTTTCCATTTTCAGAAGAGGATAAAGCCTTGGCTGCCTCTGTCCCTTTCGTCAATGCATGTGAGCGTATTTGCAATGACTCCAGTTATCCGGTGGTGGAATTGGACAACAGGGGAGCTGCACGTGCCATGGTGCAATACCTGCTGGAAACTGGTCACAAAAGCATTGCGGTGATTAGCGGCCCGGCAGAAAGTCCTATTGTACGTGATCGCCTGGCAGGCATGCAGGATGCTCTGCTGGCATCGGGTCTGGAACTCGCAGCAGAGCACCTTGTAGCAGGAGATTTTTCCATGCCTTCTGGCTTTGCTGCAGCACAGCAATTATTGCAACTAAGTCAGATGCCGGATGCAGTTTTCTCGATGAATGATGAAATGGCGATAGGTGCCATGGCCGCATTCAAAGCGCATGGCTTGCGCATCCCTAAGGATATTTCTGTCGCTGGTTTTGATAATATCGAATTTTCTGGCTATACCGATCCTGCTTTAACCACCATTGATCAGCCTGCTGAAGCCATTGGCCGGCAGGCCATGCGTGCTTTGTACCAATTGATGCACCAACAGCCATTGGCACAGCCACATCTGGTGCTGCCTTATCAGTTAGTTATTCGTGGCAGTACCAGAGTTTGTTGAATGTTAGCTTCACAGAATAGCAGAACAAGCTTGACATTTAGTTGCAGAGCTTCTATGGTTGATGTAACCGGTTACAGTGGTGATTTAAACAACAAAAACAACAGGGGGATGGAATGCGTTTAAAAGATGTTGGTTGTGTGGTGTTGTGTAGCCTTGCCTTTTTGCTACTGGGCTGCGACTCTGGTGTTAAAGCGTCGCCTGATTCGGATAGCAATTGGCAATGGTTGTTTGATGGTCGCTCGATGGATGCCTGGATGCAAGCCGATGGCAGTCCGTTGCAAGAGCCCTGGAAAATCGTCGATGGTGCTTTGGTGCTGACTGCTGCTGGCGGCGGGGATATCCTGACTCGTGATAGTTTTGGTGATTTTGAGCTGGAGCTGGAATGGCAAATAGCTCATGGTGGCAACAGTGGAATTTTCTACCGGGTACACAGCGATATTCGCCCAGTCTGGTTTAGCGGGCCAGAATATCAGTTACTGGACGATGCCAACTATCCTGCTCATCCGGATCCTATTCAGCAAAGTGCTTCTGTTTTCGATTTGTATCCACCAAGCCAAAGTGTGACAAAAGCCGCCGGTGAGTGGAACTCCACCCGGATCCGTATTCATAATCAACAGGTTGAGCACTGGCTGAATGGTGTCTTAGTGGTTCGTTATACGCTGGGCTCTGCAGACTGGAACCAACGGGTTGCGGCCAGTAAGTTTCATGATCTCGAGTTATTCGGTCGTCTGTCGGAAGGGCACATTGCGTTGCAAGACCATGATGATGTGGTGAAGTTTCGCAACATTCGTATTCGTCGGCTCGACTAAGCGACGCCAGGCTGGAGATGGGCTATGAATAGACGACATTTTTTACAATTAGCCGCCTGCCTAACGGCCAGCGCCACATTGTTAAGTGGAGGCGGTTGCAGCCCAGTGCGGCCAGCATTAAAAGCTCCGGCTATTTCACTGGCGCAATGGTCGTTGCATCGTACCTTAAGGGCGGGCAAACTGACCACCTTGGACTTCCCTGCAGCTAGCCGCGATTGGTTTGGGCTGGAGGCTGTGGAGTACGTCAACCAATTCTTTGCCGATAAAGCCGCTGATAAGCACTTCCTAAACCAGTTAAAAATGCGTGCTGACGATGTGGGTGTGAAAAGCCTATTGATTATGATCGATGGCGAAGGTGATCTGGCGGCAACCGATGTATTGGCACAGCAGCAGGCTATCGAGAATCATTATCCATGGGTTGAAGCTGCTCATGCACTGGGTTGTCATTCCATCCGGGTCAGTATTGGCGATTCAGGGACAGAGAAAGGGGCCGCCCTGCAGTCAGCCGTGACTGGTCTAAACCGTTTGGCTGATTTTGCCAAAGATTATGCGATCCAGATCATTGTCGAGAATCACATGGGGCATTCGATGGATGCAGCCTGGCTGGCAGCTATTCTTAACAGGGTAGGACGTAGTGATGTCGGTAGTTTGCCCGACTTTGGTAATTTCAAGGGCGATTTGTATCAGGGTACCGAATTGCTGCTCCCTTTTGCCAAAGGCATTAGTGCTAAAACTTTTGCTTTTAATGAAGATGGCACCGAAAGTAGTATGGATTATTTAAGATTGATGCAGAGTATTCAGCAAGCTGGCTATCAGGGGTATATTGGCATTGAATACGAAGGAGAGCAGCCGGATGAAGTGGCTGGTATTCGGCAAAGTCAGCAACTGCTGCAACGTACTATAGCGAAGCTATGGTCTGCTGACGCCCTGGCATAAAAACTATTTTTAATTCCCACTGTAACCGGTTACAGTGGGTGCAGAGCACAATAAAATAACTAGAAAAAATGAGGAAGGAGGGGGAGATGGCAATGACCGATAACGAGGGTAAGGAGTACGACGTGATCGTCGTTGGCTCTGGTGCCGGGGGGGGGATGTCGGCCTATGTGCTGACGATAGCCGGTTTAAAAGTACTGATGCTGGAAGCAGGCCGTAGCTATGATCCAGTGAAAGAAACCCCGATGTTTAACTGGCCGAAAGATGCGCCACTGCGTGATGCCGGCACACCAGACCGGCCCTTTGGTTTTTACAATGCTACCGTGGATGGGGGCTGGCAGGTACCGGGTGAGCCATACAGCCAAGCCAGCTCGGATCCAAAGCGGCAGTTTAGCTGGTGGCGGGCCCGCATGATGGGCGGTCGGACCAATCATTGGGGGCGGATTTCACTTCGAAATGGCCCTTACGACTTTAAGCCATACAGCCGCGACGGTCTGGGCTTTGACTGGCCGGTCAGTTACGAGGATATAGCGCCTTACTACGACAAAACTGAGATGCTGATCGGTGTCTATGGTGATACCGGTCATCAGCTGGAAAATATCCCGGACTCACCTCCTGGGATCTTGCAACCCCCGCCAAAGCCCAGAGCGTACGAGCTGTTGGCAAAAAAAGCCTGCAATGAGATGAATATTCCGGTGATCCCCGGCCATCTGGCGATTTTAACCGAGCGCCAGGATCATCGGGTATTACCAAAAAAACTTTTTCCAAATAACCCTTTAGGGCAAAAGGTGACCGCAGACTCGATGCAGTCCCGGGCGGCCTGCTTTTGGGCCACCCATTGTGGCCGGGGCTGCTCCATTAAAGCGGCATTCCAATCGACCACGGTCTTGATCCCGCCAGCGCTTGCTACTGGCAATCTGGATATTATCCCCAACGCTATGGTTCGTGAAGTGACGCTCAATGCAGCGGGGAAAGCGGATGGCGTGATTTACATTGATAAAACCAGTCGCGAGGAGCGCAAAGTCAAAGCTCGGGCTGTGGTGGTGGCCGCCAGTGCCGCAGAGACGGCTCGCATTTTCTTAAACTCACGCAGCACTCTTTTCCCGGATGGTATTGCCAACAGCTCAGGGTTGGTTGGCAAATACCTGATGGATTCTGTGGGCGGTGGTGTTACCGGCCAAATCCCGGCATTGGAGGGCTTGCCGCCCATGAACGAGGACGGCTCTTCAGGCCACCATTTGTATCAACCCTGGTGGCTGTACAAAGAGCAAAAAGCGGGCAAGCTGAATTTTGCCAAGGGCTATCACATTGAAATGAGTGGTGGCCGTACCATGCCTGGGGCCGGTGTTTTTGGCGGTCTGGAGTCTCTAACCGATGGGGCTTATGGCGCGGGCTTTAAAGATTCTTGCCGTCGCTATTACGGCACCTTTGTGCATTTTGCTGGCCGGGGCGCCATGATTCCGAATGAAGACAGCTTTTGTGAGATTGACCCGGAGCGGGTGGACCAGTGGGGGATCCCGGTGTTGAAGTTCCACTGGAAGTGGTCCGATCATGAAGCCAATATGGTGGCGCATATGCATAAAACCTTTGCTGAAATCATTGAAAACATGGGCGGCAAAGTCACTAGTACCCTTCATACCGATGGCCGCAATGCCATTAGCAATGGTGGCTCCATCATTCATGAGATTGGCGGCACTATTATGGGCGCCCATCGCAATAGCTCGGTGTTAAATCAATTCTGTCAAAGTTGGGATGTGCCCAATCTGTTTGTGGCCGATGGCGCTCCTTTCCCGGCCAAAGCCGATAAAAATCCAACCTTGACCATTATGGCGCTGGCCTGGCGTACCAGCGATTACATTGTTGAACAGTTTAAGCAGAGGGCTATTTAACATGAGTGAGGCAACCACCAATTTACACCGTCGCAAAACTTTAAAGTTATTGGGCGCCGCTGCTGCTTCAGCCCCTTTGCTTGGTTTCGCAGCCAATTCAGCTGCTGTCCAGGCAAAAACCAAAGGGGCAGAGATCATCTTTAGCCCAACCGATCCGGACTTGTTGAACCCGCAGATCCACTGGGCTTTAAAACTGACCCGGCAAGAGCTCGACGAGCTGGCGGCGCTGGCAGATATGATTATTCCTGCCGATGACAAATCACCGGCTGCCAGCAGCTTGGGAGCCCAGGATTTTATCAATGAGTGGGTTAGTGCGCCTTACCCACAGCAAGAGCGTGATCTGGTCTTAGTGCGAGGCGGCATTGTTTGGCTGAACGCCGAATCGCAGCGACGCTTTGGTCAAGGTTTTCGTCAACTGAGCAACCAGCAGCGCGAAGCCATCTGCGATGACATTTGCTATATACCCAAAGCCAAACCCGAACACCGGTATGGCGCTCGTTTCTTTACCAAAGTACGGGATTTAACTGCAACCGCCTACTACACCACTACCGAAGGCATGGCCGATATTGGCTATATTGGCAACCGGCCGATGCAAACCTTCGAAGGCCCATCTGATGAGGTGCTGCGTATGCTGAAACTCAAGTCATAAAGCGCCTGTCGGCGTCGCTTTAGGAGCTTCCTTGCGCGAAGCTCCGCTCACACTATCACAACAGGGTTCGGGCTGCGTTTAGGCAGTTAGAGAAACTCTTGCTCAGAACTTGATAATAAAACCAAAATGAGAGCAAATTATGTGCAACAAGACGAGGGTAAAACAGTCCGGCTTTGTCGGTCGTAAAAACAAACTGGCCTATCATGTCGCTATGATTTTAATGTATGGCGCTAGTCTCACACTTTCTGCCCAGGCGGCTGAAGTCTCGGCAGCCACGCAATCGGAAGACGATGAAGTTGAAGTAATCCAGGTTCGCGGTATTCGTGCCAGCATGGCCGAAAACATGCTGCTAAAGCGCTATTCCAGTGCGGTGGTGGATGTGATTACAGCAGAGGACATCGGCAAGTTTCCTGATAAGAACGTAGCGGATTCGCTGCAGCGGGTGCCTGGTGTAGTTATACAAAGAAGTGGCGGTGAGGGAGCTACTGTCAGTATTCGCGGTTTGTCGTCGGACTTAACGTTCACCCAGCTAAATGGTAATTTTATTGCCTCCTCTCCGGGTGAGCCATCCCGATCGTTTGATTATACCTTGCTGCCATCGGCGATGATTCAGCGGGTTGAAGTGTTTAAATCCCCAGAGGCCCGTTTAGATGCGGGTGGTGTTGGTGGCACCGTATTGCTGCACAGCCATAAGCCATTAGCGATGCCCTCTGGTACCGGCATTGTAAATCTAGAGTCGACCTACGCCGATGTAACCGATAAGCATGAACCCCAGTTTACCGGTGTCTACTCCTGGAAGAATGACGCTGAGTCTTTAGGTCTTTTGGTTGGATTTACCAGGCAACACCGTACCAACCGGACTCTATCTGGTGGTACCAGCAGCAATATCTGGCGTTGGAATGGTGCCGATGGCGCTGTCGATGTGGATGGCAATGCGGTCAATAATACCAATCGCTGGGGGCCAATCAATGATGCTGATGGTAACCGTTATCAGGGCTATTGGTTTCCACAAGTGGTTCGAACTGCTGTTACGAAAGAAAGCAGAGAGCGGGATGGTCTGCAACTGACCGGGCAGTGGCGCCCTTCTGAGCGCATTGAGCTTGGTTTTAACTATTTTGGTTTTCGGCTGGGGCAGGATCATACCCTATCGGTAGTCGATATTCCGGAATGGTCACTCAACCCGAACTTTCTTACCGGCGTCACTGTGGATGCTTCCGGCACTATTATTACCGGTATGGATTACAGCGCCGGGGCTGGCGGTATCGAAAATGACATGCAGTTTCCCTGGATGCGTGGTACCTATGTTCGGGAGAAATCTACCTCCGATACCTTCGATTTTAACTTTAGTTATCAGGGCGATCGCTTTACCTTCAGAGCCGTAGCCGGCCAAACGAAGGCGAAAGGAGGGCCGACGGAAAGTTGGGAGGCTGCATACAAAAGTTCAAACTGGGGTGAGGGTGAAGACAGTATCATCAATGCTGCCCAGTTTGCTGGCTGGTCATTAGGCGACAAGGTTTCGATGTACATGGATCCGAATACCTTAAACAATCTGTTGGCTGGCATGGGCGGTGGTCGTGATCCTGGTTCTTCGAGTTCCAGCTTTGTGCGCAGCACTTTGCAAGAGCGTTATGCACAGTTTGATATTGATGTGGATGTCGATTGGGGTATTTTTCATACTGTGCGGACTGGGGCCAAATTACGTGATGCAGAGCTGCACCGCGAAACAGGTAATAACTTTTTCTTAGCGCCAGATTTTGATATCGAAGCGGCACTGGCCAGTGGTCGGGGCATCACTGTCTTTGACAGCTATCAGTGGAACGGTGGCATGCCGTTGGCAAAAGATGTGTTTAAACCTCAAGGAGAGGGCAATATCGCCGGTGGTTTTATTACCAATCTGATGCCGGTGATTGACTGGGACAAGTACCGGGACATCATTTTGAGTAACTACGTACCTTACACCCGGATTGAAGACAATTTTGTCTACGATATCGAAGAACGGATCACTGCCGCCTACCTGCAAGGTGACTTCGAGTTCAGCGATTTCCGCGGCAATATGGGCTTACGACTGGTCCGCACTAAAACCACAGGCTCTTCTACCGATTTATATACCTATTTCCTGGATCATACCGACGATGAAACCGGTGAACCGGTAACGGGTGATGATCGCTTTATCGAGCGCTGGGATTTGATAACCCAGGTGAATACCGATACCTATGCTTTACCCAGCCTTAATCTGGTGTGGGACCTGGCCGACGATTGGGTATTGCGAGGGGCTTTAGCCAGGGTGATATCAAGGCCTGGCTACAATGCCCTGGGTAGCCAGGAGCGCATTACCTTTGTTTCAGATGAATGGGCCAAAGATCGCGCCGAGTTCAATGAGCTGCCAGGCTTTCGCGGTAGTGGCGGCAACAAAAACCTGAAGCCTTATCTGTCGACGCAGGCGGATGTTTCGGTGGAGTATTATTACGATGAGGGCTCTGCCGTTGGTATGGCCGTGTTCTACAAAGATGTTGATAATTTCGTCGTACCTTTGGTGATTGAAACCACCCGCGATTTTGCAGGTATGCCGGGGATTGTTGAAGCCGGGCAAATCACCATCAGTCCTTACAGCACGGTTGGCAATGGCAGCAATGCCAAATCGAAAGGTTTGGAGGTGTTTCTGCAGCATAGTTTTGCCAGTGGCTTTGGCCTGTATGCCAATTACACCTACAACCGTACCAATCAAGCCGATGTGAATGTCGAGGGGGAAAAAGTGGGGGAATCCCCGCTGGTTGGTAGTGCTAAATACCAATACAACCTGTCAGCATTTTATGAAACCGACCGTTACAGCCTTAGGGCCTCCTATAACAAGCGTGGACAGACTGTTCTTGGAATAAACAGTGGTTTGAACGTTTATCAGGACCCATACGATCAGGTGGATTTGAATGCATCGTACAGCCTGACTGACCACTTTATGCTGACAGCTTCGGTGATCAACCTGACCCGATCTGAGTCTATCTCTCGTGTTGGTAAGGACACCAAAGCCAGGTTGCTGAACAACAGTTACAGCGGACGACGTTACTATGCTGGTTTTACGTACAACTTTTAATGCCTGCAGCCTGTGAAAAACAGGGTGTCCGCTAACTGACAAGAATAAAAGGCAGAATCATGATGAAGAACAAACAAAAATCGAAATTGGCGATATTTATGCTGGTGTCACTGGCTGGTTTGACGGCTTGCGATTCGGGTGATGATCCGGATGTACAGGCAGTGCCCATGCCGGCAACTACAACGGCCGCTATTGATGGCAATTTTATCAAAGGTACTTTAGCCGGTGCCGAATTAGGTGTGCTGGCATTGAATGGCACTCAGATCAGTGTCAGTGGTCAATTGGTTTCTGATACTCAAGGTCGCGTCAGCGCGATTTTGACGACAGCACCAGGCTATGCATTCAATGGGATGCACCGGCTAACTGCTACTGTTGTTGCCAACAGCCAGATGATTTGTGATGCGGTACTTTGTGGGGATACCCCTACTGGTGGTGAGCTGGATGCGACTGATTTGGGGGCTGTGCAGCTGCACACATTGCTGTGGTTACGAGCTCCGCTGGGTAGCAACGCCGGCACAGCGGTTGCTTTTCAGGTGAATGCCCTGACGCATTTTACCAGTCAATTACTAACAGAAGCTGTGGCAGGTGGACGCAACATAACTGCTTTAGCGACTTTCGAGCCAGCTCAACTGGAGTTTTCTAACCAGCTATTGCGTATTCTCGGAGTCGATCTGATTGGGGTCAACCTGTTTCAACAGCCACTTCATAGTGCCGAGTCTGCGACGGTACTGGCTGAGCTTACGCCACTGGAGCAACGATTATCTTTGCTAAATGCTGCCTTTGCTGGCTTTGAGGCAGACAGTACTTTGGCTGCGCATATGCAACAAGCTGCTGAGTGGCTGCAACTGGCGGCAGCAGGCGATGTGGATGCTGCTATCCTGTTACGTCAGCAATTAGCAGCTGCACTAGCACAACATCACGCTTTGACTGAGCTGGGCTTTGAGGTTGATGATATTCTGGATCTGGACTTACCTTTGTTTCAAGCCAGTGGTAGCTCAGGCCCAATTCGCTCTTACACCAAAGCAGCCTATTTGCAAGGTGCCACCATCACCGCCCGCGGTGCTATCAGCGAAGCTGAGAACGAACTAAGCGCTTTTGACGGCGATGTGCAAACCAAGTGGTTGGATAATACCGCTGTGCCGTCAGCCGAAGAGCCAGGTTGGCTCCAACTCAGTTATGCCGAGCCTGTAGCCATCAATGTGCTGTCGATCACCAGTGCCAATGATGCACCCGATCGCGATCCGGAAAACTTTCGGCTACTGGCCTCGCAGGATGGAGAGCAGTGGTTGGTGCTTGGCAGCTGGGCCGGTGAGCGCTTTGAGCAGCGCTTTGAAGTGCGGGATTTTGCTTTTAGCAATACGCTGCCCTATCAGCATTATCGGTTGGAGATCAGTAAAAACCGTGGTGACAGCAATCTGATGCAACTGGCCGAAATTGAGCTTTTTGGCCCGGTGTATCCGCATCAGTTGCAACAGCCTGCCAGCATCAGTGCCCGCGGCGCTATCAGTGCCAGTGAGACAGCAGACAAAGCTTTTGATAAAAATGTCCAAACCAAGTGGTTGGATAATACTGCCGTGCCAACAGATGAAGATCCATCCTGGGTTGAAGTAAGTTTTGCAGAAGCTGCGTCAGTGTCCTACCTGGCGATCACCAGTGCAAACGATGCGCCTGACCGAGATCCAGAAAACTTTCGATTGTTGGCATCCACTGATGGTGGAGCGAACTGGTTAGAGCTTGCCAGCTTTACCGGCGAAGCCTTCGACCATCGCTTTCAACGCCGCTTGTTCTCCTTGAATAATCAGCTGGCTTTTAGTAATTACCGGCTGGAGATCAGCAAAAACAAAGGTGATAGCAGCCTTATGCAAATTGCTGAAATTGAATTGATAGGTTCGCCTCAACCATCGCTAAATCATGCACTCAATGCTGCAGAGATTGAGGAACGGGGCGCTATCGGTGAAGGTGAAGCCGGCATCTATGCCGTTGATGGCGATAGTACCACCAAATGGCTGGACAATACGGCTGTGCCCTCGGACGAAGAACCATCCTGGATCCAGTTGCAACTGGCTGAATCTCAGGCGGTTACCATGCTGGCGTTGACTAGTGCCAATGATGCACCCGAGCGCGATCCGGAAAACTTTAGTTTGCTGGCTTCGCACGATGGCGATTATTGGGTTCGCCTTGGGCATTGGACCGGAGTTAGTTTTGACGAGCGTTTTCAGCGCCAAAGCTTTGCGCTGACCAATCAGTTAGGTTTCACCCATTACCGGCTGGATATCAGCAAGAACAAAGGCGACAGCAGTTTGATGCAGGTGGCCGAAATTGAGCTGATTGGTCCGGTGTGGCAAGCGGTGAATCATAGCTTAACTGGAGGAGCCAGTATTACTGAACGTGCCAGCATCAGTGAAGGCGAGTCCGGTGCTAAGGCATTTGACAACAATCCAAACAGCAAATGGTTGGACAATGCCGGTGTACCTTCGGAAGAAGAACCAGCCTGGGTGGAACTGGTGCTGCCACAGTCGGTGATTGTGCACACCCTGGCAGTCACCAGTGCCAACGATGCCCCTAGCCGGGATCCGGAAAACTTCCGTTTGCTGGGCTCCGACAATGGCAGCGATTGGCAGTTATTGGGCACCTGGAGTGGGGAGTCTTTTGCGCAGCGCTTTGAGCGACGTGAGTTCCCCTTCCTGAATGGTCGTGACTTTAGCCATTACCGGATTGAAATCACTAAAAACAAAGGTGATGACAGTTTGATGCAGGTTGCCAACTTTGAATTGATTGGCCCGGCACTCTAACCAGCAACTAGCAGGGCAGAGCAAACGCTGCCCTGCGAAAGGAGGAAAACGATGCGAAGAACAGGATTTGGTCACCTTGCTGGCTTGTTGTTATTGATTGGTTTTAGCAGCTTTGCTGCACAAGCGACAGGCGATTCCGCGGCTGGCCTACAAAAAGCTGCGGTGTGCAGTGCCTGCCACGGCGCCGATGGCAACAGTCCGGTGCCAACCATGTATCCGACGCTGGCAGGGCAGTCGGTGACGGAGTTAACGCAGGCGCTGATTGATTATCGTGCGGGGAGCCGCCAAGGTGGCATGGCTGCGATGATGACTGCAATGGCTGAAGGGTTGTCGGATACGGATATTGCCGATTTGGCGGCTTTTTTCAGCCAGCAGCAAAGGAACTGATGAATGAGCGGCCTCAGCCAGCTGTTTGCTGGAGTGGATGCAGGTGGCAGTCACTGTCGTCTGCGGTTGGAAGATGCGACAGGCCAGTTGCTGGCAACAGCGCAAACGGGCCCTGCGAATTTGGGCTTGGGCAGGCAACGCGTGCAGCAGGAGATTATGCAAGGTGTTCATCTGCTGCTGCAGCAAGCCGGCATGGCGACAGCGGATATGGCCAGATTGCATGTGGCCGCCGGTATGGCTGGTGCGCATCTGCCAGAGCTGCGGCAACAGGCACAAAGCTGGTCGCTGCCTTTTGCTAAGTGGCAATTGACCACAGATTTGCACACAGCTTGCCTGGGCGCTCATGCCGGTCAGGACGGTGCCGTGATTATTCTCGGCACCGGCTTTAGCGCCATAGCGCTGCGGCAAGGGCAGCCAGAGCAATTGATTGGCGGCTATGGTTTTCCCATCAATGCTACCTGCAGTGGTGCTGGCCTGGGACTGGAAGCCATTAAGGCGGTACTGCTGGCGATTGATCATGTTGGGCCAGCTACCCAACTGACTGAGCAGTTGCAACAACAGTTGGGCTGCAGTCGCTATCGGTTGGCTGAGCAGTTTCTGGGGGCGACTCCGGAGCACTATGCCCGCTTGGCACCGCTCGTTTTTGCCGCCGCGAGCAGACAAGATGAGATAGCCATCGCTATTTTGCAACAGGGAGCGGCCTTTATCGATCAGGTTGCCCATCGCTTGCAGCAGCAAGGGGCTTTGCCTTTGTGTTTGCTCGGCGGCGTATCGGAATCCATTACGCCCTGGCTTGCAACAACGACACGTCAACAATTGGTCGTACCGGCAGCCTCGGCATTGGAAGGTGCCATCTGGTTGGCCCGGCGGCAGTATGAATTTCCCGACGTATTACAGGAGAGCATGGGATGAGATGGTGTTTGGGGTTGTTTTTAAGTTGTTTATTTTCCTATGCCTGGGCTGGCTCATTGTCGTTTACTTTGGAGCAGGCGCTTGAATGGAGCGGGCAGGATGAACAAGTAAAGCAACATGCCCGATCTACAGAGCCTTTGGCGGCACGAGGTACACCCACAGCCGGTCAGCTCTGGCCTAACCTGGACAAACGTCTGCAAGTGCTGATAGCCCCGGATGGCATGGATAACCTGGCGTTTGAGCAGCCTCAAACCAAGATGAATCATTATCTGTTCCGGCATTGGAGCTCCATTGATGTGTTGAATTGGTTTGCCGGTACGGCGGATAACACGGTGAATCTGCCAGCCGCTTCCTGGGTGGATGTAGCTCATCGGAATGGGGTCAAAGTGATAGGCTCGGTGTTTTTTGCTCCCACCGCCTGGGGAGGGCAGCCTGAACGCTTGGCTGCAGCGCTTAAGCAGGATGAGCAAGGTGGTTTTCCATTGGCTGATCAACTGCTGGCAATGGCTCTCTTTTATGGCTTTGATGGTTGGTTGATAAATCAAGAAACGGACTTATCGGCTTTGCCTGAACAAGAAGCGCGGCATATCGCTGCGAAGATGCAGCAATTTATGGCGTATCTGATGCAGCGCCGGCCTGAGGGGATGGAAATCCATTGGTACGATGCCATGCTGACCTCCGGCGCTGTTCGCTGGCAAAACGAATACAACCAGCCACTGGCTGAGTTCCTGCGGCCTGAACAAGACTTATTGGCTGATGCGGTCTTTCTCAATTATTTCTGGCAGCAAGGCCAGCCAGAGCGCAGTTATCAACTGGCCAGGCTGCATGGCATCGATCCCTTTCAGATCTTCACCGGGGCCGATGTTTGGCCTGGGCGAAACGATCAGCCAGCCTTTCGTAACCATCAGTGGTTAGAGGCATTGTTTGACCCGGAGTCCGGGCAAGCCTGGACCTCGCTGGCTTTGTTTGGCGTTAATTTTAGCTACCGTTTTGATGGCGATGAACGCCAGGCCGCTTTTCATCAGTTCAGTCAGGATCCGACCCAGGTGCAGCAATTTTATCGGACCGAGCAACGATTTTTTGCTGGCGACGAGCTCAATGTCGCTGCCAGTATCGGGGCCGGTGCCTGGCCGGGGCTGCAACGCTCTATCCCGGCAAGAACCGTGATCCAGCAAGTCCCTTTCCAAACCAGCTTTAATACCGGCCATGGTTATTATGCCTTCGATCAGGGCAAGCCATTGGCGGGCAGCTGGCATGATATCCGACAGCAAGATCTGTTGCCCAGTTGGCAATTTGCGGTGTTAGGACAAGGTTTGGCCAAGCTGCAGTACGATTTTGAGCGTGCCTGGCAAGGTGGCAGCTCATTGCTGATGCAGGCCGATACCCGCCAGGGTAGTGTCAGGATCCCGCTGTACCTGACTCAGTTAGCGCTCACGGGCGAGCAGCAACTCACAGTCATAAGCTGGCAGCCAGCAGATAGCGCTGCTATGCAGTTGTGGTTAGAGCTGGATGATGGCAGCAGTCTGTATTTTGAGTTGCTGGCCGGCAAAGACAACTGGCAACCGCAGCGCTTCTCGCTGGCAGATTATGCTGGTAGAAACATCATCCGGCTGGGTATGTATCTGCCTGAAGGCAGCGCGGATTATCGGGGCTGGTTGGGGCAATTAATCATTGAGTAAAACCATGCAAGCACAATTAGAGCTCTGTCTGGCCAGCGACCAGGGGCCTTTGGCTGAGAATATCCAACTGGCCAGTGCAGCCGGTGTGGGCAGCATAGAGTTGTGTGCCGCTATGGATACAGGTGGTTTGACACCAACGGGTGAAGCCATCGCTTTAGCTCGGCGGTACTGCACGGGTAGGACCCAACTGAGGGTGATGATTCGGCCCAGAGCTGGTAGTTTTTGTTATCGACCGCAGGAGCGGCAATTAATGGCACAGCAAATTGCCCAGGCCGCAGACCTGGGCGCCGATGGGGTGGTGTTTGGTTGCCTGACGGAAAATGGCGGCCTTGATCAGAAGGCGATGGATCTGTTGATGCAGCTTTGCATCGATTACCGATTAAGCAGCACCTTTCATCGGGCTTTTGATGCCGGCCAGCCGCACGAGGTGATGCTGCAGGCGCTGGCAGCCTACCCGTTAGAGCGGATTTTAACCAATGGCTGTCGTTGGCAATCAGGTCTCGGTATTGAGCACGGTTATGAACAGCTCAAGCGTTTGCAGCAAAGCAGCAAGGTGCAATGGATCTTTGGTGGTGGCCTTACCCTTCAGCTACTTCCTGAGCTGCAACAAACGCTAAAGCCCGCCTACTGGCATTTCCACAGTGCTTTATTGCAGCAACACCGGCTGCAACCGGAGCTGTTGGCTCAGGCACTGCAATGTATCGGACAAGCATCCTGACAGGATAAGGAGAGACAACCTTATGATGACCCGGCGACATTTTTTCAAGCTGGCTTCAGCCCTCGGTTTGGCAAGCAGCTGGCCGGCACACAGCATGCTGCAAGCCACTGCCGCCAAGCCATCGGCAGCGGTTAAACCTGTGGTGATCAGCACCTGGGATTTTGGGCTGCAGGCCAATGAAGTAGCCTGGCAACTGCTGCAGCAAGGCGGGGCTGCTTTGGATGCCGTGCAGCAGGGAGTGATGCTGGTCGAAGCGGATCCAACCGAACGCAGTGTTGGTTACGGCGGCCGACCGGATCGGGATGGCAAAGTCACGCTGGATGCCTGCATCATGGATCACCAGGCCAACATTGGCTCGGTGGCAGCGTTAGAACAAATCAAGCATCCGGTTGCCGTGGCCCGGGCTGTGATGGAGCAAACGCCCCATGTAATGTTGGTCGGTCAAGGGGCGCAGAAGTTTGCGCTTGAGCAGGGCTTTAAGCTGGAAAACTTACTTACCGAGCAGTCAGAGCGGGAGTGGCGGCAGTGGTTAAAAGAAGGCAACTACCGGCCGGTGGTGAATATTGAAAATCACGACACCATAGGGATGCTGGCGCTGGATAGCCATGGCAACTTGTCCGGTGCCTGCACCACCAGTGGTATGGCGTATAAGATGCATGGTCGAATCGGGGATTCCCCGATTATCGGCGCTGGCCTTTATGTGGATAATGAAGTCGGGGCCGCTACAGCCACAGGGCATGGCGAAGAAGTGATCCGGGTGACCGGTTCATTTTTGGTGGTTGAATTAATGCGGCAAGGGCTGACGCCGCAAGCTGCCTGTGAAGAGGCCGTCCGGCGCATCCATCAGAAATTGCTACTGCGGAATGCGGCCATTGCGGATACTCAGATTGGCTTTATTGCCATCAATAACAGGGGAGATTGGGGGAGTTTTTGCCTGCAGCCAGGCTTTAATTATGCGATTCGGTCCCCCGGCCAGACAGAACTGATTGCCGCCTCATCCTTACTTTGAAAGAAAGTTATATTTTTACAGTGTGAAGCGTGAACTTGTTGTAATGCCACTGCTCAAAAGCTAGCGGACCATCAATCGATGGCAATGGACAGGAGCAGAGCGATGGGATTGACAACAAAAATAGCCGTGGTTGCAGGACTTATTTGGGCTGGTTATGGTTGGGCGGCCGCTTCGCCCTTAGAGCAAGCCAATGCATTACTGGAGCAAAAGAACTATCAACAGCTGCAAGCATTGTTGGAGCCAGCTCAGCGCCAGTACCGGCGTGATGCCAACTATTGGTATTTGCTGGGGCGGGCTGCTATGGGTTTGTCCGATACCGCTGCGGCGGAAAAGCATCTGAAAAGAGCCGCTGAGCTCAATAGCAATCAGGCTGAGTATCAATTCTGGTACGGGCAAAGCAGCTGCAATCAGGCACAAAACGTCAATATGCTAAGAGCACGGGGCTTTGCCATTCGCTGCCGCGATGCCTTTGCTGCAGCAGCGACACTGGAGCCGGAAAATCTCAGCTACCAGCGGGCGCTGGCTCAGTTTCATATTCAGGCCCCTGCCATTGCCGGTGGCGATAAAAAAGAAGCCTTATCGATTGCACAACGCGTCAGGCAGTTGGATGCGCTGCAAGGCGACTTGCTGGAGCTCGAAGTGCATGTAGCCAACCAGGATCTGACGGCCTTTGAAGCCCTGGTGGGCGGATCCGAGTTGTTGCAAGCGCGACCGGAGCCTTTTGTGTTGCGCGGTTTTTATCAACAGCAGCAGGATGCGCATGAACAGGCCATAGCCGAGTTTGAGCAGGCGACTCAGCTTAGTATCGATCCAGACGATAAGACGGCCGTAACGCAGGTGTTGACGGCCTGGTATCAGTTGGGGCGTAGCGCCTTAGTGGGGAAAACCCAGCTGGATAAAGGCATTGCCGCCTTGCAGCATTACCGCACTCAGTTGGATACAGCCGAATTCACAGCACTGCCTGATATGGACTGGGCAGATTTGCGCCTGGCACAATTGTATTTGTTGCAAGAGGAAACCGAGCTGGCTCTTGCTTTGCTGGAGCCATTAAAAGCCAGCAGTCAGGATCAGCGAATTTTGGCTGAGATCAATAAGCTTTCGATTTAAATGATGGGGATTGATGGCTGAAGTTGCTGCTGCAGCGTACTAAAGCCGCCCTTCCCGCGCCAGACGGTGGCGCACCCAATGCCGGTACAGCCAGGAAAGAATAGATCGTATTAGCGGCAGGCCAATCAACCAGCCCAGCCAGCGGTAGCCGGGCAGCCGTGACAGCAGCAGCTGGTAGGCTGGCAGAGCACGCAGTATCTGTCCCTGTTCATCCTGGACATGCAACTCAAGGAGCGCAGCGCGTGGCTCAATGCCCAGTGCCCGTAGTTCGTCGTCACGTCCGTTGATATCCAGCCATTCGACCTGCACACCCTGGCCGGCATGCTTCTGATACCAGGCCCGGTCGCGCACACAGCCCGGGCATGCACCGTCGTAAAAAACCACTATTTTTGGCATCGCTGCTGTTCTCAAAGACACTGTCCAATCTAAAACACTATGCCATAGTGAGGCAACTATCTCCAAGCCTGGCAGGTTGCTGCATTGGTGAATCATTTGACCAAAAAAGTGGGGGATTTGACCATTTAAGCAAAATGACAACAGACATCCCTTGTTATGCGCAATCTATTATTTCATTTTAATTCATATTGTTATGTTAATTCTCTTGTGTTGGCACGATGGCTGCACTAGCTGGTGAAATGATTCAGCTTTTAGCAAGGAACACCATCATGAACAAGCTTCTCTTTGTCAGCGCACTATTCACCGCCGGTCTGGTTTTAACCGGTTGCAATCAGGCGCAGAGCAGTCCTAACAAAGCCTCGGCAGATGACATTGCCATTCCGGTCGAAGTGGCCATCAGTCGCCAGGGCGAAATCAGCAGCAGCTACCGCACCACCACCACTTTGGCGGCCACCGAAGAGGCGGATTTGATCAGCAAGGCCAGTGGCGTGATTGAAAAAATTCTGGTCGAAGAAGGCGATGCGGTAGAGGCCGGTCAGTTGCTGGCGGTGCTGGATAACGAGCGTCAGCGGCTCTTGCTAGCCAAAGAGCGGGCCGAGCTCAGCCGGCTGGAAGGCGAGCTGAAACGAATGAGTGAAATGCACCAGCGCCAGCTGGTCAGCACCGAGGTGTACGACAAACTGCGCTGGCAGCTGGATGCCACCAAAGCTGCAGTAGACCTGGCCGAACTGGCGCTGGCTGAAACCGAAATCCGCGCCCCTTTTGCCGGGGTGATTTCGCGCCGTTATGCCAGAACCGGCCAGCTGATCAATCAGTTTACCGGCAAATCGCTGTTTCATCTGATTTCCAATCAACGGCTGGAAGCAGTGGTGCACCTGCCAGAGCAGCAGTTGGCACAGGCCAGAGTAGGCCAGGGCGTGTTGCTGCAGCTGGCCGGCCATGCGCCACTGCGGGCCGAGCTGAATCGCATTGCTCCGGTGGTGGATGCGCAATCCGGCACCGTGCGGGCGACCTTGCTGCTGGATAACCAGCATGGCCAACTGCGCCCAGGGCTCTTTGCGCAGGTCGAAGTGCAGTTTGATGTCAAAACCGATGCCTTGCTGATCCCGAAACGGGCGCTGATGAGCAGCGACAATCAGCACAGTGTCTATGTGCTGGACAGCGAAGGCCGGGTGCAGCGCCAAACCCTGGTGCTGGGCTATCAGGCCGAGCAGGCGGTTGAAGTGGTATCTGGCCTTGAAAGCGGTCAGCAGGTGGTGATTGCCGGTCATGCTGCGCTGAAAAATGACAGCCTGGTGCAGGTTGTTCACACCCGCGATTTTCACTAAGGACGCCCTATGAAACTGGTTGATGTCGCGGTTGCCCGCCCTGTTGCTATCTGGATGTTTACTTTTGGTATCCTGTTGTTTGGTCTGGTGTCGTTAAGCCGTTTGGCGGTGAACTTATTACCGGACTTGTCCTACCCAACCCTGACGCTACGCACTGAGTTTGCCGGCGCAGCGCCAGCCGAAGTGGAGCAGCTGATCAGCAAGCCGATTGAAGAAGCGCTTGGCGTGGTCAAAGGCGTGCGCCGGGTGCAGTCGGTGTCACGGGCGGGTCGCTCCGATGTGGTGCTGGAGTTTGACTGGGGCACCGATATGGATCTGGCCAGCATGGATGTGCGGGAAAAACTCGACATTCTGATGCTGCCGCTCGATAGCGACAAACCGGTGTTGCTGCGTTTTAACCCCAATCTGGAGCCGGTGCTGCGACTGGCGCTAAGCCGCGAGCAAGGCCTGCAGAGCGAACGCCAGTTGGTCGAACTGCGCACCTTTGCCGATGAAGAGTTACGCCGCTGGATGGAAGCCCTGCCAGGTGTGGCGGCGGTCCGGCCGGATGGTGGTCTGAGCCAGGAAATTCAGGTGCTGGTCGACCCGAACAAACTCAGCCAGTTGCAACTGGATGTGCATTTGATCAGCAGCCGGCTGAAGCAGGAAAACCTCAATCTGGCCGGTGGCCGCTTAGAAACGCCGGGCTACGATTACCTGGTCCGTACCATCAATCAGTTTCAGCAACTCAGCGATATGGAAAATCTGTACCTGACCACCATTGATGGCAGCCGCATTTTACTGAAAGACGTGGCAGAAGTGCGCGATGCCTTCGCCGACAGGCGCAGTGTCACCTATGTTAATGGCCAGGAAGCGATTGAAGTCGCCATCTACAAAGAAGGCGATGCCAACACCGTTGAAGTCGCCGAGCGGGTGCTGGCCGAGCTGCCCAGGCTGCAACAGCGGCTACCGGCCGGGTATCAACTGACGCTGGTGTACGATCAGTCGGCCTTTATCAAGCAAGCCATTGCCGATGTCAAATCCGCTGCCATGATAGGTGGCGCTTTGGCGATGTTGGTGCTCTATCTGTTTTTGCGCAATGTCTGGGCAACCGTGATTATTTCGGTGTCCATTCCGGTGTCGGTGATTGCCACCTTTAATTTGATGTATGGCCAGGGCATTACCCTGAATATGATGAGCCTGGGCGGCATTGCGCTGGCGGTCGGTTTGCTGGTCGATAACGCCATCGTGGTGCTGGAGAACATTGCCCGTCACCGGGAGCTGGGTGCGGATGCGCCGACGGCGGCCCGCAAAGGCACCGGCGAGGTGGCCATGGCCATTACCGCTTCAACACTGACCACAGTAGCGGTGTTTTTCCCGCTGGTTTTTGTCGAGGGCATTGCCGGCCAGCTGTTTCGTGATCAGGCGTTAACCGTTACTTTTGCGCTGCTGGTGTCTTTGCTGGTGGCGCTGACCTTAATTCCAACCATGGCAGCGCGGCAGTTGCGCCGCCCGCAAGCTTCTGGCGATGCAGATTTATTGGCAGAACCAGCAAGTTTCCGCTGGTTGCCTGAGCGCTGGTACCAGTGGCCACTGATGCCGCTGCGCTGGGCGCTGAAAGGGCTGCAGACGACGCTGCAAGCGGTACTGGCCTTACTATTGCTGCTATGGCGGGCGCTTGGCTGGTTATTGGGACGTCTGTTCTCGCCTTTACTCTGGCTGGTGCAGGGCGCTTTGCGCCACCTGACCACGGCCTATCGCACACTGTTAGGGCTGGCGTTGCAAGCCAAGCTCGCCACCATCGGCATCACCTTGGTACTGGCCGCGCTTTGCTACAGTGTGCTGCCACGCCTTGGCGCCAATGTGCTGCCGGAAATGGCGCAGGGCGAGTTTTACTTGGAAGTGCAATTGCCGATTGGCTCGGCCATCGAGCAAACCGATGCGCTGATGACCGAACTGGCGGTCTTTGCCGCGGCCTTGCCGGAAATTGAGCGCAGTTATGGCCAGGCCGGTACTGGTAGTCAGATGACGGTGGATCCAAGCATTGGCGGCAGTCACTGGGGTCGCCTGTCGCTGGTACTGGCTGGCGGCGCTGATCCTTCGGCCGAAGCGCGCAGCATTGAGCAGCTGCGCAGCTTTCTGGCCCGTTACCCGGATGTGCAGGCCCGCTTTGAACGGCCACAGCTGCTGAGTTTTAGCACACCGCTGGAAATTGAGCTGGCCGGTTACGAGCTGGCCGAGCTAAAACATGCAGCCGATGCACTGGTGCAGCGTTTGCAGCAGGAAGGACGTTTTAGCGACGTGAAAAGCAGCCTGCGTCCCGGTCAACCGGAGCTGACGCTGTACTTTGATCACAGCCGGCTGGCACAGCTTGGCCTGACGGCCCGTGAAGTGGCGCAGCGGGTGGCTGTCTATGTTGGCGGCGATGTTGCCGGGCAGTTTTCAGTGCAGGATCGGAAAATTGATATCCGGGTGCGGCTGGACGAGGCTTACCGTCAGACCGAGCAGCAACTGGCCGAGCTGGTGATTAACCCCGGCAGTGCCACGCCACTGCCACTGGCTGCAGTAGCCGATATTCGCCGTGAACTCGGCCCCAGCGAAATCACCCGCATTGCCCAGCAGCGGGTGGCTGTGGTCAGCGCCAATCTGGCCTCTGGTGATCTGGAGCAGGCCACCCAGCTGGCGCGTCAGCTGCTGGCCGAGCAAATGCTGCCCTTTGGCGTGGTGGCCGAAGTTGTCGGGCAAAGTGAAGAAATGAGCCGGGCTTACCAGTCCTTGCTGATGGCCTTGTTGCTGGCGGTGTTCCTGGTGTATCTGGTGATGGCCTCGCAGTTCGAAAATCTGCTGCAGCCACTGGTGATCCTGTTCACCGTGCCGCTGGCGGGTGCCGGTGCGATTCTTGGGCTCTGGCTGACCGGCACCGGCTTGTCGGTCATTGTCTTTATTGGTCTTATCATGCTGGCCGGTATTGTGGTCAACAACGCCATCGTACTGATTGATCGCATCAATCAACTGCGCCAAAACGGTTTGGCGCTGGCCGATGCGGTGCTGCAAGCCGGCGAGAGTCGTTTGCGCCCGGTACTGATGACCACCCTGACCACGGTGCTGGGCTTGTTGCCATTGGCTCTTGGTACCGGCGAAGGCAGTGAGGTCAGGGCACCGATGGCCATTACTGTGATCTTTGGCCTGCTACTTTCTACCTTGCTGACGCTGGTGTTTATTCCGGTGCTGTATGCGCTGGTGAGCCCGGATCGTGCGCCTGGCGCTGAGCCGGCAGCAACCGAAGCAGCTGATTTGCCGGAGGTGCAGCATGACTGAGCAACCATTGGCGATAACCCGGCTGGCGCTCAGCCGGCCCATCACCGTCTGCATGCTGTGCATTTCGTTGCTGCTGTTTGGTGTGCTGGCCAGTCGTTTGTTGCCGCTGGAAAAATTCCCCGGCATCGACATTCCGGAGATCTACATTCAGGCGCCATACCCCAATGCCACCCCGGCCGAGATCGAGCGCTTGATCACCCGGCCAATTGAAGAAGCACTGGCAACGGTCTCAGGTATTCAGCAGATGCGCAGTTTCTCCAATGAAAACAGCGCCGATATCTCGCTGATGTTTAACTGGGACGAGCCTATCCGCAGTAAAAACATGGAAGTACGCGAGCGGCTGGATGCGGTACGTGCCCAGTTGCCAGCTGATCTGGAGCGGGTCTTCGTGTTTCAGTTTAATACCGACGACATGCCGATTTTCCAGCTGCGCATTTCCAGTGAGCGGGATTTAGCCCTGGCCTACGATTTGCTCGAACAGCACATCAAGCGCCCGCTGGAGCGGGTGCCTGGGGTACCGAAAGTCGAACTCTATGGCGTGGATAAACGCCAGGTCATTATCCGGCTCGATCCGGCCCGGTTGCATGCGCTCAATGTCGATCCGGCGCAGCTGCTGGCACAGCTTCGGCAAAGCAACTTTGCCATCACTGCCGGCAGTTTGCAAAACCCGGAACAGCATATGCTGGTCAAGCCGGTCGGTGAGTTTCGCTCGCTGAGCGAAATTGAGCGCCTGCCCATTCGCCCCGGCTTGCAGCTATCCGATGTGGCAACGGTGGCGCTTGAATTGCCGAAGCGTGAGGATGGCCGCCATTTAAACCAGACCTACGCCGTTGGCATGAATGTGTTCAAAGACTCCGGTGCCAATCTGGTCGAGGTGGCTGATGCCGCCATGGCGGTGGTGCGCGCCGCCGATCAAAATCCGGCCTTTGCCGGCATTCAGCTCTATGTGATGGACGATATGGCAAAGGGCGTGACGTCCTCGCTGCGTGATTTGCTGCTGGCCGGCAGCATCGGCGCTGGCTTGTCCTTTGTGGTATTGTTCTTATTCTTGCGCCACCTGGCCACCACGCTGGTGGTGGTGCTGTCGGTGCCCGCAGCCATCATTATGGCATTGGGCGCAATGTATTTCCTGGGTTACAGCTTAAACATCCTCAGCATGATGGGGTTGATGCTGGCTATTGGTATGTTGGTGGATAATGCCGTGGTGGTGACCGAGAGCATTTTCCGTGAGCGCGCCGCAGGGGGGGATGTGCGGGCAGCCACCGAGCGGGGCGTGCGCCGGGTCAGCCTGGCAGTACTGGCGGGTACCGCCACTACTGCCATCGTATTTTTACCCAACATCATTGGCCAGAAAATGGATCTGACTATTTTCCTTGAGCATGTCGCCATTGCCATCTGCTTGTGTCTGGGTATTTCTTTGGTGCTGGCGCTTAGTTTAATACCGCTGTTAACCACCCGGCTGAAAGTACCGGAGCAGGATGGGGCCAAATCTGCTTTTGGGGAGCGTCGCTATGCCAGGCTGCTTGGCGCTGTAATGCGCTTTCCGAAACTGTCCGGTCTGTTGGCCTTGCTGGTGCTTGGCAGCATTGTGATCCCGCTTGGCCAGGTGGGCAGTGGTGATGGTGATATGGAAGACAACAGCCGGATCTTTCTGAATTACCGGGTGCAGGGCAATTACAGCCTGGAAGAAGTGCGGGCCGAAGTCAGCCAGATGGAAGCCTTCTTGTACGACAACCAGCAGCGTTTTCACATTGAGTCGGTCTACAGCTATTACCGGGCTGGCTACGCCATTTCGATTATTCTGTTAAAAGACGACTTGCCGATGCCATTGGCCCAGTTGCGTCAGCAAATTCAGGCCGACTGGCCGGCGCTGGTGCGCTCGCGGCCATCCTTTAGTTTTGGCGGCGGCGGAGGCGGTTTGCAATTGCATCTGCTGGGCCCTTCCACTGAAGCTTTGCTGGAGCAGGCAGCGATGCTGGAGCCGATGCTCAGCAGCCTGGCTGCGCTTGATAACGTTAGCTCCGATCTGGAGCGGGGCCAGCAGGAAGTGCAAATTGTGCTGAACAAAGATGAACTGGCGCGACTGGACCTACCCGCCAGTCTGGTGGCCGAGCGGGTCGCGCTGGCGCTGCGCGGTGCCAATCTGCGCACCTACCGCACCGAACAGCAAGGCGAAGTGCAGCTGCGGGTGCAGTTTGATGAGCGCATCAGCCAGTCGTTGGCCGAGCTGGCAGCTCTGCCTATCCTGGTACAGGCGGGCAGCAGCATTCAGTTGCAGCAGTTGGCCGAGCTTAACATAGCCCCACGGCTTTCACGCATTGGCCGGTTGAACCGTCAAACAGGCATCGCGCTTAGCATGAGCCTGGCCGATGGCGCTACCATGGAGCAGGCGCAGCAACAAATCCGCCAACTGATGGAGCAAGTTGATTTACCGGCTGGTTATCAGTGGTCTTTTCATGGTGCTTTTCAGCGCCACGATGAAGCGCAGCAGGTGATGCTGGTCAATATGCTGCTGGCGGTAGCGATGATCTACATTGTAATGGCCGCCTTGTTTGAGTCCTTGCTGCTGCCCAATGCGGTGATTGGCTCTTTGCTGTTTTCGCTGGTCGGGGTGTTCTGGACTTTCCTGCTGACCGGTACCTCGATGAGCATTATGGGCATGATTGGCATGCTGGTGCTGATGGGTATCGTCGTGAACAACGGCATCGTGCTGGTCGATCGCATCAATCAGGAGCGGCAATTGCAGCCAGAGACGGCGCTGAAAGAGGTGATCATCTTAGCCTGCACTGCACGGCTCAGGCCCATTCTAATGACGGTATCGACCACAGTGCTTGGCTTGCTGCCACTGGCACTGGGCGGTACTCAGCTGGCCGGCGATGGCCCAAGCTACGCCCCAATGGCCATTGCCATTATCGGCGGCCTGCTGTTTTCCACCTTAACCAGTTTGCTGCTGGTGCCGCTGACCTATTACGCACTGGTTCGGCTGCGCGAAGCGACCAGCCGGCTGCTGCAAGGCAGTAGCCGTTGGGCGAATAAGGTGTGGCAAGTTCAGTCGTAGTGACAGGCGGCCACAGCGCCGCTTTAGACTTAAATCAGTTATATGCAATTTAGCTATAGATTTAGCGGATTTAAGTATTTTTACTTCTTTAGTGCAGCCGCTATCATAGCTACAGTTGGAATGGGTGGGTCACTGATGAGGTAAGCATGAGCATTCGTATTGAAGGTATTCAAAAGCGCTTTGGCGATTTTGTCGCGCTGGATAACCTTGATCTCAGCATTCGAAGCGGTGAGCTAACTGCCTTGCTGGGGCCGTCCGGCTCTGGCAAAACCACTTTGCTGCGGATTATTGCCGGGCTGGAACAGGCTGATAGCGGCCGGGTGCACTTTAATGAGCAGGACATCACCGGTCAGCATGTCAGTGAGCGTGGCGTTGGCTTCGTGTTTCAGCACTATGCGCTCTTTAAGCACATGACGGTGTTTGACAACGTGGCTTATGGGTTAACGGTAAAGCCGAAAAAGCTGCGGCCATCCAAAGCAGAGATCGATAAAAAAGTACGGGAGCTGCTGGAGCTGGTGCAGCTGGGCTGGACGGCAGAGCGTTATCCGGCTCAGTTATCCGGCGGGCAGCGCCAGCGTATTGCGCTGGCACGGGCTTTGGCGGTAGAGCCCAAAGTCTTGCTGCTGGATGAGCCTTTTGGTGCGCTGGATGCCAAAGTGCGCGCTGAGCTGCGTCGCTGGCTGCGCCGTTTGCACGATGAAATTCACATTACCAGTGTCTTTGTCACCCACGATCAGGAAGAAGCGCTGGAAGTGGCTGATCGCATTGTGGTGATGAATAAAGGCCGCATCGAGCAGGAAGGGAGCCCGGATGAGGTGTACGACAAACCAGCCAATCCTTTTGTCTATGAGTTTTTGGGCAATGTGAACCTGTTTCGGGCCCGGGTGCAGCAAGGCAAAAGCCGGATTGGCTCGGAAGAAGTGCCATCGCCAGAGCACAGCCAGGCCGAAGAGCAGCAGGGGTTTGCCTATGTTCGCCCGCACGAAATTGATGTCTTTACCGAGGCGCACAGCGATCGTATTGCGGTCACCCTGGATCTGATTACCCTGGTGGGGCCAACGGCCCGGCTGGAAGTGCTTAGGACAGATGACCAACAGCTGATCCACATTGAACTGCCGAAAGAGCACTTCAAGGCTCTCAACCTACAACAGGGCGATACCGCCTGGATCAAGCCCCGCTACAGCCAGGTCTTTTTAGGCGAAGGCATTTAAATCAGCCTGATTTAACAGGTATTTTGGTTTACCATTAGGCTTCGAGTGTTGCTTTAGAATCGGAGCCTGCCACTTATGAATGCAGAGTTGCTGTTAGTCCTGGCTATGTTGTTGCTCTGCATGGGCTGTTTTGCTGCCAACAAGCCCCGAACCGATGTGGTTGCTCTGGTGGTGCTGGCGGTCTTTCCTTTAACCGGCCTGTTGACTGTGCAGCAAACTTTGGCCGGTTTTAGCGATCCGGCGGTGATTTTGATAGCTGCGCTCTTTGTGGTGGGGGATGGTTTGGTCCGAACCGGCATTGTCTACCGTTTAGGCGACTGGCTGGTCCGGGTGTCGGGCAATAGCGAAATCCGTTTGTTGATCTTGCTGATGCTGTCGGTAGCGGCTCTGGGCTCCATTATGAGTTCCACCGGCGTGGTGGCGATTTTTATTCCGGTGGTGCTGAGCATCTGTGCCCGGCTCAATATTGCGCCCGGCCGCTTGATGATGCCGCTGGCTTTTGCAGCCCTGATCAGTGGTATGCAAACTCTGGTTGCGACACCGCCCAATATGGTGGTGCAAAGCGAACTGCAGCGCCAGGGCATGGATGGTTTTCATTTCTTTAGTTTTACCCCGATAGGCCTGGTGGTACTGCTGATGGGAGTGGGCTACATGCTGTTGGCCCGCCGCTGGTTAAACCCCCAGCTGGAAGCCGGACAAAGCGGCGCGCCACGCTTAAAGCTGAGTGATCTGGCCCGGAACTACCGTTTAAAAGAGCGTGAGCTGCGACTGAAAGTGTTGCCTGGCTCCCCTTTGCTGGAGCAGCAGTTGAATGAGCTGGCGCTGCGCAAAGAGTTTGGCATCAACGTGGTGGCTATTGAGCGCCAGCAACGCTTTCGTACCTTGCTGCTAAATGCCACCGGTAATACGCTGGTGCAAGCCGGCGATATCTTGCTGGTGGATTTGGCCGATCCTTCGATGGAGTTGCTGCCAAGTTGTCAGCATCTGGGCCTGGAGCCGCAGCCGCTCAGTCACTCGTACTTTTCGTTTCATGCCCATGAGCTTGGGTTGGCCGAAGTGGCTTTTCCTCCTGAGTCCTCGTTGCCGGGCAAAACCATCCAGCAACTGGCGTTTCGTAGCCAGTACAAACTAAATGTGGTGGGGCTGCGCCGCAAGGGGGAAGCTTTGCTGGGCGTGTTGGTCGATGAGGTATTGCAGCCTGCTGATAAGCTGTTGGTCGCCGGCAACTGGAAAGATATTCACCAGCTGCAGCAACAAAGCCGGGATTTTCTGGTGCTCAGCCTGCCTGCCGAAGTGGATGAAGTCACCCCGGCTGCCCGTAAAGCGCCGCACGCATTGTTTTGTCTGGCCTTGATGGTGCTGCTGATGGTCAGCGGTGTGGTACCTAATGTGATAGCTGCCCTGCTCACCTGCTTGTTGATGGGTGCTTTGCGCTGTATTGATCTGAACAGCGCCTACAAGGCGATCCACTGGCCCAGCCTGATCTTAATTGTGGGGATGTTGCCGTTTGCGTTAGCGCTGCAGCAAACCGGCGGCATTGATTTGGCAGTCAGCAGTCTGCTCTACCTGGTCGGTGAGCGGGGGGATTATGCGCTGCTGGCAGCACTCTTTGTGCTGACTGCTGTCACCGGCTCCTTTGTCTCCAATACGGCGACTGCGGTTCTAATGGCCCCGGTGGCGGTATCCCTGGCCAACAGTCTGGGGGCTTCGCCGTATCCTTTTGCCATGATGGTGGCTGTAGCGGCTTCGGCGGCTTTTATGACGCCGGTCTCTTCCCCAATCAATACGCTGGTGTTGCAGCCAGGGAAATACCGCTTTTTCGACTTTGTGCGGATTGGCACTCCGTTTACTGTCTTGGTGCTTGTGGTCAGTGTGCTGCTGGTGCCTTTGCTGTTTCCGCTTTACCCGGTCTGAGGCAACCTAAAGCAGCAATTCTGTCAGGAGCTTTCCCGCGACAGTTTCCACTGCAAAAAGGCTTTCACCACCAAAGTGGCGATGGCAATCAGGGTCAAAATGGCCGCGGCAATAAAGGCACCGGCGGTATTGTAGTCCTGCTGCAGCAGCTCGATGTGCAGCGGCAAAGTGTTGGTCTGGCCGCGGATAGTACCCGATACCACCGACACAGCGCCAAATTCACCGACAGCGCGCGCATTGGTCAGAATCACACCATACAGCAGGGCCCAGCGGATATTGGGCAGGGTAATGTCCCAGAACACCTTCCAGCCGCTGGCGCCCAGCAGTACGGCGGCTTCTTCCTGTTCGGTACCAAGCGTAGACATCAAAGGCACCAGCTCCCGTACCACAAAGGGGCAGGATACAAAGACGGTGACCATCACCAGGCCGGGCCAGGCAAACATCAGTTGCAAGTCGTATTGATCCAGCAGGTTGGCAAAAGGCCCGTTGGCACCGTACAACAGCAAATACAGCAAACCGGCCACCACAGGCGAGACCGCAAAAGGAATATCAATCAACGTCAGCAGCAAGCGGCGGCCGGGAAAGGTAAAACGGGTGACACACCAGGCAATCAGGGTGCCAAACACCAGATTAATCGGCACGGTCAGGCCAGCGACAAACAAGGTCAGACCAATGGCGTGCAACATATCCGGCTCGGTCAGATTGTGCCAAAGCCCACCCAAGCCGGCCGACATGGCGGCGACAAAAATAAACACCAGTGGGATCACCAGCAGCAGCACCGTTAAGGTAACGCCGGTGCCAATCAGCACCGGACGCAACCAGCGCTGCTGGCTATTCAGTTGGTTAGCGGGCTTCATTTTAAGCCCCCGGTGATGTGCTGGTAGCGCTGCTGAATGCCATTGATGATAAAGAGCAGCAGCAAAGAGGCTAGCAGCACCACACTGGCAATGGCCGCAGCAGCGGCATAGTCAAATTCCTGCAGCCGGATAAAGATCATCAGCGAGGTGACTTCGGTTTGCCATGGCAGGTTGCCGGCAATAAAAATTACCGCACCAAACTCGCCTAAGCTGCGGGTAAAGGCCAGCGCTGTGCCGGTCAGTAAAGCTGGTTTAATTTCCGGAAAAATAATGCGGAAAAAGGTCTGAAAGGGGCTGGAGCCTAAGGTAGCCGCGGCTTCTTCGTACTCGGGGCCAAACTCTTCCAGCACCGGCTGCACGGTGCGCACCACAAAGGGTACGCTGGTAAAGATCATCGCCAGCACAATGCCAAGCCAGGTGTAAGACACCTTGATATCCCACAGCGCCAGGTACTGGCCGAGCCAGCCCTGAGTGGAGAAAATAGCCGCCAGCGTCAGGCCTGCTACAGCAGTAGGCAAGGCAAAGGGCAGGTCCATCAGCCCATCCAGCAGTACCCGACCGGGGAAGCGGTAACGGGTTAAAATCCAGGCCATCAACAGGCCAAAGAACAAATTAAAGATGCTGGCGACCAGAGCGGCCGAGGCTGTGACTTTGTAGGAGGCGACCACCCGCGGATCGCTGATAATGGCCCAGTACTCGGCCCAGCTCAGCTGCGCCGTTTGCACCACCAAGCCGGTGATGGGCAATAAAATCACCAGACTGATAAAAAACAAGCTGCTGCCAAGGCTGATGGTAAAGCCTGGCAGCACCCGTTTGCTGCGATTCGCCACAGATCCTAGCATCTTAGCAACGCACTCCGCTTAACGACGCCGACGGCCTTCAGCCAGCAGCCGATCCAGCTCGGCATTGTTGGCAAAATGTTCACGATTGACCTGCTCCCAACTGCCAAACACGGCTTCCACCGTAAACAGCTCGGTGACAGGGAATTGCTCGGCCACTTCGGCTTTCACCGTGTCGTGATGTACCCGGTAATAGTAGCTGGCCAGCAGCCGCTGCGCAGCTTCACTGTACAAAAACTCCAGATAGGCTTTGGCCTGGGTTTCGGTGCCGTTGCGACGGACATTGCGATCAATCCAGGCGACCGGAAATTCGGCCAGCACATTGGTTGGTGGAACCACCCGCTCCAGGCCCAGATCCGGGTATTGCTTGATGATGTTGTTCACTTCGGATTCAAAGGTGATCAAGACATCGCCCAGATTGCGGTCAATAAAAGAGGTGGTCGCACCGCGGCCGCCGGTATCAAACACCGCGACCCGGGCTAAAAACTCGGTCATCCAGCCACGGGCAGCCTCACGGTCATCGCCAAAGCGTTGCAGGGCGTCGCCATAGGCGGCCAGATAGGTGTAGCGGGCATTGCCGGAAGTTTTCGGGTTAGGGAATACCAGGCTGACGCCTTCTTTGGTCAAATCTTCCCAGCTTTGAATGCCTTTTGGATTGCCTTTACGCACTAAAAACGCCATGGTGGAGTAGTAAGGCGAGGCATTGTTTGGCAGGCGTTCACGCCAGTTTTCCGGCAGCAGGTTGCCGCGCTGGTGCAAAATATCGATGTCGGTGCTTTGATTAAAGGTCACCACATCGGCACGCAGCCCTTGGATAATGGCTTGGGCCTGGCGTGACGAGCCACCATGCGACTGATTAATGGTGAGGGTTTCGCCGGTTTGCTGCTGCCAGTGCTGCACAAACAGTGGATTAATGTCGGCAAACAGTTCACGGGCAATGTCGTAGCTGCTGTTCAGCAGCTCTTTGGCCTGCAATGGCAGCGCCAGTTGGGATCCGAGCAGGGCAGCAGTCAGTAAAATAGCGCGCATAGCAACTCCGAAATAGGCTTTGATTCAGCTAAGTTTAATATGCGCTGCAGTTACCACAAAACGAAATGCTAGTCTGTTTTGTTCTAGATAAGATGCAAAGGTGATAATCTACCAGCCTGCGTTAACCAACCAGCAATTGCCAGCCCATGCCCAGCAAAGCGCAGCTGCCAAGCAGAGTAAAAAGCCCACGTTTGAAGCCAAACAACAGCAGGCAGGCGACAAGCGTCAGCGCTAGCATGGCAAGATTGATGCTAGCTAGCTCTGGCAGCAGCAAGCGCAGGCCATAGCCTTCCAGAACCTGGCGCTCGGCAAATAGCACATTCAGACTGAACCACAGCGCCAGATTCGCAATCACCCCCACTACAGCGGCGGTAATACCCGCCAGCGCTTTGGACAGCGCCTGATGATGGCGCAGCTTTTCGACGTAGGGTGCCCCGGCAAAGATCCAGACAAAGCAGGGCAAAAAGGTGACCCAGGTGGTGAGAATGGCAGCCAGCACAGCACCACCAATACCGTACTCACGAAAACCGGCCAGAAAACCAACAAATTGGGTGACCAGGATCAGCGGGCCGGGCGTGGTTTCGGCCAGGCCCAGGCCATCGACCATTTCACCCGGTTGCAACCAGCCGTAGTGCTCAACCCCTTGTTGGGCGACATAACCGAGCACCGCATAGGCACCGCCAAAGGTGACTACGGCCAGCTTGGAAAAAAACAGCGCCAACTGGCTGAATACCTGATCGCCGCCGAGCAGCCATAACAGGCCAAAGACGGTCAGGGTCCAAAGCGCCGCACAGCCCACTGCCGCGGTTTTGGTGCCGGGGCGAAGCTCGGGCGATAACGATTGGGCTGGTTCAGGTGCTGCGCTTGCCGGGGAAAGCCTGGCACTCAGGTAACCCACCAAGCCAGCGCCAAGCACCACCAGTGGAAACGGCAGGTTAAACGCAAACAGGGCGATAAAACCGCCGATGGCCAGAGCCCAAGCCAGCCGGTTTTTCAGTGCTTTTTGGCTGATGCGAAACAAGGCTTGCAGCACAATGGCCAGTACCGCCGCTTTTAAACCAAAGAACAGTCCCTGCACCAGGGAGACATCGCCCAGCAGCACATAGAGCAGGGAAAGCAGCAAAATCAGCACAGCGCCCGGGACAATAAACAAAATACCGGCCACCAGGCCGCCTTTAACGCCATGCAACAGCCAGCCGATGTAAGTCGCCAGCTGCTGGGCCTCGGGCCCGGGCAGCATCATGCAGTAATTGAGCGCATGCAAAAAGCGGTCTTCATCGATCCAGCGTTTTTCTTCCACCAGAATGCGGTGCATCAGCGCAATTTGCCCGGCCGGGCCGCCAAAACTAAGCAAGCCTATGCGCCACCAGACGGCGAGGGCTTCACGAAAGGAGATATCCAACATCAGCTAAGGATTCTTCGCTTTTTAAAAACAACAGTATAGCGGTTTTTACTGGTGGGACTATGACAAAAATGTGACACTGATTTAGGCGAAAAAGGCCAGCCGAGGCTGGCCTTACCCATACACTGCGCTTTATCTGGTTTTATAGCGCTGCTCGCGCACATCAAGCCGGACATTTTTGACTGCGCTATGCTGCAGCAATTGCGCACGCAATGCCAGTAGATCGGTTTCACTGTCCGCTTGCAGCAACAGCAATTGCCGTTGTTGTTGCAGCACCGTCAGCGGAAACTCGGCCAGCAGACTGGCCGTGTCGGCCTGATCTTCAAGCAACAGCAAAAGCCGGCCACTAACCTGGCCGGTCTGGCCGCTGTAGCGATTGACCACCAGGCTGTTGGCGCGGACCACGGCTGATGTTGGGGCCGCAGGCGTGCCTGTACTGGCATTGGCCTGCTGGGATTTACTTTGACGGTTGTTAGGACCGCTGAACGAAGATGTGGCCTCTGGTTGCAGCAAGCGGTAGGCACCAAAGGTGGTTTCAGCCAGGCTGCAGGCTGAAAAGGCCGCCAGGCAAGCGATAAGACAGAGTTGTTTGGCGTAAGTCATCGGTGATTACTCCTTGCTGTGGCCAATAATACGCAGGGCGGCACCGTCCAATCGTGATGGCACGGTGTTGTTTTCAATCCAGTCGAAATCGAACTCGGTGTCTGCTACGGCAAAACTATCGGCAGCCAGGTCGAACAGCTGTACTGTCCAGTTGCCGGTACTGGTTTCACCGTAAAAAGCATTGCTGCGTAAGACGGAGTCTTTCAGAATGTAGCCATCCTGGGCAGCCCAGTCTTCATCCAGAGCTGGCAACAGCAAGGCCTGGCGGGATGCCAGCAGCACACTGCGGGTACCGGACGGGGAGGTTAGTACCACTGCCAGATCACTGCCGGCACTGGTTTGGGTGCTGCCATGTGCTGTGATGCGACCGAACTCCAGCAGCTCCGGGTTACGCACGGTGAGTTTGAGCTGTACTGTTTCAATCACCAATTGCTCTGGCATGGTCAGCGTGGTGCTGACGCCGCTGGCACTGTGATCCGGGATAACCAGATTGGCTGGGGTACCATCACCATAAAGGCCGGTGCCATGCCAGGGGCTGTAAGTTTTGGCTGGCAGTCGCCAGTTGCCTTGCTGCAAGCGCTGAAAAGCGGCACCGGCTTGTACCAGGCCAAAGCCGTAATGGTTATTGAAAGCATAACCGGCGGCATTTTCGACCCAGCCGCTGTGTGCTTCAAAGCTGCCGTTTGGCAGGCTTAACCGAATCACCGGATCCTCTGGGTGCACTCGTTTGGCGGTGCTAATTAGCAGATGTTGCAACTCGCGTGCTGTTAAAGCAGGTTCTGCTTCCAGCAGTAAGGCGGCAACGCCACTGACCATAGGTGCAGCCGAGGAGGTACCATTAAAGCGGGCAGTGTAATTGCATTCGCGGTTATCGGCGTGGTTGCCACTATCAAACGGATAGAAACCGGCAAATGCGCCTTCGCCGATGGCATTGTCAAAATCTGTGGCGGCTGCATCACCGCTGTAGCCGTACAGACAACTCATCAGATCGGCGGTGACAATAGCAGGCAGCAGATCGCCATCTTCGCCGGCCGGTGCGGTCAGCACCAAATTGGCACCAGCGCTGGAGTAGCTGCTTTTATGGCCATTGGGGTTCATGGCAGCCACTATGGTGTAGTAAGGGGTTTGCTGAGCGGATTCCATATTGGCGTTGTAGCAGGTAAGTCCTAATTCATAGGCACCGTTGTGTTGGCAAAAGTCGCCCTCGTAGAAGTAACCTTCAAACTCATTGCCGGCAGATTTGACGTTCAGGCTACCTTTGCCTGAGCGTAATTTCTCGACACTAAAACGGTGCAGCTCTTCTTCCAGCAGTGAATAGCCTTGCATCACAGGTAAGGTTACACCATAACTGCGGTTAAAGGCACTGATGTTGTCATCCGTGCTAATGATGGTGTTATCCAGACCATGTACCAGCCATTCATCATCCAACCCGGCGGCATAGTCATCGGCCAGCAAATTGATGGCCAGCAACTGGCTTTTTGGTGCAACGCCGCGCCCCCCTAGATTATTCCAGCCTTCGGCAGCAATAATACCGGCTACGCTGGTGCCGTGATCGCCGGCATTGGGCTGTGACGGGGTTAAAACAGGCGTCGGGTCGTTGCTGCCATCGACCAGATTCAGCGAGCGGCCAGTCAGAATATTGGCAGCCAAATCCTCATGGGCCAGTTGCAGGCCGCTGTCAACCACAACACTGATTGAGCCTTGCCCAAAGATACCTGCTGCAAAGAGTGGTAATAGATCCACATCAAAACCGGGAGCAAGCAAACTGCGGTAGTCATTTAGCAATTGATTCACCAGGCTGGTGGCTTCACTGCGGGACATTGGCTCATCCGGATCTTGAACCAGCAGTTCAATGAGTGCCCGACGAAAGCTATCGCTTTGGGCATAGCTGGTTTGGCCGTTGTTGCGAAGGTGCCACTGCTCTGACGCCAAAGGATCCGACAGCGGTGCGGCTAGCTGCACCATGGCACTGCCCTGACGTCCACCCTGCTGCAGGGTAAAACGAAAACTGACAGCACTGTTGCTAAGGGGTGTGACCCGATAATTCAGGCCATCGACTTCCAGCACGGCACCATTCAGCGTATAGCGACCCTGTACCGGTTGTATCAACTGGCCGTTTTGTTCGATGCGAAGCAACTGGGCAGCGCCTGTTGTGGCTAAAGCACTGGCAAAGCTACCGGTTAAAGGGAGCCAATGCTGGCTGTCGGGATGACTTAAGTTTTCTACCGCCAGTGGTGGTATGGGCGGCTCTGAACTGCCCGGGCCGCCGGAGCCACCACAGCCCGCCAGTAACAGCAGGCTGATAGCAAGTGCTGATTTTTTCATTAACATACATCTTCACCAAGTTAAAAAGTTGCAGATTTTAAGCATGGCTTGCTGGATTTGTCGAATGAATTTTTGTCTAAGAAGTGTAGAACACGCGGGGGGCAGCTGTATCGGATTTGAACAAGTAAAAAGGTCAGCGAGTGCTGACCTTTGAATCTACCGCAGAAAGCGTCGTGTTAACGGCGCGGCTCAAACTCAAACGGCTGGCGGGCGCGTTCGCGTAGCCCTATCTCGTTCATGCTTTTCGCGTCGAACAAACGGCCGTTGACCATGGTGTATTCTACCTGGTCACTGACGCGGATGTTTTCCAGCGGGTTGCCATCAATCACAATCAAATCGGCCAGCTTGCCGACTTCAATGCTGCCTAGTTGATGATCCATGCCAAAGGTAATGGCCGGGTTGATGGTGGCGGTACGCAGCGCTTCCAGGGGTGTCATGCCGCCCTGGGCGAACATCCAGATCTCCCAGTGCGCGCCTAAGCCTTCGCGCTGGCCATGGGCACCGATATTGGCCAGGATGCCACGATCGGACATTTGCTTGGCGGTTTCTACCACCGCAAAGTGGTTGTAGTGATGCTCAGGGGCTTTTTCCCGCCGCATGCTGCGTGGCGCTAGTCGGTCCATCGGCACGTAACGGCTTAGCCGTGGATGCTGCCAGACTTCGGTGGTGTCGTACCAGTAGTTTTCCCCCCAGATGCCGCCATAAGCGACGTTCAGCGTAGGGGTGTAGGCCATGCTGCTGGCTTCCCACAGCTGCAGCACATCTTCGTACACCCGGGCCGAGGGTAGGGCATGCTCCAGTGTGGTGTGGCCATCGACCAGCATGGTCAGGTTGTGTTGCAGCAAGGAGCCGCCTTCGGGCACCACCATCATGCCCATCTCACGGGCAGCCTGGATCACTTGCTGGCGCTGATCACGCCGCGGCTGGTTGTAGCTTTTTACCGTGAAGGCACCCACTTTTTGCAACCGCTCAAGATGAAATTTGGCATCATCCAGACTATCGATGTGCGAGGTAAAGCCTGGGATCTCTGCGCCGTAAATAATGGCACCGGTCGAGAAAATACGCGGCCCGGCGATGTGGCCGGCCTGTTGCATTTCACTGGCGGTAAAAATTTCCCGGGTGTTGTTGGACGGGTCGTGAATGCTGGTCACGCCAAAGGTGAGACCTGCGTAGTTCATCCAGTTTTGTTGTGGAATGATCTGATTCGCCCCCTGTGCGCCGTGGGCATGCGCATCGAACAGGCCTGGCATCAGGGTTTTCCCACTGATATCAAACACCTTGGCGCCGCGCGGAATGCTGACTGCATCGCGGCTGCCGACAGCGGCAATTTTGTTGTTGGTGATAAGTACCACTGCATCCTGCAGCACTTCATCACCATTCATGGTAATGACCTGACCGCCGACAAAAGCCACGGAGCCCTGCGGGATATCGGCCGGTACAGTAAAGCCCAGTGAGGTGCCGTTTTCGGCGGCAAAGTCGGTTGGCTTTTGCTGATCAAACAAGCCGGCTACTGAAGTGTGGTATAGCTCCGGGCCTAAGGTCCAGTACAGGTGCTGGCTATCGGCGGTCCAGCTGATATGCTCGCCGGCCCGCACCGACAGCTGCCGTACCGGGAACTGGCGGTCGCTGCCGCTGATGTTGATCACGCTGCCGCGTTCGACAAAAGGCGTGACGAATACTTTAAAGCGATCGGTAAAGGCCAGCAGTTTGCCATTGGGCGATAGCTGAAACTCGGTACCGTGCGCTGCGGTGTACAGTACCCGCTCCTCCTGCGTAGTTAAATCGATGCTGATCAACGCCGGGCCACTGCGGTTGGCCATGGCGTACACCCGGTCACTGCGCTCACCAAACATCGGCATGCTGCCCTGACGGCTTATCAGCTGTGGCTCACCGCCGCCGACCGGCACTTGATACAAGCCGGTATGCAGTGACCACTGCCTGGGCAGAATACTGCCAGCGCCGGCTTTGCGGTACACCACGGTGCGGCCATCCGGACTAAAGGTTGGCTCAACGTATTTGCCAGGCTCGGACACCAGCTCGGTGACGCGATTGTTGCGCAGGTTGAGCAGCTTAACCCGGCCTTGCTGCTGGTCGTTCCAGCTGGTGTACACCAGTTGGCGGCCATCGCGGCTAAACTGCGGGTAGAATTCAAACTCGTCGTTTTGCCGGGTGAGCCGGCGTGGCCGTGGGTTGTCGATGTCGGTCAGGTACAAATGCCCAAGCGCTGAGAATACTGCCCGTTTGCCATCCGGCGAGACCTGCACAAAACGCAGCATCTTCACATCGACGTCGGTTTTATCCAGATCCTGTTGTACCCGCAGCGCGGTCTGGATTTGCTTTTCGGTATCAACCTGGAAAGGGATCTCAGCCAGTTCACGGCTGCGCACATCGATTTTATGCAGCTTGCCACCGGCCCAAAACACGATATGGCGGTTATCCGGGGTCCAGCTCAGCGTGGGGTAAACGCCATGAATGGCCCAGGTTTCCTGCATATCGCGCTCTAAACCACCGTACAGCTCAATTTGCTCGCCAGTTCTGTTATCGTACAAGAACAGTGTGCTTTGAAAATCACGCCGGCTGATATACGCCAGATAACGGCCATCATGCGATGGCGTTGGCCGGATAGCGCCACCACGGCCGCCGATAATGGTGTCTATTTCACCGGTCTCCAGCTCAAAGCGCTTGATGCTGTAGATGCCAGACTCAGAGTCTTTGCTGTAGTGAAAGGTTTGGCCCGGGGTGTCGTCTTGCGAAAAATAGACGTACTTGCCATCGGGCGAAAAGGCCGGCTC
Organism: Alkalimonas sp. NCh-2; assembly: GCF_039631345.1. NCBI lineage: Bacteria > Pseudomonadati > Pseudomonadota > Gammaproteobacteria > Alkalimonas > Alkalimonas sp. NCh-2. The sequence continues at coordinate 250,326 of NZ_JBDIUV010000002.1, forward strand.
GCCGAGGTCTTTTTGCTGATTAGGCCGTGCAGTCAGCATCACGCCGCTGCCGCCGGTTTTGTGGTACAGCCAGATTTCGCCAGCACCTAAGGAGCGGGTGCCGGTAAAGTGCTTACGACCGACCAGAAACTCGCCGTCCGGGCTCCAGGCCGGGCTGTTCAGTAAACGGAAGCTCTCGTTGGTCACCTGCTGGGCATTGCTGCCATCCAGATCCATGATCCAGAGGTTATCGCCACCGCCCTGATCGCTGGTAAAGGCAATTTGCTTGCCATCGGGGCTAAAACGCGGCTGCATATTCCATGCAATGTCGTTGGTCAGTGCTGTGGCGGTACCGCCGCTGATCGGTATGGTGTAAATATCGCCCAGCAAATCAAACACCAGGGTGTTGCCATCCGGGCTGACATCGACATTCATCCAGGTCCCCTGGCTGGTGGAAATGCTAACGGTTTTAAACTCGCCCATCGGCTGATTGACTTGCCAGCCTTTGGTTTCGTTTGCATCGTTTGCGGTGTTATTTGCTTCTTCAGCCAGCAGCGGCGCACTACCGAGCAGCGCACTGACGGCCAGCGCCAGCAGAGTTTTAGAGGTGGTCATAACAGGTTCCTGAGTTGGTTTTCTATTTTATTTTGGTTATATATGGGTATAGAGCAACCATGCCACAAAATCTGCAGCAGGTTAAGCCGCAGGCTCAGGAAATGGGATTAAGTTGTGGGAATTGGCGATGATTACCGTGAAGGCCGCAACCAGGTTGCGGCCTTCAACCAACTACTCATGCCGCAGCGCATCAATCGGCTGCAGCTGCGAGGCTTTGCGGGCCGGGTAGTAGCCAAAGAAAATGCCAATCAGTGCCGAGAAGCCGATGCTCAGCAGTACCACCTCCGGTTGAATAATGGCGGTGAAACCAGCGAATTTCTCCAGGCTGCGGGTGACCAGTACCGCAATGCTCAGGCCCAGAGTGCCGCCTAAACTGCACAGCAGCATGGCCTCAATGAGAAACTGCCGCATAATATCGCCGGGCTCAGCGCCCACCGCCATTCGCAGGCCGATTTCGCGCGTGCGCTCGGTGACCGACACCAGCATGATATTCATAATGCCAATGCCGCCGACCAGCAAGGACACTGAGGCCACGGCAGCCAGCAGGCCGTTAAAAATTTGCATGGTGCGGGCACGGGTTTCCACCATTTCCGATAAATTGCGGATCTGAAAAGGCGCATCGGTGCCGGTGGTGCGCATCCGTTGGCGCAGCAGGGCTTCCATCTCTTGCTCTACCAGCTCCATATCACGCTCATCGGCCACTTGCACAATTAACGATCGTACAGCCCGTGGGCTGGCTAAGGTCATACCGGCAATGCGTTTACGCACGGTATCGAGCGGCATAAAAATCAAATCGTCCTGATCATTGCCCTGAGTATTTTGGCCTTTGGCTTCCAACACCCCAATCACGGTGACTGGCGTTCGATCGACCCGGATGGTCTGGCCAATCGGATCGGAAGCACCGAACAGCTCACGTTGCACGGTGGCGCCAATAATGGCGACCCGGCCAGCACTGCTAAGCTCAGCAGCTGAAAACTCACGGCCTTGCGCCAGTTGCCAGTTTTGCGCCGGGAAAATACGGTTATCGACGCCGCGCACGCTCGGTGCCCAGTTCATATTGCCGTAGATCACCTGAGCATTGGCCCAGATGGTTGGGGCTGCTACGCTGACCTGGGGAATTTGCTGCTCGATGGCCTCGGCATCCATTTCGGTTAAGGTCTGCACCGAGCCGCTGGCACCACGGGCCCCCGAGCTGGCACGCCCGCGGGCGAACACCACAAACACATTGCCGCCCAGATTCTTAATTTGCTGATCGACCTCGTGCTGAGCACCGGCCCCCAACGCCAGCATAATAATGACCGCGGCAACGCCGATAATAATGCCCAGCATGGTCAGGATACTGCGCATTAAATTAACCTGCAGGGCCACCCAGGCCACTTTGCAAAGCATCCACCATTTCATGCCAGCCCCTCCTGTTGTTTCTGTGTCCGGTAGCGGGCTAAATGCTCGCTGGCAGACTCGGCTTTTACCTGCTTATCACTTTGCAAACGACCATCGCGGAAGATCAGTTGTCGGCTGGCAAAAGCGGCCACCTCGGGTTCATGGGTGACCAGCACAATGGTTTTACCTTCCTGATTGAGCTGTTGAAACAACTGCATGATTTCCAGGCCGGTTTCGGTATCCAAAGCGCCGGTTGGCTCATCGGCCAGCACCACAGCGGGTTGATTAACCAAGGCACGGGCAATCGCCACCCGCTGTTGCTGACCACCAGAGAGCTGCGATGGGTGATGGTCCATCCGCTGCTCCAGGCCAACCCGGCGCAGACACTCAGTGGCAAAATCCTGATTGCCATCGTGATCCTTGCGGTACAACAGCGGCAACAGCACGTTATCCAGCGCAGTAGTGCGGGGCAACAGATTAAACTGCTGAAAGACAAAACCGATGTAACGGTTGCGAATACGGGCCAGCTCGGCGGCGGATAAATGGGTGACGTTTTCACCCTGAATGCGGATTTCCCCTGAGCTGGGTGAGTCCAGGCAACCCAGCATATTCATAAAGGTCGATTTACCCGAGCCCGAAGGGCCCATCACAGCAATAAATTCGCCTTGCTGAATGTGCACATCCACCCCTGCCAGCGCCTGTACTTGCTGCGAGCCCATGCGGTAGGTCTTGGTCAGCCCCAGGCTTTCAATGACCGGCAGGCTCATCGCTCTGTCCTCACCGCTCGCACGATCACTTGCTCCTGCTCAGCAAGCTCATCGGAAAGCAGCTCGGTAAATTCATCATTAGCAAGGCCCACCCGTACCCGGCGCAGCTCAGGCTCCTGGCGGGCATTCAGCACCCAAACCTCGGCCATGCGGCCTTGTTCACCGCGGCCCTGCGTTTGCTGGCGCTGCTCGGCCATCAGGCTCTGATAACGGCTGAATTCTTCCTCGTTAAGTACCAGCCGTAGCTCATTGGTCAGCGCTTGCCTTGCTTGTTGAAACGCCTGGCGGGGATTGCTCATTGGGTTGTTGTTTTGCTGGCTGCGAAGTTGCTGCAGATTCTGATTAAACTCCTGCAGCATACGACGTACCTGGCGTTCTTTATCGGCCGGTAAATCCAGCTGTCGCAACAGCTCGGCAGTGCGATCAGCCGGCTGCTGGCCGCTTTGCTGCGCACCCGCCGGGCGAAAACGCAGTGCAGCATTCGGAATACGCAGTACATCCTGCTGCTGACCAATGATAAAGTTTAAGTTTGCCGTCATCCCCGGCAGCAGCAACTGCTGGCGGTTAGGCGCATCAATAATCACTTTGTAAGTCACCACATTGGCGACATTGGTAGCGGCTTTACGCACCTGCGATACCACACCCTGAAACTGCCGGTCCGGGTGGGCATCGACCTGAAAGCGCACCTGCTGGCCGGCTTCGATTTTGCCGATATCGGCTTCATCGACATCGGCTTCGATTTGCATCTGCGATAAATCCTGCGCAATGGTAAAGAGGGTGGGAGCCGATAAACTGGCGGCCACGGTTTGACCAACATCCACCTGACGGTCAATCACAGTGCCATTGACCGGTGAACGGATTTGAGTGCGATCCAAATCCAGTTGGTGTTGCTCCAGTTGCGCCTGGCGCTGTGTCAGCTGGGCTTTGGCGCTTTGCAGCTGAGCCTGGCTGACCAGAATTTGTGCTTTGGCCACTTCATAATTGGCCAGCGCATTGTCCACCTCGGTTTGGTTGGTCAGATTCTGCTGCATCAGTTGCAACTGGCGCTGATAGGCCCGCTCCAGTCGCAACAGTTCGGCCTGAGCTTTTACTACATTGGCCTCTTGCTGAATGACATTGGCTTCGCTCATCTGTATATCGGCTTCGGCCTGGCGCACCCGGGCCTGAAAACTGCGATCATCCAACCGGGCGATCAACTGGCCTTGCTCGACATCGGCGTTAAAATCAGCGTAAATTGCGGTAATGAGGCCGGATACTTCCGAGCCGACTTCCACCGTGACCACGGCCCGGGTAGTGCCTGCGGTATTGACCACGCTTTCGATATCCCCACGGCTCAGCGCCTGGGTTTGATAGACTAATCGCTCACTGGAGGACGATGGCCACCATAAGAAAACAACAACAGCGACTACCACAGCCGCACTGATCCAATAGCGCACAGACTTCTCCTCATTCGAGCAACTTGGTTGATATGCAAACTATAGAAAGCTTTGCTTTTTGCGCCAATACCATACAGCGTAAAGGTTGTGTAAAGCTGCGTGCTTTACCCTGAAAAATGATCGCTTGGTCGCATACTGAGGTACTATGATTACAGAGTGGTAGATTGAAAGAGGTTGCTGATGAGTAAAAGTGCATGGTTGTTTGGTGGGCTGATGTTGGGGGTAAGTCTGGCATCGGTTCAAGCTGAGCCGCTGGCCAGGGATTATCATCCTGAACGATTGATCGTAACCTTTACCTCTGGCTCCGAGCGTGTGCAAACCCAGTCGGCTCAGGCTGAATCAGCCGGGCCCTTGCAACACTATTTAAAAGATGCCTCACGCTTCTCGCAACTTCCGCGAAAAGCTGTGGTACGTCGTCCGGCAGGAATCAGTTTGCAGCAAGCTAAAGCAGAACTGCAGGCAATGCCTGGCGTTCGCTCGGTTGAGTTGGATTACAAAGTGCGTAAAACCCAACAGCCGAATGATCCCCGTTATTCCCAACAATGGTATTTGCAGGCGCTACCAGGTATTCAGGCCGAGCAGGCCTGGTCAGAAACCACCGGCAATCAGCAGTTGGTAGTGGCGGTGATTGATACGGGGGTTGATTACAACCATCCGGATCTGGCCGCTAATATCTGGCACAATCCACTCGAACAAGTTAATGGTCAGGATGATACCGGCAATGGTTACATCGATGATGTGCGTGGTATTGATACCGCTAACAAGACATCTGATCCGATGGATGATGATGGTCATGGTACTCTGGTTGCAGGCATTATTGCTGCCGCTGGCAACAACCAGAGAGGCATCGCCGGGGTAAACTGGCAGCTGCAAATTTTGCCGTGTAAGTTTCTGGATGATATGGGCGATGGCTTTACCAGCGATGCTATCGAGTGCCTGGATTATATTCTTGATTTAAAACTAAATTATGGCGTTCCGATTGTAGCTACCAACAACTCCTGGGGATCTTCTGCTTTTTCTGAAGCCTTGTACCAGGCGGTGCAACAGCATCATGAGGCTGGCATTTTGTTTGTCGCCAGTGCGGGCAACAGTGCCAGCAGCTTGCCGTTTTACCCGGCAGCCTTTGATTTACCCAATGTGGTTAGTGTGGCGGCCCATGATGAAGCAAGCCAACTGGCCACTTTCAGTAATTTTGGTCGCGATCATGTAAGTTTGTCTGCTCCTGGTGTTCGAATATTGAGTACCTTTCTTGATGATCAATATGCCCTATCATCCGGTACCTCAATGGCAGCACCTGTGGTTTCAGGTCTGGCAGCGTTGCTAAAATCTGCTAAGCCTGAGCTGGATGCCCAAGCACTGAAACACCATCTGCTGGTGGCTGGCGCCGAAGCTATGGATACGCGAATTGAACATCATACCATGGCCGGTAAGCTGGTCTTGGCAGCAGACGGTGCCAACGGTGCTTTTCACTGTTCGACGCAGCAGTTGTTCCGGCGGCTAAAACCGACAACCGATACAGTGTTTCTGGAAGCCGGCAGTTGGTTGGATATTCAGTTATTAGGGATGAATTGCCTGGGTTCCGAACCGACTCCTGAGTTGCGGGTGCAACCAAGCGGTGATTTGGTTGTGTTGAATGATGCGGGTCAGGCACCGGATCGTTTTGCGGGTGATGGCATTCATAGTGGGCGCTGGTGGTTTGATGGTGTGCCAGCTACCTTGCGATTTCCAGATGGGGATGTGCGGGTAGAGACAGAGCAAGCGAACTTTTGTGCTGAGAACAATATCAGTGAAGTGTCGCTGGAAAGCTGTGAAGCCTTATTGGCATTTTTTTATCAAACAGGGGGACCCGGCTGGTTTGAGCGCAATGGCTGGTTACAGCACAGTGCAATATGTAGCTGGTACGGTGTTCGTTGCCAGAGCGGGGATGTGACAGCGCTGGAGCTGGCACAGAATAACCTGAGTGGGCAGTTGCAGCTTAATTACAGCGCGCTGCCGGCACTGGCTGTGCTTGATCTGGCTGGTAACAGCCTGACAGGGCCTATCCCTGCCGGGATAGGAACCGCTAGAGAGTTGCAACAACTTGATCTTAGTCACAATGGCTTTAGTGGCGCTTTGCCAGCAACGCTGGGGCAATTGAGTGCATTGCAGCAACTGGCCCTGTCGAATAATTTTTTCAGTGGCAGCCTGCCTTCGACACTAAGTCATTTAAATGGCCTTCGTTGGCTGGATCTGTCCAATAACAACTTGCAAGGCAGTTTGCCGCAAAGCCTGACTCAGCTCAGTCAATTGCAAGGCTTCAGTTACGTTGAAACTCGCTTGTGTGAACCACGCAACAGCGACTACTACCAGTGGTTGCAAGCGATTAGCTTTCTTGAGGTAAACCAGGATTGCTCTAATCAGGCGCCGGTGGTGTCTGCCGGAGAGAATCGTACCGTCAGTGCAGGTAGCCAGGTGCAATTGCAAGGCAGTGCCAGTGATGCCGATGGTGAAATTTTACAGTATCGCTGGCTGCAATTAGAGGGAGCTCCGGTGCAGCTAAGTCATGCTGATAGTCTGCATAGCAGTTTTGTTAGCCCAACTTTGACGCAGACACAAAGCTTGCGTTTTCAGTTAACGGCCAGTGATCTTCGTAGCAGCAGTAGCGATACGGTCGTCATTACCGTGCAGGGGCAGGCTACAAGTCCGGAGCCATCAGGATCCTCAGGGGGAGCAGTACTTTGGTTGTTGCCCGTCGTGCTGTTGCTGATGATTGGCCGCAACAGGCGTGATCAGGTATACTTCGCCGCCACCAAATTGTGTTCATATTTTCAGGATAAGGAACTGCAGTAATGACGCCCAAGAAGCAAGGTCCGCTCTATATTCCCTACGCTGGTCCGGCTCTGCTGGAAACTCCGATGTTGAATAAAGGCAGTGCCTTTAGCAAAGAAGAGCGGGAAGCGTTTAACCTAACCGGCTTATTGCCACCGCGTTATGAAAGTATAGAAGAGCAGGTAAAGCGGGCGTACATGCAGTACTCCAGTTTTGAAAGTGCCATTAACAAGCACATTTATTTGCGGGCGATTCAGGATAAAAACGAAACTTTGTTTTTCCGGTTGGTGCAGGAACATTTGCCTGAAATGCTGCCCATCATTTATACACCGACGGTGGGCGATGCCTGTGAAAAGTTCTCCGATATTTACCGCAGCAAGCGTGGACTCTTTGTCTCGTATGAAGAGCGCGATCAACTGGATGCTATTTTGCGTAACGCCACCAAGTCCAAGGTAAAAGTCATCGTAGTGACGGATGGTGAGCGGGTGCTTGGCCTGGGTGACCAGGGGATTGGTGGTATGGGGATCTCTATCGGTAAGTTGTCACTGTATACTGCGTGTGGTGGCATAAGCCCTGCTTATACATTGCCGGTAGCGTTGGATGTGGGTACCAACAATGAAAAACTACTCAAGGATCCTATGTACATGGGGGCGCGGCATAAACGCATCGATCAGGCCGAGTACGATGCCTTTGTCGAGAAGTTTATGCAAGCGGTGTACAAACGTTGGCCGGATGCGATGGTGCAGTTTGAAGACTTTGCTCAGCCAAATGCCATGCCGATCTTGCAGCGTTATCGGGAGCGTTACTGCTGCTTTAACGACGATATTCAGGGCACGGCTGCTGTGACTGTAGGCTCTTTACTGGCTGCCAGCCGGGCAAAAGGGCAGAAATTGTCTGAGCAAAAAGTGGTCTTTGTTGGTGCTGGCTCCGCTGGTTGTGGCATTGCAGAACAGGTGATCAGTCAGATGATGGCCGAAGGGTTAAGCGATGAGGAAGCCCGCAGTCGTATTTTTATGGTCGATCGTTTTGGGCTTCTTGCCGAGGGGATGGGCGATTTGCGGGATTTCCAGCAAAAGCTGGTTCAGTCCAAAGCTGCCTTAGCCGGGTGGAGCTACAGCGGTGATTATCCGTCGTTGCTGGATGTCATGCACTGCGCAGAACCTACCGTGCTGATTGGTGTCTCTGGCCAACCAGGCCTGTTCAGTGAGCAGGTGGTTCGGGCCATGCATAAAGGCTGTAAAACCCCAATTATTTTCCCGCTAAGTAATCCATCAAGGCAAGTAGAAGCAACACCAGAGCAAGTGATTAGCTGGACGGAAGGGGATGTGATTATTGCCACCGGCAGTCCTTTCAAACCGGTACAGTATCAAGGCAGAAGTTACCCTGTAGCGCAGTGCAACAACAGCTATATTTTCCCGGGTATTGGCCTGGGAGTCATAGCCGTGAAAGCCAAACGCATTAGCGATGAAATGCTGATGGCCGCCAGTGAAACCTTGGCTGCAGCTTCGCCTTTGGCCAATACCGGTGAAGGGGAGTTGTTGCCATCACTAACCGCTCTGGCTGAGCTCAGTAAACGCATTGCTTTTGCGGTAGGTAAAGTTGCACAGCAACAGGGATTAGCGCTTGAAATTAGTGATAATCAGTTGCAGGATAATATCGAAGCGAATTTCTGGCGGCCGGAGTATCGCCAGTACAAGCGGGTTAGTTTTTAACGTGAATCCATTAACAGCAAAACGCATCGCAGCAACCGGATCAGCCGCTCTAAAGCTGCTGATGCCTGGGCTGTGTTTTGTTGTTTCCTCGCTGGCAGCAGCCCCTGTATCAGAGGTTGCTGAACAGTTTGACCGCCATTTTGAGCAACAACTGGCTGAACACCATATCCCTGGTGGTGTCTATGCGGTGATTGAAGGCAATCAGATTGTGCGGGTACGTGGTGTTGGCGTGCGCGCCCGGGGAGGGGATGAACCGGTCGATCCTTATACAGTGTTTCGTATTGCCTCAGTCTCTAAAACCTTTGCCGCCGGTTTAGCTGCTGTGCTGGCGGAGCAGGGGTATTTTAGCTGGAATGATCCTGTAGTGAATTATGTGCCGGATTTCTCGTTTCGCTCGGCTCGTTACAATAAAGCCCTGCAGGTAGAGCATCTGCTGGCACAAACCACAGGGGTTATACCTAACGCTTACGATAATATGATCGAAGCCAATGTGCTACCGGACCGAATTCTGCCTCACTTCAGACAGCTGGACCCGATGTGTACCCCTGGCGAGTGCTATGGCTACCAGAATGTGTTGTTCAGCCTGATCGAGCCCATAGTGCAGCAGACTACGCAAAAAGATTATGCCACCCTGATGCAGGAGCTGATTTTTGATCCGTTGCAGATGGCTACCGCCTCTGTTGGCATGGAGCCTTTTATGAACAGTGCCAACAAAGCCATGCCCCACGTGCGGGCGCGGGGGGGCTGGTATCAAAGTACCGTGGTGCCGAGTTACTATCGCTTTGCTCCCGCTGCTGGCGTAAACGCCAGTGCGATGGATTTGAGTCATTGGGTGATGGCGCAGTTGGGTCATTATCCCGAGGTAATGCCTGAGCACTTGCTGGCAACCATTACCGACAAACGGGTACGCACGGTCAGGGACTTACGTCGTGGGCATTGGCGGCAGTTTATCCGCGATGCACACTATGCACTGGGTTGGCGGGTCTACCAGTTTGGTGATGAAGAGCTGGTGTATCATGGTGGCTGGGTACGTGGCTTTCGAGCCGATGTGGCTTATTCACGTGATCGCCAGGTTGGCCTGGTGATCTTGCTGAATGCTGAAAGCAATATTGTCAGTGAGCTAAGCACCTATTTTTGGTCAAAGGTGTTTGACGCCATTCATATAGCTGAAGCTGAGCAGTTCAGCGAACTACACAGCACCGAAGACGATTAAATTCAGCTAGCCGCTAAAAATAGCCCCTAAGATTAACGCCGGCAGGATGGCTGCAGTCAGCATACCGCGCAGTTGTCGATACCAGGCTGGCATGGTAGTCGGCGGGTTCTGGTATTCACGTAACCAAACCCAGCCAAAACCTGCCGCCAGTACAATCAGTGCTGGCTGGTACGGCGATATCAGTGCCAACCAGCCAAGCAAAGCGGGTACTACACTAAAGACGTAACTGCGCCAGGCTTGTGTTTGCTCTGGCAATTGCATGGCCATGCCCCAATGCACAGCTCCCAAAAAGCTTAAGATAACGGCTCCATACCCAATCAGGGCGACCAGCGCTAACTGGCTTTGTGGCCATAACAGCACGGCAATCAAACTTAGATAAAATGGTACAATGCCGGCAAATCCAAGGATGCGGGGGTAGGTCACTGCGTGCTCCTGTCTAAACGATTCATGGTTCCATACGGTCCTGAGTGAGATCAGGATCCATACTGGTAGCTATCAATATAGAAATCGGCCTGCAGCTGCGTCAAGCTTTGGCAAAGCAGTTGTTTCTGTTGCTGCGGCAGTTTCCAGCCCAGTGGGGTCATCTCCAGCAAACTGAGATAAGCCTCCGCACCCAGTTGCTCCAGCATGAAATGGCAATGCTGCCGCCTTTGGTGCGAAAAGCCGGGTAACAGCTGAATGGCATCGCTGTGCAGTCGAACTTCAGAATAAATAGCTTGCTTGAACTGCAGCAAATGCTTAGGAGCAGCGGTGACCAGCAGCAGATAGCCACCAGGGCGCAGGCAACGTTTTACCTCGGCCAGTTCAAAAGGGGCGCACAGTACCAGGATGGCATCAAACTGCTGATCGCGATAAGGCAAGACTTTGGCACTGGCCACGCAAAAGGCGATATCCGGGTAGCGTTTTGCGGCCAGTTGAATGGCGCTTTTGGAGATGTCCATGCCAGCAAACTCGGTGTCTGGCAGAGCTGCCTGCAACTGACCACTGTAATACCCCTCTCCACAGCCGGAGTCGAGCAGGCGGGTAGGCGCTAAATGCTGTAGCTGCTCCGACAGCGCAGCGACCAAGGGGTGATAAGCACCGGACTCTAAAAACTGTCGCCGCTGCTGCAACATGGCTTTGCTATCGCCCGGTTGCTTGGAGTTTTTGTGCTGCACCGGCAACAGATGCAGGTAGCCTTCTTTGGCCACATCAAAGTGATGCCGGTTCACACAACGATAGGAACTTTGCTTTGGCTCACTTGGTTCAGGGATAAGCGGCTCTTTGCAAAGTGGGCAGCGGTACAAGGAACTTACGTCAGGCTGAGTGCTGGTCATCGGGTTTTTCAAAGCAACAACAATATGTCTATAGTATCAGGCTGTGCCTTGCCGGGAAACTTGCTATCATAGCGATAGAGCAATTCTTTGGAAAATCATTATGTCAGATAACTTGCAGTGGTCGCTGGATGAGCTGTGCGATCATGCCTTTGATATCTTTGAAGAGCTGGCTTCAGACAACCTGAGTCCAGCCGATTACACCGACTACCAGCAACAGCATCTGAGCCGGGGTTTTGTCGATTTAAAAACACCGGATGACAGCTGGGAAGATTTGTACCCGGTGGCGCTTGCTGATGGGGATTATGTCGAAGCCTGGATTGGTTTATCGGGTGAGGAGGGGCAGGCCGATAAAGTACTGGCCCGCTTGCTGCTGAATAAAGACAAAGACGAGTCCGAGTGTTTCGCCCAGTGGCGCGGTCAGAGTTAGTCATCACGCCAAACGACCGCTTCGACCAAGGTAGGCTGGCATTTGGCTACAGGCTTTGTCACTATGAAGCCTGTCGCTTAGGAGAATGCAATGCTGATAGACCGTGACCAAAGCCTGGTACTGCTGATCGATATTCAACAGCGGCTGGCACCGGCCATTGCCGATAACCGTGAGGTGGAAAATGCCGCGGCCTGGGTGCTGCAAGTTGCACTGCAGCTGGATGTGCCGATTCTGGCTACCGAGCAATATCCGGCCGGTTTAGGCCATACGGTCCCGGTATTGGCGGAGCTGCTGCCCGATGATGCGGTGCTGGAGAAAATGCATTTTAGTGCCTACAAAGAAACGGCCATACGGCAAAGGATCACTGAATTAGAGCGTAAGCAGATCATTGTGCTGGGTACTGAAACCCATGTCTGTGTGCTGCAAAGCGTGCTGGATATGCTGGCGGCAGGCTTTCAGCTGTATGTGGTAGACGATGCGGTAGGCTCGCGCGAACCCTTGCATAAACAACAAGGATTGCAGCGGATGCAACAAGCTGGCGCTGTCATTATTAACCGCGAAATGCTGGCCTTTGAATGGCTGGAATGTGCCGGTACCGAAACCTTTAAGCGCATTCATCAGGGCTGGATCCGTTAAAAAAATTTAACCCCCTCTGGACTCCTCAGTCGTCTAAGTATTAACACCACCCTGAGGAGTTTATTATGACGAGCTGCACGTATTCAGAACATCCGGTTGTAAGCAATGTATCCCGTTTCACCATCTGTTGCATGAGTGCGATTAGTGTGACTTTTGGTCTTTTTTTACTGATGCACAATCTCATCAAAGCGCCGATCGGTGAGCGGCCTGAGCCGGCACCAAGTATCCCTGTAGCTATGTTTAAAACACCGGAAGAGCAGCCAACGGTGCTACGGCAACCCTTGCCGGAACGGCCAGAAATGACCCAACCCGAGACAATGACCTTTACCACTGAGCCAACAGAGCAGTTGGTGGATCTGACCTCACGCTTTACGCCAGGTCTTGAGCGATTCAAAGTGGATCCGCCAAGCCGGGATGGGGTGGGTATGAGAGATGGCAGTGCCAATCCTCTGGTTCGGGTAGAGCCCAGATACCCGGTGGAGGCTGCACGCCAGGGCATCAGTGGCTGGGTGCAGTTGCGTTTTTCCGTGGATGAAACCGGCAATGTGCAGGATGTGGAAGTGTTGGCGGCAGAGCCGGCCAATGTATTTAACCGGGAAGCTATCCGAGCCTTACGGCGGTGGAGGTATCAACCAAAAATCATTGCTGGCAAAGCGGTTAAGCAAACTAACCTGCAAGTGCAGCTCGATTTTAATTTACAGGCAGACTAAGCTGTAGTTAGCAGACTGGTAAGAGGAGTGTGCCTATGCTGTCGTTTTCAGCTCCCTGGGAGATGACTTCCTGCCCTGATAGTTTGATGCAGCATTATCAAAAAACGGGTGCCGCAAAATGGTTGGAAGGCTTAATTCAGCAATGTGGTGACGATCTGTATCATTTTTTACTGCGTCAGTCCGATCCTGTGCTGGCGCAGGATATTTGCCAGCAAACCTGGCTGAAAGTGATGGAAAAACGGCACAACTTTCGGGCTGACAGTCGCTTCAAAACCTGGCTGTTTAGTATAGCGCGTCATACCTTACTGGATGAGCTGAAGCGCCAGCAACGTTGGCAATCGTCGCTTTGCCCGGAACTGTTGCCTGAGCCTGCAACACCGCAGTGCTGGCCTGAAGAGCGGCAGCAGCGTTTTGAGCAAGCCTTGCGATTCTTGCCATTCTTGCAGCGGGAAGCATTGATGTTGCAACTGGAAGGGTTTTCAATTGAACAAATTGCGGGTATCACCAGTGAGTTGGAAGAAACGGTGAAAAGCCGGCTACGTTATGCGCGTCGCTTCTTGCAGTCGCGTTTGGGAGAGTCTAATGAGTAAGCAGACACCTTCAGAGCATGACGCGCTGCAGTCATTGTATCAACAGGCTAAACACGGGCATAAGATGCCAGCAGCTTTAAAGCGCCAACTGATTGCAGAGTGCGAAGCCAGGGATAAAACACCTGCAGCCTGGCGAAGCTGGTGGCAACTCTCACAGTTGGTGATGGGCTGTGCTGCCATGCTGCTGTTGTTAAGTTGGATGCAGTGGTCCCCCAGCTCTGACTTGTATCAGATTGAACTGACGGCCAGTGCGGATTACCAGCAGGTGCAGTATCACCGACTGGCGGAGCCCAGAGCCGTGCTTACCAGCCAGGCCGTGCGGGAAGAGCGGTTGCAGCAGCTGTGGCAACGTCAGCAGGAACAATTGCAGCGAGGCCATGTTATTCATACCCGCACAGCGCAGTTGCAGCAGCAGGAAGCCAGTTGGCAACTGACGATTTGTGATGAATTGCAATTGAATCTAAGCAAGGAGTTGGTAGCCCAATTGCAGCTGGGGCAAAGCATCCCAGCTTATGGAGGCACGCAGTGGGTAGAGTTGGAGTTGGCGGCAACGGGTCAGGTTTTGGCGATCCGGGCCACTGAGCAGGTATTGCACTGCCCGCAAAGCAAGGCGGGCAGGGGACTGTTATTCCCTGCTATCGCAGGTTAATTTGCCTCAGGCTCTGGCCAAAGTTGCTGCAGCAGCCAAGCCAGCCGGGCAGCAGCTTGCAGCAAGCGGGTTTCGATGGTGTGCTGATGATGCAGGGCATAACGTTCATCCAAAGGTTTGCCAGGTTGATGCTCTGCATAGATCTGTTGCACAATGACAACCGACTCATTTGCCCAGTCCAGTACATCGCCTTGTTGCCATTGCTGCAAGTTGGTTTCATTCAAGCGTGGGCGTAACCGGTCGATGCTGGCCTGGTAATCGCGAAAGCCCAGCTGCAGCAAGATACCGGTATCCCAGATGCCATGCAGGTTGCGTACTTCCCCCATAAAAATTACCCCGATGTCGTTGCCGCCGCGGTCAAAATCGTAGCCAACATGCAAGGGTTGGTGCAAGTCACCGACAAAGTGACTAAGAAACTTCAGCGACTCAGCTGCTTTGGCCGACTGGCTGTCTTGTTGCAACAAGGCATAGTGATCGTGAATGGCCGAGAGTACACAGCCATAGTCCGGGCAATGCTCCATGCTCACGGCCTGGTCTTGCCGGCGGATATTGACGTAATGATGCGGCCTTGCAAAATCGTATTGCTCCTGGCCACGCAGTTGATCGGCCCAAACGCAGGCAGGCGGAAAGCTGTCAAAGTCGGTATGCGCCAGCAACGCATCCAGCCGTTGTTGCTGGCTGACAGACAGTTGCTCATAGGCCAGTTCGCAAATCATGCGATGGCCAATCTGACCAAAAGCCAGGCTGGCACCGGAAAATAGCAGTACAAAGAGTCCCCATAAAACACGCATTCGGTTATGCCTCCGCAATCAATTGAGTGACCTGAGCCGGGCCGGCATCGCCCAGTTGTTGTTGCAGCCAGGGTAGAAAGGCCCGGCATTGCTCTGCCAGCAGATAGGGCGGGTTGATCACCAGCATTCCGCTGCCAGTCATGCCAAAACCTGCGCTGTCTGCTTTCGGGCACCACTCAATCCGCAGCAGGTCTGTCACTGGCAGGGCGGCAACCTGGGCCACAAAACGCTCGATATGAGCCCGGTCAATCACCGGGTACCAGATGGCGTAGCAACCGGTGGCAAATCGCTGCAGGGCAAGTTGCAGACCTTTGACCACGTCATCGTACTCATGGCTCAGTTCATAGGGTGGGTCGATCAATACCAGGCCGCGTCGAGCCAATGGCGGCAGCATGGCTTTGATCCCGGCCCAGGCGTCCATTTTTTCAATCCGGCTGTGTTTGCGTTTGCCCAGATGCTGGCTCAGCAAGCCGTAATCGGTTGGGTGCAGCTCGGTCAGTTGCAGCGCATCCTGCGGTCTGAGTAACTGAGCGGCAATGGATGGCGAGCCTGGGTAAAACTCCAGCGCACCATCTGGGTTCAGTTGGTGCAACAGACGCAGATAACGTCCTACCGGGCCATCTTCCAATGCGGTTGGCACCGCCTGGTTGAATAACAGCCCGATACCGCTCTGGTACTCGCCGGTTTTGCTGGCATGCTCGCCGCTCAGGCTGTACAGGCCGGCACCTGAGTGGGTGTCGTGGTAACAAAACGGCTTATCTTTGCGCTTTAGGTACTCAAGAATAGCAACCTGCACCAGATGTTTTAGCACATCGGCGAAGTTGCCGGCATGAAAGCTGTGGCGATAGCTGAGCATGGCAAACAACCAGTGATAAAAAGGGGGCGCTAGCATACTCTGTTCTGGTGGTTTTGTCATGCCAGCTGCTACAATAGCGTTTTTTATGCATCGCAAGGTTGTTTATGTCCGGCGCCCCCTCTTCCAAACGTCCTGCTGCCCGCCCCGCGCGAGCCAAGAGCGCAAAACCCTGGGCCGAGAAATCCAGCAAAAATGCCTCCCAAAAAAACAAGCGGCCTACGCAGCCAGCGGCTGCCAGAACAGCGAAAGCAGCGCCAGAGCGGGCGGTATCGCCAAGGGCGGCCGAGCAAAAAATTTATGGTGAAAAAGCCTGTCAGGTGCTGTTTGCCAGGCGGCCGGAAGCCATTATCCGGTTGTATCTGAATCAACAGCAGGCGCCAAAATGTGCCGCCATGATGAAGTACCTGGCCAAAGCCAAAAAGGCTTATCACCTGGTGGAGGATGCCGAGTTGGATAAGCTGGCTGGTAGTCAGCACCATGGTGGCATCGTGATGCTGGTGCAGCAGCCCGAGTCGCTGCCGCTGCATCGTTACCTGCGTCAGCAAAAAGACGCCAACAGTGATTTGATCCTGGCGATGGATGGTGTTAGCAACCCGCATAACCTGGGGGCCATTGCCCGTACCTGCGCCCATTTTGGTGTCAAAGCCATCCTGTTGCCGGAGGCGCAGTTGCTGTATTCGGGTGCGTCGGTACGCACTGCAGCCGGTGGCGCCGAGTTTGTGCAGGCGGTGCACTGTGAAAAGCTACCTGAAGCGCTGCTGCTGTGCCGTCAGGCTGGTTATCAGCTGATGAGCACCTCCAGTCACCAGGGCGAGTCTTTGTATCAAGCGACTTTGCCAGCCAAAGCGGTGATGGTGTTTGGCGAAGAGATGTTTGGTGTTTCCAAAGCGGTGGCACAAAAAGCCGATACCCTGCTGCGGATCCCCGGCACAGATCAGGTTGAATCGTTGAATGTGAGTGTAGCGGCAGCCTTGATTATTGGCGAGTGGTACCGCCAGCATGCTGGCTAGTGCAGATCATGCAAAGTGCTGATACCTAGCTGACTGCTACTGACGATCACCAGCCCGGACGGCAGTCGCTGATAGCGCTGACTATCGAGCCGGGCATTGAAACCTATGCTGCTGTGTTCAGCGATACGGCAGTTCTCAGTGACAATCACTTTTCGTAATTTGCTGTTGGCACCCACTTCAACCTGCCCCATCAGCACACAATCCTCCAGCTCTGCACCCTGATGAATGCGGCAATGGCTGCCAATGACCGAATGCCGGATGCTGGCAGCCGACAGCTCGCAACCAGCACCTATCAGACTGTCCTGGATACTGCTTTTTTCCGAACCAGCAAAATAGCTGGGTGCCACCGGTTCTTTACCAAAGACCGGCCAATGCTCATTGTGCAGTCGCACGGCCGGGTTTGCTCCCAGTAAATCCATATGCGCCTGGAAGAATGCATCTTGGGTGCCGACATCCCGCCAGTAAGGCTTGGTTTCACCAGGGATCAGGTGATTGGAAAAGTCGTAAACGCACACAGTCTCATGCCGAAAGAGGCTGGGGATAATGTCGTTGCCAAAGTCGTGACTGGATAAGGGGTGCTCGGCATCGTCCAGCAAGGCGTTAAATAAACAAGAACGATTAAACAAGTAGTTGCCCATGGATACCAGCACCATACCGTTGGCATCGGCCAGATGGCAGATTTGATGCAAGGCCGGTTTCTCGTAAAAAGCCGTCAGATGGTGGTTATCATCCATCGCCAGCACCCCAAAGTGTGGTGCCAGCGCCAGTGGTACCGGCATGGCCGCTATGGTCATGCAGGCATCCTGTGCCAGGTGAAACTCCAGCAGGGGACGGAAATCCATTTTGTAAATGTGATCAGCGCTTAGCACCAATAAGTGAGTGGCCAGGCTGTGCTCCAGTTGCTGCAATTCCTGGTAAATCGCCCCTGCAGTGCCTGGTAATTGCGTATCCCGGGTTTTCACCAGGTGCATATCGGCTGGGCAGCGGTGTTTGGACCACTGTTGATGCAGGTAATGATGCAACCCATCAACCTGATACTGACCCAACACCCAAATCTCATCGCACTCTGAGTTAATGCAGTTGCTGAGCACAAAATCAATCACCCGGTAATGACCGGCAAATGGAATAGCAGGTTTGGCACAGTGACTGGTCAGGGGGCGCAGGCGATTGCCTTTACCTCCGGCCAGAATAATGCACCCCATCCGTTGATGCTGCTTTGGCATGCTGCTACTCCGGTCAATTTGTCGTTGATGGACTAGTAGGTATAGCAAAAACTGCCAGAATTGCTTTGCGCTGCATCATATAAAGTGGTGATATTTTGTGCAGCCTGGCTTTAGAACGCCGAAAACCATTGCTTGAGTTGCTGTGCCTGACGCCGGCTGACTTCAATCTGCTGGCCATCATTGAGTACTGCCAACAGACTGCCCGCTGCCATGCCGGGTTCAATATGAGCGATGGCATCAATACGGATGATATCGGAGCGGCTGACTTTAAAGAAATGCTCCGGGTTTAGCTTTTGTTCGATACGAGCCAGTGAGCTGTGCAGAAAGCTTTTGCCGTGCGGCGTATAGACAGCTGCATGATTGCCAATACTTTCAAAGCGGACAATTTCATGCAGCCGCACAATACGGTTAATGTCGCCAAACTTCAGCAAGATACCATGCTGTTCGGGCAGGTAGTGCTGGTTGCTTGCTGGTTTGCTGGTTTCCGGTTGTTTGTCTGCCAGTAAGCGTTGCATGGTGTGAGCCAGCCGTGCTGGTGCTATGGGTTTAAGCAGATAATCGACCGCATTCAGGCCAAAGGCATCCAGCGCATAGCTGTCATAGGCGGTGCAAAATACAAAGCGGATCTGTGCTGGCAGGGTTGCCGCCAGTTCCAGACCTGTGACTTCCGGCATTTGAATATCCAGAAAAACCAGGTCCAGCTCCTCCTGCTGCAGATACTGGTGGGCCTCTTTGGCATTGGCTGCTTCACCAATAAGCTGACACTCCGGGTGAGCTTTTAGCAAACGTTTTAATTCGCTGCGGGCCAATCGCTCATCGTCAACGATCAGGGTGCGTAGCATAAGGCAACTCCAACGTAAGGTGGAAGAAAGTACTGCTTTGTTCAAGCTCAATCCGGGCTTTATCGCCATGCATCAGTTGCAGTCGTTTGCGGCAATTGTTTAATCCGGTACCGGTAGAGCTTTGGTTGGATTGGGCTCCGACGCTGTTTCGCAGCGACAGTTGCCAGTGGCTTTTCTGCCGGCGAGCGGTTAATTCAATAAAGCCAGGCTCCGGATTTGGGCTAATGCCATGCTTGATAGCATTCTCCAGCATGGTCAACAGCATCAGGGTAGGTAAAGGCTGTTGCAGCAGACTATCATCTATCTGGACACTAAGTTGCAGCCGCTGCTCCAGGCGGATTTGCTCAATATGCAGATAGGTCTGACACAGCTGCCACTCTTCTTGTAAGCTGCTGGTGGGGCGCAGATGGGCTTGCAAATGCACCCGGAATAATTCCGATAGCTGCGTCAGGGTATCGGCGGCTTTGTGCTGGTCTTCAAAAATCAGCGCCCGTATGCTGTTTAAGGTATTGAACAAAAAATGTGGGCTTAGCTGATTGGTCAGTTGCTGCAAACGGGCTTGCTGCATTTCCTGCTGCAGCGCTTTGCGGCTTTGAAGCATTTGCCAGCCCAGATAAATTAAGCTCCAAAAGAGAAACAAACTAAGGTACATCAACCACATCATGATCATGAGCGTGGTTAATGTAAACTGCATCTGCAGGCCTTCAATACTATCTTTTTGCACCAGAGTGATTTGTTGCATATCGGTTTTACTTAGAGCCGGAAGATAGGATGCAAAAGTACTCACAGTGGCCAATAGCAGTGCCGCCAGACAAAGCCAGCCTGACAGCTGAAGTAGCGCAGACAGAGAGAACCCGCGCTGGTAATGAATTTTCAGTGGTGGTCGTAGTAAAAAATGACTCAGGATCACAAAGACACTGGCTTCCAGCAGGAAGCGAATAAAAAAGATGAGCACCAACTCCGGCTGTTCAACCTGAAAAAAAGGCAAGGTATAGAGCATATAAAACAACAGGAACAGCACAAAACTGAGCGCCTGGCCAAGCCGGTACGGCTTACTGCTTTGCCAGCACAGCTGCCAGTGGTGTTGCCAGATAGAGCTTGGGTTATTCATAACGTAAGGCGTCTATAGGGTTTAATCGGGATGCTTTAATGGCCGGGGCCAGGCCAAAAACCACTCCTATCAGGGTGGTAAAACCAATTGACAGGAGTATGGCCCATAGCGGGATCAAGGCATCTGGCATGGCAGGTAACATTAAACCAATAAAGCTGGCAATACCAGCCCCAAGTGCCAGGCCGATAATACCGCCAAATAAAGACAGTACCAAAGCTTCCACCAAAAACTGCAGCAGGATAAATTGCGGCGTTGCGCCCAGCGCCTTCACAATGCCTATTTCACGGGTGCGCTCGGTGACCGACACCAGCATAATATTCATAACCCCAATACCACCGACCAACAGACTGATGCCGACCACACCACCAGCCACCAGCGTAATGCTGCGGGTGATGGTATTAAATTGCTCTATCATTCGCTCGGCGCTGACAAATTCAAAAGGGTCCGGCTCATCGGTTTGCAGTTTATGCCGCTGTCTGAGGATGGTACGCATTTGTTGTTGCACTTGCTCTGGATCTGCACCTGCTGCAGGACGAAACAAGATATCAATGTTACGCGCTGCCCGTTCACCATTTAATGCCCGAATGGTACTGAAAGGGGCAATGATGTAGTTATCCTGATCAAAGCCAAACAGACTGCCTCTCGCTTCAGCCACACCAATAATGCGAAACCAGTCGCCGGATAAGTTGATAAATTCCCCCACCGGGTTGGCGGGCAGATCCAGTTTTTGGATCAGCGACACGCCAATAAAAGCCACCCGCCGCCTACGGTCATCATCGCTAGCTGATAAAAACCGGCCCAGCTCCGGATAGACCCGTACGACATTCTGATAGCTGCTGTCGGTACCGATGATCTGGGTTTGAGTGCTGTTGCGGCCATAGTACACCTGTGAGCCCATGCTAAAGGCTTGCATGGTAGCGGTCATATCTTCGACCTGATGCACCCGGTTTTTCAAGACCAGAAAATCATCATGATGCAAGTAGTTAAAGTTTCCCAGCATTTGTTGGTTGGTAGGGGTGTAGGCCCGCAAGGTCACCATATCGCTGCCTAAATCATCCAGTTGGCTGGTGATGCTGTGGCTAAGGCCTTGCATAATGGCTACCACCGTAATAACAGCGGCTACACCGATAATAATACCCAGAGTTGTCAGGGCACTGCGCAATGCATGAGCCCGAATGGAGGAAAAAGCAGCTTTACTGCCTTCAAAACTGGCATGAATTAACTTAAACATGCAAGCGTGCTCCTTGTTCATTGCGCACATCCTGTTCGACCTCGCCATCGACCAGCCGGATAACCCGCTGACAGTGATCGGCAATGTCTTGCTCGTGCGTGACCAGAATAATGGTATGGCCTTCCTGATGCAGTTGATCGAATAGCGCCATGATTTCTCTGCTGGTTTTGCTGTCCAGGTTACCGGTTGGCTCATCGCCTAACAAAATACGTGGTTTGGTCACCAAAGCTCTGGCAATAGCAACCCGCTGGCGCTGGCCACCGGACAACTGGTTGGGGAAGTGGCCGGTTTTATTGGCCAACCCAACCCGTTGCAAAGCGTCGAGTGCCATAGCCTGTCGTTTTTTATTGCTCATGATCCGGTACACCAAAGGCTGCATGACATTGGCTAGCACAGTGGCTCTTGGCAACAGATTAAAACTTTGGAAAATAAACCCTACGGCTTCATTGCGCAGTGCTGCCAGTGCTGCTTCGTTCAGGGTGGAGACATCCCGACCTGCCAACTGATAGTGGCCATTGCTGGGAGTATCCAGGCAACCAAGTATATTCATCAGGGTAGATTTGCCGGAACCTGAAGGGCCGATAATGGCGACATAGTCGTTTTCAGCAATACTCAGGTTAATGTGCTGCAAAGCGTAAAAGGTCTCACCAGCCATAGGGTAGCTTTTACTGACTTGCTGTAACTCAATCACAGATGCTGGCATCTTATGGCTCCTGCAGGCTGGCATTAATGCGGCTGCCATCCTGAATTCGCAGCAGAGTACGGGCCGGGCCAATAATCACCTGCTCTCCCACCGTTAAGCCAGATAGAATTTCCTGAGCAATGTCGGTGGCAAGCCCAAGTGTCACAGGCTGCTTATTGGCTTGTCCATTTTCTACCTTCCAGACAAAGGCGCTATCACCATCCTGCTGTATTGCTGCAATGGGTACCTGTATGCCGGCATCTTGCTCCGATAAAATAATTTCAGCCCGGCAACTCATGCCTGGATACAGGGCGATGTCCCCCGGCTGAAGCAGCACTTTTACCCGAAATGACAGGCTTTGGCTTTGGTTCATATTACGGGCTGAGGTGGCTATTTGAATAACCTCGCCGGGAATGGCCTGATGCGGGTAAGCAGCGGCGAAAGTCTCTGCTCGCTGCCCAAGGTGGACATTGGCAATATCGGCTTCATCAACCCGAAGCTCTGCCAGAATGGCGCTGGGATCGGCCAGTGTCATTAAAGGTGAGCCAATAATATTGGTGCTGCCGGCAATTACGGTTTCACCTGGCTTGATATCGACGGTAGAAAGCAAGCCAGCAATTGGGGAGCGGTAGATAGTTTTACTGAGGTTATCTTCTGCCATGGCAAGGCTGGCTTTGCCTTGCTCTAATGTTGCTTTGGCGGCAGCTATATTAATGTGAGCAATATCCAGTTTGCTCTGCAAACTATCGATGGTTTCCTGTTGCACCAGACCGGTTTGATGCAGTTGTTGTTGCCGGGAAAACTGCCGCTCTAAATCAGCCAGTTGTGCTTTGGCCCGTTCAATATCAATCTGTTGACTGCGCACCATGGCGCGGCTGCGGTTGACATCGGCTTCAAAAGCCGTGGGATCCAACCGCATCAGCATCTGGCCTTTTGCTACCGTATCACCTTCTTCTACCAGTACTTCCAGCACCCGGCCGGTGACTTCGGAACGAATCTGGATCTGAGTATTAAACTCCAGGTTGCCCGAGGCAAGAATGCTATCGGCTAAAGCACCTTCGGTTACCAGCACAGTACTGACGCTAATAGCTTGTTGCGATTGCCGGTATTTGCTAAGAGCTACCAGTCCAGCCAGCAGCGTAGCAATCAGCAGTAAAATAACCAACTTTTTCATAGTTGCCCCAACTAAGTCAGATAAAGACAGCCCAAAGACCAAAAATAATCAACAATGGTAGCGCCGCGAGTAAGGTACTTTTAACCGGCGAATAGCCGCTCCAGCTGTGTAAACCAGTGGCCATCAAACCAACCATCCAGAAGTAAATTAAGTTCAGGTTATCTGCCCAGGCAAACCAGGCATCGCCAGGTTGCAGGCCCAGCAGCAGTTGATTGATGGACAAAAAGTTAGCCGCATTAAGTGGCAGATTGGGATCGTTGCTTACGGCAATCAACACCATCAGTCCAAGCATCACCAGCAAATAGGGCATGTAGCTCCATACTGCCAGTGCATACCAGTCACCGTAAGCGCGTTTGGTGCCAGGGTTCCCCACCAACATGAGGTAGAGTGCGAGTAAAGCCAGTATGATGGGCGTCATCACGATAGCGCTGCCTAAGGCAATAAGTGGCATTTTGTCGGCCATTTGACCGAAGAGTGCCCGGCTTTGCTCTATCTCTGCTGGTGTCATCTTGTGAGCGCTGGCAGCGATTTGCTGTTCTACCAGCCACTCTGGGCTCATGCCCTGAAAAAGCCACCAGGAAGCAAAAGCACTGCTAACCAGCAGCAGGATAAAAGGAAGCCAGCTCCAGCCTTTCTTTGCTGGCAGAGCATCTAATAATTGCTTGGGTGCTACGTAGATATCCAGTAGCCCCTGTGACATTGTTTTACTCATTTTTCGCTCCTTGTTTTGATGCTAACAATTTCCCACTAATGGCAACCCCCATCAGGGCAAACCAGGCAAGCATAGAAAAACCCGTCGGAATATTGGCGATGGCTATTTTGCCAAGATGGCGGCGATTAAAAATCAACGCCAATAGGGTCGGGATAAAATAAATCGCTAAAAACAGGGGGACAAACCAAAGCAAAAAGATCAGGTTACTTTGCTCCAGTACGTGTGCCCACTCAGTCGCATCAAACATAGCATTCTCCTTGCAACCAGCTAAATTAATATTGGTAACGATTTTTTACAATCGCTGCAGTAGATGCCACAAATGATAGTCATGTGCAAAAAAACAGCTGGAAGAAAAGTGATGAGCGGCTAAATAAAGGGATTTTCGGTCAATGCCGCAGGTTGCAAGAGTCAGGCTGGAGGGGTATCGCCCAGGTAGCGAAAACGAGGTAGCTGTGTACCTTGGTATTGCACTTGTTCACTGAACATCGCTAGTGGCCGGGCCCACAGTGATGATGCATCATACAGTGGTCGGTAGATAACCAGCCATTCTTCAGTTTCGCTGTGACGGGCTACATCCAGCACCTGATAATAAGGGCCTTTGTAGTGTTGGTAATAGCCAGGCTGAATAAGGGGATTGTCAGGCCTGGTTTTCATACCAGCTCTCAAAAATAAGCACCGCCGAGACGCTATCGACTTTGTCCTTACTGAGGTTACGAAAGCCACCTTCAGCAAAGAGTTGTTGTCTGGCATCGGCAGTGGTAAGACGCTCGTCATGCAGTTCTACTGGCAGCCCAAAGCGTCCATGCAGGCGATTGGCAAACTTGCGGGTGCGCACGGTAAACTCTTGTTCTGTGCCATCCATATTCAGTGGCAGGCCAACCAGTAACAGATCCGGTTGCCACTCTTTCAGCATTTTTTCAATCTGGTCCCAATCAGGAATACCATCGCGGGCCCTCAAAGCAGCCAGTACACTGGCGCTGCCGGTCAGTTCCTGACCGATAGCAACGCCAATGCTTTTGGTGCCGTAATCAAAGGTTAATACTGAGCGGTGTTTATCTGTACTCATTAAGCATGTCCTGCGGTACTGCTCAGTTGCCAGGTTTCAATGCCCATTTTTTTGGTGGCTGCCTGCCATTTGTAGGCATGGGCCAGGTCAAAAATGATGCTGCTATCGGCTGGGATCACCAGCCAGGAGTTATCGGCGATTTCCTGCTCCAGTTGACCGGCCACCCAGCCGGCATACCCCAAAGCCAATAAAAACTTGTCCGGGCCTTCGCTAGTAGTCAGGTTTTGCAGGATATCTTTAGACGTGGTGATCATCAGATCATCGTCCAGTTGCATACTGCTTAGATAGCCTGGCTGTGCTTTGTGCAGCACAAAGCCGCGATCAGCCTGTACAGGGCCACCGGCACAGACGGCTTGTTCTGTGATCGGATTTTTTGGGTCGTACTCGATATCCAGTTGTTGCAGTAAATCGCCTATAGTTGCTTTTAGTGGGTGATTGATGACGATGCCCATGGCACCCTCGGCATTGTGTTCACAGATATAGGTCACGCTGCGTTGGAAAAATGGGTCTTGCAGCGATGGCATAGCAATCAAAAAGTGATGCTCAAAGGTATTCATGCTGCGCTCCTTCATTCGCTACCTGCCGACCTTATTGTTGGCAGGGAACAGACCAGGTACTTCATTGACCGAGCAGTTGTTCGATGGCATCAAACAACTGACCAGTGATATGCACGGGAGCTTCGGCTTCAATTTCCCGTACACAGGTGGGGCTGGTGACATTGATCTCTGTAAGTTTATCACCAATTATATCCAAACCGACAAAAATAAGTCCTTTGGCTTTTAACGTTGGGCCCACCGCTTCGGCAATGGCACGATCAGTGTCGCTCAGTGGCCGCACTTCACCACGGCCGCCGGCAGCTAAATTACCACGAGTTTCACCCTTGGCTGGGATCCTGGCCAGCACATAGGGGATAGGCTCGCCATTGACCATTAAAATGCGTTTGTCACCCTCGCTGATGGCCGGCACAAATTGTTGCGCCATGGCATAACGGCTGTTGTGGCCGGTCAGGGTTTCCAGTACCACGCCAACATTTGGATCATCGGCTTTCAGACGGAAAATCGAAGCGCCGCCCATACCATCAAGTGGCTTGATGATGACATCCTGATGCTGTTGCCAGAAGGCTTTGAGCCGGGCTGAGTCGCGGCTTACCAGCGTTTTAGGGGTGTATTGGCTAAACCAACTGGTGTAAAGCTTTTCATTGGCATCGCGCAGGCTTTGCGGTTTGTTGACAATTAAACAGCCTTGTTGCTCGGCCAGCTCCAGCATGTAGGTAGCGTAGATGTACTCGGTATCAAAGGGCGGATCTTTACGCATCAGGATGGCGTCTAAATCCCCTAATGCAATATCTTGTTGTTGCCCAAACTGGTACCAGTTGGTTGGATCTTCTTCTACCATTAACAGCCGGGTACGAGCCCGTGCTTGTCCTTCCAGCAGATACAAGTCTGCCATTTCCATGTAATGGATGGTGTAGCCACGGCGCTGAGCTTCCAGCAGCATGGCAAAACTGGTGTCTTTTTTGATAGTGATGTCCGCTATGGGGTCCATCACAATACCGATACTAAGTGCTGTCATAAGATCCTCAGGCGAGATCGCCAAATTGCAGCTGCAGGGCGCTGATGGCCGTTAGGGCAGCTGTTTCGGTACGTAATACGCGAGGGCCAAGCCGAATGCCCAGATAACCAGCTGCCAGCGCGGCTGCCATTTCCTGCTCACTAAAACCACCTTCAGGGCCAATCATCAGGCGAATGCTTTGGGCTGGCACTAATGTCTTTATGGTGTCGCTGGCCCACGGATGCAAGGTCAGCTTCACATCTTTTGTTGGTTCGGCCAGCCAGCTTGCCAGTGGTAATGCTGGCTGGATCTTAGGTACCTGGCTGCGGCCTGATTGCTCGCAGGCAGAATGCACAATTTTTTGCCATTGCTGCTGCTTTTTTTCCAAACGCTCACCATCCAGCTTCACGCCACAGCGCTCTGAAAATAAAGGTGTTATAACACTTACCCCTAGTTCCACCGCTTTTTGGATGGCAAAGTCCATCCGGTCGCCACGCGAGATCACTTGCCCCAAATGCAAGTGTAGGTTGGACTCGGTTGCATTTGGCTCTGAACTGGTAACAGAGACCTGCACTTGCTTTTTGCTGAGGTGCTCAATCTGGGCTGAGTAATTTTTGCCATCACCATTAAATAGCTGCAAGGCATCACCTGGTTGCATTCTTAGCACCCGGCCAACGTGAGCGGCGGCTTCGTCAGGTAAAGACAAAGACGAGGTATTCAGTGGTAAGTCGACAAAGATTCTGGGTATGCGCATAGGATGTTAAGGTTAGTGCGAATTACTCTATGGTAGCAATTTGCAGCGCATAGCCAAAGAAAAACCCGCCGTAGCGGGTTTAGTGGCTAAAAGGTATTCGGCAAGCGATCGCTTATTTTGCCGGGAAACTATGGCTGGCTCCGACACCGAGTGGGATATCAAAGCCCCAGAACAACAACAGGAAAGCGGTCCAGCAAACCAGCAGGGTCACGGTAAAGGGTAGCATCAGGGAGATGAGGGTACCAATACCACTGGATTTGACGTATTTCTGGCAGAACACCACGATCAGTGGGAAATAAGGCAGCAGTGGCGTAATGATGTTGGTGCTGGAGTCACCCACTCGATAAGCAGCCTGAGTTAAGTCTGGTGATACGCCCAGCTCCATCAGCATCGGCACCATGATGGCGCCAATTAAAGCCCACTTGGCGGAAGCAGAGCCGACCATCAGATTGACAAAACCGGTCAGCAGCACGATGCCAATCAGGGTAAAGCCCATCGGGAAGGCCATTTCTTTTAACCAGTTGGCGCCTTTAATGGCCATCAAAGCTCCCAGGTTGGACTGGCCAAAAGCATAGATAAACTGAGCACAGAAAAAGGCCATCACTATGTAATAGCCCATACCGCTCATGGCTTTACTCATGCCTTCAACGACATCGCGGTGGCTTCTCACTGTACCAGCGACATAGCCGTAGACGACGCCCGGAATTAAAAAGAAAATAAAGATCAATGACACGATAGAGCGCATCAGTGGCGCAGCTGCATCGGCCAGTTCACCTGTGTCGGTGCGCCAGGCAGAGCCTTCCGGCAGGGCGGAAATCACCAGCAAAACAAAAGCAGCTACCATAGAAAAGGCAGCCCACATCAAACCTTTTTTCTCACGGCTGCTCAGCTCATCCATCACTGGTAAGTCGGCCGCATCGGCATCTACCTGAGTGTTTTTCAGCCGTGGTTCAATCACTTTATCGGTCAGGAACCAGCCAACCAGAATCACCAGGAAGGTGGAAGCCGTGGTGAAGTAAAAGTTGTTTAGCGGGTTGATCACCAGATCGGCTGCCGCCGGATGGGCGGATAAATTCACCGCTTCCTGGGTAAAGGCAGCCAGCATCGGGTCCAGGCTGGATGGAATAAAGAAAGTTGCGGAAAAGCCGCCAGACACACCGGCAAAAGCGGCGGCAATACCAGCCAACGGATGGCGGCCCGCTGCGTAGAAAATCACGGCTCCTAGTGGGATCACCAGTACATAGCCGGCATCGACCGCGACATGACTGAGAATACCTACCGCAATCAGCACAGGGGTAAGCAGCATTTTGGGCGTGACACTTAAAATAGACCGAAGGCCTGCATTAATAAAGCCGGTATGCTCAGAAACACCCAGACCGAGCATGGCTACCAGCACAATTCCCAAAGGGGCAAAGGTAACGAAGGTATTGACCATGCGGGAGGTAAATTCTGTGAGCGAACTGCCTGCCAGCAGGTTGGCAATTTGAATGGATTCGCCAGTACGGGGATCCACTTCATTAAAGCTGACGCCAGACAGCAGCCAGGAAGCGACCCAGACAAATACCATCAAGAGGGCGAATAAAATAGCCGGATCGGGCAGTTTATTCCCGACCACTTCAATCGCGTTCAGAGCGCGATTGAGCATGCTCTGCTTTTCAGCTGGAGCGGCCTGTTGTGCGGACATAGGTTTTCCTTGTAATTTTTATGGGGCGAGCGTGCGCCATGTTCCCCTGAAACTTTGATTGTAATAGCGGTCTGAACATCAGTTCTCAGACAAGGCTGCCTTATCATACACAAAAAACAGTTTGGTGAAACTGTTGACTGTGTACCTTTACTGGTACTGAAGCCAGAAAAAAGGAGAGCCTGAGCTCTCCTTAAGTGTGTTTATACGGGCTTATTTGGCGTATTGACGTAGCGCTTCAGCTTTGTTGGTTTGCTCCCATGGGAACTCATCGCGACCAAAGTGACCATAGGCTGCGGTTGGCAGGTAGATAGGACGCTCTAGTTGCAGCATATCAATCAGGCCGTATGGGCGCAGATCAAAATGCTCACGGATTAAACCAATCAACTGACTTTCTTCCAGCTTGCTGGTGCCAAAGGTTTCAACACTGATGGAGGTAGGTTCGGCCACCCCAATGGCATAAGATACCTGGATTTCACAGCGATCGGCCAAACCTGCAGCTACAATATTTTTTGCCACATAACGGGCTGCGTAAGCCGCCGAGCGATCTACCTTGGATGGATCTTTACCAGAGAAAGCACCACCGCCGTGACGAGCCATGCCGCCATAGGTATCGACAATGATTTTACGGCCAGTCAGACCACAGTCGCCCATGGGGCCACCAATTACAAAACGGCCGGTTGGGTTAATGAAAAACTTGGTGTTGCTGGTGAGCCACTCGCCAGGCAGTACCGGTTTGATGATTTCTTCCATCACGGCTTCGCGCAGATCCTCGGTGCTGATGGTATCGCAATGCTGGGTGGATAATACCACCGCATCAATACCTACCGGCTTGCCATCTTCATAGATAAAGCTGAGCTGAGATTTAGCATCCGGGCGTAACCAGGGCAGGGTACCATTCTTACGCACCTGTGCCTGGCGCTGCACCAGACGATGCGAATAGGTGATTGGCGCTGGCATCAGCACGTCGGTTTCGTTGCTGGCGTAGCCAAACATCAGGCCCTGATCGCCGGCACCTTGTTCTTTTGGATCGGCGCGATCAACCCCCTGATTGATATCCGGTGATTGCTTACCAATAGCATTGAGTACAGCACAGGAGTCGGCATCAAAGCCCATATCGGAATGCACATAACCAATTTCGCGTACAGTTTTGCGGGTCAGTTCTTCAATATCGACCCAGGCGCTGGTACTGATTTCACCACCCACCAGCACCATACCGGTTTTAACGAAAGTTTCGCAGGCAACCCGCGCTTTTGGATCTTGTGCCAGAATGGCATCCAGCACCGCATCAGAGATCTGATCGGCGATTTTATCCGGATGCCCTTCGGATACGGATTCAGAAGTAAAGATATGTTGTGCCATGGGCCTGTTATCCATCAAAAAGTTAAATACAAAGCGCCCGCTGCAAAGGAGTTCTCCAGTGCGGGTGCCGAGTTATAACGGCTATTTTAGTGAAATCGATCAGTCTTGGCTAGGAAAAATTGACGGCCAGACGTCTTTGACGCTGTATTGGCAGGCGCAGGATTGACGTTGAAGGAGCGTTTTAACGGCCAGGGGTGTGATTTAAATTTGCCATTGGCCGATGGCTGGGCGAAAATACGCAGCACAAAAAGCAGGGCAGTCAGACCCTGTTGCATACTCACGGTATAACAGCACTACTCAGAGTGATGGTTTTGCCATGACTCAAGTCAATTTTTACCAACTACCCAGGAGTTAGCATGCCTTCTCGTAAACAACTCGCCAACGCTATTCGTGCGCTTAGCATGGATGCGGTTCAAAAAGCCAATTCAGGCCATCCGGGTGCCCCTATGGGCATGGCGGATATTGCTGAAGTGCTGTGGCGTGATTTCTTAAAGCACAATCCAGAGAATCCAAATTGGGCTGATCGTGATCGTTTTGTGCTGTCGAACGGCCATGGCTCCATGTTGCTGTATTCGTTGTTGCATTTATCAGGTTACGAGCTTGGCATTGACGATTTAAAACAATTCCGACAGTTGCATTCTAAAACACCCGGTCACCCGGAGTATGGCTACGCTCCTGGCGTAGAAACCACCACAGGCCCGCTTGGTCAGGGGATTACCAATGCGGTGGGCATGGCCATTGCGGAGAAATCGCTGGCGGCCCAGTTTAACCGGCCAGGCCATGATTTGGTCGATCACTTTACTTATGTGTTCCTGGGCGATGGCTGTCTGATGGAAGGTATATCGCACGAAGCTTGCTCGCTGGCCGGCACTTTAGCCTTGGGTAAACTGATTGCCTTCTGGGACGACAATGGTATTTCCATTGATGGCGAAGTCGAAGGTTGGTTTACTGACGATACGCCAGCACGCTTCAAAGCTTATGGCTGGCAGGTGATTGAGTCGGTGGATGGCCATGACGCGGCTGCGGTCAAAGCCGCCATTGAACAGGCGCAGGCTGAAACCGGCAAACCAACCCTTATTTGCTGCAAAACCGTAATTGGTTATGGTGCACCGAATAAAGGTGGCAGTCATGATTGCCACGGTGCGCCACTGGGCGATGCTGAAATTGCTGCCAGCCGCGAATTTTTGCAATGGCCGCATGCGCCTTTTGAAATTCCGGCCGATATTTACGCCGAATGGGATGCAAAAGCCAAAGGTCAGTTAGCAGAACAAAGCTGGCAACAAAAACTGGCTGCTTACCGCGCTGCTCATCCTGAATTAGCCGCTGAGTTTGAGCGTCGTACCAGTGGCGAGCTGCCTGCCAACTGGACCGAGCAAAGTGCTGCTTACATCGAACAACTGCAAGCGAACCCAGCGAACGTTGCAACACGCAAAGCGTCGCAAAATGCGCTGAATGCCTTTGGTCCTTTATTGCCTGAATTTATGGGTGGATCGGCCGATTTGGCCGGCTCCAACCTGACCATTTGGTCAGGTTCAAAGCCACTAACGCACAATGATGCCAGTGGCAACTACATTTATTACGGTGTGCGCGAATTTGGCATGTCGGCCATTATGAATGGTATTGCGTTGCATGGTGGCTTTGTGCCGTACGGTGCTACCTTCTTAATGTTTATGGAATACGCCCGTAACGCGGTGCGGATGGCTGCGCTGATGAAGCAGCGAGTGATCTTTGTGTACACCCACGACTCCATTGGTTTGGGCGAAGATGGCCCGACTCACCAGCCGGTGGAGCAATTGGCGGCACTGCGTGCCACGCCAAACTTGATGAACTGGCGTCCATGCGACCAGGTCGAATCCGCCGTTGCCTGGCAAGCGGCCATTGAACGCACGGAAGGCCCAACCAGCTTGATCTTTACCCGTCAGGGCTTACCACAGCAAGAGCGCAATGCAGAGCAACTGGCAGCGATTCGCCGGGGTGGTTATGTGTTGCTGGATTGTGCAGGTACACCGGAACTTATCCTGATGGCGACCGGCTCAGAGGTGCAACTGGCGATGAGTGCTGCGCAGCAACTGCAGCAAGAAGGCCGCAAGGTACGAGTGGTATCGATGCCATCGACCGATGTATTTGATGCGCAGGATGCCAGCTACCGCGAGCAGGTACTGCCGGCTGCCGTCAGCCGTCGTATCGCCGTAGAGGCGGGTATTATGGATGGCTGGTACAAGTACGTGGGTTTGAACGGCAAAGTCATTGGCATGACCGGCTTCGGTGAGTCGGCGCCTGCCGAGCAGTTGTTTGCTTACTTTGGCATCACCAGTGACAAGGTGCTGGCTGCTGCCCGCGAACTATTGACCCAGTGATAAAACAAGGACAGCCCGGGCTGTCCTTTTTTCTAAGGAGCATGAAACGGATGCCCAGTGTGCAAGAACCTATTCGTGTTGCTATCAATGGCTTCGGTCGTATTGGCCGTAACATTGTCCGTGCGTTGTACGAATCGGGTCGGCAAGATATTCAGGTGGTAGCCATCAATGAGCTGGCCGATGCCAAAGGGGTGGCACATCTATTAAAGTACGACACCTCACATGGTCGCTTTGCTGCTGTGGTCGAGCGGGTGGAGCAGGGCATCAGTGTGAATGGCGATGTGATCAAGCTCTTTGCCGAAGCGGATCCTTCTGAACTGCCCTGGCAAGAGCTGGGCATTGATGTGGTGCTGGAGTGCACCGGAGTGTTTCATTCAAGGCAGCATGCCAGCTGGCATCTGGAAGCCGGTGCCAAAAAGGTGCTGTTTTCACATCCGGCCGATGCCGATGTTGACGCTACGGTGATTTTTGGTATCAATCAGCAACACCTGACGCCAGCGATGCAGATCGTTTCCAATGGTTCCTGCACCACCAATTGTGTGGTGCCGGTGTTGCAACTGCTGGACGATGCCTATGGCATTGAAAGTGGCACCATCACCACCATCCATGCGTCGATGCATGATCAACAGGTGATCGATGCTTACCATACCGATTTACGCCGCACCAGAGCGGCCAGTCAATCCATCATTCCGGTCGATACCAAGTTAGCGCTCGGCATTGAGCGTATTTTGCCGCAATTGGCCGGGCGCTTTGAAGCCATTGCTGTGCGGGTGCCAACGGTCAATGTCACGGCGATGGATGTCAGTCTTACCTTGCATCAGGATGTAAACCCAGCCGCAATCAATCAGGTGTTGCAACGCGCCGGCAAGGCGCAGCTGGCCGGTATTTTGGATTACACCGAAGAGCCATTGGTGTCGGTGGATTTTAATCACAATGCACACTCCTGCATCGTTGATGGCTCCCTGACCCGGGTCAGTCACAAACGGCTGGTAAAGTGTTTGCTATGGTGTGACAACGAATGGGGCTTTGCCCATCGGATGCTGGATACAGCCAGAGCCATGATGGCCTGCTAAGACAATTTATTTCATAGGGAGAAACAGATGACAGTGATACAGATGACCAAGCTGGATCTTGCCGGCAAGCGAGTGCTGATCCGGGAGGATTTGAATGTACCGGTGAAAGACGGCGCCGTGACCTCTGATGCTCGTTTAAGAGCGGCGTTACCCACCATTGAACTGGCCTTAGCCCAAGGGGCTGCTGTGATGGTGATGTCACATCTGGGCCGGCCGGAAGAAGGCGTTTACAGTGAAGAGGCTTCGATGCAGCCGGTGGTGGCCTGGTTGCAACAAGCTCTGACGGTTCCGGTACGTTTAGCGCGCGATTATCTGGACGGAGTGGATGCCAAGCCAGGCGAGCTGGTGGTATTTGAAAACGTCCGCTTTAACGCCGGTGAGAAGAAAAACGATGATGCACTGGCACAAAAGCTGGCGGCATTGTGCGATATCTTTGTGATGGATGCCTTTGGCACGGCGCACCGGGCTCAGGCTTCTACCCATGGTGTTGCCAAATATGCGCCTGTTGCTTGTGCCGGCCCTTTGCTGGCGAACGAACTGGATGCCCTGGCTAAAGCGCTGCAAAATCCAAAACGGCCGCTGGTTGCCATTGTTGGTGGCTCTAAGGTGTCGACCAAACTCACGGTGCTGGAATCATTATCTGGCGTGGTCGATCAACTGATTGTTGGCGGTGGTATTGCCAATACTTTTATTGCCGCCTCAGGCCATGGTGTTGGCAAGTCCTTGTGTGAAGATGAGTTGATTCCGGAAGCCAAACGCTTGATGGCTGCAGCAGAGAAGCGAGGTGCCAGCATCCCGGTTCCATCGGATGTGAAAACCGGCAAAGCATTTAGTGCCGATACAGCCGCAGAACTGAAAGCCGTGAATGAGATTGCCAGCGATGATATGGTATTTGATATCGGGCCCGTGACTACAGCGGCTTTGGTTAAGTTGCTGAAAAATGCCGGCACCATTGTCTGGAATGGCCCGGTGGGTGTATTTGAGTTCGATCAGTTTGCCGCTGGAACCGAAGCCATTGCTAAAGCCATTGCTGATAGCCCGGCATTTTCTATTGCTGGCGGTGGTGATACCTTAGCTGCCATTGATAAATACGGCATTGCGGACAGAATTTCGTACATTTCGACTGGTGGTGGTGCTTTCCTGGAATTCCTGGAAGGCAAAACCCTGCCAGCAGTCGCTATACTGGAAGAACGGGCGCGGTCAGCGCTTTAAAACATTACAACCATAAGCTCAAAGAGCATTGATAACTTTGTACCCTAACAGAGAGAGGATCTCATGGCACTTATTTCATTACGTCAGATGCTGGATCATGCTGCAGAGCATGGTTATGGAGTACCAGCATTTAATGTCAACAATCTGGAGCAAATGCGCGCTATTATGCTGGCTGCGGATCAAACCGATAGCCCGGTCATTGTGCAGGCATCTGCCGGGGCGCGTAAATACGCTGGTGCGCCTTTTCTGCGTCACCTGATCCTGGCAGCGGTGGAAGAGTTTCCCCATATCCCGGTGGTAATGCACCAGGATCATGGCACCTCGATGGCTGTGTGTCAGCGCTCTATCCAGCTGGGTTTTTCATCTGTAATGATGGATGGCTCCTTGGGTGAAGATGGCAAAACACCGATGGATTACGACTACAACGTTGCGGTTACCAAGAGTGTGGTCGATATTGCCCATGCCTGTGGTGTTTCCGTCGAGGGCGAACTGGGCTGTTTAGGCTCATTGGAAACCGGCACTGCCGGTGAGGAAGACGGCATTGGCGCGGAAGGGGTACTCACCCACGAGCAAATGCTGACCGATCCGGATGAAGCCTTTGAGTTTGTGAAAGCCACCGGTGTGGATGCCTTGGCCATTGCCTGTGGCACCTCGCATGGTGCTTACAAGTTCAGCCGGCCGCCAACAGGCGATATTCTCGCTATCGATCGCATCAAAGCCATTCATGCCAAAATTCCCAATACCCATCTGGTGATGCATGGTTCGTCGTCGGTGCCGCAAGAGTGGCTGAAAGTCATCAACGAGTTTGGTGGTGAGATCCCGGAAACCTACGGTGTACCGGTTGAGCAGATCCTTGAAGGTATCAAGCACGGTGTGCGCAAAGTGAATATCGATACCGATCTGCGTCTGGCATCTACCGGAGCGATTCGGCGCTTTTTGGCGCAGCATCCGGCTGAGTTTGACCCGCGCAAATTCCTGCAGGTATCCACCAAAGCCATGACCGAGATTTGCGTGGCTCGTTATGAAGCTTTTGGTACTGCAGGAAACGCCAGCAAGCTCAAGCCCATCAGTTTGGAAAAGATGGTGGACTTCTACAATTAAATAGTAGGTCGCTGCTTTTTTGCTCGTTTAATTTAATAAAGTTTGACAATAAAAAAAGCAGAGCTTTAACAGCGCATAAATGACGCTAAAAGCTGCATAAATAAGCACTGTTTGAATTCATGCCAAAGCCCGTTGTCGTATTGACAATGGGCTTTTTAGCTGCAATGATGCAGTTGGTTTACCCTCTAACCAGGGCTCTCTATTCGTGGTCGATGCAATGGCTTGAAGTGCTTACTGCCATTGACTGTAGGGTAGTATGAGATAAGCCCTAAAACTCCAGGTTACGTTAATCAGCAATTATTGGTTGGGAACTATGCTTAACAATAAAATGAGTAAAAGTCTTATCGCATCGGCTTTTGCCGGTGTCTTCGCCTTTTCCGGCGGAGCGATGGCGAATTCCGGCTTAGAGCAAATTCATCAGGAAAATAGCCAGATCGTCCGTGAAGCAGTGCGGTCACAGGAACGCATCAACACCATCTACGAACAAACCCAAGAGTTGCTTGGCCAATATCGTCAAGTCGTTGATCAAACCGATAGCCTGAAAGTATACAATGACTTCCTGCAGACTCTGGTCAATGATCAACAGCGTCAAATCAACTCCATCCAACGTCAAATCGATACCCTTGAAGATACCCGCCGTGGCACGGTACCTTTGATGTTTAAAATGATTGATGCGTTGGAAGAATTCGTTAAAAACGATATTCCGCTTCGCACTGAGCGCCGTATGGAGCGTGTTGAGCGCTTACGTGATTCCATGGCCCGCTCTGATGTGCAATTGTCTGAGCAGTACCGCCAGATTATGGAAGCTTACAGCATTGAGGCCGGTTACGGTTCTGAGCTAGCTTCATTCCAGGGTACTCTGAACCTGGCTGGCAATGAACTGACGGTGGATTATGTTCACCTGGGTCGTCTGGCTCTGATGGCGATGTCACTGGATGGCAACAATGCCTGGCACTGGAACCGTCAAACCAACAGCTGGGATAAACTGCCAGATAGTTATTTAAATGGTGTTAGCGATTTCATCAAAATGGCGCGCCGGGAAATTAACCCTGATATGGCACGCGTACCACTAATCGCAGCGGAGTAAGACGAACATGAGAACCTTATTTAAATCACTAATCGTTGCTGTTGCGGTAACTGCTACTGCCAGCCTGGCATTCAATGTTTCTGCCAGCACCAAGCTGGATGAAATTCTCGAGCAAGTGAAGCGCGAGCGTCAACTGGAAGGCCGTGTTAATCAGCAGCGTGAGCAAGCTTTTATCAATGCCCGCCAGGATCAACAACGTCTGCTCAATGAAGCGCGTCGTGAGCTGGCTAACCAGGAAGCTCGCGGTGAGCGTTTGCAAAAAGAATATGCCGATAACGATATTTTGATTGCGCAAAAAGAACAGGAACTGATTGCTGCTCAGGGTACCCTGGGTGAGTTGTTTGGTATGGTGCGTGGTAGTGCCAGCAATGCCATTGGTCTGGTATCCAGCTCTATCATCAGTGCACAATACCCAGGCCGTGATGAGCCATTGCGTGGTCTGGCGGCAGCAACTGAATTACCTACCATTTCAGAAATGGAAGACCTGTGGGTAGCATTGCTGACCGAGATGGTCGAGTCGGCAAAAATTGCCAGCTTTGATGCGGAAGTTGTGAACCTGGAAGGTGGTAGCTCGACGCAACGTGTTACACGTTTCGGTGCTTTCCATGTGACTACAGATCGTGACTATCTGTATTTCAATACCGACACCAACCAGCTACAACCTTTAGGTCGTGCTCCTATTTCACGTGTACACAACTCAGTATCTGATTTCCACAGTGCCCGTGCCGGTAACCTGACCAACCTGTTTGTTGACCCAACCAAAGGCAACAGCATTTTGCGTTTGAACCAGCAACGCGCGACTTTGTCTGAATACTACCACCAGGGTAAAACTGTTGGTTACCTCATCACTGTTTTACTGGTAATTGGCCTGCTGATTGCGATTGAGCGTTTTGTCGTATTGACTCTGGTCGGTGGTAAGATCCGTACTCAGTTGAAGAACCTGTCTAATCCGTCTGATGGCAACCCGTTGGGCCGTATCCTGAAGGTATACCACAGCAACAAAACTGCAGATGTGGAAAACCTGGAGCTGAAACTGGACGAAGCCATTCTGCGTGAAACACCAAAAGTTGAGCGTGGTATTGGTATGATCAAGTTGTTCGCAGCAGTAGCACCTTTGATGGGTCTATTGGGTACTGTTATCGGTATGATTATGACGTTCCAAACCATCACGCTGTACGGTACTGGTGACCCGAAACTGATGGCAGGTGATATCTCTCTGGCTTTGGTGACCACTGCACTTGGCTTGATCGCGGCATTGCCACTGATCTTCGCTCATAGCATTGTTGCTTCAAAAGCTAAGTCTGTACTTCACGTTCTGGATGAGCAAAGCGCAGGTATCATTGCTGCTCATGCGGAGAAGGAGAAAGCCTAATGATGCTCCAGCTGATTGAGCTGTGGGAATCGGTACAGGATTTTATTCATACCGGGGGCAATGTCTTGTACATTGTCGCCCTGGTGCTCTTCATCATGTGGTTTCTGATGTTAGAGCGCTACTGGTATCTGAAAGCGGTGTTTCCAAAGGAAAAGAAAGCCATTATTTCCCGTTGGGATGCGCGCGAGGACACCACCTCCTGGTATGCTCATAAAATCCGTGATACCTGGATTTCTGAAGCTACAACAAAAATTGACCAGAATATGCTGCTGATAAAGACACTGGTCGCTATGTGTCCGTTGATTGGACTGCTTGGGACTGTAACCGGGATGATCTCCGTCTTTGACGTGATGGCCACTCAGGGCACAGGTAACCCAAGAACCATGGCGTCTGGTATCTCCATGGCGACTATCCCGACGATGTCAGGAATGGTGGCTGCACTTTCCGGGGTCTTTTTCAGCTCGCGGTTAGAGATCAGAGCAAAGCGGGAAAAAGCAAGCTTGATTGATAGCTTACCGCATCATTAAAGAGAGATTTTTATGGCACGTAAACGTATTCGTGAAGACGATGAGGCCCAAATCGACATTACGCCGATGATGGATATCGTTTTCATTATGTTGATCTTCTTTATCGTGACTACTTCCTTCGTCAAGGAAGCGGGTATTGATGTCAATAAACCTGAGTCGACTCAGGCAGAGCAAAGACCAAGTGCAACCATCTTTATTGCCATTCGTCCGAATGGTGAGATCTGGATGGATCGCCGGATGGTTGATGTAGAGCGGGTTGCTGCGAACATCGAACGTCTGGTAGCTGAGTCGCCGACTGATACCATCATCATTCAGGCAGACAAAGAAACCCAGCATGGTCGGGTAATGGAAGTCATGGATCAAATCAAAGCGGCAGGTGATTACATCATCACAATCGCCGGGGAGCAGTGATACTATGGCACGTTTACTAACATCGCTATTTCTTGGTGCTGTGGTAACGTTTCTATTGTTCTTGTTGATGGCGACCCTGGTCAAAGGGACCGGGGAGCGTCGTGATAACGAGCAAGAGCGGATTGTTGTAGAAATTAATACCACGCCGCCGGATCAGGATGTGCAGGTACGGCGACCACCACCGCCGCCACCGCCACCACCACCGGCACAACCGCCACAAACGCCACAGACGCCAC
This sequence comes from Alkalimonas sp. NCh-2, assembly GCF_039631345.1. Taxonomy (NCBI): domain Bacteria; kingdom Pseudomonadati; phylum Pseudomonadota; class Gammaproteobacteria; genus Alkalimonas; species Alkalimonas sp. NCh-2. The sequence goes on from NZ_JBDIUV010000002.1 coordinate 289,986, forward strand.
CGGATCAAACCGATGTTTCTGGAGCCGTTGGCTTTAATATGCCTGGCATCGATCTAGGTGGTGCTACCGGTGGTATTGGTGACCCTTCAGGTTCATTGATGCGTGATGGTGATGCACAGCCTATCGTCCGGATTGAACCTCGTTACCCAGTGCAAGCGGCTCGTGATGGTTTGCAAGGGTGGGTTCGTTTAAGCTTTAGCATTATGGAAGACGGTAGTGTCGATAATGTCGAAGTAATTGAAGCGGAGCCTCGCCGGGTATTTGACCGTGAAGCCATTCGTGCACTTCGTCGTTGGCGCTACCAACCTAAGATTGTTGATGGTCGTCCACAGCAGCAGCATGGTCTGCAGGTACAGTTGGACTTTTCACTTGATATGGCCGGAGGTTGATGATGACTAAGTTAACAAAACTCAGCTCAGCTCTGGCAATCGCTCTTGCACTGACGGCAGGCTCATTCTATGTTCCGGCCAGTCTGGCAGAAACTGCTGCACAACAGCAACAGCGTATTCAGGAGCGTAAAGATCGTCGCAGTCAGGTCGTCAGTGAGCGCACAGGCCGTTCGGTCTCGAATGCTTTTGATCTGTACCAGGAAGACAAAACTGCCGAAGCTTTGAGAGTCTTGCTCGATACCAGAACCAGTTCTGATTTCGACCGGGCTTTCGTTGATCGCTATATCGGCCAGTTGTACATTGGTGAAGATAATCAAAAAGCGTTGGAGTACCTGCAACGGGCCGCAAAGCCGGATATTTTAAGCTTTAATGATCAGGCTGGTTTGCTTGAGACCATTGCTCAATTGCATTTGCAGAATGAGGCTTATCAGCAAGCAATTGATGCGTACCAGCAATGGATGCATTTTACTGGGGAAGAAAAACACGATGTCTATTTCCGGATGGCTGCCGCTTATCAGCAAATGGAACAATATGGCAATGTGATCAGCCCGATCAATCGTGCAATTGCGTTGTCTGATGTACCTCGTGAAAACTACTACACGCTAAAGTTTGCCGCTTTATTTGAAGGGCAGCGTATTCCTGAGGCAACGGCAGTGCTGGAAGAAATGGTAACATTGTTTCCAGACAGCGGTCAGTGGTGGTTCTACCTGGGTAATACCTATCAGTTGCAGGAAGATTTTCAAAAATCTCTTTCTGTATTAAGGGTAGCGAATATCCTGGGCTTTCTCGACTCCCGTTCTCATTTTCAAATGTACGGTCAGATGTTTGCAAACAACGAAATGCCATACAAGGCAGCCTCATTGTTTGAAGAGAAAATGAAAGCCGGTGTTATTCCAGAGAATCGCCAGATTTTGTTGGCAACTGCCAGCAACTATCAAGCAGCTCGTGAATATGCAAAAGCGGCTGAGTTTTATGGCCGTTTGGGGCAGCTCGAGAACGATGCAGAAGCATACCGTCGTCAAGGCGAAGCTTTGCTGAATATTCAGCGTTATCGTAATGCGATCACTGCGTTTAATCGTGCTCTGGAGTTAAATGTAGAAAATACAGCTCGGGTGCATATGAGCTTGGTTAATGCCCATTTTTATCTGGAGCAGTATCCGCAAGCTTTGGCATCGGCACAACAAGCCCGTCGTGATGCTTCATTAGCACGGCAGGCCCGTAGCTGGGAAGATTACATTCGCGAAAAAGCCAAGCAAAAAGGTGTAAACCTATAACCTTTTGCTTTTGAATAAAAAACCCGCCAAATGGCGGGTTTTTTATTCAAAAGCAAAAGCATGGTTGTGGTTAGTGCTCATTATTAGTTTCGCTGTTGCGTAGATCAAGCATCCGGTACTTATCGATCAATGAGTACAGGGTCGGGCGGGTGACCCCAAGTAAGTCGGCTGTTTTGGACAGATTGCCGTTACTCAAAGCATAAGCTTCCCGAATGGCTTGTGTTTCGGCATCTTCGCGTACTTTGCGCAGTGTTCTTGGGGCCAGGTCTTCTGTCGATGGTAATAGCCCTAAGTCGCTTGCGGTAATTTGTTTGCTGTCGGCCAGAATGACGGCAGATTTCAGCTTATTCTGCAGCTCGCGGATATTGCCAGGCCAACGGTGGCTAAGCAGTGCCTGAATGGCATCTTCCGACAACGAGTGGACCTGGGTTTTAAACTCCTGATTGAATTTATGCAGCAAGGCCTTGGCGATGATCACCACGTCCTGGCCACGGTCCCGTAATGGCGGAATAAACAGGGTCATTTCACTGATACGGTAATAGAGATCTTCCCGGAAAGTTTGCTCAGCCACCATTTCTGCCAGATTGCGATGGGTTGCGCAAATCACCCGTACATCCACTTCGATTACCTGCCGGCCACCAAGGCGCTCGATAACCCGTTCTTGTAAAAAACGCAACATCTTTGCTTGCAGGCTTAGTGGCATATCACCAATTTCATCCAGCAGTAAAGTACCGCCATTGGCACACTCAATTTTTCCCAGCGTGGTCTTATTGGCGCCGGTAAAGGCCCCTTTTTCATAGCCAAAGAGCTCACTTTCCAGCAAGTTTTCAGGGATTGAAGCACAGTTAATAGCAATAAAAGGTTTTTCAGCGCGAGGACTTTGTTTGTGAATGCTGCGTGCAAATACTTCTTTACCAGTACCACTTTCTCCCTGCAATAAGGTAGTAATTTCAGTTGGGGCAATCTTTTCTACCATGCGACAAGCTTTTAAGATGCTATCGCTGTTGCCAATAATATCCTGTTGATGCAGCCCGGAATGCCGCAAGTAACGATTCTCTTGTTCCAGCGTACTTAGTTTAAATGCTCTGGCCAGGATCACATTCAGTACATCGGGATCGATGGGTTTCTGGTAATAATCGTAAGCACCCAGATTCACTGCTTTTAATGCGTGCTCTTTGTCGGTATTGCCGGTGATAATAATGACTTTGCAGTCAGGGTGTATTGCCAGGATATCGGTTAGACAGGCTAACCCTTCACTGGCATTGCTGGGATCGGGCGGTAAGCCAAGATCAAGGGTTACCACAGCCGGTTCGTAGCGGCGCACCTGAGTTAACGCTGAGCTTCGATCTTCAGCAAATACCAACTCGTAATCGGGCAGGCTCCATTTTAGTTGTTTTTGAATACCGAGATCATCTTCGACGATTAACAGTGTTTTCATTGCACAATCCTTGTCTTTATTACCTAGTAGTTTAATGGAAGTCGCATGGTAAAGGTAGTCCCCAAGCCGACCTCACTTTGTACTTCCAGAGCACCACCCGATTGCTGGGCAAATACCAGGGCATCGTAAGCACCTATGCCCATGCCGGCATTGCCCTTGGTAGAGTCAAAAGGCTTAAATAATCGTTGCTGAATAAAGTCAGGGCTCATGCCGCAGCCCGTATCCGTGATAGTAAGAACGAGGAAGTCCCGTTTCTGACTTAGTTCAATGCTGACACTGCCATTCTCTGGGGTTGCATATTGTGCATTATCAATCAGATGAAATAACACATTGGCAAAGCGCTCTTTATCCAGTCTAATTGAAACCGGAGCATGTTCTGCCAGGGTTGGAATAGGATGTTGGCCCTGACAGCGATTATGAATTAACTGCTGAATCAGCTCACCTACTTCAAAACGTGAGTCTGTCTCATCCGTTCGCTCTTTATTCATTAGTTGGGCCAGCATTTTATCCATTCGGCGCTTGCTGGCTGCTATGGTCTCGAAAGCGTCTTCAATAAATTCCGGGTTGTTTTTGTGCCGCTCGGCGTTTTTCTGCAATAAACCAAGCTGTGCGGTAATATTCTTCAAGTCGTGGACCACAAAGGCAGACATCCGGCTAAAGGCTGCAAATTGGGCATTTTCCATCAGTTGCTTGGTGGCCTCAAGTAAAAACAAATAACTGGCAATTTGCTCGGTCACTGCTATCAGGTAATCCTTTAATTCCCAGTTTAGTTTTAGTTGTAGGTTTGCTTCGGCATTCAACAGGCAAAGTCCCCACAAACCATCTTTTGCCCGGATAGGAATAATGAGTTGTGTATCAATGTTTGCTGCTGACAGCTTCATCGCTTGAACAAAGGGATCATGGCCTTGCTGTAAATCAATGATCCAGTTGCTGTGCTGATGATCGCGGATATATCCGTCTATGATACGGTACTCTTCAGCCGTTAACTCCGGTCGATTTATGCGGGCCAGAGCTCGAGGCTGAGGATCCAACCGTAATAAGATCCCCCGGGTATAACCGATAGCTTGTAGCCATGCTTGCAGAGTTTCCTGATGCACCTTGTCGTTATTGACATCGATTTGCCGTAGCCGATGGGTAAGCTCCAGCCATTTGACCCGATAGTCAAAGGTATTTTCAAAGAAGTGTTTCTCAATAAACACCCGCAGTTTTCGTCGCACGCCATCGGACAGCACCAGAGCTGTCAGTAAGGCAAATCCCAGTACAATAAATATTGCTTGCAGCAACTCGGACCAGGCACCACCGCTGTAACGAATATAAAAGCCTGCCAGTGCCAGTAAACACAGGTAAGCGCCTGCACCAAATACTAATGAGCTTTGCAGCACAATATCCCGTGAAATATACACCCGGATATTCCAGGCTTTAATGCGACGCACAGCAATGACCAGCATAGGCAGCATCAGCAATTGGATAAAGCTTCGGGCTGACCAGAGTTGAGCATCTACCTGACGGAACAAGCTGCCTTCCGCCAGCAACACAAAATCAAACAGTATAACGACGCCCAGTGCAATGATCAGAGGCTTAAATTGCCAGCGAGCTTCGCCCGATCGCCGGTACAAAGCCTCTAACAAAGCCAGTACAAAAATACATATCAGTAATTGGCCGCTCAACAACAAATGCAGTGGCAGGATTTCTAGCTGAGCCAGAAGGGTCCAACTAATAAGCAGCAGACAACTTAGCCAAACCACTTTCCGCTGAAAAAAGGTGGCAAGTAAAGCGTGGGTGTTGTGCAAGGCTGCGTAGAGAAATAAAATCAGTAACAGCAGTCGGCTGTTTTCCAGCCAGATAGACCAGCTTGATTGGTAAGGGGCATGCGCCGCCAGAGCGTAAACCAAGGCCCAGCAGACTGTGACCAGGGTATAGCCAATCAGCAATGTTCTGGGTACATTGCGTGCTTTGACGGATAGTAATAACGCGAAAAAGAACAAATATCCGGCAGCGGTCAGGCTAAAGCCAATTTTATCCAGCGCCAGCTGACTCCAGAACTCCTGCATAAGCAACCCGCTGCTCAGGGCTGTTGCAGCAATTGCCGGACATACTGCACCGGAATGGCGTAACTGATCCCGCTGGGATCGCTCAGAACGGCTTCTCTGGTTGACTTTACATGCACCATATTGATAACACCAATCACCTCACCGGTATCCTGATGGAGCAGTGGGCTGCCACTGTTGCCCGGGTAGGCAGTCGCATCCAATTGATAAACCAAATATGGCTCCCGTAACTGCCGCAGAGCCTGAATATGCAAATCACGTGAGTTGTCTGCAGGGATAGCTACGGGAGTGACGGCAGATATAATCCCCTGATGCGTTGCCGGATAAATCCCTAACACGCTCGATATGGGGAAACCGGTGAAAGCAATGCGGCTGCCTTCTGGTTGCAATGCATCACTGGCAAGCTTCAGAGCAGGTAAGGCTTGTTCTATTTCCATAATTGCCAGATCGTACTGTGGGGCATTGCGCCGGCTTACCATGCGATGCATGGTGATATCGCGCGCAGAGCCGGAAATGACAACGTACTCTTCGCGACGTGACTCATCCAAGGTTCTGCCAATCACATGATAGTTCGTGACTACCTGTTTACCATTACCCACCACAAAGCCTGTGCCAATAAAGTTGACTCTGGGGGAGGCTGTTGGATTATGAATGGCGATGGCAACAACCGAGGGTTTCACTTGAGGTATGAGGTCAACTAACTGCGAAGCTTGAAGCGAGCAGCTAATAAAAAAAATCCCAACGAGCAGCAAACGCATTTTTATCATCCTTGGTCTAAACTGGTTATGCAGATACACAGTGAACAGTGTATCCCATTGTGTCACTTTTGCCCAAAGAGACCAACATTATTCATCACCAAGTCAGGATGTCAGCATGCTGGTACAGCCGTTAGAGCGTGAAATTGTGCCCATTTTTTCTGGTGGAGGTACCCGCCTTTGTTGCTACATTGGCATTCTGATGGCTTTAAAAGAGATGCGATTGCATTTTAATCATTTAGTAGGGGTTTCTGGTGGCAGCATCGTAGCCGCCTTGTATGCTGCCGGTTGGAAGCTGGATGCCATCAAAGTGCTGGCCATGGACACCGATTTCCGTCAATTTAAAGAAATCTCTTTCTGGTCGCTGCTTCGGACCGGAGGCTTGTCTGATGGCAATCGCTTCGAAAAGTGGCTGGATGAAAAACTGGCAGGCAGAACCTTCGCAGATCTGGAGCTGGATCTGCATGTGCTTGCCACTGATATTAACGGTGGTGGTCCTGTGGTATTTAACAAAGCACTGACGCCAGCTCTTAAAGTATCCCAGGCGATTCGTTATTCCATGTCGATACCTCTGCTGTTCTCTTTTAAAGATTTCCAACATCATGTGATGGCCGATGGTGTGATCTTGTCTGAAGATGCGCTGCATAAAGATTGGTCTGGCCGTCATGTCCCGGCAATTTGCTTTCGTTTAAAAAGCGATGCTGAGGAAAAACCGGTCCAGAAGAATAGACTTTTCCCAATCGTTTCGTACATTAATATGCTAATCCAAACCTTTATGAATGCTGTGTCCAGAGAGTATGTACACGCCGAGTACTGGCACAGTACCGTACTGATCAATACGGGTGATGTTTCATCGGTCGACTTTAGTTTATCGTTGGAAACCAAGCTGCATTTGCTACGACTTGGCTACCAGACTACGATGGATGTTATTCCTGTAAAATTAAACTGGCTTCGGCAATAAACTCAGGCCATACTTAGATGAATCCTAACTGAATGCAAAACACAAATTACGGACAATGAAAAAGTTAAAGAGCCTGGCGGACAAGCCTGTGATTGGTGGGGTGGTGAAAAAAGCGATGGCATCATTAGCAAGTAATGATGCTAAAGTCATTTCACGGCATTTTTCGCAGTATTTAAAGCCACAAATAGCCACCACGGACGAACTGAAGCACGAAGTGTATCAGCTACGGCATCAGGTGTATTGCGAAGAGCTTCATTTTGAGGATATTAAAGACAGCTATGAGGAGTGTGACGAGTTTGATGATCGTGCGGTACACTGCTTTATACGTCACCTGAGCTCGAAAAAAATGGCCGGTACCGTCCGCTTAATCACTACTCAGGATCAACACCAACCTTTACCTCTGGAAAAGTTTTGCAGCCATGCGATTGATCATCCAGAACTAGCACCCTCGTGTTTTCCTCGTGATTCTATTTGTGAAATGTCGAGACTTGCTGTGCCTGAGGGGTTTCGAAAGCGTGCCATTGATAAATTTAAAGGCGCTGCAACCGGTGCTATTAACGAGCAGGTTTTCTCCGAAACTGAACTGCGTTGTTTCCCTTACATTGCGATTTGTCTGTACATGGCGGCGACGGCCATGGCCATTCGCAGTAAACGCCACCATGTTTTTGTGATGATGGAGCCAAGGCTGGCCAGAAGCTTGACCTTCGTTGGCATTAAATTTCAATCCATCGGCAAGTTGATTGAGTTTCATGGCAAGCGGGCGCCTTATTACATTGATGCGCGTGAATTGCCTAATACGCTTAGTAGTGGTTATGTCAAGCTACTGGAGTCGGTGGAACATGACTTAATTCAGAGTGGAGGAATGCCGGGTACACTCAATCAGCCGGAGGGGGATTTGGCTTTAGGCTGGCGGTTATCGCCTTCGTGAAGGCTTCGTTTCGTGTGAACGAATAAAGAGGACTCTATGTTTAACTATCAGGAAGCATTTTCCCGCAATATAGGCTGGGTGACACAGCAAGAGCAGGAGCAATTACGTCAGTCCAAAGTTGCTATTGGTGGATTGGGAGGCGTTGGTGGCGATCATGCGATTGTTTGTGCGCGGCTAGGCATTGGCAGCTTCCATATTTCCGATTTAGATCACTACGATATCGCCAATTTTAATCGTCAGGCCGGAGCCTGCATGGCAACCGTTGGTCGTGCTAAAGCGGAGGTAATGGAAGAAACGTTGCGTGGTATTAACCCTGATGCCCAGATTAAGAACTTTACTTCGGGTGTAACGGATGACAACTTAGAAGATTTTCTTGATGGTGTGGATGTATACATTGATAGCCTTGATATTTTTGCGCTTGAGATACGCCGTAAAGTTTTCCGACGTTGCTACGAAAAAGGCATTCCAGCGATCACTGCCGCCCCTATGGGGATGGGAACATCCATGTTGGTGTTCAGGCCTGGCGGTATGAGCTTTGATGATTACTTTCATATTCAGGATCCTCAACCCGGTGATAGTCAGCAGCGCAAGGACGAGATTTTCCGTGATAATATTATTCGCTTTGTGATCGGGGTGTCGCCATCGTTGCAGCAGCGCCACTATTTGGTTGAGCGCTCCTCAGTCAACTTCCTGCGTAAAAAGGTCCCTTCTACTTGTATGGGCATTTCTCTTGCTGCTGGTGTGCTTTGCACCAATGTATTAAAGCTGTTGCTACAGCGTGGTGATGTGATCTATGCACCTCGTGGTTTGCACTTTGATGCGTATCGAAATAAGTTAATTAAAACCTGGCGCCCAGGGGGTAACAGGAACCCACTGCAAAAGTTTATGTTCCGTACCTTGAAACGTTTGGTTAGTCACGACTAACTCTGTCTACAGTTGCTTGCCAGTTATTTGTAAGTCTATCCATCAGATGTTTATTGCGATGCCATTTTGTATTACCTGGCATCTTGCTAATAAAAAACCCCGCACTGCGGGGTTTTATAGTCACCATGAAATGGAGTTTAATCGTTAAGCGCGGCGCTTCATGCGACCACGGAAACCCATACCCAATAAACCCAAGCCTAAGATGGCCAGTGAGGTAGGCTCTGGTACAGAGAAAGAGACACGACCACTGTGGGTTGCTTTTGCCAAAGTGAAGGTGGTGCCATCATAACCAATCACATTTGGCAGGGCCTGAGTGTTTTGGTCTACAATGAAGCGGAACATTTCAGCCATACCAGCCAGGAACTGATCATCGTAAATGTCAGAGAAGCTGGTATTGGCACCCTGGTAGTCGGTCCAGAAGATGCTGCCTGCATCGACACCATTGATTTGATCGGTTTTGTTAAAGTTATCCAGGTAGCCCTGAATGATGGTGCCGTTACCAATATCACCACCAAAAGTAACGTTCATATCGAACACCTGAGTGTAGCAACTCAGGCTGGCACTGCCGATGCAGCCACCTAAGTCAGTGGTCACGAACATGGAGATGGTACCAGAGTTCCAGTTTACACTGCCATCGCCCTGAACTGTACCTACCAGATCATTGAAACCAAAAGCCAGGTTCCATGAGTTCAGGTAGTTGTTGTTGCTTGGGCCAATAGGACCGGTTTGAACTGGCAATAACGAGGTGAACATGTTATTGCTGAAGTCTGAACCAAAGTTAAAGCCACTACCCAGCAAACCGCCGGTAGAGGTAATGACATCACCTGCATCAATGGTACCGTTGCCGTTACTATCGACGACAGTTGACCAAGAGTTGTATGCAAACTGCAGCTCGTCCAGCCAACCAGTGGTGGTGGCACCATTGGCAGTATTGGCATTGCCGCCGTAATCTACATTCATATCAAGAAAGAAGGGGGTTGCTGCGGCAGAGGTGCTGACCAGAGCAGCTAAACCTAAAGCTATTTTTAATTTCATGGTGTTCTCCTGAACAAATTAGTTATCCGAACTTCATTAATAACAATGCATGCACTGTGCCAATATTTAATTGCTTGATTTTGCTGCAGTATTATAGGGTTTGGGGTGGGAGGTGTAAAAAAATTAGACGTTTTAAGCAACCATCAAAAGTGTTTTTTTATATAAAGCTTTAGGTTATATTGTGACCTCTTATAAAAGTAGCGCAACAAGAAACCTCAGGGAAGAGACTGATTTGGTACCTAACGGGCCGATAAGGTGCTTTGGCTTTATGCATTGTGCCGGTGCAGCGAGTTATTCAGCGGGTACTTACGGAATTCTTTGAGGGGTAAGTTATTAGCAACTTCTTTGATTGCTTTGAGCTGGTGTTGGCAACGACACCTGCATTAAAGCGTGAGGTCTACAAAGTGCGCTATCAAGTGTACTGCGATGAGCTTGGCTATGAAGATAAAAGCCAGTTTTTGCAGCCACTGGAGCGTGATCGCTTTGACCCGCACTCACAGCATTTTTTGATTCGCCACAAGCGTACTGGTCTTGCTGCTGGTACTGCCCGATGTGTTGTGCCCTTTGATATGTTTGGGCATAAACAACCCTTACCATCGGAACTGTTTTGTCGGCACGCATTGGATCCAAGCGTGATCACAGCCATGGGCTTGCGACGTGGTGACTATGCTGAGGTATCCCGTATTGCGATTCCTGCTGTATTTAGACGGTGTATTCCTGTTGACCATCCGATGAACCTGGAACAACGAGTTTGTCATTTCAGCCCGGAGGAACGGGTAAACTTTCCTCACATTGCTACCTGCCTATATTTCGCTTTGGCCGCTTTTTATCAACAGTGTGATGCCATTCAATCCATGATAGCGATGATGGAGCCCAGATTAATGAAGCATCTGAACCGGGCTGGGATCTATTTTCAGCCAGCTGGACAGCTGATTGATTACCATGGCTCGCGGCAGGCCTTTATATTGTACAAAGACGATTTACTTACAAACATTAAGCCGCTGTTCAAGCCTTTTTTTGAAAGAGTGCGTAAAATTGTTGATGCTGAACTGGCATCAGAAACTCCACTGGCTCTTGAGATTGCTTAAATCGTAGAAACCGCGCTGACTGACTGCAAAACTACACCATGCTGGCTGGAAGAGGAAAAGGGCCAAGCGGCCCTTTTCCTAATACGTAAAGGGTAAATGATTACTGCAGTTGTTGCTGCAATTGTGACTTACGTTCAATGATGGTTGGATCCTCACTTTGTACTTGCGATAGCACATCGCGTGCCTTGCTGGCCTGATTGGTTTTGCCCAGCGCTTCTGCATAATTAAGCATTACTTCGGCATGAGCTGGCCGAAGATCCAAAGAACGCTCAAATTGAGCCAGAGCCTTTTCGGGTTGGTTCAATTTCATCAATATTTTACCGTAAGTATCTATGATATCCGGATGGTTTGGCACCAATTCCATAGCGCGTTCAGCATAGGGTTTTGCTTCGGCTGGTTGATTGTTTTCACTGAGCAGCCAGGCATAATTGTTCAGGGCTACTACGTTATTCGGCTCAGTCTGTAATAACTGGTGATACATTGCTTTTGAACGCTCAGCATCTGTTTTTAACAGCAGAGTGGCGTAATAAGTATCCAATCCCTGATCAGAGCCGTGTTGATCCATGTGTTGCTGTAAAAAAGACACGGCCTGTTGCTCTGATTGCAGTGCAACGATATTAAGCGCAATAAATACAGCTGTTTCATGGGTAGGCGTTGCTGCATAACTGTTTTGAAAGGCTTGCAGTGAGGCGGGGCGGTCGCCTTTCATCAGGAGCAGCCTGCCTTTGACAAACTGGAGTTGTGGGCTCTGTGCTGTTGCCGACGGTAGGTTATTGATCACTGCGATGGCTTGATCCAGCCTGTCCAGCTGGGCCAGTAAGGTAATTTGTGCGACGACCAGGGAGGGATGCCCCGGATGATCAACCAGCAGACGGTTTAATAGTTCCAGTGCAGACTCGCGCTCATTATTTAGCGCCAACGCGTTGGCATAAGCGTAGCCAGCCTGAGTATTGCCTGGTTGTTGGCGGTGCCAGCGCTCAGCCAGTCGGACAGCAGCAGACAAGTTGCCTTGTTGTTGCTGTGATTCGATCAAAATTAAATGGTGTAGGGCAGGGATATCCTGACTTTGAATCGAGGCACCTTCAAGGATGCGAATAACATCCTGAAAATTTCGTTGATCATGAGCCACACGAGCCCGCAATAAACGGACCGGGTAGATGTTTTCATTTTGTGCAAATAACCGCTCAATACGCCGGGTGGCATCGGTCGTGTCTTGACGCGCCCTGCTAATGGCATAGTACTGCTCTAATCCTGCCAGGTATTCCGGATATTCATCCAGCATGGTTCTTAGTTGTTGCTGCGCCTGTTCAAGGTTGCCTTCCTGCACCCGGACCATCGCCTGGAGCAAGGAGGAGAAAGGGTTCAATGGCTTCACCGCCAGAGCTTTGCCTGAGCGAGCTAAGGATTCATCAAAACGTTGTTGCAGGAATAACGCATAGGCTTGCAGGTTATAACCCGCAACCTGCATTTCTTCATCCTCAAGCCACTGCTCAGCCAGCTCAGATGCTTTGTCAAAGTCACCTTGCTGCAGGTAGGTCATGGCTAACACCAGACGAGTCTGGTTCACCGATGGATCCAGTGTCAGAGCTTGCTCCAGATCGCGAATGCCGGCCTCGCGTTGTCCGTCAATGCCAAGTTTTATGGTACCCAATGTGGTTAAGCTGGCTGCATCGCGTGCTGAGTGTTGCTCGTATTGGCTGATTAAGTCTTGCGCCGAATCTGTCGCACCTTTTCGTACCAGTTCAAAAGCGGTATTGGCAATCAGTTGCAGGTTTTGTTCTTCCTCAGGCAAGCTGGCTAAGATCCTGCGCGCTTCTTCCGTTTCGCCAACACGCAACTGCAAAACAGCATACAAGCGCTGCGCATCTGGCACCGAATGCAGCTGATCACGAATGGGCGTCAGAAAGTTCAGTGCTTGAGACTCCAGGCCAAGACGCACGGAGGATAGGGCAGCAATAATACGGGCTCTGCTACTTATTTGTGGTGAACGAATGGCTTTTTCACTTTGCTCTTTGGCTGCGGCAAAGTCTTCACGTTGAAAACTGATAATACTCTGTAAATAGTTGGCCATCGGTTGTTCAGGGAAAATACGCAAAATACTTTTCAGGTGCTGTTCGCCTTCGGCAAACTGACCATCCCGGACATAAGCCTGGGCCAGCAATAAGCGAGCAAGGTGAGCGGTAGGCGTGCGCTCAGTATAGTGCTTCAGGTGGGTAATGGCCGATAAAATATCATTGCTGGCGAGGTGGATTTTACCTTGCAGGTATAGCGCTTCGGCATACAGCTCACTGCTATCATCAATAGCCAACAGTTGGGTCAGCGCCTGCTCAGTTTCCTCTGCAGCCAGCTTTAGATGGGCGTTAGCAAAAGCAGCAATATCGGCATAGGTCGAGCCGGATAGCTGCTCAAAATGCAATAAACCAGCTGGCGAGTCTCCTAACTCGACTTCAGATAAAGCTCGGAAGCTGTCGAGTAAGCCCCGGGTGCGAGCAGATAATTCGTGGTTCTCCGCTAATAGCTCTATGGCCGCCGGATAATTGCCTACCAAATAATGAGTATGCATTAAATCAAAAGCGACTTCTTCTGCCGGAGCGCCATAGCGCAGTGCCCGTTCCAGTTCACGCTCTGCACTGGCGACATCACCGCTAAGTAGTAATGCCTGGCCAAGAGCTAAGCGGAAGCGGTAATTATCCGGGTCTTGTTGAATAGCTGAGCGTAGCTCGATGATGGCTGCGCTGTACTGATGGCTGGCAATGTAGTTTTGTGCATCCAGGTAATGTTCTGCACTGTCTTTTTTGCTGCAAGCAGTGAGTACGGCCAGCAGTGCCAGACTTGGGATTAACCTTGTTGTTTTCATTGTGTTCTCCTTTGGGAGGCAGTTATCCGAACAAGCCTCTGGTATCAATAACGACTTTGGCCGCTACATCGCCAGGTTTTAACGACTTAAATTGTTTGTGATCGACCAATACTACCAGAATGTGTGCACGCTCTAACGCTTCATGCAGGCTCACTACTTGTTGGCTAAATTTTTGGTAGTGTTTGGGCAATGAGTGGATATTCGGTTCGACCCATAAAACCTCACCAACTTGTTGTTCAGTGAGCTCAATTGCAATGTCCAAAGCCGGGCTTTCACGTAAATCATCAATATCGGCTTTAAAAGCAAGGCCCAGGCAAGCAATCACTGGTTTTTTAAATTCATCAGCGGCTTTTTTCACCCGGTTTATCACATAGTGTGGTTTCGTATCATTCACTTCACGAGCTAATCGAATCATTTTTGCTTGTTCTGGTGCTGAATCGACTATGAACCAGGGATCAACTGCAATACAGTGCCCACCGACTCCTGGGCCGGGAGCTAGGATATTCACCCGAGGGTGGCGGTTTGCCAATTGAATAAGATCCCAGACATTAATTTTTAGTTGATCACAGATCATGGATAACTCATTGGCGAAGGCAATATTGACATCGCGAAATGAGTTTTCTGTTAGTTTTGCCATCTCAGCAGTACGGGCATCCGTCAGTAAGCATTCCCCTCGAACAAAAAGCTGATAGAGTGCCATGGCCTGCTGTGCACAACGGTCACTGATACCGCCAATGATACGATCATTACTTACCAGTTCTTGCAGTACTCTGCCAGGCAGCACTCGCTCAGGACAATGTGCAATGGCTACATCCGATTGATCTGCATTCTGATGTGGCATGGTGAGATCCGGCCGCAGATCGGCCAGCCATTGCGATATTTTTTCTGTTGTCCCCACCGGGGATGTAGACTCCAGTATCACCAAATTGCCTTTTTCAATAAAAGGTGCAATGCTTTGTACTGCCGCTTCTATGTAGCTTAAATCTGGTTTCTTATCGCCTTTAAAGGGGGTCGGTACTGCAATCATAAAGACATCAGCTGCTTCAGGAGTGGTGGCAGCGCGCAGTTTGCCGGTCGATACTGCAGCTTGAACCAACATATCCAGATCAGGCTCAACAATATGAATTTTGCCTTGATTAATGGTATCAACAGCATGTTGGGAAATGTCTACACCGTGGACTTGTACGCCTCTCGATGCAATGACAGCAGCAGTAGGTAGTCCGATGTAACCTAAGCCGATAACTGCCACTTTCGAAACTAACTGCATGATACTGCTCCTTAAAATTATTCTTAACGATGATACGTACTTGATCTATGACTGAATCAGCTGCGACAGGATCTGTTGCTCTGTCACACATTGGTCATTGTCACAATAAATGAAATACCAGTATAACTCTGTTTGCTGATTCAACCAGAGTGCTTGTTGTAGCCGGTACAGCCGCATTTTTAATCCTGAAACAGTCCTTTGATTACCGATTTGGTGCCAGTAATAGATCAGGCCAGTCTGCCCAGATGGAGCTTGGGCCCATAGCCATGCCCCTTCTGCTGTTGCCATCAACTTTTGCTGCCTCCAGCCTGCAGGAAGCATGTTGTTAAGGTAATAATTCGAGCGGCGCGCGTCATCGCTGCCACTAAAACTGTAGTGTTGGAAAAATACCTTATGCAAACCAGCTTGCTGCTCTTTATGAACGTGATGATCGGCTACAAAAATCTGTGGGCTAATGGTTTTGAACGAATGGCTTTGTGGCTCTGCAGTCACATCAATAGCTGCTACGCTATACAAAGGTGACGATTGTGTCACCAAATTCACCATCAGTGTTGAAAGTACAAGCAAGGGAGTAAATAGCAGTACATAGTGACCTCGTTGCAGCGTCAGAGTTGACGCAGCTTGTGGTGATGGCTGCAGTGCCTTGTCACGGTCCAAAAAACTGCCAAAATAAAAAAGTAATGCTATAAAGGGAACATAGAGGTACCAGCCAAAGGTATTATGATCCTCCATCAGTGAGCTCTGCATCTCGGTATAATCGCCAATCAGTATCAGTAAGACAATGCGAATCCAATTGGTGATTAATGAACCCAGAATTGCTACGGTAAAAAAAAGCAGGATACTGCGAGCCCTTTTTAAATTTAAAAATGAAAAAATAACACTAAGTGCCAGTGAAACAATAAAGTAGCGCAAGCCACTGCACCCATCTGCAATCTCAAAGGTGCCAGCAGGAATATGGATGAAGTTGCCGTCGACAAAGGTTGGCACATGAGTCCAGCGCATAATTTCGGTCACAGCTACTACCGATATTTTTTGTAAAATACCGTTAATAGCTCCCCAAATTGGCGTAATAAACCAAACTAAAGCAGCAGGTACGATAACACTGCTATTTCGTCGGTACAGACTTAGCAAAGCAAAGATGAGCACCAGAGGGAGTAGCAGCCGGCTTACAATGTTTTGCTGTGCTAATTGCAGTAACAAGAACACAAAAAGACTGCTGATAAACAACGCAAAAAAAACACTGTTCCAGCTTAGTACCAGTTGTTGTTGTTTCCAGGCCCGCCAGTACAGGTAAGCTATCACGAACGGAATCAGGTAAGCGTGTGAATAGGTGCCATCATCAAAGCTGTATGTACGAAAATCTGCCAGAATTGTTGGGTTTACCAGGAAAAAAAGCAGGAAAATGCAGATAGCAGGGATGAGAACAGCAAATGCCTGAGGTGCACTGTTGGAAGTCTCCTTTTGAACCACGGTATTAATCCTTTAATAACAGCGTTGGATTAGGCTAAACTATCGCTTGTCAAAGGTCAATGATAACCCTGTTAAAGCGTTCAGACATTCACTGTGCTTTGTAGTCGCAACGGGCATGAAAGTATATTAATGACAAACAAATAGATGTATTTAGAGCCTGGAGCATATGTTTGAATAAGTTACTCAAAATCTGTGGCTGGTTTTTTCTTGCTGTATTGATTGCTCTGTTGGCGCTGTTGGTACTTGCTTTGCAAACCAGGCCTTTGGTCGTTAGTAGTTATAGTGTTACACCGGAAACTGCGCATAGTGCGGAGCAACTCGCACTGCGTTTACGTCAAGCTTATGGCAAGACGGAGCTAACAATCACCTCGGATGAAGCCAATGCTTTAATTGCCATTGCCAGGCGACTTTACCCTGCAGTTCATGGACGGGTGAATATCGGCAACCAGCAATTGTTGGCTGCTGTCAGCATGCCAGTGATGCAAGACAGGCTGTTTTTGAATGTGTCTGCGTTGTTGCTACCATCAAAGCAAGGACTTGCAGTGCATGAGGTGCGGATAGGGCAGTTACGGCTTTCGGGGGCTTTGACATTGCGTCTGGTTGAGTGGGTTGGTAATTATTACCTGCAGCCAGTTGGCGCAACCCAGCTGCTTGCAGCCATTCAGGAAGTATCCTTTGAGCAAGATGTTTTGATGGTCCGCTACCAGTTACCAGAGCAATTGCAGCTTGGACAAGTTGCCAGGCTGCGTGAGCAGTGGCAACCTTATGGTGATCCTAAACATATCCAACATTATTATCAGCTCCTGGCGAGACACCATGCAGAGAGCGCAAACTTGTCTGATTATTTAAATGTGCTGTTTATCGAAGCCGCCAGGCGCGCCCAGCAAGGCTCGGCAGTAGCCGAGAATCAGGCCGCACTGCTGGCACTGGCTGTGTTTTTTGGGACATCCAAGTTTGAGCTTTTATTAGGGGATATACGAAGCAACAATCGCTATGCAACGGCACCACCACGAGTCACTTTAGCTGGTCGACTCGATCTACAGCAGCACTTTGTGTATTCTGCCGCGATAAAAACCCTTACCAACAAGGATATTGGGTATTTAGCCGGAGAAATGAAAGAGTTACTGGATGCAAACCCTGGCGGTAGCGGCTTTAGTTTTGTTGATCTTCTGGCAGATATTGCAGGGGTGCGTTTTGCAGAAATTGCGCTTGGTTCGGAGCAAAGTGCAGCAGCCTTGCAGCGCTTTATTGTGGCGACACATCTGACCGACGCTGATGTATTGCCCGATTTCAGAGCCTTTCCTGAGGGGATTGCTTACGATACTTTTAGAGAAGACTTTGATACAATCGAGTCAGAAGCATACAATCAATTGGTTACAGCTATTACAGATGCCTTGCACAGCTTACCGCTGTATCAATTGGATAGCCTTTAACATCTGTGACTGGCTGATTGCAAGTCGCCAACAAGGAAGCTGAATTGATGTTGAAAACTTTAACTGTGTTTGGAACCCGCCCGGAAGCCATTAAAATGGCACCTTTGGTCAATGCGCTCAATGCTGCTGCTCATATTGATAACAGAGTATGCGTGACGGGGCAGCACCGCGAAATGCTGGACCAGGTTCTGGCTCTGTTTGAAATAGAGCCTCATTATGATCTCAATATCATGAAACCCGGGCAGGATTTGTTTGATGTCACCATGCATATTCTTGAGCGCATTAAAGCTGTGTTGCGCGAGTTCAAGCCAGACTTGGTTTTGGTGCATGGCGATACCAGTACCACCTTTGCCACAGCATTGGCCTGTTATTACGAAAAGATAGCGGTCGGTCATGTGGAAGCTGGCCTTCGTACCGGTAATCTTTACAGTCCCTGGCCGGAGGAAGCCAACCGTCAGTTAACCGGGGTTATTACTAAGCTGCATTTTGCCCCCACAGAAACTGCCCGTCAGAATTTGTTAGCCGAAGGCAAAGACGACGGTACCATTTGGGTCACCGGGAATACAGTGATAGATGCACTGTTATCCGTGGTGGCAAAGTTTGATGAGACCCCAGAAGACTTTGCCGAACTGGCTAAACAACTGCCATGGGGGGGAGCGCAAAAGCGGATGGTGCTTATTACTGGCCATCGCCGCGAGAGCTTTGGCTCTGGTTTTGAAAATATCTGTGCTGCGCTTAAAGTGCTGGCAAGCCGTTATCCAGAGTGTGATTTTGTCTACCCGGTCCATTTAAACCCGAACGTGCGTGAGCCAGTGTTTCGTTTACTCGGCGAACAAAGCAATGTGCATTTGATAGAGCCGCAGGATTACCTGCCATTTGTTTATTTAATGCGCCAGTCGTATTTGGTATTAACCGACTCAGGTGGGATCCAGGAAGAAGCCCCATCGCTGGGTAAGCCGGTACTGGTGATGCGTGATACTACGGAGCGACCGGAGGCTGTGACAGCGGGAACTGTGGTATTGGTCGGGACGGATACAGAAACCATCATTCGGGAAGTTTCCCGGTTAATGGATGATGCAAGCTGGTATCAACAAATGAGTGTAGCACACAACCCCTATGGTGATGGCCAAGCTTGCCAACGGATTGTTGAAGCTATCGTGCAGCAACATCAAGCCGGCAATGTACAGCCAGGTTAGTAATTTTTGCCACATCAGGATGAACTATGAACCACGGATTCTCACTTGCAAACCTGAAAATTGCCGTTATTGGTCTGGGCTATGTTGGCTTGCCTCTGGCAGTCGAGTTTGGTAAAAAATTTAGCACCCTGGGTTTTGATATTCAGCCGAAACGGATTGAAGCCTTACAGCAGGGGATTGATCATACGCTGGAGGTAGATACAGCGGAACTGGCCGAAGCTCAGTATTTGAGTTTTTCCAGCGATCCTGCTGCACTGGCACAAGCCAACTTCTTTATTGTCACGGTTCCTACCCCGATTGATCGGCACCGCCAGCCTGATTTAACGCCATTGATTAAAGCTTCTGAAACCCTGGGTAAGGTCATCAAAGCCGGCGATATCGTGGTGTATGAGTCGACCGTTTATCCCGGCGCAACGGAAGAAGACTGCCTGCCGGTGATTGAGCGTATTTCAGGGTTGCGTTTTAATCAGGATTTCTTTGCCGGCTACAGCCCGGAGCGGATTAATCCAGGTGATAAAGAGCACCGGGTAACCAGCATCAAAAAAGTAACTTCTGGCTCTACCCCAGAGGTAGCTGATTTTATTGACCAGGTCTACGCCAGCATCATTACAGCCGGCACCTACAAGGCCAGCAGCATCAAAGTCGCCGAGGCGGCAAAAGTGATCGAGAACACGCAGCGCGATCTAAATATTGCGCTGGTGAATGAGCTGGCAGTCATTTTTAGTAAGTTGAATATTGATACCGAGGAAGTCTTGCTGGCTGCCGGGACCAAATGGAATTTCCTGCCATTTCGTCCGGGATTAGTTGGTGGCCATTGTATCGGTGTGGATCCATATTACCTGACGCACAAAGCACAATCGATTGGCTATCATCCGGAAGTGATCCTGGCCGGCCGGCGCATTAACGATGGCATGCCTAAGTTTGTGGTATCCTCACTGGTCAAAACCATGCTGAAAAAGCGCATTCAGGTACAGGGTGCCCGGGTATTGGTGTTAGGGTTAACCTTTAAAGAAAACTGCCCGGATATTCGCAATACCAAAGTCATCGATGTGGTGCACGAACTGCAGGATTATGGTATGCAGGCTGATGTGTACGATCCCTGGGTGTCCGCCGAGGATGCACGGCATGAATACGGCATTGAACTTTGTGCTACACCACAGCATTCAGCCTATGATGCAGTGATCCTGGCTGTTGCCCACCAGGCATTTAAAGACATGGGAACCGAGCAGATCCTGAGCTTTGCTAAAGATAACCATGTGTTGTACGACCTGAAATACGTGCTGGACCCTGCCAAGGTAGAACTGCGCTTTTAACCCAAGGATGAGAACCATGAGTGTGTATCTGGAAACGCTGGAATCTTTACAACAAGCACCGAAACGATGGCTGATCACAGGCTGTGCCGGCTTTATTGGCTCCAATTTGTTGGAGGTGTTGCTGCGGCATGATCAGTACGTGGTTGGCCTGGATAACTTCGCGACTGGCTATCAGCGCAATCTGGATCAGGTTAAGGCGCTGGTAACACCAGAGCAATGGCAGCGTTTTCGATTTATCGAAGGTGATATCTGCCAGCCAGATCATTGCCAGCAAGCCTGTGAAGGAGTGGATTATGTGCTGCATCAGGCGGCGCTCGGCTCGGTGCCGCGCTCGATTGAAGATCCGGCCCGTACCAACGCTGCCAATATTACCGGCTTTTTAAACATGCTGATTGCCTCCCGCGATGCGAAGGTGCAGAGCTTTGTCTATGCTGCTTCCAGCTCGACCTATGGCGATCACCCGGCGTTGCCCAAAGTAGAAGATACCATTGGCAAGCCATTGTCTCCTTATGCCGTGACCAAATTTGTCAATGAGCTCTATGCGGATGTATTTTCCCGCACTTATCAATTTCATTGCACTGGTCTGCGTTATTTCAATGTGTTTGGCCCGCGTCAGGATCCAAACGGTGCCTATGCGGCTGTTATCCCGAAGTGGACTGCTGCTATGATTGCCGGCGATGATGTGGCGATTAATGGCGATGGTGAAACCAGCCGCGATTTTTGTTTTATTGCCAATGCGGTGCAGGCCAACATTCTGGCGGCAGTGACCCAGCTAGAGCGCAGTGAAGTATTTAATGTGGCTGTTGGTGATCGCACCAGTTTGAATCAGTTGTTTAGCGCGATTCAGCAAAGTTTACAGCAACATGGGGTGGGCTATAGCAAAGCACCGGTGTACCGGGATTTCAGGGCTGGTGATGTGCGCCACTCCCAGGCTGATATTAGCAAAGCACAAACAATGCTGGGTTATCAGCCGGAGTACAAAGTTCAGCAAGGGCTGGCGCAAGCGATGAGCTGGTACCTGCAACTAAGTCGTTAACTCATTCCGTTTATTGATACTGCGACGGCTGCTTACTTTCCGCTGGCTTTTCTTAGGAAAGGGGCAGCCGCCCGTTCATCCTATAGCTCTATTCTGAGTAAGCCATCTGTTGTGGCCTGATAGGTGTTGCTGGCTGGACTGTTTGTAGGTGTGATTTCGATGATGCGCCCTTGTTGAGTGACATCAAACTGAATCATGGCCTCCGGTTGCCAACCAAGAATATACAGCGACTCGATCGAAACACCGTCAGGAAGACTTAGTTGAAGAAAGCTTTCTTTAGGCTGGTCGGGATGGCGGCTGAACAAGATTAACGTGCCTTCGTTCACAAAACCGGCTCCAAACCAATGATCGGAATTAAGGGTACCATTTTCACTGGTGAGCAAGAATTTTTCTTGTGGTTGGAACGCCGTGTCAAACAACAGGTGTTCAGTGCTAGCGGCATTGCTGTATATTGATGGTGCTTTGCCGGCTCCTCCCTCGAATTCAAAGAAGGTTAGAACTTCCGTATGGACCTGAGGTTGTGATGGACTTATTTTCAAACGCCACTTACGTTGATTATCTGGTACCGAGTGTTGTGGCTCATTGGCCCAGTATGCTTCACCATCGATGACTTGGATACTAGCCTGTTCTGGCCAGGCAACCTGATAATAGCCGATCATCTCATTAGTCTGGATACGAAAGCTCTGTAGCCGGGATGTTTCTGGCAGCGGTTGGCCCTGAAATAGCTGATTGACTGTTACTTGCCGGATATACTCATCGCCTTCTTGCAACCCTAACTCAGGTTTGTAACGTATCAGGTCACGAGTTTGTTCCGGCAATGTATGCACGGTATCAAAGATCGCCAGGGTCTGTTCGCCAATCAAAGCCAGTTGTCGGTTGACGGACTTCGCATAGACAGTGCCAAAGTAGCCTCTCATATTGTAAGCACCGGCTGCTTCGGCCGAGATCAAAATCGTCTTCTGATCCTGATGCAAACTGCGATAAAAAGGATCGGCTAAAGCTCTCATGGTCGGGTTGGATGAGCCCACAGGGCTGGCATTCTCAATCAAAAGGGTGTTATGGGCATTACCAATAGCCCCAGCGGCACTATAGGCTGTGACCTGCTTGGTGATCCAAGTACCTCTGTGTGCCAGGTCAAAATTAAGTGCATCTGAATGTTCGTGATCGACACGGTGTCTTCGGTTGATAAAGAATAGATTGGTTGCATCAGAGTCCCAGCCTGTTCTGGCACTAATTAAACCCACCCCTTTGGACAGATGCATGCTTGGTATTAATTGGACGGCTCCTGAGCCCGGGGGCTGATAAAATAAAGTTCGCTCTATACCTGGGTACAACGATGTGATTTTATGGCCTTGCAGCTCTATGAGATGCTCAAGCCAGTCTTGGAATGTGGCTTGCAGTGGTGATTCCTGCAGGAGCTCTAACAGATACATGGAAAACTGATAGCGTTTATCCCGCAAGACAGGTTGATAGTCTTGCCCCTGTTCTACCGAGCCATACTGATAGACACCGGTAAAGCCGGCTAAATTAAAGTGCAGTAAAGCTTCTGCTGTTTTTTCAATATAATGCAAAGGAAGCTCTTTTCCGCGCAGATCTTTATTGATTAAAGCAGCACGCATCCAGTGGATTTGCGTGCCCTGGCTATAGGCAGACCCCTCAGCCCAGGCTCCACCTTGCATAATATCATTCATGTAATAATCGACGATGAAGCGGTCAAACATGGTATCAGCGACAGCCAGGCTTAGCTCTCCCAGCTCAGCATGAGCAGGGCTTTGTTGCAATAAGTAGCCAAACATAGTGAGGTTACCTGCAATTGAGGTAATTTCGTCGGTATCTGTGATGCGCAATCCTACAAAATCATTGTTATGATGGGTGTAATCTAACCAATGCTGTACCCATGTTGCGATATGTGCTTCTGCAATGGCTTGTTCTTCGTTTGAGAATGCAAAGCGAAGCCAGGCGTAGCCGATAGCAGCTCTGTTTCCATCGGTACGAAATCTATTGCGGTTTTTGTATTCAGCCCAGCCGACTTCAGGATCCGCATAATAACGTTGCCATAGCAAGGTTTTGGCTTGCTCAAGATAGGCTTCATTGCCGGTCAGATGATAGCCAAGAGCATAGGCTTTGGCATATTCTCCGCTGTTGTAGGGCGTTCTTCCCAGATAGGTATCCAACCAGTGCTGCATTGCACTTAAGGCACTGTCATCGTTGGTTATCAGAGTTCTGATTCTGTCGATTCGGTTTGGTAATAAGAACAAAGTAGTTGCTGCATCTGCCCTAAAATCCGGTGATGTTTCACTATTCCCGTTATTACCTTCGGCACCTGTTGACGGTGGTACCTCCGTGTTTGTAGAAGCGGCAAGTGCAGACTCATCAGTACAGCTTGCAAGTTGCATCATTGTCAGAATAAGCATTGACAGTAAAAAATATCTGGTCATAGCAGCCTCTTCTGGAAACCGGATAGTCAAAGAGCTAGTCTAGCTTAAATGCTGGTGTCTGTCGTCTGTTGATCAATCCACGTATCTTTTGCGCCAGCTCAAAGATTCCTTATTTAATGCGCCAGTATTTGGTGCATCCAGGGCTGATTGGTGTAAAATAAACCATGAAGTGCACCCTAAATGACAAAAATCAGTAGGACTCTATTATGGATGATAGTAAGCGCGTGATTCTGCTTGAATTCAATGAACTTTGCCCTCAATTACTTGACCGCTTTATGCAAGCCGGTGAGTTACCGAACTTTTCTAAGCTGCACCAAAGTGCCGATGTCTATGTGACCGACGCCAAATGCGATGTGGAATATTTAGAGCCATGGATCCAATGGGTAACACTGCATACTGGCTTGCCATATGAAAAGCATCAGGTGTTTCGCTTAGGGCAAGCACAAAATCTACAGCATGACTCTATTTGGGATGTGTTGGCCAAGCACAATAAAACCAGTTGGCTGTGTGGTAGCATGAATACCAAATGGGATGCCAGTGATACTAAGATCACAGCGCTGCCTGACCCATGGAGCATCGATGTGATGGCATCGCCGCACAGCCTGCAGCCATTTTATCAATTTGTTCGTGCCAATGTGCAGGAGCACAGCAATACCAACTTTAAGTTATCTGCCGGTGATTATGTGCGTTTTCTGTGGTTTATGCTGCGCCATGGTCTGAGCTTAACAACCAGCAAAAAGTTAGCAGGCATGCTGTGGAAGCAACTGACCAAAGCCGAAGACCGCTGGAAAAAAGCCACGGTGCTCGACTGGTTGCAGTTCGATGTGTTTAAACACGTGTATCAGCGGCAAAAGCCACACTTTGCTACCTTCTTTTCCAACAGTACGGCGCATTTTCAGCACAAGTTTTGGCGTTACATGGAGCCAGAAAAGTTTCCACTAAAGCCCTCTGACACCGAGATAAAAAAATACGGTGGAGCAGTGCTTTATGCTTACAAAAATCACGATGCGCTGATAGGTGAGGTACTCAAGCTGGCGGATAAAGATACCGTGGTGATTTTATCTTCAGCTCTGAGCCAGCAACCCTACACCTTGAAAGATGAAGAGGGTGGCAAGCGTTTCTACCGGCCACACGATATGCAGAAAATCCCAGCAGTGTTTGGCCTAAGCGGTGTGCAAAAAGTAAGCCCTGTGATGTCGCATCAATTTCATTTGCTGTGTGATGATGCCGCTTCAGCGAAAGCAAACTTTGAGCGCTTGCAAGCCATGACGTTCAATGGTGGACCTTTGTTTTCATTACGGCTTGAAGGCCATGATGTGTTTGGTGGTTGTCGTATTTCTACCCTGGTACCTGAGCAAGCTACCTTTGAGCAGGATGGGCGTAGTCAGTCCTTTCATCAGGTATTCTACCTGGCGGATAGCCTAAAGAGTGGCATGCACCATCCGCATGGTGTGTTTTGGGTATCGCAACAGGGGCGAAGTCATCAGAAAGTCGCGGAACCAATTCCGTTGGAACTGACCATGCCAAAAATCCTGCAGGAGTTTAGCTTGCAGTCGCAGTTATAGCTTTGCCATGAAGCAGTTTATTTACTGTGTGCGTCAACAGGCGTGGTCAGCGGCTGAAGTTGAGCCTGTGCTGGTTCTGACTTCGTTTGGCCAGCTTGTACGATGGTGCCCGTCGTTGCTACGGGTACTAGGTACGAAAGAGTTCTGTAAGTTTGCTATTAAGTTGCTTCGCGGTGACAAAGCGATTTATTTTTACCAGCAGGCCGGCCAGATCCAAAGTTACGGCATCATTACCTTTGGTTATTGTAAATTATATCAGGTAGATAACACCGATGCCGTCATTGGCCCTGTCAATACTCTGGCCTCTTTTCAAGGCAAAGGACTTGCAACCAAAACGTTGAAAGCAGCCGTGCATTGGCTGTTCACTGAGCGCCAATGCCAAGCCGTTTATATTGATACCTCCGAGCTCAATCACCCCATGCAGCAGGTCATTCGAAAGTCTGGCTTTCCTGAGGCTATCGGTTATTTCACGCGCTGAAATTTTACAGTTGCCAGCTGACTTTATGCGGGTAGAAACAAAACTTCTTTTTGAATCGCTGCATGCTCTGGCTGGCACCAAAAAAAGTGCCGTAGGCGTAATAGCGCACGGAGGGGTGCTCCTCTTCTGCATGACGCGCCATGGCGATGAGCAACATTGGCACAACACCATAAGGCTGGAATTCGTGGTGACCATAGATGTGTTCAATCATCATTAGCTCACCGGCAATGAAACAACCCGCATAGGCAACTAACTTACCCTCTTTGTCGAACACCCCAAAGTAACGATAATCGTGGGTGGGGCTGGTGCTGGCTGGGTCGGTACGCTTCTTTGGGGGCGTGTTCAAGAAAGAGTCTGGTAACTCGCCTTGGCGCACCGGGGTCGAGCGTCGGATAGCCCAGATTTCATCCAGATGCTGGTTGTAATCAATAGGGCGGGAGGTGAAGCCGTTGCGCAAGGCTTTTTTATAGTTGCGCCTGGCTGAGCTCTCGATACTGCTCAGGTAATGCTCAAACCCTTTCGAGATATCGCACATGGCGACACCATGTACCATGCTTTTAAATAAAGGAAACTTTCGATGCCGACGATTGGCATCTTTAAAAAACTGCTCGGTAATAGTCCGGTAAAAGGCATGGGTGTTATCTGTTGCAGCCAGTTGCAGTGAAATGGTGACCACCGGCATGGCTTTAAACAGTTTCCAGCTATTCAGTAGCTGTTGCAAACGAGTCTTCATAAATTCCTTTTAAGGGGTGTCGGACGCTGCACGCATGCTTCCGAGCACTTCCAGATTTCATATCTGCACGGTTGCTGCATTATATCAAGGCAGTATCTTGTGGCAAATCTGTTTTAACTGCTTCTTCCAGGTGCGAAGTGTGCTCAGTATGGCTGTTGTTGCCTCTGCGGTATAAACTTGCTGCGTCTGATTGCTGTAGTTTTTTTTGTAGCCGGTAGGATTACCCCGCATCAGATCGTAATGGCTACATCCTTTATTGCGAGCATGGGACATGGCCAACAGGTGCATGCCAACACCAATGTTCTGGAGGCCTGGCGTCGGCTCAATACCGCTCTGGTAGTAGTAAAGGCATTCCTGATGGTAAAAACCATAATAGGCTGCGATGCACTTGCCGTGTAGATGAATACGAAATAACAGCAGCTGTTCACGCTCCAGAAGTTGTGCAGCCAGAACCTGATGAAACTGCTGAAACACATCCGTACTGAATGCGCCCGGCTTTCCTCTACGTTGCCATTGCTGTTGATGCAGCCGGGTCAAGTCGGCAAAGAAAAGCATGATATCCTTATGTTCAGTACAGACATCCATTTCAATGGCGGTTTGCTCAAAAAAACGTCTGGCGTAGCGGCGTAGTGTACTTTGCCGCAGTGCGTCAATTTGCTGGTGCTGCTCCGCCAGAATGGGTAATACAAAACGCTCACCGTGATACTGTTGATGGTAGTGCCAGTTCTTAGGAGGGTGCTGTTGCAACCAGTGAAGACTAATCGAATTTGCCAGTACATTGTCAAAGATGATTCTTTTAATGGATGTTATAGGTTTCAGGCTGGCAGAGAATAGCGTCAAACTGGATTGCTCAAAACCTTTGGTAATTACAAAGTCCTGGAACTCACTACAGACCTCAGCGATTTCAGGTTCTCCGGTTCCTACAAATCTGAGCTCAGTCCCAAGTGGTGTTTTTTTTAAATACAATGGGTAGAAGGCAACCAGTTGGTCGCTCGCGTAATGCAACTGCATCCACAATGTATCTTCACCCATGGAGTAATGCTGCAGCCATGCATCCAGCCAATCCAAAGAGCAACACAGCGGGTACTCTGGCTGACTTCCAAGAAAAAGCTCCAACTGCTGCATGACCGAAGTAAATTCAGTACGTGAGTGGACAATCTGGCATATCAATTGCGTCATTTAGCGGCTCATTGTGCGAAAGAGAGTTGTTCAATTTGAGGGCTCATGGCATCATAGTTACCACAAAGCTTTAGGATAACCTGCTCACAATTGTTGCTCCTAGCTTTGGACACAGCTTACTATTGCCATTATTTCGTCACAAGCTTATTTCATGGAGGAAATTACTGTGATTCTCTGCTCTGAAGCCTTATCCCTATACAGAATTGCTGCCTTCACAGGATCGGAGCACAAATTTTGAGTTCTGGAGAG
Source organism: Alkalimonas sp. NCh-2 (assembly GCF_039631345.1). NCBI lineage: Bacteria > Pseudomonadati > Pseudomonadota > Gammaproteobacteria > Alkalimonas > Alkalimonas sp. NCh-2. The sequence goes on from NZ_JBDIUV010000002.1 coordinate 318,040, forward strand.
CATCAGTTAGGTCGCAAAGTGGCAGTAGGAACGATCTGGTCGATAGCGGGTCGTTTCATTGTTAAAAGTCTTGGTTTTATCAGTATTCTTATCCTCGCCCGGATCCTGGCACCTGATGACTTTGGTGTGATTGCTGCAACCATGATCATGGTTGGCTTATTGGAAATCCTTTTTAACTTTAGCTTTGATATCAACATTATTCAGAAAAAAGAGGTGACAAGTACCACCTTAAACAGTGCCTGGACTTGTAAGTTGCTGTCAGGTCTCGTTTTAACCTTGTTGCTGTTCTTTGGTAGTCATGCGATTGCTCTTTACTTTGCCGACCCCCGGCTTGTACAGGTAGTGCAAGCAATTGCTTTATTGCCCTTATTAAAAAGTGCAAAGAACATTGGCTTTGTGCTGTATCGAAAAGAGCTGGACCTGAAAAGTGAGTTTAAACTCGATGCTTATGCGAAAGCGGTATCATTTGTAGTCACTGTGAGCTTAGCATTATGGATGCAAAGTTACTGGGCCCTTTTGCTTGGCATATACAGTAATGTGCTGGCAAAGCTGGTGCTTAGTTTCTGGATGCATCCGTATCGGCCATGGTTTTGTCTTCGTGAAGCCCGAGAGTTGTTTTCATTTTCAAAGTGGTTGCTCCTTAGAAATGTGACCGTGTATTTTAATACCAATGCACCCGCTTTAATGATTGGCCGTTTATCAACGCCTGAACAGCTTGGTTTTTATTCGATAAGCTATGAGGTGTCCAACTTGCCAACGACCGAGCTGCTTTATCCTCTTTCGCGGGCCGCTTACCCTGGTTATGTGAAATTGAACGAAAAGCCGGCCGAGTTAAGCCGTTTTTTTCTTCGAATGTCTCGTTTGATTGTGCTGGTGGTTGCTCCGGTTTCTTTTGGCCTGGCGGCTGTTTCAGAACAGTTGGTAGCCGTTTTGCTTGGCAGTCAGTGGATGTCTGCTGCGCCATTGCTGGGTTTATTGGCTATTTATGGCTTTGTCAGGGCCGGCAGCCAGAATGTAGAAAGTATTTTTGTTGCGTTAGGCAGGCCAAGACTGTGCTTTTTTATCATGTTCGTTTTAACGCTTGGTTATATTCCCTGTTTGTACCTGGCATTTCAGTTTGCTGGCCTTCAAGGGATCGCCTATGTCATGATAGCCAATGCGATTGTTTACTCTGTGGTGTCCTATAGCTTCCTGGCACACTTGCTGCAGTTTAAGTTAACTTCCGTTTTGCGTGTGTATGCCCTGCCTTTAGGCGCAGCGATTCTGATGTTCTTTGGGGTAAGGGTTCTGGGGGATTATACGGCTGCTTTTGTAGAGCCATTATGGTTGTTGCTATTGCTGAAAGTCATGATAGGGGCTTTTATTTATCTGGCGATCCTGTTGCTGCAACATGTTGTCGCGCCGGCAGGTAGCTTATTTTCAGAAGCATGGTCACTCGTGCGGCAACTGAAAAACGTTAAGCAAAGCATTATCAGGTGAGTCTTATGCATCCAAAACGGATTTTATTTATTACTGCTGAGTTTCCTCCCGGCGGCGGCGGCGGCGTCGGCCGAACCTATACTGCTGCCAATGCGCTTGCTCAGGCAGGGCATCAGGTCGTAGTTTTGTGTGCTTCGGCAAACAGCTATTCGTTTATTGATCCTTCCTACCCTGCACCGCATGCAAAGGTTGCTGTCATTCAAGTATGGACGCCCGAGCTCAGACACTGGATCCGCAGAATTCGAACGCTGATTAAGTCTTTTAATCCGGCAGACCGGTTTTTCCTCTGGCGTCACCTTGCCGTAAAAAAAGCCAATAACTTGCACCGGAAAGCGTCTTTTGATTTGGTGATATCCAGCTATCCATTTTTTTCCAATCATGCCGTAGCATACAGCATTGCAAAACAGTTTGGTTTACCGTGGATTGCCGACTACCGGGATCCGCCCTGGTGGATGTACAGTAGCAAACACAGAATTCAGCCAGAGTTCTTTGATTTTGCAAAGTACAGTGTGAAGACCATCACTACCACAGAGCGAAGTAAGACCTTGATTTGTGAAAAGCTTGGCATCTTGCCTGATTCTGTGCAGGTCATCAGCAATGGTTGTGATGACATCGCAGCCAGTATTCAGACCTCATTGCCAGTCGATGGCAACATTGAACTGCTGCATACTGGCTCGGTTTATGAAGTTGGACGGGATATCAATGCGCTTATTCGGGTTGTAAGCAAGATGCAGCCTGGCATTAAGCTGCACTTTATAGGCGACCCGCCGTATCAATCTACCAAAGAGTTGTTGGCAACACTGCCGAATACTGACTTTGTTGGGTTTACCCCATACATGCCTGCAGCTGATGCACTTAGTTATGCTGCTAAAACTACTGTGCTGGTGGTAATCCAGGGAGACTTGTTTGAAAACCAGGTGCCAGGTAAGGTATTTGAGTATCTTGCGCTGCAAAAAACAATACTTTTAATCACCAATCAGGGCAGTGCAACCCACCAGCTTTTAAAGCATGAACCGAATGTCGTGTTTGCGGAATACGGCAATGAAGAATCCATCCGGCAAGGGATTGCGCAGGCGAGTCAGCATCAGGTTGTGGCGGTAGATAGATTCAGGTACACACGCCGACAAGTTGGTGAACAGTTTGCGGCTTTGGTAGAAACATACCTGGATCATGCCCAGGATGTATAATGGTAGGGCAGCTTTGCAAAGAAGCGGATTTATTAAGGCGACGATATGACGCACGTTAGGGTACAAGCTGTCCAACAGGCGCAGCAACAAACTTTGCCACAAGAGCAGAGCTCGTCCATTGTGTTTTTTTTCCTGTTTCTATATGCCACTTTCGTGTTGATTCGGCCACAGGAATTCATCGGTTTTTTAATCGGTTTTCCGATTATTATGATTTTTACCATTTTGGCAACCGCTACTGCTTTGCTGGTGCACCGGCCTTTACGCTGGAGCATACAGCAAACCATGTTATTGCTGATGCTTCCTGTGATCAGCGTTTCTGCTTTGCTCAATGGTTGGGGTACCAAGGGACTGGTTGAGTCCCAGGGTATGCTGATATCATCGATTTTGCCTCTTTTTCTGTTTGCCTCAGTCGTAAGTACTGCCTCGCGGCAAACCAAGTTGATGCTGTTGTCTATCACGGCTTCCTTAATCATGATTCATAATGGCTGGGTTCAGTACACAAGCTATGATGCTTTTGGCTGGACGGGTACCCAGGCTGTTGCTGGTGATTTGCGCCGTATTGTTTACGTTGGAATTTTCCAGGATCCGAATGATTTAGGCATGCTGATCGTGATGAACCTTCCTTTCGTGGCCTACTTTTTTCACCGGGGCGGGGTGATGATGAAGTTACTTTGCCTGGGTGTTTTTGCGGTGTTTATGTATGGTGTTTATATTACAGGCTCCCGTGGAACTGTACTGGGCACAGCCGCCTTGTTTGGCTTTTATCTGTTATTGCGCTACGGTGGCACTCGAATGATTCTGGCAGGTATTACATTTGGCCCTGTTGTGGCGACCTTGTTGTCCCAGTTTGGTGGATTAAGTTCTGATGAGGCTTCGGCTCGCTCCCGCCTTTATGCTTGGTACGATGGTGTACATTATCTGCTTGGGAACCCGGTGTTTGGTATCGGTAAAGGCAATTTTATGGACTGGCATGGCCGGACGGCCCATAACTCCTACATCCTCGTTGCTTCCGAGTTAGGAACTTTGGGTTATACCTTGTGGGGAGGGGCTTTAGCATTAACCGTTTATATTGGTTATAAAATTTTTAAACTACCAGTAGAGCGTTTTGCCAATCATCCTCAAAAAGAACTGATCCTGAATGAAATTAAAATCAGTACGGCTTTGTTTTTCTCGATGATTGCTTATCTTGTCACTGCTTTTTTCCTAAGCCGCTCTTACATATTGTTGCTATTCATCTTTATAGGTATGAATATTGCTGCACATTACCGGGTAATGAAATGGGCGCCTGAAATTAAGGCCTTACTCACTTATAAAACAGCGCTTTATTGCGGGCTTGCATCCTGGATTTTGGTCTTCATGGTCTATGGCACCTTGAAGGTGTCGTTGTAATGAGTCAAAGTTGCAGCGAGCCGGTATGAAGCGCCAGCTGATTGGTAGTTCATTTTATCGGGTGCTTGAAAACCTGATAAACGTTGCCACTGCCTTGCTGCTGACTCCCATCCTGCTTGCGGCATTGGGGACCAGCCAGTATGGTTTATGGCTGTTGCTGTTGTCCGTTATCTTTATTTTCCCGGTATTTGATTTTGGCTTTGCTACTGCAATTCAACGAGCTATGGCACAGGCCATTGAACGACAGGACGCATGCTCAATTCAGCGCTTGTTTTCAACCGGGATGCTGCTGTTTGCCGGTCTAGCTGTCCCTGCGTTACTCTGCACTTTTCTGTTGGCTGCTAATCCTGCTTGGCTAGGGGTAGAGCCTGATTTCCGGGCATTAGCGACCTTTGCCCTGCTAATCCTATTAATCAAAGTCGTCACCGATATGATCGCAAATGCAATGCATGGGATCTACAGTGGTCACTTACGATTTGACTTAGATGCTAAGATTTCCATCGTGCAGACCATTCTACGCTCAGTATTGATGGTTGTGTTTGTCACTGAGTTTGGTTTAATGACGCTGGTATTCGCTACTCTTGGCACAGACTTGTTGGCGCATATTGCTCGATTTGTGCTCGGATACAGGCTACAACCGGATTTACGTTGTTCATGGCAGTTGGTGAGTTGGCGTGCAATCAAGGAGTTGTATGTATTCGGCCGGCATGTCTTTTTGCTGGATGCCAGCAGGATTATTCGTACCAACTCAGAGCCACTGCTAATCAGTCACTTGTTAAACCTCAGTGCCGTAAGTTTTTATGCAGTAGCCGATAGATTAGTTCGGCAGGCCGAGATGCTGACCCGATCGGTACTCGGCTCTTTACAGCCATTTTTAATTCGTAAGCAGCATAGCGGTATGCTCACTGAACAGATCGCAGCACACAGCATTCAGTTAAGTTTGTTTTTTCACGGTGTGTTGTTGCTGTCAGGCCTGGTTTGTGGCCCGATTTTCATTGAGCTGTGGCTGGGGCAGGGCTTTGGGCAATCACAGCAGTTGTTGCCTGTGTTATTTCTGGCGGTTTTGTTTAAAGTATATACCATACCACTCAGCCAGTTGTTTATCGCTCATGCGTGTCATCATAAACTGGTGCCGCTGCATCTGATAGGTGCGGTTTTACAAGTTGGCTTTATGCTGTTATTGGGGAGCTTATTCGGTCTGATGGGCATAGCCTGGGCTGCGGTTGTGATCAATGCGTTGGTGTTTACGGCAGGCTTGTGTGTGCAGGCAAACAGAATATTGCAATTACCATGGACCGCAATGTTGCCTGGTTTGTTAAGTTTGTCCGTGTTATTCACCCTGGCGTTTTTGTTAAGCATGCATCTGCCTCTGTGGCGCCCTGAAGCCAGTTGGCTGGAGTTTTTGGTAAAAGCTCCGGTCATTGTGATTACCGCGGCCCTGGTATGTTACTACTCGCTCATTCGAGCTCCGCTTCGAGGCAGGTTGCAAGCCAGCTTGCAGGAACTTATCTCGAAGCAGCGTTAGTGGTTTTGTACCCACAACCAGGTGGCAAGCGAGTTCGAACGATGTTGCCAATTCCACATTCGATAGGTATTGCCAAATACGCCTGCACAGTTCTGGCTTTCATTTTGTGTCCACTGCGCTTGAATGTGGCTTATACGGGCGGCTAAACGTTTTCTGTCTGACGTATCCTCGGAAAAGTGATAGGCCAGAGCCAGTGGCAAAATGATTTGAATGTTATGTTTGTCAGTCCAGTGATACTGTTCGTGCGCTGCGATCATGGCCTTATCGGAAGCAAAAGGGGAGGCGGAGTACAGTAAATCGGTGGCCAAATCAGAGGCACCTGTACAGGCTCGTCTGCCCTGTGCATCGAATCTGGCTTCGTACTGAGCTTCCAACTGCTCACCACTCAGATACCGACTGCGAAAACCGTAACGATCAATGGCATCTCCCAGGCGCTTTAGCATCCCGGGTATCCGCTCGTCTTGGGTTATTTGGAAGCTGTGCCATAAAAAGTCGGCAATATTTTCTGACATCCAGGGGGAGAAACGACGGTTATCGGTTTGGCCGGTAGCCGCTTGAGCTTCCCGTTCATGCCCTTCATGCACGCTCCAGGCATGAACAAAGGCACCGCTTTTAGGCAGCCAGTTATTAAAACGCTCCCATCGGGTTGTTTCGTTCTGCATTGCATACAAATGGTCGAGCCGTTCATTGAAGTGATACAGCAAGCGTTCTTCACCGGTGATTTCAAAGGCATGCACCTCTGTTAATCCCACCAGTCCAGCGGCACGCTCGGTAAAAGGCTGGTTCTCTCGATAAATTCGTTGTCGGGTATTGGGTTGATGGTTACCCAGATCTGCTTGCAAGGCCATATTCACGATTAGGGGAGGATCCCATTGTGAGTCATCGCCACTGAGCGCCAATGCAAGCTTTGCTGGCTGAGCGTAAATGTATTTACCATCGGCACAAGATACCGTTTTAAAGGTCCAGCAGCCTGAGCCACCACCGCGGCTTGGTAGACTCCCGTCATTGCGAACATATTGAAAATAAAATTGTTTGGATAAAAAAGCTTCCCTTAAATAACGCAACTCTCCGCTGGCCATGTAGGCTTTAAAAAAAGCGCTTGGCCGGTCAAACAGCCAGTCTGCAGCACGTGATTCCTGGTAGTTCAGTGAGCCGGCCCAGTGGCTGAACTGACCGGACAAGAACTCAGTGAGGTGGGTGTGTCCTGAGATTGGGGCATAAGGAGGGATCAAAGCTGTCGTTGCTAAATAATCCGGGCTGTGAAGTGCATAGACGCGCGGGTGGAAGATACCCGAATTGATGGGATCGGCTTTAGCCCAGCCAAGAGAATGTGGCTGTTCTTCAACAATAAGGTCTGCTGCAACCGGAGATGCTTTTATTGTAAGTGTGAGCTGTACAGCGCCCTGAGTCATATCCATCTGATGGAGCTGTATAATCAAGGAACGTATGCTTTGATCGCGCCAATGCCACAGTAAGCCCGCCCTTGCCGCTCTTGCCAGCGGTTGCCCATCTTGGTATATATGAAGTTGACTAGGATCGGTCAGTATTCCTGGTGCCAGCGGGAGACCAAAGGTGACCAGTTCTTTTTGGCTGGGTGTGATATAAGGATCCGCATGCAGTGTGAGCAGGATATCTTGCGCCAGCGCATCCGCCAGTACTACTTTCCAGACGAGTACGAGTGCTATGCAACTTTTAACCAATGTTTCCTCCTTCCAGTCAGCCATGAATCTTGTATCTTATGCGTGCGCCTTCGCTTACAATATTCATTAGGATAGCATTTACTGACAGGGAGCGTGACTATGCTGTACTTTTCATTTCTAAGCAAACACCTGTACCCATTGTACGAATCGTTGCGTGGTAGAAAAACGCATCTTTACTATCGAGAATACCTGGCAAATCAACACAAAACTCCGGATGAAATTGCGGCCATCCAATTGCAAAAATTAAAAGCCTTGCTGCATCACTGCCAGTTGCATGTCCCTTATTATCAGAAAAGCTGGCGTGAGCTTGGGTTTGACCCTGCCAGTGTGCAATCTGTCGCTGATCTTAATCAACTACCGTTATTGACCAAAAGCCTGGTGCGACAGCATTACGATGAGCTCATCGCTTCTAATTTTCGTGGTAAAAACATCACCAAAACCACGGGTGGTTCAACGGGGGAGCCCTTTCGATTTGAACATGACAGAGAGAACTATGATCGTCGGCAAGGGGTCGCCTGGCGAGGTTACGGTTGGGCAGGTTATGAGTTAGGTGATAAGTCCTTGTACTATTGGGGAGGCGCCATTGGCCGTGTAGCCAAGAAAGCAGCTTTGAAGGATAAGCTCTACAATATGATGCTGGGGCGGAATGTCCTGAATGTTTTTTACATGGATAAAGACAATATTCATCGTTTTGTGGATGAGATCTTCAGTTTCAAGCCGCACGGGATTGTAGGGTACACATCCCCCTTGTTTGAAGTAGCCCAGTATATCCTTGAGAAAAACATCAAAGTACCATCACTTGGTTGGATTATTTCGGCAGCAGAGCCGCTTTATGAAAGTCAGCGTGAAATCATTGAGCAAGCCTTTGCTACTAAGGTATTCAATACCTATGGCTGCCGGGAGTTTACTTTAATTGGTGCTGAGTGTTCCCATCAGCAAGGCCTTCATCTGAATACAGATCATTTGGTGGTTGAAGTGACGGATGATTTTGGCCAGGGTACGCAAGGTATTGGTAATATGACCATCACCGATTTGCATAATTATGGCATGCCGTTGATTCGTTTCGTCAATGGCGATCTTGGCAAACTGAAGCAAACCTCTTGCAGTTGTGATTTACCTTTTCCGTTGTTAGAAAGTGTGGAAGGTCGAAAGCTGGATAAAATCGTTACCCGGGAGGGGAAAATCATACCTGGAGAGTTTTTCCCCAGATTGTTCCGTGAAATGCGTGAAGTGGAACGTTATCAAGTGGTACAGGAACACCTTGATAGGATAGAAATAAACATTGTGGCCTTGCCTGGGCTGGATAGCGCGGCCATGGAGCACAGCATTCAATCCGCAGTGAAAGCTGTTGTGGGGCAAGAGCTCAGTGTGTTCTTTCATTATGTAGACGCTATTGCTCTAACCGCCAGTGGTAAACACCGGGTCACGATTTCTAAGCTTGATGTGGCCTCTTGACGCTATACAGCTCAGTATACTGTCTCTGGGTGTTGGTCAGCGAATAATTGGCAGAGATACGGTGCTGAGCTTGATGACTGAGTTGATGATATGGATAGTCATTCAGTAAGAATTTGCGCAGATGCTCTGCCAGGGCTTGCTGGTCACCATAGTCGTATAAGTAACCATTTTCTCCATGGCGTATCAGTTCAGGATTACCGCCAACCTTGGTTGCGATGCATGGGACTCCGCGAGCTAACCCCTCCATGATCGCCAACGAAAGGCCCTCAGATTTTGAGCAGACCACCTGCACATCAATGGTCTGGTAGATTTTTTCCCGATCAAGCACCAAACCATGGAACTCAGTTTTGATATGCCCCAGAGTTGCCGCCAGCTTTTGCAAAGGCTCTTTTTGACTGCCAGTACCAAAGATATGAACTGTAATATCAGATTGACATCGCTCTGGTAGTATCTTCAGCGCTTCAAAAAGATGCTCAGTGCTTTTTATCCGTTCGAGCCGGCCAACCACACCTATGTTCAATTTGGTTTCATCGGCTTTTGCACGCGCAGTGATAGCAGGTACAAAAACGCCATTGCATACGGTGATACAACGTTCTGGTGCCCAGCTGTGGTGTTGCAAGAAGCTCGTTCGTGCATCATCAGAAACAAAAGTAGCAACGTCAGTCACTGGTTTAAATAGCTTGTGCATCAGCTTCCAGCTGCCATGGGTATATGGGTTGGCACCATGGCGGGTGTAAATAACTTGGTATTGTTTGGGCTGAAGCCATAACAGCAAAGCAAGAGACTTCATCACTGCAGGACTGTGCACATGCAGCACATCAGGTTTTATACGCTTGAGTAGTGCATGCAGTCGGCGTAATAGACTCAGCCTGCCTGCACCGCTGTTTAGATGGTAACAGCTAAGACCGATATTGTGCGCCTCTGAGCTAAGGCTGTCTTCCATGGTACCGTAACTCACGATTGTAGGAGTCACGTTGTGTTGAAGCAGTTGCGTATGTGCTAAATCTATCACAAAACGCTCTGCTCCTCCTAAGTTAAGGCTTGACGTAAAGTGTATAACTTTCATTTTCTTTTTCTTAGGTATGCATGGAATACCGTAGTAGCTTTCAGCTTGTTTACCTCATCGTCAATAACACAAATCCTGTTCATGTCATGTCGATCGCTGAGCAGGTTATTAATGCTTGAAGTGTTGTTAAACGCCAACCGGTAACCCGCTTTTTGGGCGAGGAGTTTTGTTTCACTGGTATAGCAATGCTTACTACCAACCGGGTAGGCAACTGCGACAATGCTGGCTCCCAACTTTTCTTCGATGATTTGCTTGGAGGTTTGCAGCTCTTCTGCTTGCTGAAGTACGGGCAGTTTGGAAAGGATTTTGTGACTGCGGGTATGAGAGCCAATATCCATTCCTGCTGAATGCATAACTTGCAGATCATGCCAGTTCACAAACAACTCTTGATGACGCTCGCGCAATTGTTCGCAAAGTCCGGCATGACTATCACGCAATCGGGCCATGAATGCTAAGGATTCCTCTTCGGGTATTTGCTTGATTTGCCGGGTGAAGATCCTTATTTGGTGCTCAATGGAGTCCTGTGTTAAGTGCAATGCTTCGCCACTGGCAGGTGTGACCAGAGTTTTACCGATATTATTGCGCAAAATAAAGCTTAGCTCATCCCACCACGGAATAGCATCAGTATCAATGAAGTCTGTTGGGATCAAAAAAAGTGCAGGTAACTGGTGTTTTTGAAGAATAGGAAAGGCGGTATCAAAATTGTCTTTGTAGCCATCATCAAAGGTAATCATGGCGTACCGCTCTGATAAATGCTGACCATCCAGCACAGCTGAAAGCTGTTGGCTGTTTAAAACCTGGAAGTTTGATTTTATTTGCTCAACTTGTTTTTCAAAGGCATCGGCACTGCATGAGAATACATCACGAGCATAAGGGCATTCGAATTTATTACCTATTCGATGGTAATTAAAAATATAGATGCCATGCGGCAGTCGTTGCCACAGCCGGCTGACAATGGATGAGTTGCTCAGATAATCTCTAAGCAGTTGGCCTAGACGTCGCTTCATTGCTCTGACGCCTTAACCAGGGCTTTAAACTGTGGGCGCGGTAAAAAGTAATCCCGATAGTCATTCGGGTTGCCACTTTTTCCGGCTTCAGCTGCTTTGGCTATATTGTACATCTCACGGGCAGATACATAGTGCAGTACATACTGCTTACCATCGTTGTATTGCTCTTCCAGATAGCCATGCAAAAAATGGCGGGGTTCGCCAAGCAAGGTATCCATATCGCCTTCCTGAGCACCGTGGGTATGTACTTTGATAAACACCCATTCAGGGCGGCCTTTCACGTGAATATTGCTGTTCACCCACTGATCAATACGGGTTTTGAGGAGAGGCATGGTTTTACGCACATCGCTGTTTTCAATGTGCGGCATACCGCTTTGGGTACGCCAGCTGAAGTTAAGCCCGAGTGGGCCTTGCAGTATCATTAAATCGCCGCTGGCGGCCTTACCAACTTCCACATCCACACCGCTATCATGCGATTTGCACTGACCATCCCGGCCTGTAGCGTAATAAATGCTATTTATTTTACGGGTTTGGGCCGGGCTTGGTGCTGAAGGCAGCGTCATATCTACATAGCAGCCTGAGTCTTTTAAGACCTTTAATTCATTGTTTACGCCGCAGTGTTTGCCACCAGGTAAGGAATTATCAAGCGCCCAATTGCCATGGATAAAAGCATACTGAATTTGGCCTGTTTCCGGGTGCAAGGGCAGAGCGCCATGTTCATGGTGCAGGACCTGGGCAAACTCTGTGAGGGTTTTATACAGGTTCTCTGCCGTATCATCATCATGATGCAGATGAATTTCAATCTCACCGTAGCCGCGGGCACACAGATCAGATAGTTTTGCCAGATGTTCGTGCCGGTACTCTTCTTCCGGATAAAAGAAGGTATGCTTCGGAGGTTGACCATCCGCATCCTGATGTTGGCTGGCCATCGCCGGATAGTCGTGATACCAGCGGTCCACTCTGGCACGCTCGCGTGCTAAATCTTTGTTTTTCCACTGCGGTTCAAAGTGGTCGACGAAACAAAACAAAATGTGTTTTGGTCCCTGGTGTTTAGGTCTTGGTGTCAGGCATTGGCGCAGATAACTGCCAAGCCACAGATGCATATGCTTTTTGCGCAATACCAATACAAAGAGCCCAATAAACAAAAGCAGCAGAACAGATACAATCATGATAAGCATTATTTAGCATCTCCATGGCGTGCGGTACGCTTCCATGCCCCCTGTTGGTTGCCTCGCAAAAAACGCAAGAAACCTTGGGCCAGGGCCACATTCATTGAAACAAAAAAACTGAGGATCGCCAGCCAGGATGGGGTGGGTTGTTTTTGTTGGATCCTGAGGTGACCCACCCAGGCCAGTCCATAAAAAAGTAACTGGCCGGCTAAGGCCGCCTGATACCAGGCAGAAGACAGTAAAAATAAGTTGCTCAGCAAGACCAGCAGCATCAGGTGTGGTCCAAACCAACGCAGGACTTTATGCGACCAATAACACCAGCTTAGAGGGCCTCTTAATGGGGAAAGCGCCCAAAGATGCTGGCGAAAAGCCCGATAATTGCCGAGACCAATCCGTACCCGCCGGCCATACTCATCCTGCAGCGATGGTGCAACCTCTTCGGATGCCTGAGCATTCGTAGTGTAAACAACGTCATACCCTTGGCGTTTGATATTCATCACGATGCAAAAGTCATCCACTACGGTGCTGGCTGGCAAGGGTTGATACAGCGTGCGGCGGATTGCATAAATAGCGCCATTGGCACCGAGTAAAGCGCCTAATGCTGACTCGCTTTTTTTTAAAAATTGTTCGTAGCGCCAGTAAAGACCATCCGAATTAGCGTTACCATCGTCTGTGTGCAGATGGAGTTCACCGCAAACCGCGCCTATCTGTTGTTGGAAGCTCATTACCAATTGGCGGATAGCATCTTTTGCAAAAAAGGTATTTGCATCGGTAAACACCAGAATATCAGCTTTAGATTGGGCAACCAGATCATTTAAAACAGCAACTTTCCCCCGATTTTCGGTGTGCACATCGGCTTGAATCCTTGGGTCATCAAAACTCTGAATGATAGCACCTGTATTGTCCTTGCTGCCATCAGAGGCAACGCGGATATTGAGAGGCCCGGGGTAGTCTTGCTGCAGTAAGTTATGCAGCCGCTCGGCGATGCAACTTTCTTCGTTAAATGCCGATAAGATCACGTCCACACTTGGCCAATGTTCAGGCTGCTGTTGTGTCGGAGTTTTCGGGGTGATGAACAGCTTAAGTAAGAGTGGGTACAAAAAATAACTATACACCAGCAAAAAAATAGCAAGCCAGAACACTGCGGCCATCATGGGTGATCTTCCTGTTTGATGATTCTGGCCGGTATGCCAACCGCGGTTACATGATCCGGTAAATCTTTCACCACTACAGCATTGGCGCCAATTTTAACGCCGTTCCCGACGCGGACACCACCGATAATCTTTGCCCCTGCACCGATGAAAATATTGTGGCCAAGTGTCGGAGCTTTGCCTTTTTCATCGCCGATGACTACACCGCTTTCAATGACAATATTGTCGCCACCCCGTACCTTGGAGTTGATGACGACGCCGCAAGGATGCATCAAAATGAGTCCTTTGCCAAACTGACAACCAGCCCCGAGCACGCATCCATTGATAAACTTATTCAACCAGAGAGTGATAAAAGCCAATGGGGTAAGCCGGTAGCGGATAAGCGCAGAAGTAAGACGGTAAAGGAAGTTGGCACTGCTGCCATCGCTGAGCAGGGTGCGCAGCATGGATACCTGATAGCCCTGCTGCTGCATAAAGTTCTGCTTTTGACGAAGATCCAGCCAAAAAGTTTTCATATCAAATCCTGGCCAGAACGTTCTGAATATTCTGGTGCCAATTAAACCGGGTAGCATGTTGTACAATAACATCTTTTTGCCACGATTTGGTCAGCGCAGCAAGTATAGCTTCAGCTAAAGCCGTACTGGTTTGTGGTTCAACTAAGATCCCGGTTTGCTCTGTGACCACTTCCGGGATGCCGCCAACACGTGTTGCAACAACGGGGGTACCACTGGCGCAGGCTTCAAGCAGCACATTAGGAACACCTTCCCGATAGCTGGGAAGGACAAGCAGTTGTGCTTTACGAATGTGTTCTGCAACTTGATGAATGGGTAAAGCACCATGAAAGGTTACCCGTTCAGCTAGACCATGCTGCAGAACCCGTGCTTTCAGTGCATCGGTTGCCGGGCCCTGGCCAATAAAATGCAAATCACAATCCGTTTCTTTATGCGCCAGGTGAAAGGCATCCACCAGCTCGAAAACACCTTTGGTATCGAGTAAATTACCAACAAACAAAATCTTTTTATCAGTTGCCCCTGTTGGTTCCGGGTAGAACAGCTCAGCATGGACACCATTGTAATTGGTACAAACGGTATCTTTATCTAGCCCGATGGCAATTAGCTTTTGTTGCAGAGCCTGACTGGCGCAGAATATGGCTTTTGCCTGGCTTAGCCAGGTTGTCATCAGATGCCGGCGCTTCGGATACAGAGTATGCTCGTTGACATCAGTGCCATGAACTTTAACCAGAACAGGGAGCGCCTTGTTTTTGGCATACATCAGGCAAGCGACCGCATCAGGAAACGCCCAGGAAGCAAGCAGGTGCGTTGGTTTTTCCTGGTCAATCCAATATTGCTTTCTGGCAATCGCCCATCGTTGGAACCATGGTGTCAGTGAGCGACCAAAGCCAGGAAGCTGAAAGTAGGGCGCATAACTAATGCTCTCGGTTTCGAGGCATTCATGACGGTGTTTAAGCCATTCACGCCAAGGCACTAAGACCAAAACTCGCAGTGCTACCTGCTGCGCCAACAGCTCAAACTGTTGTTTATTAAAACTGGCTCTGTGAGGCGCCCAGGGCACAGGGTACAAATTGGTAATGGCCAGGATGGAAATAGGCTTATCGCTCACCGATTAAGCTCCGGTAAACTGGCAAATAAGCATTTGCTGTGTTCAGCCAATTGCGCTCATTGTGGACAAAGTCCAGGCCATTGCTGATGAGCTGCTCAAAGAGAGCTGCTTGATCAATGTGGTCTAAGATAGCTTTGGCCAGATCCCCGGCTGAATCTGCTTTAAATAATAAACCTGTTTCCTGGTGACGAATCAGTTCACGATGTCCACCTATATCGGAAGCAAAGACAACTTTGCCTTGCGCCATAGCTTCCAAAGGTTTTAATGGTGTCACCAACTCGGTTAAGCGGATACTTTCGCGCGGGAAAATAAGCGCATCAGCCAGGCTGTAGTAGTGACTGACTTGCTCAAATGGCACACGGTCTACAAAGGTAATGACGTCATGGAGTTTGCATTGGGCGACCTGCTGTTTTAATGCGGCCTGCTCATTTCCGCCCCCCACCAATAGTAAATGTATATCAGGACGTTGTTTGCTGATAATGGCCATGGCCTCTACAGCCGTAGCCAAACCTTCGTATTTAAAGAATGAGCCGACAAAGGCAAGCACTTTTTTACCGGTCAACTTAAGCTGCTGTTGCAGCAGTAAATTTGCTTCAGTCAAGGGCTTAAAGCGTTCAATATCAACGGCATTTGGCGTCACAAAAATCTTCTCTGCGGGAATGCCCCGCTGGATTAAGTCACTGCGCAAACCTTCACAAATGCAGCTGATGGCATCTACCCGCTCAAACGCCATCTGTTCGATGTGCTTAATCAGTTTATAACGTAGACTACCTTCTTTGGTTTTACCTGTATCAACGGCCGCATCTTCCCAGAGAGCCCGAACCTCATAGGTCACCGGAATGCCATATTTTTTTCCTACTCTGCAAGCTGCCAGTGCATTAAACATGGGAGAGTGCGTTTGGATAATATCTGGTTTGTGTTGTTGCACCATCGCATCAATATGCTTAGCCAGGTAACTGACATGGTGCATATAATTGACAAAGGGTATGCGACGTAAGAAAGATGATGAAGCCGGGGTACGCTGATAGCAAACACCATCCACATCCTCTGACAACGCTGAAAATTCTTGGTAGCGCTGACTGGTAAGCTGGACTGTTTCAATGCCCAGCATACGTTGATGACGGATAATGGCGTCTGAACGAAGTGAGTACCCACTGATATTTGGTCGTGAGTATTCGAGTATGTGCAATACTTTCAAGAATAACGCCCTAAGTTTATTTTTATCGTTATCGGCCTTTACCGAACAAAACTATCTCAACGGTGCGCACCAGAATCACCAGATCCAGTAACAAACTACGATGTTTGATGTAATACAAATCAAACTTTAGCTTTTCCAGCGCATCTTCAGTAGTAGAGCCATAGGGGTATTTTAATTGAGCCCAGCCGGTCAGGCCAGGTTTTACATTGTGGCGCTGTGCGTAATAAGGAATGTCTTTTTCCAGCTCACAGACAAACTCCGGGCGCTCCGGGCGGGGACCGACAAAGCCCATTTCACCACGGAACACATTAAAAAGCTGTGGTAATTCGTCAATGCGGTACTTGCGAATAACACGACCCACCCGGGTGACACGATCATCGTCTTTGGTGGCCCACTTGGCTCCACCAGCTTCCGCATCGGTCCGCATGCTACGGAACTTAATGATATGAAAAGGCTTTCCATCGATGCCAACCCGAACTTGCTTGTAAAAAATAGGCGCGCCAGTACGACGACCATCTTCTAAATAGATGAGTAGAGCAGTAATAGCCATAATCGGCCAGGTTAAGGCTAATACGAATAGTCCAAGTAGGAAATTAAGACGGTAATCAAGATTGGTTTTTAACCACTTTTTGTTATCAAACCCATTGGAGTATATCACCCAGCTTGGGTAAATCAGGTTTACCGCAATCTGCCCGGTTTCTTGCTCAATGAAATCCAAAATTTCTACTACATCAATACCACGAGTTTTGCACTTAAAAAGATGCTCCACCGGCAGCATATTGCGTCGTTCGTCACAAGCAATCACCATCTGGTCAATGGCATTCTCCATCACAAATTGAAAGAGGTCTTCTTGTACGTTCAAGTCAAGAATGGTTTCATTTTGCAAAGCACCATCTTTATCGCCATCAACCCGGACAAAACCAACAATCTCGAAATTCCGTCTGTCTACTGTGCGGCGCATGCGTTTTTCGATGATGGAGGCACGTTCACCCGCACCCAGGATCAGCACCCGACGACGACTTATCCGCGTGACATCATGGTAGTGAAAAAAGGCCCGGAAACTGCTGATCAGGACAATCGAAATCGTGGTAGCAATCAGCATGTACCAGCTATTAATTGCGATGGAGTCAAATAGGTTAAACACCACGACTTCGAGCAGAAATGCACTGAACAACATGGTGATGATAACGCGTTTCAAAACACCGCGATGACTTTCTCTGAGCTGCTGGTCGTAAAGCCCTACAGAGAGCGCGCACAGCATAACCACAGATGCGAAAATAGCGGCATTAATCAGGCGTACATCAAAAGGGATAGGGCTGATAAAGTGCTGGGACAGGTAGCTGGCAGCAAAGCTGGCAAGTAGCAACAGAGCTAACTCACCGAGCAAAAACAAATGATCAGCAAGCGAATTTTTTCCGTAACCGGTAGCCTTGTTCATAATTAATCGTCCTTGTGCATCCTATGCATTTAATACATCAGAACCTGGCGAGGTAAATTGCAGGCTTTAAAATCTAGCTCACTAAGTATACTATTTCCACTGTGAAACGGAAATAATTTTTTGCATTTCCTACATCACAGCTAAAAAAATACGTTATAGTAGTAGCGCCTGGTTAGGGAATCGAGGGACCAAATCCATGAAAGTAAAACGAATACAAGGAATTCGCGGTCTATTGTTGGCCGCAGTCACGTTTTTTCTTAGCGCTTGTGGCAGCTCCAATAGCTTGCCATCCGCTACTGTCCATGACTCATTAACAACATCGGTCGGAAACTACCAATACCTGGTCGGTCCGGGTGATAGTTTAACAATTTTTGTCTGGCGTAATCCGGAGCTATCCGGTTCCTTTTTGGTGCGGCCTGATGGGATGATTTCAACATCACTGGTTGAAGATATACCGGTAAGTGGTAAAACACCCACCCAAGTCGCTCGTGATATGGAGCAGGTGTTGGGTCAGTTTATCCGGGATCCGATAGTCACTGTTTCTGTTGCTGGTTTCGTTGGTCCTTACAGCGAACAGGTAAGAGTCATTGGTGCGGCCGTAAACCCCAGAGCAGTCAGTTACCGCCAATACATGACTATGCTTGATTTAATGATTCAGGTGGGCGGATTAACTGATTTTGCCAGTGGAAATCGTGCTCAGTTGGTGCGCACAGTGGATGGCCGCCAGGTGAGTTATCGGGTGCGGTTGGATGATTTAATCCGCGATGGTGATATTCGGGCCAACGTCGATATCTTGCCCGGTGATATAGTTATTATTCCTGAAGCCTGGTTTTAAGCCGGGCTTTCATCTGATGGAAAATCACATCGAATTATTGGTTGTATCCGCGAAAGCAGGGAGCTGTACATGAAGGAGCTGAATCTCGCGATTGAGCAATTGATGATCCAGTTGCATGGTATTTGGATCCGTCGACGTTATATTATTATTACTGCCTGGTTGTTATGTCCTATTGGCTGGTACCATGTGTACAAAATGCCACCAGTCTATCAAGCCGAAGCAAGAGTTTATTTTGATACCCAAACCATTCTGGAGCCTTTGTTACGTGGGTTGACGGTGTCTACCAATCAACAGCAGCAGGTGCAGGCATTGGCCAGAACTGTATTGACGCGGCCAAACCTGGAAAAAGTGGCTCGCCAGGCTGACCTGGACCGTCATGCTCCTACAGCACAGGAGTTTGAACGTTTGATTGATGGTCTTGAACGGAATATATCACTTCGGTTCAATGCCCGGGGGCGTCAGAGCGACAATATTTATACTCTGCATTACACCAATAGTGATCCTCGTGTGGCTTTGCGTGTTGTGCAGGAAATGCTCAATGTTTTTATTGAAAGCCGGTTAGGGACCAGTAGAGCGGATCAGCTATCTGCCGAGCGCTTTTTAAATCAGCAAATTGCAGATTACGAGCGCCGTTTGCTTGCCGCGGAGCGCAAACGCTCTGAGTTTCGACGTAATCAAATGAATGTTTTGTCTGGTGGGGAGGCTAGCTATTATGCCCGCATCAGCAATCAGGAATCGCAGTTGTCTGCAACTATGTTAGAGATCCAGGAGTTAGAGGTTCGGTTGGAAGGTATGCGACGCGAGCTGGCTAATCTAACCTCAATGAGCAGTGAGGGGCGCCAACCCAGTACCCAATATGATGCAAGAATTGCAGAGCAGCAAGAGCGGTTGGATGGGTTGTTGATGCGTTTTACCGAAAATCACCCGGATGTGATTGAGACCAGCCGTTTAATTGAGCGACTGCAGCAGCAGCGGGATGAAGAGCTGGCCATGTTGCGCCAGTTGAGTACCAGCGGCAGCAATAACCCTGCGCTGATGCAGAGTGCTTTGTATGAGCGATTGGTTACCACTATTTCTGAGTTGGAAGGTGAAATTGCATCCCGTCAATTAAGAGCCGGCGCCATTCAAGAGCAGATTGCAACCTTGCGCAGCCGATTGCATTTAATCCCTGAAATCGAAGCTGAATATGCCGCCTTGAACCGGGATTATGAGATCAATAAGTCAAACTATGAAGCCTTGTTATCCCGCCGGGAGGCTGCAGACATGGCGCGTCGTGTAGATGCTTCGGAGTCGGATTTACAATTTCGTGTCATTGATCCACCCCGAGTACCAATGTTGCCAGCCGGGCCAAACCGCCTGCTGTACTACACCGCAGTGTTACTGCTTGGGGTTGGGGCTGGTATTGGTATAGCTTTACTCCGAAATTTGTTATCACCGGTTCTCACCAACAGATTGCAGTTAAGAGCTATTTCAAGTTACCCGGTTTTTGGTGTTGTGTCGCACACCAATAAAAATGCAATTGTCCGTCAGGTTCGTTTGCACTTTTTGTACTTCGTTTTACTGAGTGGTTTGTTGTTTTCAGCTTATCTTGCTTTAATTGGAAATGAGATATTGGTTGGTCAACCTGCAGCCATGTTGTCGAGGGTTTTGCAATGAGTACCATTGAAAAAGCTGTAAAAAAGCAAAGTGAATTGGATGCACAACAAGAGCAGAGTATAGGCAGCGAAAGCACACAGGAAGCGTTGAATGTAGCGAGTAGTAAAGTTGCTGATGAGCGAGCAGACAAAAATCTGCGTCGCGAAGCCTCGGACAAGGCAGAGATGGTACGGCAGAGCTACCTGGCAAATGCCACTATTCAGCTTGATTTAGAACATTTGGAGTCGCTGAACTTTGTCTCCCTTAGCCCTGAGCGGCGTATTATTAATGAAGAGTTCCGCTCCATTAAACGTAAATTACTTAACAACGCTTTTGGTGGTTTGAGCAACAGTCTGAAGCATCCGAACCTTATAATGGTGACCAGCTCGAGGCCGGGGGAAGGAAAAACTTTCACAGCGGTCAATCTGGCGCTCAGCATGGCGTTGGAAAAAGATAAAACTGTGCTGTTGGTCGATGCTGATGTGCTGCGGCCGATGGTGGCAAAAACTTTACGCTTTACTACCGAAAATGGTTTAACCGATTACTTATCGACAGATGATCTGAATGTTGAGGATGTATTACTCAGCACCAATATCGATCGTTTGAAAATTATCTCCGCGGGTAAGCCTCATCATTTATCTACCGAGCTACTTGCCAGTGAGAAAATGCTGCAGCTTGCGACAGAGTTCGCTACCCGCTACCCTGATCGGGTGGTTATCTTTGATGCTCCACCCTTGCTCGGCGTGAATGAAACATCAGTATTGGCAGCGATGTGCGGCCAGGCCGTGGTGGTAGTGGAAGAGAATCAAACCAAAATTACTGAAATTGATCAGGCTGTGGCATTGCTGCCGGAGGAGTTAGCGGTCGGCTTTGTCATCAATAAAGCGCATCGTAATCAAGGCAAAGGATATGGCTATTACTACAGTAACAGCAACTAAGCCGTTCATACTCAAGTACAATGTGCTGGCAATGTCGATCATTGCCATTTGCTGTCTACCTTCGGCTTTACGTGCTGATAGCAGCTTCAGTCCGGCATTGGAGCTCAGCTCTCATGGCTATCAGTTGAAATCAGCACCCGCTATGGCAACCGATAAAGGTGCTGCATTGGAAGTGGTACCTTCTATTGGCTGGCGCTATCAAGGACCAAGGATGCAAAGTCGGGTGGATCTTAACCATCAGCGTGTTTGGTATAAGGATAGCCAACGTAGCCCCTACAGCTTGAATGAGTTTGATGCAAGCAATAGCCTCTCCGGCTTTGACCGTCGTTTGGTGTGGACACTGAGTGCCAGTCAGAATCATCAAATTCGCGGGGGAGGTGAGGGGGCTGGTTTATTTCAGGATCGCATTACAACAGTGGGAAGTTTAAGTCGAACCAATCGCTATGCCAGCAATCTCCGATTTAGCAATGCCCGCCATAAAGAGGCACAATTCGCACTCAATTTGAGTGCGAATAAACTGGAATCAAGACGGCCTGAGCAAGATGATCTCTTCGGAAATATTGACAATGAGCAGTTCGGTGTCAGCTTTACGACATCGAAAGCACATCAACACGGTGGGGTATTCTGGCGTGGTGGTGGCTCAGCTTTCCGAACCCACCGCGATGATAGAGATCGTTTGATAAGGGATAACGGCCAATTACAGATTGGGATCCCGGTATTGCCAGGACTGGCATGGATGCTAAAAGGAAATTATGAGCAAAATAGCATTCAAAACTCAGACTTCACCAATGAATTCAGCTCGGTGGGTACTGGCTTTGAGTGGTACTTTGGTCGGGTTTCTCGGCTTAACTTTACTTACAACACTGTATTAAGTGATAGCGAGCAAGCCGACTTTGTCGGAGCTGACTTTTATCTGGCACCCTCGCGTCGCTCTTCTTTATCTGGTTCCTGGGATAAGCGCTATTTTGGCCGTACCGTACAACTGGCCGGTGATTATCGTCTGCGCTTTTTGACCATGCGTTTATCCTACACCGATCAACTGACCGCCCGTAGCTTTTTAGAGGCTGAGTTGGTGAATCTGGGCATTTTTGTCTGTCCGGATGGGGCGGCTGATATTGGCGATTGTTTCACCCTGCCTGGTCCGGGTTATGAGCCTGCTGCCAATGAACGACTGCAGCAGTTCTTTGATCTTGATTTGAATATTCGGGATGATGTGATTTTAAATCGGCAAGGGGCTTTTGCACTTGGCTACAACAGGAGCCGGCTAACTAGCAGCCTGGAGCTGTCCAGCAGCGAGCTGCGCTATGTGGAACAAAATCGGGTAGATAGGCGACACAATGCCAGGCTGCAGGCCTCCTGGCGTTTAACACCACACAGCCGTTTACGTACAAATGTACGAGGTTATAAGTACAGCTTTGGTGCAAGCGATCGCGACGATAAAAGCTGGCAATATGAAATCGGCTGGGGACGGGATTTATCATCCGCTTCAGATATCAACCTGACAGCACGACACAGCCGGAGAAGCTCAACTGTCGAGAGCTTTAACTACCGTGAAAACCGCTTGTCAGTAAGCTATATGTATCGCTTTTAAAGCCTCAGCAGCCCGTTAATGACAGTAACGGGCTTTCAATTAATTTTCTTCCGGTGGATGCTTTTTTTGCAAGCTGCTTTGCTGTCTTTGGATCAGTTGGTCCAGCTCTTTGGCAAGTTTTAATTTGGTTTCCAATGAGCTGTCGAGTAGCTGATTGATTTCTGTCAGCATTGCAGATTTGCTGCCATCCTGAGGTGTTGCCTGTAGCTCTTGAGTAGGCTGGGTGGCAGAAATGGGCGTTAAGTTTGCCACTTCATCCATAATTTCATCAATCACTGCCTGTACATCGGCTGCTTCAATAAAAGGCTTCTCTTCCAAATAGCCGTACAAGAACACTCTGTCCATCAAGGTATTTATTTTACGTGGAATGCCACGGCTAAATCCTTGGATCAAGGGGAAGCAGTTTTCGGCCAGCACAGGCTCAGTGGCACCGGCTTGTCGGATCCGGTATTCCACATAAGCACGGGTATCCTCAAGCTGCAAAGGTGTAAGATTACTCGAAGCGATAATGCGCTGGCGGAATTGCTCCATATCTGGAGCTTGTATCACGGCATTTAGTTCATTTTGTCCAAGCAAGAAGCTTTGCAGCAGCGGCTTGCCATCTGCCATAAAATTGGACAGCATTCGCAGCTCTTCAATGGCTTCCAATGGAAGATTTTGTGCTTCATCCACTAACAGCAGTGCACGCCTGTGTTGAGCGTGCAGGCGCTTTAAAAAGCTACCAATGGCGTCTAAATAGGAAGCTTTGCTTTGCTCGCTAACTACCAGGTTAAAGCTGGAGGCTATCATACGAATTAGGTCGTCCGGTGATAAACGGGACGTCACAATTTGCTTGGCAATGATTTCGTCCTGATTTAACTGGCTAACTAGTTGATTGGCAATGGTAGTTTTACCGGTACCAACATCTCCGGTAATCACGATAAAACCTTCCCCCTGGCTCAGACCGTACTGCAAATAAGCCAAGGCCCTTTTATGCAATTTGCTGGCGAAAAACCAGTTTGGGTTGGGGGTAAGCTGAAAAGGGCGCTCCTTAAACCCGTAGTACTTCTCGTACATAGTCCATTCCTGTGTGAAATCGCAAAAAGTTCCTGATGCAAGTTGCATACTACCACTTTTGCATGAAAGCGTGAACACTGGCCGTAATTTGCTGCAAAATTCAACGTCACGTTTAAAAAATACGCGAACAAAACAAGGTGCTGAAAAAACTGTTGACAGCTGAGAGGGGTATCCCTAGAATGCGCTCCGTGTTCAGCGATAAACCAGTGCGATGAACACGCCCGTGTGGGGCTATAGCTCAGCTGGGAGAGCGCTTGCATGGCATGCAAGAGGTCAGCGGTTCGATCCCGCTTAGCTCCACCAAAGATTTTTTCGTGCGTCCCCTTCGTCTAGAGGCCTAGGACACCGCCCTTTCACGGCGGTAACAGGGGTTCGAATCCCCTAGGGGACGCCAATTAATCTTATCAAGTTGTGCTACTGTTAGTATTGCGTCCCCTTCGTCTAGAGGCCTAGGACACCGCCCTTTCACGGCGGTAACAGGGGTTCGAATCCCCTAGGGGACGCCATTTACAGTCAGCTACTTCCTAAGTCCCCTTCGTCTAGAGGCCTAGGACACCGCCCTTTCACGGCGGTAACAGGGGTTCGAATCCCCTAGGGGACGCCATTTCTTTTTTAGTGTTGAGTTATTAGTTTTAAGTGTTAAGTTAAAACACTCAACACTCAACACTCAACACTCAACACTCAACACTACTCTGCCACCAGCCCAGCAAACCAGCTTTTCATCTGTTGCTTGATAATAGGCTGCGCCTCACGATTGGGGTGAATGCCATCGGGTAGCATCAAATCCTCATTCAATGCAATCTGCTCCATAAAAAATGGCCACAGCGGTAGTTGGTAACGCTCGGCCAGTGCTGGGTAGAGTCCTTCGAACTGGCGGGTATAGCGCGGGCCCAGATTGGGAGGAATACGAATTTGCATCAGTAACACATCAGCACCTTGTGCCTGGCTTAGCTCAATCAGTTGCGTTAAGTTTTGTTCAAGTTGTGCTACCGCAAACCCGCGTAAGCCATCGTTGCCCCCCAGCTCAATCAACACATAATCTGGTTGATGTTGCTCCAGCAGGGCGGGCAAACGGGCCAGGCCACCGGCTGAAGTTTCACCACTGATGCTGGCGTTGATGATCGTAAGCGGCAATTGCTGCGTATCCAACCACTGCTGTGTCAAATACACCCAGCCTTGTTGCTCCTGCATGTTGTAGGCCGCGCTCAGGCTATCACCCAGCAACAACAACCTTTTCGGCTGCGCATAAGTCGTGGTACTGTAAACAACAAACAATAGAATTAAGAATGCACGCATGACGTTATCACCTGAAATTGATATTAAAGCGACCCGTTTAACCAAACGGGTGAAACTCACTGAAGGATCACTGACTATCCTGAATGATTTGCATTTAACAATCAAGCGGGGCGAGTCGGTGGCTATTGTCGGTGCCTCTGGTTCGGGCAAGTCCACCTTGCTCGGCATACTGGCTGGTCTGGATACAGCCAGTGAGGGGGAAGTCTTTCTGGCCGGGCAGCCGCTGCATCAACTGGATGAAGATGCCAGGGCGGGTTTGAGGGCCAGTCATATCGGTTTCGTTTTTCAGTCCTTTTTATTGCTGCCAGGTTTAACCGCACTGGAGAATATCACCTTACCCGCAGAATTGGCTGGAATTCGTAATGCCAAAGAGCGGGGTCTAGCGCTGTTGGCGCAAGTGGGGCTAGCCGAGCGGCGGGATTTTTATCCAACACAGTTGTCAGGTGGTGAGCAACAGCGGGTTGCTATTGCCAGGGCTTTTATCACGCAACCAAAAATCCTGTTTGCAGATGAGCCTTCTGCCAATCTGGATGAACGAACTGGTTTGCTGGTGGAGGATTTACTATTTAATCTGAATCAGCAACAAGGAACTACCCTGGTGTTGGTAACACACAAGACAGAGTTAGCAGAGCGTTGTCAGCAACAGTATTTGATGCATCATGGCCAGTTGGAGCAACAACTGCAGTCTGAGCTTCAGGAGCAGCGGCATGTGGGCTAGTATTGCCTGGCGTTTATTCTGGCGTGAGCTAAAGCGCGGTGAGCTGTGGGTGATTGCCTTTGCATTGTTTTTGGCTGTATTTTCAGTGGTGATGTTGACCGGCATTACTGAAAGTGTGCGCTCCGCATTGTACCAGCGCAGTGCCAGCTTTCTGGCTGCCGATCTAGTGCTGCGTTCCAGCAGGCCATTTCAGCCGGAATTAATCGATACGGCCGACAAGTTACAACTGCAACAAGCACAGCAAATGTTGTTTGATTCCATGCTGTTTTCTACAGATGAAATGCAACTGGTGACGGTAAAAGCAGTCTCCAGTGCTTTTCCATTGCGTGGTGAGTTGCTGTTGCGACGTAGTAGCCAGCCTGGGCAGGGCGACCTTGCCAGTTTCCGTCAAGGTGAGATCTGGTTGGAGCCACGCTTGCTGAGTTTATTGGCGGTCAGCCCCGGTGATAGCCTGGAACTTGGCATGGCATCGCTGCTGGTTGCCGGTGTCATTGAAGCGGAGCCCGATGCGCCGCTCAATGTATTTGGCGGTAATCCACGAGTGCTGATGCACCTGGATGATGTAGCCGCAACCGAAGTTGTACAACCTGGCAGTCGTATCGGCTATCGCTACTTGTTTGCCGGCAGTGCTGCGCAACTGGCTGAGCTGCGGCAGCAACTGGATCCGCAGTTGTCGGTGCATGAGCAGTGGCAAGAGCTGGACCCGGAAACCGCCATAGGTGCTGCGATGCAGCGGGCAGAGAGCTTCCTGCTGCTGGCGGGGTTACTCGGTATTGTACTAGCAGCCAGTGCCTCGGCGGTAGCGGCCAATCGCTACCGCCAGCGGCATGCAGAAGCAGTGGCCGTCATTAAAGCGCTGGGAGCAACCACAGCGACTGCCCGTAAAATCTATTGCAGTCACTTGCTGTTGGTAAGTGTTTTCAGTTCAGTGCTGGCGATAGCTACTGGCATTGTATTGGTGGTCTTTATTCAGCAGGGGATCCAACTGTGGATGGAGGATTACCAACCGGCATTTAGCAGCCGCCCATTTGGGATGGGGCTGCTTACTGCATTGATTTGTGCCGGACTTTTTGCTGCCCGACCGGTTTGGCAATTGGCGGCGGTGCCGGCAATAGCTGTGCTACGGCAGTTGCCTGCATGGCGTTTTGATGTCTGGCATCTGGCAACTGGCGCGCTGGCTGTCTGGTTGCTGATGTGGCTATTTAGCCGAGAGCTAGTGCTTAGTCTTATACTGTTCGCTGCTTGTGTGGTGTTTGCCTTGGTGTTGATGGCCTTGGCTGCTGTGCTGGTAAAGGTGGCTAAGCCAATGGCGGCAGGTCAAAGTTCGGCGCTTAAGTTGGCATTGGCCAATTTGCGCCGACGGTTGTGGCAAAATAGCTTCCAGTTGCTGACTTTTAGTATGGCGTTGTTTTTAACCCTACTGTTGTATTTTCTTCGGGTAGAATTGTTGGATCAATGGCAGCAGCAAATCCCTGAAGGTGCACCGAACCAGTTTTTGGTGAATATCTCAGCTGCTGAGCGACCTGGCATAGAAGCCTTTGCTGAGCAGCATCAACTGCAACTGGATGCCTTTTATCCGATCGTTCGCGGTCGTTTGACGGCCACCAATCAGCAACAGCTGCGTCAGAGGGCCAGCAAAGAGGAGGATACAGAACGGGTTGGTGTTGGCCGAGAGTTGAATCTGACCTGGACGGAGCAATTGCCGGCCAATAATAGTGTACTTGCCGGACGTTGGTTTGATGCACAAACGACTGCTGAAGTATCGGTCGAATCCGAGCTGGCAGAGCGTCTTGGCATAGAGCTGGGGGATGAACTTGAATTTTCTATCGGCGGGCGCACAGTATCTGCCAGTGTCAGTAGTATCCGGCTGGTGGATTGGAATACCTTGCAGCCAAATTTCTACATGATCTTAAGTGCCGATTTGCTGGCCGATTTCCCGGCCAGTTATTTGAGCGCTTTTTATCTGGAAGCTGAACGAGCGCAGGTGCTAAACCAGTTAAACCGCGAATTCCCAACGGTGATTGTGCTGAATGTGGATGCCATTATCCAGCAAGTACAGGATATTATTGCCCAGGTTACAATAGCGCTCAGCAGTATTTTGTTGCTGGTTTTTGCCGCTGCAGTCTTGGTATTGGTGGCGCAGGTACAGGCTACTATGGAACAGCGAGAGCAAGAGTTGGCGATTTTACGTACCCTTGGTGCCCGCTATGCTTTTTTACGTAACGCTATGTTGTTGGAATTTGCTGCACTTGGCGCCTTAGCCGGTATTTTGGCAACCGTGCTGGCCGAAGCCGTGTTAGGCGTATTGCAATTCCGCTTATTTGAATTGCCATTTCAGTTGCACTGGAACCTGTGGTGGATTGGTCCTGGTTTTGGCATGCTGGTGGTTACATTGCTCGGCTGGTGGCAGTTGCGGCAATTGCTTGCCATCCAAAGCTCGGTGTTAATGCGTCGGGCAATTTATTCGTAACGAAAGGGCGCATTGCAGCGCCCCTATAGTTTGAGCTGGAGCAACGCTTCGCGTAAATCCGGGTAGCTGAATTGAAAACCTGCATCCAGCAGTTTTTTAGGATAAACATTCTGGCCATATAGTAGCAAATCGCCCATTTCGCCAAATAATAATCGCACCATAACGGCGGGCATGGGCAAAAAGGCCGGCCGTTTTATTCGCTCTGCCAGCAGCTCTGTAAAACGTGCATTTGTCACCGCTTTGGGGGCGGTTGCGTTGACAGGGCCTGATAGTTCACTGTGACTGAGTAAAAAGTCGATTAAGGCTACCATATCATCCAGGTGGATCCAGGACATATACTGGCTACCATCCGCAATGCGACCACCTAAACCCAGCCGAAAAGCTGGCAGCATTTTTTTTAATGCGCCACCGTGGGCGGCCAAAACAATACCAGTGCGCAATAAGCATACCCTGGTGCGTTCACTGGCTGCCCGCTGAGCCAGATTTTCCCACCGCGCACAAATATCATGGCTGAACTCCGGGTAAAAATCCTGGTGATTTTCATCGATGCAACGCTGATCTTGCCGGCCATAATAACCAATGGCCGATCCACTGATAAAAACTGATGGCGGTTTGTGGGCCTGTTGAATTTTTATACTAAGTTGTTCGGTTAATTGCCAGCGACTTTGGCAAATCCTGGACTTCTGTTGTTTGCTCCAGCGCTTGTTGGCGATGGGCTCACCTGCTAAATTGAGCACTGCATCAAAGCGGTTAATATCAACGGCTTCCAGTTGTTCACAGCAAGCAACATCATGGCCAAACAACGATTTCACTCTACCAGCATCACGGCTTAAGACTGTGATTTGATGCTCGGGTAGCCACCGATGAATGATGGCTTGGCCGATCAAACCGGTGCCTCCGGTAATGAATACATTCATAGCGAAATCCTTGTCGATGTTAGCATGATGTTTTATTGTATCTCAGTATAGCGGTATCAGCGCTGTTTGGTCACTGACAAGGTAAGGGATACAGAATCGGCGAAGCGCAGTGCGTGCGGTTTATCAATTTCTACTTCAGCGTACAACACTGAACTGTGCTCGGCGGTAATGGCCAGCACATCGGCAGTGAGTTTTTCCAATAATGAGAAACGATTGTCTTCAACAAACTGGATGATTCGTTTTGTAATGGTACGATAATTAAGTGCTTTGCTCATATCGTCACTGTTTGCTGCCGCATCGGCCAGGTATTGAATTTTGGCGTTGATTACGACATCCTGCTTGTTGTTGATTTCGTCCTCGTTGATACCGATGTAGGTACGCAGCCGCAGATTTTTAATGCGAATAATCGCCGGGTTTAATTCCATCATTGAAGAGTCCTGGTTGTTTTTATTCATTACGTTTATTAGGCCTTTCCCGATCAAAGAATGCAAGGATGTTTATGACAACTGCTCCTGAATCCAATGCGACCCGAGTCCTGGTAGCTTGTGCTGCGCTGGTTATTGTCCTGGCAGGCATCAAAGCGGCAGCCGCCATTGTGGTGCCTTTTTTACTGGCACTTTTTATCGCCATCATATGCAGTCCACTGATTCAGCTATTGCATCGCTGGCATCTGCCCAAGCTGGCTGCTATTGGTTTGGTTATAGTGCTTATACTGGTGTTTGGAACTTTCTTTGCGACCATTGTAGGCCAGTCGCTAACGGATTTGACCCGGAATATGCCTGAGTATCAGGCCAGGTTAAATGGAGTGGTTTTACAACTGCTGAGTTGGTTGGCAGATTATCATTTAGTGGTAGAGCCACGGCAAGTGCTAAGCCAGATTAATCCCGGTTCAGCCATGACGTTAGCGACCAATCTATTAGCTGGCTTGGGAACCATGCTGACCAATACACTTTTAATTCTGTTAATTGTGGTTTTTATGTTGTTGGAGGCGCACAGTATTCCTGCCAAAATCCAGCTGGGAATGACCAATCCTGAGCATCGTCTGGCCCAGGTGCAGCGCTTTTTAGGCTCAGTAAATCGCTATATCGCTATCAAAACCTTGATGAGCGCCCTGACTGGTATGGTGGTTGGTATTTTACTTTGGTTGCTCGGTGTGAGTTATCCGCTGTTGTGGGGGATGTTGGCATTCTTATTAAATTACATTCCAAATATTGGTTCCATTATTGCTGCTGTGCCTGCTGTTCTAATCGCATTGGTTGACGGAGGCCTGAGCCTGGCGGTGGGAACCACACTAGTCTTTGTGGCAGTCAATCTGGTGATAGGCAATATGCTTGAGCCCAGACTGATGGGGCGAGGACTGGGGTTATCGACTCTGGTGGTGTTTTTGTCGTTGATTTTCTGGGGCTGGATGTTGGGGACTGTGGGTATGCTGCTAAGTATCCCCTTGACCATGATTGTGAAGATTGGCCTGGAAAATAGCCCGAATGGCCGTTGGATTGCGGTATTGCTGGATTCTGAAGAACAAACCCAGCTGCGCGATGATTTGGATGACAAACTGGTTTAATTATTGTGCTACCAGCGCTTCCAGTTGCTCAGCTCGCTGCTTAATTAATTGCAGCTGGCAGCGTTTGTAAAGCGCTGCCCCTAGTTGCACATCGGGGAGTTGCAACTGATATTGCCAGCGGCATTGCTGCTCTTTTAATTGCTGAAAACTTTGCTGCGAGCTTTTGAAGCTGTTGTAGGCGGCAGGCCGGCCTGTACGTTGGCGGTGCTGTTGCAGTACAAACTCATGGTGTTGCTCCCATTGGGCTAAGGTTCGTCTGGACTTCACCAACTCCTGATCGTAGCAACTGAGCTGTTGTTGGTAGCGTTGTTGCTGGCTGCCACTTTCCGGCCAGGGGCAGAGTTCTTCAATCGCTGCTGTATGCAAGCTCACCGAGAGCAGGGTAACGCTAAGCATGTTCATACCGACCTCGTATTGAAACTCAGATATCTGGAAAGCTCAGATGAAAACGGGCACCGCCAAGTTCACTGTCGCTGATCGCTAACACCCCATTATAGGAGCTGACCAGCTCGGCGACAATGGATAAGCCTACACCATGACCTTCCTGGTAGGTATCCAGCCGGGTACCGCGTTGGAATAATTGCTGGCGACGATCTTTGGGAATGCCCGGACCATCATCTTCTACTATCAGCGTAAAAGGATGGCTACTTACTTGCAACCGCACTTTCTGATCGCAAGCCTTGCACGCATTGTCGAGCAAATTACCCAGTATTTCCATCATATCGGTTTCATCGCCTTTAAATGCCATGTCATCCGGGCACTCGACTTCAATCTGACAGCCCTTATGCTGGTATATTTTACCAAGCGCTTTCACCAGTTTTTCCAGCACCGGCTTTAATGAAATTTGTTTTTTCCAGACATCCTGGCCTGAGCTGCTGGCGCGTTTGAGCTGATGATCGATCATGGCGCCAATCCGATCCAATTGCTCTTTCAGCTCGGGCTGCTCACTTAGCGGGGATGTATGCAAAACAGCCAATGGCGTTTTTAAGGCATGAGCCAGATCACTCAGGTGATGACGGTAACGTTGTTTCTGGCGGTTCTGGCTGGCTAGCAACAGGTTTAAATCTTCTTTTAGCGCCATCAGCTCGGTAGGGTAGTTACCGCTCAGCTGTTCTTGCTTGCCGCTTTCTACCCGGCGGATTTCATGATCCAACATAGATAAAGGGCGGGTGGTCCAGCGATAGGCCAACAGCATCACCAGTAAAAGAACTAACGCGATTCCCAGATACCAGCGGATCAAGGTATGCAAAAAACTCTGATGTGCGGTATTCAGTAAATGATCTGCTTGCACTACATGAACTGTTAGGGGAATCGTACGTTCCCCTTGATCAAACAACAGGGCGATCGACAGCACCCAATATTTGTGACCGTGTTGCAGATCCGCTCTAAAGTCACTTTTACCTGGTAATAACTGCAACAATTCAGGTTCAAATTGCTGGGTAATGGATGAATCTGACTGCCAGAGCACATCCTGTTCACTGGTGATAAAAGCACTTAAGCCGGAGTTTGGTCTGGAAAAGTCTGGAGCCAGTGCTACATTACTAAGCTGGACTTTGTTCTCAGATACCTGGATCTCAGATAAAATAGCATACAGATGCACTTCAAGCTTTTGCTCGGTATTCGTGACCAACTGGGTATAAAAAGCGCGCTCAATCGCCAGAAATGAGCTGGGCAGCAGAAAGGCGAACAGCAGGAGGCTGATCAACCCCTGCCGCAGCTTAAGGGATAAGGTCATAGCGAATCGATACTTAGTCAGTTGACCGACAGGGTAAAGCGATAACCCCGGCCCCGCAACGTTTCTATCGGTTTTAACTCGGCTTCAGGATCCAGTTTTTTACGCAATCGCAGTACAAACACCTCGATCACATTGCTGTCCAAATCGAAGTCCTGATCATAGATGTGTTCGGTCAACTCAGTTTTCGAAATCACTTTATTTGGATTCATCATAAAGTATTCAAGCACTTTGTATTCATAAGCGGTCAAACTTATTTCTTGCTCATGAAGCCAAACTTGTTGAGTACGGCTGTTCAGAGCCACCGGTCCGGCAGATAAGGTTGGATCTGGTTGACCTGCCGCACGCCGGATCAAAGCATTGCAGCGGGCCAGCAACTCTTCCATATGAAAAGGTTTGGTCAGATAATCATCAGCACCTGCATCCAGCCCTTCGACTTTTTCCTGCCAGCTGCCACGGGCAGTCAGAATAATGATCGGAGTTTTGATGTCCTTTTTACGCGCTTTGCGTATCAGGCTCAGGCCGTCCAGATGAGGTAATCCCAAATCTATGATAGCCAGATCATAGGGGTATTCACTGATCTTAAAATCACCGTCACGGCCATCAAAAGCCATATCCACACTAAACTGTTGTTCCGTCAGGTGGTTGCGGATCTGGTTAGCCAGTAATTGCTCGTCTTCTACTACTAAAATTCGCATTAGCGATCATCCCTTGTAACGCGCCCGGTTCTGCCATCGACCACCAAAGTGACCACGCGGCCATCCCGCTGTAAAACCCGGATACGGTAATTCTGCTGCTCTGTTTTTACATTGAGCACCCTTCCCGGGTAACTTTGAACTGCAAGCTCAGTGGCCTGCTCTTTGCTGATACCTGAGCCAGTTGCGGCAACATGCTGAACTGGCAACAGTGAAAGTAAGACAACCAAAAACAGGATTGTTGTACTACGTAACATGGTTAGCTCCACAAAATTGTCAGATGATTGTCTTGCATCCTGGGTTGATGTCCTGGTTGATTAGTAACCGGGTCGCACACTGACCTGTACTGGTAATCGTGGTCCCGGATCATAATCCAGCATGGTTGTGTAGTGACGACCACGCAAGCTGTAACTGACTTCATAGCCATCTAATACATTGTGGTACTGTACCGAACTCTGCACAACCCGGCAACGTTCTTGATAGACGGTTCTGGGTTGATTGTTATGACGTTGCACATCACTGACCACAGCTCCACCCAATACGGCACCAGCAGCCATGCCAACCCGCTTGTTGCTTTTGTTGCGGCCTATCGCATGGCCAAGAGCACCTCCCGCAATAGCACCTAACACAACCGGGGTGGTGTCAGTACGCTGGTTGCCACGATAGTGAACAGCTTCAGTATGGCAGACCTGTTGTGGGCTATGGCTTGCAACCGTGCGGTATATGGGTTCCACCTTCGTCACTCTGGCATACTCAAGGTGTTGCGTATGCGCCAGGGCGGAGCCGGCAACCAGGCTGGATAAAGCGGCAAAGACAGGGAGCATTTTCATCATAAGCACCTCGCGTAATCTACTTTATCAGCTTAGAGGGTGCATGCTTAATTTTGGCTGAATCATGCAGTAAAAATATCACCTTTCCGTGTGAAAAAAAATTGATCTATTTATTTTTATTGTTATATTAATTTAACCTGGTTAACTTAATGGTTGCTGAAAGTGATTTGTCTTGTGTTTCCAGGTTGCAAGAGTTGGTAATTGCTTTGCCTTCGGGCAGTGCAGCAACCTTAAATGGAGTTTAAAATTATGAAAACATTTGTATTTGCTTTTTCTATGATGGTAGTTGCTCTGGTTAGTCATCAGTTGTTCGCTTTGGAGGCGAAGCCTCAGCACAGTATGAATAAGGCTCAGAGCGTGGCTGCGGTACAAAAAATTAGTCTGAATACTGCCAGCGCTGAGCAATTGGCCTTGATACCAGGTATTGGTGAGCAAAAAGCCGCTGCTATCCAGCAGTACATTGCCGAGCATGGTGCTATCCGTAATGAGCAACAGTTAACTGAAGTTCGTGGCATTGGCCCCAAACTGGCTGCCCAAATGGCGAATTATGTCCGTTTTGACGACTAAGCTCTGTGTGATAAAGGATGGGGTATTAGCTGTCCCCCATCACTCTCATTTGCTCATTAGCCCAATAAATAGCTTCATGATAGGCATCGGGTACTTTATCTGCAGGTAGCTGCAATGTCTTGATTAAAAGGCTGGCTTGTTGCCAATCGGCATGTTCATACAATTGCATCAGTTGCATATAGTCGGCTAAAACGCCTTCACCTGCTACCAGGGCTTCTTTGATATCTTTTGCCAAAGGCAGTTTCTGCATCACCGACTCGATGGATTCGTCTAATAATGCATCCATCAAAGACATCATGCCGGTCAGGTAGGCCTTTGAACAGTCTGAACCATGTAATTTTGCCAACCCTTCGGCAAATTTGGCTCTGGTCATGGATAAGCGCATCAACTCTGCCGGTTTATCGCTGCTTATCTGGGCAGTGAACAACAGAGATAGAAATTTTTTCAACTCATTTTGACCTAATATCACCAAGGCTTGCTTAATGGTTGCTACTTCGGTGCGACGCTTAAAAATAGCCGAGTTGCTGTAGCGTAACAGCTTGTAGGACAGGCTGACATCGCGCTCAAAAATAGCAGTGATACTGCCTAGATCAATTTCTGGTTTAGAGGTTTCGTACAGCAGTTCGGCCAAGGTCATTTGGGCCGGTGACAGTGCTTTGGTTTGCATCATTTCCGGCTTGGAAAAGAAAAAGCCCTGGAAGTAATCAAAGCCAAGCTCGAGAGCTATTTCAAACTGTTGATTTGTTTCTACCTTTTCTGCTAAAAGCTTGATGTGAGGATAGTCTGTAATGGCTTGTTTTATGGTCTGAATTGTATCGACGCTGGTGGTAAGGAAATCGATTTTGATAATATCAATAAAAGGGTAAAAGTGCCGCCAGACACTCTGGTGTTCATAGTCATCCAGCGCCAGGGTATAACCTTCTTTTTTGAGTTGCTGGCACTCGGCAAGTAGGCGTTTGCCAGGCTGGATGGTTTCGAGGATCTCGATCACCACCTGCTCTTTGGGCAACATGGCTGGGTATTTTTTTTGAATGGTATCCAGAGTGAAATTAATAAAGCCCAGTTTGTCATCCAGAAAATCTTCAATGCTAAAGGAAAACTGACTGCCTTCGATCATTTTTGAGGTGGCTTCATCACCATCAATGTCTGGAAAAACATTGTCGAGACTATCGCGGAAGAGCAATTCGTAAGCAAAAAGCTTTTTGTCTCTATCCAGGATGGGTTGGCGTGCAGCATAGAAATACATAGGTGCTGTGTTCCTTTCATTCGGTGCGGCCAGTTAACAATGGCTGATGTATCTTAAAGTTAAGTTAGTTTATAGCTGGTTGAGTTGGGTGAAACAAGAGAAAAATACAACCAAAGTTGAGTGCCCTGAGCGAAAGCTCAGGGCATGGGGACTTAGTCCATATCGGTTTTAAGACGACGCTCCATTTTGTCAAAATCCTGCAGGATGCTGGCAGAGGGTTCAGCCGACAGTTTGCTGACCAACACTATGGTGATGGCACTGAGCAAGGTGCCTGGAACGATTTCGTACACATAGCTGCTCAGCGTTTCACCGGCAATGGTTATCGGGGCATAGATCCAAAACAGTACTGTGCCAGCACCAACCAGCATGCCGCTTAAAGCACCGGCATAAGTCATTCGTTTCCAATACAGGCTGAAGATAATCAGTGGACCAAAGGCCGCGCCAAAGCCAGCCCAGGCATTACCAACCTGTGACAGCAAGTTTTGACTTGGATTCAGCGACAGAGCTATCGCCACTGCCGCAACGATCACCACTGAAATCCGACCCACCAATACCTGCTCACTATCGGATGCATCACGACGCATAAAGGCCAGATAGAAGTCTTTGGTCAGTGAACTGGATGTCACCAGCAACTGAGATGAAATGGTACTCATGATAGCTGCCAGGATGGCAGCTAGCAGGAAACCCCCAACCAGCGGGTGAAACAGGATTTGTGACAACACAATAAAGATGGTTTCTGAGTCTGCTAGCTGACCATGTTCATCCAGGTATGCCGCGGGTCCTAAATTGCCTGTCTGGGTAGCCATATAGACTGCACCAATAATACCGGTCAGCATGGCACCAATCAGGGCAATGATCATCCAGCTCATACCAATACGGCGCGCCATCTTAAAGTCTTTAATGGAGCGAATCGCCATAAAACGTACGATAATGTGTGGCTGCCCAAAATAACCCAAACCCCAGGCCAGCAACGAAATTACTCCTAGCACAGTAGCACCATGCAATGGGTTGAGCATGGGCTGATCCATCCGGGCAATTTCCTGCATCACGGGCTCGGAGCCACCTAAAATGATGAAAGCGGCTACCGGTACCATGATAAGTGCAATAAACATGATGCAGCCTTGCACAAAGTCAGTCATGCTCACCGCCAGAAAGCCTCCGAATAAAGTATAGGCAACCACTACGCCAGCAGTAATCAATAAACCAGTCTCATAATTCAGACCAAAGGCATTCAGAAACAAGGTACCCCCGGCATAAACACCTGCCGCCGTATAGAGCGTAAAGAAGACGATAATGACTACTGCTGATACCAGTCGCAGCGCCCGGCTTTGATCGTTAAAGCGATTCTCAAAGTAATCGGGCAGGGTGATGGAATCTTTGGCAACATGGGTATAAGTACGAAGGCGCGGTGCTACAATCAAATAGTTTAAATAGGCGCCCACCGTCAGGCCGATGGCAATCCATACCTCGGAAAAACCCGCGACAAAAAATGCGCCGGGTAACCCCATAAGCATCCAGCCGCTCATATCGGAGGCTCCGGCGGATAAGGCTGTAACCCCAGGGCCGAGCTGGCGGCCGCCCAGCATATAGCCGGAAACATCACTGGTAGAGGTGCGGTAGGCGTATAGCCCGATGCCAAGCATGGCAAGAAAATAGATGGCGAGGGAAATAAGCGTGCCTGTTTCCAAAGTAAACTCCTGTTATTTGCATAAACACTGTTGTTGTAGTTCTACTGCAAGTGCTCATGCTAACAAGCTATGCATGGAAGTACCAGCCCCGCCGTTTAAACCGCGGGGTGGCAGCATTAGGAATACAATGGCTTTAGTTGACTGGCTTCCGGTTTCGCCGGCTGAGTTGGTTGATAACTCTGCCAGGCTTGCCACAGGCTATTGCCTTGCCAGTTATCCGCATTGGGATGATACAGCGCTTTATTAAGCTGCAGCAGCTCGCTACGCAGCGGCTCTGTAACTTGGTCAGCTAAGGAGGTCAGTGTATGGATACGGTGATCCAGCTGTGACTTGCCCCAATACAGTAAGCAATCACGAGCCACTTGAGGCTGGTGATGCTTACAAGCTTTTTGCAAAGCTGTCGAGTTAAAGCTGGGAGCTGGAGCTGTGGTTGAACCCTTGCCCGCTTCAGGCCGGCGCCATAACCAAAGCAGCAGGATTGTACTGATTAACCAAAAAGTGAGTAACAAACTGCTTAGATAGTTCCAATGCCAGGGAGAGGCAGAGGAAAGATCGGTGGCAAGGGTTTGGCCACTGGTTAACAGTTCGGGTGCCGTTGTATCGGCCTGAGCCGTTACTGCCGGCAATACCTGAATGCTGCGGGCTGGCAGGGTAGCATAATCCAGCATCTGGCGTTGACTGTTCCACCAGGGTAAGCGCAGCTCCGGCAATTGCACCTCGCCTGCATCGGTTGGAATCATCGCCAGGGTAAAGGTTTTTTGTGCCACTAAACGCCCATTGCGCTGTGCGCCCTGGCGCTCCGGTTGCTGTGGATACAGCCGAAAGCCTGCCGGTGCAGTAAAATCGATGTCTGGTAATTGATGCGCGGCTACATCCACCCCGGATAGCGTAATGGTACGGGTAATGGGTTCGCCTTGACGAAGCGTGGTAAGATCGCCAGACCACTCCTCATGCAAAGTGACCAGGCCCGCTATCAGCCAATCCCCCGGGAAGTCCGTTGGTATCGACAAAACGTCAACCTCAATGGCTTCGGCATGTTGTAACACGGTACGGGTACGGGCAAAAAAGTTGCTACGGCTACTGTCTCTGTCCAGCAGTTCGCCGGTAAATTCGGGAGCGGTAATACTGAATTGACCACTGCGTTGCGGTGTGATCGCAAAGCGCCGGCTAATGGTGCGATAACGCACGCCATCGACCAGCACACTGCCTTCTTCATCCCGACCAATTTGTTGGACGGTAGCACCTTCCATACTGGGCTCTGTCAGGCTGCCGCGTTGCAAATCGCCCCGGTAATGAATCGTCACCCTGTAGTAGCCGGTTTGCTGTACATAGAGCTGGCTTTGTTCCAGGCTGGCGGTTAAAAACACATCTGATTTACCATCTCCTGCGGCTGATGCTGCAAGCACCTCCAGTTCAATTGGTTGACTGCGGGCCTGACCAACCTGAAAAGCCGGTATGGTGTACTGACCAGGCTCCCTGGCAAACAGCGATACACGCCAACTGGTAGTGTGACTGGCTTCGCCATTTATCACCCGGGTACTTTGGCTGACGGATGGCACCGTGACTCGAAAGTCCTGCTCCAGGATGCGGAAGTTGAGTTGATCAGCGCTTAAACGCGCATCAGCGATGACTTCCAGTACGATGGCCTCACCGACCATGGCCGGGTTTTTATCGACGCTGGCACTGAGCTGGCTGGCTGCCCACAAGGGCCAGTTGCTTACAATCAACAAACACAGACAAAGGGTTCTTACCATTCTTCTCGGGCTCCTGTCGGCAGCTGTTGCTGCCTGCGGCGTTGATGTTCAATATGCATCCGGTTACGTAGCAGCAATGCCGGATCATCCTGTACTTTACGCAGCAGATTATTCAGTTCTTGTTGTTGTTCAGGATCGGCATCGGGCCAGGGGGACTCCACCACCTGGCGTTGTTGCTGTTCTGTCACTGCTTGCTCGCTATCTGCCTGATCCTGTTGCTCACTTTGCTGTTCTTCGTTGCTGCCTTCTTGCTCGGTGCTGTCGGTTTGCTCGGTGCTGTCGGTTTGCTCAGGGCTGTCTGTTGGCTCAGGGCTGTCCCCTTGCTCAGAGCCATCCGCACCGTCATCGGTGGCGGAGGGATCTGAAGAACCAGAGCTGTCTTCCTGAGACTGGCTGCTGTCCGAGCCCTGTTCTGATGGTTCTTGTTGATCATCGCTTTGGCCGTTGTCATCACCGTCTTGCTGCTCTTGTTGTTCATCCAGTAGGCGCTGGATGAGCTCGGCATTGTGCCGGGCTTGCTCCAACTCCGGGTCTTGTTGCAAGGCCGATTGATAGGCGCTAAGCGCTTCTTCAAAACGACCTTGTCTGGCTAAGGCATTGCCCAAATTGTAGCTGTGGCTGGCGGCAGGGCTTTTGTCATTCAGTGTGGCCCAGGCTTGTTCCGCGGCCAGATAATCGCCAGCCCGGTACGCGGCCTGGCCCCGCCAGTAAGGATCGCTAAATAGCTGATAAGCGCTCTGATAATCACCTTGCTGATAGGCGTGCATGGCGCGTTGCTCGTCGGTTTGAAACAGACTACGGCTGCCTTCTGCCATCACCCCCGGTGGTAGCAGTAACAGGCAAACCAGCAGCAACTGACCTCGTTTACCCAGCCATAGTGCCAGGGGTAACAGCAACCAGACCAGGTAGACCGCTTTGTCGCGCCAATCGTCGCCACGGCTGTGCAGTTGCTGTTCCGTGCGACCTTGTTGGCGGTAATCGGACAGGCTGAGGATGGCCTGAATGTCACTGTCAGATAGCTGCGCCTGCTGGAAAACACCACCGCCGCGTTGAGCCAGTTGACGCAGCTGATTGACCGGAACTTTGGGCAGCACCAACTGGTTGTTACGGTCGCGCAGCAAGCTGCCATCTGGCAGTTGCACCGGCGCAGCTTCTTCGCTGCCAAAACTGATAATTGACAGGCGATGCCGCATGCGGGACACCTGATCAAATAATTCGCGCTCGCTATGCCGCTCAAAGCCATCGACCAGGGCCACGATATCGCCTTGTGTATAGCCCGCTTGTTGCAGCAGTTTATCTGCTTCTTTTAAGGCTGCGAGCAGGTTGGATCCCTGGTTCGGCATAATGTCAGGCCGCAGGTTAGGTAGCAGCAATCGAACATTGTTATGATCCGGTGTTAGCGGGCTGACCACAAAGGCGTCACCGGCAAACGCAACCAGTGCCAGTTCGCCCTCCTTAAGGACATCAATAAAGTCCAGTGCTTTAAAGCGGGCTTGATTGAGCCGGTTGGGCGTCATATCGGTGGCGTACATCGACATCGACATATCAATAATAAGTACCGTGGCTTTATTAACGGTAATGGCCGGTTGCTCGATACGTTGCCAACTGGGGCCAGCCAGGGCAATGGCTGCCAACAACCAGCAAAAGGCCAGTAGCGGCAGTGACCAGCGGTTTACCGTTCCGCTGGCTTTACCCAGCAGGTGTTGCTGCAAATGCGGTGCGATCAGCTGTTGCCAGGGGCTTTTCTGTTGGCGGTAGCGCCAGAGCAAAACCAGCATCAACAGTAAGGGAAGCAGGCTTAATAGCCAGTAAGGCCTTAGCCAGTGTAGGTCAATGATTGGCATACCACAGCTCCTGCCAACGAATTTGAAGTGCTGCCAACCAGAGGGAAAGCAGCAAGGCCACAGCCAGAGGCCAGTGCACCAGGCTACGCTGTGGCCGGTAACTTAAGGTTTCACGCTCAATCGGCTCCAGCTCGTCCAGCAACTGATACATGCGTTCAAATTCCTGCATGTTGCGGGCCCGAAAATAAGCACCGCCGGTTTCCTCCGCCATCCGGATCAACAAGGGCTCATCCAGATCGTGTGAAGGATTCACCACCCGTGGACCAAACAAGCCCTGTTGCACCATTTCTTCAGCGCCAATGCCGACGGTATGAATGCGGACGCCAGCTGCTATGGCAAGCTGCAGTGACTCTTCCGGGCTGATATTGCCGGTGTTGCTGGCACCATCGCTTAAAAACACGATCACTTTGTTGGAGCTTTCCAGTTCATTAAAACGTTTAACCGCCAGACCAATGCCTTCGCCGATGGCGGTGCGCCGCCCGGCCATGCCGACCACGATTTCATCCAACATGGTCTGTACCGTGGTTAAATCCAGCGTTAACGGCGTGAGCTGGTAAGCGGCATCGGCAAACAGGATCAAGCCAATGCGATCGCCCTGCCGTCGCTCTAAAAACTCTCTGGTAAGAATTTGCACCGCTTCAATCCGGTTAATGGTGCGACCTTGCCAGCGCATATCTTCGATTTCCATCGAACCGGATAAGTCCAGCACCAGCATAATGTCGCGGGCTTGCTGCGGGATCTGTACCGGCTCGCCGTACCAGCGCGGCTCAGTTGCTGCCAACAGCAAAGCCAGCCAAATCAGACCGGCCAGCCAGGTGGCTGGTCGTTTCCATTTGCTTTGGCTGCGCTGATTTTGTCCGGCAACCTGCAGTAACGGTTTTAGTTTTAGCGCCCGGCCGGCCATGGTTGCGCTGCTTTTTATCAGCAAAGGCAGGGGGAGTAGTAATAGCAGCCATGGCCAGTTCAGCTCAAACATCCGCACCTCCGGCCTTTTGTTGTGCTAGATGGTGTTGTGCGAGCTGTTGTAGCTGCGGGAGGCTTTGCTGTGCCAGCCAGTTCTGAGCGCAATCGGCAAAGTGTCTCGCATCGGCCGCATCTGGCTTGGGTTGATACAATAAAGCGTTTAGATCCGGCCAGGTGACGGTTGTATCCTGTGCTTGCAAAAACTGTTGCCAGTCCGAAATGTTGCAGCTTAGCAAGGGACTGTTCGGCGCGTAATGACGGATCAGGCGTTTTAGCAACTGATTGATGGCGGCAGGATCAACGGTTTCGTTGGCAACTAATTGCTGCATTTCGGTTTGGGCTGCCAGCAATCCTCCTTGTCGTAATAGTTGTTGTCTGCGCTTCGTTGCCAGCCAGACCACCAAAGCAGCTGCCAGTAGCGCAAGCAATAACACCAACCACCAGCCAGGCGCTATCCCCATAGCGGGTGCCGTGTCGGTTTCGATGATATCCGCCAGCTCAGCCAGCAAAGGATGCGATTCAGTCATGCCAGCTCCGGAGTAGTTGATTGACCAGCGGTTCGGCGGCGCTTATCGGCAGGCAGCGACAACCCAGTTGTTTCAGGCTTTGTTGTTGTGCAGCAGAAAGCTGTTGTTGCTGACGTTGATAACGCTGCCGGGTACTGTTGTTGCCCAGATCAAGCCAGGCTGAGTGCTCGCCATCGGTCACCGGGGCATCGCCGTGGGCACCGATGGGCAGCGCCATTTCTAACGGATCAAATAAAGACGCACAGACCACTTCGTTGTGCTGACGGATGGCACTTAGATGGCGCAATGCTTCGCTGTCCAGCTGTTGAAAATCAGACAATACGAATAACAAACTGCCAGGGCGCACCAGCCGCCGGACCTGGCCTAGCGCCTGCGGCAGCTTAAGGCCAAAACGCCCACGCTGCTCAGTGAATACCGCTTGCAGTGCATGCAGGTAATGCAGTACGCCAGCCGAGCGACTGCGGGGTTTTAATTCCAGATGATGGCGTTCACTGAATACCAGGCCTCCGAGTTTGTCGCCACTTGCTTTGCTGTGCCAGGCGATAAGGGCGGCTAAATGGGCTGCTTGCACCGACTTATACAATAAACTGCTGCCAAAGTGCATGCTGTCGGAAAGATCGGTCAGGATAAAGACCGGCCGTTCTTTTTCCTCGCGAAACAGTTTGGTATGGGCTTTACCGGTACGGGCGGTCACCCGCCAGTCGATGGTGCGAACATCATCGCCTGCCTGGTAATGGCGCACTTCATCAAACTCCATGCCTCGGCCTTTACTACGCGCCAGGTAGCTGCCTGCCAGCTTGCTTTGAATGTGTTGCTGTGGTCTGAGATCCAGCAGCTTGGTGTACCGCTGATACCAGAGCAGTTCATTCAGGCTGAGACTAACCCCGGTTGCCGCCAGTTGCTGAAGCCATTGTTGTGGGTGGACATCGCTCATGATCAGGGTACAGGCACCAGCTCAAGAATTTTCGTCAGCACTGCATCGGTTTTAATCCCTTCAGCTTCTGCTGCATAAGTCAGAATAATGCGATGGCGCAGTACATTGTGGAATACTGCCTGAATATCGTCCGGGGTAACAAAGTCACGGCCATCCAGCCAGGCTTTAGCCCTGGCACAGCGCTCCAGTGCGATGGTGGCGCGAGGGCTGGCACCATAGGCCAGCCATTGACTAAGCTGTTGATCGTACTTGGCAGGCTGGCGGCTGGCCAGTACCAGAGCCACGATGTATTGCTCCAGTGCCGGGGCTAAATGCAGCTGCAAAATGCTTTTGCGGGCAGCAAAAATATCCGCCTGGGTCATTTGCGGTGCTTTGACGTCGGCTTGTTGCAGTGCTTCGTTCCGTGTCAGTTGTAAAATAGCCAGCTCGGTGTCTGCATCCGGGTAATCGACATTCAAATGCAATAAGAAGCGGTCCAACTGAGCTTCTGGCAGTGGGTAAGTGCCTTCTTGCTCCAACGGGTTTTGCGTTGCCATTACTAAAAAGAGTTCAGGCAATGGGTAGGTGGTACGCCCTACGGTGATTTGTTTTTCAGCCATGGCTTCGAGCAGTGCTGATTGCACTTTCGCCGGTGCCCGGTTGATTTCATCGGCCAGGATGATGTGGTGAAACAGAGGCCCCGATTGAAACTCGAACTGGCCGGTTTCCGGCCGGTAAATATCGGTGCCGGTCAAATCGGCGGGCAGCAAGTCGGGGGTAAACTGAATACGGTGAAAATCGCCTTCCACACCATGAGCCAGTGCATTGACCGCACGGGTTTTCGCCAGGCCCGGCGGCCCTTCCACCAGCAGGTGGCCATTGGCAAG
The DNA here is from genome assembly GCF_039631345.1 of Alkalimonas sp. NCh-2. NCBI lineage: Bacteria > Pseudomonadati > Pseudomonadota > Gammaproteobacteria > Alkalimonas > Alkalimonas sp. NCh-2. Next base: position 362,090 of record NZ_JBDIUV010000002.1, read on the forward strand.
CAGGGCGATAAGAATGCCTTCAGTCAGCGCCGGTTGGCCCAGTACCTGGCTGTCGAGGTAGCGTTTCAATTCGGTAAAAGCTTGTACCATAATGATGTTTAACCTTTGCAGGGAATAAAAGCAGCTATGCTATGACGTACGCATTTATATAAGGTTCATTGTGCAAAAGACAAGAGCAGGTTGCAATGCATGGATTTTAAAACAGGTGTTTTAATTTCCAACAACTGTGGTTACAATCGAAGGATAAATCAGGTCTGACCTGTTACCGATACCATGAGGATACTTATGACCAAGCCAATCGAGTTAAAAAAACGTCAGGGGGATCGCATCGCCATCGTTCGAGGCTTACGCACTCCTTTTGCCAAGCAGGCCACCGCTTTTCATGGGGTGTCGGCACTGGATATGGGCAAGATGGTGGTCAATGAGCTGCTGATCCGCGCTGAAATTGATCCTGCTCTGGTCGAGCAAGTGGTGTATGGTCAAGTGGTGCAGATGCCTGAGGCACCGAACATTGCCCGCGAAATTGTGCTTGGCACTGGCATGAATGTGCATACCGACGCCTACAGCGTAACCCGTGCCTGTGCTACCAGCTTTCAGGCGGTAGCCAATGTGGCTGAAAGCATGCTGGCCGGTATGGTCGATGTGGGGATTGCCGGTGGTGCGGACTCGAGCTCAGTGTTGCCGATTGGCGTCAGCAAAAAGCTGGGCAGGGCACTGGTCGATATGAATAAAGCCAGAACCCTTGGGCAAAAACTAACTATTTTAAAGCGACTGGGCTTAAAAGACCTGTTACCGGTCCCACCTGCGGTGGCTGAGTACAGCACCGGCCTGTCGATGGGCCAGACCGCCGAGCAAATGGCCAAAACCCATGGCATCAGTCGTGAAGCTCAGGATGAAATGGCGCATCGTTCGCACAGCCTGGCCGCCAAAGCCTGGCAATCTGGCCTGATGGCCAATGAAGTGATGGTAGCCCATGTGCCACCGCATAAAACCTTTTTTGAACAGGACAACAATGTGCGGATGGAGTCCGAGCTGGCTTCCTATGCCCGTTTAAAGCCAGTGTTCGATCGCAAATACGGTACTGTCACAGCGGCCAACAGCACGCCATTAACCGATGGTGCCTCGGCGGTGTTGATGATGACTGAAAGCCGGGCCAAGGCACTGGGTTATGAACCGCTTGGTTACATTCGTAGTTATGCCTTTGCTGCCATCGATGTGTGGGAAGACATGCTGATGGGCCCCTCGTATGCCACACCCATTGCGCTGCAGCGTGCTGGCATGACATTGGCCGATTTAACCCTGATAGAAATGCACGAAGCTTTTGCCGCTCAGGCGCTGGCCAATATGAAGATGTTTGGCAGCAGTAAGTTCGCCAAAGAAAAGCTGGGGCTGGATAAAGCCATTGGCGACATCGATATGGATAAGTTTAATGTCAATGGCGGCTCCCTGGCTTACGGCCATCCCTTTGCTGCGACCGGTACCCGTTTGCTGGTACAAACCTTACATGAACTAAAACGCCGTGGCGGCGGGGTAGGCCTGACGACTGCCTGCGCTGCCGGTGGCCTGGGTGCTGCCATGATTGTGGAGACCGAATAATGACTGAACAAACTAGCAGCTTTGCTTTGCAGCTACGTGATGATGGCGTTGCCGTGATCACCATGGATGTGCCGGGTGAGCGCATGAATGTGCTCAAAGCCACCTTTGCCGATGAAATTAAAACCTTGCTAGCGGAGCTTAAGCAAAACAGCAGCATTAAAGGCGTGGTGCTGATTAGCGGTAAGCCGGACTCCTTTATTGCTGGTGCGGATATCAGCATGCTGGATGGCTGCAACAGTGCTGAAGAAGCCGAAGCCATTGCCCGCTTAGGTCAGCAAGTCTTTGCCGAGATTGAACAATTAAAAGTACCTGTGGTGGCTGCTATTCATGGCCCTTGTCTTGGCGGCGGTCTGGAGCTGGCGATGGCCTGTCATCAGCGGGTAGTGAGTGACGATGGGAAAACCGTACTGGGGCTACCGGAAGTGCAATTGGGCCTGCTGCCAGGCAGTGGTGGTACACAGCGCTTGCCGAAATTGGTTGGCCTGCAAAAAGCCCTGGATATGATGCTGACCGGCAAGCAATTACGGGCAAAGCAAGCCCTTAAAGCCGGTTTGGCCGATGCCATGGTACCCAACAGTATTCTATTGGATGCAGCCGTGCAATTGGCACTGTCCGGCAAGAAAGCTGTGCAGGAGCCCAAGCTCAATCTGGTAGGTAAATTGCTCGAGAAAACCGGCCCGGGCCGTGGCATTGTCTTTGATCAGGCGCGTAAGCAAACCCTGGCCAAAACCCATGGCAACTACCCGGCGCCATTAAAAATCCTGCAGGTGATCCGCACTGGTATTGATAAAGGCATGCAGCAGGGCCTGGCAGCCGAAGCTAAGGCTTTTGGCGAGCTTTGCATGACACCGGAATCCAAAGCGCTGCGCTCACTGTTTTTCGCCACTACCGAGATGAAAAAAGAAAGTGGGGCAGGTGATGCCAAACCGCGTTCTTTACGCAAGGTGGCGGTGTTAGGCGGCGGTCTGATGGGCGGCGGCATTGCCAGTGTGACTGCCACCAAAGCAGGGTTACCGGTGCGCATCAAAGATATTCAGCAGCAAGGCATTGCCAATGCATTGGCCTATGGCTATCAGTTGCTGGATAAAAAAGCCAAACGTGGTTTTATGCGCAGAACGGAACTGCAAAAACAAATGGCGCTGATGACCGGCACCACCGATTACAGCGGTTTCCAGGATGTGGATCTGGTGGTCGAAGCGGTATTTGAAGATCTTGAGCTGAAACAAAGCATGGTGGCGGATATCGAACAGCACTGCAAAGAAGACACCATCTTTGCCAGCAACACCAGCTCTTTGCCGATTGGACAGATCGCTGCCAAAGCCAAGCGGCCTGAAAATGTTATTGGTCTGCATTACTTCTCTCCGGTGGATAAAATGCCGCTGGTCGAGGTGATTGCGCATGAAGGTACTTCTCCAGAGACCATAGCTACCACCGTAGCTTTTGCCCGAAAACAAGGCAAAACGCCGATCGTAGTTAAAGATGGTGCTGGCTTTTACGTCAACCGCATTTTGGCGCTCTACATGAACGAAGCCGCGCAACTGCTGCTGGAAGGTGAGCCGATTGAGAAGCTGGATAAAGCCTTGGTTAAGTTTGGCTTCCCGGTTGGGCCCATTACCTTGCTGGATGAAGTCGGCATCGATGTTGGTGCTAAAATCGGCCCGATTTTGCAGGGCGAGCTCGGTGAGCGTTTTGCGGCGCCCGCAGCCTTTGACAAATTGCTGGCCGATGGCCGTAAAGGCAAGAAGTCTTCGAAAGGGTTTTACCTCTACAGCGGCAAAGCCAAAGGCAAGAAACCAGTGGATGCCAGTGTCTACCCATTGCTTGGTATCACCCCAAGCCCAAAACTGAGCAGTGAAGAGCTGGTGCAGCGCACCACGGTGCAAATGCTGAATGAAGCAGCCCGCTGCCTGGAAGAAGGCGTGATAGCTTCGGCCCGTGATGGCGATATTGGTGCCATCTTTGGTATCGGTTTCCCACCGTTCCTTGGCGGGCCTTTCCGTTACATGGACAGCCTGGGTGCGGCCAAACTGGTCGAAACACTGCAAGGCTATGAAGCGAAGTTTGGTGCCCGCTTTACGCCCTGTGAGCTGCTATTGACGATGGCTGCCGAGCAAAAAACGTTTTATTGATGGGATAAATTAACCGTTCAGGCCAGCCGGCTACTGCAATAGCCGGCTGGCCTTTTTGCTTTCAATTTCTATTAAATATTGTTGCAATTATTTCGTTTTACCATCTCTCTGCTTACGATGTATTTCGTACCTGAAGTGATCTTTTTTAGTATTCTGGCATGTATCCTGCTTTTAAATGGGTAGCATAGTTATGCAACAGCTATGCATTCTAATTAAAACAATACATCCAGGAGTTACATCAATGAAAAAGCTTTTACTCGCAGTGCTTTTATTTGGCTTTGCCTCTTTGTTTAGCCAACCCTCCGCGTATGCCTCTCCCATTTTATCGCAGGATATTCTGCTGAATAACAATGGCACGATTCAATCCATTGGTTTTGTCAGCGTGAATGTGGCGGATAGCTTTGACTGGGGAGCGCCAACCTATGCTTCTGATAGCTGGCTTGAGTTGGAATTGTTTGGTTTTCAATTTATGCAGAGCTTTGGTGATACTTTTGAAGCTCTCTTTGATATCAACAATTTAGTAGCTGGTTTTGAGTTTTTACAGTTTGATGTACTCGATCCAGTTACCGGCTTTGCTTTCCAGGGCTTTTTTGATACTGACTTTGGTTTTGGTTTTCTTGATGTTTTTTCTGCACCGGATGAAAGTCTGATTGCATTCTTTGATACCGTTTTTCTGGGGAATACATCTGTTGCCGTACCAGTACCTGCCACTTTTGGTTTGATGCTGTTGGCATTGTTTGGCTTGGCGTTGCGCCGGCGCGCTTAATCGACACAGTAAATGGTGTCAGTTTTTTTTACGCTGAATCATTTGGTCTGGTCTGTTTTTCGTACGATGCCAATGCCAAAAGCGACAAAAAACACGCCTTTTACCTGTTGATGTAATATTTTGTACTGATTGTGTCTGATTTTTTTACGTTTGCTGTGTTTTGCTGTTGTGATGCATGCTTATGCATTGGGTCTCAACCAGATACAGTGTCCGATGAAACTCAGGCAACTTCTTTGCTCGAAAATAAATACAACTAAAAAGTGAAAATTATGAAGATACAAAACAAACAAACCAAAACCATGTTGGCATCTGCCATACTGGCTGCTTGCGGTGTCACTGCCGCTCACGCCAACCCTTATGAAGTGAGTGTTGATACCAGTCAGTTGCGCCTGACTGCGGAGGCTGCTGCACAAGCGCCCTACATTGTACAGGTGCGGGGTGAATCGGGTATTGAGAAAGCTGCTCGTCTGGGTGAGCTACGGCCAAACTCGCAGCTAACTGCGGGTAAAAATCGTTACAATGCGCGTACTCCAGCTATGCAGGCTTATCAGCAACAGGTAAGGGATTTCCATCAAAACCTGGCTGCTCATGCCGGTGTTTCGAATATCCTCTATTCTTACACTCACACCTTTAATGGTTTTTCTGCACGTTTAAGTGCCGATGAAGTAGAACGTTTGCGGCAGCATCCGGATGTCGTCGGTATTTGGCTTGATGAGCCGATGCCACTTGATACTGCAAATACCCCTGAGTTTCTGGGACTAAATGCTGCCAATGGTCAGCACACCCTGGGAGTGAAAGGTGAGAATGTGGTCATAGGTATCGTCGATACTGGTATCTGGCCTGAAAGCGAAAGCTTTGCTGATGATGGCTCTTATACGCCTTTGGAAGGTTGGAACGGTGTGTGTGACACGGGGGAAGATGACACCTTCTTCTGTAATAATAAGATGGTAGGAGCGCGCTACTTTAATAACACCTTTACCTCTGTCTATGAATTGCAGCCTGGTGAGTTTATCTCGCCACGTGATCCTGACAACCATGGTACCCATGTTGCCTCAACAGCAGCTGGCAACGAGGGTGTTACTGCAACCATGAATGGTACTGTTATTGGCACTGTCACTGGTATTGCTCCTCGCGCCCGTATTGCTACCTACAAGGCATGCTGGAATAGTGATTACGTAAATCCGCAAGGCGATCCTGAGCGTGGTTGTTTTTATGGCGATACCATGGCTGCGATTGATACTGCCGTTGCCGATGGTGTGGATATCATTAACTACTCTATCGGTGGTAGTTTAACCGATTTAACCACTATCGCGGCGGCTGCCAAATTGCGTGCCACCCAAGCTGGTGTTTTTGTCTCGGTTTCTGCCGGAAACAGCGGCCCGGGTGCTGGCACCGTGGGTACTCCGGCGCCGTGGGTAATGAGTGTGGCCAACTCCACCTACGATGGGAATACTGTTGTAGCCGGTATTGAGGTGAGCGGTGAGTCAGTTACCGGCATCTATCGTGCAATCGAAGCTGCTACCACCACACCTATGTCGGTGTTGGGTGAAGTGGTTGGCGACTTGGTAGTTGCCAGCCCAATTCTGGCCTGTGATGGCGTGGATAATGCAGCCGAGCTGGCTGGGAAAATAGCCGTGATGCAACGTGGTGACTGCGCTTTTGATCTCAAGCTGGCCGCAGCTGAAGCATCAGGTGCTCTGGGCGCCCTGGTTATTAACAGTGTGGCCGGTGCCCCTATTGCTATGGGCGGTGATGGTAGCTTTGAGATTCCGGGCTTTATGATCACTTTGGCCGATGGCCAGCAACTGCTTGCGGCACTGAACGATGGTGAAACAGTGTCAGCCCGCTTTGCAAGCGGCGTTTTTGCTGAGCAAACCGAGGTAGGCAATGTCATGGCGACATCCTCCTCACGTGGTCCTAACCTGGCTTCGTTTGATATCATCAAACCTGATATCACTGCGCCTGGTACCCGTATCCTGGCTGCTGGTTCGGAAGAGCGGATGTTGGGCCGTCAGGGTGCACCTTTCACGTATCTGGGGGGTACTTCAATGTCCAGCCCACATATTGCGGGTATGGCTGCATTGTTAAAAGAGTCTCATCCTGAATGGTCACCAGCCATGATCAAGTCGGCCTTAATGACGACTGCACGGCAGAATGTGGTTAAAGAAAATGGTGTTACCCCCGCGGACCCATTTGATTTTGGTGCCGGTCACGCTGTTCCTGCCAGTGCCAGTAACCCTGGCTTGGTGTATGACGTAGATACCAGCCACTACTTTGCTTTCCTGTGTGGGTTAGGTGCAGAAAGCTTTGTGTCTAATGCAACAGGGTTTAGCTGTGCTGCCTTTGCAGAGATGGGCTATGACTTTGAAGCCAGCCAACTGAACCTGCCATCCATTGGTATCGCTGAGTTGAATGAAAGCCGTGTGGTGTACCGCGAAGTGACAGATGTCTCCGGCGTCAGCTCTGTTTACAGCATTCAACTGGAAGCTCCAAATGGCATTCAGGCGACTGCTTTGACGATGAACGCTATGGGCGAATGGGTACCATCTTCTCAACTGGAAGTACCTGCTAATGGCCAGGCGGCGTATGCAATACACTTTGAAACCACTGCAGCAACTCAGTTTAATGAGTGGTTGTTCGGTTCCGTTACCTTGAGCAATGGTCAGTTCGATGTCCGTAGCCCAGTGGCGGTGAAGGCTGTTCCACCGACCTTGATCGAGGCTCCTGAGGTAATTTCTGCTCAGGTTGCAGCGCGCTCTGGTCGTGTAAGCTTCCCTGTCCTGATGAACTACAGTGGTACTACCTCAACATCTCTGGTTGGTCTGTCGGCGCCTTTTGGTAGCGGCAGAACCATTCCGCAGGATCCAGATGGTACTTTCCAGTTTAATGAACCAAGTTTAGGCACTCATATTCTGGAGATCCCTGCGGGTACCCGTGTCGCGCGTTTTATGTTGAACGAGGGCTTGGCATCCGTACCAGGTGCAATTCTGGACCTGTATGTATACCGTTGTCAGGGATGGAGCTGTTCATTCGTTACATCGTCAACCAACAACAGTGGTTTTGAAGACATCGTATTGCGCGATCCTCAACCAGCCGCTAACTCGGCAAATGGCGATGTGTATATAGTCTGGGTGCATCCACGTGATTTACAAGGCGCGGCAGAAGTGACGTACACCATGCCATTCTGGATTGTGGATGAGCACGATAATGCGACATCGCGTATCGCTGCTCCGGTTCGTGCTATCAAAGGTCGTTACAACAACGTCACTTTGATGACGACTGGTTTGACACCATCACCATTCCCGTACATGGGTGTGATGTCCTTCAAAGATGATGAAGGAAATGAGCAAAGCTCTACTTTGCTAGAAATCATAGCGAACTAAAGCATGAACTCAATGAGCCCATCTTCGGATGGGCTTTTTTTTGCCCCGGCCCCGGGTGTACACTGTGGCAATGAAATCGATTAAACCATTGCTTATGGCCTTTGTTGCTGCTGTATTGGTCACAGGATTTTTCTGGTGGCTGTTGTGGCTACGATTGCTCGGCCCTTTTGGTTACTCTCTGCCAGAAGGTATGCAGTACCAGCAACACTCGTATCAGTTGTTTGTGTATGGCACTTTACGCAATCGCTGGCTTCGTTGGGTGATCATTGGCCAGGATGTAGCGGTGACTGCGGATGGACTTCCAGGCTTTCAAAAGCAAGGACTGACCGTTGTTGCCAACCAGGCCGCAGTGACTTCCGGACTCCGGCTCGAAGTGAGTGCTAGGCAACTGCAGCGATTGGACAGATATGAGCGCTTAGGGCAACGTTATTGCCGGTTTAAGGTGTCTTTACTTAGCGGCGAAAGTGCCTGGGTGTACCAGCGGATGACAGAGGAGACAGCAGCCTGCCAGTTGAACTAGCAGGCCAGGGTTTTGTGCTATCAACAAGTGCCTCTTACTATGTTAGAATAGCGGCGTTCTCATAAACTAATCTGCCTAGCTACCGTCAGGAGACATAGTCTTGTTGTTGTTGCCTGCTGTTTTTGTTTGTACCGCTATTTCTATTTACATTGCTGCGCTTAGAGCAGGGATGCGGGCACGGCGCTGGGCCATAGCTGCACTGGCTTTTGGTCCATTTTTATTGCCAATTTTTACCAGCCATAAGCGTTTAACTATTGTACGGGCCCGTGGCCGCGATGCCTGGTTATTTAAACCCTAACTTGTTTCAGACCACTCAATACCTGCTGAATGCTGCTGACAGAGTCTGTGGTTTTTAGATAAGCCGAGTATAAGTTGCGCTGGATTGATGGCGCATCCACCACCTGCTGCAACTGCCCAAGCTCCAGAAGGTGCTGAACCATGGTTTCAGGTAAATAAGCGGCTCCTCCTTGTTGCAGCAGCCGTGACAAAGCAAGACCTGCATGATTCGTTCTTACCGCTACTTTGGTGTTTTCGTCCAGGATATCTGCGTGCTTGATCTGAAACACTGTCCCCCAATCTACCAGAATGTAGTTGCTTTGCATGGCTGCTTTGGTGGGCTTGTCATTGCTTCGGATCACTGGAATAAGTCGCAACTCTGTATGCAATTCCACCATTAAATCATCAGTTTTGGGCGGGTCGAATAACAAAGCCAGATCCAATTGACGTTCCAGCAAGCTTCGAATCATTTGCTCTCGCTCAAGACTTTCTGCCCTCCAACTGAAGGTGGGAAGCTGGTCTCGTAAGGCGTTAAACCTGGAGAGCAGGTAGCCATCCCAAATAGAAGCTGTCGAGGCAATGGCTAATTGCAACTGCTGATCATCGGTAATAGCAACATCTTGCCTGGCGCGTTGCAGCGTAACCAGCATGGCTTCTGCATGGGGCAGTAAGCGCTCCCCTGCGGTAGTTAATTGGATATTGTTGCGGTAGCGACTGAAAAGAGCAACGCCAAGATGTTGTTCCAACTGACGAATGCGAAAACTAACGGCTGACTGGGTTAAAAAAAGGTTTTCGGCAGCTTTGCCAAAATGTCTGGTGCGGTGCACTTCCAGAAAGGTTTTGAGTAACTCAGTATCCACCTTGTTTCCTTAGAAATTTTTATCTTCACGATAAAAAACTTTTGTTTTACGGGGGCTGTTTTGTTCACCATACTCCGCACAGTTGAGCAGGGCAAGCTGAATGTGATCCCAGAGCCTGCTTGCTCTGTAAAACATGCTACCCTTAATGAATTCATTGTAATGATCAGCAGCAGAGGAAAAAAGTGATGCAGCAAAGTTTTGTCGCTCCACGTCGCTTTTTCGATGACCGTAACTTCCCAAAAGGGTTTACCCGGTCAGGGCGCTTTACTCTGGCAGAAGGTAACTTGCTGGAGAAGCACGGTGTCGCTTTGCAGGATTTGGAGCAAGGAACCCGGGCTCCGGAAACTGAAGATGAGCAGCATTTTGTACTGGTTTGTCGTGGCGAAGCCGAGCCAAGCAGTACCATTGAAAAAACCTGGCTAAAGTACAAGCAAAAAGTACAGGAAAAGCGTAAGTTTCACACTGTCTTTGGTAAAAAACGCATTGCCGATAGCAGTGATGATTTTAGCTACGTCGAGGTAGACAGCGACTAGTGTCGGGCACTGCCAGATTATGAATCGGCGGCCGATGCGGCTGAACGAAGAGCGCTCTGTTCAACTGTGGCGCTCTTTTTTTGAGGCTGCTGTTGCCTGAGAAACTGGGTAAAGTCTTCGGCAGATAGCGGTTTACTGTAGTAATACCCTTGGATCACTTCGCAGCGAAGTTGCTTTAATTGCAACAGCTGCTGCTTTTCTTCTACGCCCTCGGCCACCACAGTTAAGCTAAGGTTGTGAGCAATCGTGACGATGGTATCCACCATATTACGGCCTCGGGCCGTATTCATGTCATCAATAAAAGCTTTATCAATTTTCAGCGTATTGAGCGGAAACTGTTTTAGGTATGCCAGTGAAGAATATCCGGTGCCAAAATCATCCATCGCCAAGTGCACGCCCCGGGCGCGTAGCTTTTTCATGGTATCTATAGCGATGGTAGGGGATTGCATCACAGTGCCTTCAGTAATTTCCAGTTCAAGATGGTAAGACGGCAACTCAGTTTGTTGCAGAATGTCGTCAATTTGCTCACACAAATAAGGCAGCATAAATTGCTTCGCCGATAAATTAACCGCAACCCTGCCATGAAATAGCTCTTGATCAATCCAGTTTTTGACATCCTGGCAGGCTTTTTTCAGTACGATAGCCCCAATCTCCACAATCTGGCCTGTTTCCTCAGCGACCGGAATAAAAGTACCTGGACTGATAATGCCTCGCTTTGGGGTGATAAAGCGCACCAAGGCTTCCATCCCAACCAGTTTGCCGGTGTGAATATCCATTTTGGGCTGGTAGTAGACGGTAAAAAAATCCTCTTTTAAGCCGTGGCGGATTAAGTTTTCAATTTGCAACCGCTTCACGGCTTGTTTATTCATGCTGTCATTAAAAAACAAGTAGCGGTTGCCGCCTTCGCTTTTGGCGTGGTACATGGCAGTATCTGCGTTGCGCAGTAAGCTCTGCGGATCCTGGCCATCTTCCGGACACAGCACTATGCCGATGCTGCAACTGATGGCCAGCTCATGCTGATTGATATAAAAAGGCATATTAATTTGTTTTAGTAACTCTTTTGCCAGCGAGGTAATGGTGTGAATGTCATTGGTGTTTTCCAACTGAATAGCGAACTCATCCCCTCCCAGGCGGTACAGCTGGCCTTTGCTACGAGGAAAGAGGCTTAACCGCTCGGTTAGTTTACACAGCAGCTCATCCCCTAATTGATGCCCTAAAGAATCATTAATTTTTTTGAAGTTATCCAGATCAAACATCAGCAGTGAGTGGTGTTTTTGTTTTTCTACCAATTGTTTTAGCTGGCTTAGAAAGAGGGTGCGGTTTGGAAGTCCGGTTAAAGTATCACTGTTTGCCAGACGGCTGAGTTGTTCTTCCCGGGTTTTTCGTTCTGTGATATCGGAAAATACGGCGACATATTGCTGGATTTGGCCTTGCTCATCGCGGACAACGTTGAAGTTAAGTTCGGCGAAATAGATTTGCCCATCGGCTTTTTGTTCTTGTACCTCACCAGCCCAGTTGCCAGATTGAGCCAGAGTCAGCTTAATATCCCGCATATAACGGCTGGGATACAACGATAGCTCGAATTGCTGTGCCAACACCAGCTCTCTGCTTTTACCGGTGATACGGCTAAATGCCGGGTTCACTTCCAGGATCCGAAAGGCAGTATCACAAATCACAACCGCATCGGAAATACTCTCCAGGCACTGAGCAAACAGTTGCAACCGCTCTTCAGCCAGTTTGATGTGCTGGATATTTTTTAGGGTGCCGGTCATGCGGCTGGCTTGGTTGTGCTGGTCGTAACTGACTACTTTGCCCCGATCAAGCACCCAGATCCATTGTTGGTCATCGGAGAGAATGCGGTAGGTCGCTTCAAAGTAGGGTGTTTCTTGGCTAAGGTGCTTGCTCAGGGCATCCGTGACCCGGTCCAGATCATCCGGGTGGATTTGTTGCCGGTTCGGTGGGGAGTCCTGGGAGCTTGGCTTGAGTTCTACCGGATTTTGCCAGGAAGAAGAGCGATACAAATTGCCCTGTCTGATATTCCAGTCCCATAGTTCGTCACCGCTGCCCCAAAGTGACAGCCTAAGCCGTTCTTCACTGTGTTCCAGACGTTTTTGGTAGCGCCGCATCCTCACAATGCTTAAGTGTGCCAGCAGCAGGGCACCCAGTGAGAGCAGTAGAATACCACTAATAGCGTAAGGCTCCATACTTTCCCAGTTCAGAGCGTACGCAGTGCGTGGATGGGCAAGCAACCCGAGGCAACAAGTTGTTATTATTGTTTTAATGCCATTGTGCATTGGTGCATGCTGTATCTGGCCAAGGTACGGTTAACATATAGAATTTACAGCAAGCTGTCAAAAGCAAACATCAGCTTGCATCGTCCAGTTGGCTGAGCAGTTCTGCGCTGGTGGTGAATTTAAGGTGGCTGTGTCGCGGCACACCATCGGTAGCCAGGAAGATGGCATCGTAATCAGGTGATAGCAATTGGTGAAAAAAGTGCACAAATTCCTGTTTTGTTAAAGCTATTAATGCCTCAGTGATTTGTTGCGTCAGACTAAATTGCAAATCATCTTGACCAATGGCCAACCAGAGGCGCTTAGCTCTACTGCTTAAGCTGGTATCTTTGTCCTGCAATTGGCTCATTAAACCTTGTTTTAACTCCTCGAACTCCTGCTGGTTGAGTGACTCGAGCTCTAACAGCAGAGCTCGGTAGAAATCAATGGTAGCATGGTACAATTGTACGCAGTCTGCTGTGGGGGATTGAATATAAAATGCCAGTCCGGGCAGTGTATTGACAGGCACGTAGCCTGTACCAACCAGATAGCCGAGTTGTTGCTCGGTCCGTAACTGCTGGAAATATCGTGGTGCCAATAGATGATTGGCGAACATAAATCGGGCAATATGTTGCGGGGATTTATCCTGAGCAGGCAAATAGATTACCAGCGCATGATCGTGGTGATCCACATCAATGGTTAGCCAGACTGGCCCAAGCCCCCGGGTGGAGCGCTCGGGAACTGATAGTGGCAGGCAACTGGCTTTATCCGCTAACCAACCGCTCAAACGTTGCTGTAGCTCCATCGCTTCATGGGGTTGCCAGTTGCCCACCATAAAGGCTTCGATATGCAGTGGCTGCAGCAATTGCTGATTAAAGTTGGCAAAGTCATCCAACTGCATGGCTTCCAGCTCAACCAATAGCATGTCAATAGCAGGGTTAAGCGGATGCAACAATGCCGAAAGCTGACTGAATAAACTGGCAACAGGTTTATTCTTGTGGCTGTCGCGCCAATGACGCATGAGCTGTTGCTTCAGCTCGGCAAAGCGGCCAGGGATGATTTTAAAGTGACAAATATGCTGCAAGACATCCAGTAGCAGCTGGATTTGATTGTTGCTCAGGCCGTAACTATGCAGGCTTATCCCCTGTTTTTGTACATGCAGACTGTAACCAAGCCCGGCGGTACTGGCTGGGTAAAATGCCTGCTGTACTTCATCGTTCAGCAGCTCTACCCATAGCCGTGTTGCGGCCAGGTGCCAACAACTCTGAATGCTGTGTGGCAGGCTAAGTTGCAGGTAAATATGGCCTTTTGGGGTATGAAAGTCTGCATCCGGTTTAAACCAGAGTGTCAGGGACTGGTCCTGATACAGACACTCTGGTTTTTCCCGGGTAGCTGAGGCCGGCAGCAAAGCTAATTCATGCACCAGATAAGGATTTGCTTCAGGAAGCTGCAGCTGTTTTGAAGGTGTTGCCTGCAACAGGGATTGCAAGAAACTGGCAGGTATAGCTTTTACCTGATAGGGGGTATGGTACCAGCGCGCTTTCTGAGTGCAGTTAAGCCCGGGAGCTATCAGCATCAAACGCATAGTGTCTGGTTGAAAGTAGCTTAGAATTTCACGGTACAAAGACTCCGGAGGTGTTTCCATCCGGTAATCACCAAACACGATGTCTTCCACTGGATAGTGATGCATATTTACAGCCAGTTCGGTCGCTGTCTGTTCGGTGGTACTTGGTTCCTGGTAACAAAACGACCAATGCAACAATTGCTGACGCTCCCGGTACAATTGAGCAGGGAAGGGGGCTTGTTGCAACATCGCCAGATACTGAAATACCATGCTGATGATCTGCTCGGTAGCAGCCATGCCAGCCTGAGTCAGTTCGCAGGAAATACTGAAATCTTTAAAATTACTGCCATCAATACCACCACCTGCACTTAACTGATTAATCCAGCCAGCGGATTTCAATACCGCGTACAAAGAGCCTGGGCCCTCGTCACCAAGCAAGTGAGCAATAAAACTGACCAGTTTGTACGGATACCAGCGCTGGATCCCTGGTAAGGCAAACGTAAGCACCAACTTATGCATTTCTTTATGCGGTTCTATCAGCAGCTCAATACCAAGCTGCTCTGGCAGATACAGCGGCTGTTCAAGCCAATCCCGTGGGCAATCACCATGCGGCAAAGCAGCAAACCATTGTTCAGCCCAGCTTTGTTGGGCCTGGAGAGTATCTGGAGCTACCAGAACCAGCGTCATTTGATTGGCAAGGTAATACTGTTGATAGAAGCCAAGCAGGCTATCGCGCAAACTTTGCTGCGGAGAATCGGCTAATGTTTGCAGGTTACCAACGGAAAACTTGGCAAAAGGGTGTGCCGGATTCACCGTTTCTTTATGCACCTGATAAATACGACGACCATCGTCCTTGAGCTTCAGGGTAAATTCTGCCTCTATCGCCTGACGTTCTTTTTCTATGTAGTTTTCGGCGAACAAGGGAGCGCTAAACATATCTGCAAAATGCTGCAGACCATCTGCAAAGTAGTCTGTGTCAATATCAAAAAAATAGGTGCTATGTTCTGTCCCTGTCCAGGCGTTGTTGTTACCGCCATGATGGCTGACAAAGTTCTGGAAACTACCGGCAATGGGATATTTTTGGCTACCAAGGAATAACATATGTTCGGTGAAATGCGCTAACCCTTGCCGTTCGGGCGGATCATCAAAGTGTCCGGCACGTACACAAAGTGCGGCTGCACTTTTTTCGGCATCAGGTTGATGTACCAGCAAGACAGCAAGGCCGTTGCTCAGAACCAGGTGTTTGTACTGCTTCTTATCGTTAGGGCTTTGCTTTATCTCGGTTTTTTTCAAGGTTTGACCTGCTGGTTTTTTGAGTGATCACTGTGAGGAATGAAGCCTCATAGCTTTAAGGAATAGCATAGCGCAAAGTTATGACTTAATAACAGTTACTCATTGCTGTTTCTTTCTTTATCATAGCGCACAATTTTTGGCCTGGTGTATCCAGGGCGTGACATTTCGGTAGTAGGTGACATGGTATGGTCAACTTGGTCATTATGCGTCATGGTGAGGCTGAAGCATTGCAGAGTACGGATGCTGAGCGTCAACTGACGGTGAAAGGAATCACAGAAGCAAACCAAATGGCTGGCTGGTTACAGCTGCACTTTCCTGCATTTGATCGGATCATCTGCAGCCCTTATACACGCGCCTGTCAGACGGCGCAGCTGGTGTTGCAAAAACAGGCAGCAAAGGGTTGCGAGCTTGAGTTGCTATCCGATCTGGTGCCCGATGGGGATCCACAACAGGTCCAGCTTTATCTGGATGCTTTATGGGCGGCTCAACCTGAGCTGCGTATCCTGCTGGTATCCCATATGCCATTGGTAAGCTTTTTGGTGCAAACCTTTAGTTATAGCGGCCAGGCTCCGATATTTGCGACCGCAGGGGTTGCCTGTTTGCACTATGAACCAGAGAAAACCGGCCAACTGTTGGAAACGGCATCCCCATTTGAACTCAACCTGCTGCCGGTGTGATTGCCAGCCTTCCGGGAAGGGCTAAGCGGGGTTATCACTGTCCTTGGCTGCCACTGAGCCTTTTGCCAAACGGAGCAAGACCAACAAGGCGCCATCACGCCCCCAACTGCGTGGCGCCGTGTGAAACGCCCGTACATTCGGATGCTGAATTAGCCAATTGGGCACTTTCCGCGCTAAAATCCCCAGCCCTTTTCCATGCACAATACAGGCGCAGTGCAGCTGTTGTAGCTCACACCAGTGCAGCAGTGATGCCAGCTCAAGCTTGGCTTGCTGCTGTGTCATACCATGCAAATCCAGAGTGACCTGTGGCTGGATTTGACCACGCTTTAAAGCTCTGGTTAGTAGCGCATCCTCTTCGGGAGCAGCATAGCTTTGCGTGCCACCGGTACTGACATAGCCTTCGTATTGATCAGAGAAATAAAACAGCGCCTGCTCCTTTGCAGGAAGCCGGGCTTTTGCTTTAGTTTTTGCAGCAACCGGAGTAGAATGATGCCACTTTTTATCCTGCACCAAGGGTGAGGTATCCGCGACAAGCTCGCGAAAAAGCTGGCTTTCTTCCGGGCTGATTTGATTCTTTCTGGGCATGGTGCAAGTGTAATGAAACTAGCCGGGTAACACAAACCACATCCGTTGCCGGCAGCATTTAAAACTGGATTGTTATGACCACAGATACAGCGCAACCTCTTGCTTCTGCCTTATTTGAGCCGCTTTTGATTGAGGATGCTCTTCAGCAACTGCACAGCGTCCAGGACTGGTTGCGCTATGCCGTCAGTAAAATGCATCAGGGGCAGGTCTTTTTGGGGCACGGTACCGATAATCCCTGGGATGAAGCTGCCAATTTGATGGCCGCCGTGCTGTTTTTGCCGCCGATCACCGATGAGCACTTGTTTCAGGCTCGTTTGACCATGCAAGAGCGGCAAGCCTTTATGGCATTGCTGCAGCAACGGATTGAACAACGCATTCCAGCCGCTTACCTGACCCAGCAGGCTTATTTTGCCGGTTTGCCATTTTATGTCGATGAGCGGGTGTTGGTGCCTCGCTCACCGATTGCTGAACTTATCCTGCAAGGTTTTGCGCAACAGCTGGTCGGTCATCAGCCTGCACGAATTCTGGATCTATGTACCGGCTCTGGTTGCATTGCCATTGCCTGTGCCTACCAGTTTCCGCAAGCGGAAGTTGATGCAGTGGATATTAGTCCGGATGCGCTGTCTGTGGCAGAAATCAATATTGCGGAGCACCAGTTGGAGCATCGGGTATTTCCACTGCTATCGGATGTCTTTTCAGGCCTGGCTGGCCAGCAGTACGACTTGATTGTGACCAATCCACCTTACGTCGATGCCGAAGATATGGCCGATTTACCCGCAGAATTTTTGCATGAACCCGAGCTCGGCCTGGCTTCTGGTGCCGATGGTCTGGAACTAACCCGGCAAATTTTACGACAGGCGGCAGAACACCTGACTGAGCAGGGCGTGTTGGTGTGTGAAGTAGGCAACAGCATGGTGGCGCTGCAGGCCTTGCTGCCGGATGTTGGCTTGCAGTGGCTGGAGTTTGAGCAGGGCGGAACCGGGGTGTTTTCCATTGACAAGGCAGAGCTGGTGCGCTGCCAACAACAACTGAAGGAGTTTTAAATGGCAGGCAATAGTATCGGCCAGTTGTTTCGGGTGACTACCTTCGGGGAAAGTCATGGCCCAGCCATTGGCGGTATTGTCGATGGCTGCCCTCCCGGGTTGCACATCACCGCAGAAGAGTTGCAACAGGACCTGGACCGGCGCAAGCCCGGTACTTCTCGCTACACCACTGCGAGGCGGGAAGCGGATGAAGTCAAAATTTTATCCGGTGTGTTTGAAGGCATCAGTACCGGTTGTTCCATTGGTTTGTTGATTGAAAACACCGATCAGCGCTCGCAGGATTACTCCAAAATCAAAGATGTGTTCCGGCCGGGCCATGCCGATTACACTTACTGGCATAAGTTTGGCATTCGTGATTACCGCGGTGGTGGTCGTTCTTCCGCCCGTGAAACGGCTATTCGGGTTGCTGCCGGCGCCATCGCTAAAAAATACCTGAAAGAAAAATTTGGCATGGAAATCCGCGGTTATCTGGCCCAACTGGGCCCGGTTGCAGTAGACCCGGTCGTGATGCAGAAAGCCCATTGGGATGAAGTGAACAACAATCCTTTCTTTTGCCCGGATCCTGGCAAACTGGAGGCACTCGATGCCTACATGCGTGAGCTGAAAAAAGCAGGCGATTCGGTCGGTGCCCGGGTCAATGTAGTGGCAAGCCGGGTACCTGTAGGGCTTGGTGAGCCGGTATTTGACCGGCTTGATGCCGATATTGCCCATGCCATGATGAGCATCAATGCGGTAAAAGCGGTAGAAATTGGCGATGGCTTTGCGGTGGTGGAGCAAAATGGCTCGACCCACCGCGATGAGTTAACCCCGCAGGGCTTCAGCGCCAATCATGCCGGTGGTGTGCTGGGGGGCATTAGCAGTGGCCAGGATATCCGGGTGAGTATTGCCCTAAAGCCTACTTCCAGTATCAGCATCCCCGGTCAAAGCATCAATGTGGCAGGTGAGCCGGTCGAGATGTTGACCAAAGGCCGGCACGATCCCTGTGTCGGCATCCGTGCTGTGCCGATAGCCGAAGCCATGCTCGCCATAGTGTTGATGGATCACCTGCTACGGCATCGGGCGCAGAACCCGGATGTGGTTTGTCACACACCGGATATTGCCCGCCTGCAAGACGAATGAGCCGACTGCCAGTACAGCATGCCGTGCCAGCCTTAGTGCTGGCTTACTTTGCTTACTACGGGGTGCTCGGTATCTTCATTCCTTATCTGGGGCTTTTTCTCGATGGCCGCGGTTTAAGCTCGTACGATATCGGTGTCTTGCTGGCGCTGGTCACTGCTACCCGTATTGTTGGCCCAAGTCTCTGGGCTGCGGTAGCTGAGCAGCAGGGACGGCCACTGCGTATTATGCGACTTGGTGCAGTGCTTGCCACGCTCGGCTGGCTTAGTAGCTTCTTCGATCAGGGTTTTTGGCTGTTGTTGCTGGGTTTTAGTATCTTCAGCTTTTTTTGGACTGCCATCCTGCCGCAACTGGAAGTCACTACCTTTCATTTTTTGAACGACAACACCAGCCGTTATAGCCGCATTCGCAGCAGTGGGAGTGTTGGCTACATTGTACTGGTGCTGGTGGGTGGGGTTTTGTTGCAAAGCTTTGGGACCGAAGCGCTGCCTTATGGTGCAGCTTTACTGATGTTGCTTTTGATTGGCAGTTTATTTTTATTGCCTGAGCTGACAGCGCCCACCGAAAGCAGCACCGAGAAAAAGGGGTTTGGCCGCTTATTAACTCAGCCGGTGTTTCTCTGCTTTATGGGCGCAGCTTTTATTTTGCAGATGAGCTTTGCCCCTTTTTATGGCTTTTTCACTCTCTATGCCAGGGATTTAGGCTACAGCGGCATCGCCACCGGGCTTTTTATTAGCCTGGCTGTTTTGGCTGAAATTGTCGCTTTTTTCTGGATGGGGGCTCTATTAAAGCAGCGCAGTTACCGGCTGGTGCTGAGCTGTTGCTATGGCCTGACCATGCTGCGTTGGTTGATGCTGGCTTATCTGGCGCACTCGCCGCTTTGGCTGGGGCTCAGTATGCTACTGCATGCCGGGAGCTTTGCGATTGCGCACAGTTGTGCGATGCAATTTGTGCAGCATTATTTCCCGAAAGCATTGCGCAGCCGTGGTCAGGCTCTTTATGCCGGTGTCATTTTTGGCGGCGGCGGCGCTGTCGGCGCTTATGCTGCCGGTATCTTGTGGCAGGATGGTGTTGGTGCAACCCACACCTTTGTGATTGCAGCAGCTACCGCCGGTATTGCCATGGTGTGTGCCCTTTGCCTGCCGGCTCAGGTGCACGCAGAGCCTCTAGAAAGCGCGGCTGACCGATAACACCAGGGCATCATCGCCCCAACGCTCTTTTAAGGTTGTGGTGTGCAGGCCCGCGCTCAGGATAAAGCCGGCCAGATCGGTGCTTAGTACCAGCTCGGCATGAAAAAAGCCGGATTTTCCTTCCCAATCGTAGCTGTCTTTATCGAAGGAGTGCGAGCGATCCAGGCCAGCCTGTAGTGTCCAGCCTGGGCTGAGCACAAAGCTTCGGGCAATTTTCACCACCAGATGGCCACCACCAAAACCAAAGTAATCGTTGCTGTACCACAACGACAGCTCGTAAGGGTTCCGGTTCAGTATCAGATGCACTTCACGAAAGTTTAGATCGGAGCTGTGACCGCGGCCATGGTAGGTGTATTGGGACAGCCCGACATCCAGACCAACATCGTTAAATTGGTGGTAATAGCCAACATAGCCATCAAACTCGACTTTGGTGCCTTCGCCAAAGTCGACATTCGAGCCCCAGAAACCGGCATAAAAACCGTTACCTGCCTCCCACAGCAAGCCGGGCTGGAAAGCTGGCTTTTTATCTGTTTGACTGACGCCATTGAACAAGTAGTTATTGGTTACAGCCAGATCCAGGCTCCAGTTGGCATGAACACCAACGCTGTAGCTCAGCAGGGTGCTGCCGAGCAAAGCTGAGCAGAGTAGTGTTTTTTTCATACAGACTCCAGTCGGCTGCTCAACATTTAAGTTGATTCAGCCGGTTATCCATTTGTTGGGTAATTGCATCAATAGCATCACTGACATCTTTATTGCGTTGAGCCAATTCTTCCAGCTCTCTGGTGGCATCACCAATGGCAGAAATATTGCGGTTTATTTCATCGCTTACCTGATTTTGTTCTTCGGCGGCGGTGGCTACCTGAAAAGAGTTGTCAGCTATGGCAGTTATATCCCCCGTGGCTGCAGAGAGCTTGTCGTAAGCAACCACAGCTTCGGATAATGTTTGTTCGATACCTGCGGTGTTTTTACTGATCTGTTGCACGGCACCACTTACCTGGTGTTGCAAGTTGGTGATCAACTGTTTGATCTGATCGGTGGAGCTGTGGGTTCGGGCAGCCAGGGTACGAACTTCATCGGCTACCACGGCAAAGCCACGGCCTTGCTCACCGGCCCGGGCGGCTTCGATGGCGGCATTCAGAGCCAATAAGTTGGTTTGCTCCGCAATGGATTGAATGACTTCAATAATCTGGTTAATTTCCTGGCTGCTGCCAGCAACACCTTCAATTTGCGTTTTACTCTGCTCTACCTCTACCGCCAACTGCCTGAACTCATCCAGCGTGGATTGAAATAAGCCATTGGCTTCATTAAGGGCCAGAATAGCGTTCTGAGCACCTTCCGCGGTGCTGCCGGCCAATTGTGCCACTTCATTGGCTGTCGCCGTCATTTCATGCATGGCCGAAACCACATTCTGAATTTCAGCTGCCTGCAGTTGTGTGGCCTGATTGGTGTGTTGGCTGGTATCTACCAGCGTATGGGTTTGCTGTTGCAACTGGGCAGAGAATTGCTGCAAAGCTTTGATCATCAGTGCCAGCTTGGCGGTGAAGGCATTAAAACCATGCGCCATATCCTGCAACTCCTGATGACGGCTACTATCCAGAGTTCGGGTTAAATCACCTTCAGCGCCAGCTAACTCCTGCATCAACAGACTCATTTTAACAATGGGTTTGGTAGCACGAGCCAGCCACAACGACATCAAGCTCACAAAAAACAGCAGCAACCCCAGGCCGGATAGCAGCATACGAGCTGTAGTAGCATTGGCATCTTCTTGCAGCTGGGCCGACAATTCGCGTGCGGTAGCCAACGCAACCTGCTCAGGCACTGCAACCAGGGTATACCAGGTACTGCCAGAGGCTTCGATAGGAATGGGGTAGGCCAGCACCAGTTGATCCTGATACGAAAACAAACCACTGCCTTGCTGCTGTAAAGCGGTGGCTAGGGCAGGATCCAACTGTTGCAGGGATTGCCCCAGTTGGTTGGCAAAACGATTGGAGGCAACCACCAGTTGCTTATCACTTAACAGATACAAATCGGCTTTGCCATCGTACAGCGCGGTAGCCTGATTGAGTAAGGACTCCTGCAAAACAGGTAAGTTAATATCAACACCCGCGACACCACGAAAAGTGCCATTGACCATGACCGGGTACACCAGGGATGTCAGCAACACCTCGTACCCGGGACGGATTTCATACTGATAAGGCTCCATCAGGCAAGGCCGGCCCCGATCACGGCTGCACAAGTACCATTCGGCTTCCCGTATACCAAATTCATTTAAATTGCTCAGGTATTTGTCACTGGCATCGGCGGTGCGGATGAACTCGATACCTGCCTCAGATGCTACCCAGTAAACCTCCAGCGTACCTTGATCGGAGCTGTGTTCAATACCACTGCCCTGGTAGTCGCTGTCCTTGCCATCATAGCCATTGGGCTCGTACTGAGTGTAAATAGAAGACACGCTGGGGTTGGCCAGCAGCAAGTGACTGGCCAATAGTTGTACCTGCTCCCTGCTGTACGGTGTGTTGCCTGAGCCCACAGCGCTATGGCGCATCAGGCTGGCCAGATTCTTTGCAACATCGTAATTGCGGTTCATTACACTGGCTGTATCCAGAGCATTGACTCTGGCTGCATCGGTAAGAATGGTTTCCGCGGTGGCGCGCATTGAAGCGTCCAACCGGTCGATAGCATTTTGATTGCTACTGCGAGTAGATTGCCAGCCAATCAGGGCCATACTGGCAATACTGATCAGCAGCAAAAGGGCCACTCCAAAACTAAGCTGGAAGCGAAGGGAGTTCAACTGCATAGAAAGTTTCCTTACTGGCATCAATATAAGTCATTGACTCATTTAGTTAAGTTCAGTATTTGCTAAAATGCAACTCATTCAGTGAAATACGGCTATTTCCTTTGTAACAACCAGCGCAATCCACTATTCAGCCAGGATTTGTTGTAAGGCGGGTAAATCAACCTGCCCGGATGCCACCAGCCTTTGGCGTGCACTGCTTTGGCATGGCTAAAGGTGGTAAAGCCTTCCGGGCCGTGATAGGCGCCGCTACCCGATGCTCCAATGCCGCCAAAGGGCAGATCATCCTGTGCTACCTGCATCAGGCAGTCATTGACACAAACACCGCCGGAGTGGCTGTGTCTGATGAATTGTTGCTGCAGAGCTTTGTTTGCACTGAACAGATACAAAGCCAAAGGACGGGGCAGAGTGGTCAGTTCTGCAAACACCTGGTCGATGCTGTGAAAGCTTTTCACCGGCAAGATAGGGCCAAATATTTCCTCCAGCCATAGTGCATGCTCTGCGGGCAGATTTAACACCAATTGCAGCGGCAGCAGGCCTGAGCCTTGCTGCAGATAATGCCGCCAGCTGTGCTCAGCGCAACTGATAATAGTGGCTCCGGCTTGTTCGGCTTGTTGCAGCAGCGACTGCATCCGTTGCCGCTGGCGTTCGGTGCAAAGCCAACTGAAATCCTGGTGCAGCCGCTCTTGCGGGTAAAGGCGCTGAAAAGCGCTTGTCAGCGCTTCGAGCAAAGGCTGCTGGATTTTTGCATCCACCCAAAGATAATCCGGTGCGACACAGGTTTGGCCTGCGTTGGCACACTTGCCAAACACCAGACGCTCAGCACTCACATCAAGGTTGGCATCCGCGGCCACGATGGCCGGAGACTTACCACCCAGCTCCAGCGTGACCGGCGTAAGCTGTGCGGCGGCTGCCTGCATCACTTTACGGCCAACAGCGGTGGAGCCGGTAAACAGCAAGTGATCAAAAGGCAGAGCGGCAAAAACAGCGGCTTGCTCTGCATCGCCAGTGAACACTGCGACTTGCCCGATGGGAAAGACGGCCGCCAGCAACTGCTGCAAACACCGGTTGGTGGCAGGCGTGTCTTCCGACAATTTGAGCATCACTCTGTTGCCGGCTGACAACGCTGCTATCAAAGGCCCTATGGTTAGAAACACCGGGTAGTTCCAGGGCACCATAATGCCGACCACCCCTTTGGGTTGGTACTGAATAAAGTTGCGTGCCGGTTGAAACAGCCAACTGGTATGGCGTTTTTGTGGCTTCATCCAGCGCTTTAGTCGCCGGCGATGATAGCTCAGGCTTTGCAGGCAGGGCAGTAACTCGATGCGCAGGCTTTCCTCAGTGCTGCGATGGCCAAAATCCTCCGATAACGCCTGACACAAGGCATCCAGCTGTTCTTTGAGTTGTTGCTCCAACTGACGCAACCAGTTCAGCCTTTCGCGGTAGTCTGGGTAGGGTTTAGCTCGGGCGGTACTCTGTTGCAGGGAAAAAATCTGTGCTAAATCTGGCATGCTAATTATACAAGCAAGGGCAGGATGTCATTACTCTAGGGCAGTTCGGCTGGCAACTCAAGCGCGGCTACTGGGAAAAAACGGCACAAGCGGGTACAATGCGCGCCATTACCGCTATGGGCTGGAGGGGCTATGTCGTCGTTGTTTCGTTTGGGCTTGATTGTCAATCCACTGGCCGGCTTGGGCGGCAGTGTTGGCTTAAAAGGCAGCGATGGTGTGGCAGAGCAAGCGCTGGCGCTCGGTGCGGAGCCGTTAGCCGGTAAGCGCAGCGAAACTGCGCTGAATGAGCTGGTACCCCTGAAAGACAGGCTGCTGATTAAAACCGTGGCGGGCAGTATGGGGCAGCAGTTGGCAGAGCAGCTGGGATTTACCACCAGGGTTTGTTATCAGCCGGCAGCGCAGCCAACCACCGCGGAAGATACCGAAGCTGCTGCAAGGGCCTTGGTCGACGATGGCATCGATTTGCTGCTGTTTGCTGGTGGCGATGGCACTGCCCGTAATATTTGTGCTGTGCTGCCAGAGCAGGTGACTGCGCTTGGTATTCCGGCCGGCTGCAAAATTCACTCCGGTGTCTATGCCATCAGCCCGACCGCTGCCGGCAAGTTGGTGGCCAGCCTGGTACGGGGTGAACTGGTGTCCATGCGTCAGGCCGATGTGATGGATATTGATGAACAGGCATTTCGTCAGGGCGTGGTGAAAGCACGTCGCTTTGGTGAACTGTCCATTCCCGCGGCCTTGCAGTATGTGCAAAGCGTGAAAATGGGCGGGCGTGAATCCGAAGAGCTGGTGCTGGATGATCTGGCTGCCTGGGTGGTCAGTCAGATGGACGACGATGTGCGTTATGTGATGGGCTCGGGCTCTACGGTGGCTGCGGTGATGGCACAGCTTAGTCTTACCAATACCTTGCTTGGGGTGGATGTGGTTGAAAATGGCCAGGTGATTGCCAGCGATGTGACCGCCAGCCAATTGCTAACCCTGGTTCAGGACCGGCCCAGTAAGCTTATTATTACCTTGATCGGCGGCCAGGGCCATGTGTTTGGCCGTGGCAATCAACAGCTTTCGCCAGCAGTGATCCGGGCGATTGGCCGGGATAATATCTGGCTGATAGCCACCAAAGCCAAACTGCAGCAACTGCAAGGCAGGCCACTGCTGGCCGATACCGGCGATGCCAGACTGGATCATGAGTTGCAGGGGCTGATACCGGTACTGACCGGTTACAATGATTATGTGATGTATCGACTTGGAGACTCAGAATGACGGATAGCAGCAATTTTGTCTCGGCCGTAGCCGATTACTTTGATCAGATGATCCCAACGGCCAGCGACGATGAGCTGTTTGCTGCCGGCTATTTACGCGGGCACTTTGATTTGGCGGTTGGCACCCTGGAGGTGGCAGCACAGCCATTCAATCAGCAGGATGTGATGGTTCAGGTCAGCTCCAGCCTGGAGCAGGCTATTGCCAATGGTGAGCTGAATGCGGACGATCAACAACTGGTTGGCGCGCTTTGGCAGCAATTGCAACGACTGGCGGCCTGACAGCGGACTTCGTTTGCGGTACTATAGCGGTTCTTTGCTGTTACGGCAGCGCCAATTACAAAGTGAGCTTTATGTCTGAACAATACACATCTTTAGAGCAGCATGCCAGCTATGGCATTGGTTTACAAATGGGTCAGCAACTGGCCGATAATCCTTTCGATGGCCTGGATATTTCTGCCGTCGCTGCAGGTTTAACTGCGGCTTTTAAGGGTGAAACCCCAGCTGTATCCGAAGAGTTGATCCGTGCTGCTTTTACCGAGATCAGCCAGCGTATGCAAGCAGCGCAAGCAGAAAAAGCCGGGCAAGCGGCTAAAGCAGGCGAGGATTTCCTGGCTGAAAATGCCAAGCGTGCTGAAGTGACGGTTACCGAGTCCGGACTGCAGTTTGAAGTCTTAAATGCCGGTGCAGGTGATAAGCCAGGTCGTGACTCTACGGTTCGTACCCATTACCACGGTACTCTGATTGATGGTACTGTGTTCGACAGCTCCTATCAGCGCGGCGAGCCAGCTGAGTTTCCGGTATCCGGTGTGATTGCCGGCTGGACCGAAGCCTTGCAGATGATGCCAATTGGGGCTAAGTACCGGTTGTACATCCCGCACGAGCTTGCCTACGGCGAGCGCGGTGCCGGCCACGCGATCCCTCCATTCAGTGCCTTGGTGTTTGATGTCGAGTTGCTGGCAATCGTTGAGTAATTCGTTGCACAAAGTCAGGCGCTCAGGCGCCTGATTTTGTAACAGTGAATCAGCCTTTGTATGGGTTCGTACTCAGCCGGACTGCTTGACTGAGTAACACCAGCACCGCCACCAGCGCATAAGCTACAAAGATCCATTGCATCCAGTCCGCCATCGACGCACCGGCAAATTGCCAGTCAATAGCACCGCAAGGCCCGATTGGGTCAAACATCGCGGGGAACCACTGGTGCAGTGGCATCCACTCAGGAAAGTCAGCGAATAATGCGCAGCTGTAAAAACCGCCATCTGCAATCAACTGTTCGATACCACTAAGCTTTCGTGCTTGTTGCCAACCATAGACGGCTGCTGCCAGCCAACCCAGACCGGCCAAAAGCCGGACCGGCGTACTTGCCGGTGCCAGCAAGCCAAGTAAAGCAGCCAAAAAAATACCAGCCACAGCAGCCCGGATGTAAACACACTGCATGCAAGGCTCCAGGCCCATACCATATTGAAAGTACAGCGCCGCCAGCTGTAATCCGAGCGCGGTTAGCAGCAGTAATAACCAGCTTAGTCGCTGCTTTGAAAATTTTTTCAGCCATGCAAACATCATTCTGGCTCCGGGATAAGTCGAGTTTTGAGGCACTTACTCTATGCGATTGCCGACGATGTTACAACTGCCACGCCAAATGCCCGCCAAATTGGCAGCACCACTTGTTAAGTAGCCGTTCTCTGGTACAATCAGTCGATATTTTATAACGATAACAGCATAAGTGGATCTTTCTGGATGACCAACCTTATCAAAGCACAAAGCCCTGCCGGTTTTGCGGAAGAATACATCGTCGACTCCATCTGGAATGGTAAATTTGCTCCAGGTTCTATTCTACCCGCCGAGCGAGAGTTGTCAGAACTGATAGGCGTCACCAGAACAACGTTACGGGAAGTATTGCAGCGTTTGGCGCGGGATGGCTGGTTGACTATCCAGCATGGCAAGCCAACCAAAGTAAATAACTTCTGGGAGACTTCGGGGTTAAATATTTTGGAAACCCTGGCCCGGCTGGATCAGGATCAAATGCCGGATTTGGTTAATGAGCTACTCTCTGCCCGAACCAATATCAGCGCTATTTATATCCGCGGTGCTATCAAAACTCATCGCGAAGAAGCCATGGCGTCTTTTGGTGGCGCGGATGAATTGCCAGATACTGCTGAAGCTTTTGCTGATTTTGACTACAATTTAAATCATGAATTGGCACTGCACTCCTCCAACCGAATTTATGTGCTAATTTTGAATGGGTTCCGCGGGCTCTATAACAAAATTGCCCGTTTTTACTTTTCTCAGCCAGAAGCCCGGCAACTGGCCCGCAGCTATTATCAGGAGTTACGTGCATACGCTGAAGCGGGCCGTCATGATGAAGTGATCGCTGTAGTCCGTAAGTATGGCTGGGAAAGTGGCAAAATCTGGTCGGGTTTGCGTGCCAGTATTCCCAATGATCTGATGGAATGATGACCTAAGATTTTGGTCTGAACGATGAAAACCGCTGCGGCGGTTTTTTTATTGTCAGTGGTGCAGTAGCCAAGGCTTGTGGAGTCGCGAAAAGGGACGTATCATTAAAAGGAATATCTTATTCTTTTTAGTTATATGCTTGGGCTGTTATGAAACCAATCCTGTCTGTAAAGCGCGCCGAAATCTATCTGGATAACAATGCAACCACACCGGTACTGCCTTGTGCAGCCGAGGCGGTGCAGCATCATATGATGCAATGTTTTGGTAATCCAAGCAGTACCCATGCTACTGGTATTAAAGCTAAGGTTGAGCTGGAAGCGACCCGCCAGTTGGCGCGTAAACTAATAGGAGCCGGTAAAGGCGATATTGTGTTTACTTCCGGTGCAACCGAAGGGATTCAGGCCTCGGTACTCTCGGCACTAACCAAAGCGAAAGCCGAAGGTCGGACAGGGCCGGATACCTTATTGCTTTATGGTGCGACCGAACACAAAGCGGTTCCGCAGAGTTTGCAGCACTGGAATCAACTGCTTGGCCTGGATGCGACCCTGTGTGCAATCCCGGTCGATAAAGATGGTTTGCTGGATTTAGACTTTATTCATCAGCAGTTGCCCAAGGCGGCGGTGATTTGCACCATGGCCGCTAATAATGAAACCGGAGTGCAGCAAGATCTGACAGCGTTGGAGCACTGCATTCGAGCCGTGCGAACCGATATTCCCTGGTTGGTGGATTGTGTGCAGGCCTTGGGAAAAATGGCGCTGCAGCTTGCCAATACCAGCATCGATTACGCTCCTTTTAGTGGCCATAAACTATATGCTCCCAAGGGAATTGGTTTTTTGTATCTGCGTGAAGGGGTTCATTTTCAGCCTTTAGTCGTTGGTGGGGGGCAGGAAAGTGGCTTGCGGTCTGGCACTGAAAACCTGCCAGGTATTGCCGCCTTACATGCTATTTTTACTGAGTTATTGAAAACCGAAGGCTCGGTATTTCAGCCAGTGCCGCAGCTATGGCAATATCGGGCCGATTTACTGAGCGCGCTAAAAAAGGTATTTCCCAGGCTGGAACTAAACAGCGATGCACCCTACTGCGTGCCGACAACCATCAATTTTTCGGTACCTGGTTTTTACAGCAAGGACATTATGGATTTGTTCGATGCTGCCGGCATTCGTGTCAGCTCAGGCTCTGCCTGCAGCTCGAAAGTACCCAGCAGTTTTGTGCTGGATGCGATGGGGCTTGAACCCTGGCGCTCGCAAGGGTCTATCCGCTTATCCTTTGGTCCAGCCATGACGCCTGATGAATGCCGGCAGGCCTGTTTGCGTATTGTGGAACTGGCTGAGGTGGTAAAAAAACATTGCCTGGTGCTGACCGACGCTACACCTACTCTGGAATGGCATACCAAAGGCTTAACCCAGTTAAAGCATGAAAGCTTGTGCAGCTATTTGCTGGTTTGCCCGGAGAGTCGCGCTGCGGTAGTGATTGATCCAGTGTTGCCTTTGCTGGGCCGCTTACACGCGATGATCCAGGGCCAGCAATTGCAACTGCAGGCGGTGCTGGATACGCACCAGCACCCGAACCATGCTTCGGCGCGTAGCGAGCTTTGTACCCTGTTGCAGCTGGATTGCAGTCGGGACACCAACACCTTAGGTTGGCCTGTGGAGGGGGACACAATCGCATGTGGTGAATACCGTTTGCGCCGCGTTAGCACGCCAGGACACAGCTCTGATGCCAGCAGCTACTTGCTGTATCAGCAGGATCTGCTTCGGGCAGCCTTTGTGGGGGATTTACTGTTGCCCGGAGGGGTTGGACGCACCGATCTGGCCGGTGGAGATGCCAGGGCACTGCAAGGCAGTCTACAGCGTCTGCAGCAACAGCTGTTGCCTGATACGCTGTTATTGTCCAGCCACGATTACGCCCAGCGCTTTTTTACCACCCTGGCCATAGCCTGTGATGAGCAACCCGTGCTGCGATCCTTGTTGCAAGGAGAGCTCCCACCTGATGACTGGCAACAAGCTGCCAATGCGCAGGCTCGCCAACTGCAAGCATTGGAGCAGCATTTCTGTGGCTTGGTCGAAGTGATGCCGACAGATGCCAAGGCAACCATCATGCCTGAGCAGTTGGCTGAATTTATGCGCCAACATCCGCAGCTACAGGTGGTGGATGTACGAGAGCCGCACGAGCAAAGTGCAGGTGCTCTGGCTCCTTACTTGCCAACGGGGTGCTTGGTACGGGAGGTGCCGTTGTCTAAGCTGTGCCATCTGCTCAGTCACGCCGATTGGCAATTGGATACACCATTGTTGATGGTTTGCCGCACAGGCAATCGCAGCCTGGTTGCATGCCAGGTGCTGGCTCGGCTGGGCTTTCGCCAGTTGTACAATTTAAAAGGCGGTATGGCGCTGATTAGCTGACAAAGGGCCAGGTGCATCTGGCCCTTACGGGACGGATTAATAGAACAAATGCTGCAATGGGTTCAATAAACGGGTAATGCCTTTATTGAACTGGAGTGGAGCACTTAACACCGACAAACACAGGCAGTCCTCATTTGGCAAGGTGCGCGGGCTATGGGTGTCGTCAGGTGTATTGATCAACAGATCGCCGACACCATAACTGCCTTGCTCATCCACGATACGGCCACTCAACACCAGTGTGATTTCCAGCCCCTTGTGGGTGTGCTGTGGAATAGCAGTATCTTTATCAATGTACAGCAAAGAGACATGGCGTTTGTCACCCGCAGGCAGTTTAGCGTTGGCAATGCTACCGAGCTGAGTCCATTTGGTATGCTGGCCAACCAGCCTGGCTAAAGCTCTGGGCACAGTGAAGGTTTTGTCTCTCAGTTGCACCTGGACCGGGCTTAGCTGATGCGGTAGTTCACGGCTATCAAGCTGAGGCTGCGCCATAATCTCTGCCAGCATAGCGTCCATATCATCGGACAACTGCTGTTCTGGTGGTGGTGCAGACTGCTCCAGCAGCAAACCCTGCTCTGCAGCCAAATCAAGACAAAGTTGCTGGCAATGAGGGCATAAATCAATGTGCGCGGCTACCGCCAACGCAATATCTGCTTCGAGGGTGCCTTCCACGTATTGTTCCAATAACGGGATGCCCGGATGATGTTTAACTGCGTGTGCCATCGAGTGCCTCTCTCAAACGATCCAGCGCCAGACGAATTCGTGATTTTACTGTGCCAAGCGGGATAGCCAGCTCATCCGAAACTTCCTGATGCGACTTCTCTTCCAAATATACTTTTACCATCACCAGACGCTGTGCTTCGGGCAGGCGTTCAAAGTGAGGTGCTAACTTCTCAGTCATCAGGATGGTATCCCATTGATGACTGCCAGAATCTTCCAGCTCGGGGTAATTGCCGTCGTACCACAGATCGTCGGCACTGATATCATCTTTACGGCTTTGTTTCTTGCGTAACATGTCAAAACGCACATTACGGGCTATGGTGAAAATCCAGGTGGAAGCACAGCCGCGGCTTGGGTCAAACAAGCGGGCTTTGCGCCACACATTCAGCATGGTGTCTTGCACCATTTCCAGGGCTTGTTGCTCGTTGCCAAACATTTTCATGCCAAAAGCTTTCAGCCGCGGTGCAAAATAACTAAACAGCTCTGAATAAGCAGCTTTGTCCTGATGCACTGCAACAAAGCTTAGTGCATCTTCCCATTGACCCGTTCGGATCTCGGAAGCGTTTTCTTCTTTTTCTTTCGTCGACATCTCAAGCTCACGTTTCGAAGCAGAGCTACCATCATGCCTGTGACTCAAGGATAAATTCAACATCATTCGTCTTTCCTGATTGTGCAATGGGTGACAATGGACAAACCTGCACTTTATACGCTGCAATAGTGAAACTGGATTCATTTTATTTTATAGAAAGATAACGGCTATATTTTTTGATTTTTATTCCATTTTTTTGCGGTATTATGGCGGCATTAACCAGTAGGAGACGCATTATGAAAACAGTATTAGTCATAGAAAGCTCTATCAGTGGTAAAGCAGGTAAATCAACGCAATTGATTGAGCAATTTGTCGCGAAGTTACCATCCTCAGTGCAGTTGGATCGGATTGATTTAGCGGCTGAACCATTACCACATTTGGAAATGAATGAAATTGCTGCCTGGATGACACCAGAGGCGGATCGTTCTTTGGAGCAAGCCGCACTGGCTCGCCATTCCGATGATTTGATTGACCGTTTTAAGCAAGCCGATGCCATTATACTGGGCGTACCAATGTACAACTTTGGTGTACCTAGTCAATTGAAAGCTCTGTTTGATCGGATTGCCCGTGCAGGTATTACCTTTAAATACACCGAGCAAGGCCCGGTTGGATTACTGGCCGATAAACCTGTGGTTATTTTTGCAACTCGTGGTGGTATTTATCAGGGTACAGGTGCAGATAGCCAGACACCATTTTTGCAGCAGTTCTTCAACTTTATTGGCCTGAGTGAGCAGCACTTTATTTATGCAGAAGGCCTGAATATGGGCGAGGACGCAGCCCGTGCTGCGCTGGATAAAGCCGAACAGCGGATTGCGGCATTAAGTGAAGAGCTGGCAGCTTAAGCTGTTTTAACACTTTAAACCGATTATTCAAGCAAGCGGGCAGGGTTGGCCGCTTGCTTTTGGTTCAACTAAACCTGTTTCTTTCCCGCTTAATCCTGCATTGCTTGCATCCTGACTTGAGCCTTTGTATAAAAGGCGTTATTCCAACAACCATAAAAGTGCCACTATGAAACTTCTGACTTCCTCCATACTGGTGGTTGCACTGGCCGGTGCCAGCATGGCTTCCTTACCAGTGCATGCCAAAAACGAACCTCTGACTCATCGCATTGAACCGATCCAACTGGAACAGCTGTATGCTGCTGATGCCAGCATCCGGTTAACGATGGAACAGATCATGGCCGATCCGGATTGGCTGGGGCGGCAACCTGAAAATGAGTTCTGGTCTGCAGACAGCCAGTATATTTACTACCAGCGCAAGCGTGAGGGCAGTGAAATCCGTGACTGGTACAAGCGCTCGGTAACAGAGGCAAACCGGGATAATGGCAGCTTGGTCCCTTTGACGGAAGTGCATCAGATGGGCGCTGCCGATGCCATTTATTCCAGCGATGGTCAGCTGCAGGCCTATACCTTCCAGGGTAATGTATTCATCAAGGAAAGCCAAACCGGTACTATTCGTCAGTTAAGCCGCAGCCAGGACCGGCAAAGTCATCTGCAATTTTTAACCGATGGCCGTTTGGCTTACCGCAGTGGCTGGCAGTATTTTGCGGTGGATCCCTTAAGTGGCCTGACAGAGCAATTATTCAGCATTCGCACCGAAGATGCGCCGAAAGCCCCCAGCGTACCAGAAAGCTATCTGGCGCAAGAACAACACAAGCTGCTGGAGTTTGTTGCTTTGCAACAGCGCAATCGCACAGAGCGTCATCAGCAGGAGCAAGCGTTAAAGCAACAAAACCCTGCTATGCCGCCACAAAGTATTTATGTCGGCAAAGACAAGCATATCGTCGATGCCAGCCTGTCACCACAAGGCAACTATTTGCTGGTGGCCATTCGTGCGCAGCAAAGCAGCAGCGACCGCGATATCATGCCAAACTACATTTCGCCAAGCGGTGATATTATTGCGGAGTCGGTGCGTCGGCGGGTGCATGATTTCAAACCATTGCCACAGCAGTTGATCCTGGTCGATCTGACGGATGGCAGCCAGCATACTTTAAGTTACAGCAGCCTGCCGGGTTACAACGATGATGTGTTAAAAGACGTCAAAGCCGAAAATGCCCGTGCCCGTGGCGAGCGTTACCGTAGCGAGAAAGTGATCCGCGATATTGGTCTTATGACCGATTGGTACTGGACACAGAGTGCCATGCGTTGGAATGCACAAGGCAACCAGGCCGCCGTAATGCTAAAAGCCTTTGATAACAAAGATCGTTGGTTGGCAACTGTTGATTTTGCCAATAAACGTCTGGTACCGCAGCACCGGTTGCACGACAGTGCCTGGGTCAATTATGCCTTTAATGATTTTGGCTGGTTACCTGCTGGCGATACCTTGTATTATTTGTCGGAAGAGAGCGGTTACTCACATCTGTATACCAAGGCGCTGAATCAGCGCCGGCCACAAAAGCTTACCGAAGGTCGCTTTGAGGTCGCTAATCCGGTTTTAACCCGTGATGGCCGCTTTATCTACTTCAAAGGCAACCGCAACCATCCGGGGCAGTACGATGTGTTTCGAGTCCAGCTGAGCAACAATCAGTTGCAGCAAGTCACCACTTTGCCGGGTGCGGTTGATTTTCAGTTATCACCAGATGAAAGCCAGCTGTTACTGCGTTACTCCAACAATCTAAAGCCTCATGAGCTGTATGTTACGTCGGCAGAGCCAGCAGCGGAGGTGCAGCGCTTAACCTATACCATTTCCGATGCTTTTAAAGCTTTGCCGTTGCAGGCACCCAAAATTGTCCCGGTGCCCTCCAGTCATCAGGCAGCACCCATCTACTCCAAGCTGTACCTGCCAGAGAACCATATGGATGGTGAGCCGCGTCGGGCGGTGATCTTTAACCATGGTGCTGGTTATCTGCAAAACAGCGATCTGGGTTGGTCGGTGTATTTCCGTGAGTTTTTGTTCCACAATTTGCTGGCACAGCATGGCTATGTGGTGTTGGATATGGATTATCGGGCATCAAAAGGCTATGGCCGTGACTGGCGTACCGCGATTTACCGTCAAATGGGCACGCCAGAAGTAGAAGATTTGGTGGATGGTGTGAACTGGATGGTGGAAAACGTTCATGTTGATCGCAACCGGGTTGGCACCTACGGCGGTTCATACGGCGGTTTTATGACCTTTATGGCCATGTTTAACGAGCCGGAACTCTTTAGAGCCGGTGCGGCTTTACGGCCGGTTAGCGACTGGGCCTATTACAACCACCCCTATACCAGCAATATCCTTAATACGCCGGATATAGATCCTATCGCTTATGAGCGCAGCTCGCCGATCTATTTTGCCGAAGGTTTGCGCTACCCGCTTTTGATCAGCGCTCCTATGGTCGATCGCAATGTGTTCTTCCAGGATGTGGTGCGTTTGGTGCAACGCTTTATTGAGCTGGAAATCCCGCACTTTGAAACAGCGATTTATCCGGTGGAAGATCACGGTTATGTGCAGCCAAGCAGTTGGCTGGATCAATACCGCCGTATCTTTAAGTTGTTTGAAGACAATCTGTAACGGGCAGTAGATTAACATCATAACCGGGCCACTGAGCCCGGTTTTGTTTTCAGGTCAGTTCTGTTATTCAGCCTCAGGGCTTTTCTGCATCAGTTCTTCCATGCGCTCACGAAATTGTGCCAGACCTTTGAGAACAAAGTCGTAGGTGGCATCGACATTGCTTTCAATCTCACCTTCGTACACATTCAAGCCTTTCAGGATGTCTTTCGCTTCATTAAAACCTTGGTCGATGGCACCACCAATGATGCGCAAAAAACTATCCAGTCGCTCTTGCTCGTCCATATCCGGCGTCATTTTTTCGTAACGGCCATAAAATTTGGTGGCAAAGCTGACAATGCGCTCGGCGGTTGCTTCCGGCGAGACATCAATGCCAGAGTCATAGGTTTTCTGGGCGGCATTTTCACCCAGCACCGGCTCCAGCTCTTTGTTGATGGCCTCCAGCGCGGTTTTGTACAGCAAGCGCAGGCTTTCGCTGTTGGCTTTTAAGCTTACCTGCTCATTGGCCGCCAAAATGGCAGCATTTTGAGCATTTTTTGCTGTGTCTTTAGCCGCGCGTTCCGCCACGGCTTTATCCAGTTCGGATTTAGGTGCGGATTCTTGCTTGCTGCTTGCTTCAGCCGCTTTTGGGGGAATAGGTGCAATCGCCATAAGTAAGTACCTCAGTGGATTCTGGACGAAGTATAGCCTATCCATGCTATCGGCTGAAAATTGCACAGCTTGAGTGTTTTTTCAGCTTTTTAGTAAATAATGGTTGCCCTGTCGGTACAAGGGCCAAGCCAAAGTAACGCCACGCAGCAGCATAAAAACCGACAGTGCCAGCCAGAGCGCATGGTTATCCAGCCTTTGCAGCAAGGCGTAGCAAAGCACAAAACCAGCAAAGGACAGCAGCATGCTGTTGCGCATGGCTTTGGCTTTGGTGGCACCGATGTAGATGCCATCCAGCAGATAGCTCCAGACCGCAATCAGGGGCAGGGCAATTAACCAGGGCAGAAAATGAGCCGCGTTTTGTCGCACTTCAGCGATAGAGGTCAATAAGCCAATCAAGGTGGAGCCGCCTAACCAGAACACCATGCTAAAAGCAACACCAAGTATCAGGCCCCAGCCAGCCAAAATGGCAAATAGCTGCTGCAACTCGCTGCTGTCTTTTGCGCCCACCGCTTTGCCGGTACAAGCTTCTGCGGCATAAGCAAAACCATCCAGTGCATACGAGACCAGCATCAGAAAAGTAATCAGCACAGCATTGGCGGCCACAATGGTATCGCCATAGCTGGCACCTCGAAAGGCGATAAAGACAAACACCAGCTGCAAACAGAGGCTACGAATAAAGATATCGCGATTAAGCGCAAAGAAGCGTCCATAACCGGTAAGCCGGCTCAGTTGCCCAAACTTAAAGGGTGCAAGTTGATGTTGCTGCCAAAGTCGCCGCACCAGCAGCAGCCCGATCAACAAGGTCGTGTAATCGGCAATCACTGAGGCGGCGGCCACCCCTGCAACTTTCCAGCCAAAGCCCAGTACAAAGAGTAAATCCAGCACTATGTTGAGGCTTTGATTAAGCAGCAGCAACCACATGGGGTAGCGGGCATTGTGCAGCCCAAGAAACCAGCCGAGCAGCACCATATTGAGCAGGGCTGCCGGAGCGCTCCAGATGCGGATGTGAAAATAAATACCGGCCTGCTGCAGTACTTCACTGCTGGCCTGGCTGATCTGCTGTACCAAAGGCATCACCAACGGGTGCAGCACTAACAGCAGCATTGCCAACATCATGGCAACAGATGCTGCCTGTAGCAGGGTGTCACTTTGCTTCTTGGTATCCCCGGCACCAAAAGCCTGAGCTGTGAGGCCCGTGGTACTCATGCGTAAAAAACCAAGCAGCAAAAACAGCAGACTAATTAAACTACTGCCAAGGGCCACGCCACCTAAATACCAGGCATGCTCCAGATGGCCAACCACAGCGGTATCTACCAAAGAGAGTAAGGGAATGGTCAGGTTGGAAGCGATCATTGGCAAGGCTATGAGCAGCACTTGTTTTTGTTTAGGCTGGCTAATGTTCAGCAAGGTGGTGGTATCGTCATTAAGCTGTCATCTTAGCAAGCCATACTAGCACAGCCTGTCGAAAGAGAGGGTAGTTTGTTCCTCCTAGTGCTAACTTTGCCGGCCCTTTTGGGCCGGTTTTTTTTGCCACTAAAAAGCAGCCCGCAGGCTGCTTTTGGGCGGACAGTTGAGTTACTGCCGGGTAGGAAAGCGCTGAAAAATTAGTGCTACCGTATCGTCCACTGCCTGCTTCGGGTTTTTCAGAGCCTCACGGGTTAAGCGGCCTTCCTGCACGCCTTGCCAAATCAGACGGTTTTGGGCGGCATCGACTAAATCTACCCGAACGGTGCCTTGTTTGTAGTGCACGGTTTCGATGTCCGATTGATAAATGGGGAAACCCAGATGCCAGGCGGAGCGGTAGCCGTAACGACCAAAGCCAACATTGGCCCGGAAGGGGCTGGAACGAATATCGGTTTTATCTTCTGTGTTGGAAGCGAAATTTAACAACAGTTGGGCACCTTCGGCTTGATAGCGGTAGCCCAGGGCTTCCATTTCGCGCCGTAGAGCCGATTTAAAGTGATCAGTTAACAGGCTTTGGTACTCTTCAGTATTGGTTTCAGGATTGTCAAAAAAGCCAAAGGTCTGGTATTGAGCAAAATTCACGT
Source organism: Alkalimonas sp. NCh-2 (assembly GCF_039631345.1). Classification (NCBI taxonomy): domain Bacteria; kingdom Pseudomonadati; phylum Pseudomonadota; class Gammaproteobacteria; genus Alkalimonas; species Alkalimonas sp. NCh-2. Next base: position 399,793 of record NZ_JBDIUV010000002.1, read on the forward strand.
CCCGGGCGTAGTCAATCCGTGGCTCGGGTTTGCTGGCACAAGCAGAAAGCAGCAGAGCGAACACCACCATGACTGTTATCGCAACAGATGACCGCAGCGATTGGTACGAGAACTGAGCTAAGCGGTGAGACTGAACATTCATGTCGTTACTCCAGGAAAAAAGTACTTATCATTTATGGGACAAACCCAAAAATGGTTTAGTTCATTCTACCTTAATACTAGCTTTTTAGGATGAATAGATTCTGAATAAAAAAACCACACCAGGAAAGTGTGGTTTTTCGTTTGGTGACGGCTGCATTAATTGGAAAGATGTAAATTTTTCCGACGGAACAGCCTCATCAACAAAAGCGATACGCCAATCAAGCCAATGGTAGCCGGCGCCGGTACCACAAAGCTACCCGTTGGATCCCGGCCATACAGGGTGTAGTTTGACAAGCCTGCCGCTTGCCCACCTTTATTGATCAAGGTGTCGCTCATATCCCAGGTACCAGCAAACTCAAACTTTTGCTCGCCCGGTAAAATGGGCCCCAGGCCGATGTCGGCAAATTGCGTGATGCTAAAGGTATAAATGGCAAAGGCTGTACTGCTTTTAAATACAACGGCCATTTGATCGAAGAAAGTACCACCCAGGATATCAAACAGTTCTTCCGGACTCACCGCCGGAGGTGAAAACAGCCAGTTACCGGAAACCGCATCGCCACCGACACAGGTTTCAGCCAGGCCATTTTTGTCTTTGCAATCACTCATCGAAAAGACAGTCTGCTCGTAGGTGTACGACTTATCTCCCTTACGACTGGAGTCGGGCACAAAGCCCTGGCCATCGTCTTTACCCATCTGGACCCAACCTGGATCTATCGGGCCCAAGCCTTGTAAATCCTGCAGCATATCGTTGCTGGTTATAAAAGCTCCATCCGTATCCCAATAGGGGCTCTGGTTGCCATAGTAGTTCATCCAGCCATCATTTTTAAATCCCAGATTGTAGTAGTCCGGGTGATTCTTCACTGGATTGTGAAAGCTGCTGTTGTTGCCGGTAAAGGCACCAATGCAGCTAAGCGCACTGACTTCCGGCGTTAATTCCAACCAGCTGTCGCTGCCAACGGCGCGCACTTTAGTGACCTGCATATCCCAAAGATCACAGGCTTTAGGTCCTGCCATTGGGCTTGCAATACTGCCAAACGACAACAAGCAAATAAAACCAGCAATACCTGATAGTGCTTTCATAGTGGCCTCCATGCAGCCAAATAGTTCATCACTAAAATCTAATGCATAGGAAGTGCCATTTTTATTTTATCATTAAATCATGTTGTTATGGAATTCTGTTTACATGGGTGTAAGAGAAGCTGACACCCTGCCTGCTGACTTGCATCAGCCTTTAAACAAGGCTACAATGCGGCCGCGCTTGGGGGAGTAATCGGCCAGACTGGCGTTGTTGTCAACATCCTTGTGCCTCATTGCACATGGCAACAACATTTGCAGCTTTGCTGCAGACTGATGAGACCTGAGACATGCAACGGACCCAAAGCGGGAGTCTGTTGTATGTCTTTGGTTGATGTTCCCGCTGAGTCGTTCCCATGGATGCTTTTCTTGCTTCGTTCACTGCGGTGGCTATTGCCGAAATTGGCGATAAAACCCAACTTCTCTCATTATTCCTTGCAGCACGCTTTCGCTCCAAATTAGCCATTATCGCCGGTATTCTGGTTGCTACCTTATTGAATCATGCAGCTTCGGCCTGGCTGGGTGTCTGGGTGGCGCAGTTTATTCCAGAAGGCTGGCAGGGTTTTCTGCTGGGTGGCTCTTTTATTCTGGTCGCACTCTGGTTGCTTATTCCGGATAAAGACGACAGTGAGGACACCGGCGTGCTGAAATTTGGTGCCTTTATGGCCAGCTGCATTTTGTTCTTTTTAGCGGAAATTGGTGACAAAACCCAAATTGCCACCGTGATCCTGGCCGCTACCTTTGAGGATGCTATCTGGATGGTAATTTGGGGTACTACCTTTGGTATGCTGGCCGCCAATGTACCTGTGGTCTATGCCGGCAGCTGGCTAATGGAAAAAATTTCGCTCGATTGGGCCCGTCGCGCTGCTTGCGGCATTTTTATGCTGTTGGGTATTCTAACCATTATCAATTATTAGGATGAAGACAACGATGATTGAAGTCAAAGCCGTCGATTACCAGGATCCAGCACAAGCCCAGCAACTGGTGTATTTACTGAACCAGTACGCACTGGATCCAATGGGGGGCGGGGAGCCTCTGTCGGAGGAAGTACAGGCCCAGCTTGCCAAGCGGTTGGCCGAGCGCAGCGATACCTTTAGTTTTATTGCCTATGTCGATGATGTCCCTGCCGGCCTGGTGAATTGTGTGGAAAACTTTTCTACCTTTGCAGCCAGGCCCATTATGAACATTCATGATATAGCGGTGCTGCCGGCCTATCGTGGTCAGGGGCTGAGTACTGCATTGCTGCAGGCAGTGGAGCAACTGGCCCGCGCCCGCAACTGCTGCAAACTGACACTGGAAGTGTTGGAAGGCAATAGCGTTGCCAAAGCCAGCTATCAGAAGTTTGGCTTTGCCGGCTACGAGCTGGATCCTGCCATGGGACAGGCAGTGTTCTGGCAGAAAAAGCTATAGGGCGTGTCCTAGCGCTTAAATTTGGTTTCAAGGATCACCGATGAGTTGGTTCTTTCTACCCCTTCCAGATTACCGATATCGTCCAGAATATGGCTCAGCTGCTCGGTATTCTGTGCCTGCACGATGGCAATCAAATCGTACTCACCGCTGATGGCATAGAGTGCTGACACCTGTGGCATGTGTTTTAACTCCAGATTGGTGCGGGCGGTCAGTTTTTGCCGCACCTTAATCGACACATGGGCCGATACCTGTTCACTGAGAAAGCGACTGCCCAGCTCCACCGTGTAGCCCTGAATCACCCCTTGCTGCTCCAGCCGTTGCAGCCGGTTTTGAATGGTAGTGCGCGACACATCGAGCGCCCGCGCCAGATCCGACACGCTGGCCCGGCCATTGGTTCTAAGGATAGCCAGCAACTGTTCATCGTCCGAATTTATCATATCGACACCTTGACTTATCAGATTGCATGAATAAATGGTAATAATGTACAGAATGATACTGCAAAATGGCAGTCATGGCGATTACACTGGGCCATCTTTTCTCCGGTTCCCTACCGACAATCCACGCAACGAGGTTTTTCATGCAACAGGTTAACAGAGCACTTTTCGATGATGTGATGGTTCCAAACTACGCTCCGGCTCAGATGATCCCGGTCAAAGGTGCCGGCTCCAGAGTCTGGGATCAGCAAGGCAAGGAATACATCGACTTTGCCGGCGGTATTGCGGTGAACTGCCTGGGGCATTGCCATCCGGCCCTGGTGTCTGCGTTAAAAGAGCAGGGCGAAAAGCTGTGGCATTTATCCAATGTGCTGACCAATGAGCCTGCTTTGTTGCTGGCCAAAGCCCTGGTCGATGCGACCTTTGCCGAGAAAGTCTACTTTGCCAATTCGGGGGCCGAAGCCAATGAGGCCGCACTGAAGCTGGCGCGCCGTGTTGCCAAAGACAACTATGGTGACGAGAAGAACCAAATCATTGCCTTTAAACAAGGCTTCCATGGCCGTACATTCTTTACGGTGACTGTGGGCGGCCAACCGGCTTATTCTGATGGCTTTGGCCCGAAACCGGAAGCCATCGAGCATGCCGAATTCAACAACATCGACAGCTTAAAAGCACTGATTTCTGATCGCACCTGTGCGGTGATGGTTGAGCCGCTGCAAGGCGAGGGTGGCGTATTGCCAGCCGATGTGGAATTTATGCGGCAGGTGCGGGCACTGTGCGATCAGCACAAGGCCTTGCTGATTTTTGATGAAGTGCAAACCGGCGTTGGCCGCACCGGTGAGCTCTATGCCTATATGGGGTTAGGTGTCACGCCGGATATTTTAACCACAGCCAAGGCTCTCGGCGGCGGCTTCCCGATTGGTGCTATGCTTACCACCACCGCCATCGCCAAGCACCTGGTGGTCGGTACTCATGGTTCAACCTATGGCGGCAACCCCTTAGCTTGTGCTGTGGCGCTGGCGGCACTGAACACCGTCAATCAGCCGGAAGTGTTGGCTGGCGTAAAAGCCAAAGAGCAGCTGTTTCGTGATGGTTTGTCTCAGATCAATGAAAAATACCAGGTGTTCGCTACCATTCGCGGCCAGGGCTTGCTGTTGGGTGCTGTACTGAACAGCGATTATGCCGGCAAGGCGCGTGATTTTATGGTTGCGGCTGCCGAAGAAGGCCTGATGGCGCTGGTAGCGGGTGCCAATGTGGTGCGCTTTACGCCATCGCTGGTGATCCCGGATGCGGATATCCGCGAAGGCCTGGCCCGCTTTGAGCGTGCGGTTGCCAAAATCGTACAGGGTTAACAACGGATGCTGGTTATTCGCCCTATTCAAAGCAGTGACTTTGCTGCGCTGCGTCAGATCGCAGAAGAGTCCGGCCCGGGTTTTACTTCACTGCCGGTCAACGATGGTCGGCTGCAGCAAAAAATTGCCCACTCTGAAAGCAGTTTTGCAGACTGTGTCGAGCAGCCGGGCCAACAGGGCTATCTGTTCGTGCTGGAGGATACCGCAACGGGTAGTATTGTTGGTACCACCGGGATTGAAGCGGCGGTGGGACTGGAGACGCCACTGTATCATTTTCAGCAAAATAGGGTGATGCATCACTCGGCCGAGCTGAATGTGTTAAATCAGCTGAAAACGTTGACGCTTTGCAACGATTACACCGGTGCTTCGGAGATCTGCACGCTGTTTTTGCGCCAAAGCTATCGCACCGGCTATACCGGGCGTTTTTTATCCAAGGTGCGTTTTTTGTTTATGGCCGAGCATCCACAGCGTTTTGCCGAGACAGTGATTGCCGAAATGCGCGGTGTTTCGAACGGCAATGGTCAACCGCCATTTTGGGGCTGGTTGCAAAAGCTGTTTTTAACCATCGATTTTCCGACTGCTGATCATCTGATTGGGGTCGGTAAAAAGGCGTTTATTGCCGAGCTGATGCCACGTCATCCTATTTATGTGGGCTTGTTACCGGAAGAAGCCCAGCAAGTGATAGGTCAGGTGCATGAGCACACCAGGCCGGCGCTGAAAATGTTGCAGCAAGAAGGCTTTGTCCATCGTGGCTATGTCGACTTATTCGATGCCGGCCCCACCATCGAAGCCCGTCTTGGTCAGATCCACTCCGTGGCCAGCAGCCTGAAGGTGCCGGTACGGGTGGTACCCAAAGTTGAGCCCGGCCAGATGCTGGCAGTCAGCAACACGCAGACCCAGGGCTTTCGCGCCAGCTTCAGTGAACAAGCCCGCTTTGATGAACATCAGGGGCTGTTGTTAATCCAACCGGAGCTGGCGGATGCACTGCAACTGTCCGATGGCGAGCTGGCCCGCTTTATTGTGCTGGAAAAGGGCCGCCGTTAAGGCGGTATTGATAGAAAGCAAATTTGTTATACTAGCTGCCCCGCTGGGGCATCCCGGAAGTTAAGAAGTAAGGTGAGCGTCATGCATAGCAACGTCAATGAGCTGTTTGAAAATCTGTGGCAGAACTACCTGGAAGTAACGCCTTCTGCCAAGCGTGTCCACCAGTTGCTGGGAAGCTCTCAGCAAGCGGACATTATCAATGACCACATCGCCTTACGTACTTTCAACCTGGAAAAAATCGGGTTGGAAAAGCTGGCTGCGCATTTTAAAGCGGTTGGCTACGAAGAGTGTGGCGAGTACCATTTTGAAGCGAAAAAACTGTATGCCAAGCATTTTGAGCATCCGGATCGCAATCAGCCGAAGGTCTTTATCTCTGAGTTGTTGCTGGAGCAGTGCTCTGAGCAGTTGCAGCAGATAGTCGGTGAGCTGGTTGCCCAGATCCCGGATGAGGCAGTTACTGCAGATAACTTCCTGTACTCTGGTACTCACTGGTCAGTGGATCATGCCAGTTACGAGAAGCTACTGGCAGAAAGCGAGTACGCAGCCTGGATGGCAGCCTGGGGCTTCCGCGCCAATCATTTTACCGTCAGTGTCAATGCGCTGGAGAACTTCGAGACGCTGGAGCAGGTCAATCAGGCACTGAAAGACGGTGGCTTCCTGCTGAATACTTCTGGCGGCGAAATCAAAGGCAGCAAAGAGGTCTTGCTGGAGCAATCCTCCACCCTGGCTGATCTGATTACCCTGCAATTTAGCGATGGCCCGGCTACCATTCCAAGCTGTTTCTACGAATTTGCCCGTCGCTACGAAGTGGCACCAGGCATCTTGTATACCGGCTTTGTTGCGGCTTCTGCCGATAAAATCTTTGAGAGCACCAACGCTCGTTAAGGGAAATTGGTTGCTGTTTATCTGTGACGCCGGGCTTCCCATCACCCGGCGTTTTTCATTGTTGCAGTGCTGGTAAAATCAATTACGACCTTAGTTTGGCTGCTACTACTTGCAAGCCCTCCATCACTGCGGTTTAATGCGCTTTGGCGTACTCAAAACAACTTGTGTATAGAGCGGTTCATGTCTAACCATTACCTTAACCTGAATCCAGAGAAAGCCTTGATTTGGCGGATTACGCATCGCCGGAATCTGCCCTGGATTTTGGAAAATGGCTTGCATGCAGGGAATGGTGGTGCTCGCGCGCCAGACTGGGTAACTATTGGCAATGAAGAATTGATTGGCCGACGTGGCCACCGGCAGGTCCCCTTAGCGCCTGGTGGTGTCCTGAACGATTATATTCCTTTTTACTTCACGCCTTTTTCGCCGATGTTGTACAACATCCATACAGGACGAGGCGAAGTGAGAAGAGTGAGCAATACCGATATTGTCATTCTGGTGTCCAGTATGCATAAAGTGGCAGAGCAGGGCTTACCCTATGTATTTACTGACCGCCATGCCTACCCGGTAACCGCCAACTACTATAATGCGCTACACTCTCTGCATGAAATCGACTGGCCACTGTTGCAGCAACGCAACTTCGAGCGTGACCCGGAGAACCCGGAGAAAGTTGAGCGGTATCAAGCAGAAGCATTGATTTATCGACACATGCCCATTTCTGCGCTGCTGGGTGCAGTGTGTTATACAACACAAGTACAACAAGAACTACAAGAACAAGCGGAAGGGCTGGCTGTCCAACTGGATATCCGCTGTTTACCCGGTTGGTACTTTTGAGAGGCTATCCATGATTATTTACACACAAGGCAACCTGTTAGAAGCGAACGTCGAGGCCCTGGTGAATACGGTCAATACGGTTGGCGTGATGGGCAAAGGCATTGCCCTGATGTTCAAGGAGCGCTTCCCTGCCAATATGGCTGCCTACGCCAAGGCCTGCAAGGCAGACGAGGTGAAGACCGGCAAGATGTTTGTCACTGAAACCGGTGAGCTGATGGGGCCGCGCTGGATTATCAACTTTCCCACTAAGCAGCACTGGCGCGCCAGGTCACAAATACAATGGATTATTGACGGTCTGGCTGATCTGCGCCGCGTTATCGAACAGCATCATATTCGTTCTATCGCGATCCCACCTCTGGGAGCCGGGAACGGTGGCCTGAGCTGGGATGTAGTAAAACCTCATATCGAACAGGCGTTGGCGGGTTTGGATGGTGTAGAGGTTGTTATCTTCGAGCCCGCTAAAGTTTACCAAAATGTGGCCAAAACCAAAGGTGTGGAAAAACTAACTCCTGCTCGAGCGCTTATTGCTGAACTGGTGCGTCGTTACTGGGTATTGGGGATGGAATGCAGCCTGCTCGAAATTCAAAAACTGGCCTGGTTTCTGGAGCGAGTCATTGATGCTGAAGGGCTGAAAAACCCGTTGGATTTGCAGTTTAAAGCCAACAACTATGGCCCTTATGCCGACAGGCTGCGGCACTTGTTGGACAGCCTTGATGGCAGCTATCTGAAAAGCGATAAGCGCATCAGTGACAGTGAACCCTGGGATACCATCTGGTTTAATGATGCCAAACGTAAAACGGTCGAGATCTATCTCAAAAGCGAGGCCAGGGAGTATCTGCCTGCGCTGGAAAAAACCGCCCAGCTGATTGATGGCTTTGAATCCCCGTTTGGGATGGAGCTGTTAGCTACCGTCGATTGGTTGTTGGCGCGAGGCCATGTTGCTTCAGATGTTGAGTCTGTTCGGCAAGGGGTGAGGCACTGGCCTGGAGGGGAGCGTTCGGCGCAGCGTAAACTCAGACTGTTTGATCCCCCTAAGCTGGAATTGGCACTTGAACGCCTAAAACAGGTACCTCTGCCAACGCCCATGATTCAGGATGGAATATAAGCCCTCAAAACTACTTCAAAGCACGCCGGGTGATCCATCACCCGGCGTTTGTCGTTTTATCATGCATCTGCTTACACTCTAATCATTGCGTTTTTTTTAGGCCACATGATACTTTGTGGCCAGTCACTTGAAAGCTGGATGCTAAACCTATGATGCGCAAAACTTTATCGATCGGGCTGTTCGCGCTATGGCTGTGCTCAGACCCTGCTATTGCCGAGGAACTGACGCTGGAGCGGGTGCAGCTGCAGCTGGAACATCCGGCCAATGGCAGTTTGCTGAAATTACCAGAGCAACCTTATCTGCTGGTATCCGGCTTTAATCAGTATCAGCGCTGGCTGAGCCTGGTGGATACCAAAAACTTCAGCGTCAGCGGTTTGCCCATTCCTGACAATGCCCAGTTTTTTAGCAAAGCCCAATTGGCCGGTTATGAACTGCCGCAGCTGGTTTTTTGGGGCACCGATGGTTTGTACCGTATGAGTTTGCCGGATGGTGATTATCAGCGACTGATAGCGGTGAGTTCCGTGCATCGGGTGCTGGACCCAGTCAGACTGCGCCAGCGTAACTTTACACTGGAGCTGGGTTCTGAGCTAAGCGACTTTTTTATACCGGATTTTACCAGTTCGCACTTGTTGCGCCAAAACGCGGATGGTAGCTTCCGGCACTATGAATTGCAGCTGCCAAGCCGGATCCAAAGCTGGCAAAGCAACCGGTTGGATTATCAGCCACGCCGGCCCTTTGTGGTCGACACCAATGGTAATGGTCGCAAAGATTTGTTAGTGGTCGATCAAGGTCGTTTCTGGGCGTTTGAGCAGGCCGAAGATGGTAGCTTTGCGACAGAGCCAAAGGCTCTGGGCTGGGCAGTTCCGTTATCGACAGAGCGAACCCTGGATCAGCGCAACGATGCTGGCCGCAGCTATCAGGGGCAGCAGCTGGATCGGTTGTTTGATGTGCGCGATATGAACGGCGATGGCATTGCTGATCTGGTGATGGAGCGGGAACAGCTGGCCGATGTATTGGATCGCAGTACCGAATATCGTATTCATTATGGGCGCCTGAATGAACAGGGCTTGACCTTTGCCGAGGAGCCGGATGGCCGGGTAAAGACCGACAATGTACCCATTGATGTGGTGATTGGTGATTTTAATGGCAATGGCCGGCAGGATTTTTACATCCCTAACACCAACATTGGGGTAGGCACCATAGTGCGGGTATTGCTGCGTGGCAATGCCAATCTGGATGTGGATTTTTTCCTGATGAATGAGCAGGGGCGTTATGCCAGCCGGGCTGATTTGCGCCAGCAGGCGCGGGTAGATGTCAGCATCAGCAATGTACGTTTTGATTTGCCACTGTTTCAATTGGCCGATTTATCCGGTACTGGTCAGAAACACCTGTTGGTTGGTGAAAGTGGTCGTTTGCGTTTATACAGCCCGGATAGCGGCCGGTTATTTAGCCGGCGCAGTGAACGCTTGGAGCTGGATGTACCACGTGACAGCAGCCGGGTACTAATCACCGATCTGACCGGCAATGGCAAAGACGATCTGGTGCTGCCGTTTGATGCGCAGGATAAAAGCGAGCATCGCAATCAGCTGCATTTAATCTTTAGTCGCTGAAGCGGGCTTTTATATTTGCTAACACTTTTCTGATGGGCTCCTGTAGAGCGCAGTGCTAGTCTTTTCCAGTGTAAACGGCTGGTAAGGAGCTTTCAGATGCAACTTCGTATTGATGCTGTGACCAAGCAGTACGCCACGGTCACAGCGGTGAACCAGGTTAGCTTTCAGATCCAAAGTGGCGAAATTTTTGCTTTACTTGGCCCGAACGGAGCTGGTAAATCCTCCATTATTCGTATGCTGGTGGGCATGACGAAGCCCGATGCCGGCAGTATTTCAGTGTGTTATCAGGACCAAACCTTTCAGCATGTGCCACGGCGCTTACTGGGCTATTTGCCGGAAGACCGTGGCCTTTATGGTGATAAAAGTGTCGAAAAAAACCTGCTGTTTTTGGCGCAGTTGCATGGACTTGGCAAAGCGGAAGCACTGAGCCGGATGGTGCACTGGCTGGAAGTATTTGAACTAACTGAGCGGCGGCATGACGATTTGAAACAGCTGTCTAAAGGCAACCAGCAAAAAGTGCAGCTCATTGCAGCGGTACTGCACAAGCCGGCTCTGGTGATTCTGGATGAGCCTTTCTCTGGGCTGGACCCCATCAATCAGGAAAAAGTGGTCGATTTCCTCAAGCAGCTCAAGAAAAACGGCATGACAGTGATATTAAGTGCGCATCAGATGGCGATGGTGGAAAAACTGGCTGATCGCATGGTGCTGATGGCCAAAGGCGAGGTGGTGCTGGCTGGTACCCTGGCCGACATCCGCCAGCAGGCACAACCGGAGGTGCAAATTCAGTTAAGCAGCAAAGTGCCGTTGCCGGCTGATTGGTTGCGCAGTCTGGAGGCAGTGACCAGGGTGGAGCTGCCTCAGCCAGAGCAGGCACTGCTGACCTTGTCACCGGATGCTGACGTTGGCCCTGTGTTGCAGCAACTGCTGGGCCGGATTGAGCCGGAGCAAATTGCCATGCAAAAACCGGATTTGCATCAGTTGTACCTGAACGCTATGTCCAGGCATCAGCGGCAAACGCCACAGGAGGCCGCGGCATGATATCCCGTCAAAGTCTGATTGTGGCCCGCTGGGAGTTTCTGCGCTTCTTTAAATGGAAGCAGCAACTGATTTCATACTTGCTGATGCTGGCGGTGATGGGGGGCGGTTTTGCCTGGGTCTATCTGACCGATGAAAGCCGTCAGCAGTACCGTATTGCCGTGCCTGGCACACTGGTGGTGCAAAATACCGAACAGTTTGAGTTTCAGCGCCCCAGCATCGATCTGTCGCAGCAATTGCAGCAACTGCGCGATCACCAAACCTGGCATGCTGTTTTGGCCTATCAGGACAACAGTTGGGTCTTGTACACCGGTGCCAGCAGTAAATGGCTGCCACAATTGGAGCAGGTACTGCAAAGCTATTTTCAAATGCAACGGGCCGGTGATTTTGGTTTAACCGATGCGCAGCTGACCGAGCTGCAACAGCCAGAGCCAATAGCACGCAACTTTTTGGATGATGACTTTAAAGGTGAAGACACGCCGGAGAAGATGATTGCCTTTGCCGTGCTGATTTTATTGCTGATAGGCCTAAGCACTGCCTTTGGCCAAATTTTAATGAGCATAACCGGCGAAAAGCAGCAGCGGGTGACTGAGCAACTCTATGCCATTGTGACTCCGCAGCAATGGATGGATGGAAAGATGCTTGGTCATAGCTTCAGCGCCTTGAAAGCCATGCTCACCACCTTGCTGGTGATGTTGGTATTTTTCGTAGTGATATCTGTAATTGCCGGTGACGGCCTGGATCTGAGCTGGTTGAACTGGTGGGTTATTCTTTGGCTTATTCCCTTTGCATTGGCTGGGTTATTACTTTGTGCCTGCTTTATGGGGGCCATTGCTGCCTCGATAGATGATCCCAATACCAGCGGCAAAGGCGTGGTGATGATGGTCACCTGGTTGCCGCTGCTCTTTACCTATCTGGTGATTGAGAGCCCATCCGGCTGGGCTATGACGCTGCTGAGTTGGCTACCTGTCACGTCCTTTGCCGCCATGCCGGTGCGGATGTCGATGGTGGAGGTGCCCTGGTGGCAACTCAGCTTGTCGCTGGCATTGTTGCTGGCTGCGGTGTACTACATGCGTCGGCTCGGTGGGCGGATTTTCCTGCGTGGCATGCAAATGTACGGCAAAGAGCCCAGTTGGGGCGACATTATGCGCTGGGCATTGAGCCGTAAAGCAGACTAAAGCTGCAGACAAAGAGCCCGCAGCAGCGGGCTCTTTCGTTCACGCGTTGTGCTAATGCTTAAAACTCGTATTTATGGGCGCTAAACAGCGTCTGTACATCCAGCCAGATATTGCCGGGCTCGCCATCGCCCACCCACTGATCGTTGATTTGCACCACAGGCGCGACCTCTTTGCTGGAACTGGTTAACCAGACTTCATCGGCGGCCAGTACTTCAGCCCGGCTGATGGCGCGCTCTTCCACCGGGTAGCTGCTGTACTTGCGCAAAATCGCCAGCAAAATCAGTCGGGTAATGCCAGGCAGCAGCTCAGTACTCAGTGGCGGGGTAGCAATCACGCCGTCTTTGACCACAAACACATTGCAGGCGGCCGCTTCGGTCAAAAAGCCTTCGCGGTTAAATAAAATGGTTTCCTGCGCCCCCTGAGCGTAGCCTTGCTGGTAGTGCAGCACATTGCCAAGCAAAGAGGTCGATTTGATATGGCAGCGCTGCCAGCGCAAGTCGTCGGCGGTCACCACCCGGTAGCGCGGCGCTTTGTCTTTATCGGCTACTGGTGCCGGCGGGATCTCAAACACAAAGGCAAATACCGTAGGCCGGATATTCGCCGGAAAGGCATGATTGCGTTTTACATCGGTGCCGCGGCTCACCTGCAGATAAACCCCCAGGTTCTCTCCCATGCTCTGGTTTTTCGCCAGCAAATCCGTCAGCAACTGCTGCCAGTCGGCCAGGCTAAGGCCAGCGTCAATGCTCAGTTGCTCAAGGCCGCTTAACATCCGCTCCAGATGGGGCACCAGGCCAACAAAGTGGCCCTGGTAGGACGGCACTACTTCGTAGATGCCATCGCCAAATAAAAAGCCACGATCCATTGGCGAGATGCGGGCCTCAACAGCCGGCAGAAAGTCTCCATTTAAATACACAATACTCATAGTCATACTCAGCTAAAGCCACAGAGGGCACGTAAAGAGGTAATAACAGCAATGCCTTCACTGGCATCCAAGCTGTCTTCGGTCAAGGTATTCAGTCGGCTGACACCGTCCACACTGCCGCGGTCGGATAAATACTGCAAAATACGCAGCGGTTGCACCTGCGCCAGCAGATCCTGCTCGCGCCAGACGCTGAGCAGCGCAATCAGGCCATAAGCGCCCCAGTTGGAGACATCGGCCAGCAAAAGTTCATCGCACTCAGTCGCCGCCGGAATAATGTTGAGCTTGCTGACGGCGGCATTGATATTGCCCATGCCAATCTCATTGCCGCCATCGCCAATGGCCAGAGTAGGGCAGGCAGCCAGATGTAAAAAATCATCGAAGCTGGCGCAGCGGCTACTGATGTCTTCGCCCCGCATATTGTAATACCTACCATCCCGGGCCCGGCCGGGTCGTTCAATCGAGATCACGGCCTGTGGCTGATAATGCTGCAGGGCTTCGGCCGCCAGCGCCGCCAGATTTTGCGGACTGTTGATAGGCAGAGGATGGCAATGGTAATCGGTTTTTAGCACCGAATAGAGCGGATCGCCACACACCAGCACAGGTCGGGCTCCCAGCAGCTGCAGGCAATCGTACAGGGCTATGGCACCAACCGGGCCATCGGTTTCAAAGGTATCGGCAACCGGAAAACCGGTACCAATGAAGATCACCCCCTGGCATTGATTCAGGATACGGGCGGCGCGCAGGTAATAACCGGGGCGCAGGGCTCGTTGCAGCTGCTGCATGCCGCGTAAATTGCGCGCGACCAGCAAGTCTTCGATCTGACGACTGAGTGACAGCAAGGGCTTCATCAAAGCACCTCCAGTTGGCTGTGTTGTTGCCAAAAGCGTTGTTCCTGCAAATGCAGCAAATTGTGTGCCTGTTCGATACTAATGGCTGCAAATTGCAGCTCAAAGCCAGCCGAACGTTGTGCCAGTTGCCAGCAATCGAGCGACAACACCGAGCCAAGCTTGGGGTAGCCCCCAAGCGTTTGCCGATCGCACAGCAGCACAATGGGCTGACCATCCGGTGGTACCTGCACAGCGCCATAACAGATGCCTTCTGATAGCAGGCTGCTGCGCTGGCAGAGCAGTGGCGGGCCCTGCAGCCGGCAGCCCATCCGATCGGATTTAGGCGATATCTGGTAGGGGTGCTGATAAAAGCGTTGCCGCTCTGCGACCGAAAAGTCCTCGCACTGATAGCCTTCAATCAGGCGTAATGTCAGCGGGCTCTGGTAATCCGGCCAAAACCGCTCGGGCAGAGCAAACAGCGGCTGTGAAGTCATGGTCGCAGCTGGCTCCGTCAGCGGCAGCAATTGCCCGGCTTGTAGCTTGCCACCATCCAGGCCACCAATTCCTTCGCGCAGCACGGTGGCACTGCTGCCAAATTGCTGTGGCACCCTAAAGCCACCGGCGACGGCCAGGTAAGCTCGTACGCCAGACGTTGCCATACCCAGCTCAATGCGATCGCCTGCTTTGATGGCATGACCTTGCCATAAAGCTTTTGGCTTGCCGTTGATGCTAAGCGGCATAGCCGCACCGCAAACGGCAATGGCAGTATCTTGTTCGGCGCTCAGTTGTAAGCCGCCGAGTGTGATTTCCAGCGCGCAGCTGCCAGGCGTATTGCCAAGCAAAGCATTGGCCCAGCGAAAAGCATGGCCATCGGCCGGGCCTGCCGTAGTCAGGCCGAGCCGGCTTTGACCAAAACGCCCCTGATCCTGCAAGGTGCAAAGCAGGCCTGCTTGCTCAATACGAAAACCGCTCATAATACGCCTCCCAGGCGCAGAAACTCGGCTTTGTCGATTGCGGTAAAGCGTACCTGATCGCCCACTGCCACCGGCATGCTGGGCGTTTTGGCTGGATCAAACAGCTGCAGCGGGCACAGGCCCAGCAGATTCCAGCCACCAGGGGATTCAGCCGGATAGACCGCCGTCTGGCGATCGGCAATCGCTACGGCACCTTTGGGCACTTTGGCGCGGGGACTGTCCAATCGTGGGGTGGCAAGGCGTTCATCCACTTCACCCATGTAAGCAAAGCCAGGCGCAAAACCTATCGCATAGACCCGGTACAACGGCGCCTGATGCAGCTCAATCACTTGCTCGATGCTCAGTTGATGCAGCTTCGCCAGCCGGGTGAGATCCGGCCCGCTTTCTTCACTGTAATACACCGGCAACTCGACCAGTTTGCCAGCCTGCTGGCTTTCACCGCTTTGTGCCGCCAGGGCCTGTCGGATCCGAGCTTTCACTAAAAAATGATCCGTCTGCAGCGGGTTGTAGCTGACCAGGATAGAGGCATAGGATGGAGTGACATCCAGCAACACATCGGCTAATGCATGCTCTAGTTGCTGGCAGGCAGCAAGCACCCACTGATTGACCTCGGCCGACATCTGCTGCGGCGGGTAGAGGATCAGGCTGCTTTCACCGGCAATCTGAATGCTGTAATCAAGCATAAAAGCTAGCCTTGCAACAACTGACGAATATGTTGCACTTCGGCAATGGCGGCTTCGTTATCACCATGCACACAGAGTGTATCGGCTTGAAGCGCGAGGCGCTTGCCACTTTCCGTGATCACCACGCCTTCATTCACCAACAACAGTACCTGCGCCATCACTTCGGTTTTATCCAGCACGGCACCTGGCTTGCTACGCGGCATCAGCAAACCATCATCGGTATAACGCCGGTCGGCAAAGGCTTCAAACAGCAGCGAAATACCCAGCGCTTCGGCATCGGCCTGATGCTTTGCCTGTTCGGCTGTGGCCAGCAGCATCAGTGCCAGCGGTTTGTGGTAGCTTTGAATGGCTGTAAACACCGTCTGCAGAATAGCAGGGTCACGCATCATATCGTTGTAGAGGGCACCATGCGGTTTGACGTAGCTCAGCTCAAGGCCATGGACTTGTGCCATGCCATCCAGCGCCGCAATTTGATAATGCAGCAGATTCACCAGCTCTTCGGCTGTGCAGTTCATTGAGCGGCGGCCAAAGCCTTGTCGATCCGGGTAACTGGGATGAGCGCCGACTTCAACCCGGTAGTGTTTGGCCAGTGCTAAAGTGCGCTGCATCACGTCGGCATCACCGGCATGAAAACCACAGGCAATGTTGGCCATATCGATGTAAGGCATCACGCTGCTGTCCATGCCCATGGTCCAGCTGCCGTAACTTTCGCCCAGATCGCAGTTTAATTTCATGCTTCCTCCGGCTAAAACAACGCCAATTTTGAATTTGGAATATCGGTCACCAGCATGCAGCCCGGGCTGTGGGTAATACAAAATTCTGGTTTAGCTTCGGCAATGGCCAGTTGCGGTGTGACGCCACAGGCCCAGAACACCGGCACTTCGCCAGGCTTGATGCTGACGGCATCGCCAAAATCCGGCTGGGTTAAATCGGCAATGCCAATGGCGGCCGGATCGCCAAAATGCACCGGTGCACCATGCACCTGCGGAAAGCGGCTGCAAATCTGAATGGCACGAATGGCATCGGCTGGTTTCATCGGCCGCATACTCACCACCATAGGGCCGCTGAATTTACCGGCGCTTTGGCAGCGGATGTTGGTGCGGTACATCGGCACATTGACGCCTTCGGTAATGTTACGAATTTCCAGCCCATCAGCCAGCAGAGCTTCTTCAAACGAGAAGGAGCAGCCCAGGAAAAACGTGACCAAATCATCGCGCCAGAGCTCGCCAATATCCGGCAGCTCCTGCACCAGCTCGCCGTGGCGAAACAACCGGTAGCTTGGTAAGTCGCTGCGAATATCCAAATCGGCAGCAATAGCCGCAATGCCGGTATCACCGGGCTGGGCGGAGAGCGCCACGACAGGGCAGGGCTTGGGGTTGAGCTGACAAAACTGCAGAAAATCACTGGCATCGGCTTTTGGCAAGATCACCATATTGGCCTGCACAAAGCCAGCAGCCAGGCCCGAGGTATTGCCGCTGTGCTGTTGCCGCCGGCAGGCCAGGCGTACATCTTTGGGGTGACTGCTTTTGCTTAACATCAACGTCCTCTCAGGCATTCCGAATGGCTACAACCTACTAGTGCTACTTTATTATGAATAAACTATTTACTCAACAATGCGCAGTTAAAATAAATTATTCTTTAACGCTGCGGCAGTGCCCTCAGGGCACTTTGCTAATCATAGCATTATGCCTGTCAGGTTTGAGCCATGGATGTTCGTGATTTCTGGTTAATCCAGCGTTTTTGTTTGCGGACGGAAATGCTTTATTTCATCATTCTCAATCATCTGCTGTATCAATTGCTGCAATTTGGGCAGTATTTCCTGATGGGAGCTGGCTCGGGAGAAAGCCAGGTTGATGGTGCGGGCCTGGCGGAAGTTGAATTGATAACTGGCTTGTTTAAATTGATCGTGCAGTCTTGGGTTGTTGTGAATCACATTCACGGCACTTTGCGCCGGGCCAATCACCACATCGGCTTCTTGCAGCAACAACATGGCAAAGGCATCTTCCAGCGAGGCAGCCTGAATCAGACGGAACGAATCCTTGCTCAGCATCTGCTGCAACTCGGGGCTATACCCATAGTCATGAAGCACCACAATGTTCCGCTGCTTTATATCATCCCAACTGGCAATATCATCAGCCGTGCGCAGTAAATAAAGCGACTCAGGCTGTGCTTCATCGTAGGGGATTAAGTGCAGGAAACGCTCACGATCGACACTGTAATTTAAACTAACCATCAGATCGGCCTGACCAAGCTCCATTTTACGTAAGCAACGGCTAAAGGGAGTCAGGGGGGTTGGCCGGATAGTGATTGCCAGACGCTCGGCAATGGTTTGCATAAAATGTGCTGTTTTGCTTTCAGGCTTGTGCTCATGCGCCGGAGTGTGCCAATGATCATCCAGACACCAGATTAGCTCTGGAGGCTCATGGGCCATAAGATGCACAGAGTACAGCAGCGGCAAAAGCAGAATCCCTAACCGTAACATAGCATTCCCGGAAAAAATGATGGCATCACCAAGGGGTGTAAGCCATCATACGCATGGTAACAGCCAGGGTGCAAGTGCTTGTTGTCGCAAATGCCGGGATCAGGCTGTATGCGCTTTCATGCTTTGTTTTTTCTGCCATTGCTGCCAGAGGATCCGGACGATCAAGCCGGCAAGCAGGAGTGCAGCCGATAGCTCCAGCCAGTAGGGCAACACCGAGTGTTGGTGTTGCATGGCACTTTGCACCGAGATATCAAAGTACTGCAATGCAAAATCCAGCAACCAGCCAAAGAACACCGACATTACAATGACACCAAATAAGTAAGCAACCAGCGCCCGCATACCCAGCTCTTTGTACACCACGCTGATGGTCGCTATATTGGTAGCCGGCCCTGCTTGCATAAAGACCAGGGCAGCGCCGGGTGAAATGCCCATCATCATCAAGGCTGCAGCAATCGGGGTAGAGGCGGTTGCGCAGACGTACATCGGCACGGAAATCAGTACCATCAACAACATGGTCCAGATGCTGCTGCCGTATTTTGCCAATGCGTCCATTGGCACCAGGGTTTGCACCAGAGCCGCAAAGAATAAGCCAATCATCAGCCACAGATAAAAATCGCTCAGCAGTTTGCCGGTACTATAGGCTATGCCATCTTTGGCTTGTAGCCATAGCTTTTGTGGCCGGGATAGCTGGGCTGCTGGTGCTTTGTTAGCAGCGCAGCAAGCCGGTTTGACTGACTCTGGTGCTGGAGTGGCAGCTTTGTTGCTGGCACAGCAGCTTTTGACCGGAGCTTCTGTTTTAGTGTTACTGTCGTGTCCGGTAGCTTTACCCACCAAGAGGCCGGAGGTAATGGCGCTTAAAATAGCAGCGACAGGCCGGACAATGGCCATCAGCGGGCCAAGCAACACATAGGAAACTGAAATCGAGTCGACACCGGTTTCCGGTGTGGCACTTAAAAATGCTACGGTCGCTCCTTTGCCGGCACCACCGCGTCGCAATTGCATCGCTGCCGGGATCACACCGCAGCTGCACAGAGGTAATGGGGCGCCCAGCAAAGCACCTTTTATCACAGGTTTGACGCCATCGCCCCCGAGCTGCTGTTGCAACCAATCCATTGGGATCCAGGCCTTCATAATGGCAGCCACCAGCAAACCAACCAACAGCCAGGGAGCTGATAACACAAAGAGTTGCCAGAAGTTGTCGATAAAACTTAGCATGATGTGTGCTCCTTATGTTGTTCTGTTTGGGGTGGTTTACCTTGTTCCAGAGCTGTAAGGATGGAGCATTCAGTAGCACTTATTGGCCCACCGCAACAGGCGGCATCCAGTTGCTGCAGCGCCTGATGAAACTGTTTCAAATCCAGCATCTGCTGCTCAATCTCCAGCATTTTTTGCTGCACTTTGTCTTTGACATCGGCACAGTGCCATTCGGCTTTATTGTCTTCTATCTGCAACAACTCGCGAACCTGCTGCAAACTAAAGCCGACCGCTTTGGCACGCAGAATAAAGTTTAGTCGCTGACTGTCTGCTTCACGGTACAGCCGATAGCCGGCATCCGAGCGAGCGCTCGGTTTTAATAACTGCTGCTTTTCGTAAAAACGGATGGTATCCACACTGACCCCATGCCGTTTGACCAACTCACCAATTTTCATCGCCATCCTCCTGTCTGGATCTTAGTATAAACCCTTGAGCTTACTCCAGAGTCAAGGCGATGTATTTGGTTGTTGACAGCCGGTGGATTGGGGGTAGCCCCCACTGGGCTGTTGCTAATGCTTGCAATTTCATATTAACACCATTGTTTTTATCTCGCTGCATTGTTAATGTATGGTTTTTTATTGCTTCGATTCATTATGCAAAGTGGCAGGTATTTAAACATGGCTGGATTAATTAATAATCTGCGGGCTAAGGGCCAGGGAATTACTGAGTATGCAATTATTGTGGCACTGGTCGCGGTCAGTGCTTTGACAGCCTTTAGTTATTTTGGCGGTACTCAGCGCAATCAGGTTGCAGGTTTAAGTCAAGAGGTCGCCGGACAGTCCTCAGAAGCCGCAATCAGCAGAGCCAGGCGGGATGCCGACAGGGCAACAATAGCAGCTGCAAAACCGGGTGGTATGGGGCACTACGATAGTTCAGAGGCAGGCATACCGGGCAATGGCGGCGGTGGTGCTGGAGGTGGCGGTGGCGGAGGTATTGGGATCCCTCCCGGAGGTATTGGGACTCCCCCCGGAGGTGGCGACAACTTATTACCACCGGGCGATGACTTTTTCCTCCCGCCCGGCGGGGGTGGCATGTGTCCCATTGGCCCGGCCCAGCAGGCAATGGCTATGCAACTGGAGTGCGGTGTGCCACCGGACGAACCATGCAGTGATGCAATCACAGAGATTTCGACAGAGGTTCTGCAGCAAATTTTCAACTCGGCTGCTATTCCGCAAAGCCGTATCGATGCTATCGCTGATGAGTTGAATGCCGCGTTGCAAAACCCGGCGGTCAGCAACCTTATTAATACCAAATCTAAAATGGCGCATTTCCTTAGTCAGGTTCAACAAGAAGTTGGGCCAACCATGCGTTTAACCGAAAACCTCAATTACACTGTTGACGCCCTGAAAAGTACCTTTAGTTACTTTCGGGCCAATCCGGATGAAGCCGAGTTGTACGGCCGAAAACCCGGCCAGGCAGCCAATCAGGAAGCGATAGCTAATCGTGCCTATGGCAATAGATACAATAATGGTGATATTGATTCAGGGGATGGTTGGCGCTATCGGGGCCGTGGTATGATTCAACTGACATTCAGAGCCAATTACGAGACCTTTACTACCCGGCACAATGCAATTTGGCAGGACGATTTTCAGGATTTTATTGCCGAGCCAGAATTGCTGGCTGAAGAAAAATACGCCGTTCGTTCAGCGTTGCTTTTCTGGCAAACCAATAATCTGGCAACGATTGCCGAGCAGGGGGTCAGTTGCAGCCAGGCGGATGCGATCACTGCGGTGGTGAATTTACACACCAGCAGTTATGCTCAGCGCTGTAATAACCTAAACAATATTATGAATTTGTCGCATTTTGAGTTATGTCCATCCCCATCAGGAGCCAATACACAATGATGAAAAGTAAACCTTTCCTGGTTACGCTGTTAGCAACTTTCTTCGCTGCTGCTTGTTACCCGGTCGATAGTGAGCAAAAGGCGGTTGATGCCCGTGTTGCCGAAGCCTCCTTTTTAACAGCAGAAACCCTCCCTGAGGTGGAAGTTTTTCGCTCATATCAACAAGTACCAGCATTGTCGGTCGCGGCACAACAAAAGGCGATGGATTTTATAGTGGATGGTGAGGAAGATATTTATGTGCGTTTGCAAAACAGTGCAGGTAAGACGGTAGACAGCTGGGTAGCCGATAGTCCTGATTATGAAATCCCTGTGCTGGCAGACGCTTTTTATAGCAGGATCTGTGAGCAGGATACCTTGGTTCTGGTGCTGGAGAAAGGGGTGAGTACAGGCGTTAGTACAGGTAAGGTTTACATCAATGCGTTATTTGAACCTGCCTCCGGTGAGTGGCTTACCACTTTCCTTGGCGCAGAAGTGACAGACAGAAAGTCCGGTGAGTTGTTTGTAAACAATCAAAAAGCACTGCTGCAAAAGCTGAAAGCAGGCGCTAACACGAACTGCCCTGAACTGCTGGACCCTGCTGCTATGAGTCAAGCGCTGAACTGGTTGCTGGAGGAGCACTAAGCTTATCTGTTGCAGAGTGACAAAGCAGGCCAGGTTATGCAGGTAGCCGGTACAGCTAACGCAACAGCAGTATTTTAATAGCCAGCGCAAAGCACAAACCTGCCGGGACCAAAGCCGCCGTGCGCAGGTTTTTCAACCACTGGGCTGTCAGAGGGGAAGCTGGCAGCAGTTGCCGTAAACACAACAGCGTAAAGCCCATTGCAATTAGCCCACAAAACAGCGCCAAAAACCAAAGCGTCATAAACTCTTTGATCACCACCTGCTCTGGGTGATCCGGTGCATAGAGCACCGTCAGGGTTTTTCCTTTATCTTTTTGGCTGCTCGAGCGGTGGCGGTAGGGGGCATGTTCTATTAATTGATTGGTGGGGGTACGAAATTGCACTATGGTCTCAGTGCTTCTGCTCCTGTTTCGGCTTCGTTGTGTGTTACTTAACCGCACATCTGTAATAACTGCTTCCACGGCCTCGCTTTGCTCAATAAAGACAAACCGTTTATGGACGACCATAGCAGCCAGGCTCCAGAAAAAAATGGCTAGCAACAGATAGATAAAGGTTCGCATACATAGTCCTTATAGCGGGCGGTGTCGATCAGCGGCTCAGGCCTGGGTTGTGGGAAACTGCGCCACCAAAGCATCAATCAGTTGGTGAAACAGCTGCAGTTCTTGCACAAAAGCTAACCCAGCCTGGCTTTGTGTGATGGGCTCGTCAATAGCTGGCAGAGCCACCAGTTGCTTCGCCGGCAGCAACAGCAATAAACTATTGCCGCTCAGGTTAGCTCTTAGTTTGTCGCTAAACAGCTGGCTTAACTGTTCCAGTCGGGTCATGACGGCCGGAGTTAACCAGCTCCTTGCGGAAATCTGATCCGTCGCCATAACGGAAAAGCGGGTAGTGAAATCGCTGTTTTCCAGATGGACCCTTGATGCAGAACTCTCCAGGCAAGGCATATTGATCGAAGTAGAGCCGGCAAAATGTTTAGGCAGCGTCAATAATACCAGTTGGCCACAAAACAGCTGAGTATCCTGCTGGTTGTAGAAACTCACTTGTACCAGTTCCCAGGCGCAACCACGATGATTGCCCCGGAAGTAATCACTTTGTTCGGAACGAGCTACTGTTTTGCCGGGGTGCAGGCGGTTGTCACCAAAGTGCAAGCGCTGAACAAAAAGGCTTGGGTCGAGTTGCCCGTTCTGCTGGTAGCTGATATTGGCGAAGTTTCTTGCTAATGCAGGCACAAAGTGATGGCGGAAGTGCTCACTAAAAGCTTGGTAGTTTGGCAGCATAACCTCGCGTACGGTAAGAAACAACAAAAAGAGCCCTGTGATGATTGTGATAAGCAGCAGGTTTAACCATTGGTTCAGAGGAAATAGCCACACACAGAGGAACAAATACAGCAGCAGGCTAGGGATTGCTACTTTGCGGACTGGCCAGGCACTGCGTATCAATTGTTGCCTAAGTTGCTCCAGTGCTGCACTGTCTTGCTCTGTCACCACCAGACTGGGTTGATTGCTGGCTGCCGCATTGCTCTGCTGAGGGGGAGCTTCAGGCGAACGGCGCCATCGTTGCACAAAACCATGCAACTCAGCCTGCAGCAATGAAAGCGCCTGACGGCTACGCTGGGCTTTATTCAGCCAGCCATCCATCAGTGCCTTGTTGTGATCGGGTTGGTGGGAAGTATTCTGCATCTTTAGTTAACAAGCTCAGCCCAGCAAGTCGGCAGCATGAACGTTCTGGCGCTCAACATTATCGGCTTCGTAAAAAGGAAAAGGCTCTACGTTGGTTAACTTAACCAGCAGGCTGCCGGGGAAAATTTCGCAGCTGTTGCGTAGCCGGCGGACAGACGTATTGTAAAAACGCCGTGCCGCCGCAATGTTGGCTTCAACTTCCTGATAGGTGTGCTGGGCCGTGATCATAGGCTGGGCAGAGGTGAGCTCCGGGTAGGCTTCGGCCTGCACCATAAAACGTCCCATGGTCTGCTGCAATTGTTGCTCCAATGCAAAATGATGCTCAATATCTTTGGCACTTTGGCTTTGTTCGGTCTTTTGCAGGGCAGAGAATGCCTCAGACCGCAACCGGGTGATCTGTTCCAGCAAGGCTTGCTCGTGTTGCATAAAGCGTCTGGCAATGGCCAGGACGTTGGGGATTAAATCGTGACGTTTCTTTAGCTGCACATCAATGCCAGATAATGCATCCAGCACAGCGTTGCGCCGCGAAATAATAGCGACATACCAGCAGTATCCTATCAGCAGAGCAAGCAGCGGCAGGCCATAAAGCATCAGCTCAGGCATGGTAAACCCTCTAAAGTCGTTTATTCAAACCTATTGTAAGCACAGAGCCATAAGCAAACAAGCAGATTACCCGCCAGCCAGAATTTTACTACAAGATTGGCTCAAAAAATAAACGATGCATTCTCATTCATTATTCGTTCATGTTGTTTGTGTACTGTGTTGATTTCATGTTTTTAGGAGGTCAAATGTTAAAGAAAGTTTTAGGCGCGTCACTGCTATCGACACTGTTGATTGGTTGTGGCGGCTCAGGCAGTTCTTCATCCGAAGATACCGGATCCGGCGGTGGGAATACCGGCAGTCATGATATTCAAATCTCTGGCGTAGTGACTTATGAAAGCCCGATGGCTGGTGTGCAGGTCTGTGCCGATTTAAATAAAAATCTGCGCTGTGACGACGGTGAGCCAACTGCCACTACCACCACGGATGGCAGCTATCAGCTCAACTGGACATCTGGCAGCCAAGATCCGGATTATTATCTGTTGGCCTACTGGCCTAAAACTAGCGACCTGATCCCACTGACCACCATTAGTCAAAACTCTGATGAAATAGCGATTGGTGCTTTAAAGCAGCATCAGGGAGCCATCAATCCATTAACCACATTAACGCTTGATGCCTTGCGGGTTGCCATTCAGCAAGGCTACAACAGCACACAGCAACAGCAGCTCCTGACCGATCTTAACCTGTTGCACGCAGATATTTATCAACTTCCTGCCAACGAGGTGTATCAGAAAGTTTTCGAAGCCGAGCATTACCTTGCTCTGATGAAATTACATATCCGGCTGATCGTTGAAACCTTGCTGGTCGCCGGAGAAATGCATGCCAAGGCTCCAGCTCAGGTCGTGCAACAGTTGCATCAAGAGCTGCTGGCCCGGATGCAGGCTGAAAATTTATCCGTGCTTGAACTCTTTGGCCAGCATGCCGAAGAAATATCTGCCCGGGTAGAGCAAGTGCTGTTTGAGTTGGGGTATGGCAATGCCAATGAAAGTGAAGGTGAAGGCTCCACACCACCTTTTAATGCATCGGTACTGAATGCTGCAGATTGGGAAGTGGTAAAAGCCTCCTTGTTCCGGACGGAACCGCGTGAGTTTTACCTGAAACTGGATACCCTGACCAGAGCACATGCAGAGCTGGTCTATGGTGAAGACAGTATCGCCATCGTCCAGGGGCAACTTTTCGATGACGCCAACTGGGATCTTGTTGTAACTCAATGCTGGAATAACGAGCGTCAGCAATGGGTGCATCAAGACGATATCGAGCTGCTGCTGACTAACCAGACAGACAACAGCATTGATGCCGACTTTGTTGGCAGTGGTGTGCCATTGCGTTACCGTTTTAGCAAAATTGACACCAGCAGTGAGCAATGGAATACCCTGATTGAAGACAGTTATGAGCATTTCCGCCTCTATGAGCTGGATTGGCCTGAGGTGGTGTATCGCTATGAAATGCAGCTGCCTGAACCGGTGTTATGCCGTGAGTTGGATTACAACACAGAACCTGCTGCTCCATTGTTAGCTGACAGTGTGCAACAGCTGAACACCCAGGATGTGGCTGAAATGTTTTTCCCGCAAGAGTTTGCCGAAGGCAAAGTCACGGCAGATAACGAAGCGCAGCGCTTTACCATCAATGTAAGCCGTCATTACGAGTGGCAATTGGTAACAGCCCCAGATAACTCCCAGTTAATCCGGCTGTCGACATACGGCGAAATCTATCCGAATGCAGAGACCACTTACTACTTCGCTGAAGATGGCCAGATGTTTGAAGTGGAGCTGATCACGCCTGAGACTTTTGAACAGATTAAAGCGCATAGTTTGTATCTGGCATTACCAGAGGAACTAGCTCTTTCGCTGGAGCAGCATTTGCGTGCGGTCTTTAACTAGTTGCCAGCCCGACATGGCATGTCGGGCCGGTATTGGTTTTATCCGAAAGCACTAACAATCTTATCGAGGCTTTCAGAACCAAAGGGCACCTTAAATCACCGGTGCCCTTATTTTTTGTAAAAAGCAGGCTGATTCCTTTAAATCTACTTACATTTTTGCTGGTGAAAAACATTGAAAGCAAATTGCTATTCTGCAGGCTCTCTTTGATAATGCGTTGGATTTCCATAACCAAAGCCATCATCACCGGCGGGAGCAGATGCCATTCATTGGCTGTGATGGCATGGGCAATGGTTGCATACCGAAAAAGGACGAAAGGATGATAGAAATACAACACCTTGCCAAAGCCTTTGCCGTAGGCAAGACATCCAAGCTGTCGGAAAGCGAAAAACAGGATGTGCGCTACAGCAAAACCGCGTTTCACTCAGTGCGGGATGTGAGCTTTCATTGCGAACAGGGCGAAGTGCTGGGCTTGCTTGGCCCTAATGGCGCCGGCAAAACCACCACCTTACGGATGTTATCGACTGCGCTGAAACCAGATGCGGGCTCAGTGCTGATTAATGGGGTGGATGTTTTAAAGCAGCCACTTAAAGCCAGGCAGCAAATTGGCTTTTTATCGGCCGATACCGGCTTGTATGGCAAACTCACCGCAACAGAAAACATCGCTTACTTTGGTCGCCTGCATGGCATGAAAGAAACGGCTTTACAACAACGCATTGAAGAGCTTTTTACGCTGCTTAATATGCATGATTTTGCCAACCGCCGCGCTGATAGTATGTCGACCGGGATGAAACAAAAAACAGCCATCGCCAGGGCTGTGGTGCATCGTCCGAAAGTGGTCATTCTGGATGAGCCCACCACAGGGCTGGATATTATGACGGTACAAACGGTACTGGACTTTATTCAATCTTTAAAAACACTGAAAACTCCTGTGATTTTTTCAACACACCATCTGGATGAAGTCGCCGCCCTCTGTGATCGGGTGGTTGTCATTGATAAAGGCATCAGTACATTCTCCGGCACCCTGGATGATTTTCGTCAGCAATCGGCTAATAGGCATTTAAGAGAGGCGTTCTTAGCCGTGATTAATCAGCCAAACCTGGCCACAACACAAGGAGCTGCCTGATGTGGCAAGTGTATTGTAAAGAACTTACAGAATTACTGCGTGACAGAAAAACACTTATTTTTGTGATCTTGCTGCCTATTTTGGTGTTTCCGGTACTGTTTGCATTAATGGGCGTCGTGCTTAGCAGTACAACCCATAAAGCCATGCAGGAAGTGCACCGCTATGTGATCGTCAACCCAGAGCAGGCACCGCACTTTGCCGAGGCCTTGTTCTACCATAAAAACTTTCAGCGGGTGGAGTCGGATCTGACTGAGCCAGCCCAGCTTATTGCGGCCATTCGTGCGGATGAGTTTGATCTGGCGCTGGTGATCCCGGCAGACTTCAAGCAACAGCAGCAGGCCGTTGAGCAGAGCGAGTGGCAGTTAATTTACAATCAGTCGTCTCAGCTTGACTTTTTGTACCAGTACTTCAATGAATTAATGCGGAAGTTTACAGAAGATCTGCAGATTGCCAGCCTGAGCCAACTTGGGGTCGATCCGGACCGTCTTGCTTCTATTTTACGGCCGGTTGAAGTGCAACGAATTGATACCGCCGATCAGCGTGAAAATTTGGGCGAGAAAATAGGCGCTTTCATTGCCTATGTGCTGATCCCTCTTTGCCTGATGGGGGCCTCGTATCCTGCGATTGACATGGGAGCCGGGGAAAAAGAGCGGGGCACCTTAGAAACCTTGCTGATTTGTCCGGTTAGCCGCACCGCCATTGTACTTGGCAAGTTTCTTACCGTGTTAACTACCGGTCTTGCCACCACACTGATTACTGTCATTAGTTTTGGTGGCTGGGCGGCAGTGATCAGCTCCTTTGCCGGCCTGGATGTCGTAGCCACTGTGTTATCCAGTATCTCAGCGACCGATTTGTTGTTGATTTTCCTGATGTTGCTGCCTATTTCCGCGATCTTTGCTTCTTTGCTGTTGGCGATTTCCATTTACGCCAAAACCTTTAAAGAGGCACAAAACTATATGAGCCCCTTGTCCTTTGTGGTTTTGTTGCCGCTGGTGGCTGCGATTTTGCCTGGTGTAAAGCTCAATGCTACTACGGCCATGGTCCCTCTGACCAACGTGGCCCTTGCCATTAAAGAGTTGATCAAAGGCACCGTCGATTATGGCTTGTTGTTGATGATTTTTATCTCTACCGTAGTAGTAGCCGGTGCCCTGGTTGCTTTTTGTGTGCACTGGTTCCAGCAGGAAAAGGTGTTGTTTCGGTAGGCAGCGGAGCTGCCGTTACCGCCACGTAGCGGCTAGTTATGGCCGGTTACCGCTGGCAAAGCCAGCTAGTGACCGGTCCTGAGACCAGGTTATCGTCTTTAATCAATAAATACTATTGATAATAGTTATTAATTAGATTAGGATCACCCTATCAACTGATGAGGTGATCTATGTACGTCTGCCTGTGTAAAGCGGTAACCGATAAAGCCATTAAGCAACATGTGGCCAATGGTGTTCGTTCTATGCGCGAACTGCGTGCGTGCAGTGGCCTGGGCAGTCAATGTGGTCAGTGCACCTGTCAGGCCAATCAAATCTTGCATAATGAGCTGGTGCTAACTGGTGCGCAGGACTATGAATTAGCGCACGAAGTTGCCTAACCTTTCTGTATATTAATTCTGTTTTTCTGCATTTCTATTCTTTTTCTGCGTTCACTGGTTCTCATTATCGCTCTTTTACGGCATACTGCTCTGGTTCTCAGTTAACCGGAGCTTTTGCATGCAGACCATCAAGCAAGTTGCCGTTGTCGGCGGTACACATGGTAATGAATTCTCAGGTATTTACCTGATCCGAAACTACCAGCATAAGCCTGAGTGGTTGCAGCGCCAAAGCTTCCATGCCTGGACTTTATTTGCCAACCCCGAGGCGTATGCTGCCAATAAGCGTTATCTGGATGCCGACTTAAATCGCCAGTTCCGGCGCGAGGACCTGGATAACCCTGAGCTGAGTAATTACGAGCAAAGCCGGGCTAAAGTCATTGATGCTGTGCTTGGGCCTAAAGGCAACCCTAAAGTCGACCTGGTGATAGATTTACACAATACCACCAGCAATATGGGACCGGTGCTTATCCTTACCCAGGCCGGAGACTTTTACAACCAACTGGCAGGCTATGTCAAAATGAAGATGCCGGAAGCGGTGATCAGCTGCGATGAAGATCACTTGCCGGCAGAAGAACATAAGTTGCTCTGTACCACAGGCCGTTACGGTGTCATTGTCGAAGTAGGGCCGCAGCCGCAGTCGGTGCTCCGGCAAGATGTACTGGAGCAAATGCATGACATGACCCAGCACATTCTGGATTTTGTTGATTTATACAACCGTAAGCAGTTACCGCAGTTGCCAGCCGAAGTAGAAGCTTACCGCTATTTGCACAGCATCAAGCTACCGGTGAATGAGCAGGGCGAGCGTCTTGGCATGGTGCACAGCAATGTGCAGGATCAGGATTTTAAGCCAATCAAACCGGGTGATCCCATCTTTAAGTTGTTTGATGGCCACCAGCTGGTCTATGAAGGGGATAGCGAGGTCTACCCGAGCTTTATTAACGAAGCAGCCTATTACGACAACAACCTGGCGATGTCATTGAATGAGAAAATTACCCTGGTGGTGCCGCCTGTGGCAGGTAACTAGCTGGCATCGCCAGCGGTCACCAGCTCGCACAGCGAGCGGTAACCAGGCCATCTGGGCCGCTCACTGCTGCTTAGCGGCCTCTTGCTCCAGCTCTTTACGTATGGCCGGTAAATCCGGCCGGCATAACAGATACGTCAGCGGTCTGGTTACTGCCGGGTACACTACAATCAGCGCTATGGCGTAAGGAATAATGCGCCAGTCGTTGGCTTGGGCCATCAGCAGAAAGAACACAAATAAAATAACCAGCTTGATAATGTTTAGCAGGAACTTTTTCGGCACCGGCAAGCGATCGGCTGCAGTGCGCATCACCTGCATCCGCTCGGCAAATTTCAACCCTTCAAGCTCTGGAATACGTTGGCTGTTGAAAAACATCAGCTACCTCAATCTATAATCTGCGTAAATTGTATCAAAGCCTGCGAAGAAAGTCGCCGGATGCCGCAAAAACTGTATTTGCGGACACTCTGATTTTCTTTTACAGTTTTAAGCTTTGATTGGCTCAAAATAAAAAGGTGTACTATGCGCATTTTAGTGACCGGTGGTGCCGGCTTTATTGGCTCTGCACTAGTGCGCTATCTGATCAATGACACAACCCATCAGGTTCTGAATGTTGATAAACTTACCTATGCCGGTAATCTGATGTCGCTGCATCAGATTGCAGATAATCCGCGCTATCAGTTTGTGCGGGCCGATATTTGCGAGCAGGCCATGATGCAGCAGTTGTTGCAGCAATTTCAGCCCGATATCATCATGCACTTAGCGGCAGAAAGCCATGTTGATCGCTCTATTGATGGTCCGGCAGCTTTTATTCAAACCAACATTGTGGGCACTTACAGCTTGCTGGAAGCCAGTCGTCAGTATTGGCAAAGCCTGCCTTTGGAGAAACGGCAGAGCTTTCGCTTTCATCATATCTCAACCGATGAAGTCTACGGCGACTTAGCCGGCACCGATGCCTTGTTTACTGAAACAACACCCTATGGCCCAAGCTCGCCATACTCAGCCAGCAAAGCCAGTTCAGACCATTTGGTACGGGCCTGGCAACGCACCTATGGCTTGCCGTGCGTTATCAGCAACTGCTCGAACAATTATGGCCCTTATCACTTTCCGGAAAAACTGATCCCGCTCACCATTTTAAATGCTCTGGCAGGGAAACCCATACCGGTCTATGGCAATGGCCAGCAAATCCGCGATTGGCTGTACGTCGAGGACCACGCCAGAGCTCTTTTATGCGTTGCCACCCAAGGCCAGGTAGGTGAAACCTACAACATCGGCGGCCACAACGAAAAACAAAACATCGAAGTAGTAAAGACCATTTGCAGCATCCTGGACGAGTTAGCGCCGATGCATCAGCGTGCTTTTCCACTTAACACTCAACACTCAACACTCAACACTGATAATCCAACGCTCAACATTCAACATTACGAAAGTTTACTAACTTTCGTAACAGACCGTCCAGGCCACGATCTACGCTACGCCATCGATGCCTCAAAGATAGAGCGCGAACTGGGCTGGGTGCCTCAGGAAACGTTCGAAACGGGTCTGCGCAAAACGGTGCAGTGGTATCTGGCTCGTCGGGATTGGTGGGAGCCGCTTTGCGGCGGTCACTAACAGCTTCGCGCTAACCAGGAGACTTATGAAACTACTCATCACCGGCAGCTCAGGTCAGGTTGGCACCGAGCTAAAGCAGCAACTGGCAGGGCAGGGTGAACTGTTTACACCAACAAGGGCAGACCTGGATCTGGCCAATGCGTCTGCAGTGCGGGCCTATCTGGCACTGCATCGGCCGCAGGCGATTATCAATGCCGCCGCCTATACCGCGGTAGACCAGGCTGAAACCGAGCAGGAAGCAGCATGGGCATTGAATGCCCATCTGCCGGAACTCTTGGCCCGTTACTGCGCTATAAACGGCGCTTATCTGCTGCATTACTCCAGCGATTACGTTTACCCGGGAACAGGCACCGAGCCCTGGCAAGAAGACAGCCAAACCGGCCCGCTCAACCACTACGGTAAAAGTAAGCTACAAGGCGATTTTGCGGTGCTGGCGCAGTGCCCGCAAGCGGTAATTTTTCGCACCAGCTGGGTCTACTCGGCCCATGGTAAAAACTTTCGCAACACCATACTGCGCCTGGCCAAAGAGAAAACGGAGCTTAGCATTGTGGCCGATCAAATCGGCGCACCCACCCCAGCCAGCCTGATTGCTGCCATCAGTGTGCAGACACTGCAGCGCTACCAGCAAGGCCAGCCCATCGCTGGCGGGGTCTATCATCTGGCCTCACGTGGCTACTGCAGCTGGTACGACTTTGCC
The DNA here is from genome assembly GCF_039631345.1 of Alkalimonas sp. NCh-2. NCBI lineage: Bacteria > Pseudomonadati > Pseudomonadota > Gammaproteobacteria > Alkalimonas > Alkalimonas sp. NCh-2. The sequence continues at coordinate 431,684 of NZ_JBDIUV010000002.1, forward strand.
AAAGCCATTGTTCATCAGGCCATCAAGCAAGGGGAAACGCTTGCTTTGAAGCCAGAGGCCATTCATCCCATCTCCAGCAGCGACTACCTAACGCTGGCCAAACGGCCGCTGAACTCACGGCTTTGTGTCGATAAGCTGGAACATGCACTTGGCATCTGCTTGCCTGAATGGCAGCAGCTGCTTGCGTCGATGACGCAGTAACTAGCTGGCTACGCAAGCGGTCACTAGCTCTCAAAGCGAGCGGTAACTAGGCTCTTCGGGCCGGTCACTAGTTGCCTGCGGCAACGGTCTAGTCTGTAATAGACAGAAAACAGACAAGGTGCTACATTGTACTTAATTTGTAACACATGAGGCGTAGCCATGAGTGACGCAACCTTTACCTTCCGGGTCGATGAAGCGTTGAAAAGCCAGTTTGCCCAAGCAGCCAAATCTCGCGATCGTAGCGGGGCCCAGCTGCTGCGGGATTTCATGCGGGAGTTCGTACAGCAACAGCATCTGGCCACAGAGCACGATGATTGGTTTCGCCGCCAAGTAAAGATCGGCCTGAATTCGGCGAATACAGGCAACTTGGTGCCCGCCGCAGAAGTAGAAGCCAAATTTGCGGCTCGTCGTGCTTCAACACGTCGTAGGCTCAAATCATCTGAATGATGGAATTGCTTTGGACGCCTGAGGCAATACAAGACCGCGATGCCATTTATGACTACATAGAAGCCGATAACCCCACCGCAGCCTTGGCTCTCGATGAGCTATTGTCAGAAAAAGCTTCGCGCTTAGCCGAGTACCCTAACCTCGGTCGTCTTGGCCGCGTAACTGATACACGCGAGCTGGTTGCTCATCAAAACTATGTTATCGTTTATGACGTGGTCGGGGAGCAAGTTCGCGTGCTTCGAATTCTTCACGCTGCTCGACAGTGGCCGCCGTCCGGTATCGCATGACGTTGCTTCGCGACTGGTCACTAGCTCGCAAAGCGAGCGGTAACTAGCCGCTTCGCGGCGGTCACTAGTTGCCCGCGGCAACGGTCACTAACACCAGCAAAGCTCCTGCTGTTATAATTCACCCCCAACAGCTAGCAGAGCCCCTGAACGCCTATGCACATTCAGCCTTTGACTATCCCCGATATTGTATTGATGACGCCAAAAGCGCATCAGGATGAGCGGGGTTTTTTTATGGAAAGTTTTAACCTGCGCAGTTTTGCGCAAGCGATCAATGGCCGCTATGGTTTTGTACAGGACAATCACTCTCACTCCAAAAAGCAGGTGTTGCGTGGCTTGCATTATCAGTTCAGGCAACCGCAAGGCAAGCTGATCCGTGTCTTGCAAGGCAGCATTTACGATGTGGTGGTGGACTTACGCCAAAGCTCAGCCACTTTTGGTCAGTGGCTTGGCGTGGAGTTATCCGCAGCAAGCCAGCAGCAGCTTTGGATCCCTCCAGGCTTTGCTCATGGCTTTTTAACTTTAACAGAGAGTTCCGACGTACTGTATAAAACAACGGATTACTACAGGCCGGAAGATGAGCACTGCATTCGTTGGGACGATACCCATCTGGCCATAGCCTGGCCACTGCAAGGCCCGCCTATGCTGTCGCAAAAGGATCAGCAAGGGGTGCCGTTCAGCCAGGCGCAACTGTTCGGCTGATCCACCTGCCAAGCCATGCACTGGTGCATCGGCAACACAGGCTGGTATACTCCGGCCATTGGAACCTTTGTTGCTAACCTCACTCAAATCGACTCAGAGGGCTAGCACCGCTATAAGCAGAATAAACAGGACAATCCATGACAGCACATATCGCAGTTTTGGGCGGTGGCAGCTTTGGCACCGTGATTGCAAATATTATGGCCGAAAACGGCTACCCGGTTCGTCAATGGCTGCGTGATGAAAGTACCGCCATCGCGATGAACCAGCAGCATGAAAACAAACGCTACCTGCCAGGCTATCAGTTATCAGAGCAGCTAACGGCCAGCACCGATATGCACTGGGTTATTGCCGGTGCCGAAGCCGTTTTTGTTTCCATTCCCAGCAGCAGTTTCCGTCAGGTGGTTCAGCAAGCTAAGCCTTGGCTCACTACAGAGCAGCTTCTTATCAGTACCACCAAAGGGGTGGAGGCCAGCAGCTTTAAGTTAATGAGCCAAATCCTGCAAGAAGAGTTGCCCGGGGGTCGCATTGGTGTGCTTAGTGGCCCAAACCTGGCCAAAGAAATTGCACAAGGTCATATCACGGCTTCCGTGATTGCCAGTGACGACCCAGCGTTGTGCGGACGGGTGCAGCATATTTTGTGCAGCAAAAGCTTTCGTGCCTATGCCAGCACCGATGTGTATGGGGTCGAGTTGGGGGGGACCCTGAAAAACATCTATGCCATTGCCTCTGGCTTAAGTGCGGCTCTTGGAGTGGGCGAAAACACCAAAAGCATGCTGATTACCCGCAGTCTGGCAGAAATGAGCCGCTTTGCGGTTGCCAAAGGTGCCAACCCCATGACCTTCTTAGGGCTTTCAGGCATAGGCGATTTAATTGTTACCTGTACTTCACCGTTAAGCCGTAACTACCGGGTTGGTTTTGCATTAGGGCAGGGCAAAAGCCTGGATGATGCAGTGGCCGAGCTTGGCGAAGTGGCCGAAGGGGTAAACACCTTAAAAGAAGTAAGGCAACAAGCCAGTGAACATGATATCTACATGCCCTTAGTGATGGGGCTCTTTGAGGTGGTATTTAATCATGCACCAGTGAAGCAGGTGATTGCCAATATGATGGGCAATCAGCCCAATGTTGATGTGGACTTTGCTGTCTGAGTAAGCCCTTAGTGCGCTGGGGGCATCAATCAGCTCAGTAGCATCTGCGATGAATAAAAGGTAGAATCCGGCGGTTACTAAGTGGAATTGCCAATTCAAAAAAGATGGAGTAATGCAGTGGCCAAACTTTTCCAACTCCTGCTGGTATGCATTTTGTTCGGCGGAACAGCCGTAGCCAATGCCTCAACCAATATATCTCCTGCCATGCTGGAGCAGCTCAAACAACTGCCTCGTGCCGAACAAGAGCGATTGGCAAGAGAGCATGGTTTTGATTTGCAGCAACTGCAGAGCAGAAGCAGTGCCAGCACATCTCAGCAGCGACCGGAAACACTGCAGCCCAGGCAGCAAAGCGAAAGCACAGAACAAAGCAAGCGCGAGAAGAGTGATGAGCCGAAACGATTTGGCTTGAACTTGTTCGATTCAGAAGTCAGTACTTTCGCACCCGTTGGCAATATTCCAGTCCCGGATAATTATGTGCTTGGCCCGGACGACGAAGTCTTGCTGCAATTTTTTGGCAACCGTAACCAAAGCCTCCATTTGCAAGTGAGCCGCGATGGCTACTTGTCTATTCCAGAAATCGGCCAGCTGCAGGTCGCCGGATTGCCTTTTTCCAAAGCGCGAGAGCTGATCCGCACCCGCGTGCAGCAAAGCATGATTGGGGTAGAAGCGGCCGTGAGTATGGGCGCCTTAAGAACCATCAACATCATGGTTGCCGGTGAAGCAAAGCACCCGGGCTCTTACACCGTATCAGCATTAACTACAGTGACCCAGGCATTGTTTGTTGCTGGTGGCGTCAGTGATATCGGTGCGTTACGCAGTATCCGGGTGAACCGGGCCGGCAATACCATTACAAACTTTGACTTGTACGATTTACTGTTGCGGGGCGATTCCAGTAACGACATACATTTGCAAAATGGTGATGTTGTCTTCGTTGCACCTATTCAGGCTTTAGCACAAGTGCGGGGTGAAGTACGGCGCCCGGCTTTGTTTGAAGTACAACCCGGCGATACGCTGGGCAGTCTGCTGGCGATGGCGGGTGGCGCCCGTGAGGGGGCTTTTCCAAAAGCCGCTGTGCTGGAGCGTTTCAATGCCCAGCATTTGCGTGATTTACAAAATGTGGATTTAACCCAGGCTTCCGTCCGGGCACAAGCCGTGCGGGCTGGTGATGTCCTGCGAATTGGAGCAACCTCTACCCGGGCAATCAATAGTGTCACCGTGGCTGGTGCAGTGGTACGGCCAGGTCATTATGCCTGGCGTGATGGCCTGCGGGTTTCCGATTTGTTGCCATCGCTGTGGTCTGACTTACTGATGAGCACCGATTTGGATTACGCCCTGGTGGTGCGTGAGCGGGATCAACGGGGCACTATTGAAGTGCATCAGTTTAATCTTGGCAAAGCTATCGAACACAAAGGTAGCCCGGATGATCTGCAACTGGCAGCACGGGATACCCTATTGGTATTTCACCATGCCAGCTACAGTCATCAGCGTTATAAGCTGAACGATTATTTACGAAAACAACTGGAAGAACGTTTTAGTGGCAATGAGGAAGATCGTTGGTTGGCCAGCGATGAACTGGCGAGCCGCTCCTTTGAATTGCTGCAAAGCGAACAACAAGATGGCACCGTATCGCTTAATGCGCTGATGTTAAATGAACAGTTGATGCAGCAGCAGCGTGAACAACAGCAAAAGAGTATGCAGCAGCAGGTGCTGGCAGAGGTTATGTCCTCTTTTTTACAGGAGCTTTTTACCAACGAAAGCTACCTGGCGAAATCGGTACACCTAACGCGGTCGGAGCTATTGTATCCTTTACTTAGCACTATCCGTCATCAGGCCCGCCATGGTCAGCCGGTAGATATTGTCAGTGTGAGTGGTGAGGTTAAAGTTCCGGGCGACTACCCTCTGGCTCAAAATGCAGGCGTAGCGCATTTGGTGAAAGCTGCCGGAGGCCTGAATGACTCCGCCTTTATCCAGCGTGCAGAGCTAAGCCGGGTTTCTACAGTAGCTGCAGGCAGTGGTAGCCGGGTTCAGCACTATGCGGTTTCGTTGCCAAGCCACCTGAACGGCAGTGAGTACCTCGCACTGCAAAGCCGTGACCGGCTCAATATTTTCTCTATTCCCGACTGGAACAACACCTTTACAGTCGAGCTAAAAGGCGAGGTACGCTTTCCCGGCCGTTACAGCATTCAGCAGGGCGAAACCCTGTCCAGCGTATTGCAACGGGCCGGCGGCCTTACGCAAAATGCGTTTGCCAAAGGGGCCGTGTTTACCCGTGAACATATTCGTGAGCGTGAAAAAGCGCATTTACAAAAAATGGTAGAGCAATTGCGCGGTGAGCTGGCAACCCGCTCTTTGTCTACTGAAAGAGCACAAAATTCACCGCAAGATATGTTATTGATGCTGCAGCAAATTGAAGCACAAAGCTCGTTGGGGCGCCTGGTGGTGAACCTGCCATACATTCTGGCCGAAGATCCAACCGCCGATATGCAAGTACAAAATGGCGATGTGCTCTATGTGCCACGCATGGACAGCACCATTGCCATTATGGGCGAAGTGCAACATGCCAGTACGCACCGCTTTAATGGTGAACTCTCAGTCGATGACTATCTGAATATGGCCGGCGGGCTGCGGCAGCGGGCGGATGGCAATCGGGTCTTTGTGATTCGCGCCGATGGCTCTGTCGTACTGCCACGCAACGGCTGGTTACGCGGCCGTCGCGCCTCACTGGAGCCGGGGGATACCATTATTGTACCTTTGGATACCGAGTACAAAGACAACCTGACTCTATGGTCGCAAGTAACCCAGATTTTCTATCAAAGTGCGGTGGCTTTGGCTGCTATTTCGAGGATCTGATGGCGGCCGCATCACAGATAAGCGCTGGTCTGGTTTCGCCAGGCCGCGCTTTGGTTACCAATCAGAGGCCGTTATGACCGCCTGGTACCTGTTGCATTGCAAAGCAAAACAAGAGCATCGTGCCGCCCTGCATTTGCAAAATCAGGGGTACGATAGCTATTTGCCGCAGTGGCAACAAGAAAAGCTGGTAAAAGGCAGTAAAACCCTGGTCACGGAGTCACTATTCCCCAACTACCTGTTTGTAAACCTGGATGCCGGGCAGGCCAACTTCAATGCCATCCGCAGTACCAGGGGGGTGAATGGCTTTGTTCGTTTTGGCGGTGTTCCTGCCACCGTGCCTGCTCAGTTAATGGCGAGCATCCAGCAGCAAGCCCAGCGGCCGCAAGCATCTAAGCCTTTATTTGCACCAGAGAGTACCGTGGAAGTGACCGCCGGGCCTTTTGCTGGCCTACAGGCTATTTACAAAGCGAGCAAAGGCAGCGACAGGGCACTTATCTTGCTAAGCCTGTTAGGCCAGGAACAAGAACTGGAAGTAACACTGAAAGAATTAAAAGCTGTCTAGCTTTCAACTTAACACTGAAAACTAAACATTCAACACTAAAAACTCAACACTTAAAACTAGTAATAGCGCGCGGCATTTTAGGGGCCAAAAACCTAAGGGCGGTAGCGTGTCTGAAGCAACGATAAGAAGGACTGAACCTTGACCACTGAAGATTCAAAAAAAGACTCAAGAGTGCATGATGATGAAATTGATTTGCGCGAGTTGTTTGTCAGTCTATGGAAAGGTAAGTGGTTTATTATTGCGGTTACCTTTGTTTTTGCTGTGGGCTCTGTACTTCATGCCTTAAACTTGCCAAATATCTATAAATCGGAAGTTTTACTTGCACCTGTAGCTCAAGAGCAAAATATGCGTATTCCTGGTCAACTTGGCGGTTTGGCAGCTTTAGCAGGTGTTAGTTTAGGTGCTGGTAGTGGAGCTGATAAAACTACTCTAGCTATAGAGGTGTTAAGAAGCCGAGAGTTTATCGGTCGCTTTATTGAAAAATATGACTTGTTTGTTCCTGTGGTGGCGGCGATTGATTGGGATATAGCAACAAACACGCTTATCCTTGATAAAACAGCATTTAATATTTCTACAGGTCAATGGGTTAGAGATGTTAAACCTCCTCGTAAAGCTAAGCCAAGCAAACTAGAAACCTATGAAGAGTTTATGAAGCTTTTTAATGTGTCTAGAGATGCAAGTAGTGGAATGGTCCGTCTTACGATAGAGCATTACTCCCCCTATTTAGCTAAAGAGTGGCTGGATTATCTTGTACTAGAAATTAATGAGGAAATGCGGCAGAGGGAGTTGCAAGAGGCAGAGCGCAGTATTGCTTATCTGAATGAGCAAGTTGCTAGTACAACGCTTTCAGATGCCCGCACTATGCTTTTTTCTTTGATAGAAGAGCAAACGAAGTCACTAATGCTCGCAAATGTTCGAAAAGAGTTCATTTTTCAAACCATTGATCATGCGATCGTCCCTGAACAAAAAAGTTCACCCAGACGAGCGCTCATTGTTATTGTTTTTACAATACTAGGTGGTTTTTTTGCTTCTGTACTCGTTCTAATTTTCAATATACTTTTTAAGACAGATAAGGAAGCTTAGATGTTAGACGTTTTATCCTTAATTGGCAGAGATTCAACACTTTTCTACAAGGATATGGATGAATATTCTGCTGCTTTAAGTAAGTCTGTTAGCGATGCTAGTTTCCTTGTTTTGGGAGGCGCAGGTTCTATTGGGCAGGCGGTCACGAAGGAAATCTTTAAGCGCAATCCCAGAAAGTTGCACGTTGTCGATATCAGCGAAAACAATATGGTAGAGCTGGTGCGTGATATCCGAAGTTCATTCGGTTATATCAACGGTGATTTTCAAACCTTTGCATTGGATATTGGCTCTGTTGAGTACGATGCATTCATTGAAGCTGACGGTGAATACGACTACGTGTTGAACCTGTCTGCGCTAAAACATGTTCGCAGTGAAAAAGACCCATTTACCTTGATGCGGATGATTGATGTAAATGTTTTTAATACCGACAAAACCATAGCTCAATCAATTGCAAAGGGAGCAAAAAAATATTTTTGTGTCTCTACCGATAAAGCTGCGAATCCTGTCAATATGATGGGAGCATCAAAACGGATCATGGAAATGTTTCTGATGCGACGCAGCGAAGAGATCGCTATTTCTACGGCCCGCTTTGCCAATGTTGCGTTTTCAGATGGTTCTTTGCTGCACGGTTTTAATCAGCGAATTCAAAAGCGCCAACCAATAGTGGCCCCTAATGATATCAAACGTTATTTTGTCACACCGCAAGAGTCTGGTGAACTCTGTCTGATGTCCTGCATTTTTGGTGAAAACCGTGATATTTTCTTTCCCAAACTAAGCGAAGCACTGCATTTAATTACCTTTGCAGAGATTGCTGTTAAATATTTAAAGCAGCGAGGGTATGAACCTCATCTGTGCAGCAGCGAAGATGAAGCCCGTGAGTTGGCTAAAACCCTGCCTGAGCAAGGTAAATGGCCTTGCTTGTTTACATCAAGCGATACTACCGGTGAAAAAGACTTCGAAGAGTTTTTTACTGAAAACGAAGAGCTTGATATGCAGCGGTTTGACAGCCTGGGCGTGATTAAAAATAAGCCAGAATACCAGCCTGAGTTGCTTAGCTTATTTGAACAGGAAATCCGTCGCATGAAACAGCAAAAAGCCTGGACCAAGCCTGAGCTGGTAGCCTTGTTTCACACCATGATTCCTGGTTTCGGTCACAAAGAGACAGGCAAATACCTAGACAGTAAAATGTAGGCCAGATTATGAGTACAGCGCTAGTAAGTTTTATTCGCGAGCTATACCAAAGCAATGAGTTTATTCCATTGCATGCGCCAACATTTGCAGGCAATGAGCAGAAGTATGTCAGCGAAACCATTGAGAGTACTTTTGTCTCCAGCGTAGGCAAGTTTGTCGATGAGTTTGAACGCAAAATCGAAGGCTTTACAGGTTCGGCAAAAGCTGTTGCTACGGTCAATGGTACCGCAGCACTGCATACCGCATTGTACATGGCAGGGGTAAAGCAAGATGATTATGTGATTACCCAGGCACTAACTTTTGTGGCTACCTGTAATGCACTGCATCACATGGGTGCAGAACCGATTTTTGTGGATGTGTCCAAAGTGAGCTTATCGCTCTGCCCTGTGGCATTGGAGCATTTCTTAACAGAGAATGCTTATTCCAATGAAGCGGGTTGTTTTCACAAAGCAAATCAGCGCCGGATCCGTGCAGTTGTGCCCATGCATACTTTTGGTCATCCAGCAGAGCTGGATGAGTTGCTTGCTGTCTGTGAGAAGTGGCAGCTAAGCTTGGTTGAAGATGCAGCCGAAAGCTTAGGCTCTTATTACAAAGGAAAGCATACCGGAACTATAGGTGAGCTGGGAGCTCTTAGTTTTAATGGTAATAAAATCATTACTACGGGAGGGGGTGGCATGGTGTTGTGCCGTGATGAAGCGCTAGGTTTACGCACCAAGCATGTGACCACAACGGCCAAAGTACCTCATCCTTATGAGTTTTTCCATGATGAAGCTGGCTTCAATTATCGTTTACCCAACTTAAACGCTGCTTTGGGGTGCGCGCAAATGGAAGTGCTGCCAAAGTTCTTGCAACAAAAACGCAGCCTTGCCACACACTATCAACAGTACTTTGCCAACTCAGAGTTTAACTTTGTTTCAGAGCCTGACTATGCGCAGTCAAACTACTGGCTAAATGCGGTTATTTGCCCGGATGTCCCTAGCCGTGAGCAGTTGTTGAAGGTCACTAATGAGAATGGAGTGATGACTCGACCGATTTGGAAGTTGATGCATCGCTTGCCCATGTATCAGCATGCACCCAGAGGCAGTCTGGCTGTATCAGAATGGTTAGAAGGCCATCTGGTTAATTTACCCAGCTCGCCGGTAGTTTTGGATATGCTATGAACTTGTTGCCGATAAATAGTCTTGCTGATGATATCTATTATAAACCTGAGTATACAGAATTATACATTGTATCTGACGACAGTGAGCCGTTTGAGTATACCTACAGCGAAGATATATTCTATGTCACATTTCGCTCCATTAAACGTCGAATTAATGTAGTTGCAGGTAAGGTTCTGCAAAAAGAGCTATATGATTTAGAAACATCATATGGATATGGTGGACCCTTGACGAACAGCTCTGACATAGTGTTCTTGAATAGAGCGTTTAAAAACTATAAAGCTTATTGTGCTACGCAGAGCATTGTGTGTGAATTTATTCGCTTCCATCCATTTAATGCTCTGTCAAAGTACCCTGCGTTGTTCGATATGCATTGTCAGGAGCGTGAAGTAGTTTTAGTTGATCTCACTTTATCCACTGAGGAGCGTCGCGCGCTATACTCAAAGACTACACGTAATATTGTCAAAAAGGCTGCACTTAACCTTGATGTTATTATCGATAAACTAGAGCTTCCGTCATTTATGGAGCTGTATTATCAAACAATGCGGAAGAATGAGGCCGCTGATTTTTACTTTTTTAAAGAAGAATATTTCAAATCATTACTGAAGTTAGAGCAGGTCAATCTAATTGGGGTTCTGAAAGGGAAACAGGTGTTATCAGCAGGGTTCTTCATGTGTTGCTCTGAGTTAGCTCACTACCATCTTTCAGCCAACAGTCAGGAACTTGTAAAAGAGAACGGTAATTATCTTCTCCTTGACGCTGCATTTGAGCACGCAAAATCTCTTGGGTGTCGCTACATGATGTTGGGCGGTGGTCGAACTTCATCTGCCGATGATAGTTTGTTTAAGTTCAAAGCTAAATTCTCTCCAATACATGTTCCTTTTTACATAGCAGGTTTGGACTTTCTTCCAGACACTCGACAGAAGCTAAATAAAATGTGGCTTGAGCAACATGGTCAATCTGTGCCGAAACTATTCCAGCTTTACCGCGCTTGAGAGGGTAAGATGAAAAATAAAACGTTTGTTATTGCAGAAGCCGGTGTTAATCACAATGGCGATATCCGGTTAGCGAAAAAATTAATCGATACTGCTGCCAGTTCTGGTGTTGATGCTGTTAAATTTCAAACCTGGAAGACGGAGCTACTCGTTACTGAAGATGCAGAAATGGCAGAGTACCAATTGCACAACACTCAGCGTCAGGAATCTCAGTTTCAGATGTTGAAACGTTTAGAACTTAGCTACGAAGATTTTAAGGAGTTGAAGCAGTATTGCGACTCCAAAGGTATTTTGTTTATGTCAACACCAGATGAAGAACAAAGTGCAACTTTTTTAAATGACTTGCAGGATATATTTAAAATTGGGTCAGGAGAACTGACGAATACTCCTTTCTTACGTCATATTGCCGGTTTTGGCAAACCAGTCATACTTTCGACAGGAATGGGGTATTTATCTGAAGTAGAGCACGCGATATTTATTTTGACTGAAGCCGGTTTGCCTTTATCTTCAATTACAGTATTACATGCGACTACGGATTACCCAACAGCTCCGGAGGATGTGAACTTGAATGCAATGTTGACGATACAGCAGGCATTTCCCGGTATTACCGTTGGTTACTCAGATCATACTCTTGGAATTGAAATTCCTACAGCTGCTGTAGCTCTGGGAGCAAAAGTTATCGAAAAGCATTTTACACTTAATACTGCTATGGAAGGGCCTGATCATAAAGCAAGTTTAGAACCGGCAGAGCTATCAGCTATGGTCAAAGCTATTCGCCGGGTTGAGAAGGCGCTTGGTTCAGGTTGGAAGATACCAACGGCAATGGAAAAGAAGAACCGAAGTGTGGTTCGAAAAAGTCTGGTGGCAGCCAGCACTATTAGAAAAGGGACATTGATATCAGCCGAAATGTTGGTGATTAAACGTCCCGGTACAGGAATATCTCCAACGCGTTGGGATGAAGTAGTTGGTTCAACCGCTGTCAAAGACTATCAAGTGGGGGACCTAATCTAATGCGAAAAATTTGTGTAGTCACAGCCACCCGGGCTGAATATGGTCTGCTCAAATGTCTGATGGATGATATTCAGAACTCTGCAGAGCTAATGCTACAGATTATCTCTACCGGAACCCACCTGTCTCCGGAGTTTGGATTGACTAATTTACAAATCGAAGCCGATGGGTTTAAAGTTGATAAAAAGATCGAGATTCTGCTGTCGTCAGATACACCCATAGGTGTATGCAAAAGCATGGGGTTAGCGCAAATAAGCTTTGCAGAAGCATTCGATGAACTGAAACCAGATATTATTTTAGTTCTGGGTGACCGATATGAGTTACTTCCTGTTGTTGCCACGGCAAACATATTCCGTATACCCGTAGCACACCTGAATGGCGGTGAGTTAACGGAAGGTGCTCTCGACGAATTATTTCGGCATGCGGTGACTAAACTTTCTCAGTTGCATTTCACTGCAATGGAAGAATATTCACAAAGAATTATTCAGATGGGGGAGCAGCCGTCAAAAGTATTTAATGTTGGTGAAGTTGGTCTTGATAATTTACTTCGTATGAAATTGTTATCTAAAGGCGAATTTGAATCGGCTATAGGTCGACCGTTAAAAAACAAGAACTTGCTTATAACTTACCATCCGGAGACTACGCAGGCCGTAGCAGAGGTGAAAGAGAATTTTTCACAACTATTAGATGCATTAGACATTCTGGATGATTCCCTTTTGATCTTCACAAAAGCAAATGCCGATGTTGGAGGTCGTATGATTAATCAGATGATTGAGCAGTATGTGGTTGATAACAGTCATAAAGCTATAGCGTTTCAATCCCTAGGGCAGCTTCGCTATTTATCTGCCTTGCAGTTTGTCGATGCTGTTGTGGGGAACTCATCTAGCGGTATAGTTGAGGCCCCGTCGTTCAAAATTGCAACGATTAACATTGGTGACCGGCAAAAAGGGCGTGTTAGAGCCAAAAGCACAATTGATGTTTGTGCTGATAAAGCAGACATAGGGCGTGCATTTAATACTATTTACTCTGCAGATTTTCAGAAACAGCTCAGAAGTACGACAAATCCATATGGGGAAGGGAATAGCTCACAAAAGGTAGTTGATGTACTCATAGATATTGACCTGACTATGTTGCTTGCCAAGCCATTTTATGACCTCAAAAAGTAACAGTAAATTGATTGGCGGAGAGCAGGAATTTGCTCCGCTAGATCTGTACTTTGGTACAACTAACAGTGGTCGCTCTTCTTTACGCTGGATTTTAGAATCAATGCGCTTGAAAGGGAAACGTATTTTAATACCGGACTATTTGTGCCAAGCCGTTGTGGATGTTTTGGAAGCTTACAATATAGAAGTTTCTTTTTACACCGTCCTTTCTGATCTGTCATTTGACTTAAGCATTTTATCGGCAGACGTCGATGCTTTGTATGTAGTCCGTTATTTTGGTTACAGCACTGCGGCTTTGCAAGCAGTTCTAGCGAGAAGTCGTTTACCACTAATAATTGATGACGTTTTTGAGATTCAACCGCCCGGCATTTCAAGTGAAGTACATTGGTGTTATTTTAATAGTTTAAGAAAAATATCGGCTGTTGCTGACTATAGCCAAGTCATATCTAACCGGCCTTTAAGTATAATCTCAAAATTGTATTTGAATGACTTTACCTGCGCCAAGTATCTCGCAAAAGCAAGGAAGTATGACTTTCTGCAGCGAGGTCTTGGAAGAGAGGTTGATTACCTCGATCAGTTTGTATATGCAGAACAGATTCTTGATACGGAACAGGGGATTTTTGAAGCAAGTGCGAAGAGTTGCTACGTGGCGAATCTTTTTTTTCAGAAACTATCTGAAGAGACTGCGATTCGAAAGGCTAATCTTGAATTGGCTAAATCCTTATTGGAGCGAAAGTTATATATCGATATTAAGCCAGCTTTTCCTAGTTTTCTTCCTCTATGGTGTAAGAGAAGAGATGTGGTCCGCAAGTTATTAATGGAAAAAGATATTTTTTTGGCCATTCATTGGCCAACATTGCAAGTCGCACGAAACAACTTATCAGATCATGTTTTGTCGCTGCCATTGGACTCGAGATATAATTCACAGGATATTGAGCGAGTTTGCAATCTGTTAAGGAGTTTCGCCCATGAGTAACGAAACCTTTAGATTAGTTCCTGCCGGTCCCGAAGATTTTGATATTTATCTTAGTCTCAAATCTGAGCCACTAAATATTTATTGGTCGGGATTTGAAAAGGCCCCCGATAAAGAGGGATTAATGCAACACTTCTGCAAAGCGTTGCGTAGCGAGTGCCGGGAGGTATATTTACTGAAGGCCGGGAATGAAGGCGTGGGCTATTTATATTTAGATTATTCTGCTGAGCTGCAGCAGGTTGAATTGGCATACGGTATTTCTGAAAAGTGGGCTGGTAGAGGTTTAGCTAAAATTATGATTATGCAAGCTATACAGAAAATACGGCCTGGCTATAACTTATTAATTGCTTGGATAGCTGAATCTAATATTGCCTCCATTAAAACTGCTGTTGCTTTGGGTTTTAGCGCTGGTGAAAAACGTGAGCGTCGGGAACTTGCTCAGTTCTCTGCGCCGGTAACATTTATCGATTTTTTTCGTCAGATAAGCCAGAACAACGAAAAGGCATAGTTATGAGTCATGATTGGCAAAAAGTCTTGGTATCACCAAATGAAACCATTCGGCAGGTTTTAACTGTTATAAATCAACAGGCCTTGAAATTGGCGATGGTAATTGACGATAAGAATCAATTGCTCGGCACTGTAAGCGATGGTGATATTCGTAGGGCCATCTTAAAAGGCGCTTCACTTGAAGACCCTATAGATCAGGTGATGTTCCGGAATCCTACAACTGCAATATTAGGCACAAAGCGTGAAAAATTGCTGGAGCTTATGGATAAAAAGCAGTTGCATGCTATTCCTATCATTTCAAATAATGAGGTTGTTGGTTTAGAGACGTTGTACGCGTTGCTTCACAAGCAAACCTATAATAACCCTGTTTTTCTGATGGCTGGTGGCTTTGGCACCAGACTACGACCTTTGACTGACAACTGTCCGAAACCCCTGCTGAAAGTAGGTGGCAAGCCTATCCTAGAAATAGTATTGGACAATTTCATCAAAGCCGGCTTTGTAAACTTCTACATTTCTACACATTACATGCCTGAAATGATTCGTGAGTATTTCGGTGATGGCAGTAAGTGGCAGGTAAACATTACCTATGTTCACGAAGAAACCCCTTTGGGCACAGGTGGAGCCTTAGGGTTGTTACCTTCCGATCTTGCTGATCTGCCGCTTATTCTAATGAATGGTGATGTATTGACCAATGTAGATTTTGAGCGAGTGTTGGCCTTTCATAATAAAAATGCAGCGAGCGCTACCATGTGTGTTCGTGATTATGAATACCAGGTGCCCTTCGGAGTAATCAATGGTGAAGGTAATCGCATTGTCTCCATGGTAGAAAAGCCGATACAGCGGTATTTTGTGAATGCAGGTATCTATGTTATCAGCCCGGAGCTAAGAAAGTCGGTGCAGCAGAACCAACGCTTGGATATGCCAACTCTGCTAGAGCAAGCGATTGAGCGTAATCGCGAAGTGTTGATGTTTCCAATTCATGAGTATTGGCTTGATATAGGTCGTAAGGAAGACTTTGAACGTGCGCAAATAGATATAGCAACTATAGAGTTTTAGTCTTATGAAAATACTTGCGGTAATCCCGGCACGTGCAGGTAGTAAGCGTCTGCCAGGCAAGAATGTTAAAAATTTGAATGGTAAGCCTTTAATTACATGGACTATAGATGCTGCGCTTGCGGTTAGAGAGCTCTCCAGTGTGATCGTAACAACTGATTGTGAGGTTATTGCTGAGGTCGCTAAACAAGCCGGAGCTGAGATACCGTTTCTTCGCCCGCAAGAGCTGGCAACTGACACCAGTTCAAGTACAGATGTCATTCGACACACGCTAGATTTTTATCGATCCCAAGGTGAAGAGTTTGATTTTGTCATGTTGCTCCAGCCTACATCACCAATACGTGATGCTGTCGATATTCGTGGTGCCATAGAATTACTTCGATCTAACTCAGCAGATGCAGTCGTTTCGGTTTGTCGGTGCGAACACTCGCCACTTTGGTCGAATACTTTGCCCGCTGATAACTCTATGAGCGGATTTATTCGTAAAGAAGTTAGCCAGTTAAGAAGTCAGGACCTTCCCGATTATTACAGAGTTAATGGTGCAATATACTTAACTAGGGTTAGCAGGTTTTATCAAGAAAAATCGATGTTTTTATCTTCAAACATATTTGCATATGTAATGGATAATAATAAGTCCGTCGACATTGATCATGAATTGGACTTTCTAACTGCAGAAGCCGTTTTACATTATATGGAAGAACATGCATAAATTATTGATTATTGGCGCTGGCCAACTGGGTAGTAGACATTTACAAGGTGCGTTACTTTCGACAGGTCGCCTGAATATTACAGTAGTTGACCCATCGCTTGAGGCATTGAGTATTGCAGAGGATCGGTCACGTCAGATCGAGTGGGGTAATAAAGACAGTCAGATTTGCTATAAGACTGTTTTACCAGAGCTCCAATATTTTGACGTGTGTATTATTGCAACGGCTGCAAACGTACGAGCAGATGTTACCAAAACACTATTGGTTACCCAAAAAAACCTCGTAAATCACATTATTTTTGAAAAGGTGCTTTTTCAGAGAATTGACGATTATTCAACTATTCAATCTTTGCTCAAAGATTTGAAAATTAAGAGTTGGGTAAACTGCCCTCGTCGAATATTTCCAACTTATCAGGAGCTTAGGTCTTTTTTAGATTTAAATATGCCTATTCATATGACTGTAACAGGCAATTCATGGGGAATGGCTTGTAACAGTATTCACTTTATTGATTTATTTACATTTTTAATCGGCAATACTGCGCTTCAAGTGGGTTGCATTGAGTTAGATGCAGGGTTGATAGAAAGTAAGCGTGCTGGCAATTATGAGATTACTGGGAGCATAGAGCTTACTGCGGGAAATCATTCATTAAAAATTGTATGTGGACAAGAATTGGATTGCTGTTTGGAAGTGAAAGTTGAAAATGGTAATTCAATACACTTAATAAATGAAATTGATAAATCATGGCTTTGTAACAAAGGTAGCGATAGTGAGCGGCGAGCTTATACGCCGTTGCTACAAAGTCAACTGACAGGTAGTGTCGTAGCTGATCTAATTACTTCTGATCAATGCCAGTTGACACCGCTCACGGAGTCATGCGCTATTCACATTCCGTTCATTAACGTGGTACTCGATCATATTTCGAAGCAGCTTGGTATACAGCTAGATGCTTGTTTAATAACATAAATCCAGGAGCAAATATGATTTGGTTAATCGGTGCAGGTAGCATGGCGAAGGCTTACTGCACGGTCCTAAATGACTTAAATTTGAATTTCATGGTTATTGGCAGGGGCAAGGATTCCGCAGCAAGTTTTGAGAGAGATACTGGTGTATCGGTTGTCACAGGGGGGGTTGAAAACGCCCTTGAAAGCGGGCTTAAAGCTCCTGAGTTTGCAATAATAGCCACCGGTGTCGAAATGCTCGCAGATAGCTGCTTAACTTTATTGAAAGGTGGTGTAAAAAAAATCCTTGTCGAGAAACCTGGGGGTATGAATAGTAAAGAAATACATTTCTTGGTATCAAGTGCGAAGACAGCAAGTGCAACGATTTTCGTGGCTTATAACCGTAGGTTTTTTAGCTCGGTTCAGAAGGCAAAGGAAATCATTGCTGCAGACGGTGGTGTATCTTCATTCAATTTTGAATTTACGGAATGGTCTCATGTAATAGAAAAGCTAACAAAGGCTGATGGTGTAATGGAGGAGTGGTTTACTGCCAATTCTAGCCATGTTGTTGATTTAGCATTTCATCTAGGTGGTATACCTGAGCAGATATCTTGCTATACAAGCGGATCATTAAACTGGCATAAGAGGTCTGCAAATTTCGCTGGTTCTGGTGTTGCTAGAACAGGTGCTTTATTTTCTTATCATGCAAATTGGCAGGCACCAGGTAGATGGGGTATTGAAATTCTTACCCACAAACATAGGTTGTATTTACGACCAATGGAGCAGTTACAACTTCAAAAGCTTGGGAGCATAGCCTTAGAAAGTGTGGAGATAGATAATCAGCTTGATACTAAGTATAAACCCGGCCTTTATTTATTGGTTAAAGCTTTTCTTAACGGAGAAAATAATGACCTGTGCTCAATAGAACAGCAGTTAAACTTAATGGATACATATAATCAGATTGCTGGGTATGTGCATGAATAACAGTGTACTGATTCTTGGTATTTCGATAGTACTTCCGTGTAAGAGGCATTGCTAAAACGATACTAGGCCCTATAAAATGAGATGTAGATTTAAAGGAGTAGAGTTTATAAATAGATCTTTTCTAGTGTCTATTTCTGAGGGTTTGAATATTGATTGTAAGACTGGTCGTTTTGAGGAGTAATCCTTACATTATTATGTTGCAATTGGTGCTATAGTTTTGTTCGCTAAATAAGTTCAAAAGAAATTATCTTTTATCTACGATAATTAGTTGCCTTTATAATAGTATACAATCTCATCACTTTAGTTTTTTTCAAACCTACAGAGAAATACATGCCGAATGTTCATGCTCATCGCATATTTATCAGTTTGTCAATTAGAAGCGTAGAAAAAAATGGCGATGAAGACAGGGCTTATTTCCAGTGCTGTTGCAGAGGGTAGCTCACTATTGAGTACTCGCATTGATATCTACAACAGCATATTAGACGAACATACCTAATGTAAATAGTAGTTTTAGTTTGATAGATTCTGGGTTTGATGTTTCTAGTGTACATAAGCATACTGTAGATGGATGGTATTTGAATGAAAAAGGTTACGATAGATTATTTTCAGCTATCAAACCCAAGTTAGAGAAATAGTCGAAGATTGACTTATAAATAGTATATTTTTACTGATAGATTGAATGAAATATATAGAATAGGAATTGGAAAATCTCAGAATTATAAGAAATGTATTACAGGTCATAGTAATGAGTCTCAAAGTTTATTTTAAACTCGTTGTTTTGAGAAATTAGAAAAGGAAAAAGTTATTTTTAAAGCTAGCTTCTTGTATATGTTAGGGGAAGTTTTTTCCAAAGCAATTCCCTTTTTGCTTTTACCTTATTTAACTCGGGTGCTTGGCCCTGCTGGCTACGGTGAGTTATCTCTTTACCAAGTAATAGCAGCATTGTTAATTGTGGCTTTGAGTCTGAGCCAAGATGGCGCTATTGCTCGTTATTATTATGCATATGGAAAGCGAGCAATTGGGCTAATAAATTTTACAGGGGTTTTGTATTCGTCAGTTATATATCTGATTATCTGCGTTGTTTCTTTTGTAACTGCAAGTGAAATACTTTTCGTTTGTGCATCAGTTTCTTATACGCAGAGTATAATTTCGAATCAATTGACAATTCGGCAAATGCAAAGGAAAGTTAAAGAGTATTTATACATACAGGTTTTCAATAGTTTATTCTCTGCTTTCCTTACAGTTTTACTATTTGAAATTTTTAATGCATCCGCATTAGGAAGGTTGTACATAGTAATGCTCGTTAATTTGCTAACAATTATTCTTGCAGTAATGGTTGTAGCTGGTGGAGCCTCTGAAAGCTTCAGAAAAGTAAGAATCAACAGAAGAAAAATAAAAGTCTCCTTACTATTCATTTTATCATTCGGGACACCGTTGATTATTCATAATCTTAGCCTTTTCTCTAAAGGGCAGCTTGATCGAGTGTTTGTATACAACCTCTATAGCGAAGAGCAATTAGGTTTATATTCAGTTGGATTTCAGATTGCTTCGATATTAGCTATAATATTGATGGCAGCCCAGAAGTCGCTAACTCCATACTACTTCGAAGCTTTAAAGAAAAAATCACTCGAATTTTGTGATATCAGAAAATTATTGTTTTATATTATAATTGTAATCCCCTTGCCGGCTATACTGGCCTATATGCTACCAAGCTCAGTATATGCTTATGTATTTGGTGATAACTTTGTTGAGTCTAAAGTTTACGCGTGCATTTTTCTTCTGGGCATTGCGATGAATGCCCCTTACTTTCTACTAGCTAATTACTTGTTTTATCATGGAAAAACAGTCGCCGTTTCGATTGGTACAGGCGTTTCATCTGCTTTACATATTGTTTTAATTGCGACTTTGGGATCAAGCAATCTTAAAATGATGGCTTTCACTCTTTTTATAACGAACTCATTTACGATTTGTTTAATTTACTTTTTTTGTAGGCGGTACAGCCAAGGCTTGCAAAAATAATGTTAAGGTACGTATCTTGTGGATCTTTTTATTTGTAGTACTGCATTGCAAACAGTAATTGCGCAAAGGATAATACATGAAAAAAAATTGATTAATTACGAGATATTTTATTTTACGCATGTTGAAAGTGATAAGGAAAAATACTATTTCCATCAGCTTGAAAATAAATCAAGAAAATCAATTTTTTACCTCTGTCGCACTAGATTTCCAAAATATTTTTTAGACATAAAGCGCTTGTTTAAAGCCAAAAAATATAACTGCATCTACTTGGCCAGCGTTGATAATGTTTATGCTCATTTAGTGTTAACTCACTGTGTTTTTTCTAAATTGATAACTTTTGATGATGGAGCCTCTAATATTTCTAAAGACTCAATATATTACATATCAAGGCGCTCAAAATTTACTGCTATTATTTACTTTCTTTTGGGTTGCAGGTACAGCTTGGAGAAAGTGAAAAGATCATCCGTTGAGCATTTTTCCATATACCCGAATAGGAAAAATATAATTGATAATGTAAGCCTGATATCTTTATTTGGTGAAGATAATCTGGCAAGGGATATGCCCGTTTTAAATGATGAATGTCACGTTTTTCTCGGAAGTCTTTTGCACGTAGTTGCGAATACCAACGCTGATTATTTGAGTGTAAAGTTAGAAAAATATTTCAAGGGTCTAGAGAACTTTTTTTACATTCAACATCCAAAAGATAACTCTAATTATTTCAATTCATTTGAAAAACTGCCCGGAAATTTAATAGCAGAAGATTTAATTGTTGAGCTTGGTAAGAAATTCAAAACAGTTAATGTATATGGAATTGGTAGTGCTGCTCTTTTTAATTTAATCGGTGTTGAGTGGGTTAATATACATACATTGGTTTCGCCGGAGGTTAAATCTCAATTTAACGATCTTTCACATTCCTTGGTAGAACTTGGTGGCAATCCATTTCATATAGAGTAGTTATTTGGGCTTAATATCGATGAAAAAAATATGTTTGTTCATAAGTGACATGGGTAACTCTGGCGGTACAGAAAGAGTTTCATCAATTCTGATTAATCAGCTTTGTGACAAGGGATTTGATGTTCATGTACTTAATCTCTATAGCAGCGATAAACCCTTTTTCCAAATTTCAGAGAAGATTCAATACAACAGCTTAAATAATGTGCGTGGTGCTGGCCTTACTGCGTACTTTGAAATAACACGTAAGCTCCGAGCCTATTTACGAACTAACCAAATAAATTGTTTAATTACTGTTGAATCAATGCTTGCAATTTATGCTGTCCCGGCTGTCTGGAATCTGAAATTAAATCACATAGTATGGGAACACTTTAATTACCATGTTGACTTGGGGAGGAGGTCTAGACGAATTGCAAGACACCTTGCTGCATTGCGTGCTGATAATATTGTTACTCTAACAGAGCGCGATAAACAGTTTTGGTTGGCTGAATCATTTTGTTTTGCTTCTGTATCTGCTATATCTAACCCATTAACTTTCGATGTTTCGAATGAGTTGGCAAATATCAACAGCAAATCGTTTCTGTCTGTGGGTCGATTGGTAGATCAAAAAGGATATGACTTATTAATAAAAGCTTGGTCTATAGTCATCAAAGTACATCCAGAATGGAAACTAAACATAGTTGGTAATGGAGAAAGACGTGATGACCTTACCGTGCAAATTGAAAAATTAAATTTATCTGGTTCTGTTAATTTAATTCCAGCTACAAAAGAAATTGATATCTATTATAAGAACGCTTCTGCCTATGTTATGAGCTCTAGGTATGAAGGATTCCCGATGGTTCTATTAGAAGCTATGTGCTTTGGTTTGCCAATTGTTTCATTTGACTGTAATACTGGACCTGGTGAAATGATAGAGCATGGTATTACTGGGTGGCTAAGCAATGCTGAAGATGTTCAATCACTAGCAGAATCAATGATAACTGCCATTAATTCTTTCAACGATCCGGAATTTTATGCCTGTATGAGTAATTCATCGCTCCGCAAGGCAACCGAGTTCAATGTTGAATCCTTTATCACGAAATGGGAAAAGATACTTCTATGCAATGGATAGACAGAGATATTCGTATTTCCCATAAGGATTTGATGAATTCACTATCACTAATTTTTGCATTAGCTTATTCTGCTGTACTTTCATATTTGCCAAGCGCGGCTTTTAGAGACCGAGAAAATTATTTTGCTTACGCACGAAACTATGAAGAAATATTCTTGCGCTATGATTCATTTTTAGGGAAAGCTTTTAATGAGCCATTGTTTTTGGCTTTCAACTACCTTGGGCGGATATTTTTCGCGCCTGAACAAATGCCATCTGTTTTTGTTTTTATCATTAGCTTTTCTGTTTCATATTTTGTTTTTAAGTCCAGCCGAAATGGCGTTATGCTATTTTTCTCCTTTGTGATATTACTGCTGCTTCCGCAAGTTTTTCACTTGCAGCTTGTTACATTAAGGCAAGGTTTGGCAGTGTCAATGGTGATTTGGGCTGTTTTGATTACAAGGAAAGAGTATTTTATAGCGCTTGTGATACTCGCAGCTGGTTTTGTTCACTCATCTTTTTTTATATTTTTTGTAATGTATATCCTAGATGTTGCTCTTTCCGGGCAAAATTATAGTAATAGGTACTATTTACGGCTCTTTGCACAGATAATGCTTTCTCTCGTAATTTCAATATCTTTTATCTATCTTGCTCAGCTTTTAGGTGCTAGACAGGCTACTGCACAGCATTTAACTAGTGGTGTGAATGTCGGTGGCGGTGCACTGGTTTTGTGGTCATTTGTTTTTTTTATATTACTCACACGATCTAGATATTACTTTTATCAAGACCAGACTGTCCGGTTGGCTTTCATAGGGATTTTATCGTATCTGACAATGTATTTTATTTCACCTCTAGCTGGTAGGTTTATCATATCTTTTTTGCCCTTCATAATTGCTGCAATTGTGGCAAAATTTTCATATAGGGATGTTGTTCTGGTTTTTGTAATCATACTGGCTGGTTCTTTTTCATTTGTCGATACTGTCAAAAACAACAGTTTGACACCTTATGGTGTATCTTACTTTGGGTTTTAAATTATGAATATTCTCTTTGTTATATCAGGCTTGAAAATGGGCGGTGCTGAAGTTCAGGTTTGTGCACTTGCTTCAGAATTACATAAGCAAGGTAATAAAGTTGCAATAGTCTCTATGATAGATGAAATCGAGGTTAGACCAGAGTCTAATGACATCCAAGTAATTACACTCGGTCTTAAAGGGATGGCTTCGATATTCAATGGGGTTATCAGGTTTAGGAAGGTTGTAAAAGATTTCAACCCAGATGTAGTTCATAGTCACCTTTTTCACGCGATAATATTTTCAAGGTTGTATAAAAAGGTTTTCAGTTTACGTCGTTTAGTTTGTACTGCGCATAATACATATGATGGTGGGTTTTCTAGGGTTGCACTTTATCGTGTAACTGATTCATTCAATGATTACTTTACTAATGTCAGTCAAGAAGCTGTAGATTCGTTTATCAGTAATCGAGCAACTAAACCTGGTAGAATTAAGTTGGTTTACAATGGTATTGATATAAAAAAATTCAGACCCGACATCACATTTCGACATACAGTACGTTCCGAGTTTAATATACCTGATAAAGCAAAACTGGTTTTAGCTGTAGGGCGGCTGCATGTCCAAAAGAATTTTACATTATTATTGGATGTCATTTCCTCCATCAAGGAGCACCAAATTTTTCTTCTCATTGTAGGAGCTGGTCCATTGTTGGCACAACTTCGAGAAAAAGCGATCGAGTTAGATATCGAGAAGAATGTAATATTCACTGGCGTTCGCAGTGATGTTCCTCATTTGATGTCTGCATCTGACCTGTTTGTATTATCATCTTCTTGGGAAGGATTTGGCTTGGTAGTAGCTGAAGCTATGGCTTCAGGTACATTAGCTGTTGCAACTGATTGTGGTGGCGTTAAGGAGGTCTTAGGTGATTGCGGTTATTTGGTTCCGCCTGCTGATAGTTGTTCGTTACGAGATGCAATCGTCCGGGCTTTGTCAATTTCAGAATCAGAAAGAACTCATTTAGTTAATATGGGTCGGAAAAGAGTTTGTAATCTTTTTTCTATCGACAAAGCAGTTGAGACTTGGTTATCAATTTATAATGAATGTGAGTAAGATTTGAAATCAAAAAAGATTTTATACTTGGTAAATGCTGATTGGGCATTTATTGTAAATAGGCTGCCAATAGCTATTGAGGCTCTTAAGCATGGTTACGATGTACACATAGCTTGTGCATTCACTGGGCGCGAAGATGAGTTGCGGTCATATGGATTTACATTACATGAAGTTCCATTTACCCGTAGTGGTCTTAATCCTTTCGTTGAAATGGCAACTGTTGCTAATGTTTTTCGTCTTATTCGCTTTCTGAAGCCTGATCTAATCCACGCTGTAACGATAAAACCTGTTATATATGGCGGTATAGTTTCAAGGGCCCTTCGAGTACCGGCTTTTGTAGCAGCAATCTCAGGTCTGGGGTTTGTGTTTACTAGTGATACCATGAAGGCCTCAATTTTGAGAAGGTTTGCAAAGCTAGCTTATAAATTTGCTCTTTCTGGAAAAAACATTAAAGTTATATTTCAGAACACCTTTGATCGCAATACAATTCAAGCAGCAGCAAAAATAAAAGACAATAATATAGTTATGATTAAGGGCTCAGGTGCTGATTTGGATGAGTATTCTGTGAGCACTCCTCCTGTTGGAACACCTGTCGTTGCTATGGCATGCAGGTTACTTAAAGAAAAGGGGGTTTTCGAGTATGTTGAGGCTGCTAATAAATTAAGAGAAAAAGGAATAGATTGCAAATTTCAACTGATTGGTTCACCAGATTATGGTAACCCACATAGTATAACCGATGAGCAGTTAATACAATGGCAGCATGAAGGCGTTGTAGAGTTACTAGGTCATCGAACAGATATTGCTACACTTTTTTCTAATGCAAATATAATAGTTTTGCCATCTTATTATGGTGAAGGTCTACCTAAAGTATTGATAGAAGCTGCTGCCTGTGGGCGACCAGTGGTAACTACTGATAATCCCGGGTGTGCAGAAGCTGTAGTAGATAATGTTACTGGTATAATAGTTCCTGCGCGAGATGTTGATGCTTTAAGTGATGCCATTGAGCTATTAATTAATGATGAGATTTTGCGCACTCAGATGGGACGTGAAGGTCGTTTGTTTGCTGAAAAAATGTTTGATATTAAGGCTGTGGTTCAAGTCCACTTATCTGTTTACAAGCAGCTTTTATTGAATGTTGAGGGGGATGTTTGAACCCTAAAATACTTTTAACCGGCAGTACCGGGTTTATAGGAAGAAAAACATTAATCCGCCTACAGTCACACTTTGTTGATATTATTGCTCCAGTGAGAGCCTCTTGGCAAAGCAATGACTCCAAGGTGAGCACACCTTTCATAAATGATATTGTTAACTTACCTCAGTTATTTGATAGTATAAAAGAGGTTGACATCATTATTCATATAGCTGCAAAAGCGCATGTGGCAGGCATATCTTTGGCTGAGTTTAGACATGTAAATACTCAGGCTACTCTAAACTTAGCTGAAGAGGCTGCGCGTAGGGGGGTAAAACGTTTCATTTTCTTAAGCTCCATTGGTGTGAATGGTATATCTAGTCCTAAACCATTTACTGTATTTGATCCTCCCTCACCATGTGAGGATTATGCTGTCTCCAAACTAGATGCTGAGATAGGTCTCACGAAAATCTCAGCTGAGTCAGGTATGGAAGTTGTTATTATTCGTCCGCCTTTAGTGTATGGTGCTGATGCACCAGGTAATTTCGGCAAGCTTACTAAGCTGGCACAGCAAAACCTGCCATTACCACTCGGCGCAATCCATAATAAACGTAGCCTGGTAGCTTTGGATAATCTGGTTGATTTAATTGTAACCTGTATCGATCACCCCAATGCCGCCAATCAAACCTTTTTAGTCAGCGACGATCAGGACGTATCAACCACAGAGTTGCTTGAACTAATGACTCGCGCAGCAGGCAAAAAGCCGTGGCTATTGCCGGTGCCTGTATCCTGGCTGCGTTTGGCTGGTAAGTTAACCGGCAAGTCTGCTGTGATTGATCGTTTGTGTGGTAATTTGCAGGTGGATATCACTCATACGAAAGAAACGTTGGGGTGGAAACCGCCGATTACCTTGGAAGAGGGGATTGCTCGCTGCTTTCATAGTGTTGAGTGTTGAGTGTTGAGTGTTGAGTGTTGAGTGTTGAGTGTTGAGTGCTCATTGTTGGGTGTTGAATTTTGCTTTTGAGGTTTTATGTTGATTCGGTTGTTGGATATTGTGTTTGCCTTTTGTGGCTTAGTGGTTGGTTTTCCGGTGCTGGTTATTCTTACGGTCATTGGTTTTTTTGATACAGGGTCGCCTATCTTTCGGCAACAGCGTGTCGGCCGCAACAAAAATCCTTTTACCCTGGTAAAGTTTCGTACCATGAAAAAAGATACTGCGCATGTGGCCAGTCATTTGGCCAGTAGCAGTGCCATTACCCCTTTTGGTAGTTTTTTACGCAAAACCAAGCTGGATGAATTACCGCAACTTTGGAATGTTCTTTGCGGCGATATGAGCCTGGTGGGTCCGCGCCCTTGTTTGTTTAACCAGGAAGAATTGATTGCTGAGCGCGAAGCGCGCGGTGTCTTAAAAGCCCGGCCAGGCATTACCGGTTTAGCGCAAGTGAATGAAATTGATATGTCTACCCCTGTATTGCTGGCGGAAACGGATGCAAAAATGTTGCAGTCGCTTAGCCTGGCAGACTACTTTAAGTACATTTTTATGACTGTTGCTGGTAAGGGGCGGGGGGATCGGGTTAGATAGTTTTGAGTTTTGAGTTTTGAGTTTTGAGTTTTGAGTGTTGATTGTTTAATTATTGGTTGCTGGTGTTTCATTTGTGATCTATAAATGGTGCTTTGTATTGCGTTGATGGGGCTTTGGATGCCGGTTGAGTCAAGCAGGGTGCTGAGCTTTTTTGAATGTTGAATTGTGAATGTTGAATTTTGAATTAAGAGCTGGCTTGGCTGCTTTTGACTATTTTGGTGAGGATTTTGATTAGTGCTTCGCTTTGCATAAGCAAACTGAGTACATTAGTTTTGAGTTTTGAGTTTTGAGTTTTGAGTTTTGAGTGTTTAATTATTGGTTGCTGGTGTTTCATTTGTGATCTATAAATAGTGCTTTGTATTGCGTTGATGGGGCTTTGGATGCCGGTTGAGTCAAGCAGGGTGCTGAGTAAGTCTTTTGATTTTGCTGTTCGGGTTGTTAAGCTTTATCAGTTCTTGACCAAAGAACACAAAGAATACGTCCTCTCTAAGCAGCTGCTTCGCTGCGGTACTTCCATCGGTGCGAACATCAACGAGGCTCAGGCCGGTCAATCGAGAGCGGATTTTATCGCTAAAATGAGTATAGCCAGTAAAGAGTCCAGAGAAACTAAATATTGGTTGGAACTCTTGTGTGTTACCGGTTATCTCGATAACAAACAACCACACGTAGCAAGCTTGTTAGAGCAAACCGATGAGCTCATCAAGCTTTTGACCAAAATAGTAAAAACCAGCCAAGCCAACTCAAAACCAAACACTAAAAACCAAACACTAAAAACTAAAACGGAGCCCGGATGTCAACGACCATAAGCTTCCCAAGCTTCCTCCACCACGGCGCAGTAGACGGCGTAACAGGCTCATGCCACCAGTACCTGCTGCAGGAAGATTACAGTGTGCTGATCGATTGCGGCTTGTTCCAGGGCGATGAAGCAGGGCCGGGTGGCTCGGCCAGCGAGCCGTCGATTGATTTTCCACTTGCCGGGATCCGGGCTTTAATTGTTACCCATGTGCATATTGATCATGTGGGGCGTATTCCCTATTTGTTGGCGGCAGGTTTTCGTGGCCCTATTTATTGCACCAAAGCATCGGCGCTGTTGCTGCCTTTGGTGCTGGAAGATGCACTGAAAGTGGGCGTAACCCGTGACCCTGCCCTGATAGAAACCTTCTTGTCTTTATTGCAACAGCAAATTGTAGCTGTGGATTACAAACAATGGCTGGATTTGCCGCCAGCAGATGGCGTGCAGGTGCAGTGCCGCTTTCAGGTGGCGGGGCACATACTGGGTTCGGCTTATCTGGAAATCCGCCATCGTACATTGCCTGGCAGGCGCTGGTTTACCACGGTATTTTCCGGTGATCTGGGCGCGCCTTACACCCCCTTGTTGCCAGCGCCGAAGCCACCGGCTGGAGCGGATGTGGTGGTGATTGAAAGTACCTATGGTGATAAGCAGCATGAAAACCGTAAAGAGCGCACCAAGCGATTAAAACAGGCGTTACTGCATTCGTTGCAGGATAACGGCACGGTGATTTTTCCGGCCTTTAGCATTGGCCGCACCCAAGAGCTGTTGTACGAGTTGGAAAGCCTGATTCACCGGTTAAAAGGCCAGTCCATCCACCGGCACTTGCGCTGGGATGAGCTTAAGGTGATTGTCGACTCACCGCTGGCAGCCCGCTTTACTGCGGCTTATCGCCAGCTGAAAGACTGCTGGGATGACGAAGCCAAAGCCAAAGTGGCGGCAGGGCGGCACCCACTGAGTTTTGAACAATTAATTACCGTGGACTCAGTGGCTGAGCATCAGCAACTGGTGCAGCGCCTTAGCCAAACTCAAATGCCGGCTATTGTGATTGCCGCCAGTGGTATGTGTCAGGGCGGTCGGGTGGTCAATTACTTAAAGCAAATGCTGCCCGATCCGGTGCATCAGGTGATCTTTGTTGGCTATCAGGCCCGCGGTACTCTGGGGGCGCAGTTGCAGCGCTTTGGCAACCGCCCCGGCGCTTTTATTACCATGGATGGCGAACGTATTGCGCTTAGGGCAGAGATTATATCCTTAGGGGGCTATTCTGCCCATGCCGATCAGCAAGGCTTGCTGAATTTTGTGTGCCGGATGCGCCGAAAGCCAAAACAGGTCCGTATTGTGCACGGTGATATGCCGGCAAAACTGGCATTGCAGCAAGCGTTTTCAGCTTTAGGTGTCCATGCTATTATTGCGCGCTAACTTTTTGCGACTGATTAGAGTGCTGAATTATGAATATGCCAGCTTTACGTATTGCTGTTGCGGGTACTGGCTATGTCGGCTTGTCCAATGCCATGTTGTTGGCTCAGTTCCACCAGGTAGTGGCGGTGGATATTGTGCCGGAAAAAGTAGCCTTGCTGAATGCGGGCAAGTCGCCGATTGAAGATAGCGATATCAGTAGCTTTCTAACGCGCGACGATTTGCAATTTAGCGCTACTTTGGACAAACAGTTGGCTTATGCCAATGCAGATTTTGTTATTATTGCTACGCCAACGGACTACGATGCCGAGACCAATTATTTTAATACTCAGAGTGTTGAGGCCGTGATCCAGGATGTGCTGGCAATAAACCCCAATGCCTTGATGGTTATTAAATCTACGGTGCCGGTAGGCTATACCAAAGCCACTGCGGCCCGGTTTCAAACGAACAACCTTATTTTCTCGCCCGAGTTTTTGCGGGAAGGTAAGGCGTTGCACGATAATCTTCACCCATCGCGAATTATTGTGGGCGAGCGCTCCGAGCGTGCCCGGCAGTTCGCTGCTTTGCTGCAGCAGGGAGCCGTGAAAAAAGATATTCCGGTGCTTTTTACTGATAGCACTGAAGCCGAAGCTATTAAGCTCTTTTCTAACACCTACCTCGCGATGCGGGTGGCTTACTTCAATGAGCTTGATAGCTATGCCGAGAGCCATGGCCTGGATAGCCGGCAGATCATTGCAGGGGTGGGGCTGGACCCTCGTATCGGTAGCCACTACAACAACCCCAGTTTTGGTTATGGTGGTTACTGTTTGCCGAAAGATACCAAGCAATTGCTGGCCAATTATCGCGATGTTCCAAACAATATGATTCAGGCCATTGTCGACGCCAACCGAACCCGCAAAGACTATATCGCTGATTCCATTATTAAGCGTGCTCCCAAGATCGTTGGAGTGTATCGCTTGGTGATGAAATCGGGCTCTGATAATTTTCGGGCATCTGCGATTCAGGGCATTATGAAGCGCATTAAAGCCAAAGGTATTGAGGTGGTGGTGTACGAGCCGGAGTTAAAGCAAAGCGAGTTCTACCACTCCCGGGTGATTCGGGATTTGGCTGAGTTTAAGCAGATGGCGGATGTAATTGTTGCCAACAGGCGCAGTGAAGCACTGGCCGATGTGGCAGAGAAAGTCTACACTCGCGATTTATTTGGCAGTGATTAGTATAATGTTGAATGTTGAATGTTGAATGTTGAATGTTGAATGTTGAATGTTGAATGTTGAATGTTGGGTCGGCAGGAATTGTGAGATGAAATTTTTAGTGACTGGTGCTGCCGGTTTTATTGGCTTTTATGTGTGCCAGCGTTTGCTGGCTGCTGGCCACCAGGTGGTGGGGCTGGATAATCTGAATGATTATTACGAGGTGCAATTAAAGCTGGACCGTCTGGCTCAGCTTGAAACAGCGGCGAATTTTACTTTTGAAAAGCTGGACCTGGCTGATCGTGTGGGCGTCGCTGATTTGTTTGCCCGGGAAAAGTTTAACCGGGTGATACATTTGGGCGCTCAGGCTGGGGTCCGTTACTCGCTTGAAAACCCGCTGGCTTATGCCGACAGCAATCTGATTGGTACGCTCACCATTTTGGAGGGCTGCCGCCACCATCAGGTGGAGCATTTGGTGTATGCCTCGTCCAGTTCGGTTTATGGTATGAACAGCAAAATGCCGTTTAGTACCCAGGATCGGGTGGACCATCCGGTATCCTTGTACGCGGCCACGAAAAAGTCCAACGAGTTGATGGCTCATACCTACAGTCATTTGTATGGCATTCCTACCACAGGGCTGCGTTTTTTTACCGTGTATGGGCCATGGGGCCGGCCGGATATGGCCATGTTCCTGTTTACCAAAGCCATCGTGGAAGGGAAACCGATCAAGGTTTTCAATCATGGCCAGATGCAGCGTGACTTCACTTACATCGATGATATTGTTGAGGGCATTCTGCGTATTCAGGATAAGCCGCCGCAGTCTGATGCCGACTGGAACGGGCAAGATACATCGGCAAGCAGTGCGCCCTATAAGATTTTTAATATTGGTAACAACCAGCCTGTGAAGTTAATGACCTTTATTGAATCGATTGAGCAAGCACTGGGGGTGGCAGCGGTGAAGGAATATCTACCGATGCAGGATGGTGATGTTCCGGCAACTTTTGCCGATATTGATGACTTGCAGCAGGCTGTTGGCTTTAAACCGGCAACGCCGATTGAACTTGGTGTGCAGCGTTTTGTCGATTGGTACAGAATGTATTATGAATGTTGAATGTTGAGTTTAGTGTTGGATCGTCGGTAAGGTTTTTAGTTTTAGTATAGTTGTGGTTTGCTTCTGATGATTCTGATGATTCTGATGATTCTGATGATTCTGATGATTTTGGTGTTTTGAATTCAACATTTAAAACCCAACACTCAACACTATTAAAGAGATGGTGCTATGAAAAACAATATAGTTCGTAAAGCAGTGATCCCTGTTGCAGGCCTGGGCACCCGTATGCTGCCTGCAACCAAAGCTATTCCAAAAGAAATGCTGCCTGTGGTGGATAAGCCCTTGATTCAATATGTGGTGCAGGAATGCATTGCTGCGGGCATTAAAGAAATCGTTTTGGTAACACATTCGTCAAAAAACTCCATTGAGAATCATTTTGATAAAAGCTTTGAACTGGAGTCCATGCTGGAAAAGCGGGTGAAACGTCAGTTGCTGGATGAGGTGCAAAATATTTGTCCCAAGGATGTCACCATTATGCATGTCAGGCAGGGGGAAGCCAAAGGACTGGGCCACGCGGTACTTTGTGCCCGGCCATTGGTGGGAGATGTGCCTTTTGCGGTTGTACTGCCGGATGTGTTGATTGATGGTTACGACAGCGATTTAAAGCGTGATAATCTGGCGCAAATGGGGCAATTATTTACCGATACCGGTATTAGCCAGGTGATGGTCGAGCCGGTACCGATGGAAAGTGTTAGCAGTTATGGTGTTGCCGATGTGGAAGGGCACAAAATGCAAGCCGGTGGATCCGTTGCTATGTGTGCTATTGTCGAAAAACCCGACGTTGATGAAGCACCATCGAATTTATCGGTGGTAGGGCGTTATGTGTTTACCCCGGCTATCTGGGAAGCGCTGGCTTATACGCCGCTTGGGGCCGGCGATGAAATTCAGCTAACGGATGCCATCGCTATTTTGATGAAAGAGCAGCCTGTTAATGCTTACCATATCATAGGCCGCAGCCATGATTGCGGTAATAAGCTGGGTTATATGAAAGCTTTTGTTGAGTTTGGCTTGCGTGATCCTGTGCTGGGACAACGCTTTGCCGATGCTATGCAGCAACTGCTTGCTAAGCCGTCATCCTAACCCTGAGCCAGGGCCTTGTTACCAGCGTTCTGGCTTAAATCGTGGTTCACGCATATACTATGCGAGGCAATAACCCCGAGGAACTCACTTTGCTCAGCTGGATTTTAAGTCTTCCGCGTTCTTTTAAGCGTGTTTTTTCTGTTTGTGCGGATACCCTGTTTTTGCTTGGCTCCTTTATTGGTGCTTACTTTCTAACCCAGAATGGCAGCCAGGTTGCAATAGCCGATATTGCGCTGGCTTTTAGTATTTCATTGCCGGTTACCCTGTTTATTTTTACCAAGCTCGGGTTGTACCGGGCGGTGATCCGCTACATCGGTCAGCATGCCCTTGGTGCTGTGCTGGCTGGTATTGTATCCAGCGCTTTTATCCTTACCTTGTTGTTTGCTGTTTTCCGGGTAGAAGACAAGGGCAACCTTATTTTTGTCTATGCGCTGCTGGCGCTGCTTAGCTCTGGTGGCAGCCGCTTGCTGGTCCGAATGTTTTTGGATCAGCGCAACAATGCCCGTAAAGAGCGGGTGCTGATTTATGGTGCCGGCTCTGCCGGGCGGCAGTTGGCGATGTCTTTATTTAATGGCGAGCAGTTTCACCCGGTGCTCTTTGTTGATGACGACTCGACCTTGCAGCGTTCAACCATCATTGGTATTCCGGTGGGTAACCCGGCGCATATTGCCAGTTTGATCAAAGCGTACAGCGTGAATCGTGTTTTACTGGCTATTCCTTCTGTTGGGCGCTCGCGCCGGCGCGAAGTGCTGGACCAGTTGGAGTCTTTGCCCATTCCGGTGCAATCGATACCGGCAGTGAACGAGTTGGTCGATGGCAGCATGCGGATTGATGAGCTGCAGGATGTGCGGGTGGAAGACTTGCTGGGGCGGGATCCGGTCGAGCCCAAGCTAAAGCTGATGCATGCGCATATCCGCGGTAAAGTTGTGATGGTGACTGGCGCTGGTGGCTCGATAGGCTCTGAGCTGTGCCGCCAGATTATCCAGTACGAACCGAAGGCGTTGATCCTGTTTGAGCTGTCGGAGTACGGTTTGTACAGCATAGAGCAGGAGCTGGCCACACTAAAGCAGAAAAATGACTACGAGGTCGAGTTAAAAGCCATTCTGGGCTCGGTGCAGCAGCGCGATCGGGTTGCAAGCGTAATGCGCTGCTTTGGGGTCCAAACCGTCTACCATGCTGCTGCTTATAAGCATGTCCCTCTGGTAGAGTTTAATATTGTTGAAGGGGTACGTAACAATGTGTTTGGTACCTGGCATACGGCAGAAGCGGCCATTGCCGCCGGGGTAGAAAATTTTGTACTGATCTCTACCGACAAAGCAGTGCGTCCCACCAATGTGATGGGCGCGTCCAAGCGCCTGGCCGAGCTGGTGTTGCAGGCTTTATCGACCCGGCAACAAAGTACCCGTTTTTGCATGGTGCGCTTTGGCAATGTGCTCGGTTCGTCCGGCTCTGTGGTGCCGCTGTTTCGCGAGCAAATCCGCAAAGGCGGCCCCGTTACTGTGACCCACAAAGACATTATCCGTTATTTTATGACCATTCCCGAGGCCGCCCAACTGGTGATCCAGGCCGGTGCTATGGGCAATGGGGGCGATGTTTTTGTGCTGGATATGGGCGAACCGGTTCGTATTTCCGAGCTGGCCCGGCGTATGATCCATCTGATGGGGCTGGAGGTAAAAGATAGCAACCATCCGCATGGCGATATAGAAATTCGTTACACCGGCTTGCGCCCGGGCGAGAAACTGTACGAAGAGCTGCTGATAGGCGATAATGTCCGCAATACCGACCACCCACGCATTATGTCGGCGCTGGAGGTTTGCATGAGTTGGCCGGCGGTAGAAACATTGCTGGCGGAGCTGGAGCATCACTGTGCGAACTTTGCGGTACAGGATATTGTGCAGTTGATGAAAGTGGCACCGACCGGCTTTAATTACAAAGATGCCTGCTGTGACCTGGTATACAGCCAGCCTGACCAGACCATTGATGACACGGCGGTAGTCGCCAGAATTCACCCGCAGTCGGCATGAATTGTGTGGTACTTGGTGTAAGCAGCGTTTTAATTTTATGCGCTGCTGTTTGCAATTAGCACTTGAGTTTTACGCTGCTTTCAGATAGTCTTTGGCTATGAAATCCAATAATTGAGGGATCTTAAATGAAAAAAGTATTTGTAAGCACGGCAGCTGCTGTTCTGGCTTTAACTATGGGCACAGCCGTTGCTCAGGATCAGGCTGGTGGTTCGTCTTCTGGCGCTTTTGGCGAGATTAGTGCTACTACTATTGCTGCAGGTGCTGTTGGTGTTGCTGTAGCTGCTGCTGTGATTTCAAACAGCCGTGGCACTACTGTTAACCCGGAAGAGCAGGTTGCTACTTGTGACGATGGCAATGTACCAACCCGCCCGGATGGTTTTTGCTTGAAAGAGGAAGTAATTGTTACTGGTACTGGTACCAATACCTTCACTCAGTTGGTAACTTCTACTTACGCACCAACTGTTAAGTAAGCTGTTAACGTTATCCCGATTAAGCCGCTATTCAGCGGCTTTTTGTTATTTTGCAGAAAAGTTTTCAGGGATCATGCCTGTGCGTTTGCTTTGTATGTTTGCGATGGTTGCTGTACTTGCCAGCTGCAGCGGTACCAGCCGGATTTATTACCAGGATTTTAAGGCCGCACTATCCAGGCCAGCGGATGCCAACCTTAGTTTGCAGCAGCTGCAAAGCAGCTCATTTGATTCCTTGTATTTTACTCGTGATGACGGGCCTGTGCTTTCATTGGCATTGGCTTTTATTGAGCATGGCCAGCAAAAGTGGGTATCGGCAGACAATGCTTACCTGATTTTACAGCATGGCCGGGTGGTCCGTACCGTTGGCTTTACCAGCGATTTACACCACAGTACCCATATCAGCGGCGATCCTTTGCAGTATGGGCCGGATCAGCTTAAGCAGGCAGCCCCCTGGTTGCGTTTAACCGATTGGACCGATGCCAGCGGCCTGCCGCTGCAGTCGGTGTTTACCGAGGCCGAGCCGGAATTTCTGAACTTGCTGGAGCAGCAGATTGCTTGCCGGGTTTTTGTCGAACGTGTTACCGCCATTGACAGTGCTGAGCAGTTTGAAAACCGTTATTGGTTTGATGCTGCCAGCGGCACTTTATTGCAAAGCCGGCAGCAGTTACGGCCACAGGGCCCGGTGTATACCATGACCTTTATCAGCCGTTATGCCCGGTTAATTAGCCCTGCCGGAGCAGATTTATGATGCGATTGTTCAGTGTCACAGCAGTGCTGTTGTGCTTGTTGTTAAGGCCCGTGGTGGCAGAAACCGCTGCAGAGGCGGCACCTGTGGTGACTGTGGCTGTGCAGGGGCAGTTGCTGCAATTTGAGCAGCGTCCCCGCTTGTTGGATCTACTGCAACATGCACAGCTTGATGAGCGCACTTACTGGCCGGCGGCCCGGTTGTACCGTGACAGCCCAGGCTTGATTGAACAACAGCAGCAATTTATTGCTGAATTGCAGCAGTTGCAGCAGCACTTCCTGGCGCGCAAGCAACGCAAGCAAGCCAATGCGGTGCATGCGCTGTTAGTGCAGGTTCGAAGCTGGCAGTTGGCTGAGCCGGTGATCGTCCCTGTGGATCTGGATCGGGCCCGGGCTGCGCTGCAGCACAATCCACGACTGGATGCAGGCCATTATCTGTTGCAGTTACCAGCACGGCCACAATGGGTTTACCCGGCCGGGCTTTACCAGGAGACGGCACCCTTAGCTCATAAGCGCCTGTCGATGGTGGGTGAATACTTAACTACAGGGTATCGCCTGCCTTTGGCCGATATTAACCAGGTACTCTTGCTGCAACCCGATGGCAGCCAGCAATGGGTTGGGGTTGCCTACTGGAACCGGCAACGGATTGCAGTGCAACCTGGGGCACAAATTCTGGTGCCTTTTGGCCCCAGAGCTTTACCGGCTAAGTATCGGCACCTGAATCAGACGTTGATTGATTTGGCCATGCACAGGGTGTTTGAGTGATGAAAAAAGACGTTTTCTCGATGCTACCTGCCTTGTGGTTGTTGCCTGCTGTTGGCTTAGCGGCAGCTCCGGTGCTAGCGTCCGAATTTTATTTATCGGAGGCCGTGCATGGCGGTGTTGGCTTAATTCAAACACCGACTGCCCGTATGCAGACCGATGGCAGTTTTCGCTTTAATTACACCGATAACGAAGAATACCGTTTCTGGAGTGCCAGCCTGCAGCTGTTTCCCTGGATGGAATCGACCATTCGTTACACCGATGTCCGTACTCAACTGTATAGCCCTTTTCCTGGCTTTAGTGGCGATCAAACGCTGAAAGACAAAGGTATCGATGCCAAGTTTCGTTTGCTGAAAGAGGATTACTGGTGGCCGGAACTGAGTGTTGGCTTTCGGGATTTCGGCGGTACCGGCTTTTTCGAGAGCGAGTTTGTTGCAGCCAGCAAACGGTTTGGCCCCTTTGATTTGCATCTGGGGATGGGCTGGGGTTACTTAGGTACTGCCGGCAATACCCGCAATCCGTTTTGCGATGTGCGGGAGTCTTTTTGTCAACGCCCCCGCGGATATTC
Source organism: Alkalimonas sp. NCh-2 (assembly GCF_039631345.1). Taxonomy (NCBI): domain Bacteria; kingdom Pseudomonadati; phylum Pseudomonadota; class Gammaproteobacteria; genus Alkalimonas; species Alkalimonas sp. NCh-2. The sequence goes on from NZ_JBDIUV010000002.1 coordinate 468,680, forward strand.
CGGCCAGGGCGGCAAGATTGATTATCAGCGCTTTTTTAAAGGTCCTGCCTCTTTATATGGGGGTATTGAATACCAGACGCCATGGCAGCCACTGCGTTTAAAACTGGAATACGAAGGCAATGATTACAGCCGGGACAGAGCAGGGGAGATGCGCCAGGACAGCCGTTGGAATATTGGCGCTGTGTACCGCTGGAAAGATTTGGATCTAACCGCCAACTACCAGCGTGGCAATACCTTTGGCTTTGGTTTTAGTTATGGCTTGAATTTTCACAGCATCCGGCAGATGAAAATTGATCCTCCCCTACGACAGGTGCCGGAAAGTCAGCACATCACTATGGATACCATAGACCGGATGCAGTTTAGTGCCATGCTGCAACGGGAAGCTGGCTTTGTGGTGACGGAAATTACTTTGACAGAGGATGTCATCACGGTAGCCGGCTACCAACTGCAATACAACGATCAGCTTGTGGCCACCGAGCGGGTAGCGCGCGTATTGGCAGCAGAGTTGCCACGAAGTATTGCTGAATACCGCATTGTCGAGATTGAGGGGCCGCACCCAATGGTGGAAACCCGGGTTAATGCTGCCGACTTTATTGCCGCAGTTACCCATCAGAGCTTGAGGGTGGATGTCCCTTCCACCTTTACCCGGTTGGATCCTGTGGCCAGCGGCGCTTATATCGATAACCGCAGGGCTTCGTCCATCAACTATGGCCTGGAGACCTTCTGGTTGCAAAGCTTTGGCAGCCCGGAAGTGTTTTTTATGTACCAGGGCGGTGTGATGGCCTCGGCCGGCTATTCGTTTACTCCACGACTGTCGCTGCAATCCACCGCCAAAGTAACCCTGCTGGAGAACTTTGATAAGTTTAATTTCAAAGTAGATGCACAAGAGAGTACCGTGCCGCGGGTACGGACATACGTACGGGAATATGTTACCCGCAGCAAAGTCACCATGGAAAACCTCTACCTTGGCTGGCAGGCTAACCCTGCTGCCAACTGGTATATGCAGGCCTATTCCGGCTATTTGGAGTCCATGTACGGTGGTGTTGGTGGTGAGGTGTTATTCCGCCCTGTCGATAGCAATCTGGCACTTGGTTTTGATATCAACTGGGTAAAACAACGCTCTTTTGAAAATGACTTTGATTTCAGAGATTACAGTGTGGTGACCGGTCACGCCAATATTTACTGGCAGCCTGATTTTTTTGATGATGTGCTGCTGACTTTTAATGTCGGTCGTTTTCTGGCAGGGGACGATGGCGTTAAGGTCGACTTTTCCAGACGCTTCCAAAGTGGCATTGTGGTGGGCGCTCATGCCGCTATAACCAATATGTCGTCGGCGGATTATGGAGAAGGTAGCTTTACCAAAGGCTTTTATGTGTCCATTCCGTTTGATTTATTCTCGCTGCGCTCGGCCAGAGGTAAGGGGATGATCCCTTGGGTACCTATTGCCCGGGATGGTGGCCAGCCGTTAAATCGTCCGGTCAATCTAATTGACATAACCGAACGCCGCTCACGCTTCGGAGGTTAGCTGCCCCGGTTTTAAGACAGCTACCGGTTAGTCAACCGGTAGCTGTTGATAAAGCTGTTGCCACATCTGTTGGTTTTTCTGCAGTAAGATCTCTTTCCGTACTTTCAGTTCTGCGCAGGCGGTTGCCTGCTCGGCCAAAAGTTGGTTGATGCTCTGCTGTATGCTTGCCGGAGTCAGGGTCTCAATGCAGTACGCTTCCATGCCAAAATCCTGCATCATCTGACGGTACTTGTGGCTCCAACTGGTGGCGATGCAGGGCACGCCCTGGCTCAGTGCATTGATGGCACCGTGAAAGCGCGAGCTGACCACCAGGCTGGCTCCTCCGATGTATGCTTTGACGGCCAGCGGGTTCGCGATCTCGACCACTTCAGCATGTTGGGCTCTGGCCTGAATATGCTGGCACAATTCGGCGTCTTCCTTGCCTTCATGGTTCACCAGTTTCACCGCATAACCGGCTTGATGCAGCTGATCGGCTGCTTGCACAAAAGCGGCCAGGTAATCATCTTTTAACTGGTCGGCATTGGCGTGGTGATAAGGTGAAATCACTTTGTTATTCGGGATCAGCGCTGCATAGGGGCTGGCAGCGGCTGGCAAGGCTTGTGGGCTCAAGCCAACGGTAAAGTCAGGCGATTGGATCACGTGCGCTGGTAAGGGCGACAGGCAGGATTCCAGATGCTGTCGTGACACTGCGTCACGTACAAAGAGCAAACGGGCATGCTGAATAATGGTTCGCATCGCGGCTTTGCTTTCTTTGCTTTCAAAGGGGCCAAAGGCTTGCGGCATAAAAATAAAGGGTTTGCCTGCTTTGGCGAATCGTTCTACTTCCCGGGCGGTGTTTTGTAAAAACTGCAGTGGCCACTGGTCGCCGTAGGCAAAACCACTGGCTTCGAGTACGGCATCTACCTGTTGTTCTGTCACCATACCATAACGGTTAAACAGCCGGATCAGTGGACTTGGCAAGCGGCTGATCCAGTGCGTGAGATCAATGGACTTACGGCGGAATGCCAGTTTTTGCCAGGCGCCCAGCCTGGCTCGCTCCGGGTAGGGCAGGTTAGGGCCGGGTGACAGCACCAGCTCCATATTTTTCACGTTCTGCAGGCCTTGCAAGCAGGCCAGCAGCATCAGGTAGGCCCCCTTGTTACGAAATTGCACACCTTTAATTTCAATACGATAAGGGGATTGTTGCTTATTCATTCGAGATCCTTTGCTGTTGCTACGGCGCGCTTGTTAAGCACCTGCCAGAGCTGTTTGCGGGTAGTCGCGGAAAAGAACAAAAAGAAAAAAGAGGCGTAGGCGTAGGCGATCAGAGTTGCCCAGGCGGCACCCTGGATCCCCATGATGGGGATTAGCCACCAGTTCAGGCCAACATTAAGCAGGGCGGCAATGCCGTGGCTGAGCAAGGATAGCGGCTCCTGCTCGGTGATTACCAGGTGTTGGCTAATCAGGTAGCGCACAAAAATAAAACAACCGGCCCAAATATGGATTTGCAGCACGGCTATGGCGGGGGTAAATTCCGCGCCAAAGAGACCAGGGATCAGCCAGTGGGATGCGGCAGTCATGACCAGAGCAATCACTATGGCCGCCGCCAAAAAGATCCCGGCAAAACGACGTAATCTGGCAAGGTAACCTGGCCAGCTGTGCTGATAGGCTTTGAGCATATCCGGGTAATAGCGGGCAGCGAGCGTTGCCGGGAATACATACCAAAGTTCGGATAAACGACTGGCTGCGGCATACAAACCGGCTTGTTCGGTACCGGCCATGGCTCCCAGCATCACCAAATCAATTTTCAGGTAAATGACAGAAACAATACCAGACAACCAGAGCCAGCTGGAGCGCTTTAAGAGTGCTTTGGCCTGCGCTAACCGGACGTAGCGAAAAGAAAACCCCGGCCAGGTGGTGCTGCTGTCTTGCCAGGGTTGTTGTCGGCGACGGAACAGCAGGTACTGGCTGAGCCCAACCAGCAGAAATTCAACCGATGTCATCCAGATCAGGCTGGCGATGCCATAGCCATGAATTAATAAGGCCAGTTTGGCAGCAAAGCTGACACAGGTAATGGCAATTTTTACCAGTGCCAGGCTACGAAAGGTACCCTGATAGTTCAGGTAAAACTCGAACAGCAACAAGCCGAAAAAACTTTGCAGCACAAACAGCATGGGGATGGCTATTGCTGTATGCCCTTGCATCAGCTCGGGGTAGAACCAGCAAAATAAGGCAATTGCAACCAAAGCCGCCAATAAGGCGGTAGCCAGTCGCAGCGCAACCGCGGTATACAGCAAGCTCATGGCACTTTCGCTGCTCGGTTGCTGCTGCATACGCCGCACGACGATGTTGTTCAGGCCCATGCTGCCGATAGGGACCAGAAAGGCACTCCAGGCCATTACAATGGCGAAGACACCGAGCTCTGCAGCTCCGAGCATCCGGGCCAGCAGGATGGTGAGTACAGCACCGGCAGCTAATTTTACCAGTTTGTCTCCCAGCATGATCACAGCCCGGGCTTTGAGTATCTTGGTCAGTTTGGATAGCATGATAAGGCAGATTGTCCCAGGTTTTAGCGGTATTTCTTTTTAGCGCGTTGCTGGCGTAGTTTTTCCCGCTCGGCTTTCTCGACCGCTTTGGCGGCAGCTTCCTGCTCTGCATCGGCACATTCCTGTTGCACCATCTGTGGTGTTTCCAGGGTTAAAGGCCCTAGTTGGCCGGTGCGGATATCGCCAATCAGCAAGGTGCCGGTTTTTTGCAAGTCAACCACACCGCCTTTGCGCATACAGCCACGTTTGGCACCTATTTGATCCATAAGTTCCAAACCTTCGTTGGGTAATTCATCCAATTGGTAGCGCGCCTGCAAGGCTTGTGGGTAGTGTTTTAATAAATAATCGGCGGCAAAAAGAGCGATATCGGCATAATCAAAGGCTGTATCTTTGATGGCGCCGGTAATGGCCAGCCGATAGCCGCAACTGGCCGGACTTAACTTGGGCCAGAGAAATCCCGGTGTATCGGTGAGGATCACATTCTGCTCCAGTTTGATGCGCTGCTGGCTTTTGGTGACGCCCGCTTCATTGCCGGTTTTGGCGATGGTACGGCCCGCCAAAATATTGATAAAGGTGGATTTCCCAACGTTGGGGATCCCCATAATCATGGCGCGCGCCCCTTTAAGCGCCAGGTTTCTGTCTGGTAACAGCTGTTCGCACAGATCGAGCAGGCGCTTAATGGCATGTGGTTCATGTTGGTTGGTTGGCAAGGCGGCAATGCCACGCTCTTGCTCCAGATGCTGTACCCACAGCCTGGTTAACTCCGGATCCGCCAGATCGGCTTTATTCAGGACCTTGATGCAGGGTGTTTCTTTGCGTAATTGGCTGACCAGTGGATTTTCACTGGAGTAAGGAATACGGGCATCGAGCATTTCAATGATGATATCGACCTGAGGCATAACCTCAGCGATTTCTTTGCGGGCTTTGTGCATATGGCCCGGGAACCAGTTAATCGACATAGTCTGGGTGAACTTGGTTGGATTCAGGATGCTTCAGTATACTGGATTCACCCGACAGGCAAAACCAGACTTGGTGTTTGACAGCTTGTGAACTGAAAATAAATCAGAAATAAGACAATAACGGGTACAGCAGAGCAAAGCTTGCCATTAATGGCAGGGTCAAGCCGGTATTCATTAAGACTGTTTTTAAGCGGATCACGCCCCACTGTTCAAACAACATCACAATCAGTCCAAGGCCACAGAGCGGCATTAAAATCTGTAAACTGGTTGAATGAAAGGCTTGTTCCAGCCCGGGAAATAACCAGGTCGCTATTGGCTGACCTACTGTTGTCAAAAACAGCAGCAGCAGCATCAGCACGATGTGCCAGGCTGTAAACTGAGGTTGTGACTCTAGTGGCTCCATGCTTCACCTAATCTTGCTTGAATGGTCCTTCAATTCTAAGGGGCCGGTCAACGCTTTGTAAGTCGAAAAATGTTTTGTTTTGTTACGCTCCGTAGGTTAGTTGAAAGTAAACCAGGTGTCAACTTCGGCTTGCGCAACTTTTGAGCGGTTAGTCGGCTGCTTCAGGGGGCTGAAAACGCCGGATTTGCAGGATAATACCCAGTCGCGGGTGGTCAATGTAGTGCATTTCACCACTGATGACACGCCGGCTAAAACGGATACGGTGCTGGTTGGGGAGCCCTTGTCCGGCTGACGGCTCTCTGAGCAAAAAATCGGTATTCACGAAGAGGTAGTGATCCAGATGCAGCCGGAAAAAGCCATCAAGCTGCCATAGGGGATCTGTGTCAGACGGCTGTTCTGCGTGGCGATTATCGGCTTGCAGCGTGGCGGCGAGGCTGCGGATACCGTCTTGTTGCAGCTGTTGCTGGCGCTGCTCGATGCGCTGCAGCAGATCCGGTTGGCGCAAACTAATCTGGCCTGGTTTAAGAGGGTCTGACATTAACGGGGTTGTGGTGCTCTGCTTGTGATCGGTTTGCAAATTTCGTCCGGCATACCAGCGGCTGGGGATACTACGGCGCTCGGTGACCGGTGCCTGGCGAAAACCAGTGTGCAGCAGGAGCTCCAGATCTGGCTGGCGTTGCAACTGATTGGCAATATCAGCCAACTGCAAAGCTTCGCGGGCCAGCAAGTAAGGTGCGGCCTGATGCTGTTGCCGGCCAGAAGGACGCAGTGCCAGGCGTTCAGGCATTGGCAAACTGTCTATCCATTGTGGTGAAGCAAACAACGGCTGTTGCCAAAGCGCTGGTTGCGGCTCAAAAATGCAGACAGAATCGGTTTGGCTATAGTGAAAACGAGGCATAAACTGCAGCAGCTGTTTGGCCGGATCTTCGGCGAACGTATCGGCTGCTATCGGGGTGTTGCGGGCTGGGCAGAGCTCGAGTTGGCGCAACAGCGGCTGAATATCTGCCTGATAAAAAGGCTTCAGGATGTCAAAGAAGCGGTTCGGCAGTTCTGGCTGAGCAGAGGTTTCAAACGACTCCAACAGAGCTGAGTCTGGCTGACGCTGGAAAATAATCATTTCCACTTCAAACCAGCGATTCCCTGAAACAACCCGCTCTGCGGCAATCTCTGTTGCCTGGGCCGGCATCAGCAAGAGGCCAATAAGGCTGATTGGGCTTAACAAGTTGATGAAAGGGTTCCGTTTCATGCATGCTCCGTCTGATGGCTGGCGAAATTGTGCAGCAATTGCTGAATATAGCTGAGTCTGGCCTGACTATCGGTTAAATCTGCAGTAAAGCGCAGCTTTTGTCCACCTTCCAGTTTGAACTCACGACTTTTGGTTTGGATCAATTCAATTATATAGCTGGGCGCGACTCTGGTTTGTTCCATAAACTCTAAGGTACCGCCTTTGGCACTGGCTTCAATCCGTTTTATGCCCAGGGTCTGAGCCTGCAATTTAAAGGTCGAAACAGTGACCAGATTTTTGCTGGCATCGGGTAATAATCCGAAACGGTCGATTAACTCGACCTGAACTTCATCCAGTTCCTGTTCGCTTTTGGCCGAAGCCAGCTTTTTGTAAAACGACAGCCGCATGCTCACATCGGGGATGTAATCTTCTGGCAGCAAGGCCGGAATACGCAGCTCAATCTCAGTCTGCTGACTAAGCAGGTGGTCCAGCGACGGCTCTTTACCGGATTTCAGTGCCTCTACCGCTTGCTCCAGCATATCCATGTACAGATTAAAGCCAACCGACTCTATCTGGCCGCTTTGTTCACTGCCCAGCAGCTCACCAGCGCCACGAATTTCCAGATCGTGGGTAGCCAGGGTAAAGCCGGCGCCTAAGTCTTCCAGGCTGGCAATGGCATCCAGCCGTTTGACCGCATCCGGGGTTAATCGTTTCACCGGTGGTGTTAGCAGATAGGTATAGGCCTGGTGGTGGGAGCGGCCAACCCGTCCGCGCAGTTGGTGCAGTTGTGCCAGGCCAAATTTATCGGCTCTGTTGATGATCATGGTGTTGGCGGTAGGTACATCAATGCCGGTTTCTACGATGGTGGAGCAGAGCAGCAGGTTAAAACGCTGGTGGTAAAAATCCGCCATGATGCGCTCCAGCTCCCGCTCGCGCATCTGACCATGGGCAATCGCAATACGGGCTTCGGGCAGCAGGCTTGCCAGCTCTTCGGCCATGTTTTCAATGGTGGCCACATCGTTGTGCAGAAAATACACCTGGCCACCGCGCATAATTTCCCGCAGTACGGCTTCGCGGATCAGGGTATCGTCGAATTCACGGACAAAGGTTTTCACCGCCAGCCGTTTGGCTGGTGGTGTGGCGATAATGGATAAATCGCGCATGCCCGACAGTGACATATTCAGTGTACGAGGAATGGGGGTGGCGGTCAGGGTTAAAATATCAATGTTGGCTCTGAGCGCTTTGATTTTGTCTTTTTGCTTGACGCCAAAGCGGTGCTCTTCATCTACGATTAGCAGGCCAAGGTTGGCAAAACGGATGTCGTCTTGCAACAATTTATGGGTGCCAATCAGTATATCTACTTTGCCATTGGCAGCGTCTTCCAGTACTTGCTTTTGCTGCTTGGGGCTGACGAAGCGCGAAATCACTTCTACCCGTACCGGCCAGTTGGCAAAACGGTCCCGGAAGTTTTCGTAATGTTGTTGCGCCAGCAAGGTAGTAGGTACCAGTATGGCCACCTGGTGGCGGTCGTGCACTGCGACAAAAGCAGCCCGCATCGCCACTTCGGTTTTACCAAAGCCTACATCGCCACAGACCAGTCTATCCATGGCTTTGGCTTGCTGCATGTCGCCAAGTACCGCGGCAATGGCATCGATTTGATCGGCGGTTTCTTCAAATGGAAAGCTGTCGGCGAAGGCAGCGTATTCACCAGCATCCAATTGAAAAGCGTAGCCGGTTTGTGCTGCGCGTTGGGCATAGATATCCAACAGCTCTGCTGCCACATCCCGTACTTTTTCGGCCGCTTTTTTGCGTGCCCGCTCCCAGGCATCGGTACCCAATTTATGCCATGGGGCCAGCTCCGGTTCGGAACCACTGTAGCGGCTAAGTAGATGCAAGGAGGCTACCGGGACATAGAGCTTGCTGCCCCCGGCGTATTCAATGGTGACAAATTCTGCCGTGATGCCGCCGGCATCCAGCACTTGCAAGCCCTGGTAACGACCAATGCCGTGCTGCAAATGCACCACCGGCTGGCCTGGACTAAGCTCTGCCAGATTCCGGATGATGGTATCTGCCGAGACTTGCTGGCTGCGTTTTTGTCGCCGGCGTTGACTGATTTTCTGACCAAACAGCTCATTTTCGCTGATCAGAGCCAGTGGCTTGTCGTCGTTGAGCAGGATGCCTTGTTCCAGTTGACCCACCAGAATGCCAAGATCCTGCTGGCTGGAAATAAAGGCATCCAGACTGTCAAATTGTGGCAGGCTGATCTGAATGGTTTTAAGCAGTTGCAGCAGGCTTTCACGCCGGCCTTCACTTTCAACACAGAACAGCGCCTGGCCCTGCTGCTGTTTTAGCTGCAGTAAAAAGTCTTTCAGTTGTTGCAGCGGCTGTTTGTGTTGATGGGCAATTCCGAGCTCTGGCAACAACTGGCATGGTGCATTACCAGTGCCCATTTTTTGCGGCAGGCTGGCGGCAGACAGCTTGATACGACTAAAGCGTTTCAGTTGACGAAAGAGTTGATCCACCGGCTGGTACAGCTGCTCTGGTGGCAGCAAGGGCCGTAATGGATCCACGCCACGGTCCTGATAGCGTTTGTTCAGTTCCCGCCAGAATTTGTCGGCACTGTGTTCCAGATCACCAAGCAGCAGGCAGGTGCAATCAGTGGGTAAAAAATCAAACAGCGTGGCGGTACTGTCACTGAACAGCGGGAGGTAGTATTCGATCCCTGCCGGGAAGACGCCCTTACTGACTTGCTGATACAGCGACTCTGGCTCGGTGCGGGCAGTAAATTGTTGGCGGTACTGGCTGCGAAAGCGTTCAATGGCCGTCTGATCGGTTGGAAACTCATGCGCTGGCAGCAGCTCTATTTGGTTTACTTTTTCCAGCGTGCGCTGGCTGTCCGGATCGAACAGCCGGATCCCATCAATTTCATCGTCAAAAAAGTCGATACGATAAGGCAGGGCGCTGCCCATCGGGTAGAGATCCAGTAGCGAGCCGCGAGCCGAGAACTCACCATGTTCCATCACTTGCTCGACCGCACGGTAACCCACAGCCGTGAGTTGTTGTTTCAGCTGCACCAAATCCAGTTGCTGGCCAGTCTGTACCAGCAAGCTGTGCTGGTTCAGGTAGGCCGGGCTGCAGACCCGCAGCAACAGGGTGTTGACCGGCACTATCACCATGGCTTGTTGCTGCCTTGGCAGTTGATACAGCGTACGCAGCCGCTGGGAGATGATATCCTGATGCGGTGAAAACACATCGTAGGGCAGTGTTTCCCAGTCCGGGAAGCTGAGCAGGTTGAGCTCTGGCCCGGCAAAAACCCGCAACTCTTGTTCCAGCCGTAAGGCCGTGGGCGTATCCGGTACCACCAGCAAGTAGACTTTGGCGTCTTGTTGGGCTTGCTTGCTCAGCAGCAAGGGCAGGCTGGCACCCAGCAGCTGTCCCCACTGGATCAAATCGCCTTGCTGTTTCAGCTGAGGCAGCGTCTTTAAAATGGAAGCTATCATGAATTAGACTAGGATCTCATGGTTAAATGCTGCGGTGCAACACACCTGCAGGCAATTGCATGGTGACACAGTGCAGGCTGCCGTATTGGTGGATCAGTGGCAGGCAGTGTACACCAATCACCTGATGCTGTGGGTAAGCACGCTGAATTTGTGCTAAGGCCACGGTATCCTGACTGTCGTGGTAAGTTGGTACCAATACGGCATCGTTCATAATCAGATAATTGGCATAACTGGCCGGCAGGCGCTCACCATCGGCGTTGAATTTGGCGGCAGGCCAGGGCAATGGGATCAGGTGGTACGGTTTGCCATCGAGCGTTTTGAAATCGGTCAGCTCATGCGCCATGGCTTGCAGCTCCCGAAAGTGTTCGTCTTTCGGATCATCACAGCTTACATAGACCAAGGTATCGTCCGGCGCAAAACGTACCAGGGTATCAATGTGGGCATCGGTATCATCGCCGGCCAGATAGCCATGCTCCAACCACAGCACCCGTTGCATACCCAGCTGCTGACACAGCTGTTGTTCAATCTCGGCCTGGTTAAGCTCTGGATTGCGGTTGGGGTTGAGCAAGCATTTTTTTGTGACCAGCAGGCTGCCTTTGCCATCGGATTCAATGCCGCCACCTTCCAGCACCAGCTCCACTTTGCGCTTGGGGATATCGGCTATGCAGTCAGCCTGAAACAGCTGCTGATTGATGTTGTTATCCAGATTGGCTGCAAATTTATCGCCCCAGGCAGTAAAGGTGAAGTCCAACAGGCAAGGGTTGCCGTTTTTATCCAGCACGGTAATAGGGCCGTGATCGCGTGCCCAGGTGTCGTTGCAAGGTGCCTGTACCAGGTGAATGCGACCGGCGGGTACGGCGAGTTCGGCTACTATTGCTTCGACCTGCCGCTGTACCTGCGCATCGTGGCAGATAATGACCAATTGCTGCCGGCTGGCAATTTCTTTGGTCAATTGGCGGTATACTTCTGTTACTTCAGCCAGCATCGGAGCCCAGTCGGTGGCGCTGTGCGGCCAGGTCAGCATAATGGCATCTTGTTTGGCCCATTCAGCCGGTAGTGAATAATCGGACACCTTGATTCTTTCCTTTCTGTTGCGAGCGATTTGCTGGTAAGCGAATTATCGGTCGCGCTGTTCTTTTTTCAGTTTCAGTTGCCGGGTTTGCTCATGCAGGCTGGCCCGTACAATGAGTTCCTGATCCAATTCGCGGATATGGCGGTACACCACATCCACTTGCCATTCGTCGCTATTTGCAACAGGCCTGGACTCCAGCACCTGGCCCAGGCAAAACACTGCGCCTTCGCCGTGCGCCAGAAATATTTTCAGCTGCAGCCAGTCACCGGTTGCTAATGCCTGTTTGCTTTGCAAACACAGGCCCGAGCCACCATAACTAAGGGTGTGGTAGCGGTACTCGGCCTGATCCTGCTGTTGCAGAATGTAATGCATCATCATGTCGACTTTTTTTGCCAACTGCTGCAAATAACGGCTGAGCTCATCGGCAGCATCCCCTAAACGGGACAGGTTGCGAATGGATGAGCTGTTTAGTTGTACCATCTCGCTGGCAAGACGAAACGGCTCTGGCATCAGTGCCAGAAAGTCGTCTTCCGTCAAAGTGTCGCCGTCGCCCGGATAGGGTTGGGCGTTGAGGGCAATGCTGTGCTCAATTTGAAAATAGTCGGCAAAGTCTTCTTTGAGCCGGGCTAGTTGTGCTGGATCCATGCGGTTGCCTGTTTTCCGGATGCTGAACAAGAGTTTGTCTGGTACTATGTCGCTCACTTTACCACTTTACGACGACATTGTCCTGAAGATCCGATACCGTCTATGCAGCTACCAGTCAGCTTGTGGATCGGCCTGCGTTACAGCCAGAGCCGCAAAGGAAATGCGATTATTTCCTTTATTACGTTGTTTTCTATTGCCGGGATTTTTCTCGGTGTCATGGCATTGACGATAGTCAGCTCGGTGATGAACGGCTTTGAAGCCGAGCTAAAAAAGCGCATTCTGGGTGTATTGCCCCATCTGATAGTGCAGCCGGATGGTCAGAGTGCCGAAAACTGGCAAGCACAGCTGCAACAGGATTATCCCGGTATTGTCCAGATCAGCCCTTTTATTCAGGCTGAGGCAATGGTGCAGTCACCCAGGCAATTGATGCCGGTGCAGTTGCAAGGCGTGGATGTAGAGCAACTGCCAGACTTTATGGCACAAAGTCTGGTACGGGGACAGTGGCAGCAATTGGCGCAGCAGCGTTTTCCTATCGTGCTTGGCCGTCAGTTGGCCGATGAGCTCGAGGTCGGGCTGGGCGACTCGCTGCGTTTATCGTTAGCACAAGGCGGTAGTTATACACCGCTCGGCTGGATGCCGCGACAACGTCTGTTTCAGGTGGTCGGGTTGCTGGAAACCGGCTCAGAGCTGGATCAGGTGTTAGCGGTGGTTCAGTTGGATGCCTTGCAGCGGTTGGTGCAGCAACCCGGCACTGACAAGCCGGACTCCATTCAATGGCGAATTCAGTTGCAGGACCCTTTTGCTGCACCGGCCTTTGGTGCCCAGCTTATCCGGGATGGTCATTTCCAGGCGGTCCAGGACTGGCGGCAAAGTCATGGCAAATTATTTGCCGCTGTGGCGATGGAAAAGGCCATGATGTGGCTCCTGCTGTTGCTGATAGTCGCGGTAGCTGCTTTTAATATTGTCTCGGCCCTGGTGATGATGGTGACGGAAAAGCAAGCCGAAGTCGCCATTTTAAAAACTCAAGGCATGCAGAATCATCAACTCTTTACCATTTTTGCAGTGCAAGGCATGAGCAATGGGGTGCTGGGTGCTGTGCTGGGTGCCATTGCCGGTGTGTTGCTAAGTGGCTCTATCAATGCTTTGTTGGCGCTGTTTGGTTTGCAAATTGCAGGCGGTATTGAGCTGCCGGTGTTGATGAAAGGGTCGCAAATCCTTGTTATTGTGTGCAGTGCCTTGCTGTTGACCTTTCTGGCCGTGTTGTATCCGGCCTGGCGGGCAGTGCAGATCCAACCTGCGGAAGTATTGCGTGATGAATAAAGTATTAGAAGGGCGCCAACTGGTAAAAGCATTCCGGGACGGATCTTACCGCACACCAGTGCTCAATGGCGTTAGTATCCAGTTGGAAGCCGGCACTATGGTGGCCATTGTGGGTAGCTCAGGTTCGGGCAAAAGCACTTTGTTGCATCTGCTTGGAACGCTGGAGCAGCCCGATAGTGGCAGTCTGTGCTTGATGGGAAAGGATGTGGGCTCATTATCTGAGCGCGAGAAAGCCAGCTTGCGTAATCTGCATCTGGGCTTTATTTACCAGTTCCATCATTTGCTGATGGACTTTACTGCGCTGGAAAATGTCGCCATGCCACTGCGCATTCGCGGTGAGTCTGAAGCGGTGGCCGGGCAGGCGGCAAAAAGTATGTTAGAGCGGGTTGGTTTGGCGCACCGTTTAACGCATCGGCCTGCCGAGCTGAGTGGTGGTGAGCGGCAGCGGGTAGCGATTGCGCGGGCCCTGGTTGCCAAGCCGGCACTGGTGCTGGCGGATGAGCCGACTGGGAACCTGGATCATCAGACGGCTGAATCAATTTATGCATTACTGCGTGAGCTCAATCAGCAGCTTGGCACCAGTTTTGTTATTGTGACCCATGATCAGCAATTGGCGGCTAAATGTGATCGCTACTATTTAATGCAGGATGGCTTGCTGGAGCAGCCTGATGCATAGTGCATGGTTTCAATCCTTGTCCTGGCAACTGGCACGAAGATACCGTCGCACCCGCCACAGCAATGCCTTTATCCGTTTTATTTCGGCCTCTTCTACCCTGGGAATAGGTCTTGGCGTGGCGGTGATGATCCTGGCTTTGTCGGTGATGAATGGCTTTGAGCAGGCCTTGAAAGACCGGCTGTTGGCGGTGATCCCGCATATTGAGCTGCAGTCGGTCGACGGACAAATCCTTGACTGGCCGATGAAGCTGGATCGCATGGCGGAGCATCCGGCGGTGACTGCTGCTGCACCTTACATTAAAAGTAATGGCATCTTACGGCAGGGGCAGCAGGTGAAAGGGGCGGCTGTGCGTGGTGTCTTGCTGGCGGAAGAGCAGGGCATTACCGATTTTTCCCGTTACCTGCACGCAGGAACACTGGATGCATTGCCTGACGATAGCATCATTCTGGGGCGGGGGCTGGCCGAGGCTTTGCAACTGGATGTCGGTGATCAGGTGCAGCTGATGTTACCGCAATTTAATCCGGATGGCCGGCTGGCGCGCAGTCAGACGGTGGTGTTGACCGTATCGGCCATCATTCAGGTTGGCGGGCAGCTGGATTATCAGCAAGCCTGGGTGGCGATGCCTGCTTTGGCTTCCTGGCTGCTGATGCCAGCCGACAGCGTGCATGGCTTTGCCTTTCAATTAAACGACCTGTTCGCTGCCCCCAGGGTAGCCCAGCAACTGGGCAGCTGGTCGCATGATTATGTGTATCTACAGGACTGGATGCGGACCCAGGGCCATTTGTATCAGGATATTCAGATGGTACGCAGTATTGTTTACCTGGTACTGGCGCTGGTGATAGCCGTGGCCTGTTTTAATATTGTCGCTACTTTGGTGATGGCGGTGCGGGAGAAAGAGTCCGATATCGCCATCTTACTGACCATGGGACTGGCACCCGGTGCCGTGATCCGAACCTTTATGTGGTTGGGGTGGCTCAATGGCTTGATTGGTACCAGCGTGGGCGCTCTGACCGGCTGGTTGCTGAGCCGTTACATCGAGCCGTTGTTTTATTTGTTTTCCAGACTAAGCGGTAAAAGCTTTCTGGATCCCAGTATTTATTTTATCGACTTTGTACCGTCGGTATTTTTGTGGCGTGATCTTATCTGGACGGTCAGTATTGCGCTTAGCTTAAGCCTGGTGGCAACTTTGTACCCGGCCTGGCGTGCCAGTCGGGTGCAACCAGCCCGGGTCTTGGGGCAAAAATAGCTTGGGCTAGTGCCCATCCTTCAGGACCGGGCACTACTTCATCCCGTTACCATTCCCGTTGCCATTACGGCGGTCGCGCTGCGCCCGCCGTATCGACAGCACCCAAAGCCAGTCAATTAAAAAGTAACCAACGATACTGGCGGTGGTGCCCATCAGCAGGCAGCCCAGTAAGAAGGGCTTGCCGATGGTCGCCATACTGCTGACCAACCATTCAATACTGGCTTCGAACGCGAAGGGCTCCAGCGGGGCCGCCAGTACGGCGCTACCCACCAGATAGCAAAGATAAAACATCACCGGCATGGTCAGCGGATTCGATAACCAGACACAGCCCACCGCCAGCGGTAAATTAACCCTCAACGGAATAGCCACAGCGGCTGAAGCCACCATCTGAAAAGGCATCGGCATCCAGGCCCAGAATAAGCCAATAGCAATAGCACCGCGCGCCGATCGGCGGTTTAAATGCCACAGATTGGCATCGTGCAGCAGGGTGCCGAAAATTTGCAGCGCCTTACTTTGACGAATTACCTCTGGATTTGGCAGGTATTTTCGAATAGTCTTCTTTGGCATTACAACTCATTTACTCAAAGTAAACATGATGGCTCTGGGGTTGGGAATACTGTTTGGTTGCCTATTGTCGCTATTTTTACCGGCAGTGCCACCTTTTTTTGTATTTTTGCTTCTGTTGCTCAGTGTAGCATTTTTCGGCTGGCGGCGCTGTTGGTTTTGCCTCGGTGCGGCTTTGTATCTGCTCAGTTGGCACTGGACGGTCTGGCACCATCAGCAGGCGTCTTTACAGTTATTACAGACCGCTGCCACCCACGTAGAAGGACGGATTGCAACTATACCACGCTATTTTGATACTTCTGCTCAGTTTGAGCTGGAGTTGCTGCAGGGGCCGGCTGCCGGCTATCGGGTTCAGGTGCGCTGGTACAATGCGCCAGAGCAGCTGGCTGCCGGTCAGGTATGGCAATTACCTGTTCAGCTCAGTGCAATCCGGGATGAGGCCAGCCGGGCAGGCTACTCAGCACAGCGTCAGGCTTTGATCCGCCAGCAGTTAGCCCGGGCCAGTGTCCGCACAGAGCAGCCAGCCATGTTACTTGGGAATCGCATTGCCCTGCGTCAGCGACTGTACGCACAGTTTTGGCAAGCGACCAGGTCACTTGATAGCCAGGCCCTGCTGCTGGCGCTTACCTTTGGTGAGCGTTCTTTTTCACAGAACTTGTGGCAAGGACTGCAGCATGCCTCCCTGGGCCATTTAATGGCAATTTCCGGGCTTCATATTGGCCTGGTGTTTGGCTGGTGCTGTTGGCTGTTACTGCCCTTGCGCTGGATTGGGCTGGATCCTATTTGGCAACAACGAGTGCGACTGCTACTCGCTTTGATGGCCGCTTTGGTTTATGCCTGGTTGGCTGGTTTTGCGATCCCAACGGTGCGGGCCTTACTGGCACTGACGTTGTTGGTGATGTACAACTGGTACTTGCAACGATTGACCTATCATCGCTTTTGGCTGCTATTGGTTGCTCTGTTGCTCTTGTGGCAGCCGATGTGGGCTTTAAGCCAGAGCTTCTGGTTGTCGGTAGTGGCCGTTGGCTTCATTTTTATCTATCTATGGTGTTTTGCCCCGGCTGGCTCAGGGAGCTGGCTGCGTCTGAAGCAACTCCTGGGCTTCCATGTATTTATGACCTTTTGCATGATACCCGTCACATTGCTGTTTTTTGGCGGCTTCTCGCTGTTTGCACTGATATCAAATCTGTTGTTTGTGCCCTGGTGTTCTTTGGTGGCCATCCCGGCATTGCTGATGACTGCTTTATTGCAAAGTATGCAGCCGGAATGGGCCGCAGGGCTGTGGCCCTGGATGGATAAGTTGTTTCTGCCTTTGCTCTGGTGGCTGGAGTGGGCCGCTGATCAATCCTGGTTTTGGTGGCAACGACCTGAGATGCCGTTTTGGTTGTTGCTGGCGGCGGCGATGAGCCTGTTGATGCTGTTACTGGTTCGTCGTGTCGCTATCGCCTTGCTGGTGGTGTTGGCTTTTATTCCGTTCTTTGCTGCCGTACAACAGCCGCAGGGCTGGCGCTTGCATCTGCTGGATGTGGGGGCCGGTCAGGCTATTGTGCTGCAGTATCAGCAGCATGCCTTGCTGTATGATGCCGGACCTGGCTGGGGCGATAGCAGTGCCACCGAACGGTTGATTTTACCTTATTTGCGAAGCGTTGGTATCAAGCAGCTGCATTACTTGGTGTTAAGTCAGCAGCAGGCGGGATCGCTTGGGCACTGGCCAGTGCTGCGGCAGCATTATCCCGGGCTGCAAGTCTATACCGATGTGCCTACGGCACATCATTCGAAAGGTTGCGCCCAGTTGCCTATGCAGTTTTATACTGCAGAGCTGGTGGTTCTGCAGGACAGCACTCTGCATGCTGCTGAGCAGGCTCCGTCCTGTGTGATCTTACTTGAGGTGGAAGGATGGCGCATTCTGTTGCCCGGCGCTATGCGGCTAGCGGATGAGCAGCGTTTGTTGCGGCAGTATCCAGAGTTAACGGTAGATATGCTGTTACTGTCCGGGCAGGGGCGGGATACTGCCAGCGGCCTGGACTTTTTGATGCAGCTGCGACCCCGGCTGGCATTGAGCAGCCATGGCCAGCGTGGTCGCGTGCCTGCTCCTGCTGCAGCAGTCCAGTTGCGGCTGGATGCGCTGGAGATCCCACTCCTAAGCACGGCACAGCTTGGCACGATTCAGATAGCCATTGCCCCTGATTCTGTGCAAATATATAGCAAACGAGCCACCCGGCTACCATTTTGGCTGGATTCTATGCAACTAACTGCTGTGCCTCCATCGCAGAGACGTTAGAATGTCAGCAACGATACAATCAGGATTATGAATTTGCATATCAGTGATATTTCGAACAAAACATCCCAACGACTGTTGGGTTATTTAAAGCCGTATCGTATTGGCTTTGTCCTGGCTATGCTCGGGATGGTGGGTTACGCCCTGGTGGATGTTGGCTTTATTTCCATGCTGCAGCCTTTTATTGATGATGGCATTGAAGGGAAAGATGCTGATTTTCTGAAATATGCTCCGCTGTTTATAATCGTGATGTTTTTATTTCGTGGTGCGTCGCATTTTATTGCCACCTACTGCCTGAGCTGGGTTGGAGCCAATATTGTCAAAGATATGCGGCAGCAACTGTTTGAGCATCTGATGCGCTTGCCGGTGTCGTTCCATGATAAACACTCTACCGGCGATATGATTTCCAAAATTACTTACGATACTGAGCAACTGAAACAGGCGACTTCCAAGGCGCTTATTGTGCTGATCCGGGAAGGGGCCTTTGTGTTTGGCTTAATTGGCCTGATGTTTTGGCATAGCTGGCAGTTGTCACTGATTTTCTTGTTAATAGCGCCTATCATTGCGATTATCGTGGGCTTTGTATCCAAACGATTCCGTAAAATCAGCAATCGTATTCAAACAGCGATGGGCCAGGTGACGACCTGCTCGGAACAGATGTTGAATGGCCATAAAGTTATTTTATCTTTCGGTGGCCAGGCCATTGAGAAAGAACGCTTTTCCAGGGTTAATAATGTAACCCGTCAGCAGGATGTGAAGCTGGAGTCGGCCAAAGCCATGAGCACCGGGGTGGTGCAATTGATCGCCTCTTTTGCACTGGCATTTGTTCTTTTTCTGGCCAGCCAGCCGGCGATGCTGGAAAGCTTGACCGCCGGTAAGTTTACGCTGATTGTATCGGCCATGGTGATGTTACTAAGGCCTTTGAAACAATTGACTACGGTCAATGGTGATTTCCAGCGTGGTCTGGCAGCGGCCAATAGCGTGTTCCGGATCCTGGATCAAATACCCGAGCAGGATACCGGTAGTCGAGAACTGGGAAGAATATCCGGGCATATCCGCTTTGATCATGTTGATTTCAGTTACCCGGGGCATGAAGAAAAGCAAGTGCTGAAAGATATTACCTTTGAAGTCATGCCAGGCCAGACCGTAGCCCTGGTTGGACGCTCCGGTAGTGGTAAAACCACCATTTCCAGTTTGCTGCCGCGTTTTTATGAAATCGAGAAAGGCCGCATCCTGCTGGATGATATCTCCGTTAAAAGTTGCACTTTAAGTTCGCTGCGTGAACAAATGGCCATTGTTTCTCAGCACGTGACTTTGTTTAACGACAGCATTGCCAACAACATCATGTATGGTCTGGAGCAGCCGGTCAGTGAAGAGCGGCTATTGGATGTGGCAGAAAAAGCGCATGTGCTGGAGTTTTCCAGCCAGATGAAAGATGGGCTTAATACCATCATTGGGGAAAATGGTGTTTCACTCAGTGGTGGCCAACGTCAGCGAATAGCGATTGCCCGTGCTTTGCTGCGTCAGGCGCCCATCTTAATCCTGGATGAGGCTACCTCGGCGCTCGATACTGAGTCGGAACGAAAAATTCAGGCGGCACTGGATGAGCTGCTCAAAGGGCGTACCAACATTGTGATTGCGCACCGCTTATCCACCATTGAAAATGCCGATCAAATTCTGGTGATGGATCAAGGCCAAATTATTGAGCGGGGCAATCACGCCAGTCTGCTGGCCAAGGATGGAGCCTATGCCCAGCTGTACAAGATGCAATTTGGTTCCAAACCGGCATGAGCTGGCTGGAGCGCGGCTGGTATCGGTCTGCCTGGTGGTGTTGGCTGCTGTGGCCGCTAAGCTGGCTCTTTGCTGGTGTGACGGCGTTAAGGCGCTTTGCTTACCGACAAGGGTGGCTTGCCAGTGAGGCCTTGCCTGTTCCTGTGATTGTGGTGGGCAACATCAGTGTCGGGGGGACTGGTAAAACCCCTTTTACCCTGTGGCTGTGCCACTGGTTGCAGCAACAAGGGTATAAACCAGGCATTATCAGCCGCGGCTATGGCGCAAAGATCCGATACCCAACACAAGTGACACCAGATGCGAATGCCAACGAGGTGGGAGACGAACCGCTGCTGTTGGCGCAACGCTCAGGTTGCCCGGTGGTGGTTTGTCCGGATCGTGTCGCTGCCGGTCACTTTCTGCTGGAGCAGCAGGACTGCGATATTATTATCAGTGATGATGGCTTGCAGCATTACCGCATGCAGCGCGCTGTTGAAATCGTTTTGATCGACGGCCAGCGAGGGCTTGGTAACCAGTTGCTGTTACCAGCCGGTCCATTGCGTGAGCCGGTTAGCAGGTTGCAGGGGGTCGATTTGGTGATTGCCAATAGCGGATCGCATGCCCTGGCAACGGGCCAGATGCAGTTGCAGGTGACTGCTGCTACCGCGTTATTGGATCAACAACCACTGACCGCCGATGCGGTGCATTTATTGGCTGCGATTGGCAACCCGCGCCGTTTTGAGCGGACGGCCAGGGACGCAGGTTATCAGGTGTTGCAGTGCTTTTTTTTCCCGGACCATCATGCATACAGTGCGGCGGAATTGGCATCCTTGCCGGTTCCGCTTCTCATGACAGAAAAAGATGCGGTAAAATGCCGCCCATTTGCCCGGGCTGGCTGGTATCAGTTGCAGGTTGCAGCGGTACCTGAGCCTGAGGTTGTACAGAAACTGTCCGCCCTGTTGGCGGCATTACGGAGCTGATATGAGCTTACCCGTTGCTTTAACAGAAATTCTGGCTTGCCCGCTGTGTAAAGGAAAGTTGAAATACAGTGCGAAGCAAGCGGAATTAATTTGTACCTTTGATAAGCTGGCATTTCCTGTACACGACCAGGTGCCGGTGATGCTGGAGACAGAAGCCCGTCAGTTGACCGCAGAGGAACTGGAAGCATGGACTTCATCGTCGTAATACCTGCCCGCTATGCCAGTAGCCGTTTGCCAGGGAAGCCTTTGGCAGACATCGCTGGCATGAGCATGATTGAGCGTGTCTATCGGCAGGCACTGGCCAGTGGGGCCAGCCGGGTGGTCGTTGCTACCGATGATCAGCGGGTCTTTGCAGCGGTGCAGTCTTTTGGTGGCGATGTCTGCATGACGCAAGCTGACCATAGCTCTGGCACTGAGCGGCTGGCCGAAGTCGTTCAACAACTTGCGTTAGCTGACGATGCTGTGGTGGTCAATGTGCAAGGGGATGAACCTTTTATTCCTGCCCGGATCATTCATCAGGTGGCGACTAACCTGGTAAACCAACAACTGGCTGAAATGGCAACTTTGGCGGTTGCTATTGAAGATCAGGCTGAGCTGGCAAACCCGAATACTGTAAAAGTGGTCTGTGATCAGCAAGGCTATGCGTTGTATTTTAGCCGGGCTTGTATCCCTTTTGACCGGGACGCCCAGTTTGGCAGTCAACTGGCATTGCATTATCGCCGGCATATTGGCATTTATGCATACCGTGCAGGCTTTATCCGCCGCTATATCAATTGGCCGGCTTCGGTATTGGAGCAGCTTGAGTCACTGGAGCAGTTACGGGTGCTTTGGTATGGTGAAAAAATCCATGTGGCACTGGCGCTGGAGTATCCACCCCATGGTGTGGATACTCCCGATGATCTGGCGGCCGCACGGGCATTTTGCCAGTCGTTGGCTCAGCAGCAGAGAGATTGAATTATTCTAACCTTGTTAAAAGACCACCCGGACTGGCTGGCGCTGCATAAGCCTGCCGGGATCAGTTTTCATTCTGAGTCGGGAGCTGGCCTGGTGGTGCAGGCTGAGCAGCAGCTTGGTCTGAAACTGTACCCGGTGCATCGATTGGATAAAATGACATCCGGTATCTTGTTGCTGGCTAAATCATCTTCGGCGGCTGCTGAGCTTGCCGCTAAATTCCGGCTACAGCAGATGGAAAAGTACTATCTGGCGCTGAGCGATCGTAAGCCAAAGCGCAAGCAAGGCTGGGTGAAAGGCGATATGGTGAAAGCCCGGCGAGGTGCCTGGAAGCTACTGGCCAGCCAGCAGCAGCCAGCTGTGACCTATTTTATCAGTCAGGGAGCAGCCGCGACTGGTAGCCGGCTCTTTCTGCTAAAACCCTGGACTGGCAAGACGCACCAGATACGGGTGGCCCTGAAGAGCCTGGGCAGTCCTATTCTTGGTGATGAGCTCTATGGCGGCAGCCCGGCTGATCGGGGCTATCTGCATGCTTATGCGCTCTGTTTCGACTGGCAAGGTCAACGCATCGAGTTACTCTGTACACCGCAACAGGGAGATGCTTTTGCCCGGCAGACGTTACCCTGGCTAACTCCCTGGCAATTGAGTTGGCCATCTTTCCAACAACCAACAACAAGAGTGAGTGATTCAGGTGGCAAATAAGCTTCCGGCTGAAACGACAGCTAGAGAGATCCGGGATGAGCAGCGTTTTGCAGGCATAGCGCGCCTGTACGGCGTGAAGGCCCTGGCGCATTTTCAACAGGCGCATGTTTGTGTGATTGGTATTGGTGGTGTTGGGAGTTGGGCCGCAGAAGCTCTGGTACGCTCAGGCGTGGGTCGTATTACCCTGATTGACCTGGATGACATTTGCGTAAGCAATACCAACCGGCAATTGCATACCACCTGTGACACCATAGGGCGTGATAAAGTTGCAGTGATGGCGGAACGTCTGCGGGCTATCTGGCCTGGTTGTCTGGTCAATGAGGTCTCTGATTTTATCAGTAAAGACAATCTGTTCGAGCTTATTACTCCGGATATGGATTATGTGGTAGATGCCATCGACTCGGTGGCAGCTAAAGTGGCGCTGCTGGCGCATTGTAAGCGGCAGAAAATCCCAGTGATTTGTACCGGTGGAGCTGGCGGCCAGCTTGATCCAACGCAAATTCAGGTGGCTGATTTGACGCAAACGACCAACGATCCTTTGTTGGCCAAAGTGCGCAATACCTTGCGCCGGGATTACCAATACAGTCGTAACCCCAAGCGCCGCTATGGCATTGATTGCGTGTATTCGACCGAGCAGCTGAAATACCCACAGCCTGATGGCACCGTCTGTCAGCAAAAACAAACAACGGCTGGCCCTATGCGGTTGGATTGCAGCGGTGGCTTTGGAGCTGCTACTGTGGTAACTGCCAGCTTTGGTATGGCCGCGGTGGCACGACTGCTGCAAAAGCTGGCGAAAAAGGCACAGAACGAATCACAAAACTAATCAATGTGATTGGCCAGAGTAAAGCATAGCCCTAAGGTTGTAAGCAGCAACCAGCGTAGCCGGCTGCGTCGACGCGCCTCAGGGCTGCGCAGATAACGAAGCATGAAATAAGCCTGGCGCACATCTTTCCCTGCTATTGGCGATAGCAGATGCACCAATCGATACAGGACCCACATCCGATCAACCAGCTGCACGCTCTGCTGCCAGATATGCTGTGGTGCATGGGTTTTGTAGCACAGAATGGCCTGAGTAATTAAGCTGCTATCTGCTGGCAGATAACGGTACAAACCATGAATAAAAACCAGCACATCGCGAATTTGGCATTGCTCATTGGTTAGTACTTTAGCCGGATCTTCTTCAAAATCTAAAAAGCAAATACGCTCACCATCCCAGGCCATATCGCGCAATGCAGGGCGGCCATGCCAACGGCCTGCCTGATGCAAATCCGCCAGAGCTTTCGCTGCAGCCAGTAAAATCGTGGATTTTTCCTGCTCGCTGCAATCAGGGCTTAATAACCACTGTTTTAACGAGGGCCCGGCATCTGCAAGTGCAATCCAATCTGCTTCGGCGGCGATTAATTTCGGCACAGGGACACCTAAATCACTGAGATGTTGCAGCCGTTTGGCTTCCTCTTGAATAGCGACAACTCCGGCCGGAGCCTGGGTAGGAATGTAGAGTGGGTTATTGCTGATTCGGGCGATGCAAGACGCTAGCCAGCGCCAACGTGGGGATGCATGGTATTCCGCTCGTTTCACCCAGACGGTCTGGCCTTCGAACTGGCAGCTAAAGGTGCGGGCGGATTGTTCTGCAATCTGCTGGCGCAGTGGTTGCAGCAGAGGTTGCTGAGAGTGTGAGGGGGGTTGAGAGGACATGCAGCATGCTCCGAATGGGATCTATCATCGGCAGATTATAGCAAAAAAGCTGAATGCAAGCTGAACTTTAACTTGACTGTATTTTTTTTAACCTTTGAATAACAGCTGTCAGACCCTTGGCTCTGGACTGACTAAGATGTTGTGTCAGGTGCAGGCGTTGCAGGCAGTGCTCCAACTTGGTTTCTTTGAGCTCAGCTGTAGACATGCCATTGATTTGGCACAATAAAACAGCAAGCAAAGCTTTAACAATACGTGCATCCGACTCAAAAATAAAGAAGTGTTTGTCGCTGGAACCATCGTGATAGTGCAGCAGCCAGGCCCGGCTTTCGCAGCCAGAAATTATCGCACTGGCAGGGCGATGCTCTTCAGGGATGGATGGGAGTTGTTTTGCCAGTTGCATCAGTTGCCGGTAGCGTTCCTGCCAATGTCCTTGCTGCGCCAGCTCTGGCAGTTGCTGCTGGACATGCTGCAAGGCTGTGGTGGTAGTTTCAAGGGTGCTGGCAAGATGAAAGGACATAGCTACTCCGGTGTGCTGTCTTAACAGGGCAACAGTCTATGATAATGCGTGTGGAAAGTAAAAAGCGACCCGAAGGTCGCTTTGCAACTAGTGTAAGCGAAGCGCTTAACGCTGATTGATGCTTTTTAAATCACGGCTGGTGTAGCCGGTATACAGCTGGCGAGGACGGCCGATTTTATGGCCTTTCTCGCTTAGCATCTCATCCCAGTGTGAGATCCAGCCTACAGTGCGCGACATAGCGAAGATGACAGTGAACATGCTGGTTGGAATGCCGATGGCTTTTAAGATAATACCGCTGTAGAAATCGACGTTCGGGTACAGCTTTTTCTCGATGAAGTACGGATCTTCCAGCGCGATGCGTTCCAGCTCCATTGCCACATCCAGCAGCGGATCCTTGATGTTCAGTTCTTTCAATACTTCATGACAGGTTTCCCGCATCACTTTGGCGCGTGGGTCAAAGTTTTTGTACACACGGTGACCAAAGCCCATCAGGCGGAAGGCGTCGTTTTTGTCTTTGGCGCGTGCGACGAATTCAGGAATGCGCTCCACCGAACCGATCTCCTGCAGCATCTTCAGACAGGCTTCGTTGGCACCACCATGGGCCGGGCCCCACAACGAGGCAACACCCGCGGCGATACAGGCGTATGGGTTGGCACCTGAGGAACCAGCCAGACGTACTGTGGAAGTGGATGCATTTTGTTCATGGTCGGCATGCAACATAAAGATGCGGTCCATGGCTTTAGCCAGTACCGGGCTCACTTTATAGTCTTCTGCTGGCACTGAGAACATCATATGCAGGAAGTTTTCGGCGTAGCTCAGTTCGTTGCGTGGATATACAAAAGGTTGACCGACGGTGTATTTATAGGCCATGGCCGAGATGGTCGGCAACTTGGCAATCAAGCGGTGAGCGCTGCGTTTACGCTGCTCTGGGTCATTGATATCGAGGTCTGAGTGGTAAAAAGACGACAAAGCACCAACCACACCACAGAGCATAGCCATGGGGTGGGCATCTACCCGAAAGCCCTGGAAGAACGAGGCGATTTTTTCGTGCACCATGGTATGGCGTGTAATGGTGTTTTCGAACTGGTCGTACTGCGCTTGATTCGGTAATTCACCTTCCAGCAGCAGATAACACAATTCCAGATAATTGGATTGTTCCGCCAATTGTTCAATAGGGTAACCCCGATGCAGCAGCACGCCTTTGTCACCGTCAATATAGGTAATTTTTGATTCACAGGATCCGGTCGACATAAAACCAGGATCAAAGGTGAAGTACCCATGCTGACCCAAGGCGCGAACGTCAATTACGTCGGTGCCAGCCGTACCTGAATAGATAGGCAACTCGAACGATGTCTCATCGATCTGCACGACGGCTTTCTTATCTGCCATTGGATTTCTCCTATTAATTGATTAAGTATCAGAAGAGGGATGCTGCAGCTATTCTAACTGCAAATCCACCCCAAAAGTCAATTTTAATGCGTTTTTGTGCAATAAGTATACGACTCTGGTCGTATTGCAGTGCCAAGCGGTTTATGGCACCGTGCCGGCACAGGATTTTTTCCTGTTAAACCAAACAAAAATTGTAATAACCAGGCATGAAATATATACTATTGCCGGTGCTGAAACAGTTCACCATCCTCAGTAATTTCAGCTGAACCAGCTTGGGTTTCCTGCAGTATATGCTGAGGGTGATGACTGATTATTCAGTTCTTCAATAATCACAACTAAAGCTCGTGTACGGGCGTCGATGGACAAGAAACTGTGAAAAAGCAAAGACCTGTAAACCTCGACCTGACCACAATTTCACTTCCTGCCTCTGGCAAAGCCTCTATCCTGCATCGTATCACCGGCGTGGCAATGTTTATTGCCCTGATTCTGGTTGTATGGGCCTGGGCCGTCTCGTTGTCTTCTGCGGAAGGCTTTGAGCTGGTGAAATCTGTGTTGACCTCTCACTTCGCTAAATTCCTGGCGTGGGGCACCATCACGGTGCTGCTGTATCACCTGATTGGTGGTATTCGTCATATGGTAATGGATTTAGGCTACTGGGAAGAGTTGTCTTCTGGCAACACCAGTGCGCGTGTGGCCATTGGCCTGTGGATTGTATTAGCTGTTCTGGCCGGAGGTTGGTTATGGTTCTGAATCAAGCATCCCTGAAACGTGATGGCGTGCAGGATTATGTGTCTATTCGTGCGACCGCGACTGTGCTCGGTTTGTACGTCCTTTTTGTTTTGGGTTTCTTTTTGGTCACGCCAGAAGTTACCTACGAAGTGTGGAACAACCTGTTTGCTCAGCTTTGGATGAAAGTCTTTACGCTTCTTGCGCTGATCTCAGTTGCCATTCATGCCCGCATCGGCTTGTGGCAGGTGGTCACTGACTACATCAAAAATGCTCAGTTGCGTGCTCTGGTGCAGTTTATCGTGAGTGTAATGGCATTTAGCTATGTTGCTGTCGGTCTCTTTGTGTTGTGGGGCCTTAAAGTTGTGGGAGCAGAGTAATGAGTATTCCAGTTCGTGAGTTTGATGCCATTGTCATTGGCGCTGGTGGTGCTGGTATGCGTGCCGCCTTACAGATTACCCAGTCCGGTTTAACCTGTGCCTTGCTATCGAAAGTTTTTCCAACCCGCTCGCACACAGTATCTGCCCAGGGTGGTATTACCGTTGCGTTAGGCAACTCCCACCCGGATAACTGGGAATGGCACATGTTCGATACCGTCAAAGGCTCCGATTACATCGGTGATCAGGACGCGATCGAGTATATGTGTAAAACTGGCCCTGAGGCCATTACCGAATTAGAGAACATGGGCCTGCCATTCTCCCGTTTTGAAAACGGCCGGGTCTATCAGCGTCCGTTTGGCGGCCAGTCGAAGAACTTCGGTGGCGAGCAGGCCGCTCGTACTGCTGCAGCAGCTGACCGCACCGGCCATGCCTTGTTGCATTTGCTGTACCAGCAAAACGTCAAAAACCGCACTCAGGTGTTCAGTGAGTGGTATGCGCTGGACCTGGTGAAAAATCAGGATGGTGCTGTGGTGGGTTGTACCGCCATTGATATCGAAACCGGCGAAATCGTTTACTTTAAAGCCCGTGCTACTGTGCTGGCGACCGGTGGTGCCGGCCGTATTTATGCATCGACCACCAATGCGCACATCAATACTGGTGATGGCGTAGGGATGGCACTGCGTGCTGGTGTGCCACTGCAGGATATGGAAATGTGGCAGTTCCACCCAACCGGTATTGCCGGTGCTGGTACGCTAGTCACTGAAGGGTGTCGTGGTGAAGGTGGTTACCTGCTGAATAAAGATGGTGAGCGCTTTATGGAGCGTTACGCGCCGAATGCTAAAGATCTGGCAGGCCGTGATGTGGTTGCCCGCTCGATGATGACTGAAATTCGTGAAGGTCGCGGTTGCGATGGCCCTTGGGGCGTGCACATTAAACTGAAGCTGGATCACTTAGGCGAAGAGGTGCTGGAAAGCCGCCTGCCTGGTATTTGTGAGCTGTCGCGCACTTTTGCCCACGTTGATCCGGTGAAAGAACCGATCCCGGTGATCCCAACCTGCCACTACATGATGGGTGGTATTCCAACCAACGTGAATGGCCAGGTTATTAAGCCAACGGCTGATGGTCATGATGCCATTGTGCCGGGCTTGTTTGCCTGTGGTGAAATTGCTTGTGTCTCGGTACATGGCGCCAACCGTCTGGGCGGCAACTCGCTGCTGGATCTGGTGGTGTTTGGCCGTGCGACTGGTCTGCACCTGGGTGAAGCACTGGCTGCTACCTCTGAAGGTCGTGCCGCTTCCGAGTCGGATTTGGATGCTGCCCTGGCACGGACCCGTCGCTGGGAAGACAGCAAGCCAGGCCAGGGTGAAGACCCGGTGCAAATTAAGAAAGACCTGCAGAACTGCATGCAGCTGAACTTCTCGGTATTCCGTGAAGGCGAAGCTATGGCAGAAGGTTTGCAAGAGCTGAAAACCATCCGTGAGCGTTTAAAGTTCGCCCGTTTGGATGATAAGAGCTCGGACTTCAATACTCAGCGTATTGAATGTCTGGAGCTGGATAACCTGATGGAAACGGCATACTCTACCGCTGTTGCAGCAAACTTCCGTACCGAGAGCCGTGGTGCTCATGCGCGCTTTGACTTCCCGGATCGCGACGATGAAAACTGGTTGTGTCACAGTGTGTACAGCCCGGAGACTGAGTCGATGTTTAAGCGGCAAGTCAATCTGGAACCGAAGTTCCGTGAAGCTTTCCCACCCAAAGCGCGTACTTACTAAGAGGGCAATGCGATGAAGAAGTTAGTATTCTCCGTCTATCGTTACAACCCTGATGTCGACAATGCGCCGCGCATGCAGGATTACACGCTGGACAACCCGGAAGGCCGGGACATGATGGTGCTGGATGCGCTGTTAAAGCTAAAAGAGCAGGACCCAACTTTGTCGTTCCGTCGCTCGTGCCGTGAAGGGGTTTGTGGCTCCGACGGTTTGAACATGAATGGTAAAAATGGTCTGGCTTGTATTACGCCTTTGTCAGCGGTTGGTTTAAAAGGCGGCAAGATAGTCATCCGTCCTTTACCCGGCTTGCCGGTGGTGCGCGATCTGGTGGTGGATATGAGCCAGTTCTATACCCAGTACGAGAAAGTGAAGCCTTATCTGATTAACGACAGCAAGCTGCCACCTGCCGGTGAATTTTTGCAGTCGCCGGAAGAGCGCGCTAAGCTGGATGGTTTGTACGAGTGTATCTTGTGTGCGTGTTGTTCGACCTCGTGCCCATCATTTTGGTGGAACCCGGATAAGTTCATTGGCCCGGCGGGCTTGTTGCATGCCTACCGCTTCCTGGCGGACAGCCGTGATACCGCGACCGAACAGCGTTTGAACGACCTGGATGATGCTTTCAGCGTATTCCGTTGCCATGGTATTATGAATTGTGTCAATGTTTGTCCTAAGGGGCTGAATCCGACCAAGGCTATTGGTCAGATTAAATCCATGTTGTTGAGCCGGGCGCTGTAAAGCGCCCCTTTTGAGCAAGTAACTGATGCAAGCATAAAAATAACAGTAACTTAGACTATACTGTTATTTTTTTGCGGTTTTTCCAGGTGCGCAGAAATAAGGGAAACTAAATGCACGAAGGTGTGATGAAGGCGTGGTTAGAGTCGTCTCATCTGGGCGGTGGCAACATGGCCTATGTGGATGAGCTCTATGAATCCTACTTGGCGGAACCTACCAGTGTAGGGGACGAGTGGCGTGAGTTTTTCGCTCAGTTGCCAAAGCTTGATGGTGTTGATCTGGAAGTGCGGCACTCGGATATCCGACAGCAGTTTGCTGAGCTTGCACGCAATAAACATCGTGAAGTGGTCACGGTGCCGGGCAGTCAATCGGCCGATTTGCGTCAGGTTAAAGTATTGCAATTGATCAATTCCTATCGTTTCCGTGGGCATCAGCATGCCCGGTTGGATCCTTTGGATCTATGGAAGCAGCCACGGGTTCGCGATCTCGAGTTGTCGCATCACGAACTGTCTGAAGCTGATTACGATACTGAGTTCCATGTTGGATCATTCGCCGGCGGCCCGGAAACGATGAAATTGGGCGATTTGCACAAGGCCCTGGAAAAAACTTACTGCGGCTCCATTGGTGCCGAGTACATGCACATCGTGTCTACTGATGAAAAACGCTGGATCCAACAGCGCCTGGAAAGTATTCATTCCACCCCTGATTTCGATAAAGACAGCAAAAGCCGGATTTTAAAAGATCTGATTGCTGCCGATGGCCTGGAAAAATACCTGGGTTCTAAGTTCCCGGGAGCCAAGCGGTTTGGTCTGGAGGGTGGCGATGCCATGATCCCGATGCTGAAAACCATGATCCATCGTGCTGGTGAGCAGGGCGCGAAAGATTGTGTGATTGGTATGGCGCACCGTGGCCGTCTGAATACTCTGATCAACGTCTTGGGCAAAAACCCGTCGGATTTGTTCGATGAGTTTGCCGGCAAGTACACCGTAGTGGGTGCCGGCGATGTGAAGTACCATATGGGCTTCTCATCCGATTTTGCCACCAAAGGTGGTAATGTGCATTTGGCATTGGCCTTTAACCCGTCGCATCTGGAGATTGTGAACCCGGTGGTGATGGGCTCCGTTCGTGCCCGCTTGGACCGTCGTGGTTGCAGCGACGGCTCTTTGGCCTTGCCAATTACCATCCATGGTGACTCAGCCTTTGCCGGTCAGGGTGTAGTGGCAGAAACCTTCAATATTTCACAAACCCGTGCCTTTAAAGTGGGCGGTACCGTTCGCATTGTGATTAATAACCAGGTTGGTTTTACTACCTCAAAGCGCGAAGATACCCGCTCTACCGAATACTGTACCGATATTGCCAAGATGGTACAGGCACCGATTTTCCACGTGAACGGCGATGATCCGGAAGCCGTGGTGCTGGTGGCACAATTGGCGGTGGATTACCGCAATACCTTTAAGCGTGACGTGGTGATTGACCTGGTCTGTTACCGCCGTAATGGTCACAACGAAGCGGATGAGCCGAACGCAACCCAGCCGCTGATGTACCAAAAGATTAAGAAGCACCCAACGCCGCGTGAGCTTTATGCTGAAAAACTAACCAAGCAAGGCTTGCTCAGCGACGATGATGTCAAAGCCATGATGGCCAATTACCGTGATGCGCTGGATAAAGGCGACTGCGTGGTGGATGAGTGGCGTCAGATGGATCACACCAGCTCGGTGGATTGGACTCCTTTCCTGAATCATGATTGGGATTCTGATTACGATGCCAGTATGAGCGTCGAAGCTCTGGTTGCTTTAGGCGAGAAAGCCATCGATGTACCTGCCAGCCATGCGCTGCAGCGTCAGGTGGGCCGGGTCTATGAAGATCGCGCTAAGATGCTGCAGGGCGAGAAGAAGATCGACTGGGGCTTTGCTGAAATTCTGGCCTATGCCTCTGTGGTGAATGAAGGCAGCCGCATTCGTATTGTAGGCCAGGACTCTGGCCGTGGCACCTTCTTCCATCGCCATGCGGTATTGCACAATCAGACCGATGGCAGCACCTATGTGCCGCTGGAGCATATTTCTGACGAGCAAGGCCCGTTCCAGGTGTACGATTCTGCCTTATCGGAAGAGGCCGTCTTGGCGTTTGAGTATGGCTACGCCACCGCTGAGCCGCGGGCTTTGGTGATCTGGGAAGGTCAGTTTGGTGACTTTGCCAACGGTGCCCAGGTGGTGATTGATCAGTTCCTCAGTTCTGGTGAGCAAAAATGGGGCCGGCTTTGTGGCTTAACCCTGTTGTTGCCACATGGTTATGAAGGGCAGGGCCCGGAACACTCTTCAGCGCGTCTGGAGCGTTTCCTGCAGTTGTGTGCTGATCACAACATGCAAATTTGTATCCCGACTACACCGGCGCAGGTCTTTAATATGTTGCGCCGCCAGCAGGTTCGGCCTATGCGTCGTCCACTGATTGTGATGTCACCTAAATCCTTACTGCGGCATCCGCTAGCTACTTCTACACTTGAAGAGCTGGCATCTGGCCGCTACCTGAATGTGATTGGTGAGATTGATGACATCAAACCAGCCGATGTGAAGCGGGTGGTATTCTGCAGTGGTAAGGTGTATTTCGAGCTGCTGGAAGAACGTCGTAAGCGCGAAATTACCGATATTGCCATTGTCCGGGTGGAACAGTTGTATCCATTCCCGCACGAAGAAATGGATCAGATCCTGTCGCAGTACAGCCATGTCACCGATTATGTCTGGTGTCAGGAAGAGCCGCAAAACCAGGGCGCTTGGTACTGCAGCCAGCATCATTTCCGTGCAGCCATTGGCAAAGCTGGCTATCTGACTTATGCCGGCCGTGAAGCTTCTTCGTCGCCAGCTGTTGGCTATTTGTCGGTGCATAACAAGCAGCAGCAGGCGCTGATTAACGACGCATTGACACTGAATCACGAGGAAAAACAATGACAGATATTAAAGTACCTGTATTGCCGGAGTCTGTTGCTGATGCCACTGTTGCCAAGTGGCATGTGGCAGAGGGCGATTCCGTGAGCCGTGATCAAATCGTGGTGGATATCGAAACCGATAAAGTGGTGCTGGAAGTGGCTGCGCCGGATGATGGCGTGATCGATTCCATTAAGCATCAGGAAGGCGACACGGTAACCGCCGAGCAAGTGCTTGCAACCCTGAGTGCTGGTAGCAAAGCTGCTGGCAATACCAAATCCTCTGCTGCATCCAGCCCAAATGACGATGCTGCAGAACCCTCTCAATCTGAACAATCCGCAAAAGGTGAACAAGTGGACATTCAAGTACCTGTACTTCCTGAATCCGTTGCTGATGCAACCATCGCAACCTGGCATGTTAAGCCAGGTGAAGCTGTGACCCGCGACCAGGTGCTGGTCGATATTGAAACCGACAAAGTGGTACTGGAAGTGGTGGCTCAGGCCGATGGCGTGATGGGCGACATTCTGGAAGATACCGGTGCGACCGTACAGGCCGAACAAGTGATTGGTAAGCTGGAAGCCGGTGCTGCACCTGCCAAGAGCGACAGCAAAGCGGAAGCAAAAGCGGACGACAAAGCCGACAGCAAAGCAGATGCCGATGACAGCAGTGATGATGCGCTGAGCCCGTCTGTGCGTCGTCTGATTGCGGAAAAAGGCCTGGATGCCAGCAAAATCAAAGGCAGTGGCAAAAATGGCCGCATTACCAAAGAAGATGTAGAGAAGCACCTGGCCTCTGCCGGCAGCAAAGAAGCAGCAAAACCTGCAGCAGCAGCGCCAGCCGCTGTAACAGGCGATCGTACGCAAAAACGGGTACCGATGACGCGGCTGCGTAAAACCATTGCCAACCGTTTGCTGGAAGCGAAAAACTCGACTGCCATGTTGACTACCTTCAACGAAGTGAACATGAAGCCGATTATGGATCTGCGTAAGCAGTACCAGGATGTGTTTGAAAAGCGTCACGGCATTCGTTTAGGCTTTATGTCCTTCTATGTTAAAGCAGTGACTGAAGCACTGAAGCGCTTCCCTGAAGTCAATGCCTGCATTGATGGTGACGATATTGTCTATCACAACTACTTTGACATCAGCATTGCGGTCTCCACACCGCGTGGTTTGGTGACGCCGGTACTGCGTGACTGCGACAAGATGAACTTGGCGGAAATTGAAAAAGCCATTAAAGATCTGGCCATCAAAGGCCGCGATGGCAAATTGTCGATGGACGATTTGCAAGGTGGTAATTTCACCATCACCAACGGTGGTGTTTTTGGCTCCCTGATGTCGACGCCAATCATCAACCCACCACAGTCTGCTATCCTTGGAATGCATAAGATCCAGGATCGCGCCATGGTGGTAGACGGCAAGATTGAAATCCTGCCAATGATGTATCTGGCATTGTCGTACGATCACCGTATTATTGATGGCAAAGAGTCGGTCGGTTTCCTGGTAACCATCAAAGAGTTGCTGGAAGATCCAACCCGCATTCTGCTGGATATCTAATCGCAGAGTGGTTGGTCCCGGCAAGGTTGCTGACCTTGCCGTGTTACGAGCAGTCCATGGTGACTGCTCGTTTTGTCTTGCTAAAAGCCATTTCTGTTTGGTTGTCGCTGTTTCAGATCTGGCTGATTATGCCAAAAAGTTGCGAAATAATGCCGCAGTTAGACGTCTGTAGCATTTCGAATCAGGCAGTGAAGCGCTATACTATGCGCCGATCTGTAGGTCAGGCTGTGCCAGTAGGCCAGCTTTCATTTTTAAATAACGGAAAATAGCCATGAATTTGCACGAGTATCAGGCAAAACAGCTGTTCCGCGAGTACGGATTACCAGTCTCTGAAGGCTTTGCGGAGGAAACTCCTCAAGCCGCTGCTGAAGCTGCAGACCGTATTGGTGGCAATCGCTGGGTCGTTAAAGCACAGGTTCACGCTGGTGGCCGCGGTAAAGCGGGTGGTGTGAAACTGGTTTCTTCCAAAGAAGAAATTCGTAATTTTGCGCAGCATTGGCTGGGCAAGAACCTGGTGACCTACCAAACTGATGAGAAAGGCCAGCCGGTCAGCAAAATCCTGGTTGAGTCCTGCACCGATATCGAAAAAGAGCTGTATCTGGGTGCCGTGGTAGACCGTGCCAGCCGTCGTATTGTCTTTATGGCATCGACTGAAGGTGGTGTGGATATCGAGAAAGTGGCGGAAGAAACGCCAGAGAAAATCATCAAAGTAGCGGTTGATCCTTTGGTAGGCGCTCAGCCGTTCCAGGCGCGTGAAATTGGCTTTAAGCTGGGCCTGACACCTGAGCAAATCAAGCAGTTCACTAAAATCTACCTGGGCCTGGCGCAGATGTTTGTCGATCTGGATATCGCCCTGATCGAAGTCAACCCATTGGTGATTACCTCCAACGGCAACCTGCACTGTCTGGATGCGAAGCTGGTGGTAGACAGCAATGCACTGTACCGTCAGCCTAAACTGCGTGATTTCCACGATCCATCACAAGAAGATGAGCGTGAAGCCCGTGCCGCCCAGTGGGAACTGAACTACGTAGCGCTGGAAGGTAACATTGGCTGTATGGTGAATGGTGCAGGTCTTGCGATGGGCACCATGGACATCGTCAAGCTAAGCGGTGGTAAGCCAGCCAACTTCCTGGACGTTGGTGGTGGTGCGACCAAAGAGCGTGTTTCCGAAGCCTTTAAAATCATTTTGTCTGACTCTGCAGTGAAAGCTGTTTTCGTCAATATCTTTGGTGGCATTGTACGCTGTGACATGATCGCTGAAGGCATCATTGGTGCTGTGGAAGAAGTGGGTGTGAATGTCCCTGTAGTGGTGCGTTTAGAAGGCAACAATGCTGAACTGGGCGCGAAAAAACTGCAAGAGAGCGGACTGAACATCATTGCAGCCAACTCGCTGAGCGAAGCCGCTCTGGCGGTGGTTAAAGCTGCTGGAGGCAACTAATGAGCATTCTGATTAATAAAGACACCAAGGTGATCTGTCAGGGTTTTACTGGCAGCCAGGGGACTTTCCACTCCACACAAGCTATCGAGTACGGTACTCAGATGGTTGGTGGTGTAAGTCCTGGTAAAGGTGGTTCTACTCACCTGGGCCTGCCGGTATTTAACACAGTGCGTGATGCGGTGGAAGCTACCGGCGCAACTGCGACTGTGATCTACGTACCTGCACCATTTTGTAAAGATGCCATCATTGAAGCGGCCGATGCCGGTATTGAGCTGATCGTTTGTATCACTGAAGGGATCCCAACCATCGACATGCTGTTTGCCAAAGAGTACATCGACCGTAAAGGCGTGCGGATGATTGGTCCAAACTGCCCGGGTGTGATCACGCCGGACGAGTGCAAAATCGGTATTATGCCTGGCCATATCCACAAAGCCGGTAAAGTGGGCATCGTCTCCCGCTCTGGTACTCTGACCTATGAAGCGGTTAAGCAAACCACCGACGAAGGCTTTGGCCAGTCTACCTGTGTAGGTATTGGTGGCGACCCAATCCCAGGCTCTAACTTCATTGATATTCTGAAGTTGTTCCAGGAAGACCCAAAAACCGAAGCCATCGTGATGATCGGTGAAATCGGCGGTACGGCTGAAGAAGAAGCCGCTGCTTACATCAAAGAGCATGTAACTAAGCCTGTGGTATCTTACATTGCTGGTGTAACGGCTCCTCCGGGTAAGCGTATGGGCCATGCTGGCGCCATCATTTCTGGTGGTAAAGGCACTGCGGATGACAAGTTCCGTGCGCTGGAAGACGCTGGCGTAAAAACCGTCCGTTCTTTGGCCGATATCGGTAAAGCACTGCGCGAGCTGACTGGCTGGTAAGCTTATTTCTGCTTCGCATCAAAACCCGCTGACTTCAGCGGGTTTTTTATTTTCGTGCTTTTGCTACCATCGCTTTTGAGAGCACTAGCCAGCAGCCATGCTGGTGTTATAATGCCTGCATTCTTAAGCTGCGCCGGCAGCGAATTAGCAGAGGATTATCATTACCATGGCGGACGTAGACCATCGCCCCAGCAATTTTATTCGTCAAATTATTGATAAAGACTTAGCCAGTGGCAAGCACAGCTCGGTGCATACCCGTTTTCCGCCTGAGCCAAACGGCTTTTTACACATAGGCCATGCCAAATCCATTTGCCTGAACTTTGGCATTGCTGAGGATTATCAGGGCAGTTGCAATCTGCGATTTGATGATACCAACCCGGAAAAAGAAAACATCGATTTTGTTCACTCCATTCAGCAGGATGTGCGGTGGTTGGGATTTGAGTGGCAATCACCTGTCCATTATTCATCGGATTACTTTGAACAGTTGTATGGTTATGCAGTCGAGCTGATTCAAAAAGGTCTGGCGTATGTCTGCTTTCTCAATGCAGAGGATATGCGTGAATACCGCGGTAGCCTGACCAGGCCCGGCAAGCACAGTCCAACCCGCGATACCTCGCCGGAAGAAAACCTGGCCTTGTTTGAGAAAATGCGGGCTGGTGGCTTCAAAGAGGGCGAGTGCTCACTGCGGGCTAAGATTGATATGAGCTCGCCTTTTATCTGCATGCGTGATCCGGTGATTTACCGGGTGAAGTTTGCCCATCACCACCAGACCGGGGATAAATGGTGCATCTATCCGATGTACGACTTCACCCATTGTATTTCCGACGCACTGGAAGGCATTACTCACTCGCTGTGTACCCTGGAGTTTCAGGACAACCGCCGTTTGTACGACTGGATCCTGGACAACATCAGTATTGACTGTCACCCACAGCAGATTGAGTTTTCCCGTTTAAATCTGGAATACACCGTGATGAGCAAGCGCAAGCTGCAAACACTGGTAGAAAAACAGGTGGTGCAGGGCTGGGATGATCCACGGATGCCAACCATTGCTGGTTTGCGCCGTCGTGGTTACACACCAGAGTCGATTCGGGAATTTGCCAAGCGCATTGGTGTGACCAAACAAGACAACATTATAGAGATCAGCGCACTTGAGTCCTGCATCCGCGATGATTTAAATGCGCGGGCACCGCGCGCCATGGCGGTGTTGGAGCCACTGAAAGTGACCATCACCAATTACCCGGATAA
This sequence comes from Alkalimonas sp. NCh-2, assembly GCF_039631345.1. Classification (NCBI taxonomy): domain Bacteria; kingdom Pseudomonadati; phylum Pseudomonadota; class Gammaproteobacteria; genus Alkalimonas; species Alkalimonas sp. NCh-2. The sequence goes on from NZ_JBDIUV010000002.1 coordinate 506,255, forward strand.
CGAGCTGCAGTGGCTGGATGTGCCCAATCATCCAAATGATGATAGTTTGGGACAGCGTCAGTTGCCCTTTGGCAAAGTGGTGTATATTGATCAGGCTGATTTCCGCGAAGAAGCCAACAAAAAATACAAACGATTGGTCACTGGTGGTTGTGTGCGGCTTCGCAATGCCTATGTGATTCAGGCTGATGAGGTGGTGAAAGATGCTGATGGCAAGGTAATCGAACTGCTGTGTAGTTATTTGCCGGAAACTTTGGGAGAGAATCCTGCCGATGGCCGTAAGGTTCGGGGAGTGATTCACTGGGTCGAAGCCAGCCAGGCCAAACCTGCTGAGTTTCGGGTGTACGATCGCCTTTTTAGCGTGCCAAACCCGGCGGCCGAAGATGATTTCCTTCTGTCCGTAAATCCAGAGTCTTTGTTAATCAAGCAAGGGCTGGTGGAGCCGTCTTTGCAGCAAGCTGTTGCCGGGCAAGCGTATCAGTTTGAGCGGGAAGGTTATTACTGCGCAGATAGTCAAGATTCAACCCCCCAGCAGTTGGTGTTTAACCGTACTGTCGGCTTACGCGATAGCTGGAGCGATGCGTCTTAACGCCGGGCTTTGATAGACAGGGCCATCCGGGTGATGGCCCTGTTCATAATGAAGGCCGTTAACGGCCTTTTCTAAGTAACAACCCAAGGCCAATAACGGCGGCTACAGTACCTGCAACTAAATACAATACTGTGTTATCGGTTGGGTTGCCGGTAATGACTTCGGTGATTTGTGAGGCGGTGGAGTTGTACTCGGTATAGGCAAAGTACAGTAAAATGGCTCCGGCTATCAGTGCAGCTACTCCAATAATACGTTGCATCCTGTTCTCCTTGATTAAAGTTAAAGCCTGGTCGAGCGTAGTAAAATTGCGTACTATTTTGAAAAGCTTAGCATGATATCCACTTTAGTGCTTGCTTGGGGAGATAACCCGCGCAATTGATTATCAGAATGGAGGCAACAGCCATGGGGTCCGGTCGGGACGAAAAAATAGAGCTGGAGCATGAGGCAGCCCGAATTTTTATGCGTTTGTATGAACGGCGCTTTGGCATCAAAATGCGTCATATCTGGCACAACGAGCCGCGCCGTCCCGATGTTTCCTGTTACTACGACGACCAAAAGCTGGATTTGGAGATTGCCCATTTGTATGGCAGTGAAGCTGAAGCCATGCATATTCTTGGGCGTGAGTTATCGCCACACACTCACCGGGAATTGTTAACGCTGATGCGTATGCCGGCCGAAGCCCGCTTGGTGGCTGCGCTCAATAGCTTGCTGGCCAGTAAGGCGGAAAAACGTTACGACTCCGAGCGGGTCTGGCTGGTGATCCGGAATGCCAATCCACTTTGGACCAAAGATGAGATGTTGGCTCATTTCCCCAAATTACATCTGCCGAAACAACACCCCTTTGAGCAGGTGTGGGTTATTGGAGACATGGCTGGTGAGTCCGGTTTGTTGGCGCTCTTTCCACCACAGCATCAGCCAGCCCCCCCTAAAAAAAGAGACTAATTATGCTGAGGATCTATCATCGTATTGCCACTATGATGCAGCCGGCTTTCTGGTTGATTTTAGTGTTGGCTGTGCTCAGTGGCGCTGCTTTTATCTGGCAGGTGCTGAGTGCGGAACAGCCGCATCAGAGCAGCGTATTGCTTTGGCTACTTGCGATGTTGGCGTCGCTTGGCTGCTTACTGGTGATCAAACTTTTTGTGCAACCAGCCCCAGAGCAGAATGCAAAAGCCGGCTTTTTCCAGCGGCTGAAAATACGCCTGATCCGCCTGGGTTACTACCTGTTAGCGCTGATGACTACTCTGATACTGCTGGCCATTGTATTGCTTGGTCTGCGGGTTGGCACAGGTGCTCTGCTTCGTTTGCTCTTGGGGCATTGATGATGCGCTGGGATATTTTTTGCCGGGTCATTGATAACTTTGGTGACATTGGCGTCTGTTGGCGCCTGGCGCGACAGTTGAGTTCTGAGCATGGCTGCAAAGTGCGACTTTGGGTGGATGATTTGCTTAGCTTTCAGCGTATCTGTGCCGAAGTGCAGCCCGGGCTAAGCCGGCAAGTGCTGACAGAAGGTGTCGAAGTGTGGCATTGGCAGCCTGAACCTGATGCCTTAATACAGCAAGCAGGTTGTGCCGAAGTGGTGATTGAAGCTTTTGCCTGTGAGTTGCCTGAAGGTTATGTGCACGCCATGGCGGCGGCACCGGTTAAGCCGGTTTGGTTAAATCTGGAATACTTGTCGGCAGAAAGCTGGGTGCTTGATTGTCATGCGCTGCCATCGCCACATCCAAGCTTGCCATTGCAAAAGCACTTTTTCTTTCCGGGCTTTTTGCCTGGTACGGGCGGCTTGCTGCGCGAAGGTCGTTTGATTGACGACATGACGGCCTGGCTGCAGCAAGGTGGCAAAAAGCGGTTGCTTGGCAAGCTTGGCATCGCCGAGCCAGAGCGCTATCAGCAGTTGATTTGCTTATTTGCCTATCGTCATTCAGAACTCTTGTCTTTGCTTTCCACCTGGGCGGAGCAGGAGGCGAGGCAGCTTTGTCTGGTGCCTGAGGGAGCTTTGGCAGATGAGTTACGAGCTTTGCTGCCTGAGCTAACCGCTCGTTCTTGGGTACAGCTGGGTAATACAACGCTGCAGGTGTTGCCTTTTATCAATCAGCAGCAGTTTGATCAGCTGCTATGGTGTGCTGATATCAATTTTGTGCGGGGTGAAGACTCATTAGTGCGCGCTATCTGGGCAGGCAAGCCTTTTGTCTGGCAGCTGTATCCTCAGGATGAGGATGCGCACCTGGACAAGTTGCAGGCATTTTGGCACTGTTTTGCAGCGGGGATGGAGGATGCGTTGCAGCAAGCCTTATGGCAATTCTGGTTGAACTGGAACCAGCAAGCGGCGCTGGTTGCTCCCTGGCAGCAATTGACCGGGCTACGACCCGAATGGCAATGGCATTGTCTGAAGTGGCGGGGTCAACTGTGCCAACAGGGGGATCTGGCAAAGAATCTGGTGCGTTTTGTTGAAAATAAATTTATACTAACGGCAAATTTTTCCTAGAAAGAAGAAGCTACTGTTATGATGAAAACTGCTCAAGAGCTGCGCGCTGGCCAGGTGATTATGGTTGGAAGCGAGCCAATGGTGATTTTGAAAGCGGAATACAACAAATCTGGCCGCAACTCAGCTGTGGTTAAAATGAAGCTAAAGAACCTGCTGAACAGCCAGGGGACTGAGACCGTTTACCGGGCCGATGATAAGTTTGAGCAAGTGATTTTGGAAAACAAAGAAGTCACTTATTCCTACTACGCTGATCCTATGTATGTCTTTATGGATGAAGAGTACAACCAGTTCGAAGTGGAAGCCGAGAACATGGAAAGTGCATTAAAATACCTGGGTGATGGCATGCAGTGTACCTTGGTGTTCTATGGCGAGCGGCCAATTTCGGTAGATTTGCCTACCATAGTGGTGCGTGAAGTGGTGTATACCGAGCCAGCGGCTAAAGGGGATACCACCGGCAAAGTAATGAAACCAGCCAAACTGGATACTGGTTTTGAGCTGATGGTTCCAGCATTCGTTGAAACCGGTGATCGTATTGAAATTGATACCCGCACCGATGAATACCGCAGTCGGGCGAAAAGTTAAACACCGACATTGGCAACAACAAAGGAGCTTCGGCTCCTTTTTTGATAGGGTCTGTCTGGGCCATTTCCTTTTTCATAAGATAAAGCACAATCCTATCTGGTTTCCAAATAAGTCGACAGCTGAAACCATCATTCTGAGTAGCTGGGACGACTTAGGAATGTCATACAAAATAATAGCAGCTAACGCGACAGAGCCTGCAATTCACCCAGCGTCATGCTGCTACTATGCTGACGGATTTGGCTTAGCAGCAGCTGGGCACAGGCAAAAGCATCGGCCAGCGCATGATGCTGAGGCGCCTTGGGTAACTTGTGGCGTTCGAGGCAACTGCTAAGGCGCAGCATATCACGGGTTAATACCTTGCCTTTGTTGTGCAGCCGCTGCCATTCAATCTTTAGCGTATCAATGGCTTTAAATTTAGGACTGCGGCCAAAGCAGCGCTCACAGGCCATGGTTAAGAAGGCCAGATCCATTTGGGCATGGTGCGCTACCAGCACATAGCCCGGGTAAGTTTGCAGCAGCAACGCCATGAGCTCACACAGTTCTATACCTGTTGTTAACTGATGGTCGTGCACACCGTGGATCACGGCGCTTTGGCCAACGCCTACCGGTGACTTCACCAGATAATGGGCGCTGTCGCCCAGCATGATTTCCTGACGGCGGATCGGTACCCAGCCGGCACTAATGATGTGATCTTTTTTTGCATCCAGTCCGGTTAATTCCAAATCCAGTACCAGAAAATTGACGTCAGACAGAGCCGTTTTCGGCGAGGGCTGGGCGGCATGCTCATAGCTGCGGACAATTTCATTGATGGGTAACGGAGGATTTTTAAACCAGCCAAACATAATCAAAGCTCCCGGCAAAAACGATATTTCATCTGACTTTGTGTTTGATTGATTACCTCAAACACATCTTTAAGCTGATGACGTTGCAGGCCCGATAACACCGCAGGATCCAGTAAGTTAGATGCTTCATGGCCCTGAGCCACATCGTGCTGATGTTTGTCCCAGCGCAGTTGGGCCAGCACATCAAAAGCATCCAGTAGATTCTGGCTGTCTTTGGCATCCATCACTTTTTGCTGTGCTAATTGGATCAAGCGTTGACGGGTATTGATGGCGCTAATACCCTTACTTAAACTATAAATACGTGCCATATCGGTGATAAGAATTAAACCGCGCTTTTTTAAATCCAGGCCTTTTTTCTGCTTGCCATCCCGCTCCAGCGTAAAGGTTTTGAAAAAGCCGAGCGGTGGTTTGCCTTTCAGGGCGTTGTGGCTTAAATGGTACAGAAATACAGCTTTGTCGGTGGTGCGTGCCAGTATGTCCTGCTGCAGAGCATTAAACAGGCTTTTGCTGCCATAAATAGGCCGCAAGTCGAAGAAAATGCTCGATTTAAGCAAGGCTTCCTGGGTCGGTGTCTGGATCCAGCGGGCGAATTGATTTGACCAGCCTTTTAAACTAAGACGCAGCTCAGGATTACTGGCCATAATATTGCCCGGGCAATAGACGATACCGCATTCGTTCAGACCATCACAGACGATTTTTGCCAGTTGCTCAAAGTACATCGCGATCTCGCCTTCCGGTTCTTTTTCCAGCAAGAGGGCATTGTCCTGATCGGCGTTTAAGCCTTGCTCCATCCGGGCCTGGGAACCAAAACCAAGCCAGGTAAAGACGCAAGGCGGAGCACCAAGCTGCTTGATCGCCAGTTTAATCCAGCTTTGGGTAAGAGCATCCGTGACTGTCGTCAGCACATGGCTGGCCTCGTGCGCTGGAACTTGCTGGGCACTAAGACTTTGGCTGAGATGCAAAATCTGGCTGGCACACTGCAAAATACCTTCTTCAGTGTGTTGGCGATGGATCTCACCAATCAGATACACCGGGTGATCCTGCTGCGCCCGAATAACATCGGTGGCAGTAATCATGCCAAAAAGCTGCTCATCTTTTAGTACGGGTAAATGGTGAATATTGTGCTGGCTCATCAACTGCACCGCTTCAAACAAATAGGCGTGCAAATCGATGGTGTGGGGTTGGCTGGTCATCACGTCGCTGACCGGGCTATCGGCCGGCAATGCTTCAGCCACCACCCGGCTGCGTAAGTCCCGATCGGTAATAATGCCAACCAGTTTGTTGTTTCGCTCCACCAGTAAGGATGAGACCCGTTGTTCGGTCATTTGTGCTGCAGCCTGCTGCACGGTTGCATCAGGAGGAATACTGACTTTGCGGGCTTTGGCAACATCGCTGATTTTTAAGGTAAAGCGATTGGTTGATTGGGATTTGTATTGATGCAAGCGTCGACCAAACAGCCGCTGAAAAAATAACTCAATGTTTTTGAACTGATAGCGGATATGCTGAAAGCCTTCGGCGGTCAGCCAATACACCAGCCCGTCTTCATCGCATAGCAGGGTATCCTGATCATGCAAATCAGTCAGCAATTGCTGATAGCCATAGAAGTCACCGCTTTGCAGCTTGGTCAACAGTTGTTGCTGATCACTGTACAATGAAAACACACCGGTGCGGACTATCATCAAGCGGTTGCTGTCGGTATTGACCTCTTCACCCGCCCGGAAGTAATACACCGACATTTGCCGTGCCAGCGCCTGCAATTGCTCAGCATCCAACTGATCAAAAGGAGTGGTTTCCGCCAGGAACTTGGTGACCTCTGTGACTTCCATCGTGTGCCTGCAATGACTTCTATCCGTTTACTAATCTAGCAACAGTAAGGCCAGGATACCAGACGACTTTAGTCGAACCATGCTCGAAAAAATCAATGGCAGGCTTGAAGTAGCGGGCTCTCAGGCTCCAATTGCTGCCACTCGCCGGACAGCGCCTCACCAGGCATTGGTAACTGCAACTGCGCCCGTTCGGTTAATTGAGCTTGTTGACCACAATGAATAATCAGGGTGAGCCCTATGGCGGACATCCGACGCTCAAACAGATAAATCGGCAGGCGGACCAGCTCGGGGTTCATTTGATTCACTTCTGCACTGTTAAAATCTGCGGCGATAAAACGCAGTGTTTGCGGGAACAGGTAACTCCATGGCCGAAAGAAAGCGGTTTGCTCGCTACTACGAACGACTTCAACTCCAGCGGGGAGTAGGCTTTGTTGATGATCAAACCAGCTGTATTCCGAATAAATTTGAAAGGCTATCATGCCGATACCGGCCGAGACCGGGATCCACCAGCGTGCTAATCTTCCCCGACTGATCCAGCGGGCGGATAAAGCCAAACCGGCTGCGCCCAAACCGGCAAAAACTGTAGCAACTAATTCCCAAAACATGCATACCTCGCGGATAAAAAAGGGCTTTCCTGTTGGAAAGCCCGTTTAGTTTACACTACTTTTCCAGCATTACAGAGTTGCTGCATTTAGTGGCCCGTGGCGGTACCAGCACCGCGTGGGAAGCGCACGCTTTCAACCAGATCCTGAATTTCCTGTGGTGGTTCTTCAGTCAGCGAGGAAACTGTGAAGGCAACCGCAAAGTTGATCATGGCACCAACTGCACCGAAGGACAGTGGGGATATGCCGAACAACCAGTTGGCTTCCACGTTGGTAAAGGTCGCCGTGCCAGGAATAAAGAACCAGCCCAGGTACAGGAAGATGTAGACCACGGTACTGATTAAGCCCGCCAGCATACCGGCAATAGCACCTTTGCTGTTCACCCGTTTAGAGAAGATACCCATCATCAGTGCCGGGAAGATAGACGCCGCCGCTATACCAAAGGCCAGTGCGACCACCTGCGCAGCAAAGCCAGGCGGATTCATACCGAGCCAGGTAGCAATCACAATGGCGACCCCCATCGAGATCCGTGCTGCTAACAGCTCACCTTTATCGCTGATGTTTGGATTGATGGATCCCTTGATTAAATCATGACTTATTGCCGAGGAGATGGCCAGTAATAAGCCTGCGGCTGTTGATAACGCAGCTGCCAGACCACCAGCGGCAATCAAACCAATCACCCAGCCAGGCAGGTTGGCAATTTCCGGATTGGCCAGTACCAGGATGTCGTTGTTCACGGTTAGCTCGTTTCCTGCCCAGCCACGTGCTTCAGCCGTTTCCTGGAATGCTGGTACGTCATTGTACATCTGGATGCGTCCATCACCATTTTTATCATCAAAGCGGATCAGGCCAGTAGTTTCCCAGGTGCGGATCCAGTCAGGACGTTCGTCGTAGTGAATGGACTCTGCGGTTGGACCTGCCGGGTAAATGGTGGTTAACAGGTTTAACCGGGCCATAGATGCCACAGCAGGCGCAGTCAGATACAACAGGGCAATGAATACCAGCGCCCAGCCAGCAGACCAGCGGGCATCGGCTACTTTAGGTACCGTGAAAAAGCGAATAATAACGTGTGGCAGACCCGCGGTACCAATCATCAGGGACAGGGTAAAGAGCACCATGTTCAGTTTATTGCTGACATCGGCGGTGTAATCCTGGAAACCAAGCTCACGCACTACTTCATCAAGTTTCTGCAACAATGGCATACCCGATTCGGTGTGGGTAGAGAACAAACCCAGAGGTGGAATTGGGTTGCCGGTCAGTTGCAGTGAAATAAACACCGCCGGAATGGTGTAAGCGATGATCAATACCACGTACTGCGCTACCTGGGTATAGGTGATGCCTTTCATACCACCCATGACAGCGTACATAAAGACCACTACGGCAGCAATTAACAGACCGGTGTCATTTTCTACTTCCAGGAAGCGGGAAAACGCTACACCGGCACCCGTCATCTGGCCGATAACGTAGGTGACTGAAGCAATAATCAAACAGGCTACTGCTACTAAGCGGGCACCTGTGCTGTAGAATCGATCGCCGATAAAATCCGGCACGGTAAATTTACCGAACTTGCGTAAGTACGGTGCCAGCAGCATGGCTAGCAGCACATAGCCACCGGTCCAGCCCATCAGGAAGCTGGAGTTGGCATAACCCCCGGCCGCAATCAGGCCGGCCATGGAAATAAAAGACGCCGCAGACATCCAGTCGGCGGCGGTTGCCATACCATTGGTTACGGGGTTCACACCACCGCCTGCTACGTAGAACTCTTTGGTAGAGCCGGCACGTGCCCAGATGGCGATACCAATATAGAGCGCAAAGGATGCGCCGACGAAAATTAAGTTAATGGCAAATTGGCTCATGGCTTACTCCTCGTCCAGGCCGAATTCTTTATCCAGCTTATTCATTCTCCAGGCATAGAAGAAGATCAGGCCGATAAAGGTAAGAATGGAGCCTTGCTGGGCAAACCAAAAACCCAGATCAGTACCACCTATGACAATTCCGCTCAGTAACGGGCGGAGTAAGATACCAAAGCCGTAAGATACCAGCGCCCAAATCACCAGACTGATGATGATCAGTCGGAGATTGGCCTGCCAGTACGCAGCGGCATTTTTTTTATGCTCTACCATGGTTGTGCTCCCCTTGTTGTCTTTTTGGTCACCTTGGTCGGTTTTAATCTAGCAGCGACCAGAAATTGCGAAAGCCCGACTTTAGTCGAAGCAAAGCTGAGCAATGGTTGACTTTGGCCGGTGTTCGGCCAAAAGTATCAGCAGAGTGAATAAAAGGAGAGTGCCGCGTGGCAGCCTGGACCGTAGCAATACTGGCATTGTTGTATGTTGGCGGCTTATTTTGGATCGCCAACTGGGGGGAGCGACATGCCGACGATCGTCTGATACGAAAGTATGGGGGCTTCATTTATAGCCTGGCATTGGCGGTGTATTGCACCTCCTGGACTTATTATGGTGCCGTTGGCACAGCTGTTACTCAGGGCTGGGACTATATCCCGATTTACCTGGGACCCATTTTGTTGTTCGTATTTGCTCAGCCATTTTTATTCAAGCTTTTGTATGTGGCAAAAAAGCACAATGTGACTTCCATCGCCGATTTTATCTCTTCCCGTTATGGCAAGCGCCGCAATATAGCCCTGGTGGTAGCACTGATCTGTCTGGTCGTGGTGGTGCCTTATATTTCCTTGCAACTAAAAGCGGTGGCAAGCTCGTATCAGGTGCTGCTGGGGCAGGACTTTAGTGTTGGCACCGTCGCCTGGTATCAGGACAGCGCCTTGCTCAGTGCCGTGGCCATGGCTTTCTTTGCGATTTTATTTGGTACCCGCAAGGTGCATCTGACCGAACAAAATCGTGGGGTGATGGTAGCCATTGCTTTTGAGTCTGTGGTCAAGCTCTTTGCTTTGTTGCTACTGGCAGGGGTGGTCTATGTATTTTTCCTGGATACCGATCGTTCAGCGTTGCAGCACTTTGTCAGCCATGCCAATGCACAACAGCAGCAAAATGCAGGTACCGGCTGGGTTGGTTTTCTAACCAAAACTCTGTTGGCAACAGCGGCGGTATTTTTGCTGCCGCGCCAGTTTCATGTCGCCTTTGTCGAGAATGTGTCCAATCAGCATTTACGCCATGCCAGACGTTGGTTTTCGGGGTATCTGCTGATGGTCACCCTGGTGGTGATCCCTATTGCGGTCGCTGGGATGTTGATGTTCCCGGATAGCTGGCAGCAAGCCGATAGTTTTGTGCTGCTTATCCCGGCGTCCAATGGCTGGGACACTTTAAGTGCTCTGGTGTTTATTGGTGGTTTTTCTGCTGCGACCTCTATGATCATCATTGCTACGTTGGCGTTAAGTACCATGATCAGCAATGATGTGGTGTTGCCGGGGCTGTTACGGCGAGCTAAGCGTCAGGGCATGCAGCACGATTACAGCCTGCTGCTGCTGTTGGTTCGGCGCAGCATGATTGTACTGGTGATGGGGCTATCCTGGCTTTATTACGTCTTTTTTGCCCGCAACTACGATCTGGCAGAAACCGGTTTACTGGCTTTTGCGCTGACCATTCAGTTGGCCCCTGCAGTGGTTGGTGGGTTGTACTGGCGTCATGGCAATGCCCGTGGTGTTTATGCTGGCCTGGCGGTTGGCTTTGGTTTGTGGTTTTTTACGCTGATGCTGCCGCAACTGGTTGGCGCCGGTGTGATCCGCACCGACATTATGCAAAGTGGTTTATTTGGTCTGTCCTGGTTGCACCCCGAGGCCATGTTTGGCATTCGGACCGATAGCCTGACGCACGGTGTTATTTTATCGCTGGGGCTGAATATAGTGGCCTTTGTGCTGGTGTCACTGCTTACCCGGGTACCGCTTAAAGACCGTTTGCAGGCGGTTGCCTTTGTGAAGCCCAACCTGCCGATCGATCATCAGGACACGCCGGCGCGGCGAATTAAAATTCGTAACTCGGATTTACGTACCTTGCTGGAGCGCTTTGTTGGTCAGCAGCGGGCGCTGGAATGTTTGCAGGAGTTTGGTCGCAGGCAACAACAAGAACTGGACCCGGATGATCAGCCCAGCGTGCGTCTGGTCGAGCATGTGGAGCGTGAGCTCTCTGGCGTGATCGGTGCTTCTTCGGCTTCTACTATGGTCAATGCTGTGCTGGAGGGCAAGCAACTGGGCTTTGAGGATGTGGTTACGCTCTTTGATGACACCACTCAGGCCATTCAGTTTTCACGCAAAATTCTGTTTTCCACCCTGGAGCACTTGAGTCAGGGCGTCAGTGTAGTTGACCGGGATCTGAATCTGGTGGCCTGGAACAAAGCGTATCTGGAAATGTTTGAGTATCCGGAAGGGATGGTTCGGGTTGGGCGACCGATTGCGGATATTGTGCGTTTGAATGCAGAGCGCGGTTTGTGCGGTAAAGGAGAAATCGAAGATCACGTCAACAAACGTATTCAGCATATGCAAAACGGTACTCAGCATGTATTTCAGCGGGTGCGGCCAGATGGTAAAGTGATCGAAATGCGTGGTAACCCAATCCCCGGTGGAGGTTTTGTTACCAGCTTTACCGATATTACCGATCATGTGCAAGCGGTACAGGCCCTGGCGGAGGCCAAGCAACATTTAGAGCAGCGGGTGCAGGAGCGTACCCAGACCATCAGCGAAATGAACCATGAGTTGCTGGCAGAAGTGGAGCGGCGCAAGCTCACCGAGCAACAATTATTGCATGCTAAAGCCGAGGCTGAAGCGGCCAATGCATCGAAAACCCGTTTTCTGGCACTGGCCAGCCACGATATTTTACAGCCACTGAACGCAGCGCGGTTATTTACTGCTGCCTTATCGGGACGGCATCATGACAAACAGCACCAGCACATTGTGCAGCAGTTGGATAATTCTTTAAAAGCGACTGAGGAGTTGATTTCTACGTTACTGGAAATCGCCAAACTGGATGATGGCAAGCTGCAGCCTTCGGTACAGCCAGTCGCTCTTGGTGAGCTGCTGTCGAATCTGGCCGATGAATACAATCTGTTGGCCAGGCAAAAAGGCTTGCAACTAAAGGTTCGTAGTCAGGATGTGCAGGTATTGACCGATGCTACTTACTTGCGGCGTATTGTGCAAAATATGCTGTCCAACGCCATTAAATACACCCCAAAAGGTAAGGTACTGCTGAGCTGCCGGCGACGGGGTGAGCATCTGTTGCTGCAGGTGTGGGATACCGGCCCAGGCATTGCAGAGCCGGACCTGGTGCGGATTTTTGATGATTTCTACCGCATTGATGCCACTGCAAAAGGGCAACAAGGCGTCGGTCTGGGTTTGGCGGTGGTTCACCGTATGGCGCGTGTGCTGGGGCATAGCGTCGCTGTTCACTCACGGCCGGGACATGGTACGGTATTTAGCCTGACTCTGCCGCTGGTCTTTGCTGCAGCGGCAAGGCCGGTTGAAGAGTACAGCCGGCCTCGTAGCGCTTTAGCTGGCCTGAAGGTGATCTGTGTTGATGACGATGCCATCAATCTGGAGGCGCTGAAGGTGCTGTTGCAGCAATGGCAGATAGAGCAGGTGCAGGGGTTTTATGATGAGCAAAGTCTGCTGACTTTTGCCGCTCAGCACCCGGCACCCGATGTGCTGCTGATTGACTATCAATTGGGTCAAAATAGCAATGGGCTGGATTTGTATCAGCAACTTCAAGTGTACTGGCAGCATGTGCCTGGTATTCTGGTGTCGGCTTCGCCTCAGGCTGATTTAGCCCGGCAGGCTCAGCGGCTGGGGTTGTTGTTTCTGGCCAAGCCGATTAAGCCGGCGGCACTTCGTGCCAGCTTGAATCAAATCAACTTGCTGAAACGACAGGTTGCCGAATGATTCGGCAGCTGATCCTGGCTTTGCCTGTTCCGGTTGGTATTCAGCTCGCGGATCAGGCATACTTCAGCCGATAGCCGCATGTTTTTTGATGGATTTTCTAGTGCAAGCAGGTATTACCACAGGCGATCGCAGCTTTCAGTTTGGCGATGGCATATTTACCACCATCCGGGTGCGGGCTGGTGTTGCTGAGTATTGGCCATTGCATCTGACGCGCTTGCAACAAGGCGTCACCCGGCTGGGCTTTCGCGAGCCAGACTGGCAGCAATTAAGCAACCAGGTACAGCAGGCGATTTCGGCCCGAGAGCAAGTAATTAAAGTGGTGATTTCACGCGGTCATGCTGGTCGTGGTTACAGCCCTGCGGCCGTCTCTGGACCAGATATTTACATCAGTACCGCTGGCTTGCCAGATTATCAGCGTCAGCAGCAGTTGGGGATTGGTCTTGGCCTGGCCAGACTACAGTTGGGCTGCCAGCCTTTGCTGGCGGGCATCAAACACAACAACCGGCTGGAGCAAGTGTTGCTAAAGCAAGAGCTGGCAGGCACGGGTTTTGATGACTTGCTGGTACTGGATCAACGCGGCTTTGTTACCGAGGCCATTGCCGCCAATGTGTTTTTTTACCGGGATGGACGCTGGTTCACACCATTACTCGACCAGGCAGGCGTTGCAGGGGTTATGCGGCAGGTCTTGCAGCAACAGCTGCAGGCTGAGCTGGTGCAGTGGCCACTGGACAAGTTGCAGGGGATCGAAGCTTTATTCTGCTGCAATGCGCTTTGTGGGGTACTGCCAGTGCATACTTTTGCAGAGAAGCCGTTGCAACTGGCCCCGGTTCGGCAGGTACAACAGGAGCTCGCATGCTACGTCGTTTAGTGATACTGGCTTTATCCTTGCTGTTTCTCGCTTCCGTGCTTGTTTACAATAAAATGCAGCAACTGGCAGTGCAGCCACTGCAATTAACCGGTGATTTATTCACGGTGCCTGCAGGGGCGTCCGCGCTGGGTTTATGCCGACAATGGCAACGCCAGCAACTGCTGGATGAACAAGATTGCCACCTGCTGCGGCTTACCATCTGGTTGCGACCTGAGCTGTCTGCTGTGCGGGCCGGCACCTATCGGGTAACCGACGATTTATCACTGGTGCAACTGCTTGAGCGTTTTGTGCGGGGAGAGGTGGCTCAGTTTGCCTTTACCTGGCGCGAAGGAGAAACGCTGCAACAAACCCTGGAGCGGCTGCAACAAGCGGATTATTTGCAGTACGATCTCACTGAGCAGCAGTTGCTGCAGTTGTTGCGTTGGCCAGAGGATTGGGGCCAGCCGCCGCAGGTAGCCGAAGGCTTGTTCTTCCCTGAAACTTATTATTACACAGCCCACAGTCGGGCCAGTCAGTTACTGAGCCGGGCACATCACAGTCTGCTGCAGCAGTTGGAAGCCAACTGGCAGTTGCGCAGCTTGGATCATCCGCTTGAAACGCCCTATGAGCTGCTGATTCTGGCTTCTATTATTGAAAAAGAAGCCGGTCATGAGCCGGAGAAACCTCTGGTTAGTTCGGTGTTTGTGAACCGGTTGCGCAGCAATATGCGGCTGCAAACCGATCCTACAGTGATTTATGGGTTGGAAAACTTCAGTGGTCGTATCACCCGGGCAGATTTGAACAACCCGCACCCATACAATACGTATCGTCATCATGGCTTACCGCCCGGGCCTATTTCATCGGTCAGTGCCAGCTCGATGCGGGCTGCTGCGCAACCCGAAGAAACGACGCTGTATTATTTTGTCAGCCGTGGTGATGGCACCCATGTGTTTTCTGAAACATTGCAAGAACACAATGCGGCAGTTCGGCGCTATATTTTAAGGAACCGCAATGACTAAGCAGGGCCGTTTTTTAGTAGTGGAAGGCCTGGAAGGGGCAGGAAAAAGCACCGCTATCGCCACTATCCGGCAATGGCTGGAAGGCAAGCAGCAACCAGTAGTATGTACCCGGGAACCGGGGGGGACACCGCTGGCTGAACAAATCCGTACTTTGGTTAAGCAGGTGCATACCGAGCCACTAACTGCTGAAGCCGAGCTGTTGCTGATGTATGCCGCCCGGGTGCAGTTGCTGCGCAATGTGATTGAGCCGGCCTTGGCAGCCGGTAACTGGGTATTGGCCGACCGCCATGATTTGTCATCCCGGGCCTATCAGGGAGGAGGCCGGCAATTGGATACAGGGCTGATCAATGGCATCCGACAGACTGTTTTGGGCGATTGTCATCCTGATCTGACGCTTTACCTGGATATTGATCCGGCTATTGGTTTAGCCCGGGCTCAAGCCCGTGGCGAGCTGGATCGGATTGAACAGGAACAACTGGCTTTTTTTCAGCGCACCCGCCAGGTGTATTTGCACATTGCAGCCACGGAACCCGGTATTGTGGTGATTGACGCATCCCGGCCACTACCAGAGGTGCAACAAAGTATTCTGGCAGCTCTGGATGCATTCTGGGAGCAAGGTTATGCTGCCCTGGCTTGAGGATAGCTACCAGCAATTGGCAGCATTGCATCAGCAACACAGCCTGTCGCATGCCTTGTTGCTAAGCGGCAACCAGGGGCTTGGTAAACACCTGCTGGCTGCAGAGTTGGTACAGTTGTTGTTATGTCAGTCTGAAACGTTACAAAAACCATGCGGTCAATGCAAAGCCTGTCAGTTGTACCAGGCTGGTCATCACCCCGATTTTTGGCAGGAAACTGACAGCGAGGGCCGAATTGGGGTGGATGCCGTGCGTCAATTGAGCCGGTTTTTTCATGAACATGCTCAGCAAGGAGGGGCCAGGGTAGCTGTATTACCCAAGGCTGAGCGCATGACAGAGGCTGCAGCCAATGCTTTGCTAAAAACGCTGGAAGAGCCTCCGCAACATGCTTATCTGATATTAACCAGTCATCAGCCGGCTCTGTTATTACCAACCATCCTGAGCCGTTGCCAGCAGTGGCCCTTAGCTGTGCGTCAGCCCGAACAGGCTATCGGCTGGTTGCAGCAGCACAGCAAACAGCCGATACCAGCTTTGCTGAAATCGATGTCGGTTACGGCACCTTTGCAAGCGCTGGACTGGTTGCAGCATGGGCAGGCAGAGCAAGCAGCAGAAACCCTGCTACAGTTGGAAAGGTATGTTCAGGATGAAGCCGATATGATAGCTACGGTTCAACTGCTGCTGAAAAACCAGCATCTGCCGTTGTTGCTTAGCTGGTTTATTGCTGAACGCGTACCTGAGCTGATGGACTATTTGCCACAGCGTTATTGGCAACTATTGCAGTCCTTTCAGCGCTGGTGCCGTGACGAACAGCAGCTTTTAGGGCAAAATAAGAGCCTGTCGCTAACGGCTTTACTGATAGAGCTAAAGCGTATTAAGGCTTGATACGAGGTGGACGATGGAAGAAATCCCACTGGATTTTATGGATATCAAAGAGTTGTATCGCTGCTACATGCCGTTTTTAAAGCAGGGCGGACTCTTTGTCCGTACTGCTAAGGTCTACAAGATGGGGCAGTCGCTGGCCTTGAATGTCACCTTACCGGATGCATTAGAGCCAATACTGGTGACGGGTAAAGTTGCCTGGGTTACCCCCCATGGCGCACAAAATGCCAGCCCGGCCGGAGTTGGTGTGGCTTTTATTGACGATAAGCACCATTTGAATGATCAAATTGTGAAGCTGGTAGCAGGTATGCAAGCCAGCCATGAGATCACCTATACCCTTTAGTTGTTACAGGACTTGCTGTGTTTGTAGATTCACATTGTCATCTTGACCGCCTTGAGTGGGACAAGCTAAAACTTGAGTTGCCTGAAGTACTGGAAAATGCGCGCCGCGCTGGTGTACAGCATATGCTTTGTGTCTCAGTCAGTTTGCAGGAGTTTGCCGCCATGGCTGAACTGGTAGCACCTTACCCTATGGTTTCGGTTTCCTGTGGCGAGCACCCGCTGCATCAAACGGACGCACTTGATCCTGAGTTGTTACTGTCGCTGTGCCAACAACAAAAAGTGGTGGCAGTGGGCGAGACTGGCCTTGACTACTTCTATGCCCCTGACAGCAAAGCCACACAGCAGGAAGCTTTTGTTCAGCACTTGCAGGTTGGCTGTCAGCTACGTAAACCAGTGATTATTCATACCCGTGATGCCAGCAGCGATACGCTGGCTTTGATGCGATCCGAGCAGGCCTACCAGGCAGGCGGTGTGCTGCACTGCTTTACTGAAAGTTGGGACATGGCGAAGGCGGCTATGGATATGGGGTTTTATATTTCTATCTCTGGCATCATGACCTTTAAAAATGCGGTGGAACTGCGTGAGGTGGTCAAAAAGTTGCCGCTGGATGCACTGCTGATTGAAACAGACTCGCCTTATCTTGCTCCGGTACCGCACCGGGGGAAAACCAATCAGCCCGCCTATGTGGCCGATGTTGCTGCAGCCATTGCAGAACTAAAAGGAATCTCTATCGAGCAACTGGCTCAACAAACCACGGCTAATTTTTACCGCTTATTTGGTGGTATTCAACCCCAAAATTCATAAAAAAAGGCCCAGAACTAATCCTGTTCTGGGCTCAGGGGAATGGCTCATCGGGAATGAGCCGTGCGCTATCGAAAACAATTACCAGGGAGAAACTGTAATCAAGTGTAGTAACTTTGATGCAGTTTTTCCTGCGGAGTTCCCGATATGTTTTGTGTGGTTTTTAGGGGCTTGCCCCCAGCTTGCTAAGAGCTTATCCCCAGTTTATCCTCTGAATAAGCGGCCATTCCTCACTTGTTGCTAATTTTGTGACAGCTGAAAACTTGGTTTTTAATAGCTTAACTTTGTGAGTTAATGTTTTTTTATAGAAATAAAGTCTAAAAAAACCGCCGGAAAGTCACTTGCTTTCAGTTTCATATCATGTTTATTTAAGTTCAGGCTTAGCTTAAGTTATTGATTTTATCAAATAAAGGAACAACAATACTTGCTATTGCAATAAAATATGGTTCCAGGAGCTGTTATGGCCGAAGCCGCTTTGATACGAACCGGATTACCAGCACAGATGCGATGCATCGAAGTGCTGGAGCCGGGCAAGCACAGCCGCTTGCAATTTTCCCGACAGCCGTTGCCAGAGTTGGCTTGCGGGCAAGTGCTGATACAAGTAGCAGCCGCAGGGGTAAACCGGGCCGATTTAATGCAGCGTCGAGGCCTGTATCCAGCCATGCCGGATGAAAGTCCAACCCTGGGTTTGGAAGTGAGTGGGGTGGTGGTGGCTGCCGCTGAACCGGAGTTAGCTGGTTGGTTGGGCAAAGAAGTAATGGCTTTGGTGCCCGGAGGCGGCTATGCTGAGTATGTACGGGTGCCTGCAGCTCATGTCATGCCAGTACCACAAGGCTGGGACCTGATTCAGGCTGCAGCAACCCCGGAGGTGTTTTTAACGGCCTATCAGCTCTTGTTTAGTATTGGGCAATTGCAACCTGGGCAACGGGTATTACTGCATGCTGGTGCTAGTGGTGTTGGTACTGCTGCTATTCAGCTGGCCAAGGCGCGTGGTGCAGAAGTGGCAGTGACGGTTAGCTCGGATGAAAAAGCGCAGTGTTGTCTTGCATTGGGAGCGGAGCTAGCGATCAACTATCGGCAGCAGGATTTTGTCGAAGTGCTCAGACAGCAATGGCCAGCCGGGGTGGATCTGATTTTGGATCCTGTCGCCGGTGATTACATCGCAAAGAATGCCGCTTTATTGGCTATGGATGCCAAAGTGGTTATTTACGCGATGATGGCAGGGCGACAGGCTGAGCTTGATTTTGCACCCTGGTTTCGTAAAAGAGCACAGCTGATTTGGTCGACGCTGCGAAATCGCAGCCATGATTACAAAGCGGTTTTGGTGCAAGCTTTGCTGGCTGATTTTGCGGCGAGCTTTGCTGCTGGCAACATCCGACCGAAACTGGACCGGGTGCTGTGCTGGACTCAGGCAGAGCAGGCGCATCAGCTGTTAGCAACCAATCAGACCATAGGAAAAGTAGTGTTACAGATCGCGGGAGCCGATCCGGCTGCTACACTTGATTCTGGCATAAGCTAAGGAACTAACGGCTATGAACTTGGGAAAGATTGCCAAGTCCAGTTACAGCAAAGCTGTACAATCCATCATTCGTAAGATTTGTGATCAGACCGATGTACAGGACTCTCTGTATGAGCAGGCCTTACTGTATTTTATTGATGCAGATAAACAACAAGAGCAGCAGATGGCTGCTGAACAAGAGGCATTTTTATTTCGTCAGCGTCTGCAACAGGTTTCTGGCGCTGATCAGGCCAAAATCGAGCAGCGCTTGCAGCAGGCGGAGAAAAGCCTTACCAGTCTGAGTCAGGGGATGGAAGAGGTGCGCTTGGCCAGGCTGTCACAGTTAAAAGAGCTGTGCTATGGCATCTTGGAGATGGTGCAGGGTGCCGACTTTGATGAGACCAACTTACTGACAGCGAAAATGCTGGGGACTATTCAACTGCTGTCACCCACTGAGGGTAAGCAGATAGCTCGCAGTAATCAGCAAAGCAAGCACTTGTACAAGGCTGTGCTGGCGTTACGTTTACTCGACCGCCTGTTGTTGGATGCGCAAATCACCAACAGCTATGTATTAAAACGTTACCAAAACAACCAGGCTCGTGAGATTGAAGTGACCGGCGGCCGTACCTATCAGCCATTCCGTGATGATGTTCAGATCCCTTTGCTGCTGGCGGCATTGGTACAGGATATTGGCCAGCAGCACCCGGAAGCGCAACTGATTTTGCGGGGTGCTGATCAGACGCTGGATGAGTTTCGTGTGTTGGACAATGCAGAGCGCGTTGCCATGCTGCAGACCAATTATAAAGAAAGTCTGAAGTTTTTAACCCAGGCGCTAGGCAAAGACAAATACATAGGTAACAGCAAAGAGGAGCGTAGCTGGTTTGAACGCAATGAGCAGGAAAAACTGGGGTTTATGGTCACTTTGTTGAAAAACTCCATTAAACCCGAACAAGGTATTGGTAATTTACTGAAAATACCGCAAATCTATACCTCGGTGGTTTTATCCACCAAGCAAAACTACAGTTACGAAAGCCTGCCTAAAGTTGGCCTGGTGATTGATAAAGCGGTTGAAAAGGGCATGTGCAGCAAAGCCGCCGCCGATGCGTTAATGCAAATCACCGGAGTTTTTCCACAAGGTTACGGTATTACCTATATTCCAAAAGATTCAGATCGGCAGGACTTGGATCGTTACGAGTATGCCATAGTTACCTCTTTGTACCCGCCTCATCCCAATGTACCTATCTGCCGGATAGTGACCCGTAATTTGTCGTATCAAATTTCGGTTATGGGCTGCACTGTGCGGGTAGAGAATAACTTGTTCTTTCCGCCGGCCAGGAAAAAACTGGAGAAAATCAAGCCTGAGCGACTTAAAGAGATCCTGATGAAGCTGGTATCAAACTTTGAAGAACGAAAAGACATGGATCTGATCCCAAAGTGCTGGCATCCGGGGGAGTATTTTTCTTATGCCCGCAACCAGAACTTATGGAACAAGGCGATTAACCAAAACTTTTAATCGCCTTTATCCTGCTGCTGCCGTTTAGCCAGCCTGCTGACAATGGTATCTTCTGCATCTTCTGCATCTTCAGCATCCGTTGCCGGCTGGTGTTGCTCCGGGGGAGCTGCGGTCGTGTTAGCAGCGACAGTTGTTTCTGACTGAGCTGGTTCGGCCTGCTCTGGTACTACCGCGCTATCCTCAGCACTCGCCGCCTCAGTACTTGCCGCCTCGGTACTAACCGTTGTATCGCCTTGCGCTGGCTCTGTTTTCGGCTCCAGCATCTGCTCCTGCACCATTTGCTCATCAACCCGGGGATCCAGTGCTGCCGCTAAAGGTGATGAGAACACATCACTGGACGCCATCACATAATCGTCGGATTGTTGCGCCGCGACAATGCGTGCGGCTTGTTTCTGGCTGTAATTCACCCGCTGCAGCCGCAGGAATAACGTAAAGCTGCACAAGGCCATAAAGCCATACAGCATGAAATTGCCTAGCAGTTGCATTAAAGCCGAGGCCAGCAAAGGACCAAAACAGGCACCAAGACCAAAGGTGAGCAAGAGAACAGCCGATAAGGCGACCCGCTCACTTTGCTCTGCATGTTGGTTGGCCAGGGCAGTAGCCACCGGATACAGCGAGAAAGCCAAAAAGCCAAAACAAAACGTAGCCAGCAACAGCAAGGTCCCGCTGAGTGGCAACAATGCCAATATCAGTACAACGATGGTTAGCAGAGCGCTGTTGGTTCGAAGTAAGCGACTGCGTGGAATGCGATCGGATAGCTTACCCATTGGCCACTGTGCCAGTAAGCCGGCGATGATGGTGACTGACATAAACAAGGCCACCTTTTCATTCGGTAAGCCGGTATTGCTGATGTAAGCCGGTGCCAGGCCATAAAAGGCGCCAACAATGATGCCGGCTACGGTGATGGTGGTCAGTGATTGTGGCATGCGCCGCCAGAAGGTAGTAATTTGCAGCGGTGCTGAATGCAGCGGAGCCGGGTGGATGCGCCGGGTAATGCCAATAGGCACAATAGACAGAGCAAAACCAATGGCTACCAGCAGTAAGGGCTCCAGGCCGAGCTCAGGGAAAGAGCCAATCACCAGCTGGCCAGCGACCATGCCAAAATACGACACGATCATGTAACTGGCAAACACCGTACCGCGCTGGTGGTTGTCGGCCTGCTCATTCAGCCAGCTTTCCAGCACCATGTATTGGCACATCATGCCCATGCCGACTAGAAAACGCAGCAGCAGCCAGAAAGTCAGATCGGGGATCAGGCCATGGCCCAATGCCGAAGCGGTAACCACGCCAGCACTGGCAACAAAAGCCCGGATATGACCAACCCGGGCAATCAGCTTATGGCCAACTTTAGAGCCCAGCACCAGGCCCAGGTAATAAAAAGACATCAGAGCACCAATCCACAGCGGATCGACCTGCTCTTTGGCCAGGAACAGACCCAGGTAGGTGGTGAGCAAACCGGCTCCGAGCACCATTAAAAAGGTGGAGAAGTACAGGGAAGAAAAAGCCCTGATGGTTCCGGTTTGCTGCATAACGGCTCCCTGTTCTGGTTGGGTTTATTTAACGCGCATGCCGGCGGTGGCACCACTGTCCGGGGATAAAATAAACAGCTCGCTGCCGCCAGGGCCTGCCGCCAGTACCATGCCTTCGGACAGGCCAAAGCGCATCTTACGTGGTGCCAGGTTGGCCACCATCACGGTATAGCGGCCGATTAAATCCGCCGGCTCGTACGCTGACTTTATACCAGCAAAGACCTGACGTGTTTCGCTGCCAATATCCAGCTCCAATCGGATCAGCTTATCAGCGCCTTCAACCGGCTCGGCGTGTGCAATGCGTGCTACCCGCAAGTCAATCTTAGCAAAATCATCAATGCTGATGGTGTCGGCTATCGGTTCAATCGCTTGCACTGGCTTTGCTGCATCTGTTTTAGTGGCAGTTTTTGCCGGCGCTGTTTGGTCCGCTTGCGGTTGCAGGTTTTCTTTCGAGGCTTCCAGCATGGCAGCTACTTTTGCGGGTTCTACCCGTTGCATCAGTGCTTTGAATGGCTCAATCCTGTGGTTAAGCAAGGCTTGCTGGTAATTGTGCCAGCCGAAATTATCCTGCAAAAATGCCTGAGATTGCGCGGTCATCTGTGGTAATACCGGGCTTAAATAGTGCATCAGCACCCGGAACAGGTTCAGTCCCATCGAGCAAACGTCGTGGGCTTCCTGCTGCTTGCTGTCATCTTTGACCAGCACCCAGGGTGCTTTGGCATCGATGTACTGATTGGCTTTATCAGCCAGTGCCATAATATCGCGGATAGCGCGGGCGTAGTCGCGCTTTTCGTAATGGCTGGCAATACGCTCACCGGCGGCGGTGAACTCGCTGAACAGCTCAGGCTCAGCCAGAGTGCCGGCCAGGGTGCTGTCAAAACGCTTGGTGATAAAGCCGGCGCAGCGGCTGGCGATGTTCACCACTTTACCCACCAGATCGGCATTCACTTTTTGGGCAAAATCATCCAGGTTTAAATCCAGATCGGTAATAGCAGCGGTTAGTTTGGACGCAAAATAATAGCGCAGGTACTCCGGGTTTAAGTGATCCAGGTAAGTGCGGGCTTTGATAAAGGTACCCTTGGACTTGGACATCTTGGCACCATTGACGGTGACAAAACCATGGGCATAAACCGCATTTGGTTTACGAAAACCAGCGCCTTCCAGCATGGCGGGCCAAAACAGGCTGTGGAAATAGATAATGTCTTTGCCAATAAAGTGGTAGACCTCAGCCGTTGAGTCTTTGGACCAGAACGCATCAAAATCAAGACCTTGTTGTTGGCACAAGGCTTTAAAACTGGCCAGGTAGCCGATAGGGGCATCCAGCCAGACATAGAAAAACTTGTTAGGAGCGCCCGGAATTTCAAAGCCAAAGTAGGGGGCATCCCGGCTGATATCCCACATCTGCAAGCCATCGGTAAACCATTCCTGCAGTTTATTGGCCATTTCCTCCTGCAAGGAGCCGCTGCGGGTCCAGTCTTTCAGCATCTGCTCAAAAGCAGGCAAATCAAAAAAGAAATGCTCGCTGTCTTTCAGCACTGGCGTAGCACCGGAAATCACCGAGCGTGGATTTTTCACATCGGTCGGGCTGTAAGTGGCACCGCAGACATCACAGCTGTCGCCATTTTGATCCAGCGCACCGCATTTGGGGCAATCGCCTTTGATAAAGCGGTCCGGCAAGAACATTTGCTTTTCCGGATCAAACAACTGGCTGATGGTTTTACGCTTGATGTGGCCTGCCGCATCCAGTCGCTGATAAATCAGATTGGCCAGTTCCTGGTTTTCCGGGCTGTGGGTGGAGTGGTATTGATCAAAGGCAACGCCAAACTCCTGAAAATCTGCCTGATGTTCAATGCTGGTCTGGGCAATCATCTGTTCCGGGCTGATGCCTTGCTGCTGGGCTTTCAGCATGATGGGAGTGCCATGGGCATCGTCGGCACACACGTAGTAGCACTCATGGCCGCGACCTTTTTGAAAGCGCGACCAGATATCGGTCTGAATGTATTCCAGCAGGTGGCCAAGGTGGATTGGACCATTGGCATAAGGCAAAGCACTGGTGATCAGGATCTGGCGTTTCGACATCGATGATAACTCTTGGCAAAATACAGGAAAATTAATGGATGGATGATACAATACCTGCGGCATAATCGCATCCCATTGGGAGCCGATACCGCCTAAAAAGTGCTTTGTTTTACAAAGTAACCCAAAGCAAGGCACAAAAAAGTAGAAAAGGAACAAGCTGCATGTTCAATTGGTTTTCTTCAAAGCGTCCAGGGCCCACGAATACAACCAAGCAAGCCAACAATGAGGCAACGCCACCACCAGCCAGTGCTGAGCAGGCGTCAGCTGTAAGGAATACGGCCACGGCTTCTGCACCCCAAAACAGTGCACCAGACTATGCCTTTCAACAGGTGCGTCAACTGATTTTGGTGGCGTCCGGTAAAGGCGGGGTGGGCAAATCGACCACAGCAGTCAACTTAGCGATGGCGCTGCAAGCCGAAGGGCTGCGTACCGGTATTCTGGATGCAGATATTTATGGACCATCCATTCCAATCATGTTGGGGCTGGAGCAGGCCAAAGCCGATAGCCCGGATGGCAAAACCATGCTGCCGCAGCAGGTTGGTGGCCTGGCGGTGCAATCAATCGGCTTTTTGATTGCGCCGGAAAAAGCCACCGTCTGGCGAGGCCCTATGGCCAGCCAGGCTTTGTTGCAGCTGATCCATGAAACCCAATGGCCAGAGCTGGATATCCTGATTGTTGATATGCCGCCAGGCACTGGGGATATTCAGCTGACTTTATCGCAAAAACTGGCAGTCACTGGCGCGGTGATTGTAACCACACCGCAGGATGTGGCGCTGAGTGATGCGCAAAAAGCCATTACCATGTTTGAGCAGGTGTCGATTCCGGTACTCGGTTTGGTAGAAAATATGAGTTACTATCAATGCAGCGCCTGCGGCCACCAGGAAGCTATTTTTGGCACCGATGGTGGCAAGCACTTGGCACAGCGTTACCAGCTACCGGTATTGGCGCAATTGCCGCTGCACAGTCGGGTACGGCAGCATGCCGATCAGGGGGTACCGTTGCTGCTAAGTGAGGACCCGGCTGATGATGCCTTGTGCCTACCTTACCTGCAGATGGCACAACAACTAATAGAGCAACTGGCAGCACTGCCGGGCAAGCAGCATCGCCCTGAAATTGTGTTTACCGACGACTAGCTGATAAGACGAATACTAGCAATAATGACTGGCTGCAAAGGCCAAAACCATGGAAACCAAGCATGAGATTATGTGATCGTGATATAGAGCGTTATCTGGACGAAGGACGAATTTGCATTGAACCAAGGCCAGATAAGGACATGATCAGTGGGGTCAGCGTAGATATTCGCCTGGGCAATAAGTTTCGGGTGTTTCAGGCCCATGCCGCCCCGTACATTGATTTAAGCGGCCCACGTGCGGCTGTGGATAAAGCGCTGAACTCCGTAATGAGTGATGAAATAGAAATTGCTGACGACGGTGTTTTTATTCTGCACCCGGCCGAGCTTGCTTTGGCAGTAACATTGGAGTCAGTGACTTTACCGGCAGATATTGTTGGTTGGCTGGATGGTCGCTCTTCCCTGGCGCGGCTTGGCCTGATGGTGCATGTCACCGCGCACCGTATTGACCCGGGTTGGTCTGGCAATATCGTGCTGGAGTTTTACAACAGCGGCAAACTGCCTTTGGCGTTACGGCCCAATATGAAGATCGGTGCCTTGAACTTTGAGTTAATGACCGGCGAAGCCGAGCGGCCCTACAACAAGCGGGATGATGCCAAATACAAACAGCAAACTGGCGCCGTAGCCAGTCGGATTGGTGAAGACGATAAAGGGCCTGCGTTATAACAGGCTGAGAAGCGTGGTTGCTCAGAAAGTAAAAAGCCCATGCAGAGCATGGGCCAAAGATAAGCAATAAAGCAAAAATGAAGCGTGATGATTATGCAATAAAATTGCATAGTCTGGCAAGAGTGAGCGCATAAATACTTAACGTTTTTTATTTTGTAACCTGTTGCATGAAAGGAGCCGCTATGAAACTTTTTGGGTCTGTTCCATCACCTTATGTGCGTCGTATCCGGATGTTGCTGGCGGATACCTCCTATGAGTTTGTCAACCTGAATATTTTTGCTGAACAAGACAGAGCCACCCTGATCCGGCTCAATCCTACCCGCAAAATACCGATGCTGGTCGATGGCGACCAGGTTATTTTCGATTCTGGTTTGATTTACCGTTATCTCTGTCACAAACTGCAATTACCTGCCTTAAGCTGGCCGCAGGAAAACCAGATCATACTGATTAATGCTGCCAATGACTCCCTGGTAGAACTGTTGATCTGCCAGCGCTCAGGCTTTGATACCAATGACGATAAGTTGTTTTTCAATCTGCAGCGTGAGCGGGTTGCTGAAGTGTTGGCAGTATTGGAGCAGCAAGTGCGAGACCAGGCATTCAATGACTGGAATTACGCTGCTATCTGTCTTTACTGCCTGTTGGATTGGATCGCATTTCGTAATCTATGGCCACTGGGATCCTTTCCGGCGCTGCAGCAATTTTTAAGTCAGAATCAGCAGCAGCCTGGTGTTGCCAGCAGTGATCCACGCCAAGCCGGCTGACACTGCCTAAAATTGCTGCAGTCAGCCGCTGCAGCATTGATTTTCCCCCGATAATCCGTATGATAGGCGCTAAGTCGGTACGTGGCGCAGCTTGGTAGCGCACTGTCATGGGGTGTCAGGGGTCGGAGGTTCAAATCCTCTCGTACCGACCAACAAAACAACCTGTTTTTTAACAGGTTTTTTTGTGCCTGCAATTTGGGTGTGTAGTAGGGCGCACCAAATCCGCACCAAATCCGCACCAATATACAGTATTTTCAAATTAGGCATTATTTACCCTGTCCAACATGATTTCAGCTGCTGGTACTTCCACCCACTGCACATGATCACGCTGATAAATTTTTGTCGACTTGGCATCGGTGTGTGCAGCCCTGGCTTGTGGATCCACACCAATCTGCGTGTAAAGATGGATGGCCAGCGCTCGGATTTCGTGAAAGGTTGGCCTTGCTTCTTTGTTAAGCTCCTTATACAACCCCAGTTCGTCCCGCAAATCGCTGAACGTCGAGCTGATCAGCCGTGTAGTCAGCTGGGTTTCATGCGTCAGGCCTTTGGCAATTGGATTGCTGTCTGTTTTAACCTTATGCACCACGTAGGGGCTAAACACGGTGTCGCGTGAATCATCAATGACTGATTTCAGTTGCTGGGTGATGGGTATTGCTACCCGGCTGGCTTCTTTTTTGTGGACCTTTTGCCGGTGGATCCGCATCACACCGTACACCATTAAACCATCTTGCAGCACTGGGCTATCAAACATTTCACAGTCCCGGTATTTGACGCGGGAAATCTCCAGCACGGCATGCGTGGTTTGCAATGCCAGTCGCATGGCAATTTGCAGCCATGCTGGTGCTGCATCGTGGATGGCCTGCCAGGCATCGATCGAAAGACGCTGCCTGGTCTTTGTCGCTTTGGGTTTTACCTTCTTCAACTCTGCAGGGTTGGTACTCATTGCAGACATATCGCAGAGGTAATCAAATACTTTTTTCAAAAAGCTGATCTTGCGGTTGTAGACGTTATTCGATTTGCCGGCACAGAATTTTTCCAGGAACTGGTTAACATGCAGCAGTGAAACCTGGTTACTGTAAACATCGGCATGCAACTCGAGTAAGCGCTGGCAATCCATTTCAAAAGTACTCATGGCGTTGTCGCTCAATGATTCTTCCTTTTTCACCCGCTCCAGCACAACTGGCACCCAGTCAGATAAACGCTTGTTGTACTTATTGCCCCGTTCAGAAATAACCGTATCAGGATAACGGTACTTGCTGTTGTAGGCATGGGCTGCCGCTATGGCATCAGCTCTGCTCACTCCGGCCGGCAGCCACTTATTAGTTCCATCTTCACGGATAAAAACAAAGCGCTCTTTACCGCGCACGATCTTTCGGTGCAGGCCAACCGGCAGGTCCTTGTTCTGATCTGTTCTTCTTTTCGGTGCCATCAGCTTTCCAACATCCCGACAAGTTTATCTACTGTAGAAGATCTGCCGCCATTATCCACGATGATCAGCATACGATTCGTTGGCGTCATTTCAAATCGCAGCTTACCCTTACGGGCCCAGTTCCGGACAGTCTGGGTGGTGTACCCAGACCCCGGGTAAAATTCATCAATGTATTCGCTGGGCTTCAGCTTTCTAACTCCCATAATCCCTCCCGTAGCTTAGAACGGAATATCATCATCAAAATCGACCGGCGGATGCATCGGGGCCTTCTGCTGGCGCCGTGCTTGCGGGCCCTGGTATCCTGCCGGAGCTGGCTGGCGCTGTGTCGGCCCATTTGACTGATAACCACCAGCTTGTTGTGCAGGCCTTTGCTGCTGAGGCTTCTGTCCTTGACTGCCATTTGACTGGCCATCCTGCCGACCATCCAGCATCTGCATTTCGTTGGCGATAATCTCTGTGGTGTAGCGCTCGATGCCGTCTTTGTCCTGCCACTTACGGGTTTTAAATCGACCGGACACAAACACCTTTGATCCCTTTCGAAGATACTCGCCGCATATCTCAGCCAGTCGGCCATACACCACAATGCGGATCCATTCAGTGCCTTCCTTCTCTTTGGTTTTCCAGCCGCATGCGATGTTGAAATTAGCAACCGCGCCACCATCTGGCATGTATCTTACTGTGGGGTCATCGCCTAAGTTGCCGATGAAGTTACATTGGTTTAAGTCGTTAGCCATCAAATGTGTCTCCAAGTTTCGCGCCTCACGATGCAGCCTATAGTGGGCTGTGAAACGCCGTATGTTTTAGCTAGTTGATATTGAGTGGCCGCACCAGATGCGTAATTGTTCCTAATTTCAGCAATCTTTTCGGCATTTAGTTTTGAGTTTACATTTCGCTCGCCAATAGCCTTGTTTTTCCTAAGTTGAGCGCGCCCCTTGCGCACCATATCAGTGAAGTTAGATCGGGCGTTTCCAAGGAATAGGTGGCCTGGATTACAGCAGCTTGGGTTGTCGCATGAGTGGCAAACCATGTAGCCATCAGGTATTGGAAAATTAGCCAGCTCCCAAGCTCCGCAATGCGCAGAGCCAGCACTTGATTGCTGGCCGGCACCAAGTCCTCCCGCACATAGCGCGTGGCATCTTCTTCGCGCATGCCTTCGCCTGGTGTTGGGCAGTCACACCAGGAATAAGTAACCTGACCAGCTTCAACATCAGTCGGCACTAAATAAATTGTTTTGTAATCTGGTTTCATTCTGCCACCTTGGCCTTCAAGGCCTGATAAACAGCACTGACATAAAGCGCCTGGTGCTCTGCATCGGCCAGCGCGTGGTGATGGGTGCCCTTGCGTTCGATGGTCTTTTTCGGGTCGATACCCAGCAGCTCACGTCCCAGGGCAACGATGGTGCGAACGCAGCGCTCGTGGCGGAATTTCCATGGTAGTTTTACATTGCATCGATTGTAGGCGTTGGCCAGTATGGCGTTATCAAAACTCGGGCCGTTGCCCCATACGTGAATATCTGAACCTTCCTCGGTGCTTTCCCATAGCCAGCCAGCAAACTCACGCAAGGTATCATCCAAATCACCGGCATCGGGGCAGGTGAGTACGGCCCGCGCTTCGGCTGATTGCTCGCTCCACCAGCGCACGGTATCTTCGTCTGCTTCCAGGCCGTAAAGCTCGCAACTGCCCCGGGTGATGGTTTGGTAAAACCCTGCGCCAAGATTTCCGGTTTCGGGGCAGAAGAACACGGCCCCCAGGCTGATAATGACAGCGTTCTTGCCGGTGCCCAGTGTTTCAATGTCGATCATTAGGTTGTTCATGCTGCTTGTTCCTTTTGCAATTTCCGGATCCTGGCTTCGACTGCAGCAACAACGGTGCTTTGCAGGTGTGGCAGTTTCAAAGCGGCCTCGCACTGTTCCAAGGTAAATGTTTTTACCCTGGCTACTTTGTCGGGCACGGTTTGCGTGTAAGTTGGGTGGCCTGCATAAAAGCCACTAAAGAATGGGTGGTCTTCGCCCTTTGGTGTTTGCGCTTCATTCTGTTTGGCATCAATCGCTGCAACAGCATCATCCCAATGGGTGAATGTGCCAATTTGTTCTGCATTAACGAAAGCAATCAGGCTGGGCCGGTACCAATAGCCCTTTTTAAAGTTGCCATCACACTCGATTTGAATTCGCGGGGCCTCTTTATGCTCTTTGCCTTTTATCCAAACATTATCCCCACGCAGTGACCAGTCATCTAACTTCTCCAGCATTTTGCGTAGTGGTTCTGGAATACTCAGCACTTCATACAGGTCATGCCGATCCTGGCTTTTCTTGGCCACTTTGGCTGGTGGTTCAACCGAAGCTGGTTCAGGCTGCACTTCGGGATCAGGCTGCGCTGCCGGTTCCTGTTCGGTTTTGCTAACCATTTCTGGTTCGTCATACGCCAGAATGGCAGCTTTAACCTGCTTGCTGGTGTAGGTTGGTTGAGCGCCAAACATAAGTTTCAGCTGGAACATCAGCATCAGGTGGTTACTGCTAAATGGCAGCTTGCCGCTTTCGATCTGCTCTTCCAGCTGTTCGCTGGTAAACTCCAGCGTGATTAACTCTGGCGCTTTGGTACCGCCATCGATGTCGGTACCATCTGGCTCTACCATTTCGTGGCTTTCCTCGATATGGGCTTCCAGTTGTACACCATCAGATGACAACTCAGGCTCTGGCAACTCTCCGGAGTTTCCGGATAGTTCGTCTGGCTCTGGCAACTGACAAGGATTGCTTGATGGTTCGCCTGGCTCTGCATCATCGGGCCGCGATTCAATGGTGGCGCTGGCGTATTGTTGAGCCAGTTCGCTGGCGCGTTGCTCGATCATGTCAATCAAAGCATTGCCTTGGGCCACCAGAGTGTCACGCTCGATGTACTGCATTGGCTGGCCGCGCCACTCCTTATCGAACACACAAATGGTAACGGCGAACCCGGCGCTACTGGCCTGGTCTTTTTTGGTAGCCGGCACAAACCAGGCTGGCAGATCAAAGCTGATACGGCCGCGAACAAAGGCGATATGATCCGCTTCCTCTGGCCACCAGACTTCACTGGTGGCGGATTTAAGCAGCAGGACAATCTTGGCGCCCTTATCGCGCTCGGCCATCACTTTGGCAATGATGTTGCGCATGCCGGTGATTGGGGTTTTATCATCGTCGTAGCTGCTGCGCGAGTAGGGCGGGTTACCAAAGGCTTTACCACCGGCCAGATCCGCTGCCCAGTCTTGTACCAGGGCGTTGTTATCAGCTGTGTAAAACTTCGGGCACTTGCTGTTCTCTCCATCCGTGAACAGGTCCAGCACGAAGGGGCCAAATACAGCATTGATGCCCCAAAACAACGCTGGGGGTGTTTGCCACTGGTCGCCTACTTCTTTCAGCAGGTGGGCCGGCTGGGCTTTTAGGGCCGCTAATGATTGGGTGTACTGGTTCATGCAGCCACCTCGCCAAATAAAAAGCTGATCTGCTCTTCAGTTACGCCGTAATAGTCAGCCATATCAGCGTTGTCTTTTACGTAGGTAACCCTGTCTCTGGCACAATCGAACAGAAAATCAAGAGTTGAATATTCATCAGCCTCCCTGGCTTCTGTGTTGCAAATGTCGTCACAGAACATATGCAGCTTATAACTGTAAGCAGATCCTTCATTAGCAATGAAAACACTCTGGTAGCTCTCGCCTTTAGCGATAGGTTTGCCACAGAATTCGCACTTGTGCTCCTTACGAGCAGTGCGAGTAGTTACTGTTGAAAAGCTCATGCGTTATCCCCTATAGATATTTCGATTAACTGGCCCTCAAGCCGGTAGTCAAATTTTCGGTTTGCCAATGCAGCGTTGATCCACGGATACCGCTGTACTATTTTCCTGATCAGGCGCTGGCTGCTTGCTTGTTTGATGTGGCCCATGTAGCTGGATATTACAGACTTGATGTTTCTGAGGCTTTCAGGTGTCGCCTTGATAAGCTCGTTTGTGACGTGGTCACGTTCCCAGGCCGAAAGGGCTTCTTTGAAATGGGTAACGACCCGCTGCCTGGTTAATGTGTGCGTTGGCCTTACTACGTAGCCGAGGAAATCAACACCATCGGTTAATGGCTTCAATCTGATATCTTGCTTGAGTTTCAGCTGCAGGCTGGCGGCAATGAATTCTTCTATCTGGTGCTGCCACTGTGTCAGTTGCGTTTTGTCCTGGTGGATAAGGACAAAATCGTCTACATACCGCAGGTAGCGCTTTGCTTTCAGTTCGTGCTTAACAAATTGATCCAGAGCATCTAGATAAACGTTGGCAAAAAACTGAGAGCTAAGATTGCCGATCGGCAGGCCACAGCCCCGGGCTGAATTTTCAAGTCGCTTATGCATAGGAACTGCGGCACGTTCTTCGGCTGAGCAGTGATATTTAGCACCTGCTTTTAACGGATGATGCTTCAGCAGTGCGTGGGTTGCATGCATCACCTGTGCTGGCGCACTGGCTTTGATCAACTTGTTTTTCAGCATGGCCCACAGCGTAGGCCGATGGATGGAGTTAAAGAAATTATGGATATCCAGCTGCAGGTAACATGCATCCGGCACTTGCCTGATAAACTGTTGGAGCCTGGTTACCGCTGCATGTGAACCTTTGCCCTTGCGGTTGGCATAGCTGTCATGGATAAATGCTGGCTCCCACAAAGCTTCAAGCTGAGGAACCAGCCAGTGATGCACAACCCGATCAGAAAAGTCCGGGGCATGAATTTCTCTGGCTTTTGGCCTGACCGCGATAAAGCAGGTGCTGGGCATTGGCTGCCAAGTGCAGTCATTCACGCTTTGCTGTAACTGCAATAGCTGGCTAGCCCAGTTGGTGTCGAATCCATACTGATTTGAGCTTGGCTTTTTGCCTTTCCGGGCTTTTACCCAAGCATCGTAGATGTGCTTTAGTGAAACGGGTTCATTGCATTGATACTCACTGGCGCGAACCGCCCGAACACAGGCGTTGTTGTCTTGGTGATTGTCATTGACATTACCGTTGTTGAAATTGACGACCCAGCGGGCCGCTGTGTTGCCGTTAACTTTATACGCCATCACACATCCTCCCAGGTAGCATGATGTTGTCTTGATTTAACCCCGGCTCTGTTGAGGTGTAACGGCCACTCAGTATCTGAGCACGCTCCGGCGATAGCTGGCCCGCCGAATTCTGACTCTTTTCACGCAATGAACGCTTCCAGCCGCCAGCACAACGGCCAACCTCATCCGCTAACCGGATAATGGCCTCAAACTGCTTAAAACTCTTAAAAGCTTTAAGCTGGCTGGCAAGCTGCAGAGATAGCTTTAACTCATCTACAGCCCAAATCAGTTCAGTAACCCAATAATGTTGACGGCCCCGGTCACGCCACACTCTGTTGCACACCTTAACTACCAGCATTGCTGCTTGTCTAAGGTCTGTTCCAAGGGTGTATTTTTGATACCGGGCAAAACCTCTTACTGCATTTTCAATATCCACAGTAAGGCGCTCCGCCTTTCTCGCAATTTCTGGTAACTTGTTAGCCGTCATCACATTACCCCAAAAAATCAAAAACTACTGACTGGCGCGAACCGCCCGAACACAGGCGTAGTAGCCCCGGAGACCGTCACCGACATGACCGTCGTAGAAATCGACGACCCAGCGGGCCGCTGTATTCCAGGCACAGGGAGTGCTGCTCCAGTACCAGTCAGATTTCGTATCCGGGAATATTTCTTCGTTGGCAGCTGGGGAATGCGTTGACCGGTCAACAATAAGCTGCAGCTCATCAATAGTTGGCAATCGCCATCCATCACCGAGTTCCGCAACTGCTTTTTCTGCATCGCTTAAATCGACATCTTCAGCCAGAGTTTTCGACCAGATCAGACCGTTCTTGGTGTCCGTCACTGTTCCATCTTCATTTTTTTCGAACTGTTCCATAGGTGTTTCCTCATTGATTAACAAAAAACAAAGTTACTGACTGGCGCGAACCGCCCGAACACAGGCGTAGTAGCCTCGGAGATTGACATCGACAACACCGCCGCCGAAACTGACGACCCAGCGGGCCGCTGTATTCCAGGCACAGGGAGTGCTGCTCCAGTACCAGTCAGATTTCGTATCCGGGAATATTTCTTCGTTGGCAGCTGGGGAATGCGTTGACCGGTCAACAATAAGCTGCAGCTCATCAATAGTTGGCAATCGCCATCCATCACCGAGTTCCGCAACTGCTTTTTCTGCATCGCTTAAATCGACATCTTCAGCCAGAGTTTTCGACCAGATCAGACCGTTCTTGGTGTCCGTCACTGTTCCATCTTCATTTTTTTCGAACTGTTCCATAGGTGTTTCCTCATTGATTAACAAAAAACAAAGTTACTGACTGGCGCGAACCGCCCGAACACAGGCGAAGTAGGCTAGGTGATCGTCACCGACAGACCCGTAGCCGAAATGGACGACCCAGCGGGCCGCTGTATTCCAGGCACAGGGAGTGCTGCTCCAGTACCAGTCAGATTTCGTATCCGGGAATATTTCTTCGTTGGCAGCTGGGGAATGCGTTGACCGGTCAACAATAAGCTGCAGCTCATCAATAGTTGGCAATCGCCATCCATCACCGAGTTCCGCAACTGCTTTTTCTGCATCGCTTAAATCGACATCTTCAGCCAGAGTTTTCGACCAGATCAGACCGTTCTTGGTGTCCGTCACTGTTCCATCTTCATTTTTTTCGAACTGTTCCATAGGTGTTTCCTCATTGATTAACAAAAAACAAAGTTACTGACTGGCGCGAACCGCCCGAACACAGGCGTGGTAGTCCTGGGGATGGTCAAGGACATCACCGTTGCCGAAATAGACGACCCAGCGGGCCGCTGAATTCCAAGCGCAGGGCGTGCTTGTCCAGTAGTACGTACTCTTAGTGTCCGGATACTTTTCTGTATCGATGGCTGGTTCATGGCGAGTGAGGTCGAGCAGAGACTCCAGCTCTTGCCGGGTAGGCAAACGCCAACATTCACCCAGCTCGGCAACAGCTTTCTCAGCCTTTTCATAGGTGACTGATTCGCCATCCAGTAGCGTGGCGCTCCACTCCAGATCAGGCTGCTGGCCAGTTACCGCCGTAAAATCAACGCCGTGAACGGATTCGCTGCTATCGTTTAATGTGATACTGACTTTGCCAGCCTTAATGTTGATAGTTGTCATGCTGCTTCCTTGGTTAGCTGTGTAGATAAACAGGCGTAACAATCCCGCCCTGAAGTTTCGCTTCTTCTTCCGCCGCACTTTTTCTGCGACTTGAATACACTGGGTTGCCGTTCACCATCACCAGGTAAATAGTTTCAACGCTCACATTGCCCCCTTAAGCTCGTAGTCGCGGCCAGGTTCGTACAGCATCCAGCTTTTGCTGGTGCGTGGACGGCCTTTCTTGTCTTTGGATTGAATAGGGGCCTTGATCCGCACTTCGGCGCGTTTTACCCCCCCCTGCAGAGCCATGGCTTTGAACTGCTCGGCAATGGCCGGCGTGCTGTATTCAGGGCTCAGAATCACCGGCTTCATTTGCCGCATGAACTTCTCGGTGGCCTCGGCCAGCGCCTGCTGGTACTCCGCATCGGTTAACGTGCGTAGGGTTTGGCCTTTTCCCACAGTGCGCTTGGTCTTTTTTAGGGCCATTGACCGGGCTTTTTCGACACTTACACCAAAGACTGCAAACATAGCTCGCCCCCCTTGCGATTCTGGTGCAGCTGGATTTCTGCCAGATCTGCAATGATTTCATCGATGCAAGCTGTCAGCTCGCTGGCGCCGTGCGGTTTCAGGAAGTTATTGCGCAGCCGCTCCAGGGCAAGCATTTTGTCATCCAGCTTTTCAACGGGCGGTAGGGCAGGCGTAACCATCAGGTTCAGCGCTTCAATCTCTGCGGCGATGGCGGCCTGGCGTGAACTGGGCTGTGGTGGCTCGGCGGCATCGATGTCGATCACTTCTTCATCACCCATTAGTGGGGCCATGTCGTAGATGGCTGCCGGTGCTGTTTCTGGTGCAGCTTCCTGCTGCTCTGGTGCATCATTTGATGCCTGGGGCGCTTCAGCGGGCTGCTTTGGTGCAGTTGCTGCCGTCTGTTCATTGGCTGCAATGCAAGCCGCCACATCACGGCTGCGGGTGCGGTACATGCCGTTTTGCTGGTAAGTGATAAGCTCCAGTTCGACCAGTTTGGTCAGCATTTGGCTGGTGGCTTGTGGCGTTAGCGCTAGGTGCTGGCGAATAGCTTTCAGGCTGCGCTGCTTGGTGCTGGCAAACTCCAGTAGGCGCAGCTCTGCAGCACTCAGTTCGTCGGGTTTTCTCATGCGTAATGCAGTCATCAGACTTCCTCCACCATTTTCATCATGTTCAAGCCTGCCTGACTGATCCAAAACCGGCCCTCATGGCTTTGTAGTAACCCCATTTGCTGCAGCTCGATAGCCAGGGCAGCGCCGCGACCAGGCTCCTGAATGCCGTGAATTTCAAACTGGATAGGTTGAAAGCAGTAGTCATCGTGGCTGCGCGGGAATGCCCGGTGCCATTCGTAGGCCATGGCCAGGCCAGCGCGCTGGCGCAGGGTTAAATCGTGCATGCGGTTCACCAACTGCCATCCTTGCTGGTGCGGTTTTATGCTCATAAGACTTCCTTGCTTTGCTGCAGCTGCCTTGGCCTGGCAGGCCTGGGTTAGTGTTGATGCAATCATGGTTACCCCCAGATCAATGCGGCACACAGCATCAGCAAGGCCACCACGGCCAGCACAACGACAAAGGTGCAATTCTCGCGCTTTGGTTTCAGGTTGATGTAGTCGGTGAGTGGTTTCATTGTGATGCTCAAAACACATATCGTGCTTTAAATATCACGTATTGTGTTTTAGGTGTCAACACGAATCGTGTTTTTGTTGTTGTGGTCAGACCAGTTGTCATGGTACAACCAGTGAAAGCCGGTGATTTGTGGATTTTTAGTTCAGAAAGGTGTACAACTTAATTGAGCGAATTTTTGCAATTTTTGCGTTTTTGGTCGATATAAATTGATGTGAGCGCTGCGATTGCTATAATCTGCAGCCGCTTTATCCGTAGAATTTTCTACGTGCTCGCAGTGAAACAGGATGAACCATGAAGCTTAATGCCATCATCATGATTATGAATACCTTCTTTGCGCCTAACCAAGGCAGCGACCAGGTTATGGCTAAAGTTATTACTCCCATTAAGCAGATCTCTGCTGAAACCAGCATTAATGACGCTGATTTTAAGGCGGAGAAGCAAGCCATTGATACGGCCGCTTCCTTTCTGCGTGAGTTGGATTTTTTAAATCTAATTGATGAGGCCAATAAAGCGATTTACTCGTTTTATGAGGATATCGATTCCTTTAAAGAGTTCCTGGCATCGTTTCAACAAGAGCACAAAGTTGATTTTGCCGAGTTCGTGGTTCGTGCTGATGGCATGACCCGTTCAATCATGGATGATATGGACGTTAAAATATCCGGGTTTGAAAGCCATGTGTTGAAGCGTGGTCCTGATATTGAAGCCCTTGCGAATGCCCAGCTGTTAAGAAAGTCATTGATTAAAGGTGGCCGCTTCTTTTCTGAGCTGACTAATTTGGTAAACCAGACTGGTTTAACTCATGTTGATATCACTGGCTCATTCTTGTCTGATGAAGATGTTGCTGCGCTTGCCAAAGATTCAGCAGCACACTTTGAAGCCATGATGAGCTGAGTACTGGATGAAGGTTGATTTATACTGCGGCGGTTTTTCAAACCAAAATTGCCACTCGGCAAAATCACTAATTGAAACGTTCAAAGAATACAAGCAAAACAACAGGTATTGGTCTTTTGGTCGTGATGTCCCATATCACAGACCACCATCTGTTACCGAGTTTAATCTCAGGCATGTTCATTTGCTAACGCTCAAAGATTACCGAGAATATGAACAGGTAAAGAAAGAGCTCTACCACCGCACCAGTGACAAGCATCTTGTGTATGCCTCCAGCCCTTATGATTACAACCACTATTTATTGATCGCCATCATTGATCCGCAAGCACATTTTACAGCACAAAACCTTAGCTTTATGCGTGGTTTAGTTGACATTTGCAATGATCACTTTGGTTAGCGCAGCACCGAGTACCAAAAAACGCGGCCAAGGACTTTGATGTGCACAGCATGTTCTGCGGGGTAGTCTTCGTCTGGGTATTCATCTTGGTTGAAGCTTCGGATCCGAATACCTCCACCAGGCAATCGATACAGCCGCTTCACTTTTAGCAGGCCTTCATGGTCCAGCGCGTACATATCACCGTCTTTGATTTTGGTGTTGCCGGTATCAATGCCAACGGTGGCCTGGTCTGGCAGAACTGGCTCCATACTGGTGCCGGTAACGGTAACGCAGGCGGCCAGCTCGGGTTGAATGTTGTAGCGCCGCAGTGTCGACTTGGCGAACCTTAGCTTAAAACCTTTCTTTTCTTTTTCCACAATACTGCCATTCCCTGCAGACAATTCCACTTCCTTGTAAAAGGGGAGCTCAACTTCATCATCACCAAGCGGGGTGTTGCTATCCCATGGGTCGAAAGACCCTAAGGTATAATTTTTATTTTTATCAATATTTTGATGGTCAGTTTCACTGTCCAGCAGGTCGTAAATTTTAATACCTAAAGCTTTACTAATGGCTTTTAGATCATCAAGCTTTGGCTCACGTTCACCACGTTCATAATTTGAAAGGCGAGACTGACCCCAACCAATCTTGGTTGTCAGTTCTTTTTGCGTTAATCCAGCAGCTTCTCTGGCCTCAACGATTCTTTTGGATACTGTTTTGGTATTCATAAGCATATTTAATCACGCTCTGTGATGCTTGACAAACAACGTTTTGTGATTTTTAATAACACGAAATGTGTTTTAACGGGGTTCTCATAATGAACAGAATCACAGAGTGGCGAGAGAAAGCAGGTATCACTCAAGCCGATCTGGCCAAACTATGTGGATGGCAAAGTCAGGGTCGAATCTCTAATTACGAGAGCGGTGCGAGAATGCCAAGCCTTCATGACTGCCGTTTAATTGTTTCAGCGCTGAAATCAGCTGGCGTCTCTTGTTGTTTCGACGATGTTTTTCCGCCTTCCGAACATGTAGCTTAAGGATACCAACCTTATGAGTAAACACACGAAAAAAGCAGCTCAAATTTTACACAGCTGCCCAATGGAGGCCGCTTACCAGTTAGGCAAGGCCAACAATGCCAGTGAGCTGGCGCGAAAGCTGGGCATCAGCCCTGTGGTGTTGGCCAATAAGCTAAACCCGCATCAAGAGTTCCACCGGCTTACCTTGGGTGAGGCGGTTGCAATTACCGAACTTTCAAACGATGACCGGATCCTTGAATCCTGGGCTCATAGCCGTGGCTGTGTGCTGGTGCACGTTCCTGATGTGGTTGGATGCGATGAAGAGCTGAGCGATCAGGTAATGAGGCTATCCGAAGAAATGGGGGAAACCATGGGCTACATCCGCCAGGCCCGATCGGATGGCGTGATCACACCAGCTGAATTTGAAGGGATTCAATCAAAAATCATCAGCATGATCCGTGAAGCTGTTGCCTTAAAGTCGCTGGTGAAAGGGCAGGTGCGCGATCTGCCGGTTTCAAGAAAAGCATAGGTTTCTTAAATATGGATGAGCTGAATTACCAAGTTAACGAATCGGGCTGTTGGATATGGCAAGGTAAAAAATGCTCCAGCGGTAGGTATGGCAGGCTTCCTGGTGGTCCGTTAATCATGGCTCATAGATATTCATTTGAATTGGCTCATGGCGACATTCCTGAAGGGATGTGTGTTTGCCATCGTTGTGACAACGGACTTTGTGTTAATCCTGAGCATTTATTTCTGGGGACGATAAAGCAGAACGTTGATGACGCTATTCAGAAAGGAAGATTCTCAGTTATGGCTGGTAAGCAAATTGGTGAGGCTAACCATAACGCAAAATATGACAGAAAATTTGCTGAGGCCGTCAGAGATTACTACCAAGATAAGAAATGTACTTTTAGCCAGTTAGCTAGTGCTTTTGGTCTCAAATCAAAGGGGCATGCTCATGCAATTGTTACAAGAAAAATTTGGCAATAACACAGAATTACCAAATAGCTTGAATGGTAAGCCTGGCACTGCAGGCGCGTATTAACCTGATTATTGCTTCAGGGTATGGATGGCAGCCAATCCGAGATGCTGCCGCTGAGCGGTGCAGTGATCAGCTTAATGCGTTGGCAACAGCGCAGAAGTTGGGTTGTAAAAGGGTTCCCGTCCCGCGCCGGGTAAGCGCGGGGTTTATTCGCCTGCTGCTTGTGTATAAAGACAGTTGCGCCTGTGCTGATAAAACAGGAAGCATTAGCCGCGCAAGGCTGGTGTGGACTGGGGAGCCATTCGGTGGGCCCTCGCAGGCAGCAGGCCGAATAAGCAGATACATCACAGCGAGGCCGCACCTTCGGGAATCCTGATACTGGAGCATCATCCGGTTGAATGGTAGGCCAGTTTAATGATGCTGATCAGCGTAATACGTTGCACCCGGCGCCAATAGAAGCGTCCCCGTACGATGGTAAGCGGGATCAGTTTATTGGGCTTGCTATTCACACTGCTCGACATGGTTCGCCACTCAAGCGGCGCCAGTAGCAAGCACCAATGAGCTGGTAACCGGAAGGTTTTTCTACGAACACGCCGGGTTAAACAGTGAGAAGCGTAGGCCACGAGTACGTGCGGTGCTAAGCAACGGCCAGTTCATTACCCAGTCAACTGCAGGACTAAAAAACCGCAGTGGCAATCACGGAACAATGAGGCGGCCCCGTGATTGCCGATCCCGCCTAGAGCCCAAACAGTGCGATGCACTGGTTCAAGCTCCATGCCGGCTGGAAGGTCGGCCCTAAATAACAACTGGGGAACGCTATGTTATCAACATTCCATATCGTCATTCTGTGCTTCTGCTGGGTGCTGCTGCTGGTGTACCTGTGGGCCCGAAACCATGATCCGCAACTAAGGCTGGTGCCATCGCTTTTGGTGGCAGTGATTGTGAGCGTAATCGCTTATTTGCCGCTGATACTGACCGGCGCGGTCAGTTGGTTTTATTCATGAGCCAGTTACTGAAATCTGGTTCAAGAACCTTAACCAGGTCGCTAAGGGGCATGGTCTTTATTGTATTTAATGGCCAGTGGTACTTTTGGAATAAATAATATGCAATTGCCTTCATACCGAAATCAATGTAGCCGTGCTGATCTTGCAGGTGATCGCCGTACTGCTACAGAGAAAAACGAAGCTGCATATCGCTTTCGAGCTTCTGGCGAAGCTGCTCATATTCTTCAGGTGTCCGCATACCAACCCCCAGGATAAAAGAAAGCCCCGATTCACGGTCGGGGCTATGGCAACTAACTAGATAGGAGTTAATCACCAATGAAAATTCTAAACCCAAGTCACCAACAGAACAAGGAAAAATAGCATGGCCAGAGCAAGAAATATCAAGCCGGCATTTTTCCTGAACGATGACCTGGCAGAGCAGAACTGTGCATTAGGCCGCTTGCTATTCATTGGCCTGTGGACCCTGGCTGATTTTAAAGGCGAACTGGAGTGGCGGGCCGGTCGGATAAAAGCCCAATTACTG
The DNA here is from genome assembly GCF_039631345.1 of Alkalimonas sp. NCh-2. Taxonomy (NCBI): domain Bacteria; kingdom Pseudomonadati; phylum Pseudomonadota; class Gammaproteobacteria; genus Alkalimonas; species Alkalimonas sp. NCh-2. The sequence continues at coordinate 547,715 of NZ_JBDIUV010000002.1, forward strand.
CCCTATGACGAGTGCGATATCAAACAACTCGCGATTAATCTGGATAAATCTGGATTCATACGGTTCTACTCGGACGGCGACAAAATTTACATCAACATCCCGAAGTTCGACAAACACCAGAACCCGCACAAGAACGAGAAGGTATCAGGCAGTGAAGTACCGGCCTTCACTCAGGATATGCGCCAACTTGTTGATTTAAATGAACTCACGATTAATCGCGATTTATCCAGAGCGGAACCAGAGCACTCTACTAGTAATCCTGCTGATTCCCTCTTACTGGATCCTGATTCCCTCTTACCTGATCCCTTAAAAGATATTCGCACCGCTGAAGCGGATGCGCAAAAAACTGAACGGGCGAAGGCAGCCAAGGATCTGGATTATTCCTCATGGCCTGCAAAGCCATCAGCACCAGTGCTGAAAGACTGGCTTGCCATGCGAAAGACCAAACGGGCACCGGTAAGCCAAACGGTGATTAACCGGCTATCCCGTCAGTTCAACCTGGCTGCAGCTGCAGGCTGGTCGGTGGACGATTGCTTGGCCGAATGCATCACCCGGGGCTGGACTGGGTTTGAATACCAGTGGCTGGCTAACGCCAGGGCTTCCCCCCAAGCCCGAACGAAACAGCCTCACAGCTTTGAAAGCCAAAATTATGAATCGGGGGTTTTATGAATTTTGCGAGCGATATGCCAACCAAACCAGAAACCAAACACTGTGCCAAGCACGGTGATTACCAAGTGCGGTACCTGCCTATGGGTAACCGATTCCTGTTGAACGAGCAGTGCCCGAAGTGTGCGGCAGAGGCTAACGCCAGCCGTGAAGCCGAGGAACTGGCCGAGCAGAAACGCCTGGCCAGCGAGCATTTGCGCCGCCAGCGGCTGGAAGCCGGGGTGTCGGTTCGCAATTGCGATGTTGGGTTTGAGGATTATTTCCCAAACGACCAGTTTCAGGCTGCGAACCTGAAAACCATTCAGGAATTCACCCAAACCGTTGCCAGTGGTGGCCGTGGCAACATCGTGATGACTGGCGGAGTAGGCACCGGTAAAACCATGCTGGCTTGCGCGGTGGTGAATGCCCTGCTGCGCAAAGGAAAGCGCTGCCGGATTATCAAGCTGATTGACCTGATTCGCGAATTCAAAGACACCTGGCGTAAGGGCTCTGAAACCAACGAAACCAAGCTGATTAAGCATTTCTCTACGCTGGATTTGCTGGTGATCGATGAGGTGGGCATGCAGTTCGATAGCGACACCGAAAAGCTGTTTATCTTCGATGTGGTGGATGGCCGGTACCAGAACATGCTGCCCACGGTGATGATCAGCAACCTCGATATTTATGGCGTAAAGCAGGCCATAGGGGAGCGTGTCGTTGACCGGCTGCGCGAAGATGGCGGCAAGGTACTGGCTTTCCAAGGAGCCAGCCAGCGCAAATCCTTTGAAGCCACAGTGTCAGCCATGGAAGCCGTGAAGCATGCATAAATTTGAATCCGATTACCACTTAACCGAAGCGCTCAACCACCTGCAGGCGGTGAGCGCTGAAATGATGCAAATGCCAGCGGATGATCCGCGGCGTAAGTTGCTGGCCATTGATCTGTTCGGTAATGAGGTGTTGCTGGTAGAGGATAAGGTTCGGTACTTGCGCAACGTGTTACGTAACGCTGTGCAGCAATCGGAGTAGTGCATGGGTTCAGTAGCGGTTGCGTTGTCGGATTCTCAAATCAAGCGGTATGCGGACGATCCGCAGGTCGATTCTCTGGCCGACTTGCGCAACCCGCTGCAATTACGGTTTCACCGCTGCCGCACCAAAGGGACCTGGTGCCTGGTACGCTACGAGAAAGGCCGGAAAAAACGCCATCGCATTGGCTACTGGCCAGTGCTGAAAACCAAAGATGCGCAGGCCATGCTGCCCGATCTGCTAAAGCGCCTTGGTAAGGGCGAGCAGCTGCAGAGTACGGAGTTTGCCACGGTGGGCGATTTGCTGACCTGGTACCTGCAGCGCATCGAGCTGGAAACCATCAAGAGCAAGAGCCGACGCAAAGGGGTGGTCAGTGCCATTAAGCAGCATTTGATGCCCAGACTTAGCGATGTGCTGCTGTGTGACGTTCGCAAGATAACCATGGATGAAAAGCTGATCCTTCCCCTGCAAAACGCTGAGCTTAAACCTTCAACCATCCGCCAGTACTTCGCTGTGCTAAAGCGGGTGTTTGCCAGTGCGGCCGAACTGGAGCTGATTACCATCAACCCAATGGCCGGTATGAAATTCAGTGACCATGTGCAGAAACGGATCCTGCCTAAGTTCGGCAAGCTGCAGGTGCAGGATATTGGCCGGCTGGGCGCTTTGATCATGGAGTTGCCCGAGCACATCAAGCAGCTGCTGCTGTTCATGCTGATGTTTGCCACCCGCATTGGTGAAACCCGCCAGATGCGCTGGAGTTATATCGACTTTGACGCCCGGCAAATGGTGATCCCAGAGAGCATTACCAAAACCGGTGTGGTGCATGTGCTGCCACTGACTGAGCAGGCCAGCGAGCAGCTGCAGGCATTTAAACAGTTATCCAGTGGCCCTTATCTGTTTGGTGGTAAAGAGGCCATCAGTGCCAGTGAAGCAGACAAGCAGATCCGGTCTGTTTCTGGCCGCAAGTTCAGTGCCCACGATTTACGCAAGGCGGCCCGTAGTGCATGGGCAGAGCTTGGCATTGATTACTGGGTTAGTGAGCGCCTGCTGAACCATAAACCGAAGGGATTGGACTTGGTGTACATCGGTGGGGCCGATTCCTACAAGGTAAAACAAGAGGCGATGCAGCGGTACCACACTTGGCTTTTTGAGCAGTTTCAAACAGGCCAAGAGCAGGCCACGCAGAATTGCTAGAAATTAGTTGCCGCCATATATGGCAAGGGCTGTAGCGTATTTTGGCGTTTTTCAATATGGAACACACACAAGGGGTTTTTAGTGCGAATTATCGGGATAGATCCAGACCTGACCGCCAGCGGAGTGGCCCTGGTGGAGGGCAATAAAATCATCCGACTGGAGCGCGTGGCTGTTCCGGATCTGGTTTTGTGGGTCAGCAAGGAATGGGCGTATGCTCGTGGCGAGCTGGTGATCCGGATGGAAGATCCGAACCTGATTAAGCCAACTTTCCCCAGAGCAATGCCAAAGGCTAAAAACAAGCAGGCAGTGATGAACAACATCAGCCAGAAGGTTGGCCAGGTAAAAGCAGTTGCCACCATCATCATGCAGCTGCTGGAGCATGCCGGGCACCAGGTAAAGCCGGTTCGGCCTCTGCAGGGCGCTATGAAGCACCTGGCTAAGCGTGATGCAAAGTATTTTAACCAGATCACCGGCTGGGATGGCCGCAGTAACGAAGACCAGCGAGACGCTGCCTTGATAGCTTTGTTTGGGGGCTAGATGGAACTTGTCTGGCTCTTTATAGCGACCGCTGCCAATGTATTCTTGCTGGGCGTGAATAGCCAGCTGGTTCGTGATCAGCGTGTTGCAGCTTGTTTTATGGTGAGTTGGGGCATTACCGCCGCACAGTTTACATTTACTCGAGTAGTGTCAGCTGCAGATAACCCGGCAATAGCATTTTGGGTAAGCGGCTGGGCTGGAGCCATTGGCATCTGCAGCAGCATTTATTTTTACCGATGGTTTCACCCAAGGTATCAAAGTTGGTCTGCAGGTAATGGGTGGCGTCATGTTGAATGACCAGGAACCTGATTGGATGCATGGCGGTAACATACTTCGTTGCGCTCGTAAGCACATAGGCATGACGCAGGAAGAAGTGTGCATGCTGATGGATATGAACCTTGCAACCTATAAAAGGTGGGAGCAGGGTGTCACAGAGCCTGACTTCAGCCATGTGTTGCAGATCTGCGAAATCGTATTCAAGATGGACTTACTGCAAGCAATAGCACTGGCCAATCCTGAAGGAGTAGCAGCATGACATTACCAGAAATGCGAAGACTATTAAAAAACTGGGGTCGCTGGTGGGAAGCCAGGGAAACCATTCAGGGTTATGCATCCACTTCTGTGACGGCTCGGATCATCGACATAGAGCGCACAGGCATCTGGGCCAGTTCGGATAAGCATCTATTTTCGCATGGCAGTGACAGCATACGGCCGCCGCAATGGGTGGCTGATATTGATCACAAGGTCAGTTTTTTGAAGCCGGCATACATTGCCATCATTAACCGGCGTTACGTGAAGAACAGGCGATTGCATGGCAACCAAAGGCGTCTTTTGCTGCTGGCCGAGCGTGATTTGCAGGGCTTTTTGTAATGTTTCACGTGTTTTTTGTGCAGTTGCAGGCTTACAGTGTTGGCCTGTCTTTACAAGTACTGGCTTCGGGTTTATAGTTCTTGGTACTAGAAATTCTCAAGCGGTTAACCGCACCCGAAAGCCTCGCGGTTTTTTTGTGCCTGTAATTTAGGTGCAAATCCCTGTCTAATATGGCCGGGTGGAGAGGCGTTAATACAATACCCGAAAGGGGAATAGGCCCGGAGCTTCTTGAGATGCTCTAGTTGACACCCGGCTACCAGCTACTAACTGGTGGTCGATATAAACTTAAAATCTCAAGGAGGCCTCCCATGGCTCAAATATCAATCGTTCCAGATTCAGTCGTTAATATTATCGGCGATCAAGTCAAAACCACTTCCCTGAAAGTTGCTGAGTGCTTCGGTAAACGCCACGACAATGTGCTTTCAAAACTAAAATCACTGGATTGCTCGCCAGAATTCCACCTCCTTAATTTTAAGGAGGTGCTAAGAGATGTTCCTGGTGGTGATGGTGCTATCCGTAAAATGCCAATGTATGAAATGACCAAAGATGGCTTTATCTTCCTGGTGATGGGATTTACCGGCAAGAAAGCGGCCCAGATCAAAGAGGCCTATATCAACGCCTTTAACTGGATGGCTGAGAAGCTGAAAAAACAGTCATTCAGTAAAACCAGTACAGACGAACGCACAGGCCTGCGCAATGCAGTAAACCTGCTGGTTAGCAAAAAAGGTTTGATGTACCCAGAGGCTTACAACCTGATCCACCACCGCTTTAATGTAGAGCACCTGGACGAACTAACCAAAGATCAACTGCCCCAAGCTGTGGAGTACGTTCACCGGCTGGTACTGGAAGGGGAATACCTGCCCGCCAGCAGCAACCTTCTGCCAGGCTTTGCCAGCGAGCAAGAAGCCAACGCCACTTGGACAAACCTGCACGCCCTGTGCCGTCATGCGGAAATGACACTGAAAGTGTTTGATGAGTGCGGCATGCGCCGGTTCCTGCGACAGCTGGATTCGAAGCCAGGCCGCCAACTGATAGAGCATGTGCAAAGTGCGGGCAGACTGGCCGGTATGGTGCATCAAAGCTGCCAGGAGTTGATCATTCAGGCGAAAAAGTCGATTTAATTGGCAGATTTAACAATCTGATAGCAAAAAGGCTCATTTATGATCTGTTTTACACCCTTAAAAACGGCTATATTTCGCTAAGCTTGCGAGAGTTACACCTTATTCCCCAGCGCATCAAACCCCGGTCCTCAGCCGGGGTTTTTTATTGCCTGTTTATTAGGAGTTCACCATGGCTAACCTGGCATCCAAACTGGCAGCCCTTGGGCTTGGCACTGCGCTTATCGGTGGAGGTGTGTTCATTGCCAAGCATGAAGGTGAGGTGTTAGGTACTTATTCTGATCCGGTTGGCATGACTACTTCATGTTATGGCCGCGCAGATCCGTCGCATCAACTTGGCCAGGTGTTTAGTCCTGACGAGTGTGTAGCTCAGTTAGCAGAAGATATAAAGAAGCATGACCGGCAACTGACTCAGGTTGTGCGGGTTCAACTGTCCGAACAAGAGTATCAGGCTTATCTATCGTTTCATTATAATGTTGGCCCGGGTAACTTCCGCAGCTCTACCTTATTAAGAAAACTGAATGCAGGTGATCGTGTTGATGCTTGCATTGAGCTAACCCACGCCTGCAGTAAAACCCGTGGTACATGCGAAGGCTGGACTTATGCCGGTGGCCGTCAGCTGCCGGGTTTGGTAACGCGCAGGCGTGAAGAGCGCGACCTGTGCCTACAAGGAGCTTTATCACATGAAGCAAATTAAGTTCTACATCATCGGCCTGATTATCGCTGGCCTTTCGATTATGTCTGTTTCGCTGCAATCAAAACTGCATGATGCAACGACCCAGGTCGAGTACCTACAGGGCGAAGTTCAGTACAAGCAAGCTGAAGTAAATCACCTGGCCGATGCGATTGAGTTCGGTAACGCACAACATCAACTGCTGGTGGCTGATCGCAATCGACTTGCCCTGATGCGTATCGAAGCAGATCAAGAACGGGAGCGACTTCGACAAGAGCTGCAGGCTACCCGCAATCAGATCAACGAGCTGAGGCAATCCGATAATGAACAAGTGCAAATGTGGGCCAACACTACTGTGCCTGGCGATGCTTGCCGGCTGCTCAAGTGGTCCGAATGTGCAGACGGTTTACCGGACGGTGACAGTGACCGAAGCGGTTTACATGGCCCCGCCGCAGGACTTAACGCAGCCCTGCTTACCAATCGAGCGTTTTAGCGTTAGAACTAATGCAGATGGCATTGATTATTCAGTGTGGCTGGAATCAATGCTGCTGCAGTGCAATTCACGAATCAACCAGATCCGTCAGTGGGCTGCCGAACATGGGGGCCAGTAGTTATGCCAGCAAGGACAATTATGGATAAGACAACTTCAACTGTCAGCTATGTTACATCTGGCACTGTTGGCATTGGCGGTCTTGCATTATCAGAATGGGTAATGGTTATTGCTGCAGTATTCTTTGCAGCCCTGACGTTCGCAGTGAATTGGTGGTATCAGCATCGCAGAGAAAAGCGGGAGTTTGATCACTTACTTGCATTAGCAAAGCTAGATGCTGAATTCAAAGCGGCTCAGGATTTAAGAGATCATGAGCATCACATGGCCCGCATGGAAAGAATTAAAAACGGTAGCACTGAACCTTACTCAGGGCTGGATGATGCGGGCAAACTAAATGAACAAGGTAACGATGAAAGGTAAACCATGTTCGTAGATGCCAACGATAAATCCACCATGGCTGATAGTCTTGGCCGGTTTGTTCGCTGGACAGTTATTGACCAGACCACTGGCAATGAGGTTGATAAAGTTGTCCGTTGCGATGATGAGGCCGGCGTTCTGACCAGATTGGTTACTGATCAGCATGGCAATGTTCTGCTGAACGGAAGAAAGGATGATACCAGGCTGATTACTGTCTCTGGTAGTTTTAGTCTGGTGGCTCATGCCCGCTAAGCCCCCAAGGCCGTGCCGGCAACCTTTCTGTCCTGGCACCACCACCGCGGATCATGGTTACTGTGACGAGCACCAGCACTTAGCTGTTAACTGGCATACCAACCGCCATGCCGGCAAGCGCACCCGGGGCGCTAAATGGCAAGCAATACGCCAGCGGATCCTGAAGCGCGACAAAGGTTTGTGCCAGGAATGCTTGCGCGAAGGCAGGTACACCCCAGCCGCTGTAATCGACCACATAAAGCCGCTGGCAGAGGGCGGCACAGATGCAGATGATAACCTGCAGGCATTGTGTAAGCGTCACCACGACGAGAAGACGCAGCGAGAATCGAGGCGCGGCAGGGGGTAGGGGGGATCAAATCTCTATAGCCTTTCGCCAGCCTACACCGCCACCCTAGTCAAATTTTTACAGCCGCGAAATATGAAATTAAATCGGGAGCGCTCGAAATGGCAGGAACCCCCCGGAGTGGTCGGCGGGCGAAGCCGACTGCGCTGAAGTTACTACAAGGCAACGCAGGGAAGCGGGCCATCAACGGCGATGAGCCAAAGGGTGAATTGCTCAGCCACATTCCGGCATGTCCGGATTGGATCGGGGAGCTCGGCCAAGAGGCCTGGAAGCACCTAGCACCATGGTTGACTAAGAATAAAATTCTGACAGCAACTGACCTTCATAACTTGGAGGCTTTTTGCGCTGCCTATCATCGGTGGCGTGAAGCTGAAACCATTTATGCAACAAAAGGGCCGGTGGTTGAAGGCGCGACCGGTGGGCCAGTAAAGAACCCGGCGGCAACTGTGATCAATGAATCATTAAAGCAAATGACTACGTTCGGCTCTGCGCTCGGGCTTGACCCTGCCAGCCGTGTCCGTCTGGGTGGCGGTGGTGATAACCCACAGGAAAATCCATTTGCAGCTCTGCTTCAGAAGAAGGGCGGAAAATAGCGATGTTAATGAATGGCCAGGTACCCAAATGTCAACGCAGCAAACAAGTATGCGCGGGATGTTGTATCTGGGCGTATCGCTGCCTGTAAGGAAGTCCGCCAATGCTGCCAGCGACATCTGGATGATTTAAAAAGATCCGAGAAGCGAAATTACCGGTTTAAGTTTGATCGGGATGCTGCAGAACGGGCCTGTGACTTTATACAGCTGTTGCCGCACACGAAAGGCAAGTGGGCAAGAGATAAGCAGCTGATTAAGCTTGAAGCTTGGCAGAAGTTGATCATCTGCTGTGTGTTTGGCTGGCTTCATAAGAAAACCAATTTAAGGCGCTTTACAGAGGCGTACTGCGAAATCCCCAGGAAGAACGGCAAAACAGTTATTGCCGCCGGGATTGGCCTGTACATGCTGGTAGCCGATGGCGAGTTTGGCGCCGAAGTTTATTGTGGGGCAACCACAGAAAAGCAAGCCTGGGAAGTGTTCAGGCCAGCAAAGCTTATGCTGGAAAAGACGCCGGACTTAACCACTTTGGCCGGTATCGAGGTGATGGCCAAGAACATCAGCATCCCATCGGATGGAAGCCGGTTCGAGCCGTTGATCGGTAACCCGGGTGATGGTAGTTCGCCCAGCTGCTCGCTGATTGACGAGTACCACGAACACGATAAGCCAGATCTGTACGAAACCATGCTGACTGGTATGGGATCACGGGAACACCCGTTGATGTTCATCATTACCACCGCTGGCTTCAACCTGGCAGGGCCTTGTTACGACAAGCGCCGGCAAGTTCAGCAGATGCTGGATGGCGTCATGCCGAATGAAGAGTTGTTCGGCATCATCTACGGCATTGATGTTGATGATGACTGGCAGGATCCGGCTGTACTGAAGAAAGCCAACCCAAACTTTGGGATATCAGTCAGTGAAGATTACCTGCTGAAGCAGCAGCAAGACGCGATTCGTTACCCCAGTCGAACGAACAGCTTTTTGACCAAGCATTTGAATGTTTGGGTATCTGCCAGAAGCACCTGGCTAAATATGGCTGACTGGCACAAGTGCGCGGATATCGCTTTGTCGCTGGAGCAGTTTGTTGGCAAATCCTGCTGGCTGTCGGTTGACTTAGCCAGCAAAACAGACATTTGCTCGCTCGGATTCTTATTTAAAGAAATGCTGGAATCAGGCCGGATCCGCTGGACCTACTTTACCCGCAGCTATCTGCCTGAAGGTGCATTGCAGAGGGCTGGGAATAACCGGGCGGCTTATGAAACCTGGGTGAACTCCGGCCACCTGGTGCTGATGGATGGTGATGAAATTGATTTCGACCAGATCCGTGACGACATCAAAGACTTATCCAGCAAGTTCGATATCGTAGAGCTGCCATACGATCCTTGGCGGGCAACACAGCTTGCTCACCAGCTGATGAAAGACGGTGCAAACGTCATTGAGTACCGCAACACAGTGCAAAACATGAGCCCGGCAATGCGGGAGTGGGAAGCGGCCATAACCAGTGGCAGGTTCCGGCATGCTGCTGATCCGGTATTAACCTGGATGGCCAGCAATGTAGTAGCAAAGGCCGATGCCAAGGACAACATCTACCCGCGCAAAGAGCGGGATGAAAACAAGATTGATGGCATCATTGCCGGTTTAATGGCGATAGGGCGAGCCATGGTGGTATCGATGGAAGAGCCAAAGCAATCAATTTACGACACTTCGGACGTACTATGTTAACTCAACTGTTTCTGTTCATGCTGGGCCTGATAGGTGCCGGCCTGGTAAGCCTTGGTGTTTGGTTACTGCACCCAGCTGCCGGCTATATCTGCATTGGCATCTTTTGCCTGGTGGCCAGCTTTATGTACACCCGGCAGCTGGCATTTCAGCAAGCTGTGCAGCATCAGAAAAAGGCAGATAGCTAATGTTTTTACCTAACCTGTTCGGCACCGATAAAGGTGTGAATATCCGGCAGAACTGGAGCAGCTGGATCAGCTCTATAGCCAGCCGGCAAAGTGCAGCAGGGGTTATGGTGAACAATGAATCAGCGATGGGTGTTGCTGCATTTCGGGCCTGCGTCACCTTGCTGGCCGAGAGCATTGCCCAGTTACCTTGCGAGCTTTACCGCAGAACTGCCGATGGCGGCCGGGAGCGTGCCACCGATCACCCGGTGTATTCACTAATCCACAGCACCCCAAACCGCAAAGACACCAGTTTTGAATACTATGAGCAAGCGCAAGGCTCACTGGGCATTGAAGGAAATCACGTTGCATTGATTGAGCGTGATTCTTACGGTTACCCGAAAGAGTTGATCCCGGTGAACTTCAACAAGGTGAAAGTTCTGAAGGGGACCGATGGTTTGCCTTATTACCGTCTGCTGGATTACAACGAAACTGTGCCGATGCACATGATCCACCATATTAAGCATTTCAGCATCGATGGCTATGTGGGCTTGTCACCTCTGCAAACAAATACCGACACCATTGGCTTGGCTATCGCCACTGAGCAGCATGCTGCCGCAGTGTTCCAGCGTGGCGCCACTATGTCGGGGGTGATCGAGCGGCCAGAAGCAGCAGGCGCTATATCCGATCAGACCAAAGTAGATGCTTTGCTGAACAAGTTCACCGAGCGCCATGGCGGTGGCTTACGCAATGCCTTCAGCGTTGCGCTGTTGCAAGAAGGCATGCAGTACAAGCAACTGGCCATGGACAACGAAAAAGCCCAGCTTATTGAAAGCCGGGGCTTCGGTGTTATCGAGGTGTGCCGGCTTTACAAAGTGCCGCCGCACATGATCCAGCACCTGGATAAAGCCTCATTCAATAACATCGAGCACCAGGGCCTGCAGTACGTAATTTACACCTTATTGCCTTGGGTGAAGCGGCACGAAGCCGCCATGATGCGTGATTTGCTGCTGCCCGAAGAGCGCAACGATTACTACATCGAATTCAATATCTCAGGCCTACTGCGTGGCGATCAGAAATCACGCTATGAGGCCTATGCCATCGGCCGGAACTGGGGCTGGTTGTCGGTGAACGACATTCGCCGGCTGGAAAACATGCCGCCAATTCCAGGCGGTGATCGCTACTTAACTCCGCTCAACATGGTGGATTCAGAAAAGCTGCAAGGCTCACTGAATGCAACCCCAGAGCAAATGAAAGACATAGAGGACATCTTATGCCGCGTTTAATCAACTTCCCGCACATTGCGGCAATGGTGTTTGGTTCGCCGCTTTACGCCACCCCAGAACTGGTTATGGCTGTTAAATCCGTGCTGGAACCCCGGTTGCTTGGCCAGATTGCCGGTGATATCGAGCTGTCTGAAATGGATGGCGCACAGATGGGGCGCGATGAAGAGCGACAACTTCGCGGCGTTACCATTACAGGCAACCTGGCCATTATTCCTGTGCACGGCATCTTAGTGGCCCGCCGGGGTGCCATCAATGCTGCTTGTGAAGAGTTGCTGTCTTACGAGAAGCTGCGTGACCAGATCACCGGTGCCATGAACCACGAGTTGGTAAAAGAAGTGGTGCTCGATTTTCACACCGGCGGCGGCCAGGCCATTGGCTGCAAAGAAACAGCCGACTTCATCCGGGCCTGCACCAAAATCAAACCCATCACCGCGCTGGTCAATTACGCCGCTTACAGTGCTGGCTACTACCTGGCATCGGCCTGCAGTCGGATCATTGCCAGCCCTACCGCTGGCGTTGGCTCCATTGGCGTCATTATTGAAACCTACGAAGTAAGCAAGTGGGAAGAAACGGTAGGTATCAAGTACAACACCTTTTACCGCGGCGCCCATAAAAACGATATGTCACCGCATGAAGAAATTACAGATCAGGCCGTGGCTGAAATTGAAAAGCGCCTCGATCAAGCCTACGAAGGATTTGTGAATTCAGTGGCCAGTTACCGCAAGTTAAAGCCGGAAGCAGTGATGGATACTCAAGCCAAATTATACAGCGCAGAAGAAGCCCTGCAGCTTAAATTGATTGATGAAATCGCACCGGCACAAGAGGCCATTAACAGCATCGCGCTTCAATATGTTTCAAGTAACCGCAGCCGCAGCATTCGTGCCCAGGCCGCGGCCATCAACACCAGTTTGATGCTCTAGCCTGGCGGCGGAGCAACACAACCAAGCGCCTAAGGGCGCTTTTTTATAACCGAAGAAAGGTACATACCATGTCTAAAATCGTAGAACTCCGCCGCAAGCGCGCTGAAATCAACGCACAAATTCAGGCGCTTGCAAAAGTTGAAGAAGAAGATGGCCAGTTAAGCGCAGAGCAGCTGACTAATTTCGAAACCCTGGGCACTGAGTTTAAACAACTCACCCAGCAGATCGAGCGGCTTGAATCGGCAGAGCAAATGGCCGCAGCCACCGCAGCGCCGGTAGCCTCATTTGGTAATAAGTCTGCCGCTGTTAAGGTGAAAGAAGCGCCCAAGCAATACCTGGGCTCCAAGCTTTCCCGCATGGTCATGTCCATTGCTGCATCCAAAGGTGATCTGGCCGATGCTGCCAAGTTTGCCCGCACTGAAATTGGTGATGCTGATGTGGCCATGGCAATTGAAACCTCAGCGGGTTCTGGTGGCGCCCTGGTACCTCAGAACATTCACGACGAAGTGATCGAGCTGTTACGTTCGCGCACTGTTGTTCGCAGCCTGGGTGCACAGACTGTGCCACTGCCTAATGGCAACCTGTCCTTACCACGCCTGGCGTCTGGTGCAACTTCCGGCTACGTTGGTGAAGGCACCGATGTGAATGCCACTGAATCACAGTTCGACGATGTGAAACTGTCTGGCAAAACCATGATCACACTGGTACCTATCAGTAACCAGCTGATTGGCCGTGCCGGTTTCCAGGTGGAAAACCTGGTGCTGAATGATATTCTGGGTGCTATGTCTGTTCGTGAAGACAAAGCGTTTTTGCGCGACGACGGTACCAGTAATACTCCAACCGGTTTTAAAAAGCGGGCAACGGATGCCGGTCGTACTCATGCCTGGGCAGGTACCGCTGACTTAGTCACAATTGATGCCTATCTGGATTACCTGATCCTGATGCTGATGCAGTCCGACAGCCTGCTGATCCGTCCGGGTTGGTCCCTGTCACCGCGCAGCCTGATGAAGCTGAAGGGCCTGCGTGATGGCAACGGCAACAAGGTGTATCCGGAAATGGATCAGGGCTTCTTGAAAGGTTATCCAATCAAGCACAGCACCACTATTCCGGTGAACCTGGGCGCTGGATCGAACGAGTCTGAAATCTACTTTGCCGACTGGAACGATGTTGTGATCGGTGAAATGGATAACATGACCATCGATTTCAGCAAAGAGGCGACTTATAAAGATGCCGGTGGCAACCTGGTATCTGCTTATGCACGTAATCAGTCGCTGATCCGAGTTGTTGCAGAGCACGATGTAGGCTTCCGCCACGTCGAAGGCCTGGCACTCGGTACCGGCGTTACCTGGTAATTTGCCTGGCAAGTAAAGCCTGCAATTTAGTGGTGGAGCAATAGCGCTCCGCCATTCAATGAAAACCGGATAGAAGGTACAGAACCATGTCCAACGCAAAGAAAACCCAAACACCAGAAGAACTGGCAGCTGCTGAAGCAGCAGCCAAGGCCGAAGCGGAAGCCAAGGCAAAAGAAGCAGCGGCTGGCAAGAATGTCTCCGTCACATTCACCAAGCCGTGGGGCCGTTACAGCCGCGGTGATATTGCCGGCTTCCCGGCAGATCGCGCCAAGCAATTGGTTGAAGGTGTCAAGGTAGCCGTATCAGGCACCAAATTACCCGAAGCCCCGAAAGCAGAATAACACTCCCTGGTAACCATTAACCGGTCTTCGGGCCGGTTCTTTTTTTGGCTGAAAGCATGATTAGTTTAGAGCTGGCAAAAAAACATCTGGTAGTCGACCACGACGAAGATGATGTGCTGATACAAGGTTTAATCAAAGCTGCATATCTGCATGCGGAGAATAAAACCAATACCTGCTTTGAGCCAAAAGAAGTCACCATTACGCTGGATCATCTGCCGCATGGCGCCGAGCCAATCAAACTGGATGTTACGCCAGTGCGCGAAGTGGTTGAGTTCAGTTTCGTGGACCCGCAAGGCGACACGCTCGAACTACCGGCAGAAACCATGAGGCTGGATAAGCGGCCACTTTACCCAACCCTGGCCCCACAATTCGGCACGAGCTGGCCAAAAACGATTGCAGAGCCAGAGTCTGTGCATATCACTCTGGCGGTGGGGTATGAGGAAACACCGGCCGATGCCCAGGCGGCTATGTTGTTGATGATTGGCAACTGGTATGCCAACCGGGAATCTGTCGTTATCGGCACTATTTCATCATCATTGCCTATGGGTGTTTCAATGCTGCTTGAACCTTACATGATCCGGAGTATCGGATGAGAGCCGGGGTACTACGCTTTGCCGCAAAGCTGGTAAGTATTGACCGAGCTGGCCGGGATGAATCTGGGGAAAAGCTGCATCGCAGCACAATACAATTTACTGAAATTAAGACTATCCGTTTCGGGTTTCTGAGCAAAAAACAAGAGCTGGAACGGATAGCCAATGGCAAAGCAACACCAACAAACTTTGTTATTCAATGCCGATACGACCCGCGCATTCAAAGCACCGGCACGGCAATTTTTTATCAGGGCCAGCATTACGAAGTGAAGGATGTTGAGAACGCAAGAGGGATGAACCGGGAACTGATAGTTACCTGCGAGCAAATGAAGCCATGAGCAAACAAACCATCGAGGGCGCAATTGTCGAACTCCTTCTGAGCACCCCCTCCATCGCCACCAAAGTTGGTAGCCGGATCACGCCACTGGTTCGGGATGCTGAAGAGCCGTTGCCGGCAATTGTATACTCTGGCGGCGATCCGGAGCGTGAGCGCTACCTGGACGGAAGTTTTTCGGAAATGGCTTCCTTGCTGATGGCCTTTGAAGTTTGGGGCTATGGGTACATGGAAACAAAAACGTTACTCAGCACAGTGATCGCCACTCTGAATAATGCCAGTGGTAACTTGTACGGCCACCAGGTTCTTACCATCAACTGTGAACCAGGGCAGGAAAGCCGGGATTGGGACAGCAACACCATGGTCATTGAATTTACTGCTGAAATCACAGTTAAGGTGGAATAAGTGTCAATTCAGTTCAGTGTTATAGGGCTTGAGCAGGTAATGCAAAAGCTTGAAAACACATCCCCCAAAAAACAGCGGCAAGCTTACCGCGCAGCAGCACGATCAGGAATGCGATCGGTCCGGCGCGAAGTGCAAAACAATGCAGCAAAAATTGACAACCCCGGCACCCCAAACAGCATTGCCCGCAACGTAGCCATCAGAGCCATGCCACGAAGGAAACTACGCCAGGCAGGCGGTAGCCGGTTTGATATTGGTATCAGCGTTGGGATACTTGGCGGGGCCAGACGTTATGCCGATAGCGCAGAGAACCGCCGTAAAGGTCGCGCCGGGCAAGCATATCAAACCGGTGGCAGCAGCAAGAACCCCGGTGGAGATACCTGGTATTGGCGTCTTGTAGAGTTTGGCCGTGCTGGCTTTACTATCCGTTCTAAAAGCGTGAATGGCAGGCCATCCAGTTTGTACAACCCACAAACCGGCCAGAACTTTGGGCGCCGGGTTGGGCCTGTGGCGGCCAAGCCAATTATGGGGCGAACGCTGCAACAAAGAACAAATCAGGTAATGAATGACCTGATGAATCGAATCGAAATCATTATTCAACGAACCGCCAAATAGGCGGTTTTTTTATACCACGCAGGAGACATAACCATGTCAGTATTAACCCAAGGAACACACATTTTCTTTAAAGACCCGGCTGATGGTGGTGGCGTCGTTCGGGTTGTTAAAGCAACGCAATTCAACCCAGGCGGCAACCCTGCCGACCAAATCGAAGATACCGGGCTGGAAGACTTTGACCGCACCTACCAAAAAGGCATGCGCACCCCAGGCCAGGCATCCATGACAATCAATGCCGACCCAAATCAAGCGTCCCACATTCGCCTGCACGAGCTATCACAGCAAGAAGGTGACACCACGCTTGATTGGGTAATTGGTTGGTCTGATGGTACCGCAGAGCCAACATTTGTGGATGGTGCATGGGTGCTCCCGGATAGTCGCACCTGGTTTAAGTTCCGTGGCTACGTATCGGACTTCCCGTTCGACTTCCAGCTAAATGCCGTAGTTACCACCCAGGTTGCTATTCAGCGCACCGGCGGCAGCCAGTGGGTTAAGAAAAACGGCACCCCTTAAGGAGTAGCGCATGGAATTTAGTATGCAAGCACTGGAGGAGGCCGGCGCATTTATGCCGGCTCGCCCAGAAAAACGCGAAATCGAATGGTTTGTGATGAAGGAAGATGGCAGCAAAAAAGACTTTAAAGCCACCATCTATGTGCGCAAGCTGTCGTTCGCCACGCTTTCAGCTGAAAGTATGAGCATGAATTATCGGGATAACGTTATTGCCGCCCGTATCGCTGCCAGCGTGGTGGATGCCAAAGGCAAGCCTGTGTTCACTGCTGATGACTTGATCGGCAATGAAGAGCGCGGCCCTATCTGTGAATCGCTTGGCCTTGCTTTATTAAAAGCCGTTGCCGAAGTGAACAATCTGAAAGGTGAGGAAAAAAACTCACAGCCGCCGATGAAGTCTGGCACGAAATCGTGCTCGCCGGCGTCGGCGGCAAAACGATCGCGGAAGCCAAAGAGCGCATAAGCTACTCCGAGTTTCTGGACTGGGTGGCTTACCGAAAGAAGCATGGCCCGCTGTGCATGCAGTTGAGGATAGAGCGTTTATCAGCGCTGCAAATGTTTCAGTTCCACCGGGCCAACAGCAAGAATTCATCGCAAACAGTTGATGATTTTATGTTGTGGACGCGTAAGGAAGATCAGGAAGTATCTCTTGAACAGGCTATGGAAGAGTGGGTATAGTTAATATGAATGGCCTGACTTTGGTGGACGTAATGCAGCTTGCTATTTTGATAATTCTGACGCTTATTCTCTTAGTTTTATCACCACTAATCCTTAATTTGTTTTTGGTTTTTGCTGCCGTAATTGGGGTTTATTTGGCAGTGGCGATAATCGCCTCTGTATTATTTGGTGCTACTTATCTGTTTTGGTTAATATTGAAGCCGCGAAAAGTAAAATATTTCACTGAAGTTGATGGTGATCTAACGTTTTGCGCATATTGTCAGGTTGAAATATCTGCAACAGATGAGAAGTGTTTTAACTGCGGCGGCCCTGTCTAAAGTATAGCTTGAACAGGATATCTATTAGTGGTTATAGTCATCGGCATGAAGCTAAATTTGTTATTTATTAACTTATGCCATTAATTAAAAGAAAATTTACCGAGCCGGATAGAGAAAACCCTACATGGGAAGAACGCTGGAAAGGTGAGGATGCGGGTTTAATCACAAGCTGGGAAGTTGGCCGTCACCTGAGGCGGTCATCTCCAGAACTTGCCGTTAAAGCTAGTAATGGTGAGTTGCCGGTGCTCGACTTCAAAGGTGGTTATGCTAAATCGCTCAAGAAAAAGCAAAAAATAGGAAGTCTGAACTATTTAGCACAATGGCAAGCATTGCGGGGCGAGGATCTGCACATAGATACTGATCAGGAGTATGTTTTATCTTGTAGCAAGACAGGTAATGAGACAGTTTTTACACATGATAACCAAAAGCTTGGTGTTGAACCTGACAGCTCATTTGCACTTGATTAGGTTATAAAAATCAGTTTCATCTATAATTTTAACCTTCTGACCTTCTTGCGCTGCTTTTATTGCGTTACGGTGTTTGCTGCTTAAACCTGATGGGTGCGTAACTCTATAGTCGCTTGAACCTACAACCAGAATTGTAGTTTTTTTCGTAAAACTTTGCTTTATAGTGCAGCCTGCATCAGCAGCCAGTTGCATTGCTTTATCTCTTGATATGCCAAGGGGGCCGGTAAAAGTGACGACTTCACCAAGAAGGGGGCCATCTGGGTTAACGATAATATCGATCTTTTCCTTGGCCATAGGCAAGTAGGCCATGCTATTTGAAATATTAAGCCATTCGATTAGAGTGGTATCAGATTTCTGGATAGCAACGTCCAGCACTTTCCCTGCAGCGCGGGCATCACATAAGGCGTTGTGATGTGATGTAAGTGAAACATCTAAATCAAAACAGACATTAGCCAAAGAATAGCCTCGCAGTGCATACCTTTCTGGCCATGTTTGACGCACTACTCTAGTAATATCCAGCCAAGGGTTTGCAATGAATGGTTGATTAATATTATCCAGAGATTTTAAAAGTGAGTAGCGGTCAAATTGGCCATAAGATGCAACAATTTTAGAACCAATAAAAGAAAGGATGCATGGCAAGGCATCTTGAAGTGCGGGTGCGCTTTCAACTTCTTCTGGTTGAATGCCATGAATAGTAACGTTTAATGGATCGAAGTGGCTTTGTGGGTTTATCAAGCTTTGCCACTCATCAACAATTACTCCATTGGAGAACTCAACCAAACCAATTTGGCAGATAGATGACTGATTAGAATTGGAGGTTTCAATATCTATAACAACAAAACTGTTTTCACTCACAATAAAATACTCATACATTTAAATTTTTGAGAGATTAGTTTTTATTCTTCGCGCCGTCAATTTTTACGTATTTCCTGTTCGCTATGAGTGTTAAATTAACACTCTAGCTTTACAACCAGCGTGATCAAGGCCATAATCCGCAGTGAGGCGTGAGAACCTCAGTCAGTAAGCGGAAGCCCAGCCCCGACAGCGTTGGTTTTTTTATGCCTGTTACCCTTTAAAACAGCATAAAAGCACCCGATTTCTATGTCGGGAGGGCGATGAATACAATACCTTCGGGGAATAAATCCGCAGCTCTTACTGGCTGTTCTCAACCTCCCGGCACCCATTTGAGAGTGGGTTAATTGAGAAAAACAGTAAGGAGGTCTTATGACCACATTATCTATCATCCCGGCAGATGCAGTTATTATCCATGAAGCTGAAATACGAACCACCTCTATTAAGGTGGCCGAGGCTTTTGGTCGTCGGCATGCTGACGTTATCGCTACCATAAATAAGCTTGATTGCTCAGAGCAATTTGCATCAACGAACTTTTTCGCTCATGTTCAAAAAGTAACCATTGGCAATGGGGCGAGCCGTGAATCAAAGATTTACGAAATGACCAAAGATGGCTTTATCTTTCTGGTTGGTCGTTTCAATGGAAAACTGGCAGCGCAGATCTTTGAGGCCTACATTAATGCTTTTAATGTCATGGCTGATCAACTTTCAGAGCGACACCGCCCAGCTGAAACTGTAACACCAAGCGAACAGCAAACGCTTAGTGAAGTAGCGCATAAGAAAGCGGCACTGCACCAGAGCACAGGCAAAGCACTGGCAGAAATTTGGAGCCGGGTGCACAACAAATTTCGGATCGCCAAGTACGATCAATTGCCAAGGACGCAGTTGGCCGAAGCCATTGTGTACATTTCACAGCTGCAGCTAAGGGCGCCGCTAACGCCGCAGGAAACTCTGACAGAAGATCACATGCGCTTTATCAACAGCCGGTTGCGTGAAATTCAGGATTGCTCGCTGTTTCGCGGTGATTCATCTTTCTTAACCTGGGCTCGCAACCGAATTCGCACCGATTTCAGTGTGAATGAAATAGCAGACATCTACGCGAAAGATTGGCCAAAGGTGGAAAGGCTTCTTGATCAGTTAGATGCCGATGTGCGCGAGTTTGTGTGCTTTATCTCACGCGGCAAGCAAGCCTTCTTAAAAGAAGTGATCAGCGGGGGATCGCCTTACATCCCTTGGATTATGCGAAGGATGGGCGGAACCAAAACACTACCGGCCAGGCCGGACTGGCGCAAGCTGGCTCTGGCTTTGAACAGTTAATGAACCTGGTAAACCCGATTTGGCGGGTTTGAGAGTAAACAATGAAACGAAACTGGGAATTAATCCGGAAGATACTGCTGGCTGTAGAGCAACTGGCCGTAGAAGAACAGGCCGTTGCTGCCAATGATATTCCGGGCTTTGCCCCAGAGGTGGTGAACTACCATCTGCAACTGCTAAACGATGCTGGCCTGGTAAAAGGTTCATGCTCTACCTACCTGGATGGGCGGGTAGAGTGCTTTGCCAGGCAGCTTACCTGGCAGGGGCATGAGTTTCTGGATAAAATCCGATCCCAAGGCATGTGGAATAAAACCCTGTCTGTATTAAGAGACAAAGGGTTGGATTTATCTTTCGATACCATTAAAGCAGCAGCGGCCCAGGTGGCCGCGAATATTATTGGCAGTTAGCAAGAACCGGCCACAACCAAAACTATGCACATAAACCCGCCACGGCGGGTTTTTTTATACCCGGAGATCTGAATGTCCACCAAATCACTTGGCCAGCTGACGCTTGATCTGATCCTGAAAACTGGCAGTTATACAGAGCCACTGGACAGAACCACGCGCCAGACCAAGCACCAAATGAAAGAGATTGAGAAAAGCGCTCAATCGGCCGGTGATATGGTGAAGCGGTCATTTGCGGCATTGGGTATTGGTGTTTCTTTAAATGAAATTCGCAAATACAGCGATGCCTGGAAAGACTTAAATGGCCGGGTTCGGCTGGCAGTTGGCCCCATGGGGGATGCCAATGGGGTGATGCAAGAGCTTGAACAAATTGCCCGCCGCAGTTACTCGGCCCTGGAAACCACAGCTGAAGGCTATCTGCTTAACGCCACTATCTTGACGGAGCTTGGCTATCGCACAGAAGAACAATTAAAGTTCACCAACGCCCTGGCTTCTGGCCTGGTTGCCAGTGGCGCCAAAACTGAGCGTGCAGCCTCTGTAACCAACGCCCTGTCTAAAGCCATTGCTGAGGGTGTGTTGCGCGGCCAGAACTGGAACACTGTTGTGCAGCAGGGCGGCCTGGTGGTGGATGCCCTGGCTGATAGCCTTGGTGTAACACGGGCGGAGCTGGACCGAATGGCCAGGGCGGGTGAGCTTACTACAGACAAGTTTGTGGGCGGCTTAATCGATCAGTTCGACGAGCTGCAGAAAAAAGCAGATGGCATGGCCACAACCGTTGGCGATGCTTTTTTGCAGTTGGATAATGCAGCTTTAAAAGTGTTTGGTAGCCTTGCCGAGGGAACAAATGCATCTGGCTTGCTGGCAGCCTCAATTATGAAGCTGGCAGATAACCTGGAAACGGTAGTCAAAGTTGGTTTGTATGCCTCCACCATCATTGGCGGTCGGTTGGTAGCCTCGATGATCGACAGTACCCGCAGCTTTATAGAAAACGCGCAGGCGGCGCATGCCAATGCAGCGAGCCAGCAACTGGCAGCTGATGCAACAACCCGCCGTGCTTTAGTTGAAAAGCAGTCAGCGATAGCAACGCTCAATTCAGCGCGGGCTGATTTGGCTAATGCCACATCGGCAAAAGCCGTTCAGGATGCAACGGCAAGACTAACGGCAGCAAAAGCACAGGCATTAACTGCCATCGAGGCTTACAACAAGTCAGCAGCCAGGTCTGCTGCGATTAATACACAGCTTGGTTTTGCAAGCACGCGAGCCGCTTCTGTGCTTCGGTTTTTTGGTGGTGGTGCCGGTTTATTCTTCACAGCGGCCACCGCAGCAACAATTTATGCCATGTCGAACCGGGATGCCAAACTAACCACAGAGCAACTTACTGCAGCCATTAATGAACTGCAGGGGCCACTAGAAAGCATTAAAAACACATTCAAAGAACTGAATGATGATCAGCGAGCTGCAAAAATACTCGAATGGGGAGAGGCTCAGGAAGAGGCCGCAAAAATTGCAAATCGCGAGTGGGGAAAACTCAGCCAGACGCTATTTGGGTTTCAAGGTGCTTTTGAAAAGTTAACCCCCGAACGATTCGCTCTGATTGATCAGTTAAATCAAGCAAGGCAGGCCGGTGAAAGCATTACTCCCATACTGCAAAAAGCCGGTGAAGAGGCCGGTGTTCCACAAAGCCGCATTAACGAATGGATAAAGCTGGCAGGATCCTTTTCCACCGCTCAGCAAGAAGCCGCCAACGCTGCAAGTGTGGTGTCGCAGCTTCAAGCAACCTTAAACCAAGGTGCAGATGGCAGCGCTGTTCGGGCATTGTCTGAAGACTTTGAAAAGCAAGCCGCTACCCTGGTACGCCAAATTGAGCTATTTGGCAAAAACACCCAAGCCGCCAAGATGCTTTATGAAATTCAAACAGGTTCTTTGGCCGGAAAATTGAGCGAGCAAGAGCAAAATGCTTTACTGGCACTCGCTCAGAAAGTCGATTACTTGAATGAAAGTGCCGCTGCAGCTCAGAAGTACCATGCAGAACAGGAAAAAGCGATAGAGGCTGTCAACGCATTTATCAGCAAAGCCAGAGAGACAGAGCAAGTCCTTAAAGCGCAGCTGGACGGTACCAATAGAATTGGCAACGCGCAAAAAGAGCTGATCCGGTTTGAAACACAGTTTGCTGAAATCAAGAGCAAAGATGTGCTGTCTGCCTACGAGCAAGAGTTTTTAGCGCAGGCAGATTCAACCAGAGCCCAGCTTGAAAAAAATGCGGCCCTAGAGAACGAAGTGCGCCAGAGGCGTGCAGCGGTGGCGCTGGCTGAGCAAGAGCGAAACTTAAGGCTTTCCACCGGCAGCCTGGCAGAAGAGTACGACATTCAGCTGAAGCTGTTTGCAATGGGAGCAAAGCAGCGACAGATAGAACTTGAGCGCCTTGAAATAACCCGCGACATCACCCGCCAAAAGGAAATGGCTCTGCAGGCCATGCAGGCTGGTGACATCAATAACGATCAGTACAAGGCACAAATCGAGCTGTTAGACGATCATTTATCTCAGCGCTTGGAGTTGTTTGACAACTACTATGCCCAACTTGCTGAGCAAGAAGGTGATTGGACGAACGGCATGATGTCGGCCCTGCAGAACTACATTGATCATGCTCAGGATATTGCTGGCCAGACTGAAGATATTTTCGGCAAACTGTTTAGCGGGCTGGAGGATAACGTCCTCGAATTTGTGAAAACTGGCGAGTTCAGTATGCGTGAGCTGATGGCATCTATTGCTGATGATGTGATCCGTATGCTAATCCGGATTGGGGTGCAAAAGCTCGCCAGCATGGCCCTGGATAAAACAATAGGCACCGCAGCAGCTGCAGGATACATTGCACAAATTACGGGGCAGGCATCGGCTCAAACCTTCATGGCCGGTCTTAATGCCTTCACTTCAACGGCAGCCATCCCGATAGTTGGCCCAGCTTTAGCCCCGGGGGCGGCCGCTGCTGCGACAAGCGTAGCTGGTGGCTTTGCTGCTGGCGCTATTACCGCAGCCAGCACAACCTTAGCCGGTATGGCGCACAGCGGTATTGATTACATACCAAGCGAAGGCACCTGGTTGCTGGATAAAGGTGAGCGGGTGTTAAGTGCCAGGCAGAACGAGGATCTATCAAGGTTCCTGCGGGCGACCGATGGAATGCAGGGCAAAAGGAAAGGTGCTGGGGTGGGGCAGAAAGTGGACTTAAACTTCAATTTCACTGGTTTGGATAACGACAGCTTGCTTGAAATGCTTCTGGATAATCGGGGGACTATAGCGGATATGGTGCAGATGGCACTGGAGGATCAGGGCGTTCGGCTGGATTGATCTAATACCACAGTAAGAAAGCAAAAAATATATCCAGAAAGCCAGTTCAATTGGCTTTTATAGTATGACTACCAGAAAAGTTTTTAATTTGAGGGGCTGTTTTTGGGGTGTCAAATCCCCCGCGGCCACTCGAATCACTCTTAAACTAACCCCAGAAAAAGCAAAACCCCGAAGGCGGCCACCTTCGAGGTTTCTTGCTGTAACCCCTAAACCACCTTAGGAGAAACGCATGTATGCAGTATAACCCCAAACACCAAGTAAGGGTAGATGGAAAAATGAACGAACATGATGCTGGAAAGGTTGGAAATAAATTGGCAAACGCTGCACTGATCGCCTCAGTATTATTTGGTGCAGCAGCACTTATCGCTGCGGCATCTACTTGGTTTAAGGTGCTTTCATGAGCCAACTACCACCAGCCTTTGCCATACAATCCGCCAGGATCCGCAGCAACGCGCCCAACTTTGCCAGTGAAAGCAAAAACCTGATCACCAATGCTC
Organism: Alkalimonas sp. NCh-2; assembly: GCF_039631345.1. Lineage (NCBI taxonomy): Bacteria > Pseudomonadati > Pseudomonadota > Gammaproteobacteria > Alkalimonas > Alkalimonas sp. NCh-2. The sequence continues at coordinate 572,025 of NZ_JBDIUV010000002.1, forward strand.
GACGCATACCAGCCCAGCGCTGGGAGTTCGTCCTGCGCAGTAAGCCGATGCTAGCCGAGCAGGTGTTGGCTGCTTTTGCCTGGCAAGCTGGTCTGAAGGGTTCGCACGGTGTATTCACCGCCGTGATCCCGTATTACAGCCACACCAAAGGCGTTGGCTCTGGTAGCCCCACGGTTCGCACAGCGGCAAGCCCAGGTGCAACCAGCATTCAGCTGCAAGGTTTTAGCGGTCCGGTGGTGGGGCAGTTAAAAGCCGGTGATTTCATCAAGTTTGGCAACCACAGCAAATGCTACATGGTGCTGGCCGATGTGAACTCCAACGTCAACGGCCAGCTGACCATTCAGATCTTTCCGGAGCTGCGCAAACCGCTCACCGTTGGCACGGCTGTGCAAATTAACAATGTGCCATTTACCCTGCGCCAACGCGGGGATATTCAGGAATTCAACGCCGATGGCCGGGACGGCCGCATTTCAACGCTTGAGCTGGATTGCTACGAGGCCCTATAACCCATGCTGAATGTTACGCCACAAGTCGCTGCAGCTATTGCCGGCGACCATGAGTATTGCCATTTGATCCGGATGGAGCTGGCCAACAACACCACAGTGCGCCTCACCGACAACGGCTACGACATTGACTGGAACGGCGAGCAGTACCTGGCCGATGGTCTGCTGCTGGGGATGGATGCCCCACGCTTTACCACCGAGCTGCGCATTGGGGAAATCCAGCTGGCATTCACCGCTGTGGATCAAACAATGGTGGCCATGATGCTGGGCCAAAACCAGATTAACCGCTACGTGTACATTTATCGGGCCTATCTGGCTGATGGTGAAATCATCCCAAACCCGATCCTGATGCATGCTTGGCTAATCACTGGAACCGATGTGTCAGACAGTAATGACAGCTCACAGATCACGGTAAGCCTTGCCAGTGAGTGGGCCGACTTTGAAGCCCCGCGTGGACGCAGAACGACAGATGCCAGCCAACGCAGGTTTTATCCCGAAGATCGTGGGTTTGAATTTGCCACCCAGGTGAAAAAAGACATTAAATGGGGTGGCGTGTGATTAAGAAGTTGGGGCGAAAGCTTTTTAGGGCTGTCACTGCACCACTGCGCAAAGTTTTATCCTGGATTTATCCAATGCCGGATATGCCTGACATTCAGGGCGTGATGGTCGAAAAGCAAGGTAGTGATCACCCTCTGCTTTTAATCTATGGGAAGCGCAAGGTTGGTGCTGTAAAAATACACAAATTCTCTACTGATGCACCGGGCGGTGCTGAGAATGAGTTCCTGCATTTAATTGCTGTTTTTTGTGAGGGCCCGGTGCACGCCATCGAGGAAGTGTTCTTTAATGGCATCAGTGAAAACGATGCGCAGTGGAACAAAGATGGCGGCGGAAAATGGTTTACCATCAGCCGGCATCTTGGCGCCCACGACCAACCTGCATCCGCTGCAGCAGTGTCCGGGATTCCGAACTGGACTATAAATCATCGATTGCAAGGCGTTGCCTATGTATATATCCGGGTTCAAATGGATGAGCAGCAATCCATTTGGAGGGGCGAGCCTGAAATTGTGGCCCGTGTTGCTGGCAGAACCATTCATGATCCACGCACCGGCCAAACCGCCTACAGCGAAAACCCTGCCATCCAGTTGCTGGATTACCTGCTGAACCCGGTGTACGGCAAAGGCATGCCAGTTGGTCGTCTGAACATTGCCAGTTTTATTGCTGCTGCCAACCTGTGCGATCAAACCGTCGATAACACCGCTATCATCAATGGCGTGGTAACTGGCCAGGTAGCCAAGCGTTTTACCGGCAACCAGGTGATCGATACCAGCCGGTCTGTATTCGCCAACGTGCATCAAATGCTCCAGGGCATGCGCGGCATGCTGCCGATTGGTACCGGCCAGATCCGCTCGCAGCTGGAAGGTGAAGGCGAACCGGTCTTTTTCTTTTCCCACGACCGTAGCGATGGGTTAAACCACGCCACCATCGTGGGCCCAATCAAAAGCAGCAGTGGCAAAAAGAACGGTCGCTACAACCGGGTGATCGTGCGCTTTGCCAACAAAGATGCCGACTACGAACAAGATGAAGTGTTCTGGCCAGCCAACGATCACCCTCTGGCCCAGCAATGGCTTGACGAAGACAACGGTGTGCGTCTGGAGCAATCATTCGAGTTCCCGGGCATCACAAACAAAGCCGAAGCGCTGCAGATGGCGGAAATTATCGCCAAGCGCAGCCGCAACCAGCTTAGCTGCTCATTCCCCGCCAGCCCGCTGGCAATATTGTGTGAGCCTGGCGATATTGTTGGCATTACAGACGACACCCGGGGATGGGATGCCAAGCCGTTCCGGGTAGAGCAAACCAAGCACAATGAAGATGGTAGCGTAGAACTGGATTTTGTTGAGCACCAGAATGCTGTATACCCCTGGTCTGGTACCAGTTACGAGCAACGGATAGGTGGTACCAATCTTGGCGACCCAACCAACATACCAGCGCCCAGCGGTTTAACGCTAACACCGGATCAAACGCTGCAAACTGGCGGCCGCCTTACCTGGTCCAGTCCGGCCAACGCTTTCGTGCGCCGGTATCAGGTCAATGTACTATCAGGTACCACGTTGCTGTTCAGCGAGGAAACCGTAGCCAGAACCATCACACTGCCATTGCTGGACGTAGGCGAGTACAGCATCACCGTACGTGCTATTAGCTCGCTGGGCACTTACTCACCAGCGGCCGCTCTGGCCTTTACCATGGTGTTGCCAGTTCCACCCAGCGACATTGTACTGGAAGCCACCCACGACACCATAGGAGCCACCGCCCAACTGGCCGGCCGTGGGTTTTCAACGGTGTTTAACTACGATTGCGTGGAAGGTGACGGCGCGGGGCACACGCCAAGCCCACGCACCACCGGCAGTACAGCGGTTTTTGTGGGGTTAAAGCCCAACACGCTGCATACCGTTTTTGCGCAAACAGTCAATGTGCTGGGAGAAAGCGGCTGGATCAACCGGCAGATTGAAACCAACGATTACAGCGTGCTGGTGGATATGCTGGAAGAAGAAATGGCTGATGCTGTTTTCCCCAGGGTGGTTACTGAGCTGCAGGAAACCGTTTTAAATGCGTTCCCAACTGCTGCCGAAGTAGACGCGCTGATGGAAGCCGCGATAGGCGATCCACGAGTAGACTACAACCGCACGTTACTCACTGTGATTGATGAGTATGAGTTTCATGCCACAGTCGAAGGCTTGCAGTTTGCCATAGCTACCGAAGCGGAAACTCGCGCAGCGCAAATACTCACGTTAAACGCGAATGATGCAGCCCTTGCTCAGCAGATAATGACAGTGAGCGACAAGGCGGATGGTACCGCCGAATCGCTGGCTGCTATCCGCACCGCGATACAGGGTGATGACACCGGTACCAGCGCCGAGTTGATATTGCAAAGCTGGCGTAACGAACTGGGCGAGATGAACAGCCGTGCTTTTCTTGGCGTCACCAGCGTTACAGCCGGCGTGGCCCGAGTGAATGGCGTCCTGATAGATGGCGAAACCAACACCATTGAATTTCAAACCGGTGCTATGCGCTGGATTGGTTTGGATGGTGTGCCTCAGTTGTATTGGAGCGCTGTCCGAAATCGCATAGTTTTTAGCGGCGAGATCGATGCAGCGGTTTACAATGCGGTAAAAGATGGCTGGCGATTAAGGATTGATCCTGCCAGTGAAATTATTTTGTGGTTTGGTCCATCATCTGTTCCGGCCCATGAGCAGACGCGCAGCAATGGCAGATGGTGGCTGGATAACTCCGGCCAGTACAAAGGCAACGCCAATGTTGGCCGGCAATCCTACCCAATAAGTTTACAAGGCACCGAAACGCAAACCCGAAATATAACCATGCCGTGCATATCTGGATTTGCTGATATGCATGTGCTAACGGATCAGGTATTCGGGCAGCTGTCTGCAAGCACAGTTATAAACAACACCCATGAAACCATTTATTTAAGCATTAACTTGTATGCAGATGGTGTTTTCATTGGGCAATACGTTCATAACTTGGCCGTGATTTATATCGGTGCACTTAATCCACCGATGTATGAAGTTATGGATAACGGCTCCAGGCAAAGCTTGATCGAGTACGTCGATAACACAGCAAAAACCTATGGTTCAAACGTGAACTATGAAGCCCGCGTGAGCATTCATTCCCGCGATCCCGCAGTGAACTTATCTTCCAGCAGCATGAATTTGCGGCTACGCATTTTCATAACGGAAGTGGCAAACACTTACTAAAACAGGTAATCATGCGACCACTAGCACCCATCTTCTCCCCTGCAGTCTCTGTACAGCAGGGGAGTTACCAGGTAACGGTTACCGGCAACGTCGATTGCAGCGCTTTTAACGTAGGCACCGTGCTGCACATTGGCAACTACGGCCCAACCACCGCCACCAGCGGCACAGAGCCGGATGAAAACGGCATCAGCACCATCACCCTGGCGCGGCCCTGGGCCGGCCCGGATGTAACCGGTGAACAGCTGCTGGCCTCTATGGGCTATCAAGACTTGCTGGCCGCTATTTACAAACTGCAAGACCTTCGTGCAGCAGTCAACCCGCTAAAAGAGCAACTGGAACACCCGTTCAGCGCCACCAGCATTGCCGGCCAAAGCGCCCACAAGGTAGCTAGTGCCACCAGCTTTACCCGTGAGCTGATTGAGGCATTTAAAACGCCCCAGGATGTACTGGATGCTATTGAAGCTGCTGAGGAGTTTGAGGGTGAACTTGGAAACTTGAAATCATCCACAGATGAACAGATAGGCAATGTTAATAATAGCCTCAATGACTTAAGAAATCCTGATAGTGATTTTCTAGTTTCCGGGATTCCTGCGAAAGAAATTGCTCAAAGTACGATTAGAGTAGCGGGCATCAAGAACTTAAAGCCACTACCTGATATTACTCAGCATGTCGGTGGTTTTTACCCAGGAACGTCAGCGGGCGGTGGGGTATATGTTTACAACCAGTACACCCCAAAATCAGGGCATAACGGAGGTTCGGTGCTTGCCCCAGAAGCTATTGAACAATGGGATGGCACCGAGGAAAATCTAAATCAATTGTTGGAATGGTCAGGTTCGGGGAATGGCTGTTACAACAAAAGGGATATAGCCCTGGATGCCCTTGATTTCGGTTTGACTCATAATGGCGCATCTGCTGCAGATGCGATTAACAAGGCCGCCAGTGTAAATCTCGGTGTGGGTGGTGGCAATGGTACAAGGTTAATTGTACCGAGCGGCAATTTTACAGTGAGCAAAAAAATAAGACTTGGTAACACTCGGGTTCTTGAGGGTTCAAGTGGCTTCATTGGCTCCAAGCTGATCGCATCAGATGATTTCCCCAGCCATCAGTCCGTTGTTCACTTGGATGGGGACTGGTCATCCTGTATCAACATCAATGCACAGGTACCGGCATCAAGGTACGAAAGGGATAAGTTTCAGGTTACAGCTCCATCCAATCCCGTACACTGCTTTGATTTAACAACGTTTGGAGGTTCGCTGACCCGATTCCGGGCGCTAGGAGGGGATATTGGCGTCAGGATTGCACCTCGCTCGGATGGTACGTTTACTGCTGAAAACAAGCTGTTTCACGGTCACATCAGGCTCTGCCGTACAGGGGTTGATATTAGTCGATGGGATTCGGAAATACACTCTACAATCATTGAAGAGTGCCGTGTTGGCGTTAACACCACGACAGGACTGGAAGCTAATATGGTCCACCCCGTTCGCTGTGTTGATGGCTTTCAGATCAGGGATAATGGCAACCCTGTGCACATGACGAACACCTTCATTGATAGCTGCTTACGTAACGGAGTTTGGTTTTTAGGAAACTCCAGATCAGCGCATTTGGTTAATACCTATGTTTTGAAGCCTGGTAATGCTGGAGAGCTAGGCTCTAATTTTCGGGCTTTCAACTTCGCAAATGGCAGTGACTTTAATCAAATTCATAACGTGGCAGTGCGTGGTGGCACAACGCACTTGGGTAGCCTGTTCTTTTTTGGCCCTGATGTTAAAAACAACGTTATATCCGGTGTTGATTGCCCTGCAAAGACGGCATCAGCAGGTGCTCAAGTCGAGCGAATGCGCCGGCAAACTGTGTATGGGTGCACAAGTGAGGCAGCCAGATATAACAACATAGTTCGCAAGAATCGCTATGTAATAGGACAGGGCGATTTCCCGGCTGGTTCCACTCAAAATATCATTGTCACCCTGGATTATGATTACAGTTATTCTAACAACGAGTACATGACAATCATTTTCTATGGTCATTGGGTGGCGTATGGCACAAACAACAGAACCAGCTACGGGCGGTTGTACCTGCCGGTAAACTTTAACCTGGATGTTAATTCCCCATCGTCCGAACCAATAATCGAAAGGTTAAGCGGCTTCTCAGGGTTTGAGTTTGAAGTGGTATCTGTATCATTGTCGGGTGATGCTCTGCTTTTATCCATTAAAAACAACTGCGAATTTAATTCATCGTTTGCTTTTGAGATTGAGCGGTCAATTGATAGCAGGGGAAGGACTTTCTAATGAATCTAAATTTAGTGGAACAGTTGCTCAAGCCACTGTATGAAAGGGCTCTATTGGGCTCAACTATCAGCGAGTGTTTTGCGCTTTATTTTAACGGGGTGAATGCTTACGGCGAGTTTGAAAGCAGATTGATTACTATTGGAGGCATAAATTTAATCCGATTCCAAACGGGTTTTGTGCCGGCAGAAACAACAAATGGAACACAGCGGTCTGTAATCATTACTCAGCACATCCCTGGTGTAACAGCATGGGATCAGCGAGAGTTTCATTTAATCACGGATCCTTCGGGATATATTCAGCTGCAAGCTGGTAGCTCAAGCTTTCGAACCTCGTTGACTCGATTGGAATCGTTTTGTCTGTATGAAATCACTGTGGATTACTTTTCCAGCAATTTTAGAGTTAAAAACGTAACTAAGGGTACAGAAGAGAACTTGGCGCTTTCTTACGGCTCTGGTTCTCAGCCGACAGCAAAGACCTACCTGGCAGGCCTTCCAACCGGAGGGATTAGATTTATGGGGCAGTTTATCTGGATTGAAGTTAACGGAAACTACTACCCGATGCGCTCCAAAGGAAGTGCGGTTCAACAGGCCGAACCAAACAATGGAAACCCATTGACTCTGTTCAATACAGTGCCAGAAAACTGGGGGGTAGTACCGTGCAATCTACGACCATAAATGATTTTTCAGAATCGCCCGAACTGAAATTTGCAGTAATTACTAAAGAAGCCTGGCAGGCCGATCCTGTTGCTCAAAATCTCAGTTCTTCCCCGCGCCATGTTGAACATGCTGGGGTGGATCTTGTTGTTTTATCCATACCAAGCAGCCGCTGCCTTGAATTGTTTCAGTACGTTGGTGGTGCTGTAGAGTTCGGGGAAATAACCATTGGCAGCGGCTTGGTTTCGCTATTGCTCCACAACGAAGTATTCCGCTATTTACCCGAAATTAAAGACGATGAGTAAGGAAAGCATCATGAAAACAATCACAGCTAGCACCCCAGTAGCAGAGCGGCGATTCCACGACCTGGATGCATTCTACCTGCGCGGCCGGAACATCAGTGCCCGCCCAGGCAGCGGAGAATGCCGAATCAAAGTGTCCCACGACGATGGGGCCACTTACGATGCGGTTAATGTTATATCTGGCCAACCGGAAGCCGGAACCATCAGAACCTATGATTTAAAAATTGAGTTTGAATGCACAGCGGATGCGGTGCTGGTGGTGGGTAATTAACGAAGCTTAAAAAACTCCGCCAGGGTTGTGTTATGCAGCTCTGGCATTACCGCCAACCATTCCCCCAGGGCTTCCGCACTGGGGTTGCTCCGAGCCGGGTTTAGCCGATTCACTAGTTGCTGCAACTCTGTGCGCGTGGGCTCTTTCCCATGCAACCGCACATACAAATCCCGTACAGATACCGCTGATTTGATGCTGGCCGTTACAGCTTCGGCAAATTTCTTGTCTGTCTGCATATCAAAAATGATTTACTTCCCACGGCAACCCATCTATATTGTATATCATACATGATTTACAAGGATCGGCTATGCGTTCGTTAATTTTAATGCTGTTGCTTTTGCCTCTGGCCGCAACCGCCAGCATGCGCGACTTAGACCGGCTGCACCGCCAGGCCATGGCCCAGCATACCTACATCACCGACCTGGAGCAATACGGCGTACCGGAAAAGTGGGTAGCCAGCTTGGTCGGGGATTGTGAGGATTACGCACTGTACATGCAAGCGCTGTTGCGCCAGCACGCCTACCAAGCCGACCTGTGGGTAGTTCGCACAGAAACAAACGAACTGCATGTGGTAGCTATGGTTGATGACATTGTGATCGACAACCGCCGCCAAAGAGCGTTCCCAGCCAGATTTTTTAAGTACGACTGGATAGCACCGGTCGAGTACCACAACGCCAAGAACCGCCAACTGTTGGCGCAAAACTAACGGAGATAAACATGGAATGGACCATTGCTTTAATTATTGGAGCCACGTTGATCGGCAGCTTACTAGCCTGGCTGTTTGTGCGCGGCGCTAAACGGAGCCGTAACAGCAATGATTGACCTGGTAAAGCACCGCTGCCCATACTGGGATTGCGGTTGGTGCTACGCGCCCGCAAGCGTTGAAACAAACCATAAAGGGGGAGGGTGCCATAGCCCAAGGGCATGCCCGCAGCAGATCGCAGTTTTACAAAAAGTCGCCCCGCAAAAAGCACAAGATCAGCGCACCAATATACAGTAGTTTCAGATCGCTAAGTTGTTGTTTTGCAATGTTTGCATTTTGGCGCTTTTCGCGTTTTTTGGCGGGTGCAAAAAGGCTGAAAAAGTGCATTAAGTTGCTGATCGGTAATATAAAACAATCGATTCCGCGCTGTATCATGGGGTGTCAGGGGTCGGAGGTTCAAATCCTCTCGTACCGACCAACAAAACAACCTGTTTTTTAACAGGTTTTTTTGTGCCTGCTATTCAGATATTGAACATCATTTCTCAGTTATACACCTGTATTCATTTGAAGCTTTAGAATTTTTGCCGAAAAGCTTCTGCCATCAAGCCTAACTTATACATTATCTGATTCGACCGAGCTAAAGCATGTGCGTTGGGTTGAAGGATAGCCATCAGTAAATAGCAATTCTTATTGCTAAACCCCTGACAATAAACTAAGTGGATATCACTTGTTCGTTTAACTTGAGCAATAAAAAGGGGGAAACCAACGCCATGTGTTGCCAGGTGAATGTGCCTAACCTGTTCTAGCTTGATGATATCAAGGTTATAAGGGTGATCGTAGAGGACATCTTTACCAAACCACGCAGGCAATACACCAGATTTATACTTTTTGAAATCTGCGATCAATTCTAAGCGCTCGTCTTTGCTAAGTGCTTCGTCAAGGATCTTGCTAGTAAATACCCGAATCACTCGGTAAATTCACGCAATTTTGCAGCATCAGCCTCTAGCAGCAGCTGTTCACTTAACCGGCTTATTTCTTTAAGCCGTGCTGCCGCAGGCCGGAATAAACCTTGCTCTGCAGCACCAGAGGCCTCAATAATACGTAGCATTTTCTCGTAAAGCTCTGCACTGAGCATGTAACCTGTTGGTTTGTTGTTTGAAAGCACCGCCACTGGCTCATCAATAAAGTACTGACTTAAGTTTTTGCGGGCTTCGGATACTGACACTGCTTTTTCAGCCAAAATCGCATGCGAAGACATAATACACCTCGAATAAATCCAAAACTTTGCACTTGGTTATGTACATAATTAAGTGTAAAGTTAGTATGGTGCATAAAGTAACAGATTACAAGGTGAATGCAGTAATACTCATGATCAGCCATGCAGCTACCAACTGCCAATCAGGATTGCCAGCTCATAGCAGTTATCTCTTATTTTAGAGCGGCGGTCAGCCCAGCCAGCAGTCCAGTTCAGGGCAACTGAACCCCTTTCGGGAACTTGGTCTGCTGCCATAATTCCTGCCAAAGCTGTCCGCTATCGTCCCACTTGCCCTGCACAACCCAGTTGGCCAGGGCTTCGGCTACTTTGGGGTAGTGCACCGGGCCGGCGCTTTTGCTTTGCAGCCATTGGATAATGGTTTGGGCGTTCAGTTCGGGCATGGCAGTGGCAAGACCAAGTTGACGCAGGGTTTCCACATTGCTTTGCTGTTCAAACTGACCCATCAGCGGTTTGAGCAATAACTTTTTACCCAAGGATAGGGCTTCGGACGGCAGTTCAAAGCCACCGTTGGCAATAACGCCTTCACAGCGCTGCAGGTGACGCTGAAAGTTCTGATGCGACAGCGGATGCAGGCTGATGTTATCGGCAATTTCATGTTCTTTTTGCTCCGGGTGATAACAAACAAAACGCTGGGTTTTAATACGTTGCAGCAAGCTGCGGATTTGTTGCAGCTGCTCAAACGGCAGATACACCAGAATATAAGGCTCTGCATCGGTTGTTTGGCCATCGATTTGGTGCACGATGGGGGGCAGAATGGGTTGGTCAAAGTGGTACCAGTGCAAACCAATGGCGTGCTGCACCGGCGCAAAGTATTGCATCACCAGCCGGTCTAAGGCTGTCATACCAACCTTGGGAACCTGATGGCGAAAGGCATTCTGATGGCTGATACCAATCGATGGGATCTGTTGCCTGCGCGCTGCCCAGGCGCTGATGGGCTCAAAGTCGTTAATCACCAGATCATAGCCGGATAAATCCAGTGCTTTAATATCGCGCCATAGCTGCAGCGGGTGGTTATTGAGTGCCGTTTTGATGGGGCGAATGCGGCCTTGTTCGGTGATAAAGGTTAAGCCTCGTCGGGTTTGATAATCGCCAAAGTCATCCATCGAAAAATACTGATCGGCAGCACGGCCTGAGAACAAAAAATCCACCTGCACCGGTTGTTTGTTTAATGCCTGTGCCATGGCTCTGGCGCGGGCGATATGGCCATTACCGGTTCCCTGCACACCATAAAGTATTTTCATAAAACTCCTAAGTTAACAGGGACAGGGCGATATGCGCACAGGCCATGCCCAGCAGTGCCCCAATCAAAACATCGGTCATAAAGTGTACGCCCAGTAAGATGCGGGATAAACCGATTAAGGTGGCCCAGCACAGCGCCAGCAGATAAAACTCCGGATAAAACTGACCGATGAGCGTCGCCATTAAAAAGGCGGCAGCAGTATGACCAGAGGGTAAGCTGTAACGATCACTTGGGGTGATAAAGCTGGTGAGAAATTCGCACAGTTCTTTGGGGCGGCGGCGGCGAAAACTGTTTTTGGCTAACCAATAGATGGGGAGATGAATGCTGAAGGCCAGTAAGCCAGCTTGCAGGAAGCGAGGGCTATCCAGCCACCAGGTTAGCAGGCCCAGCAACAGGTAGAGGTGGCCATCACCGGTGCGTGAAATGACTTTGCTGATACTGGCCACTTGCCTGGTAAAGCGGTGCCGTAAACAAAACAACGAAAACGCTAAATCTAATTCTGCTATGGGTTGTATGGCTCGCATCTGAGACCCTCCATTGAGCACACAGCACAGAATGTAGCTTTAGCTTACTGGGCTGAGATGACAGCAATATGACATCAATGGAGGATGAAAAGCTGCTAGCTGACCGGACTTAATTGCAATTGATTTCTGCCCTTAGCTTTGGCTTCATACAGTGCTTTATCAGCGCTTAGCATCAGAGTATCGGCATTGTCGTAACCACTAAAGCTGCACACACCAATGGAGACTGTGGTGATCATGTTGGGTTCATGGTAGCGGCTTGCTAATTGTTCTGTGGTTTTCCTGATTTTCTCCAGCACAGAAACTGCAGCATCAACAGGCGTGTGTGGCAGTATGGCCAAAAATTCTTCACCGCCAATGCGGCCTATCACATCGCTGGTACGCAACAGCTTTTGGCATTCTGCAGCAAAGTCGCGTAGCAATTGATCGCCAGTGGCATGACCAAACTGATCGTTGATTTGTTTAAAGTGATCAAGATCCAGCATGGCTATGCTAAGCGGGTAATGGTGGCGACTGGCAAGACGCAGTTGCTGATCCAACAGTTTCAGGGTGTAGTGTCGGTTCGGAAGTGAGGTAAGGCTATCAAAGTGCGCCAGATGATGCAGCCGCTTACGTTGCCACCAGATCCGGGCCAACAGGAACAGCAAGAGCAGGCTGCCTGCGATGGCACCAATTAACAGTGCAGTGAGTAGCCGCTGATGCCTGGCTTGATTGCTGATCAGGCTGTGTTGCAGCTCCAGCTCTTTTTGTAGCAATTCATTTTCCAGCTGCCGACTATCCAGTTCATGCTGGGCTCTGAGTTGATGCAGTAATTGGGTACTCTCTTCCCGTTGTAGTTCAGTCAGGCGTTGACTGGCTGTTTTCAGCAATTGGTAAGCTTCGTCACTGCGACCACGTTGACTAAGCCATTCTGCTTGCTGGCGTTGTACTTCAGCATGTTGAATGGGCATATGCTCGGGATCGGCATAAAGCATGGCCTGCTGCAAGTGTTGCTCTGCCATACTTGTATCGCCACTTTGTAAAGCAATTCGGCCCAGCTGAAGTTGGCTATCCAGTAGCATGTAACGATTATTGGCTTGCTCAAAACTAGTGAGTGCTTGCAGCAGCAATGTTTTGGCTTGCTCATGATCCTGTTGCTTTATGGCAATGGCTGCCAACTCTTTTTGTGCGTAAGCAACGCCTTGATCGTCGCCCGCTGACTCTGCTAATTGCAGTGATTGCTGCAGTTTGCTCTTACCCAGAGCGTGATCGCCCAACTTGCTGTGGGCTTTCCCCAGACCATACAAAGCAATGCTCACTTCGACCGGGCTATTATGCTGCTGATGAAAAGCGACGGCTTCTTCGAAATAAGGTATGGACAGTTCATGCTCACGGCGGTATTCATACACCAGTGCAATGTAGCCCGCGATATGACCTTTGGTAATTACCCCTGCACCGGTTGTTGGGGCAAGTTGGTACGCATGCAGTAAATCTTGCAAGGCTTCGACATAATTGACCAGACTTAACTGCAGCACGCCGCGAACAACCAATGCCTGAATGAACAACTGCTGGTGCTGCAGCTCCCCGGCGAATTGCAGGGCGCTTTCAGTAATCGGCATACCTTCTGCTGGGGTGCCTGCCAAATCAAAGGCATAGGCTCGAACCAGTTGCAGGCTATGATACAGCCAGGGCTGCTCTGTACCATCAATCAGAGCCAGTGCCTGTGCTGCACTTTCCAGCGCTTGTTCCGGATACACCAACAGCGTTTGCAGCTCAGCCTGAATATAAAGCAATTGTGCTTGCTGTAAAGGCCCGGCAGCAGCGCTTAGCTGAATGTCAATCTGTTGCAGGGCGGTAGCTGGTTGCTGCTGACTTTGAACATAGAGCGCATTGAACTCGGGCTCCAGCTTGCTCAATGGTGAAGCCGTTAGATAACTGCTATAGCCAAGCATGGCGATACAGAAAAATAAAATGTACCAGCGCCCAGATAACATAGAGTTCTCATTGAAAAACATTACGCGCTCTATCATAACAACCCTTACCAGGTTGCACAAATTTCCATCACTATATCAGTGAATTAAGGATTAGCTGCTTGCTGTATTTTTTGTAGCTGGCACTGGTCAATAGCTTCAGAGTCGGTAGAATAGGAGGCTTTGATGCACGACTGAAGTGACCGCATGACGCAAACAGAACAAGACCCGTTTTTTGATATCCGGCCTTACCACGATCAGGAGGTTGCCGGTGCTATTGCTGATCTGATTGCGGATCAGGAGTTTATTAAAGCTATTTTGCATTACCGGTTTCCGCATTTATCCGGCCCTTTTGGCTGGCTGTTATCGCCCTTGGTGAAAGCCGCCTTGAAGCGGAAGTGGTCCAGCCTGAATAGTGTGCGGGATGTGCAGTTGCAGGTTGCGGCCTACATGAAAAAAACCATGGCCAATACCACCACGGATTTTAGTTACTCAGGGGTGGAGCAGCTGAAAAAAGATCAGGCCTACCTGTTTATTTCCAATCATCGTGACATAGCGATGGATCCTGCCATTGTGAACTGGTGTTTGCACAAATACGGCATGAACACGGCTCGCATCGCTATTGGCGATAATCTGCTCAAGAAAGATTGTGTCACCACGCTGATGCGATTGAACAAAAGCTTTATTGTGCGCCGCTCTGCCAAAGGGCCGCGTGAAATGCTAAAAGCCTTAGGCCAGCTGTCGGCTTATATTCACCATTCGTTAGGCACTGAAAAACAATCGATCTGGATTGCCCAGCGGGAAGGTCGTGCCAAAGACGGCAACGATTATACCGATGCAGCCATGCTAAAGATGCTGTATATCGAAGGTCGCAAGCAAGGTCTGAGTTTTGCCGAGGATATCGGTCAATTGCATATCGTGCCGGTCACCATCAGCTATGAGCTGGATCCATGCGATAAAGCCAAAGTCCGGGAACTGGTGCAAAAGCAAACGCAAGGGCATTACCAAAAAGGTGAGTTTGAAGACATCGACAGCATTATCCAGGGCATCACCGGCATGAAAGGCCGGGTGCATGTGGCTTTTGGTAAGATGGTGCAGCCCAATGTGGATTCGGCCGATGAACTGGCGGCGGCGCTGGATGCGGAAATATACCGCAACTACCGTTTATTCCCAATCAATTACCTGGCTGCCGGGGTAGAGCACGATAGTATTGGTGCTGAAGACCGCGCTATATGGCAAGCCAAGCTGGCAGAACACAGTGAAGCTGAACAACAGTGGTTAAAAACCATGTACGGTGCACCGGTATTTAAGCGGCAGCAACAGGCAGAGCAGGACGCGGCTAAACAGTAAGCTGCGGTACGCGGGCATTTCATCCAATAAATGGGAGCCCGCTGCAAAGCGCGGGTAACAAAAAAGGACACCGCGGTGTCCTTTTTAGATCGAAGTAAGTCAGCCTTACAGCGGAGTTACGTTCGCAGCTTGTGGACCTTTTTGACCTTGCTCGATTTCGAAAGAAACGCGCTGGCCTTCAGTCAGGGTTTTGTAACCGTCGCTCATGATAGCGCGGTAGTGAACGAATGCATCAGCGCCACCGTTATCTGGAGTGATGAAACCAAAACCTTTGTCAGCGTTGAACCATTTAACGATACCAGTTGATTTAGACATATGATGTCTCCTGAAAAAAATAAAAATTTAAGTGTGTAACGCATGATGCGTTGGTAGCCGGCAAAAATGTTACTTATGTGGCCAACCAGCGTGAATCTTCAGGGACATGACTTACTATGAAGCTGTGCTGCGAAGTGTTCAGGAACAAGTTGTGTACATAGGTCTGCATTACAGGCCAGACATCATCATAACAGCTATTTAGTGAATGTATAGTTATTTTTTGCACTGTCATAAAGGTTTCATTAAAAAGGTAGTTTTTGCATGCAAAACGCCCGGCAAAAGCCGGGCGTTTCAGTAAAAACAAGCAGTTGCTAGCCGTTTAAAGCGGTTGTCGGTTCGACGAAATCAAACTTCAAAGCTTCAGCGACAAACTCATTGGTAACTTTACCGCGGTAAACGTTCAGGCCATTCCGTAAGTGCACGTCTTCCAGCAAGGCTTGCTTGTAGCCTTTATTGGCCAAACGAATGATGTATGGCAGCGTCACGTTATTCAGCGCAAAGGTAGAGGTCCGAGGCACCGCACCAGGCATGTTTGCCACACAGTAGTGCACCACATCATCCACAATGTACGTTGGTTCGGCATGGGTAGTTGGTTTAGAGGTCTCAACACAGCCACCCTGGTCGATGGCTACATCGACAATAGCGGCACCAGGTTTCATCCGTTTAATATGATCGGCTGTAACCAGTTTCGGTGCCGCGGCACCTGGAACCAGGACACCACCAATAACCAGGTCGGCAGCCAGGACTTCTTTTTCCAGTGCATCGGCAGTGGAATAAACCGCTTTGACAGCACCATTAAACTGAGCGTTAATCCGGCGCAGTACATCAACACTGCGATCCAGTACGGTGACGTCGGCACCCAGGCCAACAGCCATTTGCGCAGCATTGGTACCGACCATACCGCCGCCAATCACGACAACTTTAGCCGGGGCAACACCAGGCACACCGCCCAGCAGCATGCCTAAACCACCACAGGATTTCTCCAGAGCGCGGGCACCCGCCTGAATGGACATCCGGCCAGCTACTTCTGACATTGGTGCCAGCAGTGGTAAACCACCTTTGCTGTCGGTCACGGTTTCATAGGCAATGCAGACCGCTTTGCTTTTGATCAGATCTTCGGTTTGTGGCAGGTCGGGTGCAAGGTGCAGGTAAGTGAACAGGATTTGGCCATCACGCAGCATAGCGCGCTCTACGGCTTGTGGCTCTTTGACCTTCACGATCATATCCGCTTTGGCAAAGATCTCGGCTGCAGTCGTCAGGACTTCTGCTCCAGCCTGTTGGTAGTCTTCATCGGTAAAGCCAATACCGATACCGGCATTGTGTTCTACGCAAACCTGGTGACCATGCTGGATCACTTCCCGCACGCTGGCAGGTGTCATACCTACACGGTATTCGTGGTTTTTAATCTCTTTTGGGATGCCAATCAACATAACTGAGTTGCCTTTTTTGTAGGGTGATAAAATTTGGTGCTAGTATATAGTGAATTTTTCGGGATTAATGCCTGTTTTAAAGTGCCATGCTAGTGCATAATTCTTTTAATTTACGATTAATTGGAGTTTTCTACTGGATGTTTTCGCAAAGTAAAAGCATTAAAAAGCTCGACAGAACCGATCGTAAGATTTTAGCTGAACTTCAGCGAGATGGCCGGGTTTCTAACGTCGAGCTGGCGAGGCGGGTGGGATTAAGCCCAACACCTTGTTTAGAAAGGGTTCGAAAGCTGGAAGCAGAGCACTATATTCTGGGCTATACCGCTTTGGTGGACCCGGTAAAGATTGGTGCGGCACTGTTAGTCTTTGTTGAAATCACTTTAAGCAAAACCTCGCCGGAAGATTTTGATGAGTTCAGTAAAGCGGTACAGAAACTGGATGAGATCCAGGAGTGCCATCTGGTATCCGGCAGCTTTGACTTTCTATTAAAAACCAGAGTGGCCAATATGGCGGCTTACCGTGAGTTGTTGGGGGAAACCCTATTGCGTTTACCCAGCGTGCGGGAAAGTCGCACCTATGTGGTGATGGAAGAAGTTAAGCAAAGTAATTTTATTAAACCCTAAGTTTTATCCAGCCTGGATTCAGCCAATAACCATTATACTGGCCGGAATGGTGGGTTTTTCTGCAGCTCTGTTGCCAAACAGATGCATCCAGGGTTGCAGTCTGGTATCTTTCACAGGTGGTTGTGATCTACCTGAGACGACCAATGACAGACAACAACAGTGAGGCGTTCTTTTGCCACGGATATCTTTCTTTAATTTAAATGGCATCCAGCGTTTGTTGGAGGTTGGCCTGATTTTATGCTGTGGCCTGGCTCTTTTTTTGCTGCTGGCGCTGATTTCGTTTAACCCGGCCGATCCCAGCTGGTCACAAACAGGCTATCAGCATGGTGTGTCCAACTATGCTGGGCCGGTTGGTGCCTGGCTGGCTGATTTATTGCTGTTTAGTTTTGGCTGGATTGCCTATTTGCTGCCTGTGCTGGTTGCCGGTCTGGGTTATTTATTGTTTAAACGCTTTCATCATGTGCTGCAACTGGATTATCTGATCCTGGGACTGCGGTTGATTGGCCTGTTGCTGACGATGATCAGCGCTACTGCCATCAGTAGCATGAACTTTAACGACATTTATTATTTTTCCTCCGGCGGCGTTGTCGGGGATATTTTTAGCGGCTTGTTATTGCCTTATCTGAATTTTGTGGGCACGACACTGTTACTGTTGTGCTTTTTTGCCACTGGCCTAACGCTGATGACCGGCATTTCCTGGTTTACTGTGATGGATGCCCTTGGTGCCTGGGTTTGGCAGGCGGGCTGTTGGTTGCTGCAGTTGCCGTCTTGGTTGCAGCAAAAATGGCAGCAAAATCAACAGGAGGTAGAAGATAGCCGCGAGACAAAGCAAGCAGCTTTGATGAATGAGTGGAGTACTGCACCCAAGGTTGGCAACCCCAAAGCCGACAAAGCATTGTCCGTGAACACCGAGCGCAATGCGATGAGTTTACCGGTGCAGCCTTTGGATGAGCGGGATGCCAGGGCTTTTTACAGCGTGGATGACCTGGCCGATGAGTCCTTGTCTTTTAGTGCTGTGGATGAGCCCGAGTTACCAGAACAAATTGAGAAAACGCTTCGCCATACCGAATTAAAACCCAAAGCTGCCCGGGTGCCTGAACCCGAGCCGGATGATGATGACTCGCCTGAAAGCGAGCCGCATGAAGTCACAGAGTTACCGGGGCTGGAGCTGTTGGATCGGCCGGATAAAGCGCAAAACCCGATTGATCCTGCAGATTTAGAGCGGGTGTCCCGTTTGGTAGAAGCCAAACTATTGGACTTTAACGTGGAAGCCAAAGTGGTGGGGGTGCATCCCGGCCCTGTGGTCACCCGTTTTGAACTGGATTTAGCTCCTGGGGTTAAAGTCAGTAAAATTACTGGCCTGGCCAAAGATTTGGCGCGCTCGCTATCCGCTATTAGTGTACGGGTGGTGGAGGTGATTCCGGGCAAATCCTTTATTGGTTTGGAATTGCCAAACAAACACCGTGAAATTGTACGCTTATCCGAAGTGATTGGGGATGCAACCTTTGAGCAATCACGTTCACCGCTAACCATGGTGCTTGGCAAAGACATTGCCGGCAAAGCCATGGTGGCTGACTTGGCGAAAATGCCGCACTTGCTGGTGGCAGGGACTACCGGCTCTGGTAAGTCGGTCGGCGTAAACGTGATGATTTGCAGTATTTTGTACAAGTCCACGCCGGATGAAGTGCGTTTTTTAATGATCGATCCAAAAATGTTGGAGCTATCAATTTACGAAGGCATCCCACATTTGCTGACCGAAGTGGTGACCGACATGAAAGATGCCGCCAATGGCTTGCGCTGGTGTGTTGGTGAAATGGAGCGGCGTTACAAACTGATGTCGGCGCTTGGGGTTCGTAACTTAAAAGGCTACAACGCCAAGGTAAAAGAAGCGATAGCGGCTGGCCAGCCATTGATTGACCCCTTGTGGAAGCCCTCGGACGATATGCGCGACGAAGCGCCCAGGCTGGAGAAACTTCCGGCCATCGTGGTGGTGATTGATGAATTCGCCGACATGATGATGATAGTCGGTAAGAAAGTGGAAGAGCTGATTGCCCGTATTGCGCAAAAAGCAAGGGCCGCCGGTATCCATCTTATTCTGGCCACACAGCGGCCCTCGGTGGATGTGATCACCGGCCTGATCAAGGCCAATATTCCAACCCGAATTGCATTTCAGGTCAGCTCGAAAATTGACTCTCGCACCATCCTCGATCAACAAGGTGCTGAAAGTTTGTTGGGGCAGGGGGATATGCTGTATTTGCCGCCGGGCTCTGGCGTGCCAAACCGGGTACATGGTGCTTTCGTGGATGACCACGAAGTGCATGCGGTGGTGGCAGACTGGAAACGACGAGGCCAGCCGAAGTACATTGCCGAAATTCTCAGTGGTGAAACTACCGAAGAGAACTTATTACCGGGTGAGACGCTCGAAGGGGATGAAGGCGAGGCTGATCCTTTGTACGATCAGGCGGTTGCTTTTGTGACCGAAAGTCGCCGAGCTTCGGTTTCCGGTGTGCAACGCCGTTTTCGTATTGGTTACAACCGGGCGGCTCGTCTGGTTGAACAAATGGAACACAGTGGTGTGGTCAGTGGCCCTGGTCACAACGGCAACCGGGAAGTTCTGGCACCACCACCACCCAAGGGGAATTGATGAAACATTTTGTACTGGCTGTGGCTATTTTCTTCAATCCGGCAGTGTTTGCTAATGAGCAGGCCGCGCTATCGCTGCAACAGCAACTTAGCCGTATGCCGCACTTTCACGCCAGCTTTGAACAGCAGGTATTTGATATGCAACAGCAACTGGTGCAGCAGGGGGAAGGCGAGCTTTGGTTGCAGCAGCCTGGCAAGTTCCGTTTTAAGATGGAACTGCCTGAACCCATTCTGTTTGTTGGCGATGGTGAAACGCTGTGGTATTACCATGAGCTGCTGGAGCAAGTCAGCATTTATGATGCCAGGGCCGAGCTGGAGCGCACCCCTTTTACCCTATTGATGTCTGATGATGCCAGTTTGTGGCAGCAATACCGCATTACTGAACACGAGGATGGTTACCGAATCGAGGCCGATGACCCGGCCAGCCCGGTGCAGTATTTGCAACTGAACTTTAGCAATGATCAGTTAAGTCGTATGCAGGTGCTGGATCTAAATGGTCAGCGCAGTATTTTCGTGTTTAAGGCAGTGCCCACAGATGCAGGCTTTGCTGCCGGGTTGTTTCAGTTTCAGCCTCCGGCGGATGTTGATATTGACGATCAAAGGTAAGTTGTGGTGTCGACACTGAATTTCGACTTTAACGACGATGTTCGTCCTCTGGCCGCCAGAATGCGGCCACAGAGCCTGGCAGATTACGTGGGGCAGCAGCATTTGCTTGCTCCAGGTTTGCCATTGCATCAGGCTATTGAACAAGGCAAGGTCTTTTCGCTGATCTTATGGGGGCCTCCCGGTACAGGGAAAACGACTTTGGCAGAAATTATTGCCCGCCACGCAGAAGCGGAGCTGTGTAAGTTATCGGCTGTCACATCGGGCATCAAAGAGATCCGCGATGCCATTCAGCAAGCCAAAGAGCGGCAATTGCAATGGCAAAAGCGTACCTTGCTGTTTGTGGATGAGGTGCACCGCTTTAACAAAAGCCAGCAGGATGCGTTTTTACCTTTCATTGAAGACGGTACCATAGTGTTTATCGGTGCGACCACTGAAAACCCGTCCTTTGCGCTGAACAATGCGATTTTATCCCGGGCCCGGGTTTGCATACTGAACAAATTGACTGACGAGGATTTAAAGCCACTGATCCAGCGTGCTTTAACCGACACTGCTTTGGGGTTAGGGGCCTTGAAACTGAGCCTGAGCGACGAGGCGGAAGCCTTATTGTTGTTGTTGGCCGGTGGTGATGCCAGGCAGTTATTAAACTTGCTGGAATTGATAGCCGAGTACAGCTCAGCTGCTGGCGTTCAACAGCCGGTTACAGCGGAGCTGGTGCGTCAACTGGTACCGCGCAAGCTGCCAGGCTTTGATAATCAGGGTGATCAGTTTTATGACTTGATATCGGCTTTTCATAAGTCGGTGCGCGGCTCTGCCCCAGATGCTGCTTTGTACTGGTATTGCCGTATCCTGGAGGGCGGCGGCGATCCGCTCTATGTTGCCAGGCGTTTGCTGGCGATTGCCAGTGAAGATATCGGCAATGCCGATCCCAGAGCCCTAACCCTGGCACTGAATGCCTGGGATACCTTTCAGCGGGTAGGGCCGGCTGAAGGGGAGCGGGCTATCGCTCAGGCTGCCGTCTATCTGGCACTGGCTCCGAAAAGCAATGCGCTGTATGCAGCGTTTAAGCAAATGCGACGTCTGGTGCGTGAGCAGCCGGATCATGAGGTGCCGTATCATCTGAGAAATGCCCCCACCAAATTGATGCAGGAAATGGGGCTGGGTGCAGAGTATCGTTATGCACACAATGAAGAGGGTGCCTATGCCGCTGGCGAAAATTACTTGCCTGCGGCATTGAGCGAGCTGCAAGTCTATCAGCCGACCGAGCGCGGACTGGAAAAGCAACTGGCTGAAAAAATGCGTTATTTGCAGCAGTTAGATGCACAAAGTCCGAACAAACGGTATCGGGAATGATACAATAACCTATCTCTTTTTGGTTGGCCTGACTGGCCTTTTAATGGGAAGTTTGAACCATTATGTTGGATGCTAAGTTTTTACGAACCGAATTAACTCACACGGCAGAGCGCCTGGCCGGCCGGGGCTTTAGCCTGGATGTGGCTGCGCTTAGTCAACTTGAAGAGCGCCGGCGTGACTTGCAGGTGCGGACCCAGGAGTTACAAAATCAACGCAACAGCCGCTCGAAAGAGATAGGTCAGGCCAAAGCCCGTGGCGAAGATATTGCGCCTTTGCTGCAGGAGGTCTCCGGCCTGGGCGAGCAACTGGATACCGCCAAAACCGAGCTGGATCAGTTATTGGCCGAGCTGGAGCAAATCAGCCTGAGTATTCCCAACTTGCCGGACGCCTCCGTGCCGGTGGGAGCAGACGAAGCGGCCAATGTTGAGGTACGTCGTCACCTTGAGCCAAGCTCATTTGAGTTTGAGCCAAAAGATCATGTTGATTTAGGCGAAGCACTGGATAAGGGGCTGGACTTTGAAAGTGCAGTCAAGGTGGCTGGTTCACGCTTTGTGGTGATGCGTGGTCAACTGGCGCGGCTGCATCGTGCACTGGCGCAGTTTATGCTGGATTTGCATACCAATGAACATGGCTACACCGAAATGTACGTGCCTTACCTGGTCAATCATGACAGCCTTTATGGTACCGGCCAGTTGCCAAAATTTGGTGGTGATTTGTTTCATACCAAGCCTGCCACCGAAGAAGGTCAGGGCATGGCTTTAATCCCAACGGCGGAAGTACCGCTGACCAACCTGGCTCGCGATACCATTTTTGATTTGGCTGAATTGCCGGTTAAAATGACCGCCCATACGCCGTGTTTTCGCAGTGAAGCCGGCTCTTATGGCCGGGATACCCGTGGCCTTATTCGTCAGCATCAGTTTGATAAAGTTGAGCTGGTCCAATTGGTGCACCCGGATCACTCGATGCAGGCGCTGGAAGAGCTTACTGCGCATGCCGAGCGGGTGTTGCAACTGCTCGAGTTGCCTTATCGGGTGATGCTGCTCTGCACCGGTGATATGGGCTTTGGAGCCTGTAAAACCTACGATCTGGAAGTCTGGTTGCCAGCACAAAATACCTACCGCGAAATTTCATCCTGCAGCAATATGGGAGACTTCCAGGCCCGTCGTATGCAGGCTCGCTTCCGGCTGGCTGAAGGTAAAAAACCGGAGCTGCTGCATACCTTAAATGGCTCGGGTCTGGCCATAGGCCGAACCTTAGTGGCTATTTTGGAAAACTACCAACAAGCCGATGGATCCATTCGGGTACCTACGGCACTGCAGCCTTATATGCAAGGGCAGGCGGTGCTAAAGGCTAAAGGGTAGTAGAGGCTAGCTTAGCATGCCCTCCAAGTCGGTTAAGGAGCATCCTATCAAGGCCAGCAGTTCAAGGCGACTGCGGCCGACAGCACCTGATTTGAAAACGCCTGCCCGTATCCGTTTTTGGTTGTATCGCTTGCTGCTGCTTGGAGTGGTATTGATTGCCGCCTTGTTTTTCCTTGAAGCGGTGATTGGTATAGTGCGCGACAGCTTTTAAAGTGTCGCAGCACTGGCCCGGTCGCACAGATAACACAGTTTGTTTGCGCTACAACTAAAGGCAGCGGGCAGGCTTGGGCAGGCCGGCAATTCGGGTTGCCTGTTTAGCAGGGCCATCCGGGAACAGCATAAACAGATACTTACTACTACCCTTTTCAGGCCCATAGTGTTGTGCCATGGCTTTCACCAGCAGCCGGATGGCAGGTGAGGTTTGATGCTCCTGATAAAAATCCCGCACAAAATGAAGCACCTCCCAGTGCGCTTCAGTCAGCTCAATGCCTTCTTCATTGGCAAAGTATTCGGCCAGTGCATGGCTCCAAAGTGATAAATCAGCCAGGTAGCCGTGTTTATCCAATGGGATCTGTTGCCCGTTTAGCATTACTTCGGCCATAGCACCACCTGTGAAGCCTGAGCCGCCAGTTCCACCCAGACACTATCTTCAATAGACTGCCATGCTGCTTTTACGTTAAGGCCTCGCGCTTTAAGATCCGTAGCCAGCACCAATGAACGGCAAGGTAATTGGGGCCAGTCCAGCAACAGAGAGTAACAGCCATCCTGGCGCAGCAGCAACAGATCCTGCGGGGCCAGCTGTGATAGCAAGGGCTGTGCTGGTAGCTCGGGGTAGATCCAGTGCACTAATTTCATGGCAGGGAATATCCTGTTAAAAAGTGACGACTTGCTGACACAGCGCCAACCGCTCAGCCAATTGCTGCCTGGAAAGTCGTGTGATCGCATGATGGAGCTGCTTTGGATCGATTTGGTATTGATGCAGACTATCCTGACAGACTAAAGGGGCAGCTAAATCGTAAAGCGGCAATAAACCCAACAATTTGCTGCAGTCTTTTAATTGCAGCGCCGCGCTAAAATCGTTATTGGGCAGCAGCAGACAGACAGCCGGGCCGCTTAGTAGCAGCTGCACCGGGCAATCGACCGCAGCCAGTGCCAGGGTATAATCCAGTGCTTCACGGGCCGCACTGCTGTTGTAAGGGCTACTTTGTAACCAGATTAACGTTGGTTGGCTCATCAGAATTGCACCAGTTGGTGGCATTGGCTTAGCCGCATGGCATGCTCGGCCAGGCCAGCCAGTTGATAACCAGCGTTCAACTGGTCTGGCTGCAGACTGAGGCCTCGTTTTTCTGCCGCAGTGCTGCAGAACAATAAAGGAATGCGCTGTTGCTGGCAAAAATCTGCCAGCAAAGCGGCTGCGTTGGGCTCATCCGAGGGTAAGTCGATAGCCGCACTGGCAGCCAGTACAGCATTTTGGTACAAAAAAATGTGTTCCACCTGATGGTTTGCTAGAACGGCTGCTTTGGCAAAGCGCAGGCAGCTTTGAAAGGCCTGGCTGGCAAAAGGGGACTCAGTAAGCAGCAGGGCAAAGGTAGTCATCACGGCCTCAAAAAAAATGCCTCACATCAGGGAGGCATTTTACTGGAAAATAAGCCAACGACAAAGCGTCTGTATTGGCTGTGTTTTAGTCGTTATTCAGCACACCAAGCAGGCTTAGCAAGTGAACAAAAATATTAAAGATGTTCAGGTAAAGCGCAACGGTGGCGCGGATGTAGTTGGTTTCACCGCCATGGATGATTCGACTGGTGTCAAACAGAATCAGACCCGACATGATCAGGATTACCGCTGAGCTGATGGCCAGTGAGATCGCCGGAATTTGCAGGAACAAATTCGCCAGTATCGCCAGCAACACCACAATCAAGCCAACAAACAGAAAGCCACCCATAAAGGAAAAATCTTTGCGGGTAGTCAGGGCATAGGCAGAGAGTGAGAAGAAAATCACTGCCGTACCTGCTAAAGCTTGCATAATCAGGCTTGGGCCATTGGCCAGTCCAACGTAGTAGTTCAGCATTGGGCCTAACGATGCGCCAAACAGAGCAGTGAAGGCAAATACCCAGATAATACCGCTGGCTTTATCTGCTTGTTTGTTGACTACAAACAGCAGCACAAAGCCAGCAATCATGCAGACCAGCGATGCCATAGGCGAAATATTTAATGCCATGGCAAACACCGCAGCAATGGCGCTGACTGCCAGCGTCATGCCGAGCAGGAAATAGGTATTGCGCAGTACCTTATTAATTTCAACACCACGGCTCGCCGAGCTAATGGTATGGGTTTCTCTGTACGACATACAGGTCTCCTTACATTTGGTTGTGTGATAGAACAGAACCAGATTGAGTTAATGCTTTGATAACTATCATACCTGCTAAGTTCCCGAACCTCTAGTGATTCCGTTGCAAAGCATGCTTGAAAAAAGCAAATTGGCTAAAAATTGGCTGGCTAGAGGCAAGAATGACAAAAAGAACTTTTCTTTCAGCAGCAAACTGATTAGTATACGCCTCGCTGGAGGGATGGCAGAGCGGTTGAATGCACCGGTCTTGAAAACCGGCGTGGGTTAATAGCCCACCGAGAGTTCGAATCTCTCTCCCTCCGCCACTTTTTCCTGATTGGCTAAGTTTGGAAAAGTGAAGTGTACATTAGCCTCCAATGCCGTATTGGATTATGCCGGAGGGATGGCAGAGCGGTTGAATGCACCGGTCTTGAAAACCGGCGTGGGTTAATAGCCCACCGAGAGTTCGAATCTCTCTCCCTCCGCCATTTTTTCTAGCCATTGCAGTTCCTACCCCAATTTTTGATTCCATCTTGTTCACCAATCTGGCAGACTAGCCTCCGCATTATTACAGCACCGAATTGTTGTATCCAAAGTGGTGAATTGGTCGAGTTTATAGCTGTTCTCGGCTATGCTATGCCTATAAATAATAACTAAACCAGTGAAGCGGAGAAGCAGCTTGATTAACGTACTTATTGTCGATGATCACGAGCTTGTTCGGACTGGCATCAGTCGCATACTAAAGGATGAGCGTGGTATCAAGGTGATAGGCGAAGCTGGTACCGGCGAAGAAGCTCTGCATTTTTGTCGCCAACATACGCTAGATGTTGTGTTGATGGATATGAACATGCCCGGTATGGGGGGGATGACAGCAACCAAGCGTATTTTGCACTTTTGTCCGGATGTCAAAGTGCTGGCGCTTTCAGTGACCTGTGAAGAACCGGTGCCAACTAAGGTAATGCAGCTTGGTGCGGCGGGTTTTATTTCGAAGAATGCCGCACCATCAGAAATGGTCTCTGCGATCCGTAAGGTGCATTCTGGTGTGCGTCATATCTCGGATGAGGTGGCGCAGAAGATGGCGCTGAGTAAACTAAACCATCAGGGGCAGAATCCTTTCGATGAGTTGTCTGACCGTGAGCTGCAAATCATGTTGATGATTACTCGTGGTGAGAAAGTGAATGATATCGCTACTCAGTTGAATGTCAGTGCCAAAACGGTCAATTCTTATCGTTACCGAATGTTTGAAAAGCTATCAATCAATGGCGATGTCGAGTTAACGCATTTGGCCTTACGGCACGGCATGATTGATATAGCCAAAGCCTGACAGCATGCGGTGTTGATTGCCGTTGGTGGTAGATTGTAATGTTTGATGCCAAAAGTTTTATGTCGGGCGTGCCGCAGCAACCTGGCGTTTATCGGATGTTGAACGCCAAAGGTGTGGTGATCTACGTTGGTAAAGCCAAGAACTTGAAAAAGCGGCTTAGCAGCTATTTCCGTGCCCAGGTCGACAGCATCAAAACCAGAGCTTTGGTCAGTCAGATTGCTCAGGTCGAATTGACACTGACGCACAGTGAAACAGAAGCTCTGTTGCTGGAAAACAATCTGATCAAGGCGCACCGCCCCAAGTACAATATCTTATTACGGGATGATAAGTCCTATCCCTACATCATTCTGACCAGCCACAAACATCCACGTTTAATGTCACACCGTGGAGCGCGCTCTGTGCCTGGCCAGTATTTTGGCCCTTACCCTAATGCTGGTGCTGTTTGGCAAAGTCTGAAGCTGATGCAGAAAATTTTCCCAATCCGCCAGTGTGAAGACAGTTTTTATCAGTCCCGCACCCGGCCTTGCTTGCAATATCAGCTGAAGCTGTGCTCTGCGCCTTGTGTTGGCAAAATCTCCGATACCGATTACCAAGAGCAAGTTCGGTTGGCCCGGCTGTTTTTAACCGGTAAAGATCAGCAAGTGATTGCAGATTTGGTGCAGCAGATGGAGCAGGCCAGTCAGCAACTGGCTTTTGAAAAAGCTGCCCAACTGCGCGACCAGGTTCAGGCTCTCAGGCGTGTGCAAGAGCAGCAGTCGGTCAGTGGTGATCATGAAGAAATGGATGTCATTGGTTTTTGTTTCCAACATGGTGTTGCGGCTGTTCATGTGCTTTTTATTCGCCAGCACAAAGTAATTGGCAGCAAAACCTATTTTCCTAAATTACCGGCCAATACCATGGCAGTGGACATCTTACCGGCTTTTCTGATGCAGTTTTACCTGCAGCGCATGGGAGGCCAGCAAGTGCCGAAAGACATTGTACTTAGTGAGCTACCGGAAGGTGCCGAGGCATTGCAAACCGCCATCAGTGAGCTAGCCGGCCGTAAATTACGGCTGAGCCTGGCCCGGCGAGGTGAAAAAGCCCGTTACCTGGAACTGGCAAGCAAAAATGCCCGGACCGCCTGTGATGGCAAAGTTAGCCAGAGCCAGAAAGTGCACTTTGGTTATCAGGCACTGAATACGCTGTTCCAGCCCAATGCTGAAATAAACCAGATGGAATGCTTTGATATTAGCCACACCATGGGCCAGGAAACCATTGCTTCTTGCGTGGTGTTTGATGGACATGGGGCCAATAAAACTCTGTATCGGCGTTATAATGTCAAAGGTATTACTGCAGGCGATGATTATGCAGCTATGGACTTTGCCTTACACAAGCGCTATGGCAATTTGACTGACGAAAGCTTATTGCCCGATCTGGTGTTGATCGATGGTGGCAAGGGCCAATTGCAGCGCGCCATTGATTTTTTCCGTGGGAAAAATTTTGCCCGGGTGCCGCTGTTGATGGGAGTGGCCAAAGGCGAAGGGCGTAAACCTGGTCTGGAAACCTTAGTGATCCCTGGCCAGCCAGCTATCAATCTGGCCGCTGATCACCCGGCGCTGCACCTAATTCAGCAAATACGTGATGAAGCGCATCGCTTTGCCATTACGGGGCATCGCACAAAACGCGGCAAAGCCATGCTCAAAAGCCCTCTGGAGCAAATCCCCGGCATCGGCAGTAAACGCCGGCAAGCTTTGTTGCAATTTTTGGGTGGTTTGCAAGGAGTACAGCAGGCCAGCGTTGAAGAATTGAGCAAGGTGCCGGGAATATCCCGGCAACAGGCAGAAACCATTTACCAGCAGCTGCATAGCAAGTAGCATACAATGAATTCAGCAAAGAGATGTCCCGCATGATCAATATTCCCAATCTTCTGACGTTGTTTCGGCTGTTGCTGATCCCGGTTTTTTTATGGTTGTTTTATTCAGGGATTGAATCGGCGCGTTTTTGGGCCGCTCTAGTGTTTGTGCTGGCCGCCATCACTGATGCGCTGGATGGTTATCTGGCCCGAAAGCTGGAGCAATCCACTCCCTTTGGCGCTTTTTTAGATCCTGTGGCCGATAAGGTGATGGTGGTTATGGCACTGGTTTTGGTAACGGTGGATATGCAGTTGCTTTGGATGACCATTCCTGCATTGATTATGATCAGCCGGGAAATCATTATCTCGGCTTTACGCGAGTGGATGGCCGGGTTAGGGCGCCGCGCCAGTGTGGCGGTTTCTGGCAGTGGTAAATTGAAAACCATTTTTCAGATGCTGGCATTGATTGGCCTGATCTGGCAACCCGCCGCTGCCTGGCTAAGCTGGGTTATGCCGCTTAGTTGGGGGTTGCTGTATATTGCGACGGTACTGACGATAACGTCTATGGTGCAGTATGTGTATGCGTCCCGCAATGACTTTGGTACCGAGCCAGAGCAGGGCGCCTGACTGGCAGCTAAAAAAATAAGCAGTCGATCAACAATGTGACAATTTATTGTTGACTGAATGCCTGAAACCAGTAGAATGCGTCACGTGCTCAGGCACAGTGAAGGACAATGCGAGTATAGCTCAGCTGGTAGAGCGCGACCTTGCCAAGGTCGAGGTCACGAGTTCGAACCTCGTTACTCGCTCCAATTACGTGAAGTAATGCATCCTCACATTGGCGGGTTGGCAGAGTGGCCATGCAGCGGATTGCAAATCCGTCCACCTCGGTTCGACTCCGGGACCCGCCTCCATAGTTTGATACGTAACACAAGTTGTCTGCCCGGGTGGTGAAATCGGTAGACACAAGGGATTTAAAATCCCTCGAGGGAAACCTCGTGCCGGTTCAAGTCCGGCCCCGGGCACCATTTACTGCAACCAGAGCGGTAAACAAGATTTGCGAGTATAGCTCAGCTGGTAGAGCGCGACCTTGCCAAGGTCGAGGTCACGAGTTCGAACCTCGTTACTCGCTCCAAATTTCATAAAAAGCAGTCGAATGGCTGCTTTTTTGCTTTCTATCCTTAAGTTCATGCCCGTCGAGCCTGTTTTCAAAGTCGGCATGGTGCCGCACTGTTGCTCCTATGCTGAATAACCTTATTTTTTGCCAAGCCAACGCTTATCGTTATAATAGACCGCTAACACATCATAAGTTAAATGACTAAAGACAGTTAATGGAAGTTTAAGGATGACAATGGATTCTTCCTCATCTGAAGTGGAACAAAGGTTCTTGGTAAACCTTGCTGGCATTATTGATATTTTATCAAAGCATTTATACAGCGGTCCTCAAGTGTTTATCCGTGAGTTACTACAAAATAGCACCGATGCTATTTCTGCCAGAAAGAATCATAGCAATGAGAGCGAAGCTCCCGGAAGTATCAGGGTGACCTTGCTGCCTAAGCGCTCAGAGCAGCAGCCATCGCAGCTCATCATCGAAGACAATGGCTGTGGTTTAACTGAAGATGAGATCCATCAGTTTTTAGCCGTTATCGGTCAATCCTCAAAGAAAGAGTTTTTAGAAAACCCAACACACGATTACATCGGCCAGTTTGGTATTGGGCTGCTGGCTTGCTTTATGGTTTCAGATTCGATTTGCTTACAAACCCGCAGTGTGAAACAAGCGGATAGGGTACTGCAGTGGACCGGCAGGCCGGATGGGACTTATCAGGTAATAGCCATTGAGCAGTCCATGGCTATCGGAACACGGGTTATTTTAACAGCAAAGCCAGAGGGCGAGGAATACTTCACCGATAATGCTTTGCAGCGCTGGATGCTGTATTACGCAAGCTATTTGCCTTATAGCATTACATTAGATACTGCCAGTGAGACGGGTTTTCGCATTAATCCACAACCGGCACCCTGGTTATGGTCTGATTATTCGGGTAAAGCATTTTTAGATAAAGCCATAGTGATTGGGGAAAAATATTTTCGGGGACCTTTTTTTGATACGATCCCATTAAAGACCCGGGCTGGGAAGGTGCAGGGTTTGGGCTATATTACCGCCTGTACCAGCAGTGAGCATCAGCAGCAGCATCTGATCCACCTGAAAGGCATGCGGCTCACCAAAAGCAGCCAAAACCTTTTGCCGGATTGGGCTTTCTTTGTTCGTACCATTGTGAATGCAGATGATTTGCGACCAACGGCATCAAGGGAATCGCTGTATGAAGATGCAAACTTACTGGCAGCCAAAGAAGAGTTGGCAGAGCAGTTAATCGGTTATCTGGTAAGTATGGCAGAAAACGAGCCTGAGAAGTTTCAGCACTTTGTCAGTTGCCATCAAATGGCCTTGAAATCACTGGTACTGGAGAACCACTACTTCTGCCTGAAAATTGCGCCTCACCTTACTTTTGAAACAAATCTGGGTACTATGACCCTGGCTTGCTACCTTGAAAAGTATCCAAAGATCCGCTTCGTTGATCATGTTGATAGCTTTCGTCAGTTTGCCCAGATATCGACTGCAAAACAAGAGTGTCTGATCAATGCTGGCTATTCCTATTGCCGCGAAATTCTCACCTTGTATGCCCATCTTAGCCAAACTGACATAGAAGCACTGGATCCACAGAGTTTAGTGTCACAGTTGAGCGAGACTGAACTGGATCCGTTGCTGTTGGCCCGCTTTATTAACAAAGCAAAACTATTGATGCATGATGTTTGCCCAAATATCAGTGTTAAGCGATTTCTGCCAGCGCAAGTGCCAGCTTTGTATATTAGTTGTGAGAAACAGTTTTTTATCCGGGCGGCTACCAAAAATAAGGAGCAAAGCGACGATCTTTGGTCTGAGATCATAGACAGTGTGATTGAGCCGTTGGAAAGCTATGCATTTTCAGAGTTATGCTTAAATGCTAATCACAGCTTAGTTATGTCGCTGATACAGTGTGATGATGCTGTGCAGTTGGCAAAGTGTTTAAAGATCATTTATGTACAGTCACTTTTGATGGGGCACTTTCCGCTGAGTGCCCATGAAATGGAAATTTTAAATGAAGGCTTAGTGGCAATGATGGCCAACAGTCTGAATGTAGTAAGTTCTAGCCAAACCCAGCACTAAGCTATAAGACAAGGATAACAGCATGAGCACAGTGAACGAGTTGTTGAGTCAGGCCCGTCGCCTACCGGATGGGGAGCCCGCGAAAATTCGGTTAAACGAGCAGGCTATTTCGCTGGCCGATCAGGGCAATGATCTTGGGTTACAATATAAAAGTCGTATTGCCTTGGTGGAAGCCGCGGCTTTTTCTGGCCATCCGGAAAAAGTTCTGGTGAACTTTGGCTGGTGTATTGCTCAATGCGAAAAGTTTCCCGAGCAATTCCCTCTGCCGGATATCTTGTGGAAATATAAGTATGTGATTGCGTGCGCTGTTGGCTTTCATTCGATTAGTCGTGAAACGTTGGAACAGCTACTAACCAACATGCATCGTCACTATGAGCAGGCCGGTTTTAGTTTGCGTCCCGTCCATTACATGCGTGCCCATATGCATCTATACGCTGGCGAATTTGAAGACTGCTTGCAGCAACTGCAAATTAGTCGTGGCCTGGAGAAAGATCGCTTTGCCGATTGCTCAGCCTGCGAAGTAAACTTTATTGTGACTGCACTGGTAGCGTTAAAGCGCGATCAGGAAGCTATTCAAGCTGCTCAGCCTCTTTTACAAGGAAATGAAGGCTGTGCAGAAGTACCTCATCTGACTTTTGCTGCGCTCCTTAGCAGTACAAGTCGATTGGGTAATAAAGAGCTTGGTACGCTTCTTTTAACGTCCGGCTATCAGCTAATTCGCAGTAATCCAGAGTTCCTGTACCAGATAGGTCTGCAGATGCAATATTGTGCTGAACAAGCACTGATTGACACTGGTCTGGAGCGTTTACAGAGTCATTGCGATTGGTTGTTAGCAAGCATGGATCCTGGGGGCCGTTTGCAATTCCAGATGGGAGCCGCCATGGTGTTAAACAAAGCGCTGCAGCAGGGGCAAACTTCGTTAGTATTGCGCTTGCCGAATAGCTTTGCATTGTTTAATCCTGCAGGTGAATACTCTACTCAGCAGTTGTGCGAGTATTTTTCGCAACAAGCCCTTATGGCAGCGCAAGGCTTTGATCAACGCAATGGCAATCGCTATTATCAATTGCAACTTGCTGAGAACCTGGCTTAATCATCGTCATCACATCAGAATATAGGCCTTATGCTGTAACAAGGCCTATGCTTCCGGGGGGCTGCAAGGACACACCGGTTAGTTAGCAGCCTGACACATTGCTGTCTCCCATCCATTATTGAAACTTTTGCGTGAAATTAGTAAATATTGCGTTCATCTTTTTGGTTTATTTCTTTGTGTGTCTAATACTCTGCAAGCACCGATGGCTTATTTGAGTTCAGCTAGGGTGCTTTTTATTGGGTAATGTCAAACCATCAAGAGGTTAACTGATGAGACAACTAACAAAGATTTTCTACCAATTCGGTTTGGGGGTGGTGCCCTTAGTTATATCATTGGCTGGTACTTTTGCAGTAGTACAGCATGCTGGGGCAGCTTTGCCTGTGCAGGAACATTTCAGTGCAGCTGGGGCAAACCACTTTTTTAGCTCTGGTTACAAAACAGTGACTGCTAGTTCGAATACGCCTTTTTATTATGCTTTAGCCGGCTCAAACAATATGTCTGTTGCTGGAAATCAGTTTACTTTTGGCAATGCTCGCTTCAGTGTCGGTAATGCTTTGCCAACGGTGCAAACGTCATCCAGTGACATGCTTGCTAATACAACCGGCGTGTTGGATCTTGGTCAGCCCTACCGTATTTCTTTTTGCGTAAAGGGCACTTCAGGCAATGGCAGTAAGAAATTCCAGATCTATGTGGACAACAATACCACCGGGCAGGCGAACTCGGCCCATGGAGGGGCATCGCGTATTTATGATGCCACTGTCAATAGCCTCTCTGCCGGGCAGCGGGTGGTGGTGGACTCAGCCGTAGGCACGGCAAGGTCCTTTTTACAGCTGCGTGTTGAAAGCGAAGCAATGGTAACGATAAGCGATCTTTGGATAGAGCGTCAGTCGGCCGCATTGCCACAGCCATCGTGCAGTGGTTCAGCACCTATTGTGGAAAATCTTTCCCACCTGGTGCCATCTGCACCTACCCCAAGTCCTCATCTTAGTATTCCCGCAGGCAGCCGGACTTTTTATGTAGCGCCCAATGGCAATAACAGTCACTCAGGGACTATAGGCTCGCCCTATGCAACCTTGAACAGGGCAGTCAGCAGTGCCCAGCCAGGTGATGTGATTGTGATGCGTGGTGGTGTTTATTACCACGATGATACCATTCGTATTAACAGTGTCAGTGGTACGGCTAGCCATCCGATTCGGGTTTATGCATACCCTGGTGAGCGGCCGATTTTGGATTTTACCCCGCAAACCATTCAAAACAACGCTCATGGTGTACGTCTTAATGCCAGTTATTGGCATCTGTATGGGTTGACGATCCGTTATGCCGGTCATAATGGCTTGCGGGTTGATGGCAGTCATAATCGGTTGGAGCGACTGGTGTCACATGGTAACTACGATACTGGTATTCTGTTGGGAGGCTCGGCATCACACAACCTGATTATGAATTGTGACAGCTATCATAACTTTAACTCGGCGATTTATACCAACCGGGTTGGCAATAATGCCGATGGTTTTGGTGCTAAGCAGTTAGATCTTGGGCCTGGCAACCACTTTTATGGCAACCGCTCATGGGAAAACTCAGACGATGGCTTTGATTTTTGGCGCGCTCCTCATCCTATAGTGCTACAAAATAACTGGGCATTTGGTAATGGTAATGCCGCAGTATTTGGTCATCCCAGCAATTTCGAGGGCGGTGGCAACGGCTTTAAGCTTGGTGGCAACAACGATCCTGGTGATCATATTGTGGTTCGTAACATAGCCTTTGATAATTTTGGCAGCAGTGGCAATGCGAAAGGGTTTGATCACAATAATAACAGCGGGGCGTTAACGCTGTTAAATAACACCGCTTTTAACAATGGTCGGAACTATGTATTTCCAAATAACCCTGCTAGCTCTGGTAAGCGTCATATTTTTTATAACAACCTGAGCCTGAATGGAAGTGTGGACATTGCCAATGGTGCCACGCAAGGCGGTAACAGCTGGCAAGAGGGCACACCAGCCAGTGGTATGTTTGAAAGTTTGAACACAGCTTTGGCTAAGAGTCCGCGTCAGCCGGATGGATCTTTACCGGTAACCCATCTGCTGCGGCCCAAATCGGGCAGCTTTATGGTTGATGGTGGTGTGAATATTGGCCTGAGCTATAGTGGTGCAGCACCAGACATCGGTGCCATCGAGTACAACCCTTGATAACATCCGGATGAGCAAGGCATACGCTTGCTCGGGCCTGGGTTGTACCAGACTGGCTGCAGAAGCAGCCAGTCTTTGGTTGGACTCTATGAGTTACCGCCCGCTGCTCAGCGGTTAAAAGCTAAATATAACTTCCACCAGCCAATAACAAAACAGCGTTATCACCACAATCGCCAGCAGGTTCAGTGCAAAGCCGGCTTTCACCATATCAATGATTTTCAGCTTACCCGAAGCAAAGACAATGGCATTGGGTGGGGTGGCCACTGGCATCATAAAGGCGCAACTGGCTGCCAGTGCTGCCGGCACCACCAGCATGGCGACACTGGTATCCAGTGCCAGTGCGACGGGCCCGAGCAAGGGGAGAAAGCCCGCTGCTGTCGCAGTATTGCTGGTGACTTCAGTTAAAAAGATAATAATGCTGGTGACCAGTAAGACCAACAGCAAGATAGAAATACCGTCCAGGCCACTGACTTGCAAAGCAATAAAATCTGCCAGGCCAGATTTTTGAATTTGCCCGGCCAGCGCCAAACCACCACCAAACAGTAATAAAATGCCCCAGGGCAGCTTTTTAGTATCTTCCCATTGCAAAATACGTTGCCCGCTTCTCCAGTTGACTGGCAGGATAAACAATAAGGTTGCGGCTGTGATGGCGATGATGGTGTCGTCAATCGGCAAGCCGGTTCGGCCTTGGACAAACTCACGTGAGATCCAGCCGATGGCGGCGAATAGAAAGATCGCCATCACACGCTTTTCTCCACCAGACATAGGGCCAAGTTGCTGCAGCTCCTGTTGATACAGCGCTCTGGTATCGGTTAATGCCACTTTATCCAACTGAAAAGAAAGCTTGGTTAGCCAAAACCAGCACAATAACAGCAAACAGGACGCAATAGGTACCCCGATCAACATCCAGCGAGCGAAGCCAATTTGAATGTCGTAGTTGCTTTGCAGGTAAGCAGCCAACAGGGCATTGGGAGGGGTCCCTATCAAAGTGGCAATCCCGCCAATACTGGCAGAGTAGGCAATGGCCAGCATGATGGCGGTGTCAAATCCTTGCTCCTTACTGGCTGCTGATTGTTGCAAGGCCAGAATGGACAGAGCAATTGGCAGCATCATGACGGAAGTTGCAGTGTTTGACATCCACATCGAGAGGAAAGCAGTGACCACCATCAGGCCGGCAATTTGCTGGCTTGGCTTGCTACCAACAATCAGCATCACATGCAGGGCTATGCGTTTGTGCAGCTCCCAACGCTCCATCGCAATCGACAGCAAGAAGCCGCCCAGGAATAAAAATATCAGCGGATGGGCGTAGTGTGCTGTCACAGCACCAAGCGCGTCCAACCCAAGCAATGGCACTAACACGATGGGCAGCAAAGAGGTCACCGGGATGGGCACCGCTTCACTGATCCACCAGATTGCCATCCAAAGTGTTAAGGCTGCCATCAGCCAGGCGTGCTGACTCATACCGGTAAAGGGAACTTCCAGACTGCTAAGTAACAGAAAGCTTAGCGGCCCAGCTAACAAAGGAAGCAAATAGCGGGTATTTTTGCTGGTCATAAAAGCGCTGTGAATGAAAGAGTTATAAAGCCAAGTCTAGGTGGCAGACACTGTATTCGCAATTATGTTTGGGTATATACTGAAAGTCTGTGTTGCTTTTCTGGATTTTTTTATGCAGTTTCCTTTGCAGGCTCATTTTCCAGCAGCCAGCCGTCTGGTGTTTGGCTGCATGCAGCTTGGTGGTGATTGGGATCGTGGCGCTACAACCGCATTGCAGCATCAGCGCGCTTTCAGTGCTTTGGATGCAGCCATTGAGGGCGGTATCACTTGCTTTGATCATGCCGATATTTACACCTTAGGTAAATCTGAGCGGGTGTTTGGCGATTATCTACGGCAGTCTGGTATTGAACGTGAGCAGTTGTTTATCCAGAGCAAGTGTGGCATTCGGCTGGCAACCAGTGAGCAACCAGGCTATTACGATTTCTCTGCGGCGCACATCCGGCAAAGTGTGGATGCGAGCCTGCAACGACTGGGGTGTGATTATCTGGATCTGTTGCTGCTGCACCGGCCAGATCCCTTGATGCAACCCAGAGAAGTTGCTGCTGTTTTTTCCGATTTGCATGCTCAGGGCAAAGTACGGGCTTTTGGGGTATCGAATATGGCCTGGCCACAACTGCAGTGGTTGCAGCAGGCGCTGGAGCAACCATTGATCGCCAATCAATTGGAAATGAGCCTGGCAAATTATCACTGGTTGGAAGAGACCATTCTCACTGGCATGCCAGCAGGCAGTCAGTGCCACTTCTCGGCTGGGACGGTAGAGTTTTGTCAGCTCAGGGATATCCAACTGCAAGCCTGGGGAAGTCTGGCTCAGGGACTCTTTAGCGGGGGGCGCTTGCCCCGAACGGATGCCGAGCACAAGACCGCCACTTTGGTACAGCAGTTGGCGGCTGACTACCAGGTATCAGCCGAAGCCATCGTATTGGCCTGGCTGTTGCGGCATCCGGCTGCTATTCAACCCGTGATTGGCAGCTTGTCGGTGGCACGGATACAAGCTTGCCTGCAGGCCACACAAATAGAACTTAGCCGGGAACATTGGTATCGGTTGTACTGTGCGGTGCGGGGACAAGCGCTGCCCTGAACAGGCGCAGAGCTTGTCTGTCTGCGGGCGTTATTTTTCCGGTTCGCTGGCAGCGTTGCTACTGGATTTCCTCTCTTTTTTGCCGGGTAACTGGTTCAGTGAAATCACCCTGGTTTTGCTGATCTTATGCCGGTAAATTTCTCGCAGATACTTGATGGCTTTTTTCACGCTATCACGCGATAACCGGATATCGTTGATCGAGATAAATTTATCTTTACTATGAATCAGCTCGCGGTATTTTTTCTCATACATGGGTTTGATTGCGTACCAGTTGGTATCCAGGATTTTGGCCGGATTCTCAAACTCATTCAGCATGGTATCCAGCAGCGCTTCATCGAAGTGCTCATCACGAATAAATTCCAGCATGGCCTCGTCCAGTTGTTCATCAAAGCGGTAACTGTCTTTGGCAAAGCAACGTTTGATGTAGGCGACAATCAGTGTCAGGAAATCATCACTCAGGCACGGGCTTTTCACAATTAACGTGGTCAGCGAAATGTTGGCAGAAGCGCCAATTACCAAAGCATAGCGTTTTAAGGTGGTATTGGGGAACAGGTTGTTCAGATGAGACTTCAGCTTGTTCAAATCGATGTACGACAATTTGTAGTCTTTGGGCAAGGAAACAATGGACACCACGGATGAGCAGTTTTTGAAAAAGTGCAGGTTCTTTAGCTCAGCCGCGTTGTAATTATTCTTCTGATAATTGGCCAGTGTCTCACGGTAGCGTTCTGACTCAATCGGCAGTAAGCTGATACCCTCAATGGCCTGAGTGACTTTGTTAAAATGCGGCAAGTCAATGGAGCGGAAAAACAGATCGTCAATGTTCAAACCACTTGGAGCCTGTTTGTCGAATAGCTTGACCTTTTCCAGGCTGCTGCTCTCAGCCGGGATCACCGATTCGGCATAAGCTACCGCAACAGGCCCAGCCAGGCTCATAAAGAGATCATTGGCATCCAGACGGATGGTTTCGCCGATATCAATGCCGGCCCGGCGGAAATAGTTTTCATCGTAATCCGTGGTAACAGCCTGGGCCGTCAAGATATTGAATATTTGCTGTGAAATGTATTGATTGGCGTATTTTTCCATGGCATTGACATCAATGTGCTGGATGTCGCCGTCATCGGTTTCTTCGGCATAACGCATGATGTCGTTGGAGATTAGCATCATCGCATTCCAGGGCCGGATGCGGTGCATCACACTGGAGTCGCTACCATCCTCATGGTCAAAGTTGTAGGAGAAGTCCCACTCTTCTGCCAGATACTTGCACAGTAAACGACCGGCATTGATATGCAACGCCTCGGACATCTCCACCCCATGGTCAGAAATATTCGGCAGGATACAGATGCCGCTGGTAAAGATGGGTTCAAACACAAAGGAGTGACCGCGGTTTTCTTCGTTCTCTGGTAAGGTTCGGGTATCGAAGGTTTTGCTCATGTAGGCATACTGTTGGGCCAGGCCGAACTCAGAAGCCATGCCAGAGCCGGTACCACCGCCTGCACTGAAAATATAAAAATACAGTCGCGACTGGTTGGCTTTGATGCCACAGGAATCAATCAGGTAGGAGTGAATAAACTTCCAGTCCGCATTGGAAAAGCGCTGTGTGTCTTTATTCAGAATAATTTTCGCCAGATACTGGCCAAGAATAGGAGCATTGCCAGCGCCGCCTGCATGAACTTCGGACAAATCCATAATTTTCATTTTGGTGTAGTCGTGCAGGAAACCGCTGGATTCACCTTTGTTGGAAAAGCGGATGCGGCCTTCGATGTCTTTATCCAAATCACCCAGCATCACCAGTGGCTCTATCAGAAATACCGGTTTTAACGCATTCGATTGTTTTAAATGCAGGCTGCGCTTAATCCAGCGCATGGGCCGGTATTCCTGTTCGCGGTTTTGCTTTTCTTCGTTGTTAAACTCATTCAGGTAAAAATTACGGGCATTGTAGACCAGAGACGCCACATCCAGTGCAATGTTGGAGCCACAACGGCCAAGGCCAATCAAACAAACAGAAGGAAAGTGTTGCTGTCTTGGAGCACTGATTTCGTGTTCCACACCGCTGTTTGGGAAAACGGTTTGGCGAAGTGCATCCAGGTTAGCCAGAATACGGTTGAGATCGCGCTCCGTAAAATACATATAACGCTCCCCACCAAAGGAAACGACTGGCTGTCGGGCTATGCTGCTGGCTGCAGGCCGCACTGCAATTACTTCATCATGCAGATCATCCTGATTTGTGTCCGGCTGGGTGGTCGGTATTTTTGTTGCCATAGAGCCTCTTCCTGCATCTGTTTTTTATACGACTGTGCACTAAAAGTAGACCGTTTTTCTGCTGAATACAATGCGGGATTAGCACTGAACCTGGTTCAGATCAATAAAAAGGGAGCACCCGGCTCCCTGAATAAAAGTTACATGTTGGGGTAGTTTGGGCCCCCCGGGCCTTCTGGTGTTACCCAGGTGATGTTTTGTGCCGGATCTTTGATATCACAGGTTTTGCAATGAATGCAGTTCTGGGCATTGATCTGGAAACGGGCCTGGCCATCTGTCTCTTCGATAACCTCGTATACCCCAGCCGGGCAATACCGTTGAGCGGGCTCGGCAAAGCGGGGCAGGTTTTGACTGATGGGAAGACTGGCATCTTTCAGCTTCAGATGACAAGGCTGCTTTTCTTCATGGTTGGTGTTGGATAAATACACCGACGATAAGCGGTCAAAGCTCAGCACATTGTCCGGTTTGGGGTAGTTGATCACCGGGCACTCACTGGCTGGTTTGAGCTGGGCATGGTCCAGCGACTCGTCTTTGAGCGTCCAGGGGAGTTTGCCGCCAAACCAGTTTTGTTCGATGGTGTTGTAGGCACCGCCCCAGAAGGTGCCAAATTTGTGCATGGCCGGACCAAAGTTGCGTGAGCGATACAGCTCGTCGTACAGCCAGCTTTGCTCAAAGCGTTGCTGGTGATGGTTTAAATCCTTGCCACCTTCATCCCCGCGTTGCAAGGCTTCAAAGATGGTTTCTGCGGCCAGCATGCCGGATTTCATGGCCGTGTGGTTGCCCTTGATTTTCGCAAAGTTCAGAGTACCGGCTTCACAGCCCGCCAGCAGGCCTCCGGGAAAGCTCATTTTGGGCAAGCTGTTCAGGCCTCCTTTGGTGATAGCTCGGGCACCATAGCTGACGCGTTTCCCGCCTTCGAGGTATTGCTTTAGCACCGGGTGCTGCTTGTAGCGCTGGAACTCTTCAAAAGGACTGAGGTGTGGATTGCTGTAGTTCAGATCGACGATTAAACCCACCAGAATTTGCTGGTTTTCTGCATGGTACAGGTAACCACCGCCAGAGGTGTTTTTATCCAGAGGCCAGCCTGCGCTGTGCACAACCAAACCAGGGTGATGCCTGGATGCATCCACATCCCAGATTTCTTTAAAGCCAATAGCGTAATGTTGTGGCGAGCAGTCTTTATCGAGTGCAAATTGCTGCAGCAACTGCTTGCCAAGGTGACCGCGACAGCCCTCGGCAAAAATAGTGTATTTGGCACGTAGCTCCATGCCTGGTTCAAAGCTATCTTTGGGCGTGCCATCGACATCCAGCCCCATATCACCGGTAATAATACCTTTGACCACGCCATCTTCAATAATCAGCTCTGCTGCCGGGAAGCCGGGGAATATCTCCACCCCCAGTTGCTCTGCCTGCGCAGCCAACCAGCGGCAGACATTGCCCATAGACACAATGTAATTACCACTGTTGTGCATGGTTTTAGGCACGGAAAAGCCAGGCAGCTTTTTGGCCTGACTGTCGGATTGCAGCAAGTAAATATCGTCGTGTACAACCGGGGTATTCAGCGGGGCTCCCAATGACTGCCAGTCAGGCAGCAGCTCGTGCAAGGCTCTTGGCTCAAACACTGCACCGGATAAGATATGAGCGCCCACTTCTGAGCCTTTTTCGACTACACAAACCATCAGCTCTTGCCCGGCTTGCTGTGCTTGTTGCATCAGCTTAATCGCAGCGGATAAGCCGGCAGGGCCTGCACCTACGATTACTACGTCAAACTCCATCGATTCTCTTTGCACGTCCACAGCTGACCTCGTTCGTTGTTGTCGTTGTTTTGCAGGGAAACAAAGGAATACCTCATTGCAGGCATCGTTACCCTGATCATTATCAATATCGCGCCCTATTTGGCGTGCCTGCTACTCGTCTGCAAGTGTAGTGGATGTTATTATTTACAGCGAATTCAGTACGAAACAGCCCGTAAAGCCTATTGCAGGTTGACGTTTACGTCAACAGTAAGTAGATTGTGAGCATGTTCTGCTGGATAAGTTTACCTTCACGTCAATCAAGCTGCCAGTAGCAGTCGGATGTTTTCCCTGGGTAATGTGAGGAATCTATGAAAATTTTAGTGCCGGTCAAACGGGTTATCGATTACAACGTGAAAGTGCGGGTTAAAGCCGACCAAAGTGGTGTGGATTTAGCCAATGTGAAAATGGCACTGAATCCGTTTTGTGAAATTGCGGTGGAAGAAGCAGTCCGTCTAAAAGAAGCAGGCAAAGCGACAGAAGTGGTGGTGGTATCTATTGGTAGCAAAGCAGTGCAGGAGCAACTGCGCACTGCTCTGGCTCTGGGCGCGGATCGTGCCATCCATCTGGAAACC
Organism: Alkalimonas sp. NCh-2; assembly: GCF_039631345.1. Classification (NCBI taxonomy): domain Bacteria; kingdom Pseudomonadati; phylum Pseudomonadota; class Gammaproteobacteria; genus Alkalimonas; species Alkalimonas sp. NCh-2. The sequence goes on from NZ_JBDIUV010000002.1 coordinate 614,382, forward strand.
GAGGCAGATCTGGACTCATTGCAAGTTGCGAAGTTACTGCACAAGCTGATGGACAAAGAGCAACCTGAGCTAGTGATTATCGGCAAGCAGGCGATCGACTCTGATAACAATCAGACCGGCCAGATGCTGGCGGCCCTGGCGGGTATTGGTCAGGGGACTTTTGCCTCCAAAGTGGAGCTTACCGCAGACAACAAAGTCCAGGTAACCCGTGAAGTGGATGGTGGACTACAAACTGTTGAGCTAAGCCTGCCTGCGGTGGTCAGTACCGACTTGCGCCTGAACGAGCCGCGCTATGCTTCCCTGCCAAATATTATGAAAGCCAAGCGCAAGCCTTTGGATGTGATCCCGGCAGATGAACTGGGTGTGGCGCTGGTTTCCAAAGTAAAAGTAGTCAAAGTGGCGACACCGGCCGGTCGCACAGGTGGTATTACTGTGGAGTCGGTAGCGGAGCTGGTAGACAAATTAAAGAATGAAGCAAAGGTGATCCAATGAGCATCCTGATTATTGCAGAGCACAACAATCAACAGCTAAAGCCTGAAACCCACAAAACGGTGCAGGCAGCACAGCAAATTGGCGGTGATATTCAGCTGCTGGTCGCAGGAGCCGGTTGCCAGGCGGTTGCTGAACAGGCGGCAAAATTAACTGGGGTCAGCAAGGTCTTGTTGGCTGATAACCCGGTGTATGGTCATCAGTTGGCAGAGAATATCGCAGCTTTGGTAGTGGAGCTGGCTGCAGGTTATAGCCATATTTTGGCTGCAGCCACTACAACCGGTAAGAACTTTCTGCCGCGAGTGGCTGCTTTGCTGGATGTAGCGCAAATCTCCGATATCATTGCTGTTGAGTCGGCTGACACCTTTGTACGCCCTATTTACGCAGGTAATGCTATTGCTACCGTGCAATCGGATGATACGGTCAAAGTCATTACGGTTCGAAGCTCTGCTTTTGATGCCGTGTCTGAAGAGGGAGCGGCGCAGATCCAAAACCTTGACCTGGTGAAAGACTTGGCGGTTTCCACTTTTGTCAACGAGGAGCTGACCGTTTCTGAGCGTCCTGAGTTAACAGCTGCTAAAGTGGTGATCTCTGGTGGCCGTGGCATGCAAAATGGTGAGAACTTCAAATTGCTGGAAGGTATTGCCGACAAGCTGGGGGCTGCCATAGGAGCATCCCGCGCCGCTGTGGATGCTGGCTTTGTGCCGAATGATATGCAGGTTGGGCAAACCGGCAAGATTGTGGCGCCTGATCTGTATATTGCTGTCGGGATTTCCGGTGCTATTCAACATCTGGCAGGCATGAAAGACTCGAAAGTCATCGTGGCTATCAACAAAGACGCTGAAGCCCCTATTTTCCAGGTGGCCGATTATGGTCTGGTTGCCGATCTCTTTACTGTTCTCCCTGAGCTCGAAGCTCAACTCTAAGTTTGCTCGGACAGGTACAAATTCACTTGTACCTGTCTGCATACCTCATTATTCTAAGCATGATGATTGCATTTGCCTGATGTGATCCTGGCTATGGTGTGTCCTGATACCTGCTGCACTGCATGCTAACGATGAAGTGTTAATACCTTGATACATTTTTTTACAGAAGGAAGAACTCATGCCGGTTATAATCCGTCATGCTGAACAGGCTGATGCCAAAGCCATGCAGCAGATTTATCAGCAGCCCAGTGTATACGCCAATACCTTGCAATTGCCATTGCAGGCGCTGAATCACTGGGAGCAGTTATGCCAGAGCCGGCCCGGCTTTTACAATCTGGTGGCCGAGCTGGATGGTGATGTGGTCGGGCAACTTGGCCTGCAGCAGTTCCAAAATCAGCGCCGCCGGCACGCGGCCGACATTGGTATGGCGGTGTCGGAACCTTTCCAGGGCCAGGGCATTGGCTCGGCGCTGCTGCGTACCGCTTTGGAAATGGCAGACAACTGGTTGAATATTCGTCGACTGGAGCTGCAGGTATACAGCAATAATGAAGCGGCGGTAGCCCTGTATGAACGTTTTGGTTTTGAAGTGGAAGCAGAGCTTTCTGATTATGCTTTTCAGTATGGAGCTTACGTGTCTGTACTGCAAATGGCCCGTATTACGACCAACAGTTAGTTGTCTGCCTGGAAGGTAGAGAGCTAAAAGGAGCAAAACATGACAACAAAGGCAGCATGGTATCGGCTGGTCACTTTAGGGGCTGTGTTGTGTTTTAGCGGCTGTGTGCAACTGACTGAAGAACAACAGCGTGCTGCTTTATTAAGTGAGCTGGATGGCTCTCTGGCTCAACTGCAGGTCAATCTGCGTCAGTTGGAGCGGCGGATGGATCGGTTGACGGAAGACCGCAGCTGCCAGCAAGATCAACAGTGTCGGGTGCTGGCCAAAGGGGTTCGCCCCTGTGGCGGCCCGGAGCAGTATCTGGCGTATTCCGTGCTTAGCACCGACGAAAGCATGCTGCTGCATACCAATGAACAGTTTAGCTCATTGCGACAGCGGCAGCATGAGCGGCTTGGCACCATTAGCACCTGTGAGTTGTTGCCAGAGCCGCTACCGAGTTGTCAACAGAATCTCTGCACCTTGCAAGCACAGGAGTATGCCAGCCGTTAGCATTGCAAAAACTCAGGGTCTGGGATCATCTTTCAGTCTTGGGATCTTCAGGCCCAGCTCTTGCCCGCGAAAACGAGCGTAATAGGTGCAACCAATAAACATTGCCAACGACAGCAGTAGTTCAAGCACAGATAGCCAAAAATAAAGTCCGGATGCGACCCACAAGTTGGTCAGGCTATGTACAAAGTAAATCATTACAATAAAATTAGCCCAGGCAAAGGTGTAGGGATCGCCTTTGATCATACCCCGCAGTGGAAACCACAACGGTAGCCACAGCAGTGCCAGCAGCACGTATGGATTACCCAGACTCGGAGGGGCCAACCAGAGTATCCACACTGGGATCAGCACAAAAAGACCAAAAAAACCAATCCGGCCCAGCAGCAAGCATTGTTTGGTTTTGTCTGCCATGGTTACGGTTTCACTGGAGAGCTGCTCCGGTTTACCTGCATTCATTTAGCGTTGTGCTCCTGTCTTGAGTTGTTGTGTCACGCGTGCAATCCGCTGCCCCAGTGCTAAACATAGTTGCTGCTCATCACGGCTAAAGGCTTTGTCGCCACTCAAGCCACTGACATGGCTTGGGCCGTATGGGGTGCCACCCTGGTTGGTGTTATTAAGTTCAGGTTCGCTGTAGGGTAGGCCACATAACAGCATGCCATGATGCAGCATGGGCAGCATCATACCGAGCAAAGTGCTTTCGTTGCCGCCGTGCATGCTGCCGGAGGAAGTAAAAACTCCTGCCGCTTTACCGATCAGACTGCCGCGGATCCAGGCTTCGCTGGTTTGGTCCCAAAAGGCTTTTAGCGGGGCAGCCATGACACCAAAGCGTACCGGGCTGCCAACAATCAGTGCATCACAGTGTGGCAGGTCCTGGATATTCAGGACCTGATGACGTGGTTGTTCGCTAGGATCCAGCGGAGCAACTGAGCGCACCATTGCCTCGGCACCGGCCTGCTGCACGCCGATGGCAATTTTGTCGGCTAACCTGGCTACGGAACCATGCTTTGAGTAATACAGAATCAAAACTCTGACGGTCATGGCAGCAATTCCAGTACCTTCTCCGGAGGTCGGCCAATCACGGCTCTGTGTTGATCAAACACCACTGGCCGCTCCATTAGTTTGGGGTGGCTTAACATGGCATCCAGCAGATCATCTTCCGTCAAAGCCGGATTGTCCAGTTGCAGGGCTTTGTAATCCTCTTCTTTGTTGCGCAGCAGTGCTTTGGCTGGAATGCCAAGTTTTTCCAGTACAGCGGCAAGCTCTGCTTTGGTCAGGGGAGCTTTTTGATAATCCACTACAGTGATTTCAACCTGATGGTGCTGCAGCAGTTCAAGGGCCTGACGGCTTTTGGAACAGCGGGGGTTGTGAAGAATGGTCAGCATAACAGCTCCGTTTTCGCAAAGACGGTTATTGTAAAGAAAGTCAGGCGCAGGCGCAAAGTCCAGGCTGCGCTATCTATAGACTGTTTACATGCGGCGCAAGCGATCAAATTCGGCTTGCATCTGCCGCCTTTTGGCTTCCAGGCGGCGGTTTTCCAATTTATCGCTGCTGGATAAATGGTTGAGCGCCTCTTGCAAGTCATCAATAGCTCTGGGGTAATTGGCCAATTGGTAGTGAAAATCTGAGCGGGCTTCGTAAAAGCGGGCATAGTCTTCCAGATTCTGGTACGCCTTGGCAATTAAATCATAGGCCAGAATATTATCCTCTTTGTAATGCAGCATATCCTTGAGCAAATGAATCGCCAGCCGGTTGCCACCGGCTTTAATAGCCGCATTGGCGTAATTGAGCGTGACGACCTGGTTGTTTGGGCGGATCCGGTAATGATGCTCCAGCATTTCCAGTGCCTCAGTCGCGCGGTTTTGCCCCAGCAACACATCGGTATAGACATCCAGGTAATACAGATTGTATTCATCTTTTTCCAGCAACTCCAGGATCAGCGTTTCCGCTTCGGTATAGTTATTGCTGTCCAGGTAGGCAATGGCCAGACCGTATTGATTTGCTTTGGTATTGCCCCCTGGCTGGCGTAACCGTTGCTGGAAAATGGCGACCACATCTTCATTTTTATGTTGGTAGCGCGCCAACACCCTGGCTTTGGCTAAGGTGTAGTCCTGACTGTCTGGTACAAAGCGTTTGGGGAATCGTTCGGCCCTTAATCGGGTATCACTTACCCGTGCCTGTGATAGCGGGTGTGTTTGCAAAAAAGCCAACTGTTGATTCATAAAGCGGCTGCGCTCGCTGAGTTTACGGAAAAACTCTGGCACAGCATGGGGGTCAAAACCTGCATCGGCCAGGATTTGCATACCAACGCGATCCGCTTCTTGCTCATTGCTGCGGGTGAAATTGATGGATGCTTGCTGGCTGGCACCTTGGGTCGCTATCATGGCTGCCATCCCTGCTTCAGGGTTGACTGTGGCCAGTACTATGGCTCCCAGCAGGCCGGCAAGTGTTAAAGGTGCTCGCTGGCTTTGAGCTTCCACAAAGCGGGCAATGTGTCGTTGGGTGACGTGTGCTATCTCGTGAGCCATCACAGAGGCAAATTCACTTTCACTGTCCGAAATGGCCAGGGTTCCCGTATGGGACGCTACATGCCCACCAAGGGTAGCAAAAGCATTGATGTTGCGATTATCCACCCAGTAAAAGCGAAATGGAAAGCGGACATCGTTGGCATTTGCCACCAAGCGGTTGCCTAGCGCATTAATGTATTCATCCAGCAAGGGATCGAACACCATGGGCAAGGAGCCTTTGGCTTGGCGCATCAATACATCACCCAATACCTTCTCTTTCTCTGGGGTGAGTGTAGACATGGCAGTACCGCCCAGGTCGGGCAAGTTCGAGCTGGCATAGGCGCTGAGCGAGAAACAACTCAACAGCAACCAGAGACAGGCCGATTTCAATCGCGTTGAAAAAATTAAGTGGGCACTAAGGGTATTCGATATCATTCAGGGTACAGCCTATTCCGTCCGGGAAACCTATCGCCGTTTTAGGCAGCGAAATTGTTTTGAAGTTCAAAGCGAAATCAGCAATTATCTTGTCATGGATATCGGGTAATCTACCATAGAAAACTGACAGATTCAGGCGTTTGCTGTATCTTCTGCTCAAGGCAAGTTGATAAGGAGCCCATTGCGATGTTGTCCTGGCTGAAAAATTGGTACCACCACAAGTTTTCTGATCCTCAGGTTGTGGTGCTGTTTTTAATGCTGCTACTGGGGTTTTTATCCATTTACTGGCTGGGGCGTATTCTGGCACCTTTGCTGGTGGCCATCGCTTTTGCCTACTTACTGGAGTGGCCGGTAGCGCGGCTAACCCGGCTTGGCTTATCCCGTACTATCAGCACCAGCCTGGTGGTCTCTACCTTTATTGGTCTGAGCACCATGATACTGATGTGGACCATGCCGCTATTTTGGCATCAGGGGCGTACCTTGCTTCGTGATATGCCACAAATGATCGAGCAGGGCAGGCAATATTTGCTGGAGCTGCCTGAGGCCTTTCCTGGCGTGGTCAGTACCGAGCAGGTAAATATCTTTATGCAGTCAGTCGATGAGCGGCTTATGGCCTTTGGCCGGGATATGTTGTCGCTGTCACTGGCATCCATTGTTGATTTAGTGGCTTTGATGATTTACCTGATTCTGGTGCCGCTGCTGGTGTTCTTTATGTTGAAAGACAAAAATCTGCTGATTGAGCGCTTCTCGGCCTTGCTGCCAACAGAGCGTAAATTGATCAGTCAGGTCTGGCAGGAAATGAACTTTCAGATCATGAATTACATCCGGGGCAAAATTCTGGAAATCATAATTGTCGGAGCGGTCAGTTATGCAGTTTTTGCTCTGTTTGGCTTAAATTATCCTTTATTGCTTGGTGTGCTGGTCGGTTTTTCAGTGTTGATCCCCTACATCGGTGCTGCTGTGGTAACGCTTCCGATTGCTTTAGTGGCTCTTTTTCAATGGGGTTTTAGTCCGCAGTTTGGTTATCTGATGCTGGCTTATGGAGTGATTCAGGCGCTGGATGGTAACTTGCTGGTGCCGGTGTTGTTTTCCGAGGTTATTGATTTACACCCCGTCTACATCATTGTCGCTGTGCTGTTTTTTGGCGGTATGTTTGGCTTCTGGGGAATTTTCTTTGCGATTCCGTTGGCGTCTTTGGTCAAGGCAACCATCACGGCCTGGGCGGCCCGGGTGCAGCCTGCGATGGAAGCAGCCGAGTAAAAAAGCAAAGGGCTGCAACAGCCCTTTGCCCGATTTCGCGTTTTTCTAACCGTTACTCAGAGGCAGGCTTTAACTGCAGCACCTTACCATTGGGCTCGTCGGTCAGCAGATAGACGGCACCGTCCGGGCCCTGGCGCACATCCCGTACCCGCATACCAATATCGATGCGCTCTTCGTGGGTCACGGTATTACCATCCATCACTAAGCGAGCGATCAACTGATAACGCAGTGCGCCCACCAGGGCATTGCCTTGCCAGTCATTGAACAGCTCACCGGTATAAAACACCATGCCGCTTGGCGCTATGGACGGCGTCCATTGGTGCACCGGTTGCTCCATGCCTTCTTTTGCTGTTGGGCCAATATGGCCGCCACCGTATTCTTCGCCATAGGTGATGGTGGGCCAGCCATAGTTTTTAGCGGCCTCGGTTAAGTTCAATTCATCGCCGCCCTGAGGACCATGTTCGTGGGTCCAGAGCTGCCGGGTTTGTGGGTGCAAATCGGCGCCTTGAATATTGCGGTGGCCATAGGACCAGATGTCATCCAGCCCATCGCGGCCAACAAAAGGATTGCTTTGTGGAATAGTGCCATCCGGATACAAACGAACCACTTTACCATGATGGGTATCCAGCGTTTGCGCATCGTGTCGGCGTGAGCCGCGATCGCCCAGGGTAACAAAGAGATAGCCATCGTCGGTAAACACCAGTCGGCTGCCAAAGTGATGGCGACTACGCATCTTGGGCTGGGCACTGAAAATGACCTCCAGTTGCTCCAGCTGCATCCCGTTCAGGCGAGCTCTGGCAACGGCAGTGCTGCTACCTTCCGGGGTGGGCTCGTTGTAGCTGAAATACACCCATTGATTGCTGGCAAACTCCGGATGCAACGCCACGTCGAGTAAACCACCCTGGCCATCGACCAGAATGTCCGGCAGGCCAGCGATGGGCTCGCTGATGCTGCCATCCATGCTGACATAGCGAAGATTGGCGGTGCGCTCTGTCACCAGCATGCGGCCATCTGGCAAAAAAGTCATACCCCAGGGGTGTTGCAGCCCTTCGGCGATGGTATTCAGTTGGATTGGGCCATGCTCGGTGTCAATGGTTTGGGCTTGGCTTTGTGTCTGAACCAGGCTTGCCAACAAGATGGCTGTAGCAGTGAGCGATAGCTTTGGGAGCAAGTGCATAAAACCTCCATGCAACGATGAGTATGTTATTTAGTATGCACAAAGCCACGGCTCTTGCATGTCGGATCCGACCAAAGCAAGAGCTGGCAGGGCAAATGGCTTATTGGCTTAAATAATCCAGCACCACCTGGTGATGGTCTTTGGTCTTGAAGGTATCGAACACATGGGCAATGGTGCCTTGCTCATCAATCAGGAAACTGGTGCGATGAATACCATCGCTGACGCGGCCCATAAACTTTTTTGGCCCCCAGACACCAAAGGCGTCAGCCACGCTGTGATCTTCATCCGCCAGCAGGGTAAAATTAAGTTCCTGTTTCGTGGCGAAGTTCAGCAATTTTTTCGGGGTATCCGGGCTTAAACCCAGCACCACAACCCCCAGCTTCTCCAGCTCGGCTTTGCTATCACGTAGGCCACAAGCCTGCACGGTACAACCAGGCGTTGACGCGCGTGGGTAAAAGTAAACCAGCACTTTCTTGCCGCGAAAATCAGCCAGGCTGACGCTTTGGCCGTTTTGGTCTTGCAAGGTAAAATCAGGTGCGCTTTGTCCGGCAGTCAGGGTTTGCATAGGGTATCCTTAGAGCATTGAAAACGAGTCTTAGTGTAACAGCCCGGCCAGAAGTCTCAAGCCGCGACTGACTAAAGCTGTTATGATACAACGAGTTTTAATGATTGGATCAGGCCATGGGCCTATGGGGTTTGTAAGCATGCAAAACAAGGGTTCAAAGCCGGTTGCCGTGGTCACCGGTGGCAGTGCCGGCATAGGGGCGGCTGTGGTGGAAAAACTGCGGCAGCAGGAGTATCAGGTGATTAATCTGGATATTCAGTCGGGCCCTGAAGGTGTCTATCTGGCTTGCGATGTCAGTAATGTAGCAGCGGTGCAGCAGGCGATCGGTCAAATAAAAGCTAGATACGGCCGTATTGATGTGCTGGTGTCCAATGCTGGTCGGCATCTGTCGGCCGATATTGAGCACACTTCAGAGGCGATGTTGGATGAGCTGTTTGCGCTCAATGTGAAAGGGGCCTTTGCTGCGGTGCAGGCGGTTTTGCCGCTGATGAAGTCGCAGCGTGATGGCGTTATTCTGCTGATGGCCTCAGATCAAGCGGTCATTGGTAAACGCAACTCCTTTGCCTACAACCTGACCAAGGCCGCACTGGCGTCGATGGCACGCACCACCGCGCTTGATTACGCCAGCTTTAATATTCGCTGCAATGCCATCTGTCCCGGCACCATTGATACGCCCTTGTACCAGCAGGCCATAGCCCGCTATTGCGCACAAAGTGGTCGTGATACCGCGGAGGTGCACCGCGAAGAAGCAGCTGAGCAGCCTCTTGGCCGTTTGGGAAAACCCGAGGAAGTGGCAGCACTGGTGGCATTTCTGGCCAGCCCGGAGGCCGCCTTTATCACCGGCAGTTTGCAGCTAATTGATGGTGGTTATACCGCTCAATGAGTGAGCAATGCATTGGTATCATCGATCCACATCTGCATGTCTGGCAATTAAGCGCTGGTCATTACCACTGGCTGCGCCCAAATAATCCACCTCACTGGCCCAAAAAAGCGTTGCTGCAGCAGGATTTTCTGCCGGCAGACTTAGCGTTGCAGTCGCCGTTTCGCTTGCTGGGGGTTGTTCACATTGAAGCAGGTTTTAATAATCAGCAACCAGAGCAGGAGCTTTTCTGGTTAAGCCAGCAGCATTGGCCCTTTGCGTATCGCAGCGTGGCATTTTTGGATTGCGCCGCGCCGCTTGGTGAGGTAGAGCGGAAGCTACAGGCATTACTGCCCTATCATCCTGCCGGGGTACGTCATATCTTTGAAGGGAAGGATGAGGCTGTGTTGCAGCGGCCTGAACTTGAGACCATTGCTGCTTGGCTGGCGCAGCATCAACTGCTGCTTGAAGTGCAGTGCGATCTCAGTAAAGCCAGCAACTGGCAGCGCCTTGCTGAACTGGCAGTGAAACACCCAAAGCTGCAACTGGTGCTCAATCATGCCGGGCTGGTCACGTCAGAGCGGTTCAGTGACTGGCAACTGGCACTGCAGCAGCTTGGCCAATACCCGACTATGGCGATGAAACTCTCCGGCTGGGAAATGCAGCAGGCCGGGGTAACGAGCTCCTTTGATAGCCGTTGGTTTCAGCGGGTGCTGTCTGCTGCTCTGGAGCTACTACCAACAGATCGCCTGATGCTGGCCAGTAACTTTCCATTGTGTTTATGGCAGGGCAGCTACCAACAGTTGTGGCAGCAGTACCATCAGCTTTGTCAGCAGCTTGGTGTCAGTACGGTGGACTGGCAGCAATTAAGCCAGCACAGTGCCAAGAGCTGGTACCGGCTGGAACTAATATAATCAAGCACTTCCGTTACAACGGTCATGGAGTTGTTTCACTAAAAGCCTTGACTCTGGACCAACACCAGCCTGTATACTGCTACTCATGTTCACCTCAGATCTCATTCGGCCTTTAGTTTGCGAGCTATCCGTGTCAGTAGTGCCCATTTGAGTAGTACCCGCTTAAGTGCTGTCCGTATCAGCGCCCTGGTGCTGTGCTGTTTTTTATGGCAAGCATTGTCCGGTCAGGTTGGCGCGCATCCATGGCATTTTTCTGAGTTGAGCGACAGCACTGGTCATCACCTGCATCTGTCGCTTGGCGATAGCGGGCTGGCCGAAAGCCGCTTCCAGGCGGATAGTCAGGTGCCTGAGAGCGACGAACTTTGCCTGGATTGTCACTGTCACAGTGGCCAGGTGCCCTTGTTCTGGTTGCCTCGTGTATCTGCTGTTAGCGCAAGCTTTGGCCATAGTCATTACCGGCTCTGGTATTATCCGCCGCAATCTGCCTTGCATTTACGCCCTCCCATTTTTCTCTCCTGATATCACTTAAACTGCAGCAGGCCGCGAAGCTGGCTGCACCCCGGTATTTTTTCAGGAGTTTCTATGCGTATTTATTCCATTCGCGTGGCCGTTTTGGCTGCGCAGCTGCTATGGACAGCATTTCCGCTGGCCGGTCATCCAAAAGTGACGGCCAGCCAGGAGCACAGCCACCAGTCTCATGAGTTGCAGCTTACTTTGCAGCAACAACAGTTGGCCGGGATCCTGGTGCAGCCTGCCAGCATCAGCGAGTTTTGGCCAACACAACTGGCAACGGCAACCCTTATCGCCGATCCAGAGCAAAGCCAATTGCTGACAACCCCTTTTGAGCTGCAAGTGCTGAAACGGCATGTCCGGCCCGGCCAATGGGTGGAAGCCGGCCAGCCACTGTTAACCCTGGGCGGCACCCGGCTGGCTGATGTGCAGGCAGAGTATCTGGATGCGATGCGTCAATGGCAACGTCTGGCTGAACTTACTGCCGACAGCATCAGTGCCAATGAGCAATTCATTGCCAAAGTCCGGGCCAGTCAAGCCAGGGCGCATTTGGAGGCTCTGCACATGACCAGTGCGCAGATTGCTTCATTGCAGCAGCAGCCGGAATCATTGGGGCGTTTTGAACTGCTGGCGCCGCAGTCTGGCGTGGTCAGCCGGTTGCAGGCATTGCCAGGGGAGCAACTGGCGGCGGGCAGTACCTTGCTGGGCTTGGCAGATGAGTCCAGCTTGTGGGTGCAGGTCGAGTTAACCAGCAGTCAGTCCGGCTTACTTGATGCAAAAGCGACGCTGTTGGTGCGTTATGAGCAGCAATGGGCAGAAGCCGAGCTGATTGGCCGCTCACATCAGTTGGACTTGCATAGCCGGACCGAGCCCTGGTTTGCCCGGCTGGATAATCGGGCCTTGCACTGGCATCCCGGCAGTTTTGTGGAAATTGTGCTGCGTGCTGAAGCTGTCTCTGGGGTGCTGGTACCGGATGCCGCCCTCAGTCGTGATGCCGATGGTCACTGGCAAGTTTTTGTGCAGGAGCGTGAGCTTTTTGTGCCATATCCGGTGGAGTTGCTGCGTAGCGAGCGGGGCTGGCATCTGGTACAGGGCATCACGCCCGGCCAGTTATTGGTAAAGCAAGGCGCTTTTTTCCTGGCTTCCGAGCTGCAAAAGGCGGGCTTTGACCCGCACCAGCATTAGGAGGTTGCCATGTGGAACTCCTGGCTTTGCGCCGCTTTGCAGCGACCTGTGCTGGTGCTGCTGTGCTTTGGTTTACTGTTGGTTGTCAGTCTGTGGCGTTTGCCGCAGCTTAATGTCGATGCCTTCCCGGACGTAACACCGGTGCAGGTTGTTATCAATACTCAGGCCGATGGTCTGGCCGCCGAAGAGGTGGAGCAGTTTATCAGTTACCCGATTGAAACCGCGATGTTTGGCTTACCCGGTGTGGTCGATATCCGCTCGCTATCACGCACCGGCTTGTCGGTGGTGACTGTGGTGTTTGCTGAGGGTAGCGATGCCCAGTTGGCACGCCAACTGGTATTTCAGCAACTGGAGCGGGCCAGTGAACAGATCCCTGCAGGCTTTGGCCGGCCGGAGATTGGCCCGGATACCTCTGGCCTTGGTGAGGTGTTTCAGTATGTGCTGACCGCCAGTGCTGATAGTGGCATGGATGCAGCCGCACTTCGCAGTCTGAACGATTACCTGGTGAAATTGCTGTTGATGCCGGTGGCTGGGGTTACTGAGGTACTGTCTTTTGGCGGAGAGGTTCGGCAGTACCAGGTACAGGTCGATCCCTACCGGTTGCAAAGCTATCAGTTCACGCTGGATGATGTGGTGTCGGCCTTGCAAAGCGCCAACCAGAATGCCGGTGGCTGGTATCTGCCGCAGGGCATGGAACAATGGGTGGTGCGAGGTTATGGCCTGGTCCCGGCAGGCGAGTCCGGGCTGCAGCTGTTGCGGGAACTCCCCATTGGCTGGCAGGAAGACAGGCCCATAGAGCTGCAGATGCTGGCTACTGTCGCCTTGGGTGCTGAGCCAAGAGCAGGGGCGGTCAGCATGACGCGGCGCAGTGCCGATGGACAGGCCGACAGCCTGGGTGAAGTGGTCGCCGGCATCGTGGTTAAGCATCGTACCGCCAATACCAAAGCCACCATCGACGCCTTGCAGCGCCAATTACCGCGGGTGCAACAGGCTTTGCCTTCAGGTGTCCGGCTGGAGGTATTTTACGATCAGGCTGATTTGGTGGATCAGGCCATTCGTACCGTCAGCCAGGCGCTGTTGTTGGCCCTGTTGTTGATAGTGCTGCTGCAATGGTGGTTGTTGCGTCACCTGAGAGCCATGCTGCTGGTGGTGATCACAGTGCCTGTTGCCTTGCTGTTGGCACTGCTGGTGTTGGAGCAGTTGGGCATGACTGCCAACCTGATGTCGTTGGGTGGGCTGGCTCTGGCCATTGGTATTCTGGTGGATGGTGCTGTGGTGGTGGTGGATGCGCTGTTACGTCGAATGGCGTTAGCGCACCCGCAAGAACAAAGCATGCGAGCGCTGATGCAGCAGGTGCTGCGTCAGATGGCAAAGCCGGTACTGCTGGCAAGCCTTGTGGTGATACTGGCATTTGCCCCGCTGTTTGCCCTGCCGGGGGTTGGTGGTCAGTTGTTTCAGCCGATGGCCATCAGCATTCTGCTGGCACTTGGCGCAGCGCTGCTTTGTGCGCTCTTGCTGGTACCAGCGCTTGCGGTTGTGCTGCTAAAACCAACCAGCGGCTACCGGCCTGTACGGGGGCTCCGCTTGCTGCAGCTGGGCTACCGGCGTTTACTGCGCCGGTTGTTGCGTTTTGCCTACTGGCAGGCCGGGCTGGTGCTGCTGCTGGGAGTAGCAGGAGTCGTGTTACTGACCCGGTTGGGGACAGAGTTTGTACCCGAGCTGGAAGAAGGCACGTTGAACGTACGGGTGACCCTGGCACCAACGGCCAGCCTGGAGACCGCCTTATATGTGGCCCCTCAGTTGGAAGCCATGCTGCTGGAGTTTCCGGAAGTGCGCTATGCCCTTAGCAAAATTGGTGCGGCAGAGCTGGGTGGTGATCCAGAGCCGGTCAGCAACATCGAAATCCTGGTTGGCTTAACACCGATGGCAACCTGGCACAATGGTGGCGATCGTCAGCAATTGCAACAACAGATGCAACAACGCTTATCGGCGTTTCCGGGGCTGTTGCTCAATTTCTCCCAGCCGATTGCCACCCGGGTTGATGAGCTGCTAGCTGGCGTGCAGGGCCAACTGGTGGTGCGTTTGGCCGGGCCCGATCTGCAGGTGCTGGCAGAGCAGGGCGAGCAGCTGGCGGCGTTGCTGCAGCAGATCCCTGGCGCAGTCGATGTAGCCACCGAGGTCACTCAGCAAGAGATGCAGCTGCTGATTGAGCCCAGACGTGAGCAACTGGCTCGTTATGGCGTCACGGTGGCGGATTTGATGCAGCTGATTCGTCAGGGGGTGGCCGGTGTCACGGCCAGCACCGTGCTGGATGGCAATGCACGCTATGCGATTGCGGTGCGTCTGGCCGGTCCTTATCGGCAGGATGCGGATGCGCTGGCGGCTTTACCGGTGCGGCGCGCCAATGGTCAAAGCATCCGGCTGGGGGAGCTGGTGCATATTCAAGCTGTACCGGCTCCGGCCATCATTCGCCGGGATGCCGGTCAGCGCCGCTTGATGGTGCAGGCGAATGTGCGAGGCCGGGATATCGGCTCGGTCGTTCAGCAGTTGGAAGAGACTTTAAGTCAACTGCAGCTGCCGGCCGGTTACAGTTGGCAGTTGGGTGGGCAGTATCAGCTGCAGCAACAGGCGATGCAGCGGCTGCAATGGTTGATCCCATTGTCGTTGCTGGCAATGGCTTTGCTGCTCTACGCCAGTGTGCGCTCGGTGCGGCAGTTGCTGCTGTTGCTAACCGCTATTCCGATGGCACTGTTTGGTGGGGTGCTGGCGCTCTGGCTGGGGCACTGGTATCTGTCGGTGCCGGCTTTGATAGGCCTGATGATGGTGTTTGGCCTGGCGGTGCTCAATGGAGTGGTGTTGCTGGATGCGATGAATCAGCAGCAAGGCAGCGGCATGGCGATTAAACGGGCGGTGCTTGCTGGTGCCAGTCAGCGCTTACGGCCGGTGCTGCTTACCGCCAGTACCACGGCACTGGGCCTCTTGCCACTGCTTTTGGCAACCGGGGTAGGCAGTGAAATTCAGCGCCCGTTAGCGGTGGTGGTGCTGGGCGGGCTTGTTAGCGCGACCTTGCTGACCCTGCTGGTACTGCCGGTACTGAACCATCGTTTTATGCAGCGCTAAGCGCTGCATGTCAGCCATGCAGCATTAGCACTATTTACCACTGCATGGGCTGACTGCCTATTAATTGTAAAGTGAGGCGAAATTACGGTAGTCCTGCAATAATCTGCGGGTATGGTTGTCTATTTCATAGCGATCAATGGGGCGACTGGTGCAAGAGAAAATCGCCCCCTCTTTACTGCTGGCAAATACATAGCGGCTACCTACGGAGATAGGGCCACCGCAGGAAGTGGAGAACTTTGATTGACCAGCTGTAAATGTCAGGGTTTCTGCGCTAATGCCTTTAAAGCGCTCTTCTACTTTAATCTCTATTTCAATGCTCACGTAGTTGCCATTCACCTTTTCTAAGCGGGCTTCTGTTACCAATCCGGTGAAAATATAGGCGGTATAGGAATCATTCAACATGTCCAGTGCTGTAACATCGGAGCAGCGACAGGCCTCTGCCGTAGCTGGATAAAAGCCAGCGATTAAAAGCGGGAGCAGACACCAGATGTTTGACTTAGTGAGCATATAAGGCCTCGTTCTGTGTTTGAGTTGCGGTTATTGGGCTTTTTTTGACCATTGCAAGGGCATTTAGGGTGTCATCAGCCCCAGCGTCAGACGTTTGGACTTGCTTAAACCGGCCACTACTAAGCGGTAAGACTCGGTCAGGTAATAACAAAGCTCCTCATCCAAAGCACCGCTGGTGTCAACTTGCTGGATCCATTTCATCCCACGATTGGCAAAGTAGGGGGCTGGGATATAGCCATCCTTGTGGCAGAGGAATTCGTAGTTCAGATCCGAGGTTTTAAAGGTGTAGGCTGGTTGCTTATCCTTGCTCCAGCCACCAATGGCAAACACCTTGTCGCCAACTTTCCAAACATGAGCGTCGCCCCACTGCATCACATAAGTGGTTGCAGGCAAAGTGCCACAAAATTGATTGAATGCATCGTAGGTCACAGAAGTTCATCGGTGCTAATTACATGTAGCATCAGAGTAGCAAGCTGTGGTTGTTATGCCAAGTCCGCACCTGACGCTTTTGCCAATAAAAAAGGCGCCGCAGCGCCTTTTATTCCTGAAAATCCAATTGCTTTACTTAATCTCAACCCGTTGCGAGCGCATCACCACGTCATCGTTCAGCTCAATGCCGATGCCCGGGGTTTCGGAGACCTGGAAAAAGCCATTCACCGGCTGCGGATCCTGCAGGCAGAGCTCACGGTTCCATGCTTTTAATGCATAGGTATGGTGCTCGTGGATTAGGAAGTTGGGGATGGCGGTTTCCAAATGCAAAGAAGCCGCCGTTGCCACCGGGCCGCCGCAGACGTGTGCCTGAATACGAATGTCAAAGATATCGGCGTAATCACAGACTTTCTTGGTTTCGGTAAAGCCGCCACAAAGGCCGATGTCGGGTTGCAGCACATCGATGCTTTGATCTTCAAAATAGGGGCGTACGCCCCAGCGGTTGTACAAACGCTCACCACCTGCAATCGGGACTTTGACTTTACGGGCGACTTTGTCGTGCAAAGAATGGTTCAGGTAATTGACCGGCTCTTCGTAGTACATGCAGTCAAACTCTGCGGCAATTTCACCAATCTGAATGGCGCTGGTGGCACCGGGCAGGCTGTGGCACTCAAAAATAATGTCGACTTCATCGCCCACAGCTTCGCGAATGGCCTGCATCCGGGCACGGTACAGTTTCATTTCGGCGCGGGAAATAATGTTGGTGCGATCGTAATAGGTGTTGCCGTCTTTGTCGTACTGAATAGGGTCTACCTTGACCGCATCGTAGCCTTCGGCAATGGCCTTTAAAGCGGCTTCGGCGTATTGCTCTGGGTGAACTAAGGCCTTGAACTCCGGGCCCCAGTCAAATTGCAGCTGCGAGGCATAAGTACGCAGCTTGTCGTTGACCTTACCACCCAGCAATTGGTACACCGGTACGCCCAGGGCTTTGCCTTTGATGTCCCATAAGGCGGTGTCGATGGCCGACATGGCCGCATACACCACAGGGCCGCCGCCTAAGCCCCAGAAGCTTTCGCGCAGCATCCGCGACCAGAGCTTTTCGGTTTGGAAAGGGTCGTGACCAATCAAAAAAGCTTCGGCCATTTCTTTGATCATGGCTGCTGCTGCGCTGTGGCCCAAGTCGTAGGCCAGGCCCGCTTCACCGACGCCATGAATGCCTTCGTCGGTGTGGATGCGCACAAAGACCGGGGTCCAGGCCGGACGCTCAGGGCAGTGGATATCAAACACTTCAACACGGGTAACTTTCATAGCGCTTCCTTTTAAAGCAGAAACCAGATTAACGGGCAAAGCCAGGATCCAGTCGCCAGGCTTTGCGTAACATGGCAGGCCAGGCCTTCTGGCCGCCTGTACTGCCACTATGCACTACCTTCGCCTGCTGGTAAATACCATCCTGAATGGCTTGCGGGACTTCGATGATTTTTTGGCCGCTGCTTTGCAACAACAACTGAATTTCGCAGGCACGTTGCAAATCGTACATCCGCATAAAGGCATCGCCTACTGTAGGCCCTACCGTTAATCCACCATGATTGACCAATAACAGATGATTGTTCTGGCCCAGATCTTTCTGCAACCTGGCTTTCTCCTCAGCATTCACCGCCAGGCCTTCGTATTGATGGTAAGACAACGACGGCAGTGAAAACATGGAGTATTGACTGTAAGGGCGTAAACCACCTTCGATACTGGCTACGGCGATGGTGGCTGGGGTGTGTAAGTGGATCACGCAGTGAGCATCCTCGCGCACCTCATGAATGGCGCTGTGAATGGTAAAGCCTGCTGGATTGATCTGAAAAGGGGTGTCATCCAGAATGTTCCCTTGCAAATCCACTTTTACCAGGTTGGAGGCAGTGACTTCGTCAAAAGCCAGACCAAAGGCATTGACCAGGTAGTGATCGGTACCGTGTAAGCGGGCTGATAAATGGGTATAGATTAAATCGTCCCAGCCAAAGTGGGCGACCAATCGGTAACTGGCGGCTAAATTCAACCGCAGTTGCCATTCTGCTTCAGACACTTTGCCGTGCAAATTCAACTCAGGTAGGGCGGGGATCATCAAAGGCTCCTTAATTTTGGGCGCTGAATTCGCCGCTTAGTTGCAGCTCTGCCAGCAAGGTGGATACTGCTTGCTCAACATCGGGGACGGATTGTTCCTGGAGAAATTGCAATGTCATGCTGGCTTCCATCCACTGAATGCCATTTTTAGTAATGGTTTTTGAGCGCAGTGCCGCTATGGATACCTGATGCTGGGCCAGAAGGGCAGTTATGGCGCGTAAAGTGCCAACTTTATCCGGCCCCTGGTAGCTCAACACATAATGGCTGGCCACAGCGGGTAGCTCGTGAGCAGGGGTTCGTTTCATCATGGTGAGTAAGTCGAGCTCCAGCCCCAGGCTGGGTAGCAGGTGCTCTACCCGGCTAATAGCGGATGGATCACCGGCCAATAGCATAATCAGCGTGAGCTCATGACCAAAAATAGCCATACGGCTGTCGAGAATATTGCAATGACAATCGGTTACCAGCCGGGCCAGCTGACTGACCAGCCCTGTTCTGTCGGTGCCTATGGCGGTAACCACTAAATGCTGTGTCATATGAATTCCTGTACTGAGAAACTGCTGCGCATTGTAGCATATTGCCCGGGACTGTCATGTGGCCAACACTGTGGGCAAACTTGTTTTACAAGCGAACCTTGTGTTTAGCAGACGCAATCTTTAACATAGGCGGCCGGAATGAATTTGGGATTGTTTGCGCATGTTGAAAGGCAGTTATGTGGCATTGATTACCCCCATGCTTGCATCGGGTGAGGTGGATTATGCCAGCTTAGATCGTTTGGTTCGCTTTCAGCTGGAGCAGGGCACTGAAGGTCTGGTCGTGCTGGGAACCACGGCTGAAGCAGCCACCCTGGAGCAAGAAGAGCAACTGGCCATTATTCAGGCAGTGTGTCAGCAAGTCGCTGGTGCGGTGCCGGTCATTGTTGGTAATGGAGCGAATTCGACCAAAGCCGCAGTTGAAAAAACCAAATTGTTTGCCACCCTGCCGGTCGATGGTTTTTTAACGGTGACACCCTATTACAACAAACCAATGCAAAAAGGGATGCGGTTGCATTTTGAAGCCATAGCAGCAGCTACGGATAAGCCCATTCTACTGTACAATGTTCCTGGCCGTACTGCGGTAGATTTACTGCCGGAAACTGTGGCTGAGCTGAGCAAAATTGCCAATATCGTTGGTATTAAAGAAGCCACTGGTTCGTTGGAGCGGTTGCAGGATCTAAAAGACTGCTGCCCAGCTGAATTTTCACTGTTCAGTGGTGATGATGGCAGCAGTACGGAGTTTTTGCTGGCAGGTGGGCATGGCGTGATCTCGGTCACAGCCAATGTAGCCCCGGCTGCGATTGCCCAGATGGTGCAAGCGGCGGCGTCTGGTGAGGATGACCGTTGCAGAGCCATTGATGCGACTTTGCAGCCACTGCATAAGCAGTTGTTTGTCGAGGCTAATCCAATTCCGGTGAAATGGGCATTGGCCCGAATAGGCTTAATAGCCTCTGATTTTGTTCGCTTACCTTTAACGACACTGGAACCAATTCACCAGGCCGGTATCGAAGAAGCATTACATCACGCCACCATCGATTTTTAGGAGTTTATCAGGTGCATTATTCGGTAACCAGTTGTGTTATTGCCAGTTTGCTGCTTAGCGGCTGTTCATTTTTCTCATCACCAAAGTCAGAGCCTAAAGCGGTGGCGGGGCAGGCACTGGAAGTGCCCGCACATTTAACAGCGCCGCCACAGCCGGCGCAATACGACATCCCGCAACTCAGTGGCACCAGTCAGAGGGTAGACACCCGACCGCCGGGCCTGGTGTTGACCTTATCCAGCAGCAGCCGGGTCGATGAAGAAGAAACTCGCGCCAGAGTCTGGTTTGATCGTAACGATTACACGGGTGATTTATTGCCTTTTTTAGAGCAAAAACTGGGTGAATTTTTTGCCGACAACCGTATCAATTATCAGCAAGAGTCCGAGCTGGTTTGGCTAACGGACTGGGTGGTTCAAACCGACACCAAAGGCATGTGGTTCTGGAAGTCTGAGCAGCCGCGCGATCAAGCGCGTTTTCGGGTAAGTATGGAGCCTAGACCCCATGGCCGTAGCGTTGCGGTTTTGGTAGAGATGCTCGAGCATCAGTTTTTCCAACGGGATGGCCAACTGCTGGCAACCGGCATTAAACGGGAAGAAACGTCTTTTCTGAATAGTTTTACTGCCTTCGTTGGTGACTACGAGTTTCAGCTAGCCCAGGCTCAACGCAACAGACCTGCCGATACCAGCCTGCAAGTGGGTACCGATGCACAGGGCCAGCCTGCTTTGCTCTCAGAGCAGAGTTTAGAGGTGGTGTGGTCACAGTTGGAAGCCTTGTTTGAAGAGGTTAGTTTGGATGTAACCGATCTGAACCGCTCAACCAGTACTTACTACCTGCGTTATGAACGTCCAACCCAGGGCATGCTGTCACGTTTATTCCGCCGCAAAGCCATGCCGGTGTTGCCATTAGCTAATGGCGATTATCAGGTTGTACTTGGCCGGGCCGATCAGCTTACCAGCATCAGTTTCCGTGACAACAGTGGCCAGGTGTTGCCTGAGCAGACAGTGGCAGACATTGAGCAAGTACTGGTGGATGTTGTGAGCCAGATACGTTTGGAGTTGTAGCGTAAGCAGGATTGCAAAAAAGAGATTTGAGAATGGCGCAAAGACTCGTATACTTTGCGCCCTGAATTTTCGCTCAGGCCGGAGTCGCAGATGGCGCAAAAAACAACCGAATTGTACCGTGGTAAAGCTAAAACTGTGTACCACACCACCGATGCAGACAAGCTAATCCTGCATTTTCGTAACGATACTTCTGCTTTTGATGGTGAACGCATCGAGCAGTTGGCTCGCAAAGGCATGGTCAACAATAAATTTAACTTCTTTATCATGCAGAAGTTGGAACAAGCCGGTATTCCGACCCAAGCAGAAGCTTTGCTCAGTGACGATGAAGTGCTGGTGAAAAAGCTGGCGATGATCCCGGTCGAGTGCGTTGTGCGTAACTTTGCTGCCGGTTCTTTGGTGAAGCGGCTCGGGGTGGAGGAAGGCCAAGCATTAACACCGCCTACTTTCGAATTGTTTCTGAAAAACGATGCGTTGCACGATCCGATGATCAACGATTCGCATGTGGTCTCTTTTGGTTGGGCTACCGCAGAGCAATTGGCTGAGATGAAGCAACTGACCTTGCGGGTAAATGACGTCTTAAGTCGTTTGTTTGATGATGCGGGTTTAATGCTGGTGGATTTTAAGCTGGAGTTTGGCCTGTTCCACGGCAAGGTGGTGCTGGGAGATGAGTTCTCACCCGATGGATGCCGGTTATGGGATAAAGCCAGCCGCAAAAAGTTGGATAAAGATCGTTTCAGGCAAGGTCTGGGTGGAGTGGTAGAAGCCTACGAAGAAGTGGCCCAGCGCCTGGGTGTGCCACTAGATTAATTCGTAAGCCACCGTCTGGTGGCTTTATCACGTATGAGGCAGCCAATGGCAATGCAGTTTCAAGCAAAGCGCAGTGGATGGCGTACCATGGCTCTGGTGTTCTTATTGTGCCTGTCAGGCCTAGGGTATGGCAGCGCCTGGGCTGAGCAAACAAACCATTTGTATAGTGCTGATGTCTCTGCTGAGCAGTCGCGCCAGCAATGGCAACGGGCCGCTTTCGAGCAAGTGGTACGAAGAGTTTCGGTGGATCCTCAGGTGTTGTCTCACCCGGCCATACAGCAAGAGCGTCAGCGTGCTAACACCTATGTGAAACAATTTGAGGCCATACGGACAGAGCAGGGAGCTGGAGTTCGGGTGTTGATAGATCAACAAAAAATTCAGCAGCTGTTTCGCGAACATCAATTACCTATTTGGGACAGCCGGCGGCCACAGAGCCTGATTTGGTTAGTGGCGCAGGATAGTCGTGGCCGACAGTTTGTAAATCAGCGTCAGCATGAATTGATTGTTGCGGTACAGCAGCAGGCCACAGAGCGGATGCTGCCGTTGGTCTGGCCTTTGTACGATATGGAAGACTTACTTAGCCTGAATGAAACCGATGTCTGGGCAGGCTTCTGGCAACAAATACGCAGTGCCAGTGTGCGTTATCAAGCGGATCTTATTATTACAGCTCAGTTGAGTGAGCAGCAAGGTGAATCTGGAGTGCAGTACCAACTGTACTGGCAGTTGGACCAGCAAGGGCGGGTGGATCGCTTTGAGTTGCAAGCTACCGAGCTAACCGATCTGGCTGAGCAATGGGTAGATGATTTAGCCAACCAATTGGCAGAGCGCTATGCTGTGCGCTATACAGAGCAAAGTGAGCTGCTTAACCTGCAAGTAAGTGGGGTAGCAAGCTGGGCCGATTGGGTGCAGTTGCAGCGGCTAATGAGCCGGCTGCCAGGAGTTGAACGACTGGACTTGCAGCAGTGGTCCGGACAGTGGTTGCAGCTGGAGTTGCAATTAGCCATTGCACGACCGGAGTTTATGGCGTTACTAGCGCTTGAGCCAAGACTGTCGCTGCTGACAGCTTCCCCGGCTACAGGCGCCATGAGTTTGTTGCCGCCAGCGGTACAATCGTCTGATGCGATTCAGCTACGGTTTGAATCCCCATAGATGCAGCCAACCCAATTTACATTGCCGGTCACTTTGCCGGAAGATGAAACACTGGATAGCTTTTACAGCAGTACACCGCATCCGGCGGTTGATTACATCCGTCACTATTTGGCCGAGCCGGCCGGTAAAGCCCCCTTGTACCTTTTCGGTGCCAGTGGCTGTGGCAAATCGCATTTATTGTATGCTGCCTGTGTGCAGGCGCAAGAGATGGGCTTAACCAGCCAGTTGCTGGCACTGGAGCATGTGCAGCAACTGGATGCCAGGGTGCTGGATGATCTGGAGCATCTGGACTTGGTCTGTCTGGACAACATTCAGGCTATTGCCGGCGATTTGAGTTGGCAGACGGCAGTCTTTGATTTGTACAACCGGATGGCAGAGCAAGGTAAGTGTCTGATTATTGTAGCAAATGAGCCTCCGATGCAACTGGGGTTCCGGTTGGCTGATTTGGTTTCCAGACTACAGGCCTGCACCAGTTTTCAGTTGCGGTTACTGAGTGACAGCGAAAAGCAACGGCTGTTGCAGCTGAAAGCTCATGTGCGGGGTATCGAACTACCCAGTGAAGTAGCACGTTATTTGCTAAACCGGCAACAACGCGACATCCGTGCTTTGGTGGCAATTTTGGATCAGCTTGATCAGGCATCCATTGTGCACCAACGTAAGATTACTATTCCATTCGTCAAAACGGTACTGGCCGATGACGATTGAAACCATTTTGATTTGAGTGAGCTGAGGAAACGATGGAGCTGAATGCATTGTTAGAACAAGCCACCCAGGCCATTCAGGCAAGCAAGGATATTGCTGGCCTGGAGCAGGTGCGGGTGGATTATATGGGCAAAAAAGGCCGGATCACCGAGCTGCTGAAGTCGTTAGGCGCTATGGATCCAGAGCAGCGTAAAGTTGCCGGTCAGCACATTAATGAGTTAAAACAGCAAGTGCAGCAGGCGCTCAACGACAAACGTGATCAGTTGCAGCAAGCTCAACTGGCCGAGAAGCTGGCCAATGAGCGCATCGACGTAACGTTGCCGGGCCGAAGCCTGGAGATGGGTGGTTTGCATCCGGTGACCCGTACCATTCAGCGCATTGAAAGCTTTTTTGCTGAGCTTGGATTCAGTGTCAAGCAAGGCCCCGAAATTGAAGACGATTTTCATAACTTTGACGCGCTGAATATTCCGGAGCATCACCCGGCACGTGCTGATCATGATACCTTTTATTTTAATCCAAAATTAATGCTGCGTACCCAGACCTCAGGTGTGCAAATTCGCACGATGGAAGTTGAAGCACCACCACTGCGCATCATTTCACCGGGGCGGGTGTATCGCAATGATTACGATCAAACCCATACCCCGATGTTCCATCAGGTGGAAGGCTTGATGGTGGATACCGATGTTAGTTTTACTGAGCTGAAAGGTATTTTGCATGATTTTTTGCAGAACTTCTTCGAGCAAGAATTGCAGGTACGTTTTAGGCCATCCTTTTTTCCTTTTACCGAGCCTTCGGCAGAGGTGGATGTGATGGGCAAAAATGGCAAATGGCTGGAAGTGCTGGGTTGCGGCATGGTCCATCCGAATGTACTAAAGTCGGTTGGCATTGACCCAACTAAATACAGTGGCTTTGCTTTTGGCATGGGCGTAGAGCGTTTAGCCATGTTGCGCTACGGTGTGACAGACTTGCGCTCGTTCTTCGAAAATGATGTACGTTTCCTTAAACAGTTCAGATAAGCAGGATCGATTGACATGAAGTTTAGTGAAAGTTGGTTACGTGAATGGGTCAATCCGGCAGTGAGTTCGGAGCTGCTGTCTGAACAGTTGTCGATGGCCGGGCTGGAAGTGGATGCGGTTACTGCGGTCGCGGGAGATTTTAGCGGTGTGGTAGTTGGCGAGGTTGTGGCCTGTGCGCAGCATCCGGACGCCGATAAGCTGCAGGTGACTAAGGTGAATGTCGGCGATGAGGAGTTGCTGGATATTGTCTGTGGCGCCAGCAACTGCCGACTTGGCCTTAAAGTCGCGGTGGCTAAAGTAGGTGCTGTATTACCGGGTGATTTTAAAATTAAAAAAGCCAAACTGCGTGGTCAGCCATCCATGGGCATGCTGTGCTCTTTATCTGAGCTGGGTATGGCAGAAGAGTCTGATGGCATTCTTGAGTTGCCCGCCGACGCGCCTATTGGCCAGGATATTCGCCAATACCTGCAGTTGGATGATGTCAGCATCGAAGTGGATTTAACGCCTAACCGGGCAGATTGCTTGGGGATACTTGGTTTGGCGCGGGAAGTCGCAGTGCTGAATGCTCTGGATTTTCAGACTCCTGAGTACAACGCAGTGGCGCCAGCTCATGATGAGCAGCGTCAGATCAAGCTGTTGGCGCCGGAAGCCTGCCCACGTTATCTGGGCCGGGTGATTCGCAATATCAATCCAGGAGTGCAAAGCCCGCTATGGCTGGTAGAAAAATTGCGTCGTTGCGGTGTGCGCTCAATTGACCCTGTTGTTGATGTGACCAATTTTGTCCTGCTGGAACTTGGACACCCGATGCATGCCTTTGATTTAGCCAAGATCGAAGGGGATATTCAAGTCCGTTATGCCAAGGCTGATGAAAAACTGGTTTTACTGGACGAGTCTGAAGTAACCTTATTGCCCGGTACGCTGCTGATTGCCGATCAGCACAAGCCTCTGGCGATGGCTGGTATTTTTGGTGGCTTGCATAGCGGTGTTACCGAACACAGCCGTGACATATTTTTAGAAAGTGCCTTTTTTGCGCCTGCAGCGATGGCGGGTAAAGCGCGTCAATATGGTTTGCATACCGATGCCTCACACCGTTATGAGCGCGGTGTTGATCCTCAGCTGCAGCGCAAGGCGATGGAGCGTGCTACCGCCTTACTGCTTGAGATCGTGGGCGGTGAAGCCGGTCCTGTGGTGGAGGCCGTCAGTGAATCGCATCTGCCAGCTGCTAATCAGATCAATCTGACTGCTGCCCACCTTACCAAGTTACTGGGTATTGCCATTGAAGCCAGCACTGTTGAACGTATTTTACGTCAGTTGGGGCTTAATGTTCAGACTATGGCTGAAGGCTGGCAGGTTTCGACCCCATCCTGGCGCTTTGATTTGGCGATAGCCGAAGATCTGATTGAAGAGGTAGCCAGGGTCTATGGTTACAACCAGATCCCGAATGAGGCACCAAATGCTCGTTTAACTATGCGCCGTTTCTCTGAAGCTGAGATCTCACTCAGTCAGTTGCGGCAAATGCTGGTTGACAGAGGGTATCAGGAAGCCATCACCTACAGTTTTGTTGACCCCAAAGTGCAGCAGCTGTTGTATCCCGGGGTCAGCGCCCTGGTGCTGCCAAATCCTATTTCAGTCGATATGTCTGCGATGCGATTAAGCACCTGGCCTGGGTTGCTGCAAACTGTGTTAGCAAACCAAAACAGGCAGCAACTGCAGCTGCGGCTGTTTGAATCAGGCCTGAAGTTTGTGCCGGATGCAGCTGCGGAAAATGGCATCCGTCAGGTACCAGTGCTGGGTGCTGTGCTGGTGGGCTCTGTCGGTCAAGGGCAATGGAATATGACGGAGCGTCCTTACGACTTTTATGATGCCAAAGGCGATGTAGAGGCTTTGTTGGCCAGCACTTCTGCCTCAGAACGCTTTGAATTTGTACCGGGTGAGCATTCGGCACTGCACCCAGGCCAAACTGCCGAGATCCGTTGTCAGGGCCAGCATGTTGGCTGGGTTGGGGCCTTGCATCCAGAAGCCGAGCGAAAGCTGGGTGTGAAAGGCAAGTGTTACCTGTTTGAACTTGAGCTGTCCGCGCTTGGTGGGCGTGCCATCGTGCAAAGCCAGGAGCTTTCCCGTTACCCGGCGAACCGCCGTGATTTGGCTGTAGTGGTAAAATCGGATGTGCGTTTTGCTGATATTCTTGCTACTATAAAAAAAGTTGGCGGAAATCAACTGGTTGGCCTAAAATTATTTGACGTGTATAGCGGGCAGGGTGTGGCCGATGGTTACAAGTCTCTCGCCATCGCTTTGACGTTACAGGATAGTGCGCGAACCCTTGAAGATAAAGACATCCAGCAGGTTGTTGATCAGGTGGTAGCAGCGCTGAAAAATGAGTTCAATGCAACGCTGAGGGATTAATCATGGCACTGACCAAAGCAGATATCGCAGAGCGATTGTTTACCAAATATGGGGTGAGCAAGCGTGATGCCAAACTTATTGTAGAAGCTTTTTTTGAAGAGATCCGCTCGGCTCTGGAAGCCGGTGAGCAAGTAAAGTTGTCTGGCTTTGGTAACTTTGATCTTCGTGTCAAGAATGAGCGCCCTGGTCGTAATCCGAAAACCGGTGAAGATATTCCTATCTCGGCCCGTTGTGTGGTGACCTTCCGTCCCGGACAGAAGTTAAAGTCCAGGGTTGAAGAAGGTACCAGTAAGCTCTGATTGTATTCCATCGCAAAGCCCTGACTCATCAGGGCTTTGCTTTATGCCAGCATGTTCATCATTTGGGCTGAGATTATGTTGCTGGTCACGGTAGTTCCCTTCTTGTTGAATGATTGAGCAGTCGCTATTCTTTTTCCCGGGCCGCTGATCCAATACTTGGTCAGTGCTGTATCAAAATCTATCCAATTTAGTGAGAAATCTGCATGCAATTAGCCATTGGCATCAGTGCCTGTCTGTTGGGGCAAAAGGTTCGGTATGACGGAGGTCATAAAGCCTCAGATTTTTGTTTGACTCAGTTGCAGCCGTTTGTGCGTTACCAGGCTGTGTGTCCGGAAAATGCCATTGGTCTTGGCACACCCAGGCCACCTATTCGATTGCTGAAAAAAAGCCACGGTGATATTCACCTGGTACAGGTCAAAGACGCAAGTCGTGATTACACCCAGGCTATGCTTGACTACACCGATCAGGTGCTGCCGACGATGGAGCAGCTATCTGGCTTTGTGGTTTGTGCTAAATCGCCTAGCTGTGGTATGGAGCGGGTACGTCTATTCACTGAAGAAGGCCATCAACTGGGAAAAGCCGGGGTAGGTTTGTTTACCCGTGAGCTGATGCAGCGTTATCCCTGGTTGCCGGTGGAAGAAGATGGTCGCTTGCACGATACGGAGTTACGAGAGAGTTTTATCACCCGTATTTTTGCCTGTCATGATTATCAGCAACTGTGCAGAAGTGGCTTTAGCGTCGGTGCCCTGGTAGCCTTTCACAGCCGATACAAGTTCCTGATTATGGCGCACAGCCCTTCAGCTTACCGTGAGCTTGGTCGCTTGGTCGCTCAGGCACGGCTGTTTGAACCCGGAGCGCTGAAACAACGTTACCTGCTGGATTTGATGCATGCCTTGAAACAGCCTTGCAGTCGAAAAACGCATGCCAATGTGCTGCAGCACCTGCAGGGCTTTTTTAAAAAGCACTTAACCGCAAAAGAGCGACAGGAGTTGAGCAGTTTGATTGAACGCTTCCGAGTAGGTCATCTGCCATTGATGGCACCCTTGACATTGTTACAACACCATTTGACTCGTTTTGAACACCCGTATCTGGCTGCGCAAACCTACTTGCAGCCCTATCCGGAAGCATTAGGTTTGCGGGGGTAATATGACGCAAAACGTGCAGTTGGTATGGTTTCGCTCAGATTTACGTACCTACGATAATGCTGCGCTGTTGGCAGCAATGGAGCAGGGGCCAACCATGGCCCTGTTTGTGGCTTGCCCCAAGAGTTGGCAGCAGCATGATATGGCTCCGATGAAACAAGATCTTATCCGGCGCCGCGCAGAGGCATTAAAGCTCGAACTGGCAGCTTTGGGAGTACCTTTGCTGCTGGTTGAGGGTACCGATTATCGGGCATTGCAATCGGTATTTACTGCATTATTACCACTGGGAATTGATACCGTATACAGTGAGCAGGAATACGAACTGCGGGAGCAGCAGCGTGATCAGATGCTGCAGCAATGGCTGGCAGAGCAGGGTGTTGGCTGGTGGCAGTGCGATCGTCAGTGTGGCTTTGCACCGGGCAGCTTTGTCACTGGTAGTGGTGCTATGTATCAGGTGTTTACTCCGTTTAAAAAACGTTGGCTGCAGCGTTTTGCCGAACAAGGTGTCACAGTACTGCCCAGGCCCAAGGCGCAGCCAACGCTTCGCATACCCTCATTAGCACTGGCTGTGATGCAGCCTGGTGATCACAGTTCTGCCGCCTGGCCAGTGGTGCAAGACACCTTGTTGTCGCAATTGCGTAACTATTGCCAGCAACGTGTGCAAGATTACCAAAAGAGGCGTGATTTTCCAGCCCTGGATGCCACTTCCAGACTGTCTCCTTATCTGGCATTAGGTGCTCTTTCGGTACGTCAATGCATTGCGCGGTTGCAGTTTGAAGCTGGTGATAGCTTGCAGCAGGCTGACTCAGGTGCTTCGGTTTGGTTATCAGAGCTGATTTGGCGGGACTTTTACAAACATGTCTTGGTAGCCTGGCCTGATCTTATCAAGCACCAGCCGTTTCAGGCTGATACCGCAGCCATTCGCTGGCGCAATGATCCTGCCTTGTTTCAGGCCTGGTGCGATGGCAAAACGGGTTATCCTTTAGTTGATGCAGCCATGCAGCAACTGAACCAAAGCGGCTGGATGCATAATCGTTTGCGCATGGTCGTCGCCAGCTTTTTGGTGAAAGATTTGCATATCGACTGGCGTTGGGGCGAGCGTTACTTTATGTCCAAATTAATTGATGGTGACTTTGCTGCCAATAATGGCGGTTGGCAGTGGGCTGCTTCAACCGGAACCGATGCCGCACCATACTTCCGGATTTTTAATCCGGTCAGTCAAAGTGAGCGCTTTGATCCCGATGGTGCCTTTATCCGTACCTGGCTACCGGCACTGGCCGCTTGCCCGGCAAAACACATCCACTGGCCGCATTCAGACACTATGGTGAAGTCCTATCCAAAACCGGTGGTGGACCATGCGCAGGCACGGCAAGTTACTTTGGCATTGTTTCAACAAGCCAGGCAGCAGAACGGATAATAGTATGAAGCGACTGGAAGCTTTTTTAAATTTTTATAATAGTTTAACTAGCAGTGAACTGCACCGGCTGTCGGATCTGTATCACCCGGAGATACGTTTTGTCGATCCGGTCCATGAGGTGGAGGGCTGTACCGCACTAGAGCGCTACTTTAGTCACGCCTACGCTCGTTTGAGTTTTTGCAAGTTCGAAGCCAAAGCTCACTGCGAACAGGGGGATTGTGGCTTTATCAGCTGGCAAATGACCTTCGCTCACCCAGCCATTGGCAAGGGTAAGACCATTCAAGTCGATGGTTGCACAGAGCTGCGCTGGCATGCCGATGGGCGCATTGTTTTTCATCGGGACTATTATGATTTAACTGAGTTGGTATACCGTCATTTGCCAGTGATTGGCTGGGCAACCAAACAAGTAAAGCAACGAATGGCGCAAGCCTGAGAAGGGATCCTATGAAAATTGCGGTAATAGGTGGTGGTATCGCCGGTATGATGTCGTTGTATTTGTTGCAGCGTCAGCATCAGGTGGTGTTGTTTGAAGCCAATGATTATCTGGGCGGTCATACTGCGACCGTGGATGTCGAGGTAGCAGGAAAGACACTAGCGGTGGATACTGGTTTTATCGTCTTTAATAACTGGACATATCCATTGTTCAACCGTTTTTTGGCAGAGCTCTCTGTGCCATTTCAGCCGACAGAGATGAGTTTCTCGGTGAAACATCAACAATCTGGCCTGGAATACAATGGCAATAGTCTGGCCACTTTGTTTGCCCAAAAACGTAATCTGTTTCGCCCTTCATTTTGGGGCATGCTGCTTGATATTGTGCGCTTTAACAAGCTTGGGAAAAAGCTGTTGGCTGATGATCATGCCGATTTGGAGTTGACCTTGGGAGATTTTTTAGCCAAGTATCGTTTTGGCGAGGCAGTCCAGCAGCAGTACTTACTGCCGATGGGGGCCGCTATCTGGTCGTCGGGGTTGTCCGATATGCCGTCTTTTCCTGTGCGGTTCTTTTTGCGCTTTTTCAATAACCATGGTTTATTGAATGTCAGTGACCGGCCGCAGTGGTCGGTGATCTGTGGCGGCTCACGTGAGTATGTCCGTCGATTGCAGCAGTTACTACCCGCAGAGAGTATCCGCTTAAACAGCCCGGTACAATCGGTGCGTCGCACCAGCACGGGTGTTGAGTTGGTGATGCCTTATGGCTCTATCGAATGCTTTGATCAGGTAGTTTTTGGCTGTCACAGCGATCAGGCTTTGAAGCTGCTGGCCGATGCCAGTCCGGTTGAGCAGGCGGTGCTGGGGGCTATTGCTTATCAGCGCAACGACGTAGTGTTGCATACCGACAGTACCTTACTGCCAAAGCGTCGTGCTGCCTGGGCAGCCTGGAACTACAATCTGACGGCGGATGCTAGCGAAAAAGCCACCTTAACCTACAATATGAATATCTTACAACAGTTGGATTCGAAGCAAACCATTTGTGTGACACTGAATAATACGGCTGCCATTGCCAGTGACAAGATCCTGCGACGTTTCCAATACGATCATCCGGTATTCAACAGCTACAGCATGGCTGCTCAGCAGCGGCGGGCTGAAATTAATGGTGTTAATCGCAGTTGGTTTTGTGGTGCTTACTGGTACAACGGTTTTCATGAAGACGGGGTGCGTAGTGCTGTTGATGTGGCGCGGGCGCTGGGAGTACCTTTTGGTGATGACTGATTGCGGGCACGCCTTCTACCTGGGCGAGTTAGGACACAAGCGTTTCGTACCTAAATCACATGGCTTTGGTTATGGAGTGCATTACTTCTGGCTTAATAGCAAGCAGTTACCCAGCCTCGGCCGTAGTTGGTTATTGAAGTACGAAGGTTTTGCTGCTTTTAGTTACCGGCGCAAGGATTACCTGACAGGGGCTGCCTGTTTGTACCAGGCGGTCTGCGATAAAGTGCAGCAGTTGGGTGGGCAAACTGCCATTACAGATGTTTATTTGCTGAGCCCTTTGGCCAACTGGGGGCATTACTTCAGCCCGCTTACTCTGTACTATTGTTACAATCAGAGCCAGCAGTTGATCTATCTGTTGGCTGAAGTGAGCAATACCCCCTGGAATGAACGGCATCACTATTTGATCCCGGTCGGGCCTGATGGTCGTTTCCAGCACGACAAGACTTTTCATGTGTCGCCATTTAATCCGATTGCCATGCAATATCACTGGCGTGTTAACGCACCAGCAGAGCAATTGAGCTGCTCTATTCAGAATTACAAAGACGAGCAGCAGGTATTTTGTGCCTGGATGACATTGCGGCGACAGCTGCTGTGCAGCAAACAGCTATGGAAAGTACTGATCCGCAATCCCTGGCCTAACGTATTGGTAAAAATACGAATTTACTGGCATGCACTGAAGCTGTTTCTGAAAAGAACCCCAGTGTATGCCCATAGCAAAAAAGGATAATGCCAATGACAATGTCGTTGACGGAGGGGGCGGTTGCCCGTAAATTGAGTTGGCTGGATAAACTAAGCCGTCGTGTGGTACTGAACTTCATTGCCAGACTTCAGCATGGCTTTATTCGTATCACTGAAGGCTCGCAACTGCTTGAATTTGGTGATAAGTCAGCCGATTTGCATGTAACCATTCGGGTGCAGGACCCTGCTTTTTACCGCAAAATGCTTAGCAGTGGCTCTATTGGCGCGGCAGAGGGATATGTTGAAGGCGCCTGGAGCTGCGATCAACTGACCGATTTGGTTCGTATTTTTGCCCGTAACCTGACGGTGCTTGATCAAATGGACTCGAACTGGACCCGCCTTAGCCGCCCCTGGCTAAAATTATTAAACCTGCGTAACAGCAACTCGAAACGGCAAGCCAGGAAAAATATCTCGGCCCATTATGATCTTGGTAATGCTATGTACCGCTTGTTTCTGGATGAGAGCATGATGTATTCCAGCGCGGTTTACCCGACTGCAGATGCAAGCCTGGAACAAGCACAGCAACACAAGCTGGAATTACTCTGTCAGCGCTTGCAGTTGTGTGCTGATGATCATTTGCTGGAAATTGGCACCGGCTGGGGGGGAATGGCAATTTACGCGGCTCAGCACTATGGCTGCAAAGTGACGACCACCACTATTTCAGAGCAGCAATACCTGTATGCAAAAAGCCAGGTTGAAGCTGCAGGCTTGCAAGATAAGATTACTCTTTTGCTGCAGGATTACCGCGATCTTACTGGCAGTTACGATAAACTGGTGTCGATAGAAATGATCGAAGCGGTAGGGGATGAGTACCTGGATACTTATTTTCAGGCATGTTCTTCTTTGTTAAAGCCTGATGGAATCATGGTACTGCAAGCCATTACCATGGTCGATCAACGTTACCGCCAGTACGTCAGGGAAGTCGATTTTATTAAACGTTATATTTTCCCGGGCGGCTGCTTGCCATCCATTCACCGCATGTCGGAGGCAGTGACTAAGCGGACTGACCTGGTGATTCGCCAGCTGCAGGATATTGGTCTGGATTATGCCAAAACCCTGAACCACTGGTGTGAACGCTTTTTACAGCAGAAAGAGGAAGTTCAAAAGCTTGGCTATGATCGCGACTTTATTCGTCTGTGGCATTATTACCTGTGTTATTGTGAGGGCGGCTTTTTAGAGCGCGCTACCAGCACGGTGCATTTGGTGCTAAGTAAGCCTGCAAATCGGGCGGCATTTTAAAGCAAAGGTTGTGTGTTTGGCCGTCTTTGCCAGATGGCCAATTTTTATCTAAAGTGCGCCATCTTTAGTGCATAGCATGGTTTTACGTAGTGCATGGCATGGTTTTACGCTGGTATGAAGCCATTATTCTGTGTTATAAGCGAGACAAAGAATAATGAAACGGCGAGCGATGACCCTGCAGCTATGACGAAGCGTTATCAGGATACTCCTGAAGTCACCCAGCTAAACCACCAGTTAGCTCAGTTAACTGAGCAAAATCATGAGCTCAAAATTATTAATCAGCTTGCCATAGAGCTGCATCAACTAAATGATGTGCAGGCGGTGACGGATTATGTCGCCAGCACGCTTGCTTTTGAGCTCGGTTTTGAAGATTGCGCCATTTATCTGGTCGATGCAAGCCAGCAGCAATTGGTACGTTACGCTGCAGCAGGTTCGCGCAACCTGACCGATGATGGTGGTTACCGCAAGCTCTCAATGCAACAGGGCATCGTGGGCTATTGCGCCAGGCAGCGCCGGACTATTCTGGCCCATGACACGCGTCAAAATGAGCATTATTTACTGGATGTTACTCCCAGTTTGTCGGAGCTGGCTGTCCCTGTGGTGGATGAAGGCTTGGTGCTGGCGGTGATTGATTCCGAACACCAGCAAGCAAACTACTTTACCGTGCGTCACCAGCGGTTGCTGGAAAGCATAGCTTCCATTCTAGCCAGTAAACTGCGCAGCTTACACACTATGGCGCAACTGGAAGAGTCGGTCGATAAGCTGGAGTATGCCGAAAAGCTGCAAAAATCCTTGTATGAGATTGCCGCTTTTTCCTACCTGGCAGAGGATTTGTCCGAATTCTACAGTCATGTTCATCAGGTGGTGAGCGCCCTGATGTATGCACCGAACTTTTTTATCGCTTTGTACGATGATGAAAAAGATCAACTGCATTTCCCGTACTTTGTTGATACGCGAGGTGATGAAACACCTAACAAGGTGTATCCCAAAGAGATCCTCAAGAGCAGCCTGACCGGCTATGTATTTCGCACTGATCGTCCCTTACGGATCAACCGGGATGAACTGATCACTTTTTACCAACAACATCAGCTGAAAGTGTACGGCAAAATGCCGGCTTGCTGGCTGGGCGTTCCCTTTCATTCCGGCGATAGTGTGCATGGTGTGGTGGTAGTGCAAAGTTACATTGAACAAATTCACTATGATCACGGCGATCAGGAGCTTCTGACCTTTGTGGCACAGCATATCTCCAACGCTTTAGAGCGGGTATTTTCCGAGCGAAAATTGCAACATCAGGCTTTGCACGATAGCCTGACTGCTTTACCAAACCGGGCGCTGTTTCTGGATCGGGTGAATCATGCATTTTTACGGATGCAACGTTTCCCGGAGCAAAAACTGGCGGTGATGTATCTGGATTTGGATAAATTTAAAGCAGTCAATGATACCTATGGTCACACCATCGGTGATGCATTTCTAATTGCGGTTGGCAAGCAGTTAAAAAGTTGCATGCGGCAAAGTGATACTTTAGCCCGGTTGGGAGGGGATGAATTTGCTATTTTGCTGGAAGATGTAGAGGGTCTGACGACCATCGAAGAAGTTGCCCGGCGGATCCTGGCTGCACTGCAATGTCCGGTGCAGGTTGGCACCCTGTCTTTGCTGGCTTCGACCAGCATTGGTATCAGCTTTTGCGAGCTGGATGCACCGGGGTTGGTACCGGATGAGTTAATTCGCCGCGCTGATATTGCTATGTATCAAGCAAAGAAAGATGGGCGTGGCGTCTACCGTGTGTACGATGAGAGCATGCAAGCGGAGACTGCATCTGGCTGGAGTATAGAGCAGGAGCTGACCATTGCTTTACTGGATGATCAGTTTCATTTGATGTATCAACCCATTGTTGCTTTGCAGGGCATGGCAATACAAGGCTTTGAAGCCTTGATCCGCTGGCAGCATCCGGAGCGGGGATTGATTGCTCCTGATCATTTTATTCCTATTGCAGAGCAAAGCAGGTTGATTATTCGCATCGATCATTATGTCTTGCGAAAAGCCCTGCGTCAGGCGGCTTTTTGGTTTGCTGCCGGTCAGCGCTTTTACCTTAGTGTGAATGTCTGTGGTGCCACGCTCTCGGAGCCGGGCTTTGTGACCTGGTTAGATGAGTTGTTTCAACAATATGGCATTCCATGCAGTTGCCTGGCGCTGGAATTGACCGAGCGGTCGCTGATCGAAAATATCAGCCAGGCCAAAGACAGCTTGCGGCAGCTGCGACAGCGCGGTATTCGTATTCTGCTGGATGATTTTGGTACTGGCTATTCCAGTCTGAGCTACCTGAGTGAGTTCAGGCTGGATGTATTAAAAATTGATCGTAGTTTTATCAGTAATATGACGGATGATGCAACCGATCATCCCATTGTGAATACCATCATTGCTCTGGCGAAAGGTTTGCAACTGAGTGTGGTAGCTGAAGGCATTGAAACCAAGGCCCAGCAACAGGTTTTACAGCGCCTTGGTTGCGATTACGGCCAGGGGTACTGGTTTGCCAGGCCACTTAGCGCTGAACAAGCCATGGATTGGCTGAAAGCGGCAAGAGCTGATTTACAGTAAATAGATCCCATCAGCTCCGATACGAATTTTCTTGGCTTTGAATAAACTGCCAATGGCTTGCTTGAAGGCCTTCTTGCTGGCTGAAAATTGTTGATAAATTTCATCCGGGCTGCTTTTATCGTGTAAGGGTAAAAACCCACCCGCTTGTTGCAGTGCATCCAGTATAACAGGCTCCAGGTTTTTAACTTTGGCTGCACCTATTGGATTCAGGCTTAAATCAATTTTACCGTCGCTACGTACCTGGCGGATATAGGCAGTCAACTGTTGCCCCGGGTACAAGCGTTCGACCACCTGATCTTTAAACAGCAAACCCCAGTGTTGTTGGTTGATAATTGCTTTGTAGCCCAGCTCTGTGTGGTTGGCAATAATGATATCAACCGCTTGCTTCTCTTGGTACTTGGCCGGAGTTTTGTCCAGGAATTTGTCCAGCTTACTGGAGGCTATAATACGGTTGCTCTTGTCCACCAGGCAATGTACCAGGTAGCGTTTGTTCGCTTGCATTGGGATTTGCTGTTCGCTGTAGGGCACCAGCAAGTCCTTACTCAGCCCCCACTGCAAGAAAGCACCAACCCGGTTTACATCGACAGCCTGCAGTAAGGCAAAGCCTCCGACCTGGATCTTTGGCGTTTCAGTGGTGGCGATGAGTTGATCTTCCGAGTCCAGATACAAAAACACATCCAACAACTGACCAGGTGCAGCATCTGCTGGAGCATAGCGCTTGGGCAGCAGGATTTCACCCCACTCCAGACCATCCATAAAGTAGCCAAACTCGACTTTCTTTTTAATGGCGAGCCGATTAATTTTACCAAGTGCCAGCATGAGATTTCCTTTTTAAATGGCGGTTGGGTAGCTTTTAGTGATCAGGACTGGTGGTATCGTTGTTGCGTATTGGTAACCGCTGCATGGCATCGACCAGCATCGGCATATCGAAACGCTCATTCAGCGGTAAGCCAGTTGCGGCAGACCAGACACCAAAGCTGTGATCTTCACGAATAATCACCAGCTTATCTTTGTAAAAGCTGTACACTTCGTGTTGGCTAATCGCCAGTTTGGGCAAGTTGCGTGGTGCCAACAGGTTATCACCGGTTAACAGAGGCTGACTTTGACAGCCAGCATAGGCCAGCAGGGTAGGCAGCAGATCTAAATGCAAGCCGGCGGCAGCTTGCTGCTGCTGCCGTAGTTCAGGCCAGAGGTACCAGCCGGATGCCGGAGCCAGCTTCCACTGTGAGTGGCTTCCGGTCAGCTCCACTACCAGTAATGGGCCCGCGGCAGGTAGCTGGATATCGGCTGGCTGACGCAGGAACTGCAATTGCACGGCAGCATCGGGTTGCGAAAAGTTTTGCATCCAGGCTGGAACTACCGAAAAATTTTCATCCAATTCAATACCAAAACGTTCAGGCTGTTGCAGCAGCCATGACGGAGGTGTTTCCAGCAATGTAGGGATGTATTCTGGGGCAGCAAACTGGCCAAACAACAGGTGCACCAAGGCTTCTTGGGGCTCGGTGGGGGCAAAGTGCGGAGCCAGCCTGCGCAGTCCCTGTTGATCCAGCCATTGCTTGTCTTGCTGGCTTAATCTTGGTGTGATGACCAGAGTTAATGGCTCTGTTTGCACTGGCTGGCACTGCAACTGGGTAGACACGGGCTTAAGATAATCCAGTGCATCCAATTGCTGTTGTTGGCTGCTGGCGCGCTCTTGTCGGTCTAACAGGCGGTAGCGGGCCAGAAAGCTTTTAGCCGTTGCCGGATAGGTTAATGGCAGCACATTGTCCTGGCGGACTATATCCAGGTTCAGTTGGGCATCGCCCCAGATATGGATCAGGTGGCTCAGGGTAAAGCTACCAACAAAGAAAATCCAGATAGGGCGGCCACTGCGGGTTGCCTGCAACCGACCTACTTTTTTCCAGCAAAAATTACTCAGCGTTAGTTGGATTGCCAGTATGCCGGCTGCGGTGACGCTGACAATCAGCACGAAATTGCGCAAATTGGTGACAATCTGCGATTGCATCAACTCGATGGTTTGCTGCCAGGATGTATTGCCAATATGGTAGCCAAGGCTACGATAGACGTAAGCATCAAAGATCAGTACAACCAGGGCCAGGGTCGCCAGAGCGGCACCAAGACCCCGCACATGCTTTTGTGATGGAAACAACAAGCTGATCGGAAACACCGTCAGGATAAAAAATAAGAAACACAGGAAAGCCGTATGCCCCAGCCAATTGCTCAGCAGGTAACTCCAGCCAAGCAGGCTTTGCGGCAAAGGCTCAGCAAGCCAATAACTGGCAGTGACCAGTAAGGCCAGCAGGATATTAAAAAAAGTAAACCAATGCCCCCAATTGAGCAGTCGGTTGACTTTGTTGACCAGTGAAAGGTTATGCTCCAGTACCATAACTAGGCTATCAGGTTTTGCTGGAGATGCTGTCGCTTAGCGCCAGACAAAATTGCTGCACCAGTTCAGCACGCTTCGATACAGGCACATTCTGATTGACGATATGGCTGACAGCATTGCCCAGACACATCAGGCTAAGTTCCGTGGTGGCCTCTTGCTGACGCAGCTCGTCCAACAGGGCATTGACCAGATTTTCAATTTGCGAGGAAGAATACTTTGATACAATGGGCATGGGAGTACCGGGAAAGTCCGCTTATCTGGTGTGAATAGTAACAGAAATCTGCAACATTAGGAAAATTTATGTCGGTCGATGTGTTCCAGTTAACCATTCATTATCTTGAGCTGGATGAGCAGCAAGCCCCCCAAATCCGCGAGCCTCAGGCGTTGGTGCCAACCAATGCCCAAGTCTGCCATCTGCTTGAGCAGTTGCACTTGTCATACAACGGAAAGCCGGCCAAGGGCTATGCCCGCTTTAGTGAGGAAAAATCCCCTTTGGTGCAAGACAGCCTTGAACAATGGCTGCAACAACCCGAGGATTTTTTACAGCTGGCTAAGACTGCGGCAGCTGAATTGGTCCGGCAACTGACAGAACATCAGTTGGCAGAGTCGGGCTATTTGCTGATTAGCCACTATCGTTATCTGGCCACCGATTATTTGCTGCTGTGCCTGCTGGGTAGTAAAGAGCATTTCAGCGTCACTGCCGAGTTGGATCTGGCGGCCGCCAAACACCTTGATATTGCCCGAATGCAGCTGGCTGCTCGTATTGACTTGACTGAATATCAACTCAATCGCAACCATCCGCACGCCATTTCTTTTATTCGCGGCCGTGCCGGCCGCAAAGTAGCCGATTTTTTTCTGGATTTCCTTGGCTGTGCGGAAGGTTCGGATGCAAAAGAAAACAGCAAGCAAATGCTTAGCTCCGTGGAAGAGTACCTGAGTGCAGCGGAGTTTGATCCGACCGAGAAAAATCAGGTACGGCAACAGGTCTATCAATATTGCGAAGAACAAAGCAAGCAAGGGCAGGATGTTGTGCTAAAAGAGTTGTCTGAAGCCATGGACCCGGATGATCAGCATGGCTTTTTGCATTATTGTGCCGAGCAACAACTGGCCGTAGCCGAGCAATTTCCAGTGGAAGTGAAAAGCCTGAAAACCTTGGTAAAGTTCAGTGGTGCTGGTGCCGGCGTTAGTGTCAGCTTTGAACAGAAGCACCTGGGTGAGCGGGTAGTATACGATCCACAGCAGGATACACTTACCATTCGTGGTGTGCCGCCTAACTTAAAAGATCAGCTGCAACGTTTTTTCGCAACCGCTCAGTCTTAGGTGGTTATTCCGGGCCGGGCTTTGTTGTTTCGCTGGCTTGGCCCTGGTTTTTTGCTGATAGAGGGCCCTGTTTGTCAGTAAGGCTTTTATTCTCGTCTGCTTTAGCGGTTGGCTTTGTGGTTTTAGCTCCCGATAGTTTGTCCAGATGGCGCAGCAGCATCAGGTTGCCCAGAATCACACCAAAGGCAAGTACCAGGGCAGTGAACAGGGCCCAGTTCATGCGGCAGGCTCGCAGATGGTCTGGACATAGCGCTGGAAAATCTCTGGCAGCTTGGTAAGGACCAGGCTTTGTTCCGCTATCGGTTGGCGTAATAAGGCCTGCCGGACGGTGTCCAGGCTTAATTGCTTTAAGCAGGCGTGAGCAAGTGGCTGGTAGCTTAAATGCCAGGGCTCAGCGGCGACTCCGCCACAGTACTTTCTGTAAGGCAAAAAGAAACCAGCTTCAGCCGCATGGCGGTCCAGCCAGGCGGCCAGGTGGGCAAAAACCCCTCCGGGTTGATATTCTGATGGGACCAACTGCAGTTGATAACCAGCAGGCAATGCCGCCTGATCCATCACATCCAGCTCAGTACCCCAGTGGTGCCGGCTGGTGCCTGGCAAAGCACTGTACAACAGAATGGCTTCGAGCTTGTCCCAACCAGACAGCTGCTGGATATCCAGCGCCTGTTGTTGCTGGTTGAGTACCGGACGGCTGCCGTTGCACTTTTGTTGCCAAATCTGCGCCTGACGCTCAAAACTGCGGTAGCTGGATACCGCCACCAACTCAATACCATCCCGTCTGGCCAATTGACGCAGCTGTAACCAGGCATTGGCAGCCTCCGCTTGTAAAAGCTCACCGCTAGCAAGCTTCTGCAAATGGCTGTCGTCCTGACCGGTAAGTTGCCAAGACGTCAACAGCTCAGTGCTCATGTCAGGCTATGCTCTAAGATCTGTTCGTACATCGTGGCCAGTCGATCCAGATCTGCCGCCAGCACGCACTCGTTCACTTTGTGAATAGTGGCATTGCAGGGGCCGAGCTCGATCACTTCTGCTCCGGTTGGTGCAATAAAACGACCATCCGAGGTACCACCGCTTGTTTCCAGCTTAGGGGCAAAGCCTTGTACCTGCTTCACAGCCTTCACGGCGGAATCCAGTAGAGTCCCTGATTGCGTCAGGAAGGGTTCGCCGTTTAATACCCAGTCTAGTTGATAATTCAATGCATGTTTATCCAGGATGGCATAGACCCGCTGTTGCAGCTGCTCAGCAGTAACCTCAGTGCTAAAGCGGAAATTAAACAGTACCTGCATCTCGCCGGGGATCACATTGGTAGTACCTGAGCCAGCATGGATATTGGAAATTTGAAAGCTGGTGGCAGGAAAGAAAGCGTTGCCTTGATCCCATTGTTGTGCTGCCAGCTCAGCCAGAGCCGCAGCGGCTTTGTGGACCGGGTTATCAGCCAGTTGTGGGTAGGCAACATGACCTTGCACCCCTTGCACCACAAGATTGCCGCTTAATGAACCACGGCGGCCATTTTTTATAACATCACCTACCTGATGGCTACTGGATGGCTCGCCGACGACACACCAGCGGATTTTCTCCTGCCGGGCTTCCAGGGTTTCAATGACCCGCTTGGTGCCATTGATAAAAGGCCCTTCCTCATCGCTGGTGATTAAGAAGGCGATATCGCCGGTCAGCTGTGGTTTCCGGGCTAAAAAACGCTCTGTAGCAACGATCATCGCTGCCAGGCTGCCCTTCATATCAGCCGCACCTCGACCGTACAAAGTACCATCGATCAGGGTTGGCTCAAAAGGCGGGGTATGCCAATGCTCGAGTGAACCTGGCGGGACTACATCGGTATGGCCTGCAAAGCAAAACAATGGTTTGCCATCGCCTTTGCGCGCCCATAAATTCAGGGTATCTTCAAAAAACATCGACTCAATGCGAAAGCCCAGCGGAGCAAGCCGCTCCGCCATGAGTTGCTGGCAACCAGCGTCTTCCGGAGTGATCGATGGCCGGGCCATCAACTCCATCGCCAGTTTGATCACGGCACTTGGTTCGCTCATGCCAGTTGCTCCTGCAATTGTTGATAACTGCTTTCGGAAAAACCAACCCGATACCCCAGCTTGCAATGCAGTAATGGGCGTTTAATCAGTGTTGGATGCTGCAGCAGCAAGCGAAGTGCTTTGCTGGCATCCAGTTGGCTTTTATCCTGCTCTGGCAATTGCCGGAAGGTGGTGCTTCGCGTATTCAATACTTTGTCGTAACCCAGCTCGGCAATGGCGCTTTGTAATTGCTCTTCGGTTAAGGGGTGTTGGCGGTAATCGACAAACTGATAGGGCAACTGTTGTTGTTCCAGCCAGCGACAGGCTTTTTTGATGGTGTCACAATTGGGAATGCCATACAGCGTAATCATGCATTTTTTCCTACTAGTTGAATTGAAAAACAAGGCTCCAGTGCTTGCACAG
Organism: Alkalimonas sp. NCh-2; assembly: GCF_039631345.1. NCBI lineage: Bacteria > Pseudomonadati > Pseudomonadota > Gammaproteobacteria > Alkalimonas > Alkalimonas sp. NCh-2. Next base: position 656,524 of record NZ_JBDIUV010000002.1, read on the forward strand.
CCCGGTTAACAGCTATCGGTTCAGCCCAAATAGCCGGGTGAGGGAAGACGGCAAGGCTGAGTATGGGTTTGTATTGCAAATAAAGAGGATCGAAGGTCAGCAATGGCTGGCCCGGGCGGACAGGGCCCTGCTGTAGCTGCCAGTGAAGTCCCTGGCCATATCGGGACAACAGTGTTTCGGGTAGCTCGAGTCGCAAATGCAAGCCGCTGCTGTGGCGCAAGCGGATGCAGGGGTGCGGGCAAAATTCCAGCCGGGCGTCACCGGCGCAGGGGCTGACCACATGAGGAGCGCTGAGTCGCAGGCAAAAACCAAGGCTTGTTAACTGCCGAATAACGGCATTGGGCGCTTGATTCAGTGCTTGCAAGTAACCATCTGCTGGTGCCAATACAGAGAAACCCTGAAGACGGCTTGCGCTACTGGTGTTTACAGTTTGCATCTGGTTTTCGTGATAGTGAATGATCCCTGTGTTCTAGCATAGCTAAATTGCTGCTTTGATGCACCCGTTATCCAGCTACTGCCACTAGTCACCCTTGGAATAAATGATATTTTTATGAACTAAGCATGAATTTGCGATGAAGGTGTCATTTTAGCTGTACAAAATACTGACACAAAGCCTGGGGAGTGGCTGGAAACAGCATTTATCTTGTCCACAGAATCTGTGGATAATTCTGTGGGTATTCATGTGTAACTGGCGCAAGTGATTGATTGAAATTAGTTATGTCTATTGGCACATTTTTTGATTGTTTGTTTATAAGCTAAAATATAGACAAAAATGCCATAAACGCACTTTGCGTTGTGCATTTTGATTTTAGTCACAGTTAATCCCAGTAAAGTCATGGTTTCAGGCACTTTTTTGGTTGACTTTTCTCGCCAGCCCTTATCTGTGTAGGGGGATGCGACTTGATTTTCTGTGCGTTCGCTACCGTGCAATAAAAAAATTTGCACGGCGTTTTATGCTAAAGTGAATAGGTCAGATCATAGGAGGAAACATGCGTCAATCGATGTATACGATCATTCGAACAGGCATGCATTACAGTAAAGTTTGGCCAATGCAACCGGAGTTGAATGGCGTATTTCCAGAAAACCGGATGATACGGTTGACGCAATGGGCTCAGAGAGTGCTTCCTGGCATTGCCGTGCTGAATGCTGTGCTTCAGTATCAGTGGCATGGTGCCAGCCAACTGCCTTTACTGATCGCTATGAGCTTGCTATTGCTTTCCATACCTCTGCAAGGATGGTATTGGTTAGGTGTGCGTTCTCGCAAGCGCCTGCCCCCGGCTGTGCGGCAATGGTATCAGCAGATCATGCAACAAATGCAATTGCAAGGGGTTGCGGTTGTGCCTGCCCCGCAGGCACCTGAGCAAACTTTGCGTTATTACGATTTAGGTCAGCTGTTGCAGCAGGCTTACCGTCAGTTGGATAAAGCCTTTATCCGCAACAGTCTGTGACAGGATTACAGTGCGAAAGTGGACCAGACCGGGGCATGATCCGATGGTTTTTCGATACCCCGTAATTCGTAATCAATGCCTGATTCGGTTAGATGACTGGTTAAAGTGGCTGTTGCCAGAACCACATCAATACGCAGGCCGCGGTTGTCCAAAAAGCCCTTTGAGCGATAATCGAACCAGCTGTATTGCTCGCCGGTCTCAGGGTGAAGTTGCCGGTAGGTATCGGTCAGTCCCCAGTTTTGCAAGCGCGCCAGCCAGGCTCGCTCTTCTGGCAAAAAAGATGTTTTTCCTTCCCGCAACCAACGTTTCGCGTTAGCTTCACCGATGCCGATATCAATGTCCTGTGGCGAAATATTGATATCACCAATCACCGCCAGCAATTCATCCGGTTGGTGGTGATTGACCAAGTAGTTCTGCAAGTCATCGTAAAACTTTTCTTTGGCGGGAAACTTGATAGGGTGGCTGCGGTTTTCACCTTGCGGAAAATACCCATTCAGCAGTGTTAACTGCCGGCCATCCTTTAATGCAAAGTGGCCTATCAGCATGCGGCGCTGTGCGTCCTCTTCGTCGGTTGGAAAGCCATATTGCATTTGCAGTGCTGGTGTCTTACTTAAAATGGCAACACCATAATGACCTTTTTGCCCAAAATAGTAGGCATGATAGCCCATAGCTTCGATAGCACTTAACGGAAATTCGTCATCGTGCACTTTGATTTCCTGCAAACCAATCAACTCAGGTTGATGCTTGCTGATCAGTGCCTCGAGTTGGTGCAGTCGTGCTCTTAGGCCATTGATATTAAAAGATACAATTTTCATGCTTGGTCCATTTTCGCTGCTGATTGGAAAAGTATAAGGCTGATCTTACCACCACAGCTGCCTGGGGTGAATGTATGCTTGAGTACAGGGACAAAAATACCTATGCTAGCAGCCAGAAAAAATGGCCGGATGATAGGTGGCGGGAAAAATGCTGCAACATGATGACACTGGGCTCAACTACACGCTGGTACGCAGTGCAAAGCGCAAGCGTCTGGCATTGCAGGTGAAAGCGGGGTCACTTTTTGTCAGGGCGACGCCTCATTGTCGTGAAGCGCACATTCATGCCTTTATTCAGCAGAATAAAGCCTGGATCCAGCGGCAGCTGCAACAGCAGCAACTGCAATTGCAGCAAGCAAAACGCAACCCGGTTGAGGATGGTGTGTTATTGCTGGATCAGATCATTCCTGTGCAATTGTTACAAGCCAAGAAAAGCAGTTTCGTATTTGAAGGGGGCCACTTGTTGTTGTACTCTGGCAGCAGGGTTCGGCCCGAGCGGCGCTGGTACAGTTATCAGCAGCAAATTGAGTGTTGGTACCAGCAGCAAGCCCACCTATGGCTGGAGCCGCGCCTTCAACACTGGCAGCAGCGCATGCAGCTGTTTTGCTCGAGCTTTTACCTTAAAAGCTGGCGCCGTCGCTGGGGATGTTGCAGCAGTACCGGTAAGCTTGGACTAAACTGGCACTTGATCAAAGCTCCCGACTGGGTGATTGACTATGTTATTGTGCATGAGTTAGCTCATTTGCAGTGGATGGACCACTCTACCGATTTCTGGCAACTGGTGCGCAGTTATTACCCGGATGTGGAGGCTGCAAGGCGTTGGTTACGGCAGCACCAGCTTCGGTTACTGACATAAAAAAACCGGCCACGAAGGCCGGCAAGACAAACACAAGGACAGGTTGAAACACAAGAACGAGATAAAACACTATAAAAAAACAGTACTATCACTCTTACATTTAAGACGCTGATACACTGAAAAAGTTTCACTAAAAGAAAAAAAATCTAAAAGGCTCCTGATGATCATGTTTGAACGTCTTACACAATTAATGTCACTACTTGATGTTACACGCTTGCAACAGCCGGATGATGTGCAAGGCGTGCGTCATTGGCTGCAGCAGGTTGCGCAGGCGAAGCATCAGCCGGCAGCCATCTGTTTCTATCCCGAGTACCTGCCGCTGGTGGCAGAGTTTCCGGTATGGCAACAATCCAGGTTAGGTATCGCAACGGTCGTGAATTTCCCCTCAGGCCAGCAAAGTATAGACGTCGTGAGTCAGCAGATTACGGATGCTTTAGCAGCCGGCGCAACTGAAATTGATTGTGTGCTGCCGTATCAGGAACTCATGGCTGGCAAAATCGGGGGCGTGAAAAGCTTCCTGCATGATGTGCGTCAAGCCACAGGCTCCGCTTTATTAAAAGTGATTATTGAGAGTGGTGAGTTAATCACCTGCCAGCAAGTTGCTAAAGCAACGGAGTTGGTGATTGAAAGCCAAGCTGATTTTGTCAAATCATCGACCGGCAAAGTTCCGGTAGGCTTAACGGATGAGGCCGCTGAAGTGATGCTGACAGTCATTGCCGGTGCTGATCGGCTGGTTGGTTTTAAAGCTTCAGGCGGCATTCGCACCCTGGCTCAGGCATTGGCGTTGATGGAACAGTATGAGCGCATTACCGGGCGGCAGGCGCAGCCTCAGTCGCTGCGCATTGGCGCCAGTACTTTGTTTCAGGAGCTGTGTCAGGCGTTGCAAGAAACAGCCTAACGCCGTTGTTCGCTGCGTATTTTTTCGAAGCGACTTAGTAACTCCTGATAGCGAACCCGGTGATGTTCCGGCAGCGGCATATGATCCACCACACGGAAGGTTTTACGGCAGCGTTCAAAGGTATCTCCGGCTCTGGCACGTCCATTGGCAGGTTGAGTCAGCTGTTGCAGCAGGCTTTGAATGTAGTTAAGTGCTGCCCCGGTATTCATCGGGGCCAGTTCCAGCGCCAGCTCAAACTGTCTGGCCGCTTCCTGGTAGTTGCCAGCCTTGTAGCAGCGAATGCCCTCTTTGTTAAATTCGGTAAAGTGCGCTCGTCGCTCGCCGGTGCTATCCACCTGCCGCCGCATAATGGCATTCAGTACAGGGTTTTCCAGGGTGGCTTCCGGCAAACGTTGTCTAAGGCTTTCAGCTTCTTCGTACTCGCCGATTTGATTGAGTAACAGTACCGCATCTGCCAGGCTGTGCTCTTGCTCGGTTAATAAATCAGCAATGCTGGCATAGGTTCGTTTGGCCTGAAATTGTTGGCCGCTAAGAGACTCCAGCCTGGCCTGGCAAAGTATTTCAAATACATCGAAATCGATATCCCGAATCATGGCTTCATCCAGCCGGGCACGTTGCAAAGCAATCAAGGTTTCTTGTTGGTAACGGTTTTTTTGTTGAGGATCTTCAGCTTCCATCGCTGCTTCAATGACCGTGCGGATGTAATTTTGCAAATGAATCACATCCTGTTTTAGTGAACGTCGGGTTATCTCGTACAGTTGTTTGCTGGCAGCGACCTGCTGCGGAATATCATGCAACTCCCGGGCAATTTCCATTACCAGATGCTGGCGACTCATCGAATGTGGGGCTATCTCTACTGCTTGCTGAATGGCCTTTAACGCATCTTCCGGTGCGCTCAGTGCCATATAGCATTTGGCGGTTAAATCCAGCGCCTCGGCAAAATAACGGTTGGACTCCAGTGCTTCGTTACAAAGGGCAAGGCACTGCTCATAAGCTTGACGTTCATAGCAAATGTGCGCCTGCAGCATCAAGGCCCAGCCGCTTCGGTGTTGCTGCAAATTATGCGCTAAGACTTGCTCCGCTGCATCCAGTTGCTGTTGCTTGATCAGTGTTTCGGTAAGAACACGCTTACAAAATTGCTGATACCGGCCCTCCTGACTAATTTCCTGCCGACAGAAGTTGACTACCTGCTCCAATTGTTCATCGTGCAGCGCCTGATACAGGGATTTCAGCTGCTTTTTTTTGTGTTGTATTTTCTGGATGCGGTTACGCAATACGCGTTGAGAGAAAGGCTTTATCAGGTAATCGTCCGGCTCCAGTTCTACGGCACTCATTACCATGGGGACAGTGTTTTCACTGGTCACTATCATAAAAATACTGCCGGGCTTTAGCAGTTTCTTTTCACGTAAGTCTTCCAGCAGCTGTTTGCCATTTTTGCCTGTGCCCAGGTGATAGTCGACAAAGAGTACGTCGTAATCCATATTAATGCACTTGGCCAGTGCTTGTTCACCAGTTGGGGCAAAAGCAATGTTGGTTGCGCCCATGGAATAGAGAATGCCTTTGAACATCAACTGAAAGGAGCGTTGATCATCAACAATCAGTACGCGCAGATTTTCAAGTGCTTTGCTTTCCATTAAAACAACGGTGTTGGAATTTCATAAGCTAAGTGTCAGTAAAATAGGTAGGGATAGCAAGGAAAATGTATGCGTACTGCAGGAAAAGTGGTGGAGGGGGAAGGATTCGAACCTTCGAAGGCTGAGCCGGCAGATTTACAGTCTGATCCCTTTGACCACTCGGGAACCCCTCCACACAAGGCCTGCATCATACCAAAAAAAACGTTGATGTAAAGCCAAGCCCTTTATTTATTTGTTCGATTGCCGATAAAGCCAGCAAGAGCAAAAAATAGTGTGGTATGCATGCTGATCCATGAATGGCAGATTGGCCCGGAAATGAACCTGGCCCTGCAACGACAGCAACCAGCCGATTTTCGGTTGTGGCGATCGTTGTTGTCAGCTGCGGTTGAAGAACAAGCCGCTTTTGTTTTGCAACAGCCAGAGAAATCGTCGGAAAAGCCTTCTTTACGGCAAAGCTTTGGTTTGGGAAAGCCCAGAGTTTTTGCGTTGCAACCTGGTGATATAGCGCGTGTGGCCGCTTGCAACCATGCGCTGCAGCAGAGCTTTATTGCCTGTCGCTTGCAGCAAGCGCTTAGCCCATTGCCCATAGTGCTGCAGGATGATGCTAAAAAGCTGGATGCCCGGGTAGCCGATAACCTTGATTTGCACAGTCGGCGTCGACGCCGGCAGCAGAAAGAGGAGCCGGTGGAGGTTGACGCTACGGCGCTTTATGAGTTGTTACAGCACATCAAGCCTCAGGCTGCTGCCTGAGCCGATAACAGATGTGGTTGGCAACTTTTAAACTTGCGGCCACTACCACAAGGACAGGGATCATTACGGCCAACTTTCTGAGCAGGCAATTCTGCAAGAGTGCCACTTTGATACAACCAACGGCCCTGTTGACGGCTAAAACGCGACAGCTCACGAAAACTATGCAATTGATTGCCTTGCAGGTACCAGACTTGAAAATGCACATGGCCTTCATCTTCAATAGATGCCATGGCCGGCAATGGTAAAATCTGCAGCCGGGTAAAATGTACCTGTGCAACAAACTCCCGCATCTGTTCGGGGGCTTGCTCTGCTTGCAGCTCGTGGCTGCAGGTTTGGTGCAGGTAAGTCAGGTGTTGCAGACAAAAAGCGCTGTAACGCGAGCGCATTAGCTGTTCACAGTTTTCTGGCTGCTGTTGGTTGGATAAATAGGGTTGGCAGCATGCACTAAAAGGCAAGTCGGAACCACAGTAACAATGCATCTGGCAGATTTCCGTGTAAAGGAGATGAAAGCTGATGCTTTAGTGGCACCAGCCTGTATTGCTTGAGAAGCAGTATACCCTACAGCCACAGCATGCGGCCAGCTTGGACAGTTCCTGGGATTGCTGCAGATCGGTTAATTCAGCAAAGTTAATGATGCAGCTGCAAGTTCCTGCCAGAATAGCTTTTTTCAAGGTGCCCGCCAGATCCTGAATTTGCTTGCGGTGTACCAGCAAGGTACGGTTTTGCTGCAAGGTTTCCATTTCTGCCAGCACTTTTAATGAGGCTCCCTCTGGCGCCAGGATCAGTGTCCAGCCGGTGCTATCTTGTTGTTGCTGCAACAAGTTGCTCAGATAACGGCTTTCATCTTGCGCCGCCAGGGGCGTGCAATAATGCAAGCCAGGTTGGTTGCTGGCAAATAGGTCGGTAGCATTATGGCTGTCTGCTGGGTTCATACAAGCTCCTAACTGTGATTATGTACAGTGTATGGATATACAGTAGTTCGCTATCGATGATAAATCAAGCACTTTTTTAAATCAAAGCGTGTTTTCTATCCTCAATACTTTCATAGCGCTCTGCCGCCAGCTCAGTAGCCTGTTGCAGTAACTCTGCCGGCAACTTCGATTGCAACGATTGCAGCAGTTGTGCGGCCGATGTATCGCGTTGTTTCGCTGCCAGCAACAACCAGCTGTACGCATGTTTGGCTGAGGCAGGCAGCCCCAGGCCTTTCAAAAACATCAAACCAAAATAGTACTGCGCCTTGGCGTGGCCCAGCATGGCTGCCTGGCGGAATTTTTGCGCAGCAATAGCGTAATCTTTTTTGGCATAGGCCTTTAACGCATCGGTAAAAATGGTGGCGTTCAGTTCATTCAGGGCAGGTGCTTGCAGCAATTGCGGCAATAAGATGCCGCTGTCTTTCACCAGGGCATTCAGCAGTTGTTGATGTTCCAGCAATTTATCTTCCAGCTCTGCCAGAGTTAGTTTTTTCATGGCCGCTAAATGCTGGCGGCTGGTTTTAAACGTCATGATTTGCTCTCTTGTTGCAACAGCATAGGAGGACCAGCAAGCAGTTTTGCTCATGCTGCTTGATTGGTTCGCTGCACCAGGTTAAATAAAGCATAAAGCTTGCCAGCTTTTTGCGAAGAGTTAGGCGTTGACTTGCAGTTGATGCGTGAAGACAGAAAATAACAACTGGCTAGACCAATTTTAGTAAAAATTAGGGTAGAATCGACGGGTTTTGCATTAAACCAATGGAAGCATCATGTTTTTAACTCCTTATGTCAATCAGCAAGCCGGTGAGTTTAGTTTCAGTCGTCAGCAGGGCAGTGTCTTTGCCAAAAAAGTGGCCGGTGATTTTAATCCATTGCATGATGAGGATGCTAAGCGTTTTTGTGTGCCGGGTGATTTGATGTTTTCCTGGCTATTAAGCCAGTATGGCCTGAGTGAGCGCTTATGCTGTACTTTCTCTGGCATGGTGGCGGCTGACGTCTGGTTGCATTTTGAGCAAGAAGGTGCAGACATTCGTATTTGCGACCGGGATGGCAAAGTTTACCTGTCATTGACGCAACAGGGGGCTGTCAGTAAGGATTTACCACTGATTGAGACCATTGCTACCGATTATGTGCAGTTTTCCGGGAAAAATTTTCCCCACATTTTGCATCCTCTGATGCAGCAACAGGCGGTTATGATTCATCCGCAGCGGCCAATGGTGATATATGAAAGCATGACGCTGGAGTTAACGGCATTGCCAGCTACTTTGCCTGAGCTGCAGTTAGCCGATGCCAGTCTGGAGGTAGCCGGTAAACGAGGCAGTGCGATGCTGGATTTCGCCCTGACTTGTCAGGGCGAAACTCTGGGGAAAGGCCGCAAGCGCATGATTTTGAGTAACTTATCGCCTTACGATGCGCCCAGTATGGAAGCAATGATCGCAGAGTACAACCGGCGCAAGGCGGCATTTTCTGCCTGAGCCTTGCTTAGTTGCGTCGACGGCGCAGCGTTGAGACAATGCGCCAAACATGTGTTAACAGATAAAAATAGCCTGCACCAACGGCCAGAAACAGCAGCAACACGAGAAGCTCAGGCAACAGCAAATATTCGGCCAGGGCACCAATACTTACACCGACACCGGCCAGGCCGATGATAAACAGCAGAGCATGGCGCGGTGCCAAACCCAGTCGCAGAGAAATATGGTGTAAGTGCTCCCGGTCGGCTTGAAAGGGGGATTGGCCTTTGCGTATGCGCCGAATCATGATCACCGTCATATCCAGTAATGGGATTGCGATGATCCACAAGGCGGTAACCGGGCGAAAACTGCTTTCTGCGCTCTGGCTGCCTTGCAGTAGCAACCATATCACGGTCAGGCCAATCAGCATGCTGCCGGCATCGCCTAAGAACACTTTACGTAAACCAAAGCACTGCAAATTAGCTGCCAGATAAGGCAGTAAAGCAGCCATCATCAAAATGGGCAACAAAGCGGTATCCTGTTGGCCCCACATCAGCATAAAGAAGGTCAGAGCCAGCATAGTTAGTAAGCTCAGGCTGCCAGCCAGTCCATCAATGCCATCGGTCATGTTAAATGCATTGATGGCTGCTATCACGGCGATGATGGTCAGAGGCGGTCCAAGCCAGCCAAGCTCAATTGGGCCCAGAGCAAAAAGATTCCCAAGATGGGCCAGGTGCAAATCCAGTAACCACATCATAGCGATGGCAACCAGGCTTTGTATGACTAACCGTATAGCAACCGACAGATCCAAAGCATCATCTAAGGCTCCCAACACAACGATGACCAGAGCACAGCCAATAAAAGCCCAGTGCTCAAAAGCGGTACTATCTGCAATGAGCAGGCCGGCACTTACGCCAACAAAGACTGACAAACCACCAATCAGCGGGATCTTTCCCTGGTGTTGTTTGCGACCTTTGGGGATATCCAGTAAGCCCAGGCGATGTGCCAGAGGCCGTAATACTGTCAAGGCGCCTATTGTCAGCAGAGCGCAAGCCACTACTGGCCAAAACAACGAATACATAACCATCCTTTTTTGTTAAGCTGGGCAACAAGTTAGTGCCCGTTCTGAATTCAGCTTACAGTCAGGCAGCTTGCACTAACCTGAACAGAGGCTAAAAAAACTGAAACTTGAGATAGATTGATGCAAATTTTGCTGATAAGCAATATGGGGCCAAAAGCCTCTGCCCCTGTGCAGGGGCAGTTCATCGAACAGCAACGTCAGGCATTGTCTGAACCAACCGCTTATCATTGGATGCGCTGGCACAGCGATAGCGCCCTAAATCGGTTGTTGAAATACCCGGTATGGTTGCTGGATTTTTTGCTTCGTTTTGTTTGCAGTCGCAAGCGATATGATATTTTGCATGTGCATTTTTATTACCCAACCATTTGGCTGGCAATTCTGTACAAATGGCTGCGTAATCGTTCAGCCCGTATTATTGTGACTTGCCACGGCAGTGATATTTATCAGTATCAACCAGCTGGATTTTGGTATCGCTGGTGTGCAGGCTGGGCCGATCAGTGGATTTTCACCAGTCCGGCTTTGCAGCAGTCTTTTTTTATCAGGCCGGCCCAAAGCCGGGTATTGTCAGCCGGGATCGCAGCGCACTTTGCCGATTGTGAACCTTTGCCTTTAGCCCAAAAGGATATTGATCTGCTGTTTGTTGGTACCTTGAATGACAACAAAGGTTTGGATCGGCTGCAGCTGCTCTTACCAAAGTTGCAAGATAAAAACATTTGCATTATTGGGCAGGGGCCTGCTGCTCCCCAGGTCCGGCAATGGTTGACGCACTATGCCAACCTGAGTTGGTTTCCCAGCCAGACACCGGAGCAACTGAAAGTCTGGTATCAACGCTCGAAACTCCTGCTGAGTTTGTCCCGCCAGGAGTCTTTTGGCCTGGTGATGACGGAAGCTTTGGCCTGCTATACCCCGGTGCTTGCAACCGATACAGATGGTGCCAGGGCGCAGTTGCAGCCGGATTTTGGCTGGATTGTAGATCAACGGCAGTCGGAAGATGAACTGATGAAACAGCTACTGGCGCAATTGCAGCTATGCTGGCAACTGCCGGAGCAGGATTACCAACGAATGCAGCAGGCTGGTCGGAACTATGCCGTCAGTCAGCTGTTGCCTGTGATTGCGACTGAATTAATGGCGCTTTATCAATCCCTTTGCAACCAACAAGGCCAGTTATGACCAAAGGCACAGAAACAGTACAAATAGGACCAGTCCAGGTGGGTGCTTTTTTGCATCAACAACAGTTATTGGAAACCATTATTGCTGCCGATGGCAAGGTGTTTGCCGGTGCGGCTATCGCCATTAACCCCGAAAAAGTAATGGCTGCACGCGAAGATCCCGGAGTGGCAAAGATGCTGAGCAAGGCCGAGCTGCGTTATGCTGATGGCATTGGCGTGGTTGCACTCATGCGTCGGCGTTTAAAGCAGCCTGTGCAGCGTATTCCTGGGTGTGAGCTATGGCAAAACCTGATGCTGCGCTGTGCCGAGTACCAGGTTCCGGTGTATCTGGTTGGAGCCAAAGCTGAGGTGCTGGCACAAACCAAAGCCAGGCTAGAGCAACAAGGGGTGCCTGTGGTCGGTGCAACCGACGGTTACTTTAAGGATGAACAGCAACTGCTTACCGCTATTCTTCACAGTGGTGCCAAAGTGGTACCCGTGGCGATGGGATCGCCACGGCAGGAGTTGTTGATAGAGCGCTTGCGTCAGCAGTTGCCGGACTGCTTTTTTATGGGGGTTGGCGGCAGCTTTGATGTGTTTACCGGCTCCGTCAAGCGGGCGCCTGCCATCTGGTGTCGTTTGCATCTGGAGTGGGCATACCGTTTGTTAAGCCAGCCCAGCCGCATCGGTCGCCAGGGGCGTTTAGTGCATTATCTTTGGTTGGCAATACGAGGTAAATTATGAGCCAGCACTTACCGTTGATTAGTGTTTATATGCCAACACATAACCGCAAGCAGATGGCGGTGACAGCGATTGACTCTGTGCTGGCGCAAGATTATCCGCACTTTGAGCTGATTGTGGTCGATGATGGCTCTACCGATGACAGCTGGTCGTTTTTACAGCAACGCTATGGTCAGGATCCCAAAATTCGTTTGTTACGACACGAACAAAGCCAGGGGGCTTGTGCCGCCCGCAACACAGCGATTGCAGCAGCGCAGGGCGATTTTGTTACCGGGCTGGATGATGACGATGTGTTTTATCCGGATCGCCTGTCGAGCCTGATGGCAGCCTTTCAACCGGGTGACTCTATGGTTTGCTCTGGCTATCTGTGGCATTACGGCATGACCACAAAGCGTCGCTTTGACAGCGATGCTATCATTGCTCTGGATGAATTGCTGGATTTGCACACCTTGTCCAATCAAGCGTTGGTGCCAACTGAATCGATGCGAGCTCTGGGTGGTTTTGATACCAGCCTTGCTGCTTTTCAGGATTACGATATGTGGGTGCGGGTGGTTGCACGTTTTGGTCCGGCCCGGCGCATTGGCCATATTAGCTATCAGGTCAATGCCGGCCACGAAGCCGGGCGTATCACCGGTTCACCGAAGCGGCTGCAGGCACACGATGACTTTGTTGCCAAGCACCGTGCTTTAATGTCTGGGCGTAACCTGCAGAACCAGGCATTTTATCGCTACAGCATGCAACAATTACCAATGACATTCAGTCAGTTATGGCGCAGCCGCCGTTATGGCCTGACAAGGCTGAAACTGCGTTATTATCTGAAACAAAAGTTTAGCTGGCTAAGTCAGCTGCGGTTAAAACTGATGCAAAAAGGCTGGCGGGGATTCTTTGGTTAAACAGATCAGTGACACAGCCAGGTCTTTGAACGCGGTCTTTTTGTTGGCAGCGCTTAGTTTGCTGCTGGATATGTTGCAAGGGGTTGCGCAGAGTCTGGGGCTTGCCCTGCTGCCATTGGCGCAAGGCTATAAAGCGTTTTTGCTGGCTGCGATGCTATGGCTACTGCGTGCCAGCGATGGCCGCACACTCTTGCTGATGGCGGCTCTGGTGGTAGGATTTTTGCTGGGCCCGCTGTTCACGCAGTGGCGTTTGCAGCCGCCGCTTGGTTTTACCAGGGAACTGACATTGGTGGTGAAGCTGTTGGCCCCATGGCTTGCTTTGCTGGCCTTTTATCGTTTGACTTGCTGGCAACCCGCGTTAGCGCTTCGTACCCTGCATCACTTGATGCATGGTTTTAGCCTGGTGCTATTGTTGAATTTTATGTTGGGTTTCGCGGGCTTTGGCTATGCTGCTTACAGCCCGATGGAACAGATAGAGCTTGGTTCGCTTGGCAGCAGTGGTTTCTTTATTTCGGCCAATGAGTTGTCGGCATTGTTGCTAATACTCACTGCCTTTCAATTGCATCTGCACTGGTCGAAAGGATTGATGCCTTATGGCATTATCCTGCTGCTGGCACTTTTTTGTGCAGTGCAATTGCTGACGAAAACCGCTTTGCTGGGAGTGTTGCTGCTGGCGGCTTTGATCCCTTTGCTGCACCAGACAGCAGAGCGGCGGCGGCGTTATGCGATGGGGATAGGTATAGGAGGCTTATTACTCCTTGGCAGCAGCCCATTGTGGCTGAGCCCAGTGTTGCAGCAATTAGGTTTGCATCAGAAATTGCTCTGGGTTTGGCAGGAGAAAGGCCTGCTGGGTCTTCTGCTCTCATCACGTGAGCTGTATATGCAACAAAACCTGCAAGTAGTGGCCGAGCACTTTCCTCCCTGGCATTGGTTGTTGGGAGTGGGGCAGGCAGGCATTGCCCTCTATCAGAAAAAATATTTTGCCGAGTCGGACTTTTTTGATTTGCCACTGTTTTTTGGCGGACTGGCTTTGGTGTATGCACTTTGCTGGTTTGCTGCGTTGCTTTGGTTCAGTTGGCAGGCCAGGGCCCAGGTTACAGGCCGTGTTTTAATAGTGCTCAATGCCTTGTTATTTTTGCTGGCTGCTTTAGCCGGCCATGTGCTGACTTCTGGTATGCTTTGGTTACCCTGGGGATGTTGGTGTGGCTGGCTGATAGCACAACAGCCCTTGAAAAGGACAGCATCATGACCGATTTTATTCAGTTGGCTTTGTACCCACACAACCTTTTTTTGTATTCCTTGCTGCTGGCTGCCGTTTGCTACCGGAAAAAAGGGCTCTGGTTGCTGTGGCTGCTATTTTATCTGCTTGGCAATAGCTTTGTGGCCAATCAGGTACGGCATTGGCAATTGCAACAACTGGATAACAGCAGGGTACTTGTCGGGGAGCCTACTCTGGTTGTGCTGGGCTGTGGCGGCTCGGCTGACGTTTTACCGGCTTGTGCCCGCAACCGGCTGGATCATTTGCTGCAACGGACAGCCACGGACAGCCATGCGGTGGTGATTACAACCCGTCATTGCCAGCCTTATACCCGCTATCTGCAGCAGCAGGGCTATGCCGGCGCTATCGACTGTTTTGATGGTGGAGACAACACCTATCAGGAGTTTTATCGACTGGCGGCCCGTTTTGATCAGCAGCAACCCTTGCTATTTGTCAGCAGTGATCATCATGGCTGGCGGGTACAGCGTTTGATCCAGTTGCATCAATTCAATGCGGGCTTCTCTGCAGCCAGCACCAGTACCTACCGCCCTTTACCCTGTCGCTGGCACTGCTGGCTAACGGTGAATTTAAGCAACTATGATTTTTTTGCCAAGCTAAGCGGTGAGTGGTTTAGCTACGCCAGTTACCGGTTAACCCGTGGCTGGCAAAGCTGGCAACCGGAAGCAGATACAAAAAAGGCCTCAACGCAGTGAGGCCTTGTGGTAATCGTACTGCACTTTAGTTGTCGGTATTGTGTGGACAGCTGTTCTTTTTCTCGCACTCACCGTACAAATACAAGCTGTGGTTGGTGAGTTTGAGGCCATTCTTGCTGGCAATTTCCAGTTGTTTGCGCTCAATAGTGTCGTCTTCAAACTCAATCACCCGCCCACAGTTCAGGCACACTAAGTGATCATGATGGCTGTTGCCGGTCAGTTCAAATACCGACTTGCCGCCCTCAAAGTGATGGCGGGTTAGGATACCGGCATCATCAAATTGGTTCAGTACCCGATACACAGTAGCAAGGCCGATGTCTTCACCAGATTCCAATAACAGTTTGTACACATCTTCGGCACTGATATGCTGATTGTTGGGATCTTGCAAGATCTCCAGAATTTTCACCCGGGGCAGAGTGACCTTAAGGCCCGCTTTACGAAGTTCGGTATTATTATCAGTCATAAGATGCTTTCGGTAGCCAACAATTGATCTGATTATAAAGCCAATGCAGCTTTTATCAAATGCTAATTCGGCCATCTGCTTAGCAGGTAAGCAAGCAGTCTTAGGCTTGCGCTGTTTTCCGGCTCAGGTAGAATAGCGCAATCAGGTCTTACCAGTTGGGGTGATGGATGAATTGGGCGATGAAGCCAGGGTTGATGAAGTGGGTGCTGAACCTGTGGCCGCCATTTTTCTTCAGTGGTATCAAGGTGGAGACCATCAGGGACGATTTCTGTTATGCGCAAGTACGACTTAAATCACGGCCCTGGACCAAGAACATTAACCGCAGCCAGTTTGGTGGTTCAATGTTTGCGATGACGGATCCGATATACCCGTTAATGATTATGGGGGCGTTAGGTGCAGATTATTATGTCTGGGATAAAAAAGCCGATATCGACTTTATTGCGCCTGGCAGGGGGCCTTTAACGGCAGAGTTCTGGCTTTCCGATCAGGTGTTACGCGATATCAAAGCGGCGACCGACGATGGTGACAAACATTTTCCGGAGTTTTTGGTGCACATTAAAGATCAAAGCGGAGCTATTGTTTGTGAAGTAAACCGTACTGTGTATGTACGCAAAAAGCGTGCTGCTCGTTAGGCTGGAAATGCGAGGGTGCCATTGTTGGCACCTTCGCAATGTGAGTGTCAACGGCGGCGGATACAGCCAAACAACAACAAACTGCTAAGCAACAACGCCAGTGAAGCAGGCTCTGCAACTGCCGTAGCCGATGTTTGTACCACATTCAGTACATAGTTGTATTCAGTCCCAAAACCAAAGCCAGACTTGCCCCCGGCAATCAAAGTATAAAACCCCGTATTATCCAGCAGTATGTCACTGACCCAGTGATCGGCCATAAAAGTGCTGGTTCCACCAATGTAAAGGGCATTGCCGGTATCGCCTGTGTTGTTGAACAAACCCAGCAACAGATCCTGCGAACTGACTTCACCAAAATAAATACTGAAACCACCGGCAAAATCCAAACCGGTAAGCATGTCTACACTGAGTATATCGCCAGCTTTGGCTTCAAACCCCCACAAGTTTACCTGCTGGCTGAACGAGTTCAAACCAAATAGTGGTGGATTTACCCAGCTGCTGGCGCTCGATATTGTGCCTTGATAGCTGCCTGAGCCATTCAGCTCACCAAAATAATGCATAGGCAGAGCGTTTAGCTGGAATGACAGTAAGAAGGTACACACAACTAGAAAATATTTCATGACGAAGCTCCTTTTACAAAATACCATCGTTCCATGGACCAGTAATAGCGAAGGTGATGCCTGGGGTCTGGATATTGACAAACATCCAACGATCGTGAAAGCAAACACCAGCCATCTCGGAGCTACGGTAATTGCCCGGGTTCATACGGCTAGCTACACCCGGGTAAATGCTGTCTACTGCGGCAATGTCTGATGCACTTAATACCGTATTGTTGCGGGCGAACTCGAATACGTTACCGCTTGGTGTCAGCCCCATCAGACGTTGCAGTGAACCGCTGCGGTCTTCACAAATGATAATGCCACCACGTGGGCTAACCGCAAGGTTATCAGGGGATACCGGATGTGTCAGTTCATTGGTTGTTTGGAATACCATGGTGAGGCTGTTTCGGCGCGGATCAAAAGCAAAGATCTGACCACGTCCAATAGCGCCACCGCTGGTGGAGTCAAAGTAAATCAAGCCGGTGTCGTACCAGGCGCCTTCCAAGCGGGCAAAACGGGCCGCTCCTTTGGCAAATCCCTGAGTATAATTTCGCGGATTGATGGACTCAGGCTCATCGATCACCACCCATTCAGCTTGCCAACTGGTGCCATTTGGATAGTTTGCACGCAAGTCGGCATTGTAAATATCAGATACCTTCAGCATTTCCAGTATGCCTCCGGCGGCCAGATTGCCATAGACAAAAGGCCTGTAACGGTAGAAACCGGATGACGATCCTGCATCTTCGGTCATGTATACATAGCCGGTAACAGGATCGGTTGCTGTAGCTTCATGGGCACGACGACCCATGGCTTTGAGTGGCACCGGTTTGGCCAGACCAAAACCAGGCACCTCAAAGATCCAGCCATGTGGTATGCCGTTGATGGTGGTTGTGGTTTCTTCGCAGGTCAGCCAGGTTCCCCATGGCGTTAAACCACCAGCGCAATTGGTTGAGGTGCCACTGATGCTCATATACGAGCCCAGCCAGCGGCCTGCAATAGGATCAAACAACAAGTTGCTGGTACCACCCGGTGCCGATGGGTTGTACACCGCAGGTGAAGGAACTGCAGTACCAGAGCCTCTTACTTCATGATTACGCACCAGTGATATGCTGTTGCCCTGGCTCATCACAACTGCCATGCCGTCATGCAGGCCTGGTGTCGGAGTGCGATCCAGCATAGTCTGGCCTTGCCAGCCATAAGATAAGTAGCGAAAGCCAGCTGGCAGCTGCAGCAGTGGCAGGCCGGTGACTTCGTCGTCAACCGGGGCTAGCGGGCCATAATCTTTACTAAAGGTTGCGCCATTACCACTGGCAAGGGCACCGAAAGAGATAGCGGCAGCGCCAAGAGCACTGCCTTTGACAAAGTCACGGCGGTTTAAGATAGGCTGAGCAGCAGCATGCTCGGCATTTACGATCATCGTCTGGTTGTCCATTGCTTACTCCGTTGTTTGTTGTTGTGATTGTGCGAAGGCTCAGCTGCACAGTCGATAAAGTAAGCAGAGTGAATGACAATGATATGATGCGGGCATGAATGTTTCATTTAGCTGGTATGGCTATTGTGTGACGTCGAGGTTTTCCGCTGCAAACTCTCTTGCCTGCGCTGCTCCAGTCGAATCAGTACAATGGATAACTCATATAGCAAGAGCACTGGCGTACCCAGGGCGATTTGTGAGATCAAGTCTGGTGGCGTGATAATAGCGGCCACCGCAAAGGTTGCAACAACGGCATAGCGGCGGTTTTCAGCCAGACTTTTGGCGCTGACAATACCGGTTTTTGCCAGCAGGAATAACAGGATTGGCAGCTCAAAACTAATGCCAAAGGCTAATACCAGTCGCATCACCAGACTGAGGTACTCACTTACTCTGGCTTCTAGCTGTACGGCTATGCGTTGCTCGGTGGCAGGTGTTTCGAAGCTGAGGAAAAACTCCCAGGCGAGCGGAAATACCAGGTAATACGCCAGAGCAGCCCCGGCCAGAAATAACACAGGTGTGCTAAGAAGCAGCATAAGCATGGAAAGGCGTTCATGCTGATACAGGGCAGGAGCAAGAAAACGCCATAATTGCAGTAGTGCCAGCGGTAAGGTGCAAAGGGTTGCTGCAAAGAGTGCGACTTTTAATTGAGTGATGAAGGCTTCATGCAGACCGGTAAAAATCATTCGGCGGTCGTTGAGATCATCAAAGCTATTGACCAAAGGTTGCAGCAGGAAATTGTAGATGTGCTCGGATACCAGGTAGCAACCAATAAAGGTGAGCACGAACAACCCCAGGCAAAGCAGCAACCGGCTGCGTAGCTCAAGTAAGTGGCTAAGCAAGGGGGCGCGGGATAAATCCAATGCATCATTTTTCATGGTCACCCCGCGGCTTAG
Source organism: Alkalimonas sp. NCh-2 (assembly GCF_039631345.1). Classification (NCBI taxonomy): domain Bacteria; kingdom Pseudomonadati; phylum Pseudomonadota; class Gammaproteobacteria; genus Alkalimonas; species Alkalimonas sp. NCh-2. The sequence goes on from NZ_JBDIUV010000002.1 coordinate 675,230, forward strand.
TGTTTTGTGCAAGTTGTTGCTTAATATCAGCCATGGCTTGTTGATACTGCTGTTCAACACGCTGATTCTCTGCTGGATCGCGACTGGGCTCGGGGCGCTCCATTGCCTGGCGAATATGCTCGGGCAATAAATCGTAATAGCTGGGTTGTTTGGTTGGATCCTCTCCTTTTGCCAGCTCCATTTCCGTTTCCAGCCGGTGCAACTTACGTTGCAAATCCAGATAAAGTCGTCGTCCTTTACCCCAGATGTGGCCCAGCCCACGCGCCAGTCTGGGCAAATCTTTTGGTCCTACCACAATCAAAGCCAAGATTGCCAGAAACACCAGTTCCATCCAACTGAGGTCAAACATAACGGTCTCAAAGTAAGTATTGATGCACAGAAACTAACAAAGCAATGTGACTTTTCTGTGTCAGTAACGCGGTGGCATGCCTGCTTTTTTAAGGACGTTTGTTGAATGACATTTTCCCGTCACAATGTTGCGCCATGCTGATGGCTGCATATCAACGGGAGGAGGTCGTGATGGCGCTTAGTTTCTGGCAACTGTTACTGGTGGTGGTGTTATTTTTGCTGCTGTTTGGTCGTGGGAAAATACCGCAATTGATGTCCGATTTGGCAACGGGCATTAAAAGCTTTAAAAAAGGTCTGCAGGATGGAGAAGGGGCTTTGCATGAGGAGGCTGAGCAAAAAGAGGCCACGTCGTTGTCTGCCGCCAAGCGGGAAGAAAAGCCTCTAAAATGAGGGTATGGCTGGCACACCCTCTTTATTTTGTGATTACAAGCCTTCCAGCTCTTTTAAGCACATTTCGTCGTACACCTGTTTGCACCAGGTTTTGACGCGTTGTTCAGTGAGCTCGGGCTGACGGTCTTCATCAATGCCCAGACCCACAAAATGAGAGTCGTCTGCTAAGGCTTTTGACGCTACAAAATCGTACCCTTCGGTTGGCCACAAGCCAACGATGATGGCGCCTTTTGGCTCAATAATGTCTCGCAAAGTGCCCATGGCATCCAGGAAGTACTCGGCATAATCTTCCTGATCGCCACAGCCAAAAATGGCCACCAGTTTGTCAGTGAAGTCGATAGCTTCCAGTTCAGGGAAGAAGTCATCCCAGTCGCATTGCGCTTCGCCGTAGTACCAGGTTGGAATACCCAGCAATAACAAATCAAAGTTGGCGATGTCTTCTTTGCTGCTTTTGGCAATATCCCGCACTTCGACCAATTGCTTACCCAGCTCTTTCTGGATCATTTTGGCGATGTGCTCCGTGTTGCCGGTATCACTGCCGAAAAAAATACCTACAGTTGCCATTGAACGATGCCTTTTACTTAATTAAAATCGTGGTTAAAACCTGCTCCAGATAAGCGCTTCGGGTAAGTTGCGCTTTATCTGCTGCTACAGAGAGCTGCTGATACAACTCGTCCGGTACTTTAAACTCAATACGCTTCAAGCCTTTTTCCCGATCGCGTTTCACCTGATTGCGTTTGTTAAACTTTAACTGTTCCTGCCGTGGCAGCAGGTTGGTTCTGGGGCGACCGGGGCGCTTTTCCTGCGCGAATAAATCCGGCGTGGTGCGGTCAGTACTGCTTTTGGCCATCAACCCAGCCCTTGTGTTTCGTAAATAAACTGAATAATGCCTTTGGCGATAAAGCCGGCGCAACCGGTAAAAAGGACGATCCAAACAAAAACGCGGCCGAACATCGGCACTTGTCCACGTTTTAACACATCCTGAATGGCCATGCCGATAAAGAAAAACAACACGGCCAGACCAACCCAGAGTGCCAAAGATTCGTACAACTCAATATCGTAACCCATAATGTGCACACAGCCAGAAAAAAACCGACGCACTATAGCATAAAATGCCTGGTCTTTTCTTGTTTTATCACAAATTCATGGCATAAAAAACGAGCTTTCAGTTTGCCTGGCCGTGTAAAAAATCCAACACGATTTTATGGAAGGCAGCTGGCTTTTCTGCATGCAGCCAATGGCCTGCACCATGGATGATTTTTGCTTTGGCCTGCGGAAACAGGGCTTGTATTGCGCCCTGGTGCTCTGGCAGGATGTAATCGGAGTTGGCACCTTTTATAAAAAGCACCGGGCCGGTGTAGGGCTCTCCTTTAGGAGCGGCTTGCACTTCGTGATAGCGTTTCGCTATGACGGCCAGGTTGCAGCGCCAGCTAAATTGTTCGCCTGTTTTAAGTAAGTTTTTCAGCAGAAACTGCCGTACTCCTGGCTCAGCAATGGAGCGCGCCAACTGCTTATCTGCATCCTGCCGTGTCTGCAGCTTGGCAAGCTCAACAGCCTGCATGGCTTCGATAATCTGGTTGTGCCGGGCTTCGTAGGCGACCGGAGCAATATCGGCCACTAGCAAAGCCTTAACCCGCTGTGGTGCTATTAGCGCCAGTTGCATGGCGGTTTTGCCGCCCATGGAGTGGCCAAGCAGATAAAAGCTGTCGGCATCGTCTGGCAGGCTGTCCAGCACCGCCTGCGCCATCTGGCGGTAGTTCATGGCATCTGTGTGGGGCGAGCGGCCATGGTTTGGTAAATCCATGCTCAGCACCGTGAAATCAGACTCTGCGGCGCGGGCAATGCCTGCCAAATTGTCCTGGCTGCCAAAAAGACCATGCAACAGCACCAGATAAGGGCCACTACCGCGCTGCTCTGTGAAAAGTTTCATGACCATCCTGTAACTTTTATGCCCGGATTATTGGGCTGGTTCATTTTCTGGTATATGGTAGCAGAAACGAGCAAGCAGTCGATACAGGCTGGCATCTGCCAGGGTGGCTTTATATAATGCTGCCAGACCGAACATACCGATAGTTTCCGCAACAGGCGTAATGCATGAAAACCATTGAAATAGATGAAGAGTTGTACCAGTACATTGCCAGTCAAACCCAGCAAATCGGGGAAAGTGCTTCCCAGATCCTGCGCCGCTTGCTGTTAGGCTCGGCTGAGGCGGCTGTGCCGGTGGTGGAGGCAGAGGCTCCTGCCGTAGGGAAAACGGATAAAACCGGGAAGAAACCGGCGAGCCAGGAGATCACCGGCTCGGTATTTGATCGTATCAACCGCCAGGATTTGCAGGCCGAGTCGAGCATTGTTGGCCGCTTTTTGCTGATTTTATCGGCCTTGGCTAAAACCCATCCGAAACAATTTGCCAAGGTGCTGGAAATTAAAGGCCGCGATCGGCAGTATTTTGGCCGCAGCGACAGTGAGCTGTTGCAGTCGGGCAGCAGCACCAACCCCAAAGCTATTCCAGATAGTGACTTTTGGGTGATCAGCAACTCCAATACCACCCGGAAAAAAATGATGTTAACCGAAGCGGCGCTCAAGCTGGGTTACAGTGAAACGGAAGCAGAACAAATTCGCGACTTATTATAAGGAAAGTGCCATGTCAGTTCACCCGAAGGCCGGCCAGGTAGCCAGCAAGGACCAGTTGATCAATGTGTGCCAATTGATCAGCAGCTATTATGAACTTAAGCCCGATGCTGCCAATCCGCTGCAGCAAGTGAGCTTTGGAACCTCAGGCCATCGTGGTAGTGCATTAGCCCATGCGTTTAATGAACCGCATTTACTGGCTATCAGTCAGGCGGTTGCCGAGTATCGCCAGCAGGCAGGGATTACTGGCCCGCTCTTTGTCGGCAAAGACACACACGCTTTATCGGAGCCAGCCTTTGCCTCTGTGCTGCAGGTGCTGATTGCCAATGGGGTGCAGGTACGCATTCAGCAAGGGCAAGGTTTTACTCCAACGCCGGTGATATCGCACGCGATTATTTGCTACAACAAAACGCATTCAGAGCACGCCGATGGCCTGGTCATCACCCCATCGCATAATCCACCGCAAGATGGTGGCATCAAATACAATCCACCGCACGGTGGCCCAGCCGATAGCGATGTGACGGACATTATTCAGCGCCGCGCCAATCAGTTGATGGCGGCCAATCTTCATGGTGTGAAACGTATCCCCTTGGAGCAGGCACTGGCATCACCTTTGTGTGAAGCCATCGATTACATTGAGCCCTATGTGGAGGATTTGCAGCAAGTGGTGGATATGGCGGCTATTGCCAAAGCTGGTATCCGCATTGCGGTCGATCCTTTGGGCGGCTCAGGTATTGATTACTGGCCGGTCATTGCCAGGCGGTATGGGTTGGATTTAACGGTGGTCAATGAGAAGGTCGATCCGGCCTTTGGTTTTATGCCACTGGATAAAGATGGCGTGATCCGCATGGACTGCTCATCGGCCTATGCGATGAGCCAGCTCATTCAATTGAAAGATCAATACGATATTGCCATTGGCAATGATCCGGATTTTGACCGCCATGGCATCGTCACCCGCAGTGGCGGCCTGATGAATCCGAATCACTACCTGGCAGTTGCTATTAATTATCTGCTTAGCAACAGACCCGACTGGCCGGCCGGGCTTCTCATCGGTAAAACACTGGTGTCCAGTGCATTGATTGATAGGGTCGTGGCAGCACGTGGCCGCAGCTTGTATGAGGTGCCGGTTGGTTTTAAGTGGTTTGTGGACGGGCTGGCCTCTGGCACCGTTGCTTTTGGAGGTGAGGAAAGTGCTGGTGCCAGCTTCCTGCGCTTTGATGGCTCAGCTTGGAGTACCGACAAAGATGGCTTTATTTTGGGGCTGCTTGCAGCCGAAATGTTGGCCAAGACCGGTGTTGACCCTTATCTGCAATATCAGGCACTGACCAAAGAGTTGGGTAATCCACTGTATCGGCGGTTGGATGCCGTCGCCAGTCCGGCGCAAAAGCAAGCGTTGAAACAACTGGATGCGAGCAGTGTTACGCAAACTGAACTGGCCGGTGATGCAATTTTGGCAGTCATGACCAAAGCCCCTGGCAATCGGGCAGGGATCGGCGGGGTGAAAGTCGTCACTAAAAATGGCTGGTTCGCAGCCCGACCATCAGGTACTGAAAATACCTACAAAATTTATTTGGAGAGCTTTGTCGATGCCAAACATATGGCCCGGTTGGAAGCTGATGCCCAAGCCTTCGTCGAGGCCGTGTTTGCCACTATTAAGGAGTAAAAGCGCTAAATAGTGTAATATTCTTACGATAATTTATTGTCAATGCCACTGCAAACGTATTCCTGCCTTGTTTTTTGTAATCTTTTTACATTTAATAGCAGGAAATCTTTCACTTGTCTGAGCTTGGCGACAAGCTAAGCTTAGCAAGACCCCGGCAGAATGCATTTATCTGCCGGAGTAGTGCACGACCGGTGAGCTTCTAACCAACAGGATTGGCAATGACTAACAAAACTACCTCCAACAAACCGACTACGGCAGCGCAGCCGCTAACTGCTGAACAACTAAAAGAGCGTATCGTCCGTCATCTGCATGCGACCCTGGGCACAGACTTAAACAAAGCCAGCCCGCAAGCCTGGTGGCGGGCAACCTGTGCGGCTGTCAATGAGTCCGTGTTTGATGGTTTGCGCACTACCCAGCGCGAACACTACGAACAAGACACCAGGGCGGTGCATTATTTCAGCCTGGAATATTTGATGGGTCGCTTGTTCAGCAACAATCTGCATAACCTTGGATTGTATCAGTCAGCCAAGCAGGCGCTGGCCGAACTTGGCCATGATATTACTGAGCTGGAAGAGCAAGAAGAAGATATGGCACTTGGCAATGGAGGCCTGGGCCGCCTGGCTGCATGCTTTATTGATTCGTTGGCGACCATGAATCTGCCGGCCGTCGGTTATGGCATTCATTATGAGCATGGCCTGTTTCAGCAGGAATTTCAGGCTGGACGACAAATTGAGCGGCCAGACAGCTGGCGCGAATACGGCAATCCATGGGAGATCTGCCGGCCAGAGTCGGTGCAGGAAGTTTCGGTGTACGGCTATGTTGAAACTGTATACGACTTGCAAGGGCGGATGAAAAAAGTCTGGCACCCTGGCCGCATTATCAAAGGTGTTCCCTGGGATATCCCGGTGGTTGGTTACCACGGTAGCTCGGTCAACGTATTGCGTTTGTGGGAAAGCCGGGCCAGTGACTTCTTTAACTGGGACGTGTTCAACTCGGGCGGTTATGTCGATGCATCGCGCGAGAACATCGAAGCGGAAACCATTTCCAAAGTGCTGTATCCGAACGATGAAACCGAAGCAGGCAAAGAGTTACGACTGATCCAACAGTATTTCTTTTGCTCCTGTTCACTAAAAGACATGATCCGCCGCTACAAACGAGCTCACGGCGATGATTGGAGCCAGTTTCCGCAGCAGGTGGTGATCCAGTTGAACGATACTCACCCGGCAGTGGCGATACCGGAATTGATGCGTATTTTGGTGGATCGCGCTGATATGGTGTGGGACGAAGCCTGGGCTATCTGCCAGCAGGTGTTTGCTTACACCAACCATACCCTGTTACCGGAGGCGCTGGAAAGCTGGTCGGTACGGATGTTTGAAAAAGTACTGCCACGCCATTTGGAAATTATCTACGAAATCAACCGCCGTTTTCTGCTGGAGCAGGTGGATGTACGCTGGCCGGGTGATAACGACAAAAAGCGCAAACTCTCGATCATCGAAGAAGGCCATGAGCCGATGGTGCGGATGGGGCATTTGTCGGTGGTTGGCTCCTTCCGGGTCAATGGGGTAGCCGAAGTGCATTCCAAACTGGTGCAGTCTGATCTGTTTCCGGAAATGGTCGCTCTGTGGCCGGACAAGTTCACCAATGTCACCAATGGCGTAACACCACGGCGCTGGCTTAAAGCTTGCAACCCGCGGTTGTCATCCATGCTGGATCGACTGGTTGGCACCGAATGGCCAACGGATCTTAAGCAACTGTCCAAGTTGGCTGCCTATGCCGATGATGTGAAAGTGCAGGATGATTTCATGGCCATCAAGCAGCAAAATAAGGCCGATTTGGCCAAAGTTATCAATGAGCTGACCGGAGTTGCAGTGGATCCGGCGGCTATCTTTGATATTCAGATCAAACGGCTGCATGAGTACAAGCGTCAGCATCTGAATCTGTTGCATATTCTGGCGTTGTACCGCCGTATTTTGCAAAACCCGGATTACGACATGGTACCACGGGTCTTTATCTTTGGTGCCAAGGCTGCGCCGGGCTACAAACTGGCGAAAGAGATCATCTATGCCATCAATAAGGTGGCAGAGAAAATCAACCATGACAAACGGGTGAAAGATCGCATCAAAGTAGTCTTTATGCCGAATTACCGCGTGACTCTGGCTGAGAAAATGATCCCGGCGGCCGATGTGTCGGAGCAAATCTCCACTGCCGGTAAGGAAGCTTCCGGTACCGGTAATATGAAGCTGGCACTCAACGGCGCCATTACGGTAGGCACTTTAGATGGTGCCAACATTGAGATTGCCGAGGAAGTCGGAGCGGACAACATTGCTATCTTTGGCTTAACCGTGGATGAAGTCAAAGACCTGCATCGCAGTGGTTACCACAGCCGTGATTACTACCACAACAACCCGGAAATCAAAGCAGTGCTGGACTGGTTAGAAACCGATTACTTCACGCCAGGCAAGCCGGGGGAGCTTTCCGCTATTAAACACAGCTTGCTGGAGGGGGGCGATCCCTATCTGGTGCTAGCCGACTTTGAAGCCTACCAGGCTGCACAGCAGCAAATTGATGGCTGGTATCGTGACAAAGCAGGCTGGGCGAAAAAAGCCATTATGAATACCGCCTGTGTTGGCAAGTTTACCTCGGATCGCTCCATTCAGGATTATGTCGACCGGGTATGGCAATTAAAGCCATGTCACGTCGACTAAAGCCAACCGCTTTCTTTTCGAGCTGAAACAGACAAAGTCCCGGACACCACGCCGGGACTTTTTTGTAAAAGCGTAGAAGATGGCTTTAGACCTTAACAAATCTATATTTGCTAGTTTCGAGTTGCCCCAATAACCCATCGTTTTATTTCTGGTACTTTGTAGTAACATTGATGAATGCAGGAAATTCCTTGATTTACATTTTATTGTGAGGGTAGACTCGCATCTTTCAGGATTCTGGACTTAGTGTATCTACAGTCTATGCATACACAAGTCTGATAACCACCACCAGGCATACTCCGGTTGTTGCCCGCCAGTATGGATATAGCATATGAAAACTATAGATCTTCCCGCTTCGATTAACGACCAGATCCAGGATGTAATGATGGATGTGTTTGATACGCTTCGTGCCAGTCAGAGCCCAGAGTTCAATAAGGACGATTTTCTATCAACGAAACAGCATTATTTGGATGCTATCAGGCTATTACATACTACAAATTATCTGTCTGAAGGTAACAACCCATTGCTTGTAGCGGCCTTGAAAAAAGAGGTTGAGACGCAGGTAACTGATCCATTAGAGCGCTTGGCTTATAGCTTGATATTGCAGAAGCACAACCTGGAACAAGCAACTTCACAGGAAAATTGCAATGCCACATTTGCGATTTTTGTTCCTGTCATCCTTGGATTTATGAATGATGTTGCAGCCTGATGAGTGAACTTAGGCTGTCAGTTTTTCTCATCACTATTGCTCCCGGGGCTCTGGCCAGTTTTTTATCGTGATGGCGATATCGCCATGCTGGACCATAGCCCCGCAGTGCTTGGATTACAACCTGTGCTCTCAACGGAGAAAGATAATTGAATGGATACTCTGCCTAAACTAAAAAAATTGCCCACCCCCTGGTTGTATGTGGTGCTTTACCGCACTTTTTTGGGGGCGGCACTGGCGTATTATCTGGCGGATATGGTTGGCAGGCCTATGCTGCAGCAATTGCTTTTTTTTGCGTTGCTTGCGGTAGTGACCGTGGTGATTGAGCAGTGGCCAAGAGGTGCTTTTAAACCTTATGCAGCCAAGGTGCAGCAAGGCACTATCAGTTTGTTGGGTGTGGAGTTCAAGCTGGCTGATACAGAGTACATGCACTATGAAGTGAGCCAGCGTTCCTGCCATCGAGTAAGTATTAAACAAGCAGGGTATCTGCCAGTAGTGTTGCAGGTCACCCAGGCCGATTTTTTGGAGAACAACCGGCTATTGCATTTTCTGCAGCAGCATTACCCTGCCTTGCAAGTGGTTGATGAGCTAAGCCGCTAGCTGCAGTATTATTCATGAGTAAGGGAATAAAGTCTTTTAAGGTGTTGCTGGTGTTCTCTAGACAATGCACGCGCTCGTTCATTAGCGGGGCTTTATTAGGGAAATCAGTGACATTATCGTTGTTGCTTAGCGCACTATTTTACAGGAGTACGAAATGAAGGATGTGGAATACGCTGGTTTTTGGGTTCGGGTGGGTGCTGCTTTGATTGACAGTGTGCTGTTTATGCTGGTGATTTTACCGATCATTACCCTTATTTACGGCAAAGAGTACTGGTTGGCAGATGCATACGAGCTAAGAGGCTGGGGCCTGATGTTAAACTATGTATTCCCAGCCATCGCTGTGGTTTTATTTTGGGTTTATAAATCGGCAACCCCAGGAAAAATGCTGCTGGGTCTTAAAGTGGTAGACGCCAGCACCGGCCAGCACGTTCCCACCGGTCGATTGGTGCTGCGCTATCTGGGGTATTACCTTGCCAGTATCCCGCTGTTGCTTGGTATTATCTGGGTGGGTTTTGATAAAAAGAAGCAGGGATGGCACGATAAGCTGGCAGGGACTTTGGTGGTAAAAAACACCCGTTAAAAGCGCTGTTAGCTCATCTTAGAGTTCGTCTTACTCTGATTGGGGGCAGCTTATTCATTAAGTAAGAAATTTTTGTCTCAATAACTGATAAATCAGCATAGAATGCTGCACTGAAGCTTGCTTTAAATGCAGTTTTTTCATTCGGAGATACAAGTGAAAGTAAATACATTGGCTATTGTTGTTAGTTTCATTCTTGGTGGGGTCGCTGGTGCTGTTGCATTGAAGCAGTTGGATAGGGTGGGCCCGCAAACTGGCGCTTCACAGCATAGCCTGACAACTCTGGAGCTTGGAAGTACTAGCCGTGGAGAGTTAACTCAGGCTAGTGCCATCAATTTAAAAGATGGTTCACGTTACCAGGCATTCAGATTTCTGCCAGCTCAAGCTGGTTTGTTGCGCATCCAGCAGCATGGGGCTCTTGAAGGCCACTTGACGCTATTGAATGCAGACCATGAAATCATTCAAAACAGCGTCCTGGATGAGCTTTATGTCTTGATTGATGAAACCAGTCGTCAAACACCTTTAACACTGGTTGTCAGTGGTGCCTCTGCCAGTGCCTATGGGCCTTTTCGGCTGGAAACGGAATGGCTGGAGGTAATGAGCGAAAGGAGCCTGGAGGTAAACCAGGAAGTGACCGGTTATCTTACTGGCTCAGTAAACCAGTACGAGGTTACGATAGAGCAGTTCGGCATGTATCAATTTGATATGAGCAGTTCCAAGCTGGATAGCTACCTGACACTGACTGGTTTGGGACTAAACCAGACCGATGATGACGGTGGAGATGGTTTGAATGCTCGCCTTGTATTGATGCTGCAACCCGGGGTTTATCAGTTGGGTGCTTCAACCTCATACAGTGTCGAAGAGCATGGCTTTGGCCAGTACCAACTTCGGCTGCAGCAGCTCAATACGATGCAGGATTTGCAGCAAGGTGGTGAACTGGAAGTGGGGCAACGAGTGCAGGGGATGATGCAGCAGAGTGAAGTCGTTGAGTACAGCTTTAGCCTGCAACAGGAACGACGACTGCGGATTGCTCTGGACTCTGACTCTTTTGATACCGTACTGGAAGTGCAAGGGGCCGGGATCCGCTTCTCGGATGATGATGGTGGCATCGGTACCAACTCATTGATCCATGAAACCTTTCCTGCCGGAGACTATCGGATCCAGGTGATGGCCTATGGCGCAGGCCAAGGCGTTTTCTCACTGCGTATTCACTAAACTCTGCTCCTGGATGCGGTGTTCTTTTGCTCTGTATCCGGGCCTAATCAAGCTGGTGCAAGGTTCCGTCCTTGCCGGCTGCTCCATGTGACGATGGAAACCTACCATCAGTACGACAGTTGCATGAACTGTCATCAGGGAGCACAACGAGCCGGCGCAGACTTTAGCTGGATCCTGGCTCTTCGAGCCTGGGTGAAGCCAGCCGCCAAAGCTCCCTGAGCTGGTAAAAACTTGTCACAAAAAAATCCAGCAGCCGCTGGATTTTCCTTTTATAGTAAAGGCTCCTACGCAAGGAGGTTTTGATGCAAGCACAGTGTTTATGTGGTTCCGTGAAAGTAACCGCCAAGGAGCAACATCAGGTCAGTGTCTGCCACTGCGGTATCTGTCGCCGCTGGGGCGGTGGGCCTTTGTTTGCCGTGCATTGCGGCCAGGATGTTCAATTTGAAGGCCGGGAGTTTGTCACCGATTATTCGTCTTCCGAATGGGCCAATCGCGGATTTTGCCGTCGTTGCGGCACTCATTTGTATTACCATTTGCTGGATGCTAACGAATACATTCTGCCTGCTGGCTTGTTTCAGGATGAAGCAGGCATGGCCCTGACGGAGCAAATCTTTATTGATCAAAAGCCGGATTTTTACAATTTCCGTGAGCAAACCAAGGATTTGACCGAGGCTGAAGTCTTTGCCAAGTTTGCGCCATCCTGAAGTTCAGGATAGCCATGTCCCATACCAGAGTTGGTTGCTGTCCTGGTGAATACAAATGCCCGGATGATGATGACGGGCCTAAGCAACAAGGAGAAGGGTTATGTCGCAAGTTCAAGCAATACCAGAAGGCTACAGCGGAGCCATTCCGTATCTGACCATTAAAAACGCTGCCGATGCCATCGGCTTTTATCAAAAGGCCTTTGGTGCCAAGTTGATCGTAAAAATGGAGATGCCGGGCGGGGGTGTGATGCATGCTGAAATGCGGGTAGGGCAGGCGCTGTTTATGCTGAGCGAACAAAACGATGACTGGGGCACCAAAAGCCCATCGATGTTAGATGGCACTCCGGTTGGCGTGATGATTTATGTGAAGGATGTTGATGCCTTGGTGGAGCAAGCGGTTGCTGCTGGTGCGACCTTAACCATGCCGCCAGCCGATCAGTTTTATGGCGACCGCATGGCCTGTTTGCAGGATCCGTTTGGTCATAGCTGGATGTTCTCGACCCATATCGAAGATGTATCAGAGCCAGAGCTGGAACGCCGGGCGAAAGAGATGTTTGGTGGCTAGCTTGCCGTACGGCTAGCCCCTGCCAGCCATCAGCTTTTCCGCTCAGCGTACTGCCGTGGGCTAATGCCATTCCAGCTGCGAAAGGCGCGCTTAAAGCTGCGGGCGTCGGAAAAAGACAGCTTATGGGCAATATCTTCCAAGGTTAGTTGCTGCATCAGCAGCAACTTAGCTTCCTGGTTTAATAACTGCTCTTTGTACTGGCGAAAGCTTGTTCGGTGCGCTGTCAGGCGCCGGCGCAGCGTGGCCACACTGCAGCCTAAGGTGCGGGCTACACTGGCCTGATCGCGTAAACCGGATTCCAAAGCCAATCTGACTTTAAGCGGAAAGTTGGTCGCGCTCTGCTCGAAAGGCTCCGTGCCAAGGCGCTGCAATTCGCTGTAAACCAAGGCAGAGTTCAGGATTTGGCCGTCAGGTCGCTGAATGGCTCGTGTTGCCAACTCTGCCGGGTAGTGCAGCTCAAAACAGCTGGCGGAAAAGCTCAGTGCCGTTTCGGTAAAGGTGGCAGGCAAGGGGGATTGGCTGGCCGCTTGATTCCGACTTTTGATCTTCAATAAAGGCACCGCAGAGCCTGCCAAAGTGGTGATCACCCCATGAATAAACACCAGTACCATATCCAGGTTAAAAGCAATGTACTGGCGGGCATCGGCGGTATAGGGAAAACAGCGATCATCAATGCGGTAAATCAAGTGCCGCTCGTTGCATTCCAGCTGATTGTAGTTGCCCGCATGAATAAAATTATACGCATTCGCCAGTTGCTGCAATGCCTGCTGAATTGTGGTGCAGTGGCAAAGGCTGGACAGCACATAGTCATTAGTCCCCGGCATTAGTGGCCGCTCCGACAAGTGCAGCGACTCATCCTGTACTTCGATGGCAAAACGCTCCAGCAAGCGCAACATACTGGCAGGGCTGCCTGTATCCCCAGGCGCTGTTTGCTCAATCAGCGCATCTATGCGGACATCATGCGCTGCCATCATCTCAGATAACATCTGCCAGCTGTCTTTGGTCACATGCTCTGTTGCCATCATTGTTTGCCGCTGCTTAATCCTGTAATGACTAAAGCATAACTTGGCTCAGCTGGCAACAGTACCAAAGTGCAGGATCCTATCCCTAGACAATAGCCAGCAAATCCTCACGCAGTTGCTTTGCCAGCTGGCTTCTGGCGTGCTGTGAAATAGGTAAGATGCCGAAAGAGACAAAAGCATGGATGCTATCGTAGCTATCCAGCCGCTGTAGTAAGCCAAGCGCTTGCAGCCGCTCTGCCAGTACTTTTCCTTCATCCAGCAATGGATCGAAGTTGGCCAGCAACAAAGAGGTTGGGGGCAGATCGTCCAGTTGGGACTGCAATAAGGGCGAGATTTCCGGGTTATCGCTGCGCTCATTATCCGTAAGATACCAGTTTCGGGTATCGTCAATGGCAGACCGTGCCAGCAGATAATCGCCATTGCCAAATTGCAGCCGGGATGGGTAGGCATCGTGTGGGCTGTGTACATCCAGTACCGGATAAATCAGATACTGGGCTGCAATGGGCAGGTGCAGACTGCGGCTGGCCCTTATGCTGAGTGCCAGCGCCAGGTTGCCACCGGCACTGTCGCCCATCACGGCAATTTTAGTGGCCGAAATGCCGAGCTCAGCCGCTTGATGATGCAACCAGCGCAGAGCAAGACTTGCATCGTCTAGCCCCGCCGGGTAGGGGTGATCTGGTGCTAACCGGTACTCCACACTTAAAAAACGCACACCGCTTTGCTGGCACAGTGAGCGGACCAACGCATCGTAACAATCCAGATCGCCAAGGCTCCAGCCACCGCCGTGTAAAAACAATACGATGGCATCCGGCACCTGCAACTGCTGCGGCTGATACAACCGGGCTGGGACTAAATGGTTGGTGGCGGCCAACTGCAGCGTCTCAACCCGGCAGCCTGGGTCGCTGTCACCGGCCAGTGATAAAAACATGGCCCGCGCGCCAGCACGCGAAGCTTCGATGGTTGGCTTATGCGGCTGCAGCTCTGCCGCCTGTTGGTTAAATTGCTCAAGAAGGGCTGCAGTTGCTTGATCCATGCTCATTAGAAATACCTGTAAGTTAGTTGCAGGCCAAAGGTGCGGGGATCGCCGTAATAACCCAGTTGTACCCCCGGTGAGGCACTTAAATCAAAGCCATGCTGGCGATAGCGTTTATCGGTCAGGTTTTTGCCAAACAGATTCAGTTGCCATTGCTCATTCTGGCTCTGCCAGCTAAGATACAGATCGTACAGAGCGAAGCCGGGCTGTGCCAGTACATCACTGCTACTGACGGTCAGATAGGTTTTGCTTTTGATACTGACACCAGCATTGAGCGACAGGCTGCCGTGGCTGCCTAAATCAAACCAGTAATCCAGCCCCAGCCGGCCATTCCAGCGCGGTGCATTCACCAGCTCCCGCTCATCGCTGATTTCCTGCTCAAAATCGCCCAGCAGTTCATCGTAGCCACCGGCCAGGTAGCCCAGATTCAGGTTCAGCGTTAAGCTGTCGCTAAGCAAAGCCTGCAGTTCCAGCTCGGCACCATAGGTACTGGCTTTGCCGGCGTTTTCAAACAGCGATAAAAAGGCCCCCGTATCCGGATCAATCGAAAAACGACTGAGCTGGAAGTTTTTGTAATCGTTGTAGAATAAAGCCGAATTTAGCCGCACTTGCTGGCTAAGTAACATCGACTTGGAACCGACTTCATAACTCCACAGGGTTTCCGGATCGTAGGGCTGGGCAAACGAGGTTAAGCGGCCATTGAAACCACCGCTTTTAAAGCCTTTGCTGATGTTGCTGTACAGCATGGTTTGGGGGGAGTATTGGTAGTTCAGTACGGCGCGTGGGGAGAAATCATTCCAGCTTTGGCTGGCATCGTAACCAGTCAGGCTATGGCCAATACCCGTACCAAATACGGCTTGCATGCCTTGCGGGGTATCAATGCCGGTACCGGCAAACTCTTCACCGCGATTGCTAACCTGCTTTTTCTCGCTGGTCCAGCGGGCACCCAGTGTCATGCTGAGTGGTTCGTTCAGCTGTAGGGTCAGGTTGCTGTAAATAGCATAGCTGGTATTGGTTTGATCGCGCAAACCAGCACTAATCACCGGAAATGGAAAGAAAATGCCATCACCTAGCGGCACAAAAAAGTCCGGCGCAATGGCACCACCAAGGCTCCAGGAGTTCTCTTTAAAGTAAAATAGCCCGGATACCAGCGATAAGCGCTCGCTGCGGTACAGCCACTGCAGTTCCTGGCTAAGCTGATCCTGATCTTCGTAGCTGTAGATACCAAAACTGGCATCGGGTGTGCCATCAAGGTCCAGATGCGTACGGTAGGTCATTTCCCGGTACGCCGTAATGGACTTGAGGGTAGATTGCTGCAACTGATAATCCAGTGTCAGGGCTGCCCCTTTGGTGCGCAATTCTTCACGGTCATTAAAGTTGGCATTGACCACCAAGGGATCATCGCCCACCGGCAAGAAATCCCCTGTTGGGATTGAGTAAATCGGCGTTAGCCGATGCGGGGTGCGGGAAAAATCCGGGTTCTGGTTAGAACCATCCAGCACCAGATAGGCTGATAAATCATCGGTTGGGGTGTAAAGCAGACTGCCACGCCAGGTAAGCGAGTCTTTGTCGTAATCATGCTGGCCGGTATGTTGGTTAAAACTAAAGCCATCGCGGCTGTTTTTGGCAATGGCAAAGCGACCGGCTAGTTGCTCTTCGAGCAGCGGGCCGGTCAGACTGGCTTTTACGCCTCGTTGATTAAAGTTGCCTGCCATCAGGCTGAGATAGCCTTCCGGGATGTCACTGGGGCGGGCGCTGGTAAATTTCACCGCGCCGCCGATGGTGTTGCGGCCGTACAGAGTTCCCTGCGGACCGCGCAGCACTTCAATTTGTTGCGGGTCGACCACATCCAGAAAAGCGCCTTGCACCCGGCCCAGATAGACATCATCCAGGTAAATGCCAACTCCGGGATCATTAAAGGAAATCGAGTCCAGCTGGCCGACACCACGAATATAGACCACCGCATTGGCGGCATCGCCGACATGCAGGTTCAGGTTGGGTACCAGGGCCTCCAGTTGGCCCAGGTTTTGAATTTGGTACTGCTCCAGCTCGGTGCTGGATAAAGCGGTAACGGCAATCGGCACTCGCTGCAGGTTTTCGGTTTGCCGGGTCGCCGTTACTTCGATAACTTCGATACTGCGGCTGGCTGCTTGCTCTGTGTTTGCTTCCTCGGCATTGGTTAAATGTGAGCTCAGTGCACTGCATAGTGCCAGCGGTAATACACCGAGGCGAAATGGAATCGTGCTGTATTGTTGTCGTTGTTGTACAGTCATCACAGGATCCTTACCTTGTCGTAGGCTTTCATAGTAAGCCAGTGGAGGGAAGGGGCAAGGACAGAAGCCGTCAACTTTGGGGGTTAAAATCGCTCACAAGTCAGAGTCGCTCAGTATTGAGCTGTTGCCGTGCAGTAGCTGTAATTTGCTGGCGCAATTGCGCCATTAAAGGACTTTCGTTTTGCCAGTAATGCCAGTAGAGCGGTGTATCCAACTGGTAATCTGGCGTTATATCAACCAATTGCTTACTTTCCAGCAAGGTCTGCATTTGCAGCTCTGGCAGCAAACCAAAGCCTAAACCTGCCAGCGTGGCACGCAAAAAGCCTTCCGACGATGGGCATAAATGCGTTTTTTGCGGTGGCTGGCCGCAGATATCCAGCAAGAACTGATGTTGCAACTGATCATCCTGGTTAAACACCAGGCAAGGGGCCTTGGGCAGTTGGGTCAGTAAATCTTTATCGAGCTGGTAACGTTGAATAAAGGCCGGGCTGGCGACTGCCCGATAACGAAGGGCGCCCAGCGCTTGCACCCTGGCGCCATTGACTGCCTGGCTACTGGCGCACAGGCAGGCCATGACATCGCCTTGTTTCATTCGTTTTAAACCGACCGACTGATCTTCCACCACAAAATCAAAGCACAGCTCAGGGTAGTCCGGCATAACCAGCGCAGCTGGCAGCCAGGTTGCCAGCGAGTCGGCATTTACCGCCAGTCGCACTGTGGTCACGCTGGTCGCCTCTAACCCCAGTGATGCCTCCATTTGCCGTACCTGCTGCAGATGATTCAGCAAACGTTGTCCCATCGGGGTGGCTACTGGTGGCGCGGTGCGCAGTAACACCGGCTGGCCCACAATGGCCTCCAGTTGCTTGATGCGATGGCTAACAGCAGACTGGGTCAGGAACAGCTGTTTTGCTGCCCGCTCAAAGCCAGCTTGTTCCACTACGGCGGAGAGTGCTTGCAATAGACGGTAATCAATCATGAATTTAATTCATTAAGATATAAAATAATTCGTTGGATTAATGGTAGTGGCAAAGGGTATGTTTTGCCCAGGTTTTTTGGCGCAGGTTTCATTGCATGGGGGCAACATGACGTTTTTACTGGGGTTTGGTGTTGGCATAAGTTTAATTGTGGCTATAGGTGCGCAAAATATCTGGGTATTAAGTCAAAGCATGGCTGGGGCAAACCGGTTGATCATCGCAGCCGTCTGTATTGTATGCGACAGCCTGTTAATTGTACTGGGGGTATTTGCGGTGCATCACATGCAGCAACTGGTACCGCCATTGGTGCCGTTGCTCACCTGGTTGGGTGTGGCGTTATTAGTATGGCTGGCCTGGCACGCAGCGCGCCGTGCCTGGCGCGGTGGCAACAGCTTGCAGGCCGATACGGCTGCCCAAGTGATGAGCAACAGCAAAACCGCAGTAACGGCGCTGGCTATTACTTTGCTGAATCCGCATGTGTATCTGGATACGGTGTTTTTAATCGGCGGCGTCGCTAATCAACAGGCGACACCGCTCTGGTTTATGCTTGGCGCCTGTACCGCTTCGCTGGTGTGGTTTTCTTCGTTAACCGCGCTGGCACCGAAGCTGAAAATCTGGCTGAACTCTGCCAGACGCTGGCAGCTGTTTGATGGCGCTGTCGCTATTTTGTTAAGTGGTATCGCACTGAATCTGGCGTTGTATTGAGGTATCAGATGACATCCGGCAGATGCTGTAAGCTATTAAAGTGTAACGATTAGCTGCCCAATAGTTTGCAGCACTTGTGCTGTTTTAAGGCATGGTGTAACGACTACGAAATGCAGCCAAGCCTTTGCTACTGAAGCGAATAATGCGTGAGTCCGGATCGCGACTCGCCCATTGCTTAGCAAGCAGATCAGACAATACCCAGTGGCCAAGTGTGCCAGCTAATTTTCCAAAGCACTAAAATCGGTTACTGGGGTTGTCTTTATTGGCTTTGCCGCTAAATTATTGACGTTACGCAGTTCATCAGCATTATAGATTGTCCTTTTAGTTAGCATCCCTGTCGAATCCGGGCCAGCTCAGCCGACTATAATTGCCACTTAGGGCAATAGCACAGACAGGAGAACGGATCATGACCACCCTTGCCAAGAATACCATTTGCCTTTGGTACGATAACGATGCCGAAGAAGCCGCACGTTTTTATACTGAGACCTTCCCGGATTCGAGCATCAAGGCGGTGCACCGTGCGCCCGGTGATTACCCTGCGGGGAAAGAAGGGGATGTGCTCACCGTCGAGTTCACTGTACTCGGGGTTGCCTGCCTTGGGATGAATGGCGGACCTGGCGTGAAGCACAGTGAAGCTTTTTCTTTTCAACTTGCTACCGAGGATCAGCAAGAGACAGATCGTTACTGGAGTGCCATTGTGGGCAATGGCGGCCAGGAGGTCGAGTGTGGTTGGTGCAAGGACAAATGGGGTATTTCCTGGCAAATTACGCCAGTGGCACTGACCCAAGCCTACACCAGCACCGATCGTGCCGCCGCCAAACGGGCTTTTAATGCGATGATGACGATGAAGAAAATCGATATCGCTGCCATTGAGGCTGCATTTCGCGGTTGATAGCAAGGCCAAATCGGTCAACAATGGTCCAGATGCATTTGAATATGGGGGCTTCCTGTGACCACTACTCAAGAACATGACGAGCGCATGGCGCGGATGACTTTTAGCTCGGTCTACCCGCACTATGTCAGCAAAGTTGCAAAGAAAGGGCGAACTCTGGCAGAGCTGCATCAGGTCATTGCCTGGCTGACCGGCTTTGATGACAAAGACCTGGAGCGCCTGATTGAGAGTGAGGCCACCTTTGAGCAATTCTTTGCTAAAGCCAAACTCAACCCGAATGCCAGCCTGATCACTGGCACCATTTGCGGCTATCGCATTGAAGACATCGAGACCACCTTAACCAGGCAAGTCAGATACCTGGACAAACTGGTGGACGAACTGGCCAAAGGCCGTAAGATGGAAAAAATCTTACGAACAGCCTGATTCAGGTCTTTTTGTCGCGGAGTGATGATGAAACAGCAATTAGCTGCAGGTGTGTTGGCCATAGTGCTTATGGTGCTCGTTGCGTGCGATAGTCGCGTCCCGGCTCAGCGTCAGCTTGAAAGTGACGCTAAGCTGCTGCGGCTTGATTATCAAAGCAGTATTGATAATCTGCCACGGCAGTACTTTGTCTATTTACCGGTTGGTTACCAGCAAGAAAGTGACAAACAGTGGCCAGTGTTACTGTTTTTACACGGCAATGGCGAACGGGGGAATGGCCTGGATGAGTTGGATTACACCTTAATTCATGGCCCTTTGTATGAAGCCTGGGTGCAAAAGCGCGAGCTGCCGTTTATTATCGTGGTGCCGCAGCTGCCTATGTTTGATATGGGGCAGTTGCCTTACATTGCAAACCGTTCACCGGCGGATATTCCACAGCGTCTGACGGATGGCGTACCGCCGCGGCCGGATAGTTTTCCATCCAGCGCACCTATTGCTCCAGCAGCCGCTGTGACGGATATGAGCACAGTGCCGGCACTGCTGCCAGATGGCTGGGAAACCGCAGAACTAGATCTACTGCTGATCCTGCAACAGGTGCAGGCGAAGTTCCACACCGATCCTACGCACCTTTACTTAACCGGCATCAGTTATGGTGGCTTTGGCAGTTGGTTTATGGCCAGCCAGCACCCGCAGTTATTTGCTGCGGTTGCACCGGTAGTGGGTTGGGGCCACCCGGATTTAATGCCGCCTATCGCACAAGCACAAACCCCGCTTTGGGTATTCGCCGCCGGGCGGGATTCAGCCATAAATAAAGATTACTTTTATCCCGGTATTGAAACCCTGCGCCAACTGGGCCATTACAACGTCCGCTTTAGTATGTTAGAGCAGGCAGAACATGACGCCTGGCGCCAGGTGTATGCCGGTCAGGATCTCTACGATTGGTTGTTGCAGCACCAAAAGCCGGTTGAGTGAGCGGTAGCATACCTGCCACAGTAAAAGCTAAGAGGGCTTCCTTGTCGTCTTAGTTACCGCAGAGTCACTGTCATGCTATGGCAGGTGCTTTTGTGGCAGTTGTGGTTGCCCTAATACGGCCACGATCAGAATAAAGCCGTCTTCTTTTGTGAAGTAGGTGGTATGTTTGCCAATCGGGAAATAGAATCCATTGGGGTAGATGTCGTTGCAACTGCGCCCCAGTTCAGGATTATCGGCCAACATTTGAAAGCCAGACAGCAGAGTTGCTTTGTATTTTAGCCACTGTGATTCAGAGAAATTTGTTAGGGTGTAATCTCTAATTGCACGCAAATGTGCCTGTGCCAGGCTGCTTAGCTGAAAGCTTTTCTGTTGCATCAATGGCTTTAGAGCGTGTTAAGAAAACTTTCGCCATCAACCACCTTGCCGTTGGCCAGGTCCTTCTTCGCAGCATCGAAGCATTGTTTCAAATACTCCGCCTTCATCGCCTCCAATGCTTCAAAATCATGAATTGACATCACCACCACGGCATCTTTGCTGTTTTTGCTGATTTTAATCGGTTCCCGCTGCGCATTGAGCAGCAATTCGCCAAAATTCCGCTTTGCATCATTTGCGGTTAATGTTTGCATTGTAAAGCTCCATTGCTAACCACCCCCTAGAGTATAACGTATCGCACAAAGCGGTCAATATGCTTAAATCATGCGATTGGTGCGGGTATCTGGCAGTGGTCATCGTTTTAGTCTGTCTATCACATGCTCTCCCAATAGCTACTTATCACCAGCACTTTATGGCTATGCAGCAAAGCAGTTGCTGAGAGGAGAATGGCACTATGAAAATTTTTCATGCTGCACCTGAAATATCACCATTTTCCTTCCCCGAATTTTGCGCGTATAACACATTCATGGTTGCCGTTTAGATGTCCAGATGCCTAATTGGCATCGAATGCACTGGCAACAAATGCATGCAACAGGGGTTGCCGCTCGCAAAGCAGCAGCCTAGGTAACAGACAACGGGGTAGCAAAGATTATGAACAACTTTACATTTAGCATTAAGAGCATCGCTTTTGACGAGCATTATCAGCCGGCCGACAACACCCGCATCACCACCAACTTTGCCAATTTGGCCAGAGGGGCCAGTCGTCAGCAGAATTTGCGCAAAACCCTGGCGATGATCGACCGCCGCTTTAATGCACTGGCGCCCTGGGATAACCCAAATGCCGATCGCTATGCGGTGCAACTGGACATTATTTCCGTCGATATCCACATCCAAGGCAAAGCGCAGGGGTTCCCGGCGATAGAAGTGCTTAAAACCAGTATCATTGATCGCAAAACCAAGCAGCGGATTGAAGGCATTGTTGGCAATAACTTTTCGTCCTATGTGCGCGATTATGATTTCAGTGTGGTATTGCTGGAACATAACAAAAACAAGCCCAATTTCAGCATTCCGCCAAACTTTGGCGATTTGCACGGCAAACTGTTTCAGTGCTTTGTCAGCTCCAGCGAGTACCAGCAACACTTTCGCAAGCCGCCGGTGATTTGCCTCAGCGTATCCGACAACAAAACCTACCAGCGTACCAGGAATTGGCACCCGGTGCTGGGCGTGGAGTATCAGCCGGATGAAAGCTCGCTGACCGAGCAGTACTTCAAAAAAATGGGCTTGAATGTGCGCTACTTTATGCCGGCTCAAAGCGCCGCGCCGCTGGCGTTTTATTTCTTTGGCGATTTGCTCAATGACTACAGCAATCTGGAGCTGATTGGCACCATCAGCACCATGGAAACCTTTCAAAAAATATACCGGCCGGAAATTTACAGTGCCCATGCTACGGCAGGGGAGCGCTATCAGCCCAATCTGAAAAACCCAGATCACGCCGCAACCGACATCGTCTACGATCGGGAAGAGCGCAGCCGGCTGGCGGTGGAGCAGGGCCGGTTTGCCCAAGAGCACTTTATCAAGCCGCACCAGCAGCTGCTGGAACAATGGGCTGCACAGTACCCTATACCTGAAATCTCGTTAACTGAAGAGCGGGCGATTGCATGATGAATAGACTACTTCCTACCTCCACCGCTGGCAGTTTGCCCAAACCATCCTGGTTGGCGGAGCCTGAAACCCTGTGGTCGCCCTGGAAATTGCAGGGCCAGGAGTTAACCGATGGCAAACAGGATGCGCTGCGGCTGGCGCTGCACGAGCAGCAACAAGCCGGGCTGGATATTGTCAGCGACGGCGAGCAATCGCGGCAGCACTTTGTCACCACCTTTATTGAACATTTAGATGGCGTGGACTTTGCCAAACGCGAAATCATGCGCATTCGAAATCGCTACGAAGCCAGCGTACCCTCGGTGGTGGGGGCGGTCAGCCGGCAAAAACCGGTCTTTGTGGAGGATGCGCGCTTTTTACGTCAGCAAACCAAACAACCAATCAAATGGGCGCTGCCAGGCCCGATGACCATGATTGACACTCTGTACGATGGTCATTACAAAAGCCGTGAGCAACTGGCCTTTGAGTTTGCCAAAATTCTCAATCAGGAAGCCAAAGAGTTGGTGGCAGCTGGGGTGGATATTATTCAGTTCGACGAGCCGGCTTTTAATGTGTTTTTTGACGAAGTGAATGACTGGGGCATTGCTGCCTTAGAGCAGGCGATAGCCGGCCTTGACTGCGAAACTGCTGTGCATATTTGCTATGGTTACGGCATCAAGGCCAATACCGACTGGAAGCAAACGCTGGGCTCGGAATGGCGCCAGTACGAGGCTGTGTTTCCTAAACTTCGGGAGTCCTCCATTGATATCATCTCGCTGGAATGTCACAACTCTCGGGTGCCGATGGACTTGCTGGAGCTTATTCGTGGCAAAAAAGTGATGGTAGGTGCCATTGATGTAGCAAACCACAGCATTGAAACCCCGGAGGAAGTCGCCGCCACGCTGCGCCAGGCACTGCAGTTTGTTGATGCCGACAAGCTCTACCCATGCACCAACTGCGGCATGGCGCCACTACCGCGCCAGATTGCACGGGGCAAACTTCAGGCTTTAACAGCAGGTGCTGCGATGGTTCGCACTGAACTTACCAGCAGCTAAATGTGCGAAGGCGTTTCATGGTTGCAGAAAACACGCTCTATTGTAAATTATAGCTGACAACAGGCGGTCGTTGGAGCTTAACCCACTGTCCGCCAGGGATAGCTACGTCATGGATACATCATATCAACCAAATAAGTGGCGATGTTTCGTGAGGTGTGACTTTTGAAAGTAAAGGATTTTTGAAGTAACGAATTTGCAAATAAAGCTTGTGTAAACTACTTTTTAACTGTTGGTGTTTTTTGGTTGATTGATCAATCAGGTTTTCCAATGCAAACGATGACTATCACAGTTGATTAGGAGAAAAGCACATGACAACATTGCACAACAATGAGTTTGTCTTCAACATTGAAGGACTCTCAGAGATTTCTTTTACAGAAAAAGATCACAAAATTACGCAGGGCCAGCCTTATCAGGGCGTGAGCTGCAAAGGGACGACACTAACCGTCAAAGCGGGCCGCCACAACTCTAGTGATGTTGCGAAGTGGTTTCTAAACAACACCAAAGGTGGCGGGGTCATCGCTAAAACATTTAACGATGAACAACCTGAAGCGCTTAATTTTGCAGTGCGAGGGACCTTAGTGCTGCACATCAAAGGTGTTGCTTACACCCTGGACGATTTTGTTGTAGGCCAAGGACACTTTGAGACCCATAATAACTGGTGGATTGGCTCCAAACAAATGTTTGGTGTAACCTGGAAAGAAGTCAACCAACAGTATATAGAAGGCTTGGTTGAAGATTCGCTGAATGTGGTCAGTGACATTATTTCAGAGGACCCGGTGGGTAGCATCGTCGATACCGTCAAACTTATCTTTGACATTCTTAATAAACGCAAAGTTGGCTCTGGCTCTATAGCAGCACGCACCAGTGAGTCTGCTTCAGCGGTAGAATTGTTCTTATTTCAAATGGACAATTCGGATACCAACGCAGTGAAGACTGGTCATTACAAACACCCTTAAGTCTTAGCCAATAAGGCCAGACCATAGACTTTATCTCATGGGGACTGGCCGTTATCTGAACGGGTAGACAAGATCGGAGCATGCGATGACTGATGTAACCACAAAAAACTGGATGCAGGCGCTGGATAAACGTTTAACATTAGACCAAATCTCTATGCCTGGGACTCATGACTCAGGTACAGCAAAAGCGCCGCCTGGCGCTGCCCGAACACAAAATTTTGGTATTTATACGCAGCTAAACGATGGTATTCGTTTTCTTGATATCCGTGTTGATGCAAACGGTTCTGAGTCTGATCCCCTCAATATTTATCATGGCATCATCAGCTGTGGTATTTCTTTGGGGAATGTGCTTGATGATTGTCTCATTTTTCTGTTAAAAAACCCCAGCGAAACACTGGTTATGCTCATGGACGCCGCAACTGGAAGCGTTAAAAACGTACAAGAAAAATTTGATGATTACATCGCGCAAGAGAAATATCAGAGCTTGTTTTATTTGGAAAGCAGAGTGCCCACATTGCAGCAGTGTCAGGGTAAAATAGTGCTGTTAAGGCGCTTTGCAGGCAACACTGGCATCGATTTATCCTATGGCTGGAAAGTGAATGAAACGTTCACCTTAACAACACCAGAACAGCAGATCTTTGAGATCGAAGATCAATACAAAGAGCACAATACGCATAAAAAACTGGCGGCGGTTGAAGCATCAATAAACAGTGCCATCACAAACCCTGATGATGGTGTGATGCACATTACCTACAATAGTATCGCGCAAGGTGGGCATACTCCTTACCAGTACGCTTGGGGTGGTGGTCTTAGCAAAGTAGATCCCATGATGAATCCGGGGCTGACTGAGTTTTTACAACGCCAACAAGTAGGAGCAAGGTTTGGCATTGTTGTTTTGGATTTCTACAATAACGAAGCGAGTAATCCAGATAACCGTAACGCCGAGCTCATTATTGCTACCAACCCCGGCGTGGTGTTAGAAAGTTAGCTGCGGTTTCTTCATCGCAATCGCGCAGCCAGAGCCTTTGTCGCAGGGCATGGATTATCCCCTGTGCCTTTTGTATCAGCAATGATTGCTTTCCCTGTATCAAGGAGCCAGCTGAATACGCAATAAATACTGGCTGGCGGTAATGTACAGCCAGCTGTTATCGGCATTCAGCGCCACATTGGCTGCTGCTACCCCGGTTTGAATGGTCCCCAGGTGTTCACCCTCTGGCGAAAGCACCCAAACCCCACCAGGCCCGGTCGCCAGCAACACACCGGATGGCAACACCTTTAAACCATCCGGCAGGCCACTGGCTGTTTTGGTGTGCGCTGTGGCATCAAAAAACAGCGTCCCCTTGCCCAAGCTGCCATCCTGATGCACCGGGTAGCGCCACCACTCGGCAGCATCGGGATCTGAGTTGGCCACATAGAGCCATTGTTCATCCGGCGAAAATGCCAGGCCATTGGGCTTGGTTAAATCAGTGATCAGCAAGGTCACCGAGCCATCTGCACCAAGCCGGTAAACACCATTGACGCTTTGCTGTTTTTCGGCGGATGCATCACCGCCTTTTAAGCCGTAGGGGGGATCGGTAAAGTAATAGGCACCGCTGCTGTGCTGCACCAGATCATTCGGGCTGTTAAAGGCTTTGCCCTGATACTGGCTGGCAAGGGTTTGATACTGTGGTGGCTGCGTGGTCGCATCCAGCAGCACCGCCAGACGCCGATCGCCATGCTGGGCCAACACCAGTTGATTGTCGGCATTAAAAATCAGGCCGTTGGCACCTTCTTGCAGCTGATTGTCCGGGTACAGGCCGGTATAGCCGGAAGGCTGCAAATACACCGATAAACCATCGGTTTCACTCCAGCGATACAGGGTATTTTGCGGTACGTCGGTAAAGAGTACATCGCCGGTATCCGGCTCCACCACAGGCCCCTCTGACCAGCGAAACCCTTCCGCCAATTGCTGCAGCTGGGCATCTTCGGCAATGATCTGCTTCAATTGAGGTGTGTTGGCGACGACCGGCCGCTCCGGCCAGGGCAACGATTCGGCCAGGGCCGGCCCGGCTACAAACAACAGCATCACTGCAAAAGCGCGCATAAAAAGTTCCTTGGTTGTTTTTGTTGGTCTGATCCAGTGTTAACAGCATAAACCTTAGCATAATACGAAGGTCAGGCAGCAATTCAGATTAAACACATTGATCGATAAGACGCGTATGCCGTAATTGTTGCAAGAGTTGTTAGCTAACAGCGGAATGGAGCCTTAGCGATGCAAAAACTGTTTTTTGATGGCAGCTGCGCTTTATGCCGGCGCGAAATTAACTGGTTGGCACCCAAACTAAGGCCGCATTTAGAGCTTGTCGATATCAGTGCCGACGGCTTTAGCGGCTTTGCCGGGGTGACGAAAGCGGCGATGATGCAACAAATTCATCTGTGGCGGCATGACCACTTTCTGATTGGCATCGATGCCAGCCTCTACTATTGGCAATTGGCCGGACATACCCGAGTGGTGGCGCTGTTACGCCTGCCACCTTGCTATTGGCTGGCCAGCAAAGCCTATGCCTATTGGGCCGCCAAGCGCAGTCATTGCGCTGGCGGCAATTGTACGCTTTAAGGCAGTAAAGATGTCACCACCAAGAATGCGCCGACGCAGTGTCAGCAAAGCTTCAGCCGCCACCGATCAGCATATTTTGCGGCTACACAGTGCCATGACCGAAAAGCTGCTGGCTGAGCCCTGGCGTATCAGCGGTATCCGTCAGACTCTGGAGCAGCGCTATCAGGCCGGGCAGATAAAGCATGGCGGCTACATTCACTGGCACAGTATTTTAGATTGCATTGACCAGCCGGATCTATTTCGCACCGCACTGCTGGACAACGGCGAGCGGATGAAAAAACTGCGCCGCCGCACTGTGTTGGTGGGCATACTCACCGAGCAAGAGCGCATGGCACTGCTTGGCTAACTTTTTTGCTCATTGCAGCTGATGGGCAGTTCAAGGGTTCAAGTTAAGGCTTGCCCCAATGGACTTGACCTAATGATTTAAGTGTCTTAATCAACACACATACTAGTTTTTAGATACCCGATTAATTTCTCTGAAGCATCGCCTCTTATTGTACCTATATAGCCAAAGAACTGCAGTTTACTCAATATAGTCTTCATCACTTGAGTATTGCTCACGCTCACAGTTCTGGGTTTGTCAGAAAAGCTCTCAAGACCAAGTACTTTGAATAGTGATAGAAGCTCACAAACTTCAGTAAATCCCCCATTTGAATTTGAAATGTAATAAAGCGCAGCTTTTGCTCTCAGCTCACTTTTGTCAGATAACTTCAACTGTGAAATTAAACTGCTGTCTATAGGTGGTAAACTCAGGTCATGTTTCAAAGCTTTATCGACAAGGGAATCAGCGAGAGATCCAGTGGCGGAAAAATTAATACTTTTGTGTGCCTCATATAACTTAAGCTTTTCTTTTATTTCAATGTTATCAGAGGATAACATTGTGATGATAGTGCCAGGTAATATTTTTGCTTCTTTATTCAGGTGATCGTAATGTGAAGGCCATTTTCTCATAATAAACTTTGCAGCAGCACTTTCGGATTTCGATTGAATGAACATAAATGTTTCTTTATTAAAAGTTAGCTTAGATATCCCTGCCAGTAATTGCCACCTTTCGTCCGTCAACTGTAATTTTTTTAAAAAATCTTCGTTCAAAGTGTACATTCCTGCCAGACGTATAAATGCCTCGTTCGTGATATCTAGCATTAAAAGGTAACTTAAAAAATTAGTGCTAGTTTCAGTCCCAATATTAGAAATAAGTGTTTCAATGTTTCGCTCAACAAATTCAGCGAATGCCTTGTCCACTTCCACCGGATCAGTATTTTCAATTAAATCAAATTCGCTGTGAGCAATTTCAATTTCATCTAAACTCGCGCTAATCAGGTCGTGGCGAATGAACTCAAGCAAGCAGGCATCTGGAATGTCATTACATTTAAATGTTGCCCCTGTTGATTTGGCAATCTTAAGTTTAGTTTCTTCGTGCAAATCTTCTTTATTAAACAGAGCGATAGCACTGCTATATGATTCTTGCCAACTATCATTTTTTTCTAGAAAACTGATAAATTCCACAATATCATCGTTGATATGATCGATGAAGGCTTCATGTTTTGTTGATAAAATAGATTGATAGGATAAAAGCGAGGTATTATCTCCGTGCTCAAATGAATGTTGTAGTAATGCAGTCATCGTACTAGCACTAAACCGAAACTGACCAGATTGCATTATTTTACTTGCGATCCCTTCTGAGACATGTTCTAACTGATAATATTGAATATTAGTTGAAGACCAGAACCACTCACACTGTAAATCTTCAAGATCATCTAGAGTTTTCAGTCCTGAAACCACTTTGCAGAATGGCTCGGAATCTTTTAGCTTCAAATGTGCATTATTGCTCAGGTCGCCCAATAGATCTTTGATGTATTGACGAACTACACCATCATGATACTCAGGTGAATCATCTATCAACTTAATTATTGAAACTGTATTATAAAAGTCGCTTTCAAGTAAGGTTGTTAGAAAAGTAATTCTCTGGCGTCCTCCTTTCAAATTTCTCCATAATACAATAATATCATCTGCGAATGGGCTCGAGTCTGATAATGCGCTTCGTAGTTTTGCTTTATTTCTAGGCTTTACTAATTCTGGAAATAGACCACTAATTAGTCCGCGACC
This sequence comes from Alkalimonas sp. NCh-2, assembly GCF_039631345.1. Taxonomy (NCBI): domain Bacteria; kingdom Pseudomonadati; phylum Pseudomonadota; class Gammaproteobacteria; genus Alkalimonas; species Alkalimonas sp. NCh-2. The sequence goes on from NZ_JBDIUV010000002.1 coordinate 704,342, forward strand.
ATCGGTTAGATCGGCTGGCTGCAGCTGCTCAATAACTTCGCTAGGTTTGTCAAACGGAGTACTTCTAGGAAGCTTTTCGAGCATCTTTATTCTCTGAAGCTTTACTTTATCTGCCAGTGTTATTGCTCCAGGATAAAAGAAACTGGTGTAATCTGCGTAATCTTCTCCAATATGTCCATGACTTAGTAAAAATTTAATTACCCTATAATTTTCCTTAAGTGGTTCCAATAGTACATATCGTGCTGAGGCCTCCTGCATAAGGTCTTTTAGCTGGTAATCACTTATCTTCTTTAACTTCTGATTAAGTTCCGAAAGCTCTCTATCCATTGCTGTTTCATCTAATTCAATTAGATCTAAACATTGCGCATAATTTAAATCAAAATTATTTTTTATATTTAAGGGGGACTCAAAATAACCAACATCATGGCTTCGATAATTAACCACCATCGCTTTTTGCTCAAGAGTTCCGAGCATGAATTTCTCAAATGCTGAGTCAGTCTCGAAAACCGCCGGTATATGAGTGATATCACTCCCAATTTTTATGCCAGTAGGAAAAGGATTTAAACCACTTTTTTTAACACAATACACCCAAAACAATGCCAATAAATCATGTTTACTCTTCGCAATTAGATCTTTTTTCTGATTGATTTTCTCGGTTATTTTATGTTTCTGCTTATTGATATCTTCCTTAAGTGCATTTCTGGCAATATCTGCTAACTCAATCACCTGGTTTATCGGTCCTTTGTTGATTAGTAGTTGAGTGTATACCGATGGATGTAAAGTCTTGATCACGAGCATTGCAAAGAGCTTATTCAAATCAAGCGGGTGGTTCTTGGCTAGTTTTGATTTGTATAGTTTGTACTCATTGGCTAGATTGTAAATCATCCTAAGATCGCCAAAAAATAATGAAACATCTTTTACCAAATTTATTGATAATGCCTTATGTATGCAGTTATTTTCTGGCTTCAAGTCAAGAGCAGCCGTTAATTTCTCATAGGCATTATTTGAGTTGATTACTGGAATGATAGGAATTATCAAGTCAAAAAATTTCGTTCTGTCATCTGCTTTAAATAAGTCATCTTTGACTGCATATATGAAAAAAACTGGTACAGTTCGGCTGAGATTAACTATTCGATTAACTTCACGGATATGCGTGAGTATGGTCATTGCGTGTGTTGCTTCAAGTCGGTCAATGTCTTCAAAAATGACTAATTGCACCTTGGTCTTATCAAAAAAATAGATAAATTCGTCAATGTTTTCTCGTAAAAATGAGCGATGGCTTTGCCTCTCAAAATCCACACCTTGGATAGAAAACTTGGTAATTGAGTACCCTCGTATTATTTTTATCAACCATGGTAAGGTGCAAAGTGTAAAAAAGATAATATAAATATACGCAAGCCACTGTGGGATGAGAGATAATGGGATCCACTCTGGGAGCGTAGATGCTATATTTTGCCACACGGTAGGCATTAGCATTAAAGCACTGATTACAAGTAGGAAAAGTGAAGGAGTAAGAAATACTGAAGGCTCCTTTAACCTCCTGAAGCTTGATAAGCTAAGCTTTTTGGGATTAGCTGAGTATAGAAGCTGCTCCAAAATACTCTTCTCAATCTCGACCTGCTCACGAAAATGCCGCCTTGTTTCTGCTGAGCTTTTAACATCGGGATGACTTGGATCCTGGGTTAATTCTTCATCAATATTTTTATCTTCTTCTACCTCATTAGTACTAAATTTTGCCATAGAGATAACAGGCGAATCTTGATACATGGGATTGTGGTAGATAAAGGTTCTGAGAAAGCTACTTTTGCCGACCGCATAACTACCTGTAATTGCAATATTGGTGATCTTTTTGCAAGACTTACCTTGTAGTGCATTATTCAATTGCCTTTCGTACTCTTGAATATCATCAAAATCAAGAAGAGTAGGGGTTAGAGGCAGGAAGTCTTCAGTTTTTTTCTCACTACTTATTTCTGGCTGAAGTATGAAAAGCCAGTTGGAAATAGCTCTATTGGTGGCAGTAAGTATTACTACAATTAAAACCTTTATGTTCGTAACAGTCCTTTTCAATGTGTTTGTCACGATTTTGTCCTTTTTACGAATCCTTTGATAAGGAGGATTGCATAAAAAATACGGAAAAACAAATGGTTGTAACGCAAGGGGGAGACAACGGTACCTCTCTCATAAATTGTTAGCAAATTTAGTTGCTTACACGGTAATAGACCATCAATCCAAAGCAACAGCCTTAATCTGCGCATAAACCTGTTGTCCAACCTGCAATCCCAACCGCCCAACAGATTGCTGCGTTAGCAGCGCCTGCAGGGGCTGGCCGGCGAGGTCCAGTTGTACCAGGGTTTCGGCCGGGTGGGGGGCTGGTTGGAAGCCGGTGATGGTGACTTTTAGTTGATTGCTGACTGAGCTGTCCTGGATCGGCTGGGTGCTCAGCGCGACATCGCGGGCCTGGATGCGCAGGCGGTAGCTGGGTTGGGTAAATTGCGGCGCTGGCAATTGCAGCTGCTGCTGGCCAATGGTAAGCGTTAGCAGATGCGCTTTGCTGGTACTATGGCTGGCGTGCAGCAGCGATAAAGCGCCGCTGGCGGCCAGTTCGGGGCGGAGCAGTTGCTGCGGCAGCGGGCCCTGGCTGTGGATGCGACCGTCTTGCATCAGCACCAACTGATCGGCCAGTTTAACCACATCGTCCAGTTGATGGCTGACCAGCAGCATCGGTATGCCGGTTTTTGCGGCGATGCGCTGCAAAAACGGCAGAATGTCGTTGCGGCTTTGCTGATCCAAGGACGCCAGTGGCTCATCGAGCAGCAGCAACTGCGGTTGGCTCAGCAGCGCCCGGCCAAGCGCCACCCGCTGGCGTTGACCGCCGGACAGTTGCTCTGGCCTTTGGCTAAGCAGTGGCGTCAGTTCCAGCAGGGTGATGACTTGTTCTGGCTTGAGTGCAATCGGCTGCCTGGCGCCGAGGCGCTGGTAGCCATACAGCAGATTTTGCTGCACCGATAAATGCGGCAGCAAGCTGCTTTCCTGAAACACCATGCCAATTCGGCGCTGATGCACCGGTAAGAAATAGCTATCCTGCTGCCAGGTGGTGTTGCCAAAGCGGATCTGCGCATTCGCATGGCGATCCAGCCCGGCAATAGCGCGCAGCAAGCTGGTTTTGCCACAGCCAGAGCGGCCAAACAGAGCGGTAATGCCTTTAAGTGGCAGAGTATCGTTTAGTTGCAGACAAAAATCACCGCGCTTGACCGTGCAGTGAAGGCGAAGAGTGACGGCTTCGGGCTGGCTTTGGCAATGGGTGCTGCTAGCGGCTACGCTGGTATTGCCAAAACGCTGCCAGCGCCAGCTAAGCTTGTGCCAGAAGCTGAGTTTAACGCCTGTGCGGGAAAGGCTATGGTCGGTCATGTCAGTGGCCCCCGGTCAAAGCGCTTGTTCAGGCCATAGACAATAAAGAGCACCACAAAGGCGGCAATCAGCAGGCCGAGCGACAGCTGATGCGCCTGGCTGTAGTTCATCGCTTCGGTGTGATCGTAAATCAGCACCGACAGCACCTGGGTTTCACCCGGTATGCTGCCCCCCAGCATTAAAATCACCCCAAACTCGCCCAGCGTATGGGCAAAGGTCAGGGTGGCGGCGACAATAAAACCACCGCGACAAAGCGGCAGCACCACACTAAACAGCTGATCCAGTTTACCGGCCCCGAGCGTTTGCGCCACTTCCAGCGGCCTTGGCCCCATGCGGCGAAAGCTCTCCAAGAGCGGCTGCACGGTAAAAGGCAGCGAGTAAATCACCGAGCCAATCAAAATACCGGGAAAGCTAAAGGCCAGATGCTGAAACCCCAGCCGCTCCAAAGTGCCGCCAACCGCGCCCTGTGGGCCGAGCAGCAGCAACAGATAAAAGCCCAGTACTGTGGGTGGCAGCACCAGCGGCAAGGCTACCAGCGCCTGAATGGCGGTGCGCACCCGGCACTGACCCCGGCTCTGGCCCTGGGCCAGCCACCAGGCGAGCGGGGTGCCCAGCAACAATAAAATCAGCGTGGTGTACAAACACAGCTTCAGCGTCAGTTGGATGGCTTGCCAATCGTGTGCAGTGAGTTCGATCATCACCCTTACTTCACGCGCCTGGCCGGTAGCTCGAAACCGTAGTGCTCAAGGATGGAGCGCGCCTCGCTGCTTTGCATAAAGGTTGCAAAACGATGGGCGCTGGCGTTGTTGGCACCATGGCGGGTCACGCTGTAGGCCTGGGTCAGTGGCTGGTGCAAATCGCTTGGGATCAGCTGATAGCCATGGCGGGAAAGCTGTGGAAAACGGGCCAGCGACAGCGCAATAATGGCCACTTCGGCCGCGCCGCTTTGCGCCATCTGGGCGGTTTGGGCAATGTTTTCGCCATACACCAGCTTAGGTTCCAGCACATCCCACAGGCCAAGGGCCTGCAAAGCTTCTTTGGCGCGCAGGCCATAGGGTGCATGCGCCGGTTGGGCGATGGCGAGGCGGCGAAAGCTGAGTGCATTAAGCTGCGACAAGGTGACTTCCGTCAGATCCAGCCGCGGGCTCCACAGCACGATGCGGCCTATCGCATACAGCTCTGGCGCTGTGCTGACATGGCCTTCGGCATAGAGCTGCTCAGGGAACTGAATATCGGCCGAAAAAAACAGATCAAAAGGAGCGCCATGACGAATTTGGGTGCTGATTTTGCCCGATGAGCCATAGCTGACGCGGATCCGCGCCTTGGGGTGTTCATTTTGGTACAGCGCGATGATCTCATCCAGCGCATAGCGCAGATCGGAAGCAGCTGCGATGGTCAGCGGCTCCGAGGCCCTGACCGGCAGCATACAGAGCAACAAACTGAAGACCCAAAGAATACGCATCGATTACCCCCAGCGCTCGGCGGCATCCTGATCGCTGGTTTTGGCCGCGACCCAGGTTTCGCCCTGGCTGCTCTGTTCTTTTTTCCAGAACGGCGCCCGGGTTTTCAGGTAATCCATCACAAATTGCGCGGCGGCAAAGGCGGCAGCGCGGTGGGCACTGGCCACACCAACAAACACAATCTGCTCATTCGGTGTTAAAGCGCCAATGCGGTGAATGATCCGCACCGCGCCCAGTTGCCAGCGCTGCTGGGCTTCAGCGGCAATAGCGTGCAGCGCTTGCTCGGTCATGCCGGGGTAATGCTCCAGCGTCATCTGCTGCAAATCGCCACTGCTTAGCTCCCGCACCAAACCGGTAAAGGTCACCACAGCGCCGCAGCGGCTGTCCTGGCTCAGCAACTGGTACTGGGTCCCGACGCAAAAATCCTCGTTTTGTACCTGCACAACAATGCTCATGCTTGCCTCCGCTTCGGCTGATTCAACCACCGGTGACCGGCGGAAAAAACGCCAGTTCATCACCGGGGTTTACCTTGGTGTGCAGTGGGCACAGCTGTTGGTTCACCGCGCACAGCAAGTCCTGCCGACTTAGCTCTTGCTGCCAGTCGGCAGAGCGGCTTTGCAGATGCTTAAGCACCGAAGCGGCACTGGCATCGCGTTCAAAACTGCTGCTGTCGAGTTCCAGCGCCGCGGTATTTAACCGCTCACGCAGTGCTGCAAAGAAAAGGACTTTGATCATAAGGCTGCTCCTTCAGTAGGCCGTTGCCAGAGGCCATGTTTGCCACCGGTTTTTTGCTGCAATTGGATCGGGCCAATCACCATGGCCGGGTCGACCGCTTTGCACATATCGTAAATGGTTAGTGCTGCCACCGAAGCGGCGGTCAGGGCCTCCATTTCCACCCCGGTCTGGCTTTGCACCCGGCACAGGCTTTGGATAAAAATCTGGCCGCTTGTGGCATTGAGTTCAAAATCGATGCTGACTTTGGACAGCGGCAATGGATGGCACAGTGGGATCACATCGCTGGTTTTTTTCGCCGCCATAATGCCGGCAATGCGGGCGGTGGCCAGCACATCGCCTTTTTTTACCAGCGCCTGCTCAATCAGCGCAATCACATCCGGCCGGGTTTGCACGCTGGCACTGGCAATGGCCTCGCGCATGCTGCTGGCTTTGCCGGAAACATCCACCATCAGTGCGCTGCCATCGGCATTCAAATGGGTGAGCTGGTTTTCTTTGTTTGGGTTTTCTGCAGACATCAAGCAATTCCTTCACAGCCAGTTGCTGTGCTGTTTTTAAGATGAGGGACAAAATTACAGGGGCCGGTGGCAGCATTAAGCTGCGGTTCGATCAACTGCTGCCAGGCCAGTTCACAGGCCGAGCCCGAGCCCGGCATGGCAAAGATCAGCGTTTGGTTGGCAAGGCCAGCGCAGGCGCGCGATTGCAGACTGGCACTGCCAATGTGTTGAAACGACAGCTGGCGAAACAGCTCACCAAAGCCATCGATGGCTTGATCAAACAGCGGCGTTAGCGCTTCAACAGTGCAATTGCTGGCAGCAAAGCCGGTACCGCCATTGACCAGCACCACCTGCACCGCAGGGCATGCTATCCACTGGCTGATTTGAGCGCGCAGCTGATAACGATTGTTCGGCTGCAGTGCCCGCTCAGGTACCTGATGGCCAGCTTGCTCTGCCAGACGCTGCAGCAAATCACCGCTGCTGTCATTGGCGCGGCTGCGGCTATCGGAAACCGTCAGAATGGCCAGTTGCAGTGATTGAAAAGGTCGGGATGCTTTAGCCATGGCAAGACTCCTTCGAAGTGAACTGCTGGGCCTGCTGCCAGTCAGCCGGGGTATTGGTATTGCTTAGCGCGGCAGCATGGCTGGGCTCACAGCTTTCAACGCCAATGGCACCAAGCAGCGCTTGCACCGAGCGATTGCTGTGGGGCCTTGATAGCACCTGCTGCAAGTATCGATGCACCGACAGGGTGTTGGGCAGCACGCAGGGCAGGGCATGGCCGGTAAAGCACACCGCTTTACGGGTATTTTTGGATACCAGTTGCTGAATGTCGCTGACGCTAAGCAGCGGTGTATCGATGGCCAGTACCAGCACCCGATCGCGGCGGCAGCGGTTTAAGCCGGCTTCGATGCCGGCCAGCGGCCCGGCTTTGGCAAAGCGATCGGCAATAAAGCCGGCGGCATTGCGACTGACGAACACGTCTGAAGCCCCTGCTGCTATCGCCAGCGCTCGCATGTACTGCCAAAGCGGTTGGCCCTGCCAATTCAGTTCGGCTTTATCGGTGCCCATGCGGCTGGATTTACCACCAGCCAGCAGGATGGCATCAAAGGGCATCGGCGTTGTTTTTTGCGGTACGGACATCAAAATCACCTCCAGCTAGTCACCAACTTTAGCCACCTATCATGGCCAAATGACGGGTCGAGCCACTGTTGCCCTGATGCAGCTCATGGCTTGCGGCCTTGCCCAGCACCGCGCGTTGCAGGTAATGCATCAAGGGCTCAGGGTTATCGTCTTGCAACAAGTTGCGCAGGTTTTGGTGCTGCTCGGTAAACAGGCACAAAAACAGCTGGCCACGGCTGGACACCCGCAACCGGTTGCAATCGGCGCAAAAATCCTTGCTGTAGGGCATGATCAGGCCAATCTGGCCCTGATAATCCGGGTGGCTGTACTCCAGCGCCGGGCCGGCACTGCGGCCTTTGGCTTCAAGCTGCCAGCCTTGCCTAAGCAATTGCTGCTGAATGCTGGCACCGCTTAAATGCTGTTGTTGATAGTAGCTTTGATTGTCGTTGGTGCGCATCAGCTCGATAAAGCGCAACGAGACGGCTTTATCGCGGACAAATTCCAGGAAATCGGGCAGTTGCAGCGCATTGTGCTGGCGCAGCAGTACGGTATTGAGTTTGACTTTACCAATGCCAGCAGCAATGGCCTGATCGATGCCAGCAAGAATGGCCGGCAGGCGGTTCTCACCAGTGACCAGATGAAAGGTAGCGTCATCCAGGCTATCGACACTGACATTGATGGCATCCAGGCCCGCCTGTTGCCAGCTGCTCAGATCGCGCTGCAGCCGGTAGCCGTTGGTGGTCAGCGCCACCTGCTCGATGCCGTCGGTTTGTTTGCAGGCGGCAATAATATCGGTTAAATCTTTGCGCAATGACGGCTCACCGCCGGTAATCCGGACCTTGCGGGTGCCGAGCAGGGCAAAGGCTTTGACCAGACGTTTGATTTCCGGTAGCGTCAGCTCGTCCTTACGGGAGCTGCAATCCGGCCCGTCGGGCAGGCAGTAGCTGCAACGAAAATTGCAGCTTTCGGTAATGGACAGCCGCAAATAGGTAAAACGGCGCGCATAAGCGTCGATCAGCATAATTCACCTTTCCAAATCGGGAGGTAGGGCCGTTTCCCGCCATACCCGGTGGCCTGATTGCCACGGCATGCTGTTCATGGCTTCCTTCGTACAGAAGCGGTAGAGCCAGCAGCTCGGTGTTCTGTGTATAAGCTTAAGAGGTTTCGCCAGGCATTGTTATTGCCATGAAGAGGCGCATCCTTACCCCGTTTGGGGTAGTTGCTCGGCTTCGTACTGCATCAGCCAGATGCGATCGTCTTGCCAGTACACCGGGTACACCTGCAGGCTCAGCGTTGGATCGTTCAGGCAACAGCCATCGCTTAAGCGGTACTGCTGCTTATGCAGCGGCGAAGCGACGTAAAACTCCCCCTGACTTTCGCCGATTAAACCATGGGCGATCACCGCTGCCCCTGTGGCCGGATCGCGATGGCTCACCGCGTACAGCTCCGGGCTTTGGCCGGGTAAATAAAACAGCGCCAGTTCCTGGCTGCCAGCTTTGGCGGCCACGCCGGACCAGGGCACCAGATCGGCCAGGCTGGCCAGCGGCAAGGAAGCCAGGCTGCCTTGGTGTGCTGGCGTTTGGCCGAGGCTGTTGTCCGTGGCTGAGCCAGTGGCTGTGTCAGTGCCAGTGCGACTGTTGGTGTCGGCGTTAGACACTAAACGCTGCAGCGGTGCATTCATGGTTTTATCTCCTGTTGGGGGGCTTCCAGCGTGCGACTGGGGATCAGCTGGCCGCGCTCGGGTTGAAAGCCAAAGCTGGCTCGCTCCGGTGGGGCGGCATTGACAAAGCTGCGAAAGCGGCTGCGCTGCTCGGGATCGTTCAGGGCGGTTTTCCATTCGCACTGGTACTCGGCAATCAGATGAGCCATTTGTGCGTCCAGTTGCTCGCCCAGTTGCAGGCTATCGTCCAGGATCACCGCTTTCAGGTAATCCAGGCCACCGTCCAGCGTTCCCAGCCAGACGGAGGTGCGCTGCAGCCGATCGGCGGTTTGAATGTAGAACATCAGCAAGCGGTCGATGGTTCGGATCAGCTGATCGTCGGTTAAATCGGTGGCGAATAAGTCGGCGTGGCGTGGCTTCATGCCGCCATTGCCACAGACGTAGAGGTTCCAGCCGTTCTCGGTAGCAATCACCCCGACATCCTTGCTCTGGGCTTCGGCGCATTCGCGGGTGCAGCCCGATACCGCCATCTTGATTTTGTGCGGTGCCCGTACGCCCTTGTAGCGGTTCTCCAGCAAAATCGCCATGCTGACGCTGTCCTGCACGCCATAGCGGCACCAACTACTGCCGACACAGGATTTGACGGTACGCAGCGATTTGCCGTAGGCGTGGCCGGTTTCAAAGCCGGCGTCAATCAGCTCCTGCCAGATCAGCGGCAGTTGATCCAGGGTCGCGCCGAATAAATCGATGCGCTGGCCGCCGGTGATTTTGGTGTACAGCTGGTACTTGCGGCCCACTTCGCCCAGCACCAGCAGCATATCCGGCGTGATCTCACCGCCCGGAATACGCGGTACCACCGAGTAGGTGCCGTTTTTTTGCATATTGGCCAAAAAGGTGTCGTTGGTATCCTGCAAACTGACATGGGGCTTGGCCAGGATGGGCTCATTCCAGCAACTGGCCAGAATGGAAGCCACTGCCGGTTTGCAGATCTCACAGCCATGGCCTTTGCCGTGCTGCTGCAGCAATTGATCGAAGGTACGAATCTTGCCCACCCGTACCAGATGGTACAGCTCCTGACGGCTGTAGCCGAAATGCTCGCAGAGATCTTTGCTGACACTGACGCCACGGCTGGTCAGCTCCTGCTCCAGCACATTTTTTAGCAGGCTGGCGCAGCCGCCGCAGCCGGTGGCTGCCTTGGTACAGCTTTTAATGCCAGCCAGCTCTGTCACGCCCTGATCGACCGCCTGGCAAATAGCGGCCTTGCTGACATTGTGGCAGGAGCAGATGGTGGCGCTGTCGGGCAGGCTGGTTGGTGTGAGGCTGGTTTGGCCCTGCGGCAGGATCAGCGACTCCGGCTCGGCCGGTAGCGTCATGCCATGCAGGGCGAAACTCAGCAGCGCATCGTAATAGCTGTTGTCGCCCACCAGCACTGCGCCCAGCAACTGCTTGCCATCCTGATCCAGCACCAGCTTGCGGTAGTGCCCGGCCTTGTCGTTGCGGTAATACAGGCTGACGGCACCCGGTGTGCGGCCATGCGCATCGCCGATGGAGCCAACATCGACCCCCAGCAGCTTTAGTTTGGTCGACATATCGGCGCCCTGAAAGCTGGCCGAGCTATCGCCAGCAAGCACCGCTGCGGCCGTGCGGGCCATCTGATACCCCGGTGCCACCAGGCCAAACAACTGGCCCTGCCAGAGTGCGCACTCGCCAATGGCGTAAATGGCTGGATCACTGGTGCGACAGCTGGAGTCGATGACTATACCGCCACGCTCACCAAGCTCCAGGCCAGCGGCTTTGGCCAGCGCGTCTTGTGGCCGGATGCCGGCAGAGAACACCACCAGATCGGTAGCCAGGCTGCTGCCATCGTTAAATTCCAGCTGCAGGCGATGTTCTTTGCCTTCGCCAGTCCGCTGCGTGCTTTTGACGATGCGCTGAGTTGCCTTGTCGGTATGCACCTGCACCCCTAAGGCTTCAATTTGCTGGCGCAGCATGCTGCCGCCGGCCGCATCCAGTTGCACTGGCATCAGCTGGGGGGCAAATTCCACCACATGGGCCTGCAAACCAAGCTGCTTCAGCGCATTGGCGGCCTCCAGCCCCAGCAAGCCACCCCCAATTACCACGCCGGAGCTGGCACCCTGGCTGCTTTGGTAAATGGCTTCCAGATCATCCAGAGTGCGGTACACCAGACAATGCGGCTGCTCTCGCCCTTCAATCGGTGGCACAAAGGGGTAAGAGCCGGTGGCCAGCACCAGCGCATCGTAGTGGTAGCTGCCATGAGCCGTGCGAAGCTGCTGCTGTTGCCGGTCGATGGCCAGCACCGGTTCATTCAGCTTCAGGCTTAGCTGTGGCTGCTGGTAAAAGTCGTTGCTGGCCAGCTGCAGCGGTGGTTGTTCTGTTGATGGCGTTTTCTGCATCAGCTGGAAATACTCCGACAGATGCACCCGATCGTAGGCCGGCCGGTTTTCGGCGGCAAATACTGTTACATGCCAGTCGTCGCTGCCAACCTGTTGCGACAGCCACTGCTCTAAAAAGTGCTGGCCGACCATGCCGTTGCCAACCACCATCAACTGTTTGCTTGGTTTTGTCATCTTGCTTGGCTCTGTCATCTTGCTTGGTTTTGTCATCCCAGGGTTCCTCGGTTCAGGCGGCCTGATCGGCCGGGTTGAACAAGGCACTGTGGCTATCGCCACGGTACGGTTGTCCGCTGCGGATCAGGTCGCTGTAAAATGGGCTAAGCCGGGTATCGCCAAACAGCACAGCGCCTTGCAGGATCTGGTTTTTCCACCACAGACGGCGGTAATGGCCCAGTTGGTGATCCTGATACACCTGGCTGTGATCCGAGCGACTCGGATCGGTGCTCAGGGCGGCAATATCGCCGCAGGAGCTGACGGCAATGCCGCTGATTTTTAGTTGGGTACAGATGGTTGCTGGCTGGTACCGGTCGGATTGGCCGCAAAGTACCGCCGCCAGTACCCTGGCTTGTTGTTGAATAGGGGCCAGCAAACCAAAGGTTTCCCCCTGATACTCGATGCATTCACCGAGCGCATAAATATCTGGCCTGGAGCTTTGCAGCTTGTCATTGACACAGATGCCGCGGTTAACGCGAAGGCCGGCCTGTTGCGCCAGTCGGGTGGCCGGGCGGATGCCAAGGGCCAGTACCAGCCACTGCGCTTCAAAGCGGCGACCATCATGCAAGCGGATGCTGTGCAGCTGGCCCTGGCGGTAACTGAGCCTGCTGAGCTGGCTGCGGGTATGGATTTCGATGCCTTTGTTCGCCAGTGCCTGTTGCAGCATCAGGGCGGCCGGTCGGTCCAGCTGGCGGTTCAGCACACTGGCACCGCGCTGGATCAGCCGCACCTGCATGCCAAGCTGCTGCAGGCCTGCCGCTGCTTCCAGCCCCAAAAAACCACCGCCTACCACCACCGCCTGCTGGTGGTGCTGACTGGCCGAACGCAGCTGCAGCAAATCCTGCCAGTTGCGAAAATGGCTGATGTTGTGGTGCAGCTCGCCCTGCGGATTGAGCGCATAGCCAGGACGAATCGGATCGGCGCCACAGGCCAGCACCAGTTGTTGATAGCGGTAGCGCTGGCCACTTTGGCAGAGCACCCGCTTGTTGGCAGCATCCAGTTGGATTACGGCATCGCCACAGATCAGCTCAAAGCCTTGCTGACGGTACCAGTCGATGCCGCCGAGCTCAGCAGCGCTATCGGCCTGCTCGCCACTGAGCAGGTTGGACAGCAGCACCCGGTTGTAGGCCGGTCTGTCTTCGGCAGCCAGAATGACAATGCGTTTGGGCCGGCCTGGCCAGTGCAGCAGTTCGCGCAGTAACCGCTGACAGGCCATGCCATTGCCGATAATGAGCAGCTCTGCTTCTGTCATGCGCGTTTTACTCCGGGCGCTGGCTTTAGCGCGGCTTGGCTGGGCAGCGGTTCGATTTTGCGCTGTTTTTCGTACAGGAAGCTCAGCACCTGATGGCGGTAATGGTTGTAGGTGGCGCAATCGGCCAGCTCGATGCGGTTGCGTGGCCGGGGCAGGGTAATAGGCAGTACCTCGCCAATGGTGGCAGCCGGGCCATTGGTCATCATCACAATGCGATCAGACAGCAACACGGCTTCATCGACATCGTGGGTGATCATAATGACGGTGTTGTTCAGCCTGGCCTGGATCTCCATCAGGGAGTCCTGCAAGTGGGCCCGGGTCAGCGCATCCAGCGCGCCAAACGGCTCATCCATCAGCAGCACCTCCGGCTGCATCGCCAGCGCCCGGGCAATGCCGACCCGCTGCTTCATGCCACCGGATATCTCGGCCGGCCGCCGGTCGCTGGCATGCTGCATCTGCACCAGCGCCAGGTTGTGCTCAATCCAGTCGCGCATTTCGGCTTTGCGTTTTTGGCCACGAAACACCTGTTTTACCGCCAGCTCCACATTCTGGTAGACGGTAAGCCAGGGCAGCAGGGAGTGGTTTTGAAACACCACCGCCCGCTCGGGCCCTGGAGCATTCACTTCTTTGTTGTTCAGCAAGACGCCGCCGGTGGTGGCTTGCAACAAGCCTGCTACCAGGTTGAGCACGGTGGATTTACCGCAGCCGGAGTGGCCAATCAGGCTGATAAATTCACCGCGCGCTATCTGCAAGTCCACCTGCTGCAGCGCAATAAAGGGGCCATTGGCGCCGGGAAACTCAATACCCAGCTGGCTTAATTCTAAATGTGGTTTTTGCATGGTGCTGCTCCTGTTGTCCGGTGGTTTTGGTCCGCGCTATTAGCGCAATACCGCTGTTTTGTCCCAACTCAGTTTGCTCTGCAGCAGCAACATCAACCGGTCCAGCAGCAAGCCAATCAAGCCGATCACCAGCACTGCCACACAGATCCTGCTAAGGGAATCGGACGAACCGTTTTGAAATTCATCCCAGACAAATTTGCCAAGGCCGGGATTTTGCGCCAGCATTTCAGCGGCGATCAGCACCATCCAGGCAATGCCGAGCGACAGCCGCAGGCCGGTGAAAATATGCGGAATGGCCGAAGGCAGCACGATGCGACGCAGATGGGTCCACCAGTTCAGCCGCAGTACCTTGCTGACATTGTTCAGATCGCTCGATACCGAGTTGACGCCGACAATGGTATTGAGCAGGGTAGGCCAGAGCGAACAGAGCGTGACGGTCAGCACCGACACCACAAAGGAGCGGCTGAACCAGGGATCCTCACTTTGGTACAGGGCACTGACCAAAATGGTGATCAGCGGCAGCCAGGCCAGCGGAGAGACCGGTTTAAACAGCTGGATCAGCGGATTGCTGGCGGCATAGAGGCGGTTGCTTAAGCCGATAACCATGCCGGTGGGGATGGCGATGGCGGATGCCAGCACAAAACCCGCCAGCACAGTGAGCAAGCTGGTTTGGATCTGGTGGAAAAAAGTCGGCCGGCCGCGGTAGGGTCTTAGCACCAGTTCGGCCGTTGGATCCTCCGCCAGGGCAGCGGCATGGCGCTGATGCTGGCGCTCGAAAAAAGCCGCTTCGCGGGCTTTTTCCTGCCGGTGCTCTGCCACCAGGCCGGACCATTGCTCGGCCACCTGCAGCGGACCCGGAAAGCTGCCGAGCGAGGTATGGATCTGGCCTGCGACCAGATGCCAGCACAGCAGAAAGGCGGCTATGCCAACGGCGGCTAAAGCAAATTGTTCACTGAGCCGCTGTAACTTCAGGCGCTGTGGCAACCAGCTGCGGGCCCGCAACCAGCGATTGGGTAAGGTGGTACTCATGGCTGACTCCCTGCGTTGTTAGATTGAACGTTCTGGGCTTGGGTACTGTGAGCTTGAGCTTGCTGTGCCTGAGGCATGGGGTCATCACTCAGGCCGATGGCAAACTGCCGCAGGTAGGCATTGGGTGCTTTGGCATCAAAGCTTTGCTGATCGATAAAGCGTACCTGATCCAGCGGCCGGTAGCCGGTTTCGTTGTTAAAATCCGGAAAGTCGCTGGCGCTCAGCTTGCCGTCTGCGATTAACGCCAGCGCGGCCTGCTGGTAGATGGCCGGCTGAAATACCCGCTGCGCCACCTGCTGATACCAGTCATCCGGCTGGGCTTGCGGAATTTGGCCCCAGCGGCGCATCTGGCTGAGGTACCAGACGGCATCCGAGTAGTAGGGGTAGCTGGCGTGGTAACGGAAAAACACATTAAAATCCGGTGCCTGGCGGACATCGCCTGCTTCGTACTCGAAGACGCCGGTCATGCTGTTGGCAATGATGTTCGCATCAGCGCCGACATAAAAAGGTTGGGCAATCAGCCTGGCGGCGGCCTGACGATTGGCGTTTTGCTCCGCATCCAGCCAGTGACTGGCGCGGATCAGCGCTTTGACCACCTTCAGATGCGTCTTTGGATGCTGCTCGGCCCATTGCCGGCTGACGCCAAAAACTTTTTCCGCCATATTGCTGTGAATGTCGTAATTGGTCACCAGCGGTACGCCCAGATTGCGGGCCACGGCTTGCTGGTTCCAGGGCTCGCCCACGCAATAGCCCTGAATGGTGCCGGCTTCCATGGTGGCGGGCATTTGCGGCGGAGGGGTTACCGATAGCAAGACATCGGCATGGAGCTGGCCGCTGTTGTCGCCACTGGCTGGATCATAAAACCCCGGATGAATGCCGCTGGCCGCAAGCCAGTAACGCAGCTCGTAGTTGTGGCTGGATACCGGGAACACCATGCCAAACTGCAGCTTGCGGCCTTGCTCGGCGGCCTGCTGCAGCGCCGGTGTCAGCACGCTGGCGGCCAGCGGGTAATCCGGCCGGCCATCGGCCCGTCGTGGCACTTCAGAGCTGATTTGCTGCCAGATGCTGTGGCTGACGGTGCAGGCATTGCCATTTAAGCCGATGATAAAAGACGTTTGCAGCTCGGCCTGAACGCCAATCCCAATGCTGGATGCCAGCACCTGACCTGCCAGCATATGGGCGCCATCCAGTTGGCCATCAATCACCCGATCCTGCAACACCCGCCAGTTGGATTGCGCTTCCAACTGCACATAAAGGCCTTCGTCTTCAAAGTAACCGCGCTCCAGCGCCACCGCCAACGGGGCCATGTCGGTCAGCTTGATAAAGCCGAAGGTCAATTCGTCTTTTTCCGGTTGTGCCGACAGCTGCAGGCTCAGTCCAAGCCCGAACAGCAGCAGGGTGTTCAATCCCTTCTTGACTAAAGAACGCTTCATAATGCCAGTCCTTCTGATAGCTGTTGTGGCATAAAAAAAACGCCATCGGGGTGCATCTCTGGTGAGAGACAACCCGATGGCGCCTTTGCCGGTTGTTTGATTGTGGTGGCCCCCATCGTTGGGAGCTACCGATAGAATGCAGAAGCTATGCCAGTTTGGATGCTTCGGTTAAGTTTCTGATTTTAATTTATTTAATTCCTGGTGGCGTTGAATGGCCCTGATGCCGCTTGCCCTGTAATTGCGCAGCTTGCACCAGAACGGGGCCTTAACCACTAGTAGCTAGCGTTGTTGCGAATGGAAAAAATTTCCCCACCGGCAAAACCCGGTGCTTGCTGGCCTTCCAGCCGCCAGTCGCTGGCCGGGGCTGTTAACTGCAAGGCTGCGGCGGCTTGCCGGTATAGATCGGTGCGGTAGATTTGACGCAACAGCTGAGGATCGATGGGGCCTTGCCACTGGCCAAGCTGGCGCATTTGCTGCTGAAGCCAGGCGGCCTGTGAGCACCAGGGAAAATTCAGCTCGTCACCAAAAAATGCCTGGGGGATCGCAGGGTTCAGCAGCGGGCCAGCTGGCATCTGCTGCAGCAAATCAGGCAAATAAGCCGGTTGCGCCAACAGGGCTGTTAAGCCGCTGGCAGCCTCTGGGGTTGCCAGCCATTGGCAGGCTTGCAATAAGGCGGTGATGAGTGCCAGATGGGTCTGTGGCTGCTTGCTGGCAAAGTCGGCCGTTACGGCAAAGACTTTCTCTGGGCAGTGCGGCCATAGCTGCTCGCTGCTCAGCAGAATGCGACTGCTGCCTTGTTGCTGGCTCAGGCTGTTCCAGGGCTCACCGACACAAAACCCATCAATACGCCCCCCATCGAGCTGGGAGGCCATATCGGCCGGCGCTAAGCCAATCACATTCACCTGACGCGGTTCGATGCCACTGAGCTGCAGCCAGTAATGCAACTGATAGTGGTGGCAGGAATAAGGCGAGACAGTGGCAAGCGTCAGTTGACGATTGCTTTGCTGCAGATGCTGCCGTAAGCGGGCGCCAAGTTCTGCCGGGGTGAGCCCGGTGAGCGATGGTGGTAAATCCAATTGCTGGCACAGCGCTTCGGACAAGCTAATGGCGTTGCCGCCCTGGCTAAGCACCAGGCCGGTGACCATCGGAATGGCAGAACTGCCTAAGCCCAGTGTCGAGGCCAGTGGCAAGGGCGCCAACATCTGGGCACCATCCAGCAGCCCCCAGGCCACTTTATCGCGGATACTGGCCCAGGAGCGCTCCGCTTGCAGCTGCACCGTCAGCCCCTGGGCGCTGAAATAGCCGAGCTCTTTGGCGACGATCAAGGGGGCCGCATCCAGCAAGGGCACAAAGCCAAGGATCAGGTTGGTTTTCTCTGCTTGGTAACGGGCTGTCATAGCACCTCCATCAGGCTAATCAGATCGCGGGCTACTTCCGTCATTTTTTGCTGACGGTCCATCGCCAGCTTGCGCAGGGTTTGAAAGGCTTCGGCTTCGGTGCAGCCACGGTGTTTGATCAGCAGCCGCTTGGCTTTTTCCAGCAGTTGTTGCTCGGCCAAAGCCGTCTGACTGCTGGCCAGCTGTTGTCGCAGTTGCTGAAATTCGTGAAAGCGGGCGATGGCGACATCCAGAATGGGTTTGACCCGTTTCGGCGTGAGCCCATCGACAATGTAGGCGCTGACGCCTGCCTGAATGGCTAAGCGGATATTGTCTGGGTCCTGATCCTGCTCGGCAAAAAATACGATGGGTTTGGGGTTGTGCTGGCTGATCACCGCCATGTGCTCCAGCGTATCCCGGTCCGGCGAGTCCATATCAATAATGATCATATCGGGTTGCAAGCGCTCGACATGATGACGCAGTGCTGCGGTGCTGGTTAGCCGGCAGATCACCTGGTAACCATGCTGCTGCAGCGCCTGCTCCAGCAACTGAGCCCGCTCGGTTTCATCGTCTACCAGCATAACGGATAATTCTGCGCGTTCCACCCTGAGGCTGCATCCTGTGATCTTCATGGTGATGGGTCATAGCAAGAGCTGTTCCAACCTGCTAATTGTTCGATGGGCCATGGCTTTGGCCTGGTTTTCACAGCACCTGGCGCAGCATCGGGCACTGTTCGCTTGCTCAGTGCTGGTGCAAGCTGCACAGCTTTAAGGCAGCTGTGCGGTTTTGCTTGCTGAGGCATAAAATATAATGCATTGATTTTTCATCAGTTAAACTGCCTGGCATAGCATTTGCTGTGCTAAGCCACAACTTATGAACGAATGAGCAATGGCGCTCGCACGATGACCGGACCCCAAAAATCCGGCTGATCGGCGGGCGCTTTTTTTGCAGTCGCTTTTGGAGTAGATGATGGCAACAGCGAGCACTTGTCCTTATTGCGGCGTGGGCTGTGGTGTGCTGATCCAGTCGCAGCAGGCCAGCGAAGCCAGGGAAAACAGAGCTGCCAGTGAAAACAGAGAGGTCAGCGAAACCAGCATAACAGTGCAGGGCGATCCCGACCATCCAGCCAACTTCGGCCGGCTCTGTGTCAAAGGCAGTGCACTGGGCCAAAGCCTGAGCCAGCAGGAGCGACTGCTGCAGCCGGTGGTGGATGGTGCGCCACAAAGCTGGCCGGTGGCAACCCAGGCGGTGGCCACGCGCTTGCAGCAAACCATTGCCCGGCATGGCCCGCAATCGGTGGCGATGTACTTATCTGGCCAACTGCTGACAGAAGATTATTACGTTGCCAACAAGCTGATGAAAGGCTTTATTGGCAGTCCGCATGTTGATACCAACTCCCGGCTCTGCATGGCCTCGACCGTGGCCGGGCACAAGCGGGCTTTTGGTGCCGATGTGGTGCCGGGCTGCTACGACGACATTGAACAGGCCCGTCTGTTTGTGCTGGTGGGGGCCAATATGGCCTGGAACCATCCGGTGTTGTTTCAGCGGATTCAGGCGGTGCTCAAGCAGCAGCCAAAAAGCCGGCTGGTGGTGATCGATCCCCGCCATCAGGCCAGTTGCGAAGAGGCGGATCTGCATCTGGCCATTCGCCCTGGCACCGATGTGATGCTATTCAATGGCTTGCTGTGCTATCTGGCTGAGCAACAGCAGCTGGATATGACCTATCTTCAGGCCCACTGCGATGGGCTGGCTGCGACTTTAAGCAGTGCCCGACTGGATGCGGTGAAGCCGGAGTGGGTGGCCCGCGTTTGCGATCTGCCGCTGGCCGATGTGCTGCGCTTTTATCAGTGGTTCGCCAATGAAAACCGCAGCCTGACGCTGTATTCGCAGGGCGTGAATCAGGCGGTGGATGGCACCGATAAAGTCAATGCCATTCTCAATGTGCATCTGGCCACCGGCCGTATTGGCAAGCCGGGGGCCGGCCCGCTGTCACTGACCGGCCAACCCAATGCCATGGGTGGGCGGGAAGTGGGCGGCCTGGCCAACCAGCTGGCGTCCCATATCGATTACTCGGTGCCGGAGCAAATTGCTGCTGTGGGCGCTTTTTGGCAGGCTCCGGCTTTGGTGACCCAGCCTGGTTACAAGGCGGTGGAGCTGTTTCAGGCCGTGCAGCGCGGCGACATCAAGGCGATTTGGATCATTGGCACCAATCCTGTGGTCAGCATGCCGGATGCCGATGCGGTGCGACAGGCCTTGCTGCAGTGCCCGCTGGTGATTGCATCGGATATCTACCACAGCAGCGATACCGTGCAGCTGGCTGATATTCAGTTGCCGGCTGCCGGCTGGAGTGAAAAAGACGGCACCGTCACCAATTCTGAGCGGCGTATTTCCCGTCAGCGTGCTGTGCTCAAAGCGCCGGGCCAGGCCAAAGCCGATTGGCAGATTTTGTCCGAGGTCGCTGCGGCGATGGGCTTTGCCAGGGATTTTTCTTACCAACAGCCGGCCGATATTTTTGCCGAACATGCGGCATTATCCGCCTGGTGCAATGGCGCTGAGCATATGAACAGCAGCCCTGAGCGAGAAGAAAACAGCCCTGAGCAAATAGAAAGCAGCAGCGAACGGGCCCAGTGCCAGCGCCGGGCCTTTGATATCTCCGGGTTGCAGGGCCTGTCTGCTGAAGCCTATCAGGCCTTGTTGCCGGTGCAGTGGCCGGTCAATCGCGAGTATCCGGCAGGTTGCGCCCGGCTGTTTGCCGATGGCCGCTTTTTTACCGCCAATGGCCGGGCGCAGCTGCTGCCGGTACGACAGGTGGCTTTGCCATCTTTCGTTCAGGAAGCGAATCATCCCTGGTTGCTGAACAGTGGTCGTATCCGCGATCAGTGGCACAGCATGACCCGAACCGGCCAGATCCCACAGCTGATGCAGCAAAAAGCCGAACCTTTTGTCTGTTTGCATCCGGATGATGCGGCCTTGCTGTCGATTAAAGCCGCCGACTTGGTGCAGCTGAACAATGCGCAGGGCCGGATGCTGGCTCGGGCAGAGTTAACAGCTGCCCAGCGACGCGGCGAGCTGTTTGTGCCGATGCACTGGACCGCTCAGTACAGCAGCCATGGCCGCTGCGATGTGCTCTTTGTTGCCCGGGTGGATCCGCTGTCCGGCCAGCCCGCGCTGAAGCTGAGCCAGGTGGCAGTTCGCCCGCTGCGAAGTCGTTGGCAGGCGCTGCTGCTATGCCGTCAGCCGCTGACAAAGCAGCAGCACCAGCAGTTGGCCGGGCATTACTTTGCCCGCCAGCCACTGGCTCATGCCCAGTGTTATCAGCTGGCGGATGTGCCGGATACCGAGTTGCTCTGGGCGGATAGCTGGCTGGCGCAGCTGGGGTTAAAAGCCAGTCTGTACAGCTATCAGTCGGACAGTGGCGAGGTGCGGGCCGCCGGTTTTGATGGCGATGCATTGCAGTGGCTGCTGCTGTGGTCAGCGCAAAAGCCCAAGGCCGATCTTGCCTGGCTGGATCAGCAATTTGCCACTGACGTTGTTGCAGAGCAGCGGCCCCAGCTGTTGCAGGCCTGTGCTGCCGATAACCGCGACACAGATAACAGCGCAGTGATCTGCAGCTGCTTTCAGGTGCGTGAAGCCCGGATCTGTCAGGCTATCGAGGCTGGCCAGCAGTGCCTGGACAGTCTGGGGCAAAAACTGCGCTGCGGTACCAATTGCGGCTCTTGTATTCCGGAATTAACCGCCTTGTTGCGCCAGCACAGCCGCCTGGCGGTTGCTAGTTAATCCTACTGATGTAGGAAGGAGAAAAAGATGATGCGATTCAATCAAGCCTTTGCCGCCGGTGAAGTCGCCCTGGTAGGGGCCGGCCCCGGTGCTGCCGATTTGCTGACGCTTCGCGCCGTGCGGCTGATGGAGCAGGCCGAGGTGGTACTGTACGATCGGCTGGTCAGTGACGAAGTGATGGCATTGCTGCCGGCAAAGTGCCGGCGCATTGATGTTGGAAAAAAGTGTGGCCAGCACAGCGTCAGCCAGCAGCGCATCGGTGAATTGCTGGTGCACTATGCGCGGCAGGGGCTGCGGGTACTGCGGTTAAAAGGCGGCGACCCGGCGATCTTTGCCCGGCTGGGCGAAGAGCTGGATGCGCTGGTGCAGGCGGGCATTGCGTATCAACTGGTACCTGGCATCAGCGCAGCTTCCGGTTGCGCTGCTGCGGCCGGTATTCCGCTAACGGAGCGGGGCCAGGCACAGCAGCTGCGCTTTATCAGTGCGGTCGATCAACACTCGGCCACCAGTCAGGATTGGGCCGATTTAAGCGCGCCCAATCAGACGCTGGTGTTTTACATGGGTACGGCCGCTTTGGGCGAGATCAGCCAGCAACTGCAACAGCATGGTTTAGCGGCCGACTGGCCGGTGCTTCTGGTGCAGCAGGGCTGCCGGCCACAGCAGCAGATCCAGTTAACGGATCTGCAATCGGCCGCAGCAGTTGCCGCCAGCCTGAGTACGCCTTGTTTGATCATCATTGGCCAGGTGGCCTTGCGTTACCGGCAGCAACAAGCCAGGCTGCAGCTGCCAACCGCCTTGCAGGCGAAAGAGCAGGCGGCCTGACTGGTGAACCTGTGGCTTTGTTGTGCTGGATCAAGATGACACCGAAAAAAATCATTACCATGCGGTGGTTATTTTTTTCCGGAGTCTTGCTGTGTCCTTGTCTGTATCCGATCAGTCTGTGTCTGAGGGGGTTGCCCCTGAGTTGCTCTCGCCAGCCGGCAGTTTAAAAGCCATGCGGCTGGCCTTTGCCTATGGCGCCGATGCAGTCTACGCCGGCCAGCCGCGTTTTAGTTTGCGGGTGCGCAACAACGAATTTGACTTGCCCACCCTGGCCACTGGCATTGGTGAAGCGCATCAGCTCGGTAAGAAGTTCTATGTGGTGGTCAATATTGCGCCGCACAACAGCAAGCTGACGCGTTTTGTCGAGGACATGGCGCCGGTGGTGGCGCTGGAGCCGGATGCGCTGATCGTATCGGATCCCGGCGTGATTTACCTGCTAAAGCAGCACTTTCCTAAGATGCCACTGCATTTGTCGGTGCAGGCCAATACGGTGAACTGGGCCGCGGTCAAATTTTGGCAGGCGCAAGGCGTGGAGCGGGTGATTTTATCGCGCGAGCTGGCGGTGGAAGAGATTGCGGAAATTCGTCGCCAGGTACCCGAGATGGAGCTGGAAGTCTTTGTGCACGGTGCCTTGTGCATGGCCTATTCTGGTCGTTGCCTGTTATCCGGTTACATCAATAAACGCGACCCAAACCAGGGCACCTGCACCAATGCCTGCCGCTGGAGCTATCAGGTGCATCCGGCTACCGAAGATGCGGTCGGCCAGTTTACCCCTGTTCAAAACCAGCCGGTCAGTGAGCCGGTGTTGATTGAAGAACAAGGCCGCCCCGGTGAGCTGATGGCGATGGAAGAAGACGAGCATGGCAGTTACATCTTAAACTCGAAAGATTTGCGCGCTATTGCCCATGTTAAAGCCCTGACCGAGATGGGGGTGCAGTCACTGAAAATCGAAGGCCGCACCAAGTCGCCCTATTATGTTGCCCGCACCGCTCAGGTGTACCGCCGGGCCATTGACGATGCGGGGGCTGGCAAAGCCTTCGATGCCAGCTTGCTGCAGGAGCTCGATGGCATGGCCAATCGCGGTTTTACCGAAGGCTTTTTACGCCGTCACCTGCCGCAAGAGCTGCAAAACTACCAGACCAGCCACAGTGTCGGGCAACAGCAACTGGTCGGTGAGTTTATTGGGGAGGCCGATGCGGACGGTTTTGCTCTGGTGGAGGTTAAAAACCAGTTTGCCGTTGGCGATCAACTGGTGCTGATGAGCCCGCTGGGCAATCAAGCCTTTGTGCTTGAGGCGCTGCGCGATCAGCAAAACCACGACTTGCTGTTAGCCCCCGGAGCTTGTTATCAACTGAAAGTGAAGCTGCCGCTGCAACAGTCGTTGCAGCACGCGATGCTGCTGAAACAGCTGCAGCCAGTGCAGCAGGATTTGGCCCGGGTTTAGCTTAAGCGGGCCTTGACTTTGGCGGCCTGCCATTCCGCCTGGGTAATGGCTGTGGTCGCTATATCGTTGTGGTTCAGGCTGGCATACTGCTGCTTTCGCTCGGCCACTCGTTGCATAATATCGTTGAGTTCTGCAGCGGTTTTTCGGTTCCAGTTGGCAATTTCAGTAATATGCCGGTAGCAACCGATGCACACTTTGTGTGTATCCAGCTTGCAACAAGCAATGCAGGGCGAGTCAATCGTGCTCATGGCCGGACAATGCCTTATTCACCGGTGGTTCGAGCGTTAAGCGCTGAGCTTGGATCACGACCTGGGTACGGTTGGTACAACCCAGTTTGCGAAAAATCGCTGTGATATGGGCTTTGACGGTTGCTTCAGAAATAGCTAAATCGTAGGCAATTTGTTTATTAAGCCAGCCTTCCGTCAGGTAGTACAACACCTTGTATTGCTGATTCGTCAGCTGTGCAACCCGGGCGGCTAAGTCCAAATCTTCGCCCTGACTTTCCTGCTCTTGCAAAGCCTTTTGCATGGAGGCTGGTACCCAAAGCTCACCCGCCAGCACTTCTTTTAAGGCGTCGCTGATTTGTGCCGGATTGGCAGATTTTGGGATATAGGCCGAAGCGCCAAAGGAAATCACCCGTTTCACCACATCCAGCTCTTCACTGGCGGAAATCACTACGATAGGTAACGTAGGGTAGTTCTTGCGCAGCTGGATCAGGCCTAGAAAGCCACAGTTACCGGGCATATGCAAATCCAGCAACAGCAAGTCGGTGTCGGGATGTTGTTCCAGTGCCTGGCAAGTCGATTCAAAAGAGTCGGTTTCGATGGTTGCTTTGGTACTGAAGGTATTGCTGATGGCATTGATCAGCGCATTGCGAAACAGGGGGTGGTCGTCTGCCACGATCAATTTGGCCATGCTTCCTCGTCTTTATTATTGTATTTTCTTCGGCTTAGTATAGAACCAAAGGCCGCAAAATGCGGCCTTGATGTATACAGCGTGAGACAACGGACTGTCCCTGTTAACGATTTAACCTGTTTTCAATCAATTGATCAACTACTGATGGATCGGCCAGAGTGGAAATATCACCCAACTGGTCGTGTTCATTGGCTGCAATCTTACGCAAGATACGGCGCATGATTTTACCTGAGCGCGTTTTTGGTAAGCCCTGAGGAGCCCACTGGATAATATCAGGTGAAGCGATAGGCGATATTTCCTGCCGTACCCAGGCGCGGACTGCTTTGGTTAGATCGTCGGAAGGTTCAACACCAACGCGTGGCGTGACATACACATAAATGCCCTGGCCCTTGATGTCATGTGGGTAGCCGACCACGGCCGCTTCGGCGATGGCATCGTGGGCCACCAGGCAGCTTTCAATCTCAGCAGTACCCAGACGATGACCTGAAATGTTCAGTACATCGTCAACCCGGCCGGTTAGCCAATAATAGCCATCTTCATCACGGCGGGCACCATCACCGGTAAAGTAGGTGCCTTTGTAGGTGCTGAAATAGGTTTGCTCAAAACGCTCATGATCACCAAAGACTGTGCGCATCTGGCCTGGCCAGCTATCCAGGATCACCAGATTACCTTCGGCTGCTCCTTCTTGCAGTTTACCTTCGTTATCGACAATGGCAGGTTTTACGCCAAAGAATGGTCGGGTAGCAGAGCCCGGCTTTAATGCAGTGGCGCCGGGCAGAGGCGTGATCAGGATACCTCCTGTCTCTGT
This sequence comes from Alkalimonas sp. NCh-2, assembly GCF_039631345.1. NCBI lineage: Bacteria > Pseudomonadati > Pseudomonadota > Gammaproteobacteria > Alkalimonas > Alkalimonas sp. NCh-2. The sequence continues at coordinate 729,540 of NZ_JBDIUV010000002.1, forward strand.
TTGCCACCAGGTATCGACAATAGGGCAATTGCCATGACCAAACTTTTCATGGTACCAGCTCCAGGCTTCGGGGTTAATGGGTTCACCCACACTGCCTAAGGTACGTAATGAATTGAGTTGGGCACCTGCAACTGGCGCCTCACCATGTGCCATCAGCGCCCGGATCGCGGTAGGGGCAGTGTACAGAATATTGACCTGATATTTGTCAATAATTTGTGCCATCCGTTTCACCGATGGATAGGTTGGAACCCCTTCAAACAGCACACTGCTGGCACCATTGGCCAATGGGCCATAGACAATGTACGTGTGGCCAGTGACCCAACCGACATCGGCTGCACACCAGTAAATATCGCCGGGGTGGTAATCAAAGACATACTGATGGGTCATTGAAGCCCAGACCATGTAACCACCAGTGGTGTGCAACACCCCCTTTGGTTTGCCGGTAGAACCCGAGGTGTAGAGTATAAAGAGTGGGTCTTCAGCACTCATTGGTTCTGGCTCACAGTGTTTCGACTGTTTGGCCAGCAGCTCGTGGTACCAGACATCACGGCCTGGGTGCTCATCAATGTTGTCGCCTACATGCTTTACTACAATCACATGTTGCACGGGGCTGGCTTTACCCAGATGCGCCAAAGCCTGGTCGGTATTGTCTTTCAGCGGAGTTAAGCGGCTGCCCCGCGGGGCCTGATCGGAAGTAATCACCAGTTTGGAATCACAGTCCTGGATCCGGCTGCCCAATGCATCGGGGGAGAAACCCGCAAAGACTACAGAGTGCACAGCGCCAATCCGGGCACAGGCCAAGATAGCCACTACAGCTTCCGGGATCATTGGCATGTAGATGGTAACTCTGTCACCTTTCACCACACCAAGAGATTTCATGCCATTAGCCAACTGACAAACTTGCTCGTACAGCTCCTGGTAGCTAACATTCTTTTGTACGCCTGGCTCATCCCCTTCCCAGAAATAGGCGATGTCGTTGGCTTTGTGTGGCAGGTGACGATCCAGGCAGTTGTAACTGGCATTTAGTACGCCGTCTTCAAACCATTTGATACTGATGTTGCCTGGCTGGTAGCTGGTATTTTTCACCTTGGTGTAGGGTGTGAACCAGTCGATGCGCTTACCATGCTCAGCCCAGAACGACTGCGGATCCTGCACCGACTGTTGATACATCCGCTGATAGGCTTCGTTATCAATCAAACAGCGTGCTTCGGCGGCCGCTGGAACCGGGTAAAGACTCGGCTGTGTCATAACTGTGTCCCCATTAGTTTTCTAATCAAAAATAAAGAACTTATGTTCTAACCAATAACAGCGCGGAAAGAAATTAGACCATTGTCTAGCTTGTTGAGATTCAGGCTAGAATGCGGCAAAAAATGGTTGTAACGACTTTAGCAGTTGATGCGACTAAAGGCTAATTGCAGAATGAGAAGCCCTGAACCAACCTTAGCCATGGTAAATAGCTCAGAAAACAATCGCACCAATAAGACAAGAAAACCAGGGAGCACCGCATGAAACAACTACCTTTTGCCTGTACCTTACTGGCAGCAAGTATGACGCTTGGCTTGAGCCAGGCCCAGGCATCTTTTACCGTAGGCAATACCGACATCAGTTTTGGTGGTTTTGTGAAGCTGGATGTAATGCTGAACGATACACCGGACGGCAATCTGGCCACTGGTATAGGTCGGGATTTTTATATTCCTTCACTCACGCCTGTGGCAGGGGAAGGCGAAAGCACAAAGTTTGATATGCATGCCCGCCAGTCGCGGTTCTTCTTTACCACCCAAACCAAACTTGAGAATGGTAAAACCATCGGTGGGCGATTGGAGTTTGATATGATGTCGACTCCAGGGGGGGATCAGCGTATTTCCAATGGCTATTCGCCTGGGATCCGCCATGCATTTTTTACCTACGACAAATGGTTGTTTGGCCAGACCTGGTCCACCTTTATGGACCTGACCTCTTTGCCGGAAAGCGTCGACTTTGTTGGTAATACCGATGGTCAGATTTTCGTGCGACAGCCGCAAATTCGTTACACCCATGGCAACTTCCAGTTTGCCATTGAAAATCCGGAAAGTACCATTACTCCACACTTAGGCGGGACACGTATCGTCAGCGATGACAATACCATGCCGGATCTGGTGGCACGTTACAATCACAAAGGGGACTGGGGCAGTCTGTCGGTATCAGGTTTAGTACGGCAATTGGCGTATGAGGACAGAGCCTTGCAAATTGACGACAGCGTGATGGGGTATGGTGTATCGGTGACTGGTAAAGTGATGGTGTCCGATACCAATGATATTCGCTTTACGTTGAATACCGGCAAAGGCTTAGGCCGCTACATTGGTTTAAACACATCCAATGGAGCTGTGCTGGATGCCAATGGCGAATTACACGCTATTAAATCAACTGGTTTTACTGCCGCTTACCGCCATGTTTGGGATGCGCACTGGCGTACCAACCTGATTTATGCCACTTTACGGGTAGATAATGATACTGACCTGACGGGGGTTGGGGCTACCAAGAGCACCGAAAGCCTGGCGGCCAACATGATTTACCAGGCATCACGGCATTTGCAATTTGGTCTGGAATTCCGTCATGCCACCCGTAAACTGGAATCAGGCGTCGATGGCGATTTAAACCGGCTGCAGTTTATGGCGAAATACGACTTTTAAAAAGCTGCATGATTTCTAAATGCGCTTACTTTTGCAATAATAGCGGCTGATGCCGCTATTTTTTTGATGATGCCTTATGACGCCTGCTGCCACCGATCTTGCTGTTCTTCCCGCCACCCATCAAGCATACCAGTTGCTGTTTCAGGATGAGCACCTGTTGGTGGTGAACAAACCATGCAAATTATTGACCGTACCAGGCCGACATCCGGACAATCAGGATTGCTTGATCAAGCGGGTACAACAAGAATTTCCAACAGCTGCCGTGGTGCACCGGCTGGATTATGACACCAGTGGGCTGTTGGTATTACCGCTGCATCCTGCAGCGTTATCAGCCATTAGTAAGCAATTTCAGGCCCGAGTGGTCAAAAAGAGTTATCTGGCAGTCGTTGCTGGTCAGTGGCGGCAAGCACATGGCCGGATTGATTTACCAATAGCTCCGGATGCTGAAAACCGGCCACGTTACAAAGTTTGCCCGGCAGGCAAGGCTTCAGTTACCGATTTTGAATTGCTGTCTTATCAGGCGGATATGGATTGCAGCCGAATCCGGCTGCACCCTGTAACCGGGCGATCCCATCAGTTGCGATTGCATACAGCGGCGTACGGTCATCCGATCCTGGGCGACCCATTTTACGCGCCTAAAGCAGTTCAGGCGCAAAGCGATCGCCTGTTGCTGCATGCAGCGACACTGACATTGTTTCATCCGGTAAGCCAGAAAGCCTTAACCTTTACGGCTGAGGCTGACTTTTAATGCGAGCTGGTCGCACTCCAACGCTGGTCGCAATCATCACCCCTTTTATCTTCACGGCATTGTGAGCCAGCAGGCTGCTTGTTAGCATAGCATTGCATTGTTTTTTCCATAAGATGAGAATCAAACGCCATGATACGAATCCTCTGTACCTTTGCCCTGTTGTTGCTGGTGCTGCCATTTGGCGCACTGGCCGCTCCCCAGACTGTGAAAGCAGAGCAGGTGCTATTTCTTGGTCCTTTGCCAGCTTTTGCCTCCGAGCAGTTGCAGCAAAGCGGCAAAGCGAAACAGCAGCGCCAGCAAGTACTGCGTTTGCTGGAGCGTCAGCCCATCCCCGTAGCTGGTCGTTCAGTCGAGCTGTTTGGGCAGCGTTTGCAATGGCGGCAGTTGACACCGACTGAAGCTGCCGAGGCCGGCCCTGGTGTTTGGTTTGTTCAACTGCAACACGATGCTTTTTTAAAAGGCAAACTGGAGATCTCAGGTTTGCAAGCCCCTCAGCTGTACCTGAATTTTCAGCCAAAAAATGGCGTCAGTACCGAGCTTGCTTTGGCAACAGGCTGGCAGCAGTTAATCCTTTTTACCGATGGTCGCGATGCGCAAGACGATGTGCAACTGCAACTGACCAGCCAGAATGAGGTTCAGGCTCAGTTTCGTTTGGCGGCACAAGAGCCGGTGAACAATCGTCAGTTAACCAATGCCGAAACCATCACGCAGCTAGCATTATCGCCGGATACCAATTGGATGTTGCTGAGTTTTAGTGGCCGCTCGGATGTAAGTGACGTACAACTGCAACGGACGGAGCTGCGCGACGTCAGCCGCAACCAGGTGCAGCATAGCTGGAGCGGCCAGGTGTTAAGCCGGGCCGCTTTTAGCCCGGACAATCAGTGGCTAAGTTACATCGCCAACAATACGCTGTGGCTGATGAACCTGAACACCGGTGAATTGCGTTCTTTGTTGGAAAACCAAAGCGGTCTGGGCCAATATCGTTGGGCTCCAGATAGCAACAGCATTTTGTTGCAATGGACAGAGCCGGATACCAGTCTGCAGCAAGCCAAAGCTAAAATGTACCGCGCACTGGAAGATCGCTGGCGTGGCTACCGTGATACCAGCCGTCTGTTTCAACTGGACATCGCCAGCGGCCTGGTACGAGCCCTTACCACCGATGCCAACAGCAGCACCTTAAGCGATGTGCGGCCTGATGGTAAGGCTTTGCTCTATACCCAAAGAGTCAATGACCGTACTGCTGCACCGCATGCCAGCACAGCTTTGTTTGAGCTGGATTTAACCAGCCTGCAAAGCCGCGAAATTGGTACTTTTCAGCATCTGAACCAGGTGCAATACCACCGGAATCAACTGCTGGTTGTTGCCGGCCCGAACTTTGCCGCTGGCGCAGGAGTTAACTTGCCGTCGGAGGATTACATTGCCAATGATTACGATGGTCAGTTGTATCTGATGGATGCAGATGGCGGCCATATTCAGCCCTTGTCGAAGGACTTTAACCCTGCCATTAGTTCTGTTGCGGTGAATGCACGTGGCCAGGTTATTGCTCTGATCAACGAAGGCGACCGCTCAGCACTGTACAACGTAGATACCAACCGGCAACGCTTTCAGAAGCTGGCGTTATCTCTGGATGTGATTGAACGGTTTGAACTGGCCAATGACCGGGGAGCCACTGTGTTGGCTGTTGGCTCTGGTGTGGCGACACCGCAGCAACTTGAGCTGGTCAGGCCTGGTCAGCGCCGCGCCACTGTGCTGCATAGCAGTACTGCCTTGTACCAGCATACGCAACTTGGTGAGGTGCGCGATTTCCATGTCGAGAATCCGCAAGGTGACCGCATTGAAGGCCGTTATTATCTGCCGCCGGATTTTGACGCCGGTAACAAATACCCAACCATCGTGTATTACTATGGTGGCACGACTACGGTGAATCGCCAGTTTACCGGTCGCTACCCGTTTCATCATTGGGCTGCCAATGGCTACATTGTCTATGTAGTGCAGCCACGCGGGACTATTGGCTATGGTCAGCGCTTTTCGGCGTTGCATGTAAATGCCTGGGGTAAATACACCGCCGATGACATTATCTATGCCACCGAACGTTTTGTCGCCGAGCATGATTTTGTGGATGGCAAACGGCTGGGCAATATTGGCGCGTCCTACGGTGGTTTTATGACCATGTATCTGGCCACACAAACCGATCTCTTTGCTGCATCCATTTCCCATGCCGGCATCAGTGCTCTCAGCTCGTACTGGGGGCAGGGCTGGTGGGGGTTCCTGTATTCAGGTATTGCCAGCCGCGATAGTTTTCCCTGGAACAATCATGAGCTTTATGTTGGTCAGAGCCCCTTGTATATGGCTGATAAAATCACGACGCCATTGCTGCTGATCACTGGCGATTCCGATGTTAATGTGCCGGCTGGTGAATCACAGCAAATGTTTACAGCATTGAAATTGCTGGGGCGTGAAGTAGCACTGGTTGAGATCCCAGGCGAAGATCACCACATTATTGATCGTGAAAAGCGCTATGTCTGGTGGGATCATCTGTTGGCCTGGTTCGATAAGCATCTAAAAGATCAGCCTGACTGGTGGCAGCAGTTAAGTGACTAAAACCCGCTCTCTGATCCACTGCTCAGGCAGTGGATTTTTTTTTGCTGCGCCAGTACCAGGCCGGAAACAACAGCATAGCTGCCACAACACCGGCCAGGTGGGCATCGACGGCGACCTGGGCTGCAATCAAATCGGCCAGTTGGCTATCTGCACCCTGCAACTGTTCATGCCCAACTTTTGCCAATACCAACAGCAGCAGGAGCCAGCCGGTGCGATCTTTACGCCGGATATCGGCCAGAGCACCCAGCACCACCATGGCATGCAAAGCACCGGACAGGCCTACCATGCGATCAAGCTCTGGCATGGTGAGCAACAGCAGCAAATTGGTTAGAACCCCGGCCAGCAAGAGCCACAGCAAATAACGATTGCTGTTAAAGTGCTGGCCGTGCAATAGCCATAGCAAGCTGAGCCCGGCCAGGTTAAGTAGTAAGTGCCAGTGATTGGTGTGCAACAGATTGGCTGTGAGTAGGCGCCACCACTCGCCATGCCGCAGTGCTGCCGGTTGATAGTTGAACCGGTCCACCCAGTGATCTGGCAGCCATAGCAGCAGCACCAGGCTTAGCAGGAAGCTAGCTGCGGTCAGCAAGGACAGCCGGGAAGGGCGTCGGTGTAATAAGGAAATATTTTGCATCCGGCTAGTCTAGCCAGAGTCTTTTGTTCTGTCATGAAGAATCTGGATTGATCTTTAGGTCGCTTCTGGGTAGGGTTAAGTTCGGTACAGCTTGCAGTAGTAGGTTCTTATGAAGTTTCTTATTCCATCACTTTATCTTTTGTGCAGTTCACAGCTGGTACTGGCGTCTGTGCCGGTACAGGCTGATCGTGAGCCTGAAGCAGCAACGGGTTACTATCAGCAACAACTGGTGCAGGCTGAGCGTTTTATGGTGTCAGCAGCTCACCCTCTGGCTACCCAGGCCGGAATTCGGGTATTGCAACAAGGCGGCAGTGCCATCGATGCAGCGATAGCTGTGCAACTGGTGCTGGGCTTGGTGGAAGCCCAAAGCTCCGGCATAGGTGGCGGAGCTTTTATTTTGCATTGGGATCAGACAAAGCAGCAGATGACCACCTTTGATGGCCGTGAAACTGCACCCAAAGCCGCCACCGAGCAGTTGTTTATGCAAGGCGATAACGCCATGCCCTGGCGAGAGGCCTATGTGGGAGGCAAGTCTGTTGGCGTGCCCGGTTTATTTGCGGCCATGCACCAGGCACATCAGCGCTATGGCACTTTAGCCTGGGAGCAGCTGTTTGAGGATGCCATTCAACTGGCAAGTGACGGCTTTCCGGTGTCTGATCGGATGGCCCGGCAATTGGCAGTCGGTTGGAATCAGGGCATTCAGCATAGCCCTGCAGCCAGCGCGTATTTTTATCCGGATGGAAAGCCGCTGCAAGCTGGCACTGTGATTACCAATCAGGCTTATGCCGATATTTTACGGCAGGTGGCGGAGCATGGGCCTAACGCCTTTTATCAGGGCGGGAATGCAGCTGCCATCGCCGAGACGGTGCAGCAAGCACCTGTCAATGCAGGAACTTTGGCTGTCACCGATTTAGCGGCCTATCAGGCGGTCGAGCGTGATCCTGTTTGTGGCTCGTATCGCAGTTACACCATCTGTGGCATGCCGCCGCCAAGCTCGGGTGGCATCGCTGTGGTACAAATTCTTGGTTTATTGGAACGTTTTGAGTTAGACCAGTTGGCTCCGGATAGCATTGAGGCCATCCATTTGTTTGCTCTGGCATCGCAGCTTGCTTTCGTGGATCGTGATCACTATGTGGCTGATACCGATTTTATCGAGGTACCGACCCAGCAGTTGATAGAGCCGAGCTACCTGGCTGCGAGAAGTGCGCTGATTCAGCCCGATAAAGCCTTGTCTGAAGTAAGGCCGGGGCAGCCCGTTGCAAATTTGGCGCGGAGTAGCAGTTTAAGTCCGGAGCTTAGCAATACGACTCACTTTTCCATCGTCGATGCCAATGGCAATGCCGTTAGCATGACCTCCAGCATTGAAAATGTATTTGGTTCCGGCTTGATGGTGAATGGCTACTTGTTGAATAATCAACTGACCGATTTTTCATTGGCACCAGAGCTGGACGGTGAGCTGGTGGCGAATCGGGTTCAGGGTGGCAAACGACCCCGTTCATCCATGTCCCCCGTGATGGTGTTTGATGGTGATGGCAGTTTGCGTATTGTGCTTGGCTCACCGGGTGGTAGCCGCATTATCAACTATGTTGCCCAGACTTTGGTTGCACTGATTGACTGGCAACTGGATATTCAGTCGGCCATTAATTTACCCCGGGTAACGCACCGTAATGATTTTCTGGCTTTGGAAAAAGGCACTGCTATCGCACAGCATCAATCGGCCCTGGAGCAAATGGGGCATCAGGTGCGGATCATCGACTTAAACAGTGGCTTGCATGGCATCGTGCTGTTGGATGCTGGCTTGCAAGGTGGAGCCGATCCGCGCCGTGAAGGACAGGTACTTGGACATTAAAGAAAAGGAACGACGAATGGCAGGCGTGGAACAACAACTGCAAGATGGCGTACTTTGCCTCACATTGCAGCGCCCGGATAAAAAGAATGCACTGAACCTGCTGATGTATCAGCAACTGGCCGATGCGCTCAAGCAGGCTGCTGTTGATGAACAAGTCAAGGTAGTGTTGTTGCAAGGCCAGGACGATTGCTTTACAGCTGGCAATGATTTGCAGGATTTTATGGGGGGCGGTGAGCTGAACCAGCAACATCCGACGGTTCGGTTTTTGTATCAACTGGCTGAATTTCCGAAGCCGGTTGTGGCAGCGGTGGCAGGTTTGGCCATTGGGATTGGTACCACAGCTTTACTGCACTGTGAACTGGTGTATGCAACTGCAGATACCCGCTTTCAGTTGCCCTTTACCAAGCTTGGGCTTTGTCCGGAAGCCGCATCCAGTTTGTTATTGCCACAATTGATAGGCTACCACCGGGCTTGTGAATACCTGTTGTTGGCCGAACCCTTTGATGGCATTGCTGCCGAGCGGATGGGACTGGTCAATCGCTTGCTGCCGGCCAGTGAGTTGCTGGCTTTTGCGTTAGCAAAAGCGCACCAGTTGGCTGCCATGCCAACTCAGGCAATCCAAAGCAGCAAACGTTTGCTCAAAGCCAATCAGCAAGAAGCACTGCATTATACCTTGCGGGAAGAGCTCAATGAGTTCCAGCAACTGCTGCAAAGTGATGCCTGCCAGCAAGCGGTGCAGCAGTTTTTCCGGAAAAAGTAATGGTGAAGGCCGCAGCTGTTAGCTGTGGCCTCTGCTGAAAGGATCATTTTTAATTTCGGCTACCAGCCAACGGCCCCGTACCCGCACCATCCGGACTACCCGCATTTCATTGACAATACGACCATCAAAAGGGCCGCTGAACACCAGCATCACATCGGTTTCATTGCCGTATTGTTCGCGCAGGTTTTGTCCGGCCCGATTGACATTAATAGTGACTTCATCGTACGACATATTGATCAAAGTCCGGGCTACCTGCCGCGGTGTGGCGTAATGCGCCATTAATTCGGCCAGCTCAGGTGTGCTTAAGCTTTTTGCCAGCTCTAAATCATTTTTGTTGTAAATGGCGTCAAAGAACTCTGCAGCGGCATGCTCAGGTGCGTGAAAGGTGCCGGATAAAGCCTCATTTTGCTCAGAGCAAGCAGTAAAAAGCAGTAACAGCATGGATGCAAGTAATAAGCGTATTAGCATGGTTGGTAAGACTTTTAAATAGCATTCAGAACTCAAGTTTGGGCTTTGAAAGCCAATCTGTAAAGTAGCAACTTTATTTAAGGCGAAACACAGGCAGAAAAAAAGGCCGCCGAAGCGACCTTTGCAATAAACCGCAGCTTAGGCTTGCAGCTCTTGTTCGGTAAAGACATCGGCAAACAGTGGGCTAGAGAGATAGCGCTCTGCTGAGCTTGGTAAAATAACCACAATGTTTTTATCGGCAAACTCTGGCAATTCGGCCAAGCGGTTTGCGGCAACCACTGCGGCGCCGGAAGAGATACCAGCTAAAATACCTTCCTCTTTCATTAAGCGGTGGGCCATAGCAATGGCGTCGTCGTTGCTGACCAGCTCAACCCGGTCGATCATCTCAAGATCCAGGTTGCCCGGGATAAAACCGGCACCGATGCCCTGAATTTTGTGTGGTCCTGGTTTTAGCTCTTCACCGGCGCGCTGCTGGGTGATAACTGGTGAGTCGGTTGGCTCTACCGCTACGCTAATAAGTGGATGTTTTTTCTCCAGTTTGATAAAGCGGCTTACCCCGGTAATGGTGCCACCGGTGCCGACACCCGCTACAAAGACATCAATTTTGCCATCGGTGTCGTTCCAGATTTCCGGGCCTGTGGTCTCAAAGTGAATTTGCGGGTTGGCCGGGTTGTCGAACTGCTGCAGCAGTACGTACTTTTCCGGGTTGGAGGCCTGAATTTCTTTTGCTTTTTCAATAGCACCTTTCATGCCTTTAGGGCCTTCGGTCAGCACCAGATTAGCCCCCAGCGCTTTTAGCAACTTGCGGCGCTCCAGGCTCATGGTCGCCGGCATGGTCAGGGTGAGTTTGTAACCTCGGCTGGCAGCAACGAATGCCAGCGCAATACCTGTATTACCAGAGGTCGGCTCGATCAACTCTTTGCCTTCACCCAGTAAGCCTTTTTGCTCGGCATCCCAAATCATAGCAGCACCAATCCGGCATTTGACGCTAAAGCTTGGATTGCGCGCTTCAATTTTAGCGAACACTTTGCCGCCAGTGACACGATTCAGTTTGACCAGCGGGGTACGGCCGATCGACAACGAGTTGTCATCAAAAATATTTGCCATTACGAAGACTCCAGTTTCCTAGCAGAATTTAACCTAAATTAACGCCTGGACGGCCAAAAGCAAAGAAGCGTTTTGCTATAAGTTATAGCTGTTTGGCCATAGCCTGAGTACTGAAATGCCCGCAAGTCAGGAGCATAGTGCGGGCTCTTGAGCACTTTAGGGATACAGGGCATTGAATAAATCACTCTCTGAGAGCTGTTGGCCAAAATACGAGGTATGCCGACTTTTTACCTGAGTTGGTTGTTTTACCGGATGGGGCTGACAGGGAGCTATGATTTGTTGTGCTGTTTCCGTCACTACCCAGTCATGGCGCCAGGATACCAGAAGCGCAGAGATCAAAGCATGCAAGGTGCGCGCACCAATCCGCCGTAGCAAGCGTTGCTCACGGATTAAACTGCTATCGAAGGTACCGGATACAGTGACCAGAGTAGTAGTGAGCGGTCCTTGCGCGCGTAGCGCCTGATTTTCTGTGTTCAGTTTGCTCATCATCTGCAGGCCCGGTAATTGCTGTAAGGCGCGCTCGGAATGCTGAGCCAGGGCGTTCAGCATGGTAAGAGGTGCACTGCCAAGGGTTAACAGGCGCATGGCACTGCAAAAGGTTGCCAAAGTGCGGGGGAGCGTTAGATAGCCAACCTCGTTTGCCGCTGCAACAGTAACGCCATGCTGAATATTCAGGTTGGGGCAGTGGACTGCCAGGTACTTCAGCAGCAAAGCCCCACGTGAAAAGCCCAGTGCGGTGACAGGCTGGCTGAAACAACGCTTGCCAAGGATGTCTTGCAATTGAGCGGCATTTTGTTCCAGCGTTGAGAACAAGGTATCGTGATCAAATGCCAGAATTTGCTCAAAGTCTGTTTGGGCAAGCAACTGCTCCAGAAACACCTGGTTGCTGCCCGCTACTGGTTTTTCAAACAGATTGCCATAAGTACCCCGGGTTGAGGAAAAGGTGCCATGCAGTAGCAGCAGTGTTTTGCGATCAAAATCAATATCTTCAGCGGTTACATCAGTAAAGTAATAGCCTTGCTGCTGGTTTTGCCAGAGTAGCAGATTGTGTTTTACCAACCCAACCCGGTCGGCTACCCGGCGCAGGATATCTGCAGAGGTGCTGTTTTGCCGTTTAAAAATAAGCACCTTGAGAACCAGCTTGGTTGCTGCGATGTCGTCATCAGTCTGAGTAGACAGACGGGGAGGGAGAGCACCACCTTCCTCGCTGAGTACCAGCCCGGTTGCCGGATAAGCCGGTATACGGTAATGCAAACGGTCACGCTGGTGGCACTGATGCTGATCGTCGGTAGGCTCCGGGAGCAGATATTCAATGCTGGTATCGGTTGGGTCGGCCAACATGTCGCCTTTTTTCTTTTTCGACATCCGTTGGTAAAACACCAGCGCACCCTCGTCGGCTGCTACAAAAACGGTAAGCCGTAACATCGGAATTTCATCTGCGGTAAAGCCCTGGCCGCAGTCGGGAAGTGTGACTTGTTCCAGGCTCAGGTAACGCTCGATCACAGGCTCGCTGTCTGGCTGACCTGGTTGATTCAGGTACTGAGGCCGTCCTTCGCGGATGGCCTGAATTTCCTGTAAGGTGGATTCGCCAGAATGGGCGACAGAGGATGCCACACTGCCGTGGGATGAGCATAAAAGGGTGCCTTTCAGCAGAAAGGGCTGATGGTCCCAACTGCCCAGCGTACCCCAAATTCCTTTCTTTCGGTTTCGCTCGGCAGACTGCCGTTGAATAAAGCGCAAATCCTTGCGGGTCAGGCGTTTTTTGCTGGTGTACTCGCCAAGTGGCAGGAAAGACTCACCATCTTTATTGGATGTGAGCATGTTTCTGGGGGAAATACGCAGTCTCATCGTGCAGCTCCATTCTTAAGGAATACAACGGAGAATACGCAGAGGACAGACAGCGAAACAGACAGACCTTGCCTTCCGTGACCAGGATACAACAGGCAGTATAGTTGAAGTTTCGTTAAAATGAAGCAACATTCATGGTTTTTTATGGCTGATGCTGGTATGACCTGCAGGCAAAAGGTAAAGTAGCAGCAGGTTGCAAAAAGGATCCATTATGTCGTTTCAAAGTACCGAACACTATATCGTTTCCGATGAGTTGGCACTGGCGGTCAATGCGGCGGTTACACTGGAAAAGCCCCTGTTAATCAAAGGCGAGCCGGGTACCGGCAAAACCCGCCTGGCGGAAGAGCTGGCCGAGGCCCTGGGAGCTGAGCTTATCAGCTGGCCGATTAAATCCACCACCAAAGCCCAGCATGGTCTGTACGAGTACGATGCCGTCTCGCGGTTGCGTGATAGCCAGCTTGGCAGTGATAAGGTGCAGGACATCAGCAACTACATTCGACCCGGCAAGCTGTGGCTGGCCTTTACCGCAGAACAGCGGCCGGTGTTGCTGATCGATGAAATCGACAAAGCCGATATCGAGTTTCCCAATGACTTGTTGTATGAGTTGGATCGGATGGCATTTTACGTACACGAGACTGGTGAGGAAGTCGCCGCCAAACAACGACCCATCGTGATCATTACCTCGAATAACGAAAAAGAACTGCCGGATGCATTTCTGCGTCGCTGTTTTTTCCATTACATCCGCTTTCCGGATGCAGCGCTGCTGAGGGAGATCGTTGGGGTGCATTTCCCGAACATTCAACAACAGCTGCTGAGCACAGCGCTGGAAGTATTCTTTGAACTGCGTGAATTGCCCAACCTGAAAAAGAAGCCGTCCACCTCCGAGCTGTTGGACTGGTTAAAGTTACTGCTGGCGGAAGATATCCCGGTCGAAGTACTGCAAGACAAACAACAAAAAGGCGGTTTAATGCCGATGTTTGGCGCCTTGCTGAAAAATGAGCAGGATGTCGCCCTGGTAGAAAAACTGGCCTTTATGGCGCGTCGCCGCTGATGCTGATCCAGTTTTTCCAAACGCTGCGCAAGCATGGCCTGAGCGTCAGCCTTACTGAGTTGCTGGATCTGCTGGCAGCACTGGATAAGCAGGTGGTGTTTGCCGATACCGAAGGCTTTTATTACCTGGCACGGCTGGTGCTGGTGAAGGATGAGCGCAACTACGACAAGTTCGACCGGGCTTTTGCCGAGTACTTCGAAGGTGTTGCTGCCGTCGATATTGCCAGCAAAATCCCTGACGACTGGCTAAAGCCGGATGTGATCCGCCAGTTGACTGAGGCTCAAAAAGAGGCGCTGAAAGGCCTTGGCAGTCTGGATGAGTTGCTCAAGCAATTTAAAGAGCGTTTAGCCGAGCAGCAAAAACGTCATGCCGGTGGTAACAAATGGATTGGTACCGGCGGCACCTCACCCTTTGGTGCCTATGGCTACAATCCGGAGGGGATCCGAATTGGTCAGGACCGCTCGGGTGCCAGACGGGCGGTTAAAGTCTGGGACAAGCGTGAGTTTCGTGATCTGGATGGTGATGCCGAGCTCAATAACCGCTCCATCAAGCTGGCGTTACGGCAACTGCGTCGTTTTGCCCGCAGCGGCGCCAGTCAGGAGCTGGATTTGCCGGAAACCATCCGTGCTACCTCGCAGCAGGGCGGTTGGCTGGATTTGCAGTGGCAGCCAGAGCGGCACAACGCCATCAAGGTGCTGTTGTTTTTTGACGTTGGCGGCTCGATGGATGATTATATTCAGGAATGCGAGCAGCTGTTTGCCGCGGCGCGAGCCGAGTTTAAGCAGTTGGAGTTTTTTTACTTTCACAACTGTGTGTACGAAGGTGTTTGGAAACACAATCAACGCCGGCGTGAGCAGCAGACCAGTGTATTGGATTTGATCCACACCTACGGCTCGGATTACAAGCTCATCTTTGTCGGTGATGCCACTATGGGCCCTTATGAAATTGCCTGGCCCGGCGGTAGTGTTGAGCATTACAACGAAGAGGCCGGCGAAGTCTGGTTAAGGCGCTTGCTGGCTCAGTACCCCAAAGCCGTCTGGCTGAACCCGCAACCTGAGGCCTGGTGGCCGCATTATCAGTCGATTGGCCAGATCCAGCGCATCATGACAAAGCGCATGTATCCACTGACATTGGATGGTCTGCAGCAGGCGATGCGGGCTTTATTGAACTAAAGTCAGAAAAAGGTCACATTTGCGCTGTCAGCTTTTGCTGACAGCGGTATAATCAGTTGATAAAGACCAGATCTGACAGCACAGATCGAATACGACAAGGTTAGGCTATGAAAAATATTGTGATCAGTGGCTCAGGTGTTTTTACGCCAGCCGACAGTATTTCCAACGAAGAGCTGGTCGCCAGCTTCAATCAGTATGTGGATAACTTCAATCAGCAGCATGCGGCTGAGATTGAACGTGGCGAGCTGGAGGCCCTGGGGCATTCGAGCTGCGAATTTATCGAAAAAGCCTCCGGCATCAAGTCACGCCATGTGCTCTACAAAGAGGGTATTCTGGATCCTGCGGTGATGCATCCGGTGTTTCCGCGTCGTGGTGAAGACCAGGCGCCGGAAATGGTGGAAATGGCGCTTATCGCTGCCAAAGAAGCGATGGCAGAGGCTGGCAAAACTGCCAGTGATATTGACCTGATCATCTGCGCCGCTTCCAATATGCAGCGGCCTTATCCGGCTTTATCGGTAGAGCTGCAGCAGCAGTTGGGTGTAACTGGTTATGCCTTTGATATGAATGTAGCCTGTTCTTCTGCTACCTTTGCCATCAGCAATGCAGCCAATGCCATTCGTGGCGGTACCGCCAAAGTTGTATTGGTAGTAAACCCGGAGTTTGCTTCACCTCAGGTCAATTATCGCAGCCGCGATAGCCACTTCATTTTTGGCGATGTCTGCACCGCCACTATTATTGAAGCCGAAGACACTTGCAGTTCACCTTTGGCGTTTCGGATTTTGGGCATGCGCCTTAAAACCGAGTTTTCTAACAACATTCGCTGCGATATTGGCTATACCGAGCATTGCTTTGCATCACCCGAGCCGGAGATCGCGTTTTTCCGCCAGCAAGGTCGCAAGGTGTTTAAAGAGTTACTGCCGTTGGTGGCCGATGTGATTGCGACAGAGATGGCTGCACAGCAGGTGACGCCGGAGCAATTAAAGCGCCTGTGGTTGCATCAGGCCAATATCAATATGAACATCTTTGCCGCCAAAAAAATTCTTGGCAGGGATCCGTTGCCGGAGGAAGCACCTTTGGTATTGGATCGCTATGCCAATACAGCATCAGCGGGCTCCATCATTGCTTTTCACCAACATAAGACCGGGCTGCAAGCGGGTGATAAGGCCATTTTGTGCTCTTTTGGTGCAGGTTACTCCATTGGCTGTTTGGTGCTGGAGCAGTTGGCTGCTGCCGGCGCATGAGTAAGCAGAGCTTTGGGGAAATACAGCAATAACTCAAAACCTGTCTGGCAGGCAGTGAGCTCGACACTGCCACCAAATGCCTGAGTCATCAGGTTGTACACCAGGTTAAGACCAAGGCCGGTCCGTCCGGCTCCCCGGGCTGTGGTATAAAATGGTTCGAACACATGTTGACGCTCTGTCTCTTCGATGCCACAGCCATTGTCACTGTAGCGTAACACTAAATGGTCGGTTTGCTGCTCCAGTGCCAGCCTGATCTGTGGCTTTTCCTCCTGGGTTAAGCCATGTTGTAATGAGTTTTGAAACAGCTCCAGCAACACCATCTGCAATTGTTGACCACTGCAATGAAGCGTAAGCTCTGTGCCTTCTTCCAGCACCTGAACTCTTCGCAGCTGCTCACTCAATAACGTTCGGACGCTGGCGATTAAAGCCGACAGACTGACATCGTAGTCCTGTTCGGGGCGAATGGCCAACTGCTTGATATTCTGCACCAGATTTGAGCAGCGCTGCAGGGTTTGCTGGCACAATTTAAGGGTTGTTGCCGACTTTTCACAAAAAGACTGAAACTTTTGCTGAGTCAACTGCTTGTTCCGGGCTGAGGCGCTAAATACGGTGACTTGCTCATCCAATAACGAGAGCGCTGTCGTCAGGATCCCAAGCGGTGTATTCATTTCGTGCGCCAGGCCAGAAACCAGAGTGCCAAGCGACGCCATCTTTTCTGATTCAATAAGCTGTTGCTGTGCCTGCTGCAACTGCTGCAGTGATTGATGGAGCTTCCTGGTCAGGTGTTCGGCCTGAATGCGTTTTTGTTGCTGCCGCCGGAAAAAATAAATCAGCAACAGCGAACCGAGAGCAAGTGCGCTGATAATGGTGATATTTTGGCGGTGCTGATGCCGCGCCGTCAATTCAGAGAGCAGCAACTGGGTTTCCAGCTCTGCAATGGCTTGTTGTTGTTGCTGAAAATACAACTGGTCCCGTAGCCCCACCACGTGACGACGTGACTGTTCGTTTTGCTTTTGGCTATAAAGGCGCTGGTATTGCTGCAAGGCCTCGAGTGCTGCCGGATAGTTTTGTTGTGCCTGATAGAGCTGACTTTGCAACAGAACCGCTTGCAGCTCATTCTCTGGCAGGGAATGCTTTGCCAGCAACTGGCTAACTTGCGCCAGCTTTTGCTCAGCGCTATCCAGTGCTCCAAGGGCTAAAGCCTGTTGCGCCTGCACCAGGTACATCTGGCTGATGGAGTAGGGATCATCACGTTGCAGGTAGTAATCAAGCGCCAGTGATGCGTAGTGACTGGCCGCTTCGTATTGCTGCAGTGCCAGGTAGCTGCTGGCCAGGGTGCGTTGCACAAAGGCAATGTCATCGGCCTGGAAAAAAGCCAGTTGCAGAGACTCTTCCAGATGCGCTATTGCTGTTTCATAGTGCTCCATCGCCACCAGCAGTGACGATTGATTATTACGGATAATGGCCCTGGTAGCGGCGCTCAGGCTGTAGCGATTTGCCAATTGCTCTGCTTGTTGCAGCAACTGGCTGGCTTCATCGTACAAGCCAATACTTCGTACCAACAAAGCACTATTGGTGGTAATGGAGGCAATGCGTTCGTGGTGCTGATGCTGCAGTGCCAATTGGTAAGCTTGTTCTAAATGTTGTTGAGCCGGTACCAGCTCGTTGCGACGAAACGCAAAAATTGCCAGTAACTCATAACTACGAATTTGCCACTCGGTTCGCTCTGGCGGAACCTGCTGCAACCACTCCTTGATCAAAGCCTCTCCCTGGCTGCTGTTGGAGAGAATCAACAACTGGTATGCCAGTGCATTGGTCAAATGGTAACGGCGCTGCCAATCCAAAGCATCCGTTTGTGCCAGTAATTCCATAGTGTTGTTGTAAGCAGCGCCTGGCTCAGCTTTACTCTGTTGCATAAGCTCTGTATACCAGTCAGGCTCGGCAGCCAGCAGCAGGCCTGGCCACAGCAGAGTAAAAAGTAGAAGGTGCACATGTTTTCGCATGGCAGGAAAGGCTCCTGACGGTGAGTGTTGCAGGCTGCTTTGTAACAAAGTATGTCTGCTGAGTTGGTTTTTCTCCAGTCCGCTGCAAATACTAGCAGGCTGTAAAATTGCAACTGACTGATTTTCAATCATTTTGATTTATTTTTATGCTCGGTCGCGCTGAAGGTGTTTTTAGCCTTGTAACATTTAATGCAACCAGATCGGGCTTTTTTTCGTTAGTATAGCTAGTACTTATAAAGACAAGTTAGTGAGTTCCATGGCAAAGCAAAAATTAAAAATTATCTTGCCTGTAGTGATCCTGTTGATTGCAGTCTTGTTGATGATTGTGCTGATGAAAGGCCGTCAACCTGCGGAACAACGCGAAGATGTTGCAGTAGGAGTGCTGGTGGATGTGATATCAGCACAACCTGAAGAGTTGATTTACCGGATAAGCTCTCAAGGGACTGTTCGCCCCAGGTTGATGACCAGCCTGGTCTCTGAGGTGAACGGCCGCATCATTGAAGTATCTCCCAACTTTGTTGAGGGTGGTTTTTTTGCTGCCGGTGAGCTATTGGTAAAAGTCGAGCAGGATGACTATTTAACGGCGGTGAAAGCGGCGGAAGCTAATCTGGCACGGGCTACTGCGGCCTTGCAGGAAGAGCTTGCCCGGGTGCGGGTTGCCGAGGAAGAGTGGGCTTCTTTCACCGAAGGGGAGGCACCCGAACTTGGTTTGCGCCGGCCTCAGCTGGCGCGTGAGTTGGCCAATGTACGTTCTGCTGAAGCTGAACTGGAGCGGGCAGTCAGGGATCTTAGCCGTACCGAATTACGGGCACCATACGCCGGATTACTGCAGAGCAAAACGGTGAATATCGGTCAGTTTATCAGCCGGGGGACTGTGCTTGGCAGTATTTTCGGTACTGACTTGGCAGAAGTGCGATTACCACTGACTGATCATGATCTGGCCTTTATGCAACTACCTGGTGGTGAGCAGTCAAGCTATCCGCTCGTTGAGTTGACGGCTCTGGTTGCAGGCCAGCAGCAGCATTGGCAGGGCAGGCTGACACGTACCGAAGGAGTGCTGGATGAGCGAAGCCGGGTGATTTACGCCGTAGTGCAGGTGGATGATCCCTATCGTTTACAAACCGATGGCAAGCAGCCACTGCGGTTTGGCCGTTTTGTCCATGCAGCTATTGAAGGCAGCTCGTCTGGTCAGGTTATTCGGTTGCCTCGTAACTTGGTACGACCAGGCAACCAGGTATTGCTGGTGAATGCTGATAGCCAGCTGGAGTTCAGGCCTGTCCAGGTTCAACGCACCGATGAGCGTTATGCCTATGTGATGGAGGGGCTTGCTGCCGGCGAGCATTTAGTGGTGTCAGCTTTACCCAATCCTCTGGCTGGCATGCAGGTTCGCCTTGGTCGGGTGGATGGTGAGTGGCTGGACAGTCCTGCCGTTTCAGACACTGAAGCGGCGGGAGACTGAGCATGGATACACAAAAAGGGATTATTGCCTGGTTCGCCCGCAACAGTGTAGCAGCCAACCTGCTGATGGTGGTGCTGATTATTGCTGGCGCTGCTTCTTTGATGACCATCAAGAAACAAATCTTTCCTGAAATTGCGCTGGATGAAGTGACCATCCGGGTGCCTTACCTGGGCGCTGCGCCGCAGGAAGTGGAAAGTGCGGTCATTGATAAGATTGAAGAGCGACTGCGTTCGATCAATGGTATCAAGCGTATTCGCTCTACCGCAGTGGAAGGCTTGGGCACGGTACGGGCCGAGATTTCATCCAGTTACGACATTATGGAAGTCATGGACGAAATCAAAACTCAGGTGGCTGCTATTGCTACCTTCCCGGAGCAGGCTGAACGCCCTGTGGTGTATCGGCAGCGGTTTCAAAGTACAGTGATCTGGCTCTCGCTCTACGGCAATGCCGACGAGCGCAGTATGAAAGAGCTGGCCAAGCACATTCGTGATGACTTAAAAAAACGTTACAGCATCAGCCAGGTTGAGGTGGTTGGAGCCCGCGACTATGAAATCTCCATCGAGTTATCCGAAGCGGTGCTGCGGGAGTATCAACTGACGTTTGAGCAGGTGGTACAGGCCATTCGCGCCAGCTCGGTCGATATTCCCGGTGGCTCCATTCGCTCTGATTCGGGCAATATTTTATTGCGCACCAAAGGCCAGGCGTACCGTGGCCATGAGTTTGCCGATATCATCCTGCTGCGTTTTAACGACGGTACCCGGCTCAGGCTGGGCGATATTGCGTACATCAATGATGGTTTTATCGAGCGCGATGGTGAAGCTACCTTCGATGGTATGCCCTCGATCTCCATCCGGGTGGATGCTGTCGGTGATGATAACAGCCTGCAAATCTCGCAAAACGTGAAGCGTTATGTCGAAGAGCAGCGCGAGATGCTACCTGCGGGAATTTATCTGGATCATTGGGGCGACAGCAGTTACTACCTGCAGGGGCGCATCGAGCTGATGACCAGCAATCTGCTGTACGGTGTCCTGCTGGTGCTGCTGGCGCTCACCTTGTTTCTGGAGTTTCGGATTGCCTTCTGGGTCATGGTCGGGATCCCGGTTTGTTTTCTTGGTGCCCTTGCATTGATGCCGTTGCCGATGTTCGGTGTTTCCATCAACATGATTAGTCTGTTTGGCTTCATACTGGTGCTGGGTATCGTGGTGGACGATGCCATCATTATTGGTGAGAGTGCTTTTAGCGAAATCGAGAAAAAAGGCAAGTCGATGGACTCGGTGATCGCCGGAGCCAAGAAAGTGGCCATGCCAGCTACTTTTGGGGTACTGACGACCATTGCTGCTTTTTTACCCATGCTGATGGTTGGCGGCTCGATGGGGCCTATTTGGGAGTCGATTGCCTGGGTGGTTATTTTGTGTCTGGCTTTTTCCATCGTGGAATCCAAACTGATTTTGCCTACCCACATTGCCCATATCGATACCAAACCCTGGGATCCGGACCGGCATGGTTTGTTTTACGCGACAGGCCGTGGTGCCAGCAATTTTTTACGTGGGATCCGTCAATGGGTCGCCGATAAGCTGCAGCATGTTATCCACCAACACTACCGGCCTTTTATCAGTCGCTGCATAGAGTTTCGCTATCTGACCCTGGTTAGCTTTTTTTCACTGATGCTGCTGATGATAGGTTTGCTGGGTGGTGGTTTTGTCCGTTGGGTGTTTTTCCCGGATATCCCAAGTGACTTTATTCAGGCCAGTATCTTGATGGAAGAGGGCTCGTCAAGCCAGCAAACCCAGCAAGCCCTGGATGAAATGGAAGCCGCATTAATGCGCGCCAATGAGCGGCTGAAATCCGAATACAATGCCGATGTGATTCAGCACCGGCTGGTCTTTTTGAACAGTGATACCCGTGGACAGATGGTACTGGAGCTGGAGAAAAGCGAAGGCCGCGAAATTGATGGCTTTGAAATTGCCCGCATTTGGCGTGAAGAAATGCCAGAGATCGCCGGAATGCGTTCATTTAATATCAATGCCTCTACCGGCGCTGGTGGAGGTGGTGCTGATATAGCACTGCAAATTCGCGGCGATAATTTGCAGATGCTCGAAGCCGCTGCCGAAGAGCTAAAACGGGCATTGGAGCAATACGAAGGGGTGTACGATATTCAGGACAACCTGAGTGGCGGCAATGATGAGGTAGTGCTGAGTTTAAAACCGGAAGCGGATTTATTGGGGCTGACATTATCGGATCTGGCGCGCCAGGTGCGGTATGGCTTCTATGGCGCCGAAGCACAGCGGGTGCAGCGCGATGGCGAAGAAGTGAAAGTGATGGTGCGTTACCCGAAAGAGGAACGCAACTCATTGGGCAATTTAGAGCAGATGCGCATCCGCACAGCCGATGGTGGTGAGGTGCCTTTTAACATGGTTGCCAGCTATCAGTTGCAGCCAGCCTTTAATGCCATTAATCGGGTCAATGGCGAGCGGGCGGTAACCATTACCGCAGCAGCGGATAAAGATCGCATCGAGCCGGGCCGGGTGGTACGGGAAGTGCGGCAAGGCATTATGAAAGAACTGCCACAGCGTTACCCTGGCGTTACTACGGCGCTGGAAGGTAGCAGCCAGGATGAAATGGATGCGCAGCGCGATATGCTAAAAGCCGCCGTGCTGGCGCTGTTTCTTATCTATGCCTTAATGGCCATTCCGCTGAAATCCTACAGCCAGCCGCTGATTATTATGAGCGTGATCCCCTTTGGCCTGATTGGTGCTGTGGTTGGCCATATGGTACTGGGGCTTAGCATGAGCATTATGTCGGTGTTTGGTCTGATTGCGCTGGCCGGTGTGGTGGTGAATGACAGTTTGATTATGGTGGATTTTGTCAATAAAGCCAGAGCGGCCGGGCACAGCATTCGTCAGGCGGTGGAGGAGGCGGGTACCATGCGTTTTCGCGCTATTGTCCTCACCTCCATGACTACCTTCTTGGGCTTAACGCCCATCGTGCTGGAGCGCAGTTTGCAGGCACAAATCGTGGTGCCGATGGCAGTATCGCTGGCCTTTGGTATTTTGTTTGCCACCGTGATCACCTTGATCCTGATCCCTGCGCTTTATGTGATTCTGGAAGACTTTAAGAATTTGTTTCGCAGCAAGGAGCAAAAAATCGATACCCGGTTCAGGGAGATTAGCTGAGTAGAGGTAGTAAAAAAAAGCCCCTGAATTCAGGGGCTTTTGCATTAACACTCAATAATGTTTACGGCCAGACCACCGCGTGAGGTTTCTTTGTACTTGGTTTGCATGTCTTTGCCGGTGTCCCACATGGTTTTAATCACTTTATCCAGTGACACCTTGTGATCACCACTGCCCCGCAGTGCCAGTCGTGATGCATTGATGGCTTTGACGGCTCCCATGGCATTGCGCTCGATGCAGGGCACCTGCACCAGGCCACCGACCGGATCGCAGGTCAGGCCTAAATTGTGTTCCATGCCAATTTCTGCTGCATTTTCTACATGGCTGGCTGAGCCACCAAGAATTTCCGTTAAAGCACCGGCGGCCATCGAGCAAGCGACGCCCACCTCCCCCTGGCAACCGACTTCGGCACCAGAAATGGACGCATTCTTTTTGTACAAAATGCCGATTGCGGCAGCCGTTAACAGATAACGCATGGCAATATCGGGTGTTACTGGTTGAATAAACTTGTCGTAGTACATCAGTACTGCAGGGATAATACCGGCAGCGCCATTGGTGGGAGCGGTGACTACCCGGCCACCGGCGGCATTTTCTTCATTGACTGCCAGCGCAAACAAGTTCACCCAATCCATCACCTGCAAGGGATCTGAGCTTTTTTCTACACTAAGGCGTCGATACAACGAAGGAGCCCGCCGCTTTACTTTCAGACCACCAGGTAAAACCCCTTCAGTGCGAATGCCCCGATCGATGCAATCATGCATGGCCTGCCAGATATGAAACAGCTCGTCTTTTATTTGATTGGGCTTACGCAGTACTTTCTCGTTCTCCAGCATCAAACTGGAAATCGACAGGCCATGTTCTTTGCAAAGGGCCAACAGTTCTGTAGCGCTTTCAAACGGGTAGGGCGGCGGGTTATCAGCGGCAAACTGACTGGCGGCTTCTTTTTCTTTGGCAAAATCTTCTGCTTTAACAATAAAGCCCCCACCAATGGAAAAATACACTTCACGCAGCAGCTCGGTTTCTCCGTCCCAGGCTACCAGCTCCATACCATTGGAGTGTTCTTTCAAGGTTTTGCGCCGATGAAAAGTAATGGCACCTTCACGTGGAAACTTCACCGGCTGTTGTTGTGCCAGTTGCAGCTTTTGTTCAGTGTGTACCTGATGCAGTAACTCCGGGATCAGATCCGGGTCTATGCTTTCTGGCAGGTAGCCACTTAGCCCCAGAATCACGGCTTTACCGGTACCATGGCCAATACCAGTCTGCCCAAGAGAGCCATACAGCTCTACTTTTATCCGGCTGACGGATCCAAGTGTGCCCAACTGCTTCAGCTGTTCGGTAAATTGGTGGGCTGCCCGCATCGGCCCAACGGTATGCGAACTGGAGGGACCAATGCCGATGCTAAACATATCAAAAGCGCTGATAATCATAAGTAAAACAAAACAACCTGAAGAAACATCCTGTGATTGTATACCAAAGGTAGTCAGCCGGTAAGTCCCGTTGTAACTGGTCAGGTCTGGTTACAACCTCCAGCCCTTGTCAGTGCTGCTTGCAGAGATTTACATGAAATTTTCTAAGGGAAATGACTGCCGCCCAGCCCGCGCTGACGCGGCAGTTGGTAGATAGGGACGCTGCTAGTGCTTGGCTGCTGCCTCGACCGCGCGCATGACACGCAGGACGTTACCCGACCAGAGCGCACGGATGTCATCTTCCGTATAGCCCCGACGCATCAACTCCCAGGTCACATTGATGGTTTCAGTGGCATCGTCCCAGCCTTCTACGCCGCCGCCGCCGTCAAAATCGGATACAATGCCAACATGCTCAATGCCAATGCGATTGACCGCATAGTCAATGTGATCGACAAATTGGGCTAAGGTCACATCCTGGTAGGTACGGCGCAGCTCGGCCAGGCCATCCATATAGGCTTTGACTTCTGCATCGCTGGCACCGCCCCAACCGGCCGGCAAGTACTGCTGGCGCAGTTCATCTTGGCCACGCTGAATGCGGGGATCCACGTTGGCTACGTAGCTACGAAAGGCCACCATCTGAGCGACACCGCCATTGGCTTTAATGGCATCCAGCTGCTCATCATCCAGATTCCGCAGGTTGGGGTGCACGCCGGAAACACCGGAGTGTGAGGCAATCACTGGCGCGCGCGACAGGGCGATGGCCTCCAGTGAGCTGCGCTTACCAACGTGCGAAATATCGACCATAATGCCGTAATCGTTCAGCTTTTTAACCAGCTCACGGCCCAAATCGGTTAAGCCCTGATCGGGTTTATCACCCTGATCCAACCGCGGATTGGAGCTGCCACCAAATTGATTATTGCCCATATGGGTAATGCCGACATAGCGCACACCGCGCTCAGCCCAAAGCGGAATTTCATCGACGCTGGTGCCAAGCGGATAGGCGTTTTCCATGCCAATCAAGGCCACCAGCTTACCTTGCGCATGCAAGGCTTCTACCTCATCGGCAGTGCGGGCCAGACCAATTTGATCGCGGTAAGCCCTGGTCATGCGTTTAATGGCCTGATAGCTCTCCTCAGCACGGGCTCTGGCAGTAGCATAGCCTTGCTCCGTCATCGAGCCCTGACCCACATAAACAATGAAAAAAGCGGCATCCAGGCCACCGGCACGCATTTTGGGCAAATCGACCTGGGCTCTTGTCATCACGCCCGGATCCATTTGATGCGTAGCGTAACCACGGGCGATATCGACATGGGTATCCAGCGTGATCACGCGGGAGTGCAGCTCCCAGGCCTCACGCTCGCTGACATCGCGCGGCTGGCGCTCGGCCAGGGCTGAGCCCATTAGCAGCAAGGTACTGGCTGCTAAGGCGCTGAAAAGTTTTGACATAGAATGCTCCTGTTCCTGAAGTATTTTTTAGTATAAGTTCGCCAACAGGATAACGATCCTGAGCCGAAAGTACCATCCTATTTGTCCTTAGAAACAGGGCATTAAGCTAGTGATTCATTTGCCGGGCAGCGAAAGTTACCGCCAAAATGACAAAGCCAACAGCCAAACCAAAGTAGAGAGTTTCTAAAGTGGCACCAATTTCCACCGCCTGCTCCAGAAACAGGATCACCAGAATCACCGATGCTACCTGCATCAGAGTGATTTTCAGATCATGAAAATTTTTAATATCCAATGCTTTCAGCAAGCCTTTGTCTTTGCTCTCTTCTTTGGTTAAAAATAGCCGGTACAGCGCTGACGCGATGATTTGAAACGTCAGGGCGATTAGCAAGGTATCCAGTACTTTTAGTAACTTTACCGCCAATCGTTTTCCTTCGTCCGCTTTCACCGGAATGGCCAGCACGGTATCGACAATAATGCCATAGACAATGGACACACTGGCGGCATAGAGCAGGCAAGCCGAAGCCGCGCAGACGATAATGGTCAGAATCACCAGAATGCGACTGCTTTGCAGTAATTTTTCCATGCTGTTTCCTCAGGTAAAAGGTGGATAAGCTGCCAGATTTGAACCTGCTACAGCAACTTGGTTCCTTGTACAGCTCGATCGCTGTTTTGGTTTGTCGGGCTTAGCTATGACAGGCTAAGGTTTGCCAAGCTGCTGCTTTAACCGATGCAAGATGGCTGCGGTAGCGCCCCATATCAGTTGCTGGCGCCAGTGCAAAAAATACACCGGGTACTGTCGGCCCTGATGCTGCCAGTCCCATTGCTGCCAGCGCTCTTCTTGCCATAACTCTGCCAAAGGTGCATGAAAGATATCGGCTACTTCATCCAGTTGCAATTGCCAGCGGGGTGGGGCGTGCACCAGCCCCAGCCAGGGTTCTATCACAAAGCCGGTGCTGGTGGCTTGCGGCGGTAGCTGGCCCACAATGGCGACATCAGCAGGTGATAGTCCCACTTCTTCTTCTGCTTCTCGCAGCGCCGCCATTTTACTGCTTTCACCGCTTTCAATACGGCCACCGGGGAAACTGATTTGGCCGGGGTGATGCTTTAAATGCGCGGCCCGTTTGGTCAGCACCAATTCCAAACCCTGAGGGCCTTGCAAAAACGGCAGTAGCACCGCAGCGCGTTGTGCTCCGCTCTGGTTTTGCAAGGTTCGCGCCGCTGTTGGCGGCAACTGGGTGTTAAAGCGGGCTAGCAGCCAGTCGGTATCCCAACTCATGTTAAGTCTTCAGTTGTATTTTGCAGTATCGGCAGAATTTTATGCACTTTATCCAGCGTTTCCTGGTACTCGCTGTTGACTTCGGAGTCGGCGACAATGCCGCCGCCGGCCCAGCAGTGTAGTTGGCCGTTGCAGGCGACCAGGGTGCGGATGGCGATGTTGGTGTCCATAGCACCGCTTTGGTCGATGTAACCGATGGCGCCGCAGTATACCGAGCGCCGGTGTGGCTCCAGTTGCTCAATAATGGTCATGGCACTGATTTTGGGTGCGCCGGTAATGGAACCACCCGGGAAAGCCGCTTGCAGCAAGTCGGTGGCATCGAGTTCGGTGCGCAAAGTGGCGGTGACGGTGCTGACCAAATGGTGTACCGCCGGGTAGCTTTCAATGGCAAAGAGATCCGGTACCCTTACACTGCCTGGCTCAGCCACCCGGCCTAAGTCATTGCGCAGCAAATCGACAATCATCACGTTTTCAGCCCGATCTTTTGGCGAGTTACGCAGGGCCTCAGCCGTCTCAGCATCCAGTTTGGCATCGCTATGGCGCGGTTTGGTGCCTTTAATAGGCTTGGTTTCTATCTCGCGGTCATGCAGCTGCAAAAAGCGCTCGGGTGAAATACTGAGCACGCAGCCTTCGGGCAGGCGCATAAAAGCAGAGAACGGCGCGGCATTGGCGGCGCGCAGCTTCTGATAGGCTTGCCATTCGCTGCCGCTGTAGCTGGCGCTAAAACGCTGCGCCAGGTTAATCTGGTAGCAGTTACCGGCCAGCAGGTGTTCATGCACCTGTTCAAAGCGGGTCTGGTAGCCGGCTTTGTCCATATTGGCCTGCCAATCACTGGTCAGAGCAAAGGGGCTGGACGCTTGCCGGTACTGACGTAGCCGTTCATTTAGTTTGGTCCAGTTTTGTTCGGCATCGCCGCGATAATCCAGATACCACAGCTGCTGCTTTTCTTTATCCAGCACCAAAGCCCAGAGATAAATGCCGATGGCCATATCCGGCAGTGGCAGATCTTTGCTTGCCGTAGCCGGTATCTGCTCGCTGTAGCGGCCAAGATCATAGCCGAAATAACCCAAAGCACCGCCCTGAAAAGGCAAGTCTAGCTTGGGTGCAGGCTCTGGGAAGTAGCATTTTAAGGCGGCCTTTACCACGGCTAACGGATGTTGCTGGTAATGATGTGCACCTTGATCATCGGTCAGCACCGTATGGCCATCCTTGGCTTCAATGGTACAAACAGGTTCGGCTGCTAAGATATCAAAACGGTTGTTCTTACTAACCGGGCCGGCTGAGTCCAATAAAATCGCCCAGGGCTGCTCTGCCAGCGGGGCAAAAAAATCCAGCAAGTCGATCGGGGCGTCGCCAATAATATGATAGTGCTGCATGCCAATATCCAATTGCACGACCAAGGTTGTATGTACGAAACTCTGGCCGCTGTTTTTGATGCGTTGTATGATACCAGCCGGACAACAAAGATTGAACGACTGCTTAGGGCGTACTCTAATGCAGTGATTACGACAGAGGACAGATTTCAGATGACCGTCATCCGCCAGCAAGATTTTATCGACAGCATTGAAGATGCATTGCAGTACATCTCCTATTACCACCCGTTGGATTTTATCCAGGCACTGGAAAAAGCTTATCACAAAGAGCAGAACAAAGCGGCCAAAGACGCCATTGCACAAATTCTGATTAACTCGCGGATGTCGGCCGAAGGTCACCGGCCGATCTGCCAGGATACCGGCATTGTTACCTGCTTTGTTAAAGTCGGCATGGACGTCAAGTGGGATAAAACCGACTTGACGGTGCAGCAGATGGTGGATGAAGGTACCCGCCGTGCCTACAATAACCCGGATAACCCGCTGCGCGCATCCATTGTGGCCGATCCGGCCGGTGCCCGCAAAAATACCCGTGATAATACCCCGGCGGTGGTGCACCTGGATTTGGTGGCAGGTGCCGAAGTGGAAGTGATGATTGCCGCCAAAGGCGGTGGCTCTGAGAATAAAACCAAAATGGCGATGTTAAACCCGTCCGACTCCATCGTCGACTGGGTGCTGGAGTCCTTGCCTAAAATGGGCGCTGGCTGGTGCCCGCCGGGAATGCTCGGCATTGGCATTGGCGGTACTGCCGAAAAAGCGGCGGTGTTGGCCAAAGAGTCGCTGATGGACCCGGTCGATATTCAGCAACTGATCGACAAAGGCGCCGAAACCGCCGAAGAAAAGCTGCGACTGGAGCTGTACGAGAAAGTCAACCAGCTGGGCATAGGTGCTCAGGGCCTCGGCGGCCTGACGACAGTGGTGGATATCAAAATCAAAAGTGTGCCCACCCATGCCGCTTCTTTGCCGGTAGTGATGATCCCAAACTGCGCTGCCACCCGCCATGTGCATTTTCATCTGGATGGCAGTGGCCCGGCCGATATCAAGCCACCCAAACTGGAAGACTGGCCAGAAGTGACCTGGGAGCTTGGCAGCAATGTGCGCCGGGTGAATCTGGATACCGTCACGCCGGAAGAGGTACAAAGCTGGCAGGCTGGTGAAACTGTGCTGTTAAGCGGTAAGATGCTGACCGGCCGAGATGCCGCCCACAAGCGCATTGCCGATCGCCTGAATAAAGGCGAAGGCCTGCCGGAAGGCGTCGATTTGACAAATAAGTTTATCTACTACGTTGGCCCGGTCGATGCGGTGGGTGATGAAGTGGTCGGCCCGGCTGGCCCTACTACGGCCACCCGAATGGATAAATTCACCGAGATGATGCTGTCGCAAACCGGTCTGCTTGGTATGATTGGTAAATCCGAGCGTGGTGATGCCACGGTGGAAAGCATCAAGCAGCATAAAGCGGTGTATCTGATGGCTGTTGGTGGTGCCGCTTACCTGGTATCCAAAGCCATCAAAAAAGCCCGGGTCGTTGCGTTTGAAGACTTAGGGATGGAAGCCATCTACGAGTTTGACGTCGAAGACATGCCGGTCACCGTCGCGGTAGATAGTCAGGGCAACAATGTGCACAAACAAGGCCCGGCCATCTGGAAAGTAAAAATCGAAGAAATGGCTGGCGCAAAATAAAACGCAGCGAAGCATCCAAACCTGTAAGCTCTGCTTGCAGGTTTTTTTTAACCAGGGGAAGCATGCTATGAAAATTAGTTTCTTGACAGTCTCAGCACTGCTGGTAGCTGGGCTAGGGGTTCACGCTAGCGCCAAAACGCCGCTGCAGGTCGAGCATTTAGCCCAACTTAATCAGCTTAGCGATATTGTATTGGCACCGGGCGGTAATCAGTTGGTGTTTGCACAAAAAAATGGCGGCGTGAAGCCTGCTGATAGCAGCCACGATCTGTACTTAATGGATTTAAGCAACAACAATACTCTCCGCCGCTTAACGCAAAACAGCAGCCGCGAACATCAGGTACGCTGGGCTGCCGATGGCAGTGCCATTTACTTTTTGGCCGACCGTACTGGCTCCAATCAGGTATGGCGCTTAAATCTCAGCGGTGGTGAAGCCATGCAGCTCACCGACTTGCCGCTGCCGGTGCAGGGCTTTCAGGTATCAAACAACGGCCAGAAGCTGGCGCTGGCGCTACAACACAAACCGGGCTGTGGTGATATTGCCTGCACAGTGAAAGCGAAAGCGGACGATGCCGCCCGCAAAGATACCGCCATGGTGTACGATCAGTTAATGGTACGCCATTGGGATCGTTGGCTTGATGGCTACCGCAGCCATTTGTTTGTGGCAAATCTTGCTGATAAGCCGGTCACCGATGCACTAAACCTGATGCCAGACTGGAACAGCGATATTGCCGGCATCAACGAAGTAGCCTTTACGCCGGATCAACAGCATTTGGTGTTCAGCGCCAAAATGCCTGGCGTGGACGAAAGCTGGCACACCAATTTTGATATTTTTGAAGTCAGTATTGAAGGGGGCGAGAAGAAAAACCTCACCGCCGACAACCCGGCCTGGGACTCGCACCCATCCTTCTCACCGGATGGACGTTTTATGGCGTATCTGGCGATGCAAACACCGCAAGCCGAATCCGACCGGCGTCGGCTGGTGCTGCTCGATCAGGTGACTAATCAGCGCACGGTACTGACGGAGGACTGGGACCGCTCCATTTATTCCTACCAGTTTGGTCCGGACAACCGCACCATTTATGTGACAACACAAGATGTAGGACAGGTCAGCATTTATGCCATCAACACCAGTTTTGGTGATGTACGGAAAGTTTATGGCGATGGCACCGCTGGCCACCTGAATGTGGCTGGCGAGCGCATTGTATTTAGCAATCACCGGCTAAACCAGCCAACAGAGATTTACCAAATCCAGACCGATGGCAACCGGCTGCAGCAGCTGACCAATGTCAATGGTCCCTTGCTGGAAGGCATTGCCTTTGGTGAGTTTGAGCAGTTTAGTTTCTCCGGCTGGGATGGCAATACCGTCTATGGCTATCTGGTGAAACCGGTCAACTTCAACGCCAACCGACGCTACCCACTGGCCTATCTGGTGCATGGAGGCCCGCAAGGCAGCTTTGGCAATATGTTCCATTACCGCTGGAATGCCCAGCTGTGGGCAGCGCAGGGCTATGCGGTGGTGATGGTCGATTTTCATGGTTCTACCGGCTATGGCCAGGCCTTTACCGACTCCATCAGCCGCGACTGGGGCGGAAAGCCGCTGGTTGATTTGCAAAAAGGCTTTGAGTACATTCAAAAAGCTTACCCATGGATTGATGGCAACCGAGCCTGTGCCTTGGGGGCTTCCTATGGCGGTTACATGATGAACTGGTTTGCCGGCAAATGGCCGGATGCGTTCCGCTGCCTGGTCAACCACGCTGGTTTGTACGATATGCCAAGCTTTTACGGCAGCACCGAAGAGTTGTTTTTCCCGGAATTTGATCTGGGCGGCACCGCCTGGGACGAGGATTCGGATTACGCCAAATTTAACCCGGCGGCTTATGCCGACAACTGGCAAACGCCGATGTTGGTGATCCACGGCTTAAAAGACTATCGGGTGCCATACGCCCAGGGCTTGGGAGCCTTTACCAATCTGCAGCGTAAAGGTATCGAGTCGCGGCTGGTGATTTTCCCGGACGAGAATCACTGGATCCAAAAACCAGAGAACCGGGTACGCTGGTACAACGAAGTGTTCGACTGGATGAAACGCTTTACTGCTGAATAATCGTTGTCAGGGGCGCTGCATGGCGCCCCTGAACCTTGCATTGATTCACTTCATCGTTGCTGACAATTTACTCCTGTCGCACAACAATATCATAAAAATATCACGATATCCTTCATGCAATAGATACAAACTCAGATACGCTCATTCAATACGCTTAATGAGTTGCCAATTGTGGGCTCAGGGAGGAATGATGTCATTTGCGGCTAAAGTAAAATGGATCAGCATTTTCATTGTACTCTTTCCGATGATCATTGCTACGGCAGTGGTAACCTATATGGCGCAGAGTGCACTGTACCAACAAGCAGAAGATAGCCTGACTGCGGTGCGGGAAATTAAGCAACAGCAAATCGGCTCTATGTTGAGTGAGTTTGCCAATGCTCTTGAAGTGGTTACTGCTGCAGTGCAAGCCATGCAAAGTATCTCTGAGGTCGAACGGCAACATGACTTGTTTCAGCAACTGAATCAACAGCTGGGTTTTTACGATATTTTTATTATTCAAAGTGACGGTACTGTCGCTTACACCGTAGAGCGGGAATCGGATTATCGTAGCAATTTGCGTCATGGCCCATACAGCAACTCTGGTTTAGCCCGTTTAATGCAACGTACTCAGCAGCAAGCTGGGCAGATTGTACTGGAAGACTTCTCACCATATGCACCTTCTGGCAATGAAGCCGCAGCTTTTCTGGGCCGGCAATTGCAGCTGGCAGACGGTATGGTCACAGTAGCGGTGCAATTATCAATAGAAAAAATCAATCAGGTGATGCAAGTCCGTGAAGGCATGGGCCAAAGTGGCGAAACCTATCTGGTTGGCAGTGATTTACGCATGCGGTCGGATTCATTTCTAGATCCGGTTAAGCGCAGTGTGCAAGCTTCGTTTGCCGGCACCATCGCAAACAATGGTGCTGATACTGCGGTGGTTCGCCAGGCCTTGGCGGGGCAACAGGGGGTACAGCCGGTCATTGATTACAATGGTAACTGGGTGGTTTCGGCCTATGCACCACTCGATGTGTTCGGTGTGCGTTGGGCCTTATTGGCGGAAATTGACCGGGCGGAAGTATTAGCGCCAGCCCGGCGTATGCTGTGGATAGGGGTTGTGATTTGTCTGGCTGCCATCGGGCTTGCTTTTGCCGCAGCTCAGTTGGTGTGCCGATTTGTACTGGAACCGCTTGGCGGAGAACCTGAGGCCATGTGTCAGTTAACCAGTGTGATTGCTGCCGGGGATCTCACTACGCCGCTGGAGCGACGCGACAGCGATAAGCATCTGATGAGTTGGCTGGCACGGATGCAGCAGAGTTTGCGCCAGTTGGTGCAGCAATTGGTTGGCGTTGGTCAGCAACTGGAAATGACAGCCGAGCAAAACTCTGCCGCCATTACGCAAGCAGATGGCAGTATTCAATTACAGGCAAAAGAAACCGATATGCTGGCCACGGCGATAGAACAGATGAGCTATGCGGCAGCAGAAATTGGCCAGAATACCAGCAAGGCTTTGTTTGAACTGCAATCGTGCAAAGGCTCTTCTGAGCATTTACAACAGAATTTAACCAGCAGCCAACTGAGTTTGAAAAAAACACTGGACAGTTTTGCTGAAATTCATCAGGAAGTGCGGGCATTGGAGCAGGATAGCCAAAAAGTCAGCCAGGTATTGGATGTGATCAACACCATTGCAGAGCAAACCAACTTGCTGGCCTTAAATGCTGCCATTGAAGCCGCCAGGGCAGGAGAGCATGGCAGGGGCTTTGCGGTAGTTTCGGATGAAGTCCGCCAACTAGCCAGTAAGGTGCAAGAGGCAGTTCAGGAAATATCGGCTGTGTTGCATGGTATTCAGAAGCAGTCGGTTGGCTTGGCCAGGCACAGCGAGGTTTGTGCGCATGAATCGGCAAAAACAGCACAGGATGCAACCCTGATGGAAGGCTCTGCCGCAGAGATCGATCAACGTTTAGCGACTTTAAAAGAGCTGATGGGGCAAACAGCCAGTGCTGCAGAGGAGCAAACCACAGTATCGGCGACCTTAGCGGAAGGCATTAGCCGGTTAAGTGCCTCTGCGGAAGAAAACAGCACAGCGATCAGTCAGGTAGCGGGGAGCACCCGTGACTTGTTGGGGCTTGCAAACCAGTTAGGGCGTTCGGTGGCACAGTTTAAGGTGTAAACTTCAGGCTGAGCCAGCGTTGAAAGCATGGCTCAGCCGGAGGGCTCAGAATAGCTTTCTTCTGAACAGCAGCAGGAACAGTGGTGTGAACAGAGCCAGGCTGGCGGGCTCGGGTACTCTGACACTGCAATTTCCTTGGCCAACACTAATGCAAGCACCTTGCACACTGAGATCCAAACTAAGGCCATCACGACCTACCACATTGCGTTCAAAGTTTGGATCTGCACCAAAGGTCACCCAGCTAAAGCCATCGGTCAAGGCTTCAAAGGTGAGTGTAAACAAGATCAATGGCTCGGTTTGTAAGTCAAACAGCTCATCATCCAGTAAGAATGAGGTCATAAAGCTGTTGACCGAATTGGCCTGCAATTCACTGTCGTATAGCGCATCCCAGTCTGGATCAAAGGTATAGTAAGGCAGAGCAAACTCAAGATTATTTGCTTGCAGGATCAAGCCACTAAAAAGTAACTGAATATCCCAGCCTGACACAATTTCATTGCTATCGCTCAGGCCATCGACCAGCACATCAATCGACACCAGCTCACCAACATTAACATGTTGGCTGGATGGAGACAGGTACAACAGACCTGCCTGTACCGGCGATAACGCCAGTACCAGCAGCAGGGACATCATCGATAATATTGTTTTCATCACAGTATCCTCAATTTTCAGCTCAGGCTATGGTGTGGCACAGCGAGGCAGATCACATTTCAGAGTGCATAAGCGCACATCATTCACGGTAATAAGCCCATCGTTGTTCTGATCTCGCACATCTCCTGGCAAAGCTGCCTGACCAACTGCAGCGCGAACCAGGGCAACATCCAGTGAATCGGTAACGCCATCGCCATTGATGTCACAACCCATCACGGCGCCGGCAATGGTCAGATCGAACAGGATTGGTGAGTTGCCGGAGTCATTTCCATTCAACCGAGTCTGTATCTGTACATAGCGGCCTGAGATCCCAAGCGGTGCGGCATTGGCTGTTGGAACGTAAGGCAGTGCTGACAGGTTTGCGGCTGAGTCGGAAGCCCTGACAGACACCGTAATGGAAGTGCCTGCCGGCACCGACTCTGTCCAACTGATAGCATCCCATTCCATGCCCGCAGTGTTGCTGTCATAAATCACAGTCCAGGTCCCGGTTGGGCTGGTCACATTTCTCGCCACCAGGCCGGTCGCGTCGCTGTAGGTATAGGGCATGTTGCCAACGGGAAAGACGCCAAGTGGTGCCCCATCAGAGCCCCGGTACTTTTGGATACGCCCGGCACTGGTAAAGCCAATTTGCAACACATCGTTGTTAGCATCCACCTGGATCCCAACGGATGAACTGCCACCCGCCTGCAACGGTGCTTGCCAAAGCAAGGTTCCGTCGGGCGCTACTTTGCGGATGGTGGTTGAACCGGCAATGATATTGCCACTGCCATCGGCAACAATACCCGCTGAACCTACGGCCATGTTCGGGATCGCCTGAAAGGTATTGGTGGCAGGATCAAATACCTGATTGCTGCTACCCAGATACACTTTGTTGTTGGCCAGAGCTATGCCATAGTTCGAGTTTCCAGCGAATGAGGCCACCTGATAGGGGCCGGTATTGCTCTGAGTATTGGTAATTTTCCCCAGAATACCACTGAGTGAAGCGCTCCAGAGAGTACCATTGCTGTCAATCAGGCAGCCATAAGGGGTCCAGGAGCCGGCACTTGGCTGGCCCGCCGTTGGGACTGTAGAGATGGGGCCAGCCAGGGTGGATCCATCCACCGCACTTACTTTGTAGTAGGTACGGTCACTAAATAAACCGACCCAGAGGTTGCCATCGGTGCCAATACAGAGCGCCCGGCCAAGCACACCGGTTGGCCGCAGTGGCGCACCAATGCCATCTGGGACGCGTTTTACCCAGGCAATGCGTTCATCGAGGATCTCATTGTCATCAATAATGCCATTGCCGTTTAGATCTGCCAGCGGCATCATCTCACTGGCATCGATGATGCCATCGTCATTGGCATCGAAGGAGGTATCCATGACGCCATTGCCATTGCGATCGATAAAGCCTTCCGCCAGAATTTTAATCAGCACAGCAGCGCTTTGCGTGCCCTGGCTAAAATGCCGGTTTAACACATAGGCATTGCCCTGAATATCGACCGCTGTGCGCGAAGGTGCCGCACCGGCGTAGGCATTGCCTAAATGGTTAAAGTGACCAGCTTGGCCGGCAGGACCAAACCAGGTCCGGTAACGGGCGATTTCCCGGTTGCTGTTGGTATCAAACTTGGACACCGTATCTTCCCCCGCATTGGCAATCCAGGCAATCGGGAAGGTGGTACCGACCTCATTCAGCTGCAATTGATTGCTGTTGGGGGCATTGTAATTAACACCATCTAAAATACCTAAGGCAAAGTCGGCATCCAGAGTATAAGTTTTACTGCTGGCAACAGCGGCACTGGAGCAAGCCAGCACCATGGCAAGCGCCAGATGCCGGGCCAAAGGTACAGTCCCTGTTGTGTGGTTAGTCGGTTTCATGACGCATCACTCCGTGTAAGTCAGATGCCGCAGTATGCAGGAACAGCACCGATGCAGGCTGTGGTACCTGATCCATATCGTGGAATTGGTTGTTAGTTAGCCGTACGCTTTGCTGGC
The DNA here is from genome assembly GCF_039631345.1 of Alkalimonas sp. NCh-2. Taxonomy (NCBI): domain Bacteria; kingdom Pseudomonadati; phylum Pseudomonadota; class Gammaproteobacteria; genus Alkalimonas; species Alkalimonas sp. NCh-2. The sequence goes on from NZ_JBDIUV010000002.1 coordinate 766,364, forward strand.
TGGGTAGATGAACCGCCCAGAGCTGAGCTTTGCCGGTTCTCAGACTCATAAAAACAATGGTCTGATTGTCTGGCATCCATTGCGGATTAAAGTCTTCCCCGGGGTGCTGGGTCAGGTTGCGAACTGCCGTGCCATCGGCGTTCATCACGAAAATGTCCATGCGTGTTTTGTCTGGATCATCGCGTGAACTGGCAAAAGCCAACATCGACCCATCGGAAGACCAGCGCGGTGTTTCATAGGCCGCCGGATACTCGAATGTCAGGTTGATGACGTCCCCAGTTACCAGATCGGCTTTGATCAGTGCAGAGTAGCCTCGCATATCAGCAATAAAAGCCAGATAACGCCCATCGGGTGACAGTGCTGGCTGTGCTTTCTTGCGTGACGATACTGTGGTACTGATTGAGGTTAAGCCTGAACCGTCGCTGGCAACCAGCCAGATCTCGCTGGAACGGCTATCCTGGTGGCCCCCAACAAAGGCCAGGTATTTGCCATCGTTTGACCATACGGGTGCTCCTGGCCCTTTGTCGTACCCATCTTGTGCCAGCACGGTGAGACGACCACTAGCAACGTCTACGGCATGGATAGCTGCACCAGGCTGATCTGGCGCGCTGGCAATAAAGGCGATGGTACGGCCATCGGGGGACCAGGAAGGGGAGCTTTGCCAATCCAAGGTCGCATGCAAGCGCGAAGTGGCTTGCTGTGCCAGATCCAGCAGATAAATAGCCGACACACCATCCCGTACCGAACTAAAGGCGATGTGGCTGCCATCAGGCGACCACACGGGTTGCATGTCATTGTATTGCCCTTTGGTTAATGCTTGCTCTTTACCTATACCCTGGGTGGTAAAGATCTGCACATGCTCGTGCCGCAGTGAGATGAAGGCAACCGGATGCTCTAAAGCAGGGACTTCTGAACTCAGAGCACAACAAGGCATCAGCCCTGCCGAAAGTGACAGGAACACGAAGTAACGAAGCATGGTTAGTCTCCTGTCGGCCGCACCAGCACCAGAGTGGAAGTGATAAGTTGTTGCTGCTCATCAAACAGCAGCACCCGGTAAGTCCCTTCCACGCTGGTGTACAACTGGAAGTTGCTGCTGCCATCCGCGCTGACCTCAATCAACTCGCTGTGTGAGCTGTTGCCGGATTGCACTTCAATCCTCAGCGAGCTGTTGAGTGGGAGGTGGTGGCCTTTTAGCTGGACGATATCACCAGCAACAGCATGAGATGGGCCTGATAAAGTTGGGGTTGTCGCCAGCACCAGGCTGCTGAATACACAGCTGATGACGATGGCTAAGGGCTTGATGCAGCCCATACTTATTTGAAAGTTGTGTTTAGGTTTCATCGCTAAGTTTCTCCTTTTAACAAAGCAGAAACCCGCATTAATGCTGAATATGCAGGTAATTACAGCAGTTGCTAATAAGCATCAAACGAGCCAAATTGGCAACCAATTGCTTTTGATAGAGATATTGACAGCACGGGGAATTTTAGTAGGGACTTATGTAAAGCAAGCTGACATGCGAAACTGCCAGCGTTGCTAAGCAGAAAATTAAAAATATTTTATTTTCAGAGGTTTGATGTGAAAAAACAGGCTATGCCAGTAGCCACAGCCTGTGTCAATCAATGGCTAGTAAGCCTCGGTATGCACATCACGCACCGCACGGCCAGATGGATCGGTCATTTCTGCCATTTTGGCATCCCAGGCCAATGCTTCAGGCGTGGAGCAGGCAACGGACTTGCCACCAGGCACACAGGCAATAGCACCGGCATGTGGGAAATGCTCTTCAAAGATCACCCGGTAGTAATAGCCTTCTTTGGTATCCGGCGTATTGACCGGGAAACGGAAGCTGGCGGTGGCCATTTGCTGATCACTGATTTCGCGCTCGGCATGGGCTTTCAAACTGTCAATCCAGCTGTAGCCAACCCCATCGGAGAACTGCTCTTTTTGCCGCCATAAGATTTCATCTGGCAGCAAGCCATCAAAGGCCTGACGCAAAATGTGTTTTTCCATTTTGCCGTTGCCGCACATCTTGGCTTCCGGGTTTAGCCGCATCGCCACATCCATAAAGGTTTTGTCTAAAAATGGTACCCGAGCCTCAATACCCCAGGCTGACATCGCCTTGTTGGCGCGGTTGCAGTCAAACATATGCAGCCGGCTGATTTTGCGCAAGGTTTCTTCATGGAATTCTTTGGCATTCGGCGCTTTATGGAAGTACAGGTAACCGCCAAAGATTTCATCCGAGCCTTCACCTGACAGTACCATCTTAATACCCATGGCTTTGATTTTGCGGGCCATCAGATACATTGGGGTAGAGGCCCGAATGGTGGTAACATCGTAGGTTTCCAGAAAATAGATCACATCTCGGATCGCATCCATGCCTTCCTGCACGGTAAAATGCACATTGTGATGCACGGTACCAATGGCATCAGCCACTTTTTGCGCGGCCACCAGATCCGGTGAGCCAGGCAAACCAACAGCAAAAGAATGCAAACGAGGCCACCAGGCTTCGGTCTGATCATCGTCTTCCACCCGGCGCTTGGCAAATTGCTGGGCAATGGCGGAAATCAGTGAGGAGTCCAGGCCGCCAGATAACAACACACCATAAGGTACGTCCGACATCAGGTGGCTTTTCACGCTTTGCTCCAGCGCTTTACGCAGCTCAGCTTCATTGGCCGGATTATCTTTTACTGCATCGAAGCTTTGCCAGTCACGCTGGTAGTAGGATTCAAGCTTACCGACCTTGCTGTCAAAAATATGCCCTGGCGGGAACTCTTTAATTTGCTTACACACCGGTACCAAAGCTTTTAGCTCGGAAGATACAAACAACTGGCCATGTTCATCGTAGCCGTAATACAGCGGGATAATGCCAATGTGATCGCGGGCGATCAGGTAGCGCTCTTGCTCGGCATCGTACAACACAAAGGCGAACATGCCGTGCAGCTTATCCACAAAATTGACGCCATGCTCTAAATACAATGGCAGAATGACCTCGCAATCCGACTTGGTTTTGAACGGATACGGTGATACCAGCTCTTTTTCCAGCTGTTTATGATTGTAGATCTCACCATTCACTGCCAGAATGTGATTTCGCTGATCATTAATCAGAGGTTGGGCACCATTTTCAGTATCTACGATAGCCAGACGCTCGTGCGCGAGGATGGCATTATTGTCATTCCAGATCCCAGACCAGTCCGGACCACGATGACGTAATAACTTAGATAACTGCAGCGCCTGCTGGCGCAATGCTTTCACATCAGTTTTGATGTCAAGCACCCCAAATATCGAACACATGTTCACCTCTGTAGAATTAATTGAATTTCGTTTGGCAGTATGTACGGCTATCCGTACCCCCTGAATGTGCCATGCCCAGTAGAAAAAGCAAGTGCTTTTTACAGCTTTTGACACTGGAAAGTTTTCAATGGTAAGAACAACAAAGTGAGCTTATGCAACCGACCCGACTAAAACCCCGCTTTAGCCCGCCAGCCAACTGGCAAGCGGAGCTGTTTCAAAACAACCCCATATTCCACGAGCTACAACAGATGTTTCAACCTGCCAGTTGCAGCGACTGGCCCACGCCTGATTGGTTGAACTCACGGCGAAGCAACACTGACTTTTGCTTTGTTGCCAATGAACTGTTGGAGCAAGACGGCCGTTATTACGAAGACTATATTTATGCAACACAGCAGATCCCAACCCGGGCTGAAAACTGGCACGATCTATTCGGCGCTTTTATCTGGTGCTTGTTTCCCCGCACCAAAGCGCTGCTAAATCAGCTGCATATTCAGGAGATAAAGCGGGCAGGGCTTAGCCCCCGCACACCACTACGCAATAAAATCACCTTGCTGGATGAATGCGGCGTGCTGATTGCGCATACATCGGCACAGCAATCCATGGTACAACAACTGCAGCAGCATCAATGGCAGCAGGTGTTTTGGCAGCAGCGTTCGCTTTGGTGGCAGCAAATCCGGCCTGTGGTGTTTGGCCATGCCATTTATGAAATGGCAACGCAGCCTTTTATTGGTTTAACGGCCAAATGTTGGTTTATTGAGGTGCCGGATGATTATTTTAGCTGGCCGCTTGCTAAAAGCTATGCTTATTTGGATCAACAGTTGTGCCAGCAAATCAGTCTGCGACCAGAGCTGTTACTGCAAAAGCTTCAACTGACCCCGTTGCCTTTGCTTGGCGTTCCGGCTTGGTGTGCGGATAACTGTCAGGTGGCATTTTACCAGAATCAGGATTACTTTCGTCCAAAGAGGTCATCTTAGTGGATGGCAGACAGTCGCCCTGATCTGGTTCCCTGATATAGAAAACGCGGGCAAAAAATGCCAAACATCGGCTGTGTTGAACCTGATGGCAGCGTAAGCAGAACCAAAGCAACCTATGTATGAGAAAAGATAACTTCAGGTTATCTGAGCTGCAGTAAATTCGCTAACTGGGTGCGGTTACTGACCGCCATTTTTTTAAGGATACGTTGCATATGGGTTTTAACCGTGTTGGGTGATAAGTACAACTGGTTGGCAATTTCTTTGTTGGCTAAACCTTGACAGCTTAATGTTGCGATTTGTAATTCTTTTGGAGTAAGCGCATCCAGGGAAACCGTGGCACCTTGTAGTCGTCTGTTATGTAAATGCTGAGTTAAAATCGAATCGATTGCTTTTCGGGAATACCAAAGCCCACCGCGAAACAGAGTGTGAAATGCTTTAACCAGCAATGCAGTATCATAGTTGGCTTTGAGGGCTCCAACACAGCCTTTATCCAATGCAAAAAGCTCGGCTTCTGCCAATGCATCCTCTACCACTAACACCACTTTTTGATCCGGAAAGTGTTGGCATAAACAGGGCCACAGTCTTTTGGCGCTTTCTACTTCGGTAACCAGCAGGACAACCCACGAAGGCGAATGGGTAACATGACTTAAATTGCCAAGCTCGGAGGCAGCCATCGAAGTACTTTCAAGTGACAGCAAAGTAAAACAGTCAATAAGTAATCTGTTGTTACACGCGGTGTCTGAAATTAATAATACATCCATCCAGTAATACTCTCTTAATGCTGCTCTGGCTGTACTTTTGTTTTTTTAAATGGCATGACCTGATGATAAGCGCCATTCACCATGACCTATGCTAGCAGTTAAATCAACTACTTGATACTTTAATAATACATTTTGCAGGAAAAATAAACAGCAGCAACGCCTGCACCACTTTGCCCATGACGGGCTCTGGGAAGGTCACTGCGTTGCGATTTCACAGGGGGCTGACTGAAGCTGTGGACAGAAGTTTTTAGCAGAGCAGTGTTTGTTCAGGTAACTGTTTACGTTGACCAGTAAGCCTTGCAATTTTGTAATGCAACGTTAATAATTGCCCCGTATTCTACACCGTAAGGAGCAAGCTTTTGATAGAAAAATCACAATTGCTCCGTATGGCGTATTTTTTTTTACTGATATACACTTTAGCATTCTGTGTGTGCTTTTAGTGAAACTGGAGTAAATTATGAAAGTAATGAACAAACGCGTTAAAGGTCAGGGGATGACGGAGTACATCATCATTGTGGCATTAATTGCAGTTGCTGCAATCGGTGTATACAGCTTTTTTGGTGAAACCATCCGTAACCAGGTTGCAGGTTTATCCGCTGAGGTTTCTGGTCAGAACTCTGCAACTCAAATTCAGCAAGCGCAAAATGCCGCTAACAATGCTGACGGTGTTGCCAATCAGAACTACAATCTTGGCACTTACAATGAAGGTGCAAACCAAGGCGGCGGCGGTGGTGGCGATTAATTAATCTGCCGGTACTGCATATTTTGTCAGGTGCTTCAGTACTGAAGCACCTGAATTGTTTCTGCAAGACTAAGTTACGCTAGCTTTACAAATGATTGTAGATGGGGTGTCTGAATAATGAAGTACCAAAGAGGTCAGGCATTGGTATTAGGGTTGGTATTTATGACTCTGGTGCTTATGGTCGTATTGTTTAGCTTCAACGCTTCCCAATTAAATCTTAACAGTAACAAGTTACAGCATACGGCCGACAATGCGGCTTACAGTATGGCGGTACTGGCTGCGCGTGATTTAAATTACAAGGCCTACACCAACAGGGCTATGGTGGCTAACCAGATCTCGGTGGCTCAAACGGTGGGTCTATCCTCTTACCTGGAAATGCATACGGTCTTTTTGAATAATGCGGAAGCCGCGCTTGGCTGGGTCCCCTATGTTGGGCAAGTTATTTCTGGGATGTCCCAAGTGATGTCCGGGGTAAACCAGGTTGCTCAGCCGCTGCTGGAGCATGTGCTGCTGCCTGCAGAAAGCATGGCGTTAGAAGCGCTATCAGGGTCACAGCAGCTGTTACACATGGCAGGCTTGGCGCAATCTTTGTCTTTGCCGGCATCGGTAATCACCGATAACGATGTCAATGCCCGACTGGATATGGCGCAGAACATTATGCTTTTACCGCAAATCAATGAGCACTGGTGGTTGCTGCAAGAGCGCTATGATCGTGACCAACCAGGCCAGCAGTACAACGAACATATCAATGTGATTATGAATTCCAGAGATCAATTTAGTACGGCCAGAAATAATGACTGGCCCGTCCCATTTCGCATGAGCATTCCTTTAGTAGTCCGTCTTAACACATATCAGCGTGGAGGCTCTGATCTCTATCTCAATAGTAATGCGCCTGAAAGTTGGACCTCAATGGATACGGTCAGTGCGCATATATCCCGATGGCGACGGAGTGGCTGGCGCTGGCGCTGGCGCACAACAGAGGTGCCTGTAGGCTGGGGTGGCACAGTGTCAGATAACAGAGCGCAGCTGCATCATATTAACAGTAACTCCATGTGGGGTGGCAGTCGTAGTCGCAACCCAAGAGCCTCTCACCTTGCAGCCAGCAGCCAGAAATCAATGAGTGGAACTCCCGGCTACAATGGCATTCGTAAGTTTTATGACTTTAGCGACCGTCAGCAAATTGGCATCAATGAAACAGCCAATATTACCGTAGTGGTTTCCAAGCCGACACAAAATATTCGCACCAGCCGCCAGTCTGAATGGGGGAATGATCGTATCGATCCGGCAATCAATGAGCAATTCTTCGGAAACCGGATGACGACGATAGCCTCTGCCAATGTGCATTACTCGAGACCCAGGGATTTATGGCCACGTGGCGGTAACCAGCATGAATTTGGCAATATGTACAATCCGTATTGGCAACCCAAACTGAATGAAACCACCAATCAGGCCCGTATCCAGATACGGGGACTCACAGGAGCGCTGTAATGCAGACAGGAGCTTTGTGTCGTCAGCAAGGTCAGGCAGCCATCGAAACGGCGATTACTCTGACTTTCGTTATTGTTCCTTTGCTTATCTTGTTGCCATTGATGGCGAAGGTCACCAATATGCAGCACCGGGCGGATCAGGCTGCGCAGTACACCGCCTGGGAACGTACCGTCTGGCATCAGCAAACACCGTCAAAGTTATCCGCTGCAGGTATCCCTATTCGTTCTGATGCGCAAATTGCAGCTACGGTAGCACCACGATTTTATGGTGAACAAGGGCGCTTAGTGGATAGCAATACCGCAGACTGGAATTGGCAAACCGATATACATCCTTTTTTAAGGTTCCAGTCGCAACGTGATGGCAGCAATACACCTTTGCTGGCTTCCCTGAATGGGGAGGCAAACGATAGCAGCATGGAAGATCGCGTAGTGGCCAGCGCTAGTGGCAGCAGCATGTTGGCGATAGAACCCATTGCCAGAGCTTTTATCGACCTGGAAAACCGGCATTACTTCAGTAGCCGGGTTCGCACGCAAATGGAAAGCATCCAGATTGCACCTTTTGATGCGCTGGAGCTGACGGTGTCTGGCAATGCGGCCCTGTTAACTGCGGGGTGGAATGCAGCTGGTCCACAACATGTGGTCCGGCGAATTCAGGATAAGCCCCTGACATTGCCATTGGCAAATCTGAATGTTCCTTTTTTAAATACTTTAAGAAACACCATAGGCAGCTTGCCTTACTATCGTGATATTCGAACCAATCGCCTGAGGTTAGGGTATGTAGAGCCTGATGTGCTGCCACCTTCGCTTTTGTGTACTTATGGCACCACCAACTGTGGAGGTTAAGATGTATCGTTACTGGTTGGTAGGCTGTGTTGTTCTTTTATTACTGCTGCAATCCGTTGCTTATGGGAAAACGCGCCCTGATTTTCCTGAAAATAGCTTTGTTGAAATCGTGGCCGAAAATATGTTGATTAATGGTTTGCCCACCACGGCCTGGACCTTGCAAACCGGATTATCGCAGCAGGAACTGGCAGCCTTTTACCGGCAGCAGTGGCAGGCCGGTAGTGACCATTTTGATGAACAGGAATTTGGCGGTGATGTGATCATTAACAGTGTGCACAAGCCATATGTATACACTGCCCGGATTCACAGCTCAACGTTCGCAGCGACTACAGCATTAATTGCTGTGAGTAGCCTGGAAACCAATGCGCGTCTTAGCCGCTCCCAGCTCTTGCCTGCTCTGGCAGGGAATACGGTGCTTTCTGTCACTGAGCATAACGAGCCAATTGGTTATGCCCGCACTCAGGTGTTGCATAGCCGGAATAGCCTTAGTTTTAACTACGACTTTTACCTACAGCACTTTCAACGCAGTGGCTGGAATGCAGAGTTTGCTGTGCTGGATCCAACCGAGGGCGTGGCTATCCTGCTATTAAACTCAGCAAGACAACAGATAAGCATGACATTTGATCAACAAGCTGAAGGGGTCATGATAGTGGCCAATGAAATTTGGGGGAAACGTTAATGAAGAAAAATAATGGACAGGCATCCGTAGAGTACCTGATTGTTACTGCTATGTTGGTACTTGCTTTGTTAACTCCTTTTGGCGATGAAAATCAGAATGTGTTGGAGCGAAGTACCACAGCGGTAACTGATTGGTACCAGGCCTTTGCATTTAGTAAATCTCAACCTGAATTACCAAGAACTTATTAAGTGAATATGATGTATAAACGTAAATTTGATTTCAATTGGGTTTTACTTGCGGTAGCCATTGTTTTGGCTGGTGTTGCTGCCTGGGCGACAAAAAACTACTTCGTTGTAAAGGAACACGAGCTGGTCGAGCGATTGTCCAGAAGCAATGTAGTTATGGCTGAGGTGGTGGTAGCTTCGCAGAATCTTGGAGTGGGTGATCTGGTCAGCCCGGCAAATATGACGGTTCGGCGCATAGAAGCCGATCTGGTACCGTTAGATGCAATACATCCGTCACAATTTCAGGCTGCAGATGGTTTGCATCTGCTGCAACCTATGGCTCCGGGGCGTCCGCTGCTAAGAAGCTATCTACCGGAGAGTAAGGCTGATCGCTTCTCTGATTTACTGGCTGAAGGGCGCAGAGCTGTTACTGTACGGATTGATGAGGTGAATTCCTCTGCTGGTATGCTGCAACCAAATGACAACATTGATTTATTCCTGCTTTTTAACGCCGGTGATCGCACATCCGCGCAAAGGCGCTTGGAGCTGGTATTGGAGGGGGCTGTTGTTCTGGCTACCGGTACCCGGACAACAGAGCATTTGCCCTATGAAACCTATGACTTCTTGGATCAGGTTGCTCGTTACAGCACAGTAACTCTGGATTTGTCGATTGAAGATGCGTTACGGGTGCGAATGGCTGAGGAGAAAGGGCGTTTTGTGACTTTACTGCGCAACAGCAAAGAAGAGCTCGCAGTGCAGCGACGCTCTTTGGATGAAGCCGAGCTATTTGCCAGTGCTTTGTCTGAGAGTGGGGCATCTCCGGTTCGTGAGGTTGAAATTATCATTGGTGGGAAAAAATCTGAAGTTCAGACGTATTTGCCTGAAGAACTTCAAAACTTTTTAAACACATTAGAAAACTAGAAGAAGAATGCTATGAAGTCTGTACAGCTTAGTTTGTTGTGGGTGTTGTTATGTTTAGCGTCTTTTTACGGTTATGCGCATTACAATCAACCATTTAAAATGTATGTTGGCTCTGTGGAGCTGTATGCGGCACCTGATGTCGAGCGCATTGTGATTGGTAATGGCTCGGTGCTTAGCGCTAAAGTTGTTGATGAAAAAGGAGTGTTATTATTTGGGGATTCGGTCGGTGAGTCCGATTTACAGCTATGGCTGAAAGATGGTCGCCTGATCAAATTAAGTGTTTATGTCACTGTCAATAACTCACTTCGTGGTGTTGCCCGGGTAAAGCATATGCTAAGTGCCTTTCCGCAATTGGCGATACAGGAATTAGAAGGCCTGATCATTGTTAGCGGCCATGCCCCGCTGGAAGCTCAGAGTCAAATTGAAGCTGCACTTGACGCCTCTGAAAGTGTTGTGAATATGATTAATTACACTCATTTTGGCCCGGGTTTAACACCTATGGTGCGGATGGATGTCAAGATCGTAGAATTCAGTAAGAGCAATATCAACAATATTGGCGTACGCTGGGAAAGTGGTATGGCAGGCCCTGCATTTGGTGCAGCCAAGTCTTTTTCCGCCAACCAGATTTTTCATGTCAGCTCTCCAGGTGAATATCTCGACGGTATCAACTCGGCCATCACCAACCGTATCGGTGTGCTAGATCATCGCAGCTGGACTTCTTTTGGAATTGTGACTGGTATCGGCTCACAAATTCAGTTGTTATCAGAAAAAGGTGATGCCCGCATGCTGGCACAGCCTAATTTGATGACTCGAAGTGGTCAGACTGCCAGCTTCCTGGCCGGTGGTGAATTCCCGATCAGTGTGGTATCGGCGTTGGGATCGCCGGCCGTTGAGTTTAAAGAATACGGAATACGTTTAGAAATTGAGCCAGTGGTGGATTCAGCAAACAACATTACCAGCAAAATTATGGCAGAAGTCAGTTCGCTGGATCCATCCGTCTCTATTGCTGGGGTCCCCGGCATGCTAACTCGTCGAACGGAGTCGGTTGTCAATGTGCACAATGGCGAGACCATCGTGATTTCTGGTTTAGTCAACTCTCAAATGTCAAAGGCGGTCTCTAAGTTCCCGTTGTTAGGGGATATTCCAATACTGGGTGAGTTGTTTAAATCGCGTGATTTTCGTGATGAAAAAACCGAGCTGATGATTTTTGTGACACCAACCATCGTTTTCCCTGAAGAGGCGAGCCATCAACGCAGTCTTGAGCGTGCCCGCGAAATGGTTGAGCAATCGCAGGATATGAAACTGTTTTCAATTCTGGATTAAAGGGATCACATGTTTAGTATTAATGTAGTTACAGCAAAAGGTACCGACGTTGGTCAGTTTGAGTGCATTCAGAACCGTTGCACCATTGGTAAAGATGGTGACAACCTGGTTGTACTGCGTGGCTTTAAGGTTGCAAAGCTGCATGCTGTTCTGGAAAAAAGACCGGATGGCTTATTTTTAACCGATCGAGATAGCTTTAGTGGTACCAGAGTCAATGGTTCCAAGGTGTCGGAGTATGGCCCGGTGATGGCCAGCGACAGAATTCAGATTGGTGATTATCTGTTAACGGTAAAAAGTAATGGTGATGGCCGCAGTATTGCCGCTGCTTCATCTTCACCTGCACTTGCTACTACTCATGCAGCAGCGCCAGCCGAGCCGGTAAAGGCACCAGAAAAGGATGTATCGGCAGAAAGTGTTGAAGGGCCAAAGCTTTCTGCAGAAGACAAAGAGCGTATTCGATTACAAAATGAATGGCGCCGACGTTTGCATATTGATTTATTAAAACAAATGGATCTACGCCGGCTGAATGTCAATGACATGTCGGACGATCAATTGCGAGAGCAAAGCAAGGCACTATTGGAGCAGATAGTCAGTCAACTCAGGTTGCCTGCCGAAATTAATACCGCCGATTTAGTCCGGGAGGTTCTGGACGAGACGGTTGGCCTGGGGCCTTTAGAATCATTGCTATCCGATCCTGATGTCTCTGAAATTATGGTAAACAGCCATGATCAGATTTTTTATGAAAAAGCAGGGCGTTTGTTTCTGTCGGATGTGGTTTTTTCGGACGATCAGGCCGTGCTTGGTGCCATTGAACGAATTGTTACACCAATTGGTCGCCGGATAGACGAAAGTTCGCCAATGGTGGATGCCCGTTTAAGAGACGGCTCCCGGGTTAATGCCGTGATCCCTCCGCTTGCGTTAAAAGGTCCCTGCATCACTATCCGGAAGTTTATGCAAAATCGGCTTGAGGTTGACGATCTTATCCGGTTTGGTGCCATGAATAGCGCGATGGCTGAGTTTTTGTCGGTTGCCGTTATCCAAAAGCGTAATATTGTTATTTCTGGTGGTACCGGTTCTGGTAAGACAACCTTGTTGAATGTGTTGTCAGGCTTTATTCCCAAAGGGGAGCGCATTATTACGGTCGAAGATGCCGCAGAGTTAAAATTGACCCAGCCAAATCTGGTGTCGCTCGAAGCGCGCCCAGCAAACCAGGAAGGAAAAGGGGCTGTTGAAATCCGCGATTTAGTAAAAAACTGTTTGCGGATGCGGCCGGATCGCGTTGTGGTTGGTGAGTGTCGTGGCGGGGAAGCCCTGGATATGCTGCAAGCGATGAACACCGGCCATGATGGCTCTTTAACCACAGCGCATGCCAACTCACCCAGAGACTGTATTTCCCGTCTGGAAGTGATGGTCATGATGGCTGGTATGGATTTGCCGATTATGGCGATTCGGGAGCAAATTGCTTCTGCAGTACAGCTGATTGTGCAGCAATCGCGCTTTTCTGATGGTTCACGTCGCATTACCTCTATTTCTGAAGTGACTGGTATGGAAGGGAGTATTGTTCAGCTTAATGAAATCTTTAAATACCAGCAAACCGGTTTTGATGAAGATGGCAAAGTGCTTGGGTATTTCACCGCTACAGGAGCTATCCCTGAGTTTTATGAGCAGCTGAAGCAACGAGGTATTAGCAGTCGGCTGGATATATTTACCAAGGAGCAGCACAAAGATGATTGATGCCGGTCTGGTCGCTCTGTTGGTGTTCGTAGCCGTTTTACTGCTGGTATTTGCGGTAAAAAGTCTTGGTTCCAGTTTGGCACAGCGTTATCAGGACACCTTTATGTCTTCGGCGCGCGCCAACTTGTTCGATATGTTTTTGTTTATCGAACCAAGACAACTGTTTTGGATCAACATAGCCACTTTAGTGCTGGTGCCCTTATTTGCCAGGATACTTTTTGGTAGCTGGGTACTAGGTATCTTGCTGAGTATCGTTCTGGCAGTATTACCCCGTTTTGCCTACAAATATCTGCATACCAAACGTCGCCGTAAGTTTGTCCACCAATTGCCGGATGCTTTAAATATGGTTGCTGTCTCTATGCAGTCTGGTACCAGCATTAGCGCGGCAATAGAGTTTATGGTGGAAGAGTCTTCCGCACCAATCAGCCAGGAGTTCAGTCTGTTTTTACGTGAGCAACGACTAGGGGTTGATTTCAACAATGCACTCGACCATATGCTGACACGGATGCCGGAGGCTGAGTTTCAATTGGTGGTCGCCGGCATGCAAATATCCCGGGATGTCGGTGGTAATTTGGCTGAGGTGCTATTGCGCTTGTCGGATACGCTACGGCGTAAAATAGAGATGGAAGGCAAAATTGATGCACTGACATCGCAAGGAAAGCTGCAAGGCATTGTAATGACTTTACTTCCGGTATTTATAGGCCTGGTATTGTTGCATATGGAGCCAGAGTCGATGGGAAGAATTTTCACTGAACCACTTGGCTGGGCATCTATCGCGTTGATTGTTCTGATGCTCACCTGTGGATACATGGCAATCCGTAAAATTGTCAGTATAGATGTATAGGGGCTCGACATGGATCTGATTATTATTTCCTTTTTTGCCGGTGCAATTTTTTTGGGCATTATCAGCCTGACGCAAATTTACCGCAAAGTGCCGAAAGAAAACCGGGACTACATGGATCCTTTAACGCCTGGCTTGAAGTTAATTTGGCCTTTGGTACGTGTCGTTGCTTTTTATGTTAGTGAAAACTTGAATGTGGACTACCTGGAGCGATTGACCCGCAAGCTGCGTTTATCTGGCCTGGCTTATATTCTCACGGCTGAGCAATATTTTGCTGTGCGGTTATTAAGTGCAACTTTCTTTTTATTAGTTGGTTGGTTTTGCGGTGCCTTACTAGGTGGCGTTAATTTTTTATATCTTTTTTTGCTGACGGTATTTGGCTATTTCTTACCGATGATTACCTTAAACGATATTCGTAACAAGCGGCAGCAGCAAATTGTCAGGGCATTGCCGGTGTATCTGGACTTTCTTACCATGTCGGTTGAGGCTGGCCTGAACATGGCGGGAGCTATTACACAAGCAGTAGAGCGCGGCCCTAAAGGGCCTTTACAAATTGAGTTTGAAAAAGTAATTCGGGATATGCGTGCGGGCATGTCACGGGTACAGGCATTTCGTGCTTTGGCTGATAGACTGCAAATTACCGAAGTAAATAGTTTAGTCAGTGCTTTGGCCCAGGCTGAAAAAACGGGCGCCAGTTTAGGTTCAACATTAAGGATCCAGGCGGATCAGCGTCGGGTAGAGCGCTTCCAGCGCGCAGAAAAAAAAGCGTTGGAAGCACCAGTGAAGCTGGTTTTTCCACTCATCGTCTTTATTTTCCCGGTTACTTTTATGATTCTGGCATTTCCTATTGCCATGAAGTTTATGTACGAGCTCTAGCATGAGAACAGCCAAAGCTGAGTTGGCATCCAACAAAGCGACACTGCAGCTATTTATGGCCGATAACTGGTGGCTTCGTTTGCGTGGCCTGCTGGGGAGACCTGCGCTTACCAGCCAGCAGGCAATGTTAATTGCACCCTGTCATTCGGTGCACACTCTTGGTATGCGTTATTCAATCGATGTGGTGTATCTGAATAAAGATTACCAGGTTTTGAAAGTGGTGGAGAACTTGCACCCAGGTCGCTTCAGTGCCTGCAAAGGTGCGCGCTATACCATAGAGCTTAGTGCTGGAGCTGTGCAGCGCTATCAGATTTACCCCGGAGAAACAATTAAATGGTCCATCTAAGTCGTATGTGTACCCTAGTTGCTTTGCTGGTTGCTTTGGCTGGTTGTGCCAGTGCACCAGAGCCCCAGGGCAACTCCGAAATACTTAATCTGCAAGCTGAAGCCGAATATGCATACCAGCTGGCTTTATTGGATCAGGCAGAGACCCTGTATCTGGAAATACTGCGCTCGATACCAAACTATGCCCCAGCCTGGTTTCGGCTTGGGAACATCTACAGCCGTACCGGTCGACTTGATGCCGCTATCCTGGCCTTTGAGCGCTGTGTCGAGTTGGAGCCAGAGAATCAAAAAGCTCTATACAACATGGCGTTGGTGCGTTTGAAGCAGTCGCACCAGATTATTAGTTTGGCAAGGCGCCAAAATGGTGTGGACCCGCAAGTACAGCGTCAGATAGATGGTCTTTATCAGGCTTTACTTCGGTTACAGCAACATACCCCGACGGATTCCAACTAGTTATGATAAAGCTGCAGCGTGGCCAAAGCATGGTTGAGTTTAATCTGGCTCTGCCTTTTATGGTGCCCCTTGTGTTGCTTGGGGTGATGCTGGTGGTGCAGTGGGGCTTTATCTTTATCACTAAGAGTACTCTGGATGCGGCCACTGTCCAGGCGGTACGCACAGGGGCACTGCACCATGGCGGTATGCCACAAATGCAGGAATCACTGGCCCATGCGATGCGTCCTTTATACAGTCGAAACACCACTGCTACGGATGCTGCTAGTTCGTTAGCCCGGTCAATGGCGGATACTGCATTGTTAAGTCAAATTAGGGTCTTGAATCCGAACACTGAGGTATTCGATGCCTTTAAACACCGGGTTATTTACGATGGTGCACAGGTTTTTGAAATCCCAAACAACAACTTGATGTATCGCAGCCCGCAGTTAAAGAGCTTGGGCGATGGCAGAGCGATGAATCTGCAAGATGCGAACTTATTGCATATCGAAGTTCGTTGGTGTGCCAGATTAATAGTGCCAATTGCTAACCATATTATGAGAGGTATTTTAACAACCTTTCAGCTGAACCCATCACCAGAACAACTGGCATGCAATGCCATTGGCCAGGCAGATGGCAATGTCTATCTGGCTGTGGTTTCGGAAGCAACCATGCGAATGCAAACCCCTTTTAGAATGTAATTTTATGATTGAATATCACTACAGGGATCTAAGCGTGAAGTTTAAATATCTAAGCCTGGCAATTTTGGTAACTGCTTTTGTTGGTCTCACAGCCTGTAATAGTGAGCTCGAAAGTAACGACTCAACGCCTACTAACCCTGTAAGCCCGGTTAATCCAGTGCCACCACCAAGCGAACCAGATGAGCCGGATGAAGAGCCCGATACATGGGTAGGTACCTGGGAAAATAAAGATGAAGATGGTGATGGCGTTCCGGATATTTATGATGATTTCCCTTTCGACCCAGACAGATCGGCATTGGTGACTTTTGTAGAGGAAGAGTTTAACAACAATATCGCACAAGCCAATTTTGTTGGCACCTTACCTGTCCGTATAGCTGGTGCTATTGATACTGAGTTGGATATTGACACTTTCAGATTTGAAATAACTGCCGACGATATTGCAGAAAACAAGCGCTTTACGTTTATTATTTTCAGGGACTCTGTGCGATTTATGCCTCGTTTGACTTTGCTGACGAATGGCGGCCAGGTTATCCAGACGGTACCTACTTTAATGACTCCTGTTGGTAGGGTAGCGGAAACATTATCTTTTAAACCTGATGCGCCTGGGCATTACAATATCAGTGTTGCTGACAAATATAATAACTTTTCTGCTGACTTCAGTTATACACTCGAAGCCTTTGTTGACAACGACATGGATGGTGTTGATGACATCAAAGAGTTAGCTTTAGGCATGGACCCCACAAATCCTGATATGGACGGTGATGGTATTGTGGATGGTAATGAATACTGGGTTTTTATCAATGGTGTTTTGAACCATGATGTAGACTCAGACGGAGTTCCAAATTGGTTGGATCTGGATAGCGACGGCGATGGTATTGCCGATGCTATTGAGGGGCTGCTTGATATGGATGGTGATGGGCTCCCTAACTTTGTTGATCTAGATAGTGATGGTGATGGAGTGCCCGATAGTCAGCACCTGGCTGCCGGCACTCATTTGCTTGATACCAGTGGTAATGGCATCCCAGATTATGCTGATATTGATGATGATGGTGATGGTTTACTGGATATCTATGACAGTGAACCACTTAGCGTATTATTAACTCATGACGAGGGAGCTCCAAATGCTGTACGCTTTGATAGAGTTTACAAGACTCTAGAAAATGGTATTGAGCTAGCTTTTAGTGTTTCGCCCGCTACTGCAGCGCGCGTTGAAGGGCAAGGTTTTGTTCCGGACAACACCGTGTTAGTACTAAGAAAAGCGGGCGATATCTTATCTGAAAACCTGATCAATATTCCATTGAACGTCCTTTCAGAAAATACGGCTGAGTTTACTGTGCCTGATTATATCCATATCCCAGTGGGCGGCACAAAGTTACTGGCATTTATTGTAGTCGACGGAAAAGCTACGCGAACCATTGAGTTAAATCTTCTTGATCGTAAAGCACCTGAGCTATTTGAGCTGGACAGAACGAGCATTTTAAGTGGCGAAACAGTCTATGTCACCGGTCGGAACATAAGCAGTACTACTTATATTGTATTTAGTAATAGTCGAGTTCGCCTTAACCGCTTGAGTTCATCCGAGGCTTCTTTTGTTGCGCCAAGTGATGTTGCTTCTGGTGCCATTTACCTGGCGAACGAATTTGGTCAGAGTAACGAGCTCCAGATAGCCGCGCGGCGTAGCTTGGATGTATCGGTTGCGCTGCCGCCAGCATTACAGGCTGTTTTTGCTGATGATGTTTTACTGTTGGTCAGTGATGCATCTGATGAAGAAATTCCTTTAAGCCCAACACAGCTCGATGCAAGTGTCACATTGCAGGTTAAAGCCGGTCAGTTAGGAGCAGTTTCAGTGTACTGGTGGTCCGGTGCGGAACTTATCGAGATATTGTCTGGTATTTACGATGAGCAAAACAGTGAATTGACTCTGGATCTTGAAACCACGGCCGAAACGGTTGTGTTGCATGGCTTGTTTCAGTCGTTGTCTTTAGTGAAAGGAAACGAGTTACGAGCTGCGCTCGCCGCGCTTGAAGAGTATACAGATTTTAAAGAATATTTTTCTACTGGCGTCTTGAACGACCCAAGTTTTTCGTCTTTTTCTAATGTGGCGTTACGACAGCAGGTTTTTCAGTTACAACAACAGTTAGAACAGGCTTTAACACAAAGTATCAATGCTTTTGCGTCGTCTAAATCTCAATTGAGCCGGCAGCAACTGGGCCGTTTGCAACAAATGAAAGTTGAGCGTGTGAGAGTAGCCGCAGATCCTGATAGTCAGCGTCCAATCATCACTCCCGGTGATTCACAAGATCGCATCAACCTTGAACCTACCAGAAGCGGCATAATGGGTTTATTCCGATATGACGGCTATACCGAACTAAAAAATAGTACACAGATGTATTTGAGTACAGCTGTGTATGATATTGAATATGATAATGCTATTGAGCGCATCAGCAGCTCTCCGGCGGTTGGTTTTGAGCCTAATATTGAAGGTCAACAAAAGGTTTATCGCCATATCAACTCTTATGTCGATCGAGACATGAATTCACCAGTATCTTTTGCTGCATTTTCATTTCCTATCTGGTCGTCCGATAAGCTGCTAAAGGTCTGCCCATATAGCGATTGCTTAGTCGAAGTAATAACTCCCGGCAACAAAGGCCTTGAGTTGACGGACAGCGAAAAGATAGCTGTGCGGAAAAAGCTTTTTATCCGAAATTTGATTGACCGGGCAATCTGGCCAACCATTCAATTGACCCATGATGCACTGACTGGTGGTTTAGGGCCTACTCAAGGAGGCTTTTCGCCGCGGGGTTATATTAAAGACCGAAATGGTTTTGAAACAGGGATGCATATTACAGACTTAGTAATTTCTGCATTACCACCTCTGTTTAATGCGATAGAAGTGGCTTTCGAAGATGGGTATGTATCGGAAGCTGAAATGACAGATATTATGCAAGAGCTGGAAAACATTCTGGAAAATGAACGGCAAGGCATTTTAACATTAAATCCAGGACCCTTAGTGCGTGCGATTTACGCAGCCATGGGATTTGATATTGCAGGATATTTGCGTGCAGTAGGTATTGCTGTAGTTCAGCGTGTTGCCAGCTCGTTTGTGCCTGGGCTGAATGTCATTCTGAACAGCATTCAGGTGTTAGAAGCAATTAGCCGGGGGGCTAATATCGGTCGTTCCTGGTATGAATTGTGGCATCTGGAACAGTACTATCATTTTAAAGTCACCTGGGGTTTGCGTTTGCTTGAAATGACGCCACCAGTTGTAGAAATATCAAATCATACGGTTAGTCTTGAGTTTAAAGGAACTGGCTTATGCCCTATTAAAGGAGTCTTCCGTGATACTTATCCTACTGTCGTCCTAACCGACATTGTTCACGGGGCCCGTTACGAACATGAAATGAATAATCGTGGCGAGCTTTTCAGGCATTACTCATACAATGCAGCCTGCAATGAAGCATCCGTTTATATTCCAGGACAGTTTTGGTTGAGTTTACAGCCTGACTCCAGGGTTTCGGTTGATTTAATTTTTGGCTCTCATCAAAGTGCTAACTCTGTGGAGCATGATACTTCTCCTAATTACATCACTGTTGGTCAGGGCTTAAGTATTGATAACGTGACTCCTGATCCTGTGTTTACAGGCCAAGAGTTGGTGCTAAATGGCAATGGTTTTTCTGCAATTCCCTCGGATAACAATGTAACTTTTGTTGCAGAAAATGGTGGTAGGGTCAGCGCTTTGGTAAGGCGTGCTACCTCGCAGCAATTGACGGTCATTGTTCCGGATAATGCAGCCAGCGGCATATTGAGACTGGAGGTCGATGGCTCTTTAGCTGAGTTTGATGTGGAAGTTGCCCGGGTTGAGATCACCATAAGCTATGGTGACAATGGTAACCTGCTCGATGATAGTTTCCAGGTTGTTTTAGATGGCCGGGTTGTCAGTGAGTCTGATACCAGCAGGCGTAACCATAGGGTTACTGTGCCGACTGAGCCAGGCCAACGAGAACTAAGTCTTATTGGAATCACGGTTCCTGATAACCGTGCCACTTACTACATTTGTTTGTCGTCGAATGTTGAGGTTGTTCGAGGGGAGCCATCAGCCAGTGTTGATTTTGATGAAGGTGATCAGTTTAGCACGCACCTGCTGATTCATGTGAAAGCAGAGCCAAATCAAGGGGTGTTAAATTGCGAGTTTTTCGATAGCAACACCGGGCAGTCTATTGAGTTATGGCAAGACAAAGTGGGGTATAAATAATGTCAGGTTTATATAGAA
The DNA here is from genome assembly GCF_039631345.1 of Alkalimonas sp. NCh-2. Classification (NCBI taxonomy): domain Bacteria; kingdom Pseudomonadati; phylum Pseudomonadota; class Gammaproteobacteria; genus Alkalimonas; species Alkalimonas sp. NCh-2. The sequence continues at coordinate 786,742 of NZ_JBDIUV010000002.1, forward strand.
AAATTGTGTGTTTGTTCTTGTTTAGTAGCTCATTGGCAATGGCATCCGAACCCAACTTCCAATTTCATGCACAGGATAACAGCCAGGAGATATTTGTAGAAAAATGCAAAGTGTGGTTGTTGGCATTGGAACAAAATGACAGGGAGCAATTACTCGGTTTTTTTGATCCCCAAGTAGTAAAACAGCACTCTCAAGCATTGGAAGCTTTGCTCGATGACATGGTAAGTCGGCAGCAGCGAATTACTTCAACAGCTGGCTTGGTCTCCCGGCAAGTAGCGTTATCGAAGCCTGGTGTAACAGCAGAGCATATCGCAAATGTGAATGTCGATTATACCTTTGAAAATGGCCATATAGGCATCAGCTGTGGCTTTGAGCGCAAGGATTCTGGAAACTGGCAGTTGATTCCTTAAGGTGCTGAAGCAAAAGGGAGTGCTTACCATTCCAAACGAATGTTTAAGTATTCGAACAGATGCACGATTGACCCAGAATGTAATTTAGTTTGTAAATCATGGCAGGGATTTAAACATGAAACTTAAACCGTTCAGCATGGCTTTACTGTTAACAGCAGTGTTATCAATGACAGCCTGTAACAGCGAGTTAAACGAGAACGATGTGGGTACTCCAAATCCTGGCAACCCAAATCCGGTCAACCCCGGCGAGCCAGCTGATCCAGAGATCATTCTTGGTACCTGGCTGAATAAAGATGAGGATGGTGATGGCGTACCGGATTGCATGGATGATTTTCCATTTGACCCTACCCGTAGTCGTTATCCGGAGTATGCCGATACAGAACCCAATGATAACCCGGCTTTGGCGGTTAATACCAACCATCAGTTAAGTCTGGCAAATCCGGGTTTTAGGATCTCCGGGGCTATCTCATCAGATTCGGACAATGCTGATATGTTCCGTTTTGCCGCCAGGCAAGGGCAATCGGTTACAGCGGTACTTCGGAAAACTGATCTGGATTCAGCCTTTGAGCCTTTGCTGAGCTTTGCCGGCTTAGATGGTAATGCCTTGAACTTCGTTCCCCTTAGCCGAGGCGCTCCGGCGCATTATGGGATTGTGGTGATTAATTACGTTGTTCGCGAAGATCGGGAGTTGTTTTTGCTTATTGCCGATCAAAACTCTAAGGGTGGCCCGGACTTTGGCTATAGCGTGAAGGTATTTCTGGACTCTAATTCCAATGGTGTGGATGACCAGCAAATGCGGGCCATGGGGGTAGAGCCCAGTGTGCAAAGCTCCAGTGGCGACGGCATTCTGGATTTGTGGAAAGTCGCTTTTGCTACCACCTGTGATGAACTGGACTTCGATGGTGATGGCATTCCAAATATTCTGGATACCGACAGCAATGGCGATGGTATTCCTGATCGGATCAAAGGCATTGGCGATGCTGATGGCGATGGGGTGCCTAACTTCCTGGACTTTGACAGTGATGGCAATGGTATACCAGATAGCATTGAGGTTGGGCCGGACCCGCTGCGACCAGTGGATACCAACCGCAATGGTATTCCGGACTTTTTAGATCTGGACGATGATGGCGATGGTTTGCTGGATACCTGGGATAATGATCGCCTTACCCCTATTGCGGAAGCTCCTTTTAGTGGGCCAGATGCCAGGTTTATTCTTAGCTTATCCGGTTTTTACGATCGTGGAGTGGCTCCATTTCATTATCGTGCTGGCGATATGGTCAAGATCACTGGACGGGGGTTACAAGGTGCTCAAAATGATATCATTATTGCTTTAGCCGGAGGCGGAACTCCTATCAACCTGCGGCCAGAGCTGATTCTGAATGATGGCTTGCTGTTCAGAATGCCAGAAGTTGAGCATTCGCATCTGTTTGTGGTGATTGATAATAAAAGAACAGAGCATTATAGCTTGAACATTCAGCCGGCCGATTCACCAGTGATTGTCGGCAGTACTTTCCGTACCCTGGTAGCAGGCGAAGAGCTGACTATTTATGGTGCTGGTTTTACAACAGGTTCTGAAGTTATTTTTGATGGTAAAGCTTACCCGGTTGTTAGTGTACGCCCAGATATGATTCGTGTTCGGGTACCCCAGGATCTTGATGCCGGTGAATTTCATGTTGCCGGGCCAAATGGCGTCAGCAATAAAATCAGTTACGATATCAACAGCACGGTGAGTGTATCGGCGACAGCAGAGTTTGGCGGAGAACTTTATATCGGCAGTGGTGTTCGAACCGATACATTACAACCATTCAGCCAACATATGGTAGTGCCTTTATCTTCTGCGCAAAATAAATCGTTGCATTTGTATCAGTATGATAGCAATGGAGAGCTGCAGCAGTTGGCTTCAGCTATTCGATTTGCTGGTCAGCAGAGCGTTGAGATTTCGACAGAAACAACTCAGGTGTACCAGGATTTGATCCAGCAGGGGTTGTTTAGTATTAGCTACGAACAATGGCAAGAGTTATCTTCCAACCCGCAGGCTGCAGTATCTTATGCTGATTACTCCAAAGCTGCAGCAGTTGACTACTCAGCTGTAAGTAAACAAATATATCAGATTTTGCAGCAGTCTGGTCAGGTTTCTATACAGGCAGAAGAAGCAAACAACACGGCTGAGCCAATTGTTATTGACTATCTGGATGGTTACTTCACTATGACGATGCAAGCCTTGAAGAATTGGCAGATGGCAGGCTATTCAAACATATCGCACAATTGTAAGAGTGGTGGTTTTTGGGGGCTTTTAAGCTATAACGGCTGCGCTGAGTTGCAAAATAGAACTCAATTATATCTAAGCGCTCGCATTTATCCTCTTGATGCAAAGGGAGAGCTAGATCTGTCATTGGACGGGCTTAATAATCCAATACGTAACCATATCACGAGATCGTATCATAAAGACATCATTGGTCCTGTAGCGTCAACCTTCCTCGGTATCCCGGTCTGGTCTAATGATACGTTGTTTGATCCAACCCAGTGTATCTATAGAAATTGCCTTTATCAGATCATTACGCCCGGTGTAAGAAATGTTGATATTGGAATAAGTCCATATAATCCACATGGTTCAGAAGACTACAATAAGCAAGCCAGAGATGCAAAAAAACACTTAGCAATTCGTGCGATTGTGGATGGAATTGTTATTCGTAAGTTTATGCTGATTTTTGACCAAATGGGTATTAAAGCCTATGACCAAGCCATAATGACTATTATGTCGAAGCTCATCGTTGAATCCATCACGCATTTGGATGAAATTGCTGAAAAAATAGTTGGTGATGAGAATATAACGCTTGATGATATATATCGTTCTATACATACCTTAGGTGGAATTGTATGGGATATGGAGGTGCAGCCTTTGTTATCTCCAACCCCTTCAATAGGCCCAATAACACGGGATATACTTGAGCTTCATGATATAGAAATTGAAGATGCAATGACTAAATTAGTCACTAATCATGCACAGAAAATTGTACCTGTTTGGGGGCAAATAAAAACAGCTTATGAAGCTGCAAAAGTAATTGATGCTGTCGCTTCAATTGGTATAGTTATTTACGAGTTTGCTCAAGTTCCACCAAAAGTCGACTTTACCATAACGTGGGGTTTGCAAATTGCTGATGTACGTCCAGGTGTAGTGTCAAGAGAGCAGGGCGATGTACAAATTACTGTGTATGGTTCTGGTTTTCCTCGCGTTTCTCGCTTTTGGGGAAGTGATTTAATTCCCCACATTAAATTTGTGGATTCAGCCAACCCTGGACATAATGTCATTTTCAATACTATAGATAAAATAAGCGTGAACTTTGAAGGCACTCAAGCGGTTGTGACTTTACCTGGCAGCTTTATTGAAAGTACCGAAGGTACCATCGAAGTCTATCTGAGTTACGATGGTGAAGAGGTAAGATCAGCGAAGGATATAGTAGTTGCTGATGGGGTTGTTATCAGTGACATTACTCCTGAGGAAGGTAAGCCTGGCGATGTGATTTTGCTTGAAGGCATCGGCTTTGCTGCAAAGGCGTCCGATAATATTGTCACTTTTGCCGGTGCTCATGGCGAGCGAATTAGCGCCGGCGTACTAAGTGCTTCAGCGCAAAGCCTGGAGGTAATTGTACCTAACGGAGTTCGTACAGGTGATGTGATGGTGGAGGTATATGGAGAGCTCAGTAATGCGGTAAACTTTACGGTGCCTTATCTGGTGTATATCACTTATGGTGATAATGGCAACTTGCTGGATGATGTGTTCCAGTTACGATTAAATGGCCAGATTATCCGTAATGACCCATCACCACAGCGAAAGATAGGCCCTATTGAAGTAGCGTTAACTGCTGGTCAGCATATTGTGCAGTTGGTGGGTGTTGAAGCTGACGATGGTGTTGGTACCTACTACATTGATTTTGGCGGAGATGTTGTTTCAGTGAGTGGTGATGAGCTGGAAGGGCGTGATCTGTTGCCAACAGATATTAAAACCTACTACATCGAGGTTGGTCCTGCTGGTGAGCCTGATCAAAACCAGGTGCAATGGTATCTTGAGAACCTTCAGTCTGAGACCATGCATTAATTTCAACCACCCACAGCAGTAATCTGCTGTGGGTTGCATTCCGGGAGCACTATGAAACAATTTGTATACGCAGCCATGTTACTGACCGCCATACCAGCATTGGCAGAGGAGCAGGCAAGATTGGTTGAGATGTGTGAAGTTAGTTGGGCAGCTTACAACAACCAGGATATTAACTTACTTCGCTCTTTCTATCAGCAACATCTTGAGCAGAGAGCACCAACAGACTGGTCAGAAGAACAAAAAACTGCCGCGCTGGAGCAATGGTTGGGAGACTTTACAAAAAGGCATCAGCGGAATTGGGCAAGTTATGGTCATATGAGCTATGAGCTTAGCGAGGTGCGTATTTTTGAAAAAGCTGATGTTCCAGATTATGTGAGCATGTACAATACGAAGCGTTATGCTGTTTTAAGTTATGTAAGTCACAGTACTGAAACTCCAACAAAAGTAATTCATACAGGTTGTTCATTTTTCGACTTTGATGGTCTTGGTAATTGGTTGTTTAACGAACCAGTTATGTAAAAAAGAAGAATGATAAAGCTTGTTCCAAGGTATCAATCGCGCTGTTGCGGCATTAAGGTTTCTTTGCCGTTATCATTCTTATGCTGTTTGCAGGCCCTAAGTTGTCATAAGGATAAAAAGTGCCAGTAAACCAAAAAGGTAAGTCGGAATAAGTAGCAGCAGCCTGGTATCCAGGGTCGCCTGGCTGCATTTTTTTGCTGACGGCATCAGTCGCCGGATTAAGATCAGCGAAAAACTTATCACTGCACTGCCATAGAAAAGTATGTCCCTCAAAATCCTCTGCCAGTTTATGATCATGGCTTGCGTTGGCTCCGAGGTGTTATAGCGTATAGGCAGTGGGTCGCCTGTTTGATAATCCCTGTAATAGGCAGCTTGACTGCTAAACCTTTGTTGCAGTCTTTGCCCGTCCGCTGTTTCAAAGGCCACGGTCAATTCAATAGTACAACCTTTGCCGCTAGGGCTACGACAACCGCTTTCCAGCACCCTGCTGGTAATCACTCCGCTAGCAGTTTCGCCTTGGGTAAGAAAGCTGACCGAGCTTTTTGCTGTCGACAGCGCAGCATACCAAAAAGGGATCGCCAGCATCAGAAACAACAGGATACGCTTCATTTTATTTCCTCGGGGCGGGCAAGCTCGAAAACTGTCCCAGCAAGGTATCCAGTAAGGCAAAAAGCTGCTCCAGCTCCTGGATGCAAGGTTGGCCTGCCAAACAGCTGGCAATGGGCGTATCGAGCGCCAAAGGGCTGGCAAAGCGCAGCCCTGGGATCAGCAGTATCAGGCTGGATCCTTCCAAATGTGCATGCACAGGGCTTAAGCTGTTTGGGCTGATGGTGCTAAGTCGTTCCATCACCGCAGGTGTCAGCCAGGCTCTGGCAGCTACCTGGTCGGTACTTTCGACCCGAAAGCGGTCACTAAACCGGCTTTGCTCCAAATGCACCCTAGCTGCACTGGCTAAAGGGCAGGCCAGGTTTAAAGTGGTGATGCCTTTAAAGCTTTGGGGCAGCTGTAGGATTAGCATATGGCCCTCAAAGTGCACCGTAGTTCCTTTTTGTTTATGGGGGCCATACAACTTAACCTGTTCCAGCTCCCAGTCGCAGCCGCGGTAGTTCCCATGAAAGTAGTTGGCTTGCTCGGTCTGGCGGATTCTCAGGTTAAGGTGGCGGGTACCAAAGTACAGCCGGGTTTGAAAGCGGCTTAGCGCAATGCTTTGCCCGGCCTGGTAATGAAAACTGCCATATTTGCTGCCAATGGCAGGCAATAAGTAGGTAAGAAACTGATGATTTAAGCGGGCATAGCCGGGCAGGATCCCTTCATCTAACATATGTTTTGGCAAATGAAACCAGCACCAGAGCAGCAAAATGACAATAACCACTGTCCCCGCGCCATGAGCGAACAAAAGCATGCACACCAGGCTAAAGATGGCTAACACGGGAAAGGCGACCTTGCGGATGGGCCAGCAGTTGCGTACCAGTTGCTGGCGCTGCTGTTCCAGTTGCTGCAATACCTCCTGATGGTTCTGAGCCAGGTACTGTTCTTGCTCTGGTGAGAGTTCGCTGCTGGTGGGCTTCAAAGCCGGGCGGCGGGCCAGGGCACGGTATAGCCACTGAAGCTCTCCGGCATACAGGGCTGCTAAAAATCTCCAGCGCTGAGCGCGCGATAGTTTTAACTCTGCAGCCATCGGTTGGCATTGTGTTGTTTCCATCGGATTGCTCATGGTACTTTGTTTATTTCCAAGTTATCAGAAAAACTTACAGCATCATCACCAAAAATCCTGCCAGCAACAGCAAAACACCCGCTATCAGGCAAAGGCTTTTATTTTCTTTGACTTGCCGGGATGATTGGGCTGGTTCTTGCCAAAATCGCCGGATGCAAAGCAGGGTCAAGCCAATAGCAAAAAGTAATGAAGCAACGCCTTCCGCCCAGAGGGTACTGAACTCCTGTACTACGGCCTGTTCCGGTTGCTGTGTTTTATAGCGTACCTGAATGGTGTTACCTTTATCCCAGATACTGGTAAACCGTCGTCGATCGAATGCTTGCTCAATGTGTTGACCATTAGCTGTGCTGTAGCGGATCACTGGTTTGCTGGTTAGCTTTCTGTTTCGTCGATAGACGGCACTGCCCTCAATCTGGACATCAATAATCACACCTAGGCTGACTTCGGTATCTCGAACATCCGCTAGGCTGGATGCAAGCTGTTTCATCGTCATGTTCCAGCAGAGTATGGTAAGCAACAGCAAGATGGTGCTAAGTGCAGTTCTGGCATTGAATACACTGGGTTGAGACAAGGTTTTCATCTAGGTTGCTCCGGCCTTGTAGGAAATTGTTTTAACATGGCGTCCAGCAGCAAATACAGCTGCTGTACTTCTTTTAACAGGGGAACATCGGCCAGGTTGTGGGTGATGGGGGTATTGATGTCCAAAGGGCTGGCAAAAGCCATGCCTGGCAGCAACAGCAATAAAGTTGAGCCTGTTAAATGGGCTCGCATGATACCGGGGCACAAGGTTCGAATGTGTGTCAGCCGCTCCATCACGGCAGGGGTAAGCCAGGCTCTGGCAGCAATCTGATCGGTGCTTTCAACCCGGGTTGTTTCACTGAAATGGCTTTTCTCCAGGTGCACCCTGGATGCACCGGGCGCGGTGCAAAACATATTTAAGGTGGTGGTACCGGCAAAGCTTTGCGGTAACTGCACCAGCAGTATATGACCACGGAATAAAGTTTGCTGTTTGTGATTGTAAAATCGCACTTGTTGCAGCACCCAGGGGCAGTCACGATAGTGCCCATAAAAATGATCGCTTTGCTCTATTCTGCGAATAACTTGAGACACTTGAATATGGCTGGTGCCAAAATGCAGCTGTTTTTTCAGATGGTCCAGCGCCATAGCTCCTTGGCGTTGATACCGAATATCCCCGAAGTTGTGCAGCACTGCCGGTAGCAAGGTGCTGCGGTAGTCATTATCAAGTGCTTGATAGTCGTCCAGCAGTGTTTCTTTCACCACTTGGCGTGGTATGAAAATCCAGGCCGCCAGTAAGACCAGCAGCGTGGTCGGGAGTGGGCTTGTGCTTTGAAAAGCCACTACGGCAAGTGTCAGGCTGATGATCAGCAAGCCTGGGAAACAAAACATGCGAAGAGGGCGGGTTGAAAGTAGCAGCTGTTGGCGCTGCTGCTCCAGCCGGGTTATGTCTTTACTGCAAATAGCGGGCAGTTGCTCTGTTAACGTGGCGTCGGCGTTTGACCGAGCTTTTTTAAAGCGCAGTTTGCCAAAGAATCGTTTGTATTCTGTTTTCAGCAGCGCATTGGTCAGGCTTTGGTCGTTATTTCGCCGAAAAGCCTGTTCCAGAGGATCATCCACACTGTTTGCTTGGGGCATTTAGGGCTCCCCGTGGTCATGGCCATTATTGGCTGAAATGCGTTGTAGCTGCCTCCAGCGCTGAGCACGCTCTGTAGCTGGCAGATGATTTTTGGGGATATCTGTTGGTTCAGTCATATCGGGCTTTTATGGCAGCTCGTAAGCTTGGGGTTTTTCATGCCGGCAATGTGGCTTTACTTGCGAAGCGCCTGGCCAGCCTTTTCTGGCCAAAGATGATAACGTATTTCATTGCTTGCTGTAAGTAAATTGTAAGGTTTTGCCAGCAGGAGAGGTTGGCAACAGGTTGCCCATTAAACCATGAGGTCGCGGGTCAAGGCTCCGCATCTTCCATAGCCAGGGCGAGAAGAGCTGCAGACAATGCAGTGATTGCCGCGGCAGAGCCAAGAGGCTTAGGCAATTACAACAGTGCAGAGCCTGGAATACCAGGGGGAGGCTGGGGCAGTGGCCCGGGCGGAGGCTCTGGCTCTGGCTCTGGCGGTGGAAGTGGAGGGGGCTCAGGTGGTGGCGCTGTAGGAGGCGGCTGGGGCAGTGGTCCAGGTGGAGGAGCTGGCGGTGGTTGGTTTTTACCACCTGGTGGCGGTGGCGGCAGTTGCCCAATCAGCCCGGCTAGTGCCGCACAAAAAGCGTCGGGGACGAACTATGTGTGGGCAGCACAAACCTCGGATGAAGGTTGTGATGCGGAGAAAGCTGAACGAGAAAAGCTAGAGCAGGATAAAGCCTGGCTACAAGCACAAATAGATTTGCTGTTTTGCCATAATCAACCAGAGAAACCCAAGTGTGAGCCAGTGTTAAAGGAAACAAATATATTCTCCGGCCCAAATGGCGCAGATAATGCAGCCAAAGAAGTCTTGAATGCGTTAACCGCTTTGGCCCATCAGGCGCAGTTAGAGATAGGTGGTTATATCAACAAACTGACAGCACCTAACGGTACGGCTTATTATCAGTATACCAAGCCGATGGTGGGTGAGAGGCGAAGTGTGGCTCTGCCTGTAACTGGCCAGATTGGCTACCATACGCATCCGACTGGTACCCTGCTGTTTTCGAATACGATTACCAACCCCACAGGCTCTGATGCAGAATGGGTTGCTGACTCCAATAATCATTTGTATGTCGGTGCACTGCAAGGAGGGGATGTTAAGATAGGCATATGTGAACACAGCTCTGCTTGCATGAGAGGCATAGGACGATTTGGCAATGAAGCAACACGCGAAGTTCAATAGTTAGGAGGGGGTATGTTAATTGCATTGTTGGCAACTGTAGCAGGCGTATGGCCTCAGCTTCCGCAAATTGAGCGTTACATTGATGTGTGTGAGTCGGCTTATATGGAGTATAGCCAAGAGCCATTGCCTGTTGAAGTAGACCATATTTCAGTTTGGGTAGGTGGAAAGCATAGCAGTATCGGTTTTGTTCAAGGTGATTTAGGGTTAGTAACAAGAGAACCGGCCGGGGGATATGAGCTGAGCTGGGTTTGTGAGCTGGAGAATCGCACCGAAGAGATTTACGCATTGGGACGTAATGGTGAAGCACCATTTATTATGCCAGACTCAGCTAACTATAAGCGTGTTGTGTCTGATTTAAACACAGAGTTTGATGTGGTTGAGTTTCATGTAAAACAGGGAGTGCGTCGATTTCTGGGTAGTCGCCGTTACAGTCAACAAGGAATTGGTGTTTACTTTAAAAGGGTCCGTCCAAGCGATGTGATTCTAAATGGCTATCACAGCTTAGCGGGTCTCGACGAATTACCCCCAGCCCATGCTGGTTTAGTGTTGCCGGTCGCAGAAGCCAGCCGTTATCAGGACAACAACGATGGTACGGTAACGGATAGAACCACGGGTTTAATGTGGCAACGATGTGCAGTAGGAAGGGAATGGCGCGAAGGCCGGTGCGAAGGTGAAGCCCTGGTCGTACCCTACCAGGAGGCGGAAGTGCAAGTAAAGTGGGCCAACCATAACAGCGTAGCAGGCTACAGCGACTGGCGGTTACCGCAGATAGAAGAGCTTGCCGGCTTGGTGTACTGTAGCAGCGGGCAGCGTAACCGGATTTATCCAAGCGGCTATGGTGGTGAATGCCTGGGGGACTATCAGGTGCCAACCTTAATGCTGGAAGCCTTTGATAAGGATGTAGCCTGGGGCGGTACTCAATTGATGCCGTTTTGGAGCAGTAGCTTGTGGCGCAACAGTGATAGAACATACTGGACGGTATTTTTTGATACTGGGTTTATTGCAGATAGCAGAAATAAAGATAGGAGCGCCATTCGCCTGGTGCGCGAAGTTAATCCATAGAGTGTCAACATGATGGACTGTAAGCAACAACGGGGCCGTTTGGCTCCTTTGTTGCTCTTGGATAGTGCTATTTTAGCGCTGATGATTGGGCATTGGCAGGTTTTTGGTGTCCATAAAACGATAGGTAACCCAGGCTCAAAGCTACGCTAGCCGGGCATGCAATACGATTGTCCGAGATATAAGGCGCAGCGTTATGACTATGCCAGCGATAGCCGTTATTACGGTGGCTCAGGTGGTGGCGCTGTACACTACATAAAGCTAACCGACGACGCAGAACAAACTAACAGGCAATGCTCAAGGGGATATGTATGAAATTGCATTTTACAATAGCGGCGCTATTTACTCTTGCCGTGACGTTTAAATTAGCTGCTGCTGACGTGAGCACACCATCGGTTGTGGCGCCAACACAACGGCACTTAACGGAGTTACTGGCTTATTTTGACGAGCCAAGATTTATGGAAAATATTGTGGTGGTGGGGTGGCTGTGTACTGCCTCAATAAAAGAACAAGAGGCTTATACGTTTGAGTTTAACGACAGCACGCACGATCTTGAGAACTTTATTACCTTGAACTTGTTCACTAAAGGTTTATTTCTTACCAAGGAAGACTGCCCTGTTGTGGAAATAAATGAAAAGGAAGATCGTGAATTCAACTACAGCAATGGCATTACATTAAAAATTAACCGGGAGCAGGTAGCGCAACTGCGGGAGCTCTCAGGCCAGTTGGTGACGTTAAGAGGTGATTATTTTTCCTGGCACAATGTGATATCCATGGAGTCACCTTTTAAATCCGGGGAGATGCTTGTCAAAGACATGGCTGCGGGCAACCAACGCTTTCAGGGAGCTTTCGGGCCAATTAAGGAAAAGGAATAACCTATGCGCTGGTTATGTATTTTCCTTGTCATGTTATCGGCTACAAAAAGTCTGGCGCAGGAATTGCCTTTTACCTCGCTACCCAGTAAAAGCCGCAACTTGTTGTTTTTGATCCAAGGAGGTCAGGTTGAAAGCTATGAGATTTTTGTACAAGGCTGGTATTGCCTTACCAATGGTGAGGGAGGATTGTTTTTAACCCGCTCAGATTGCCTGGCAGGTAATGTAGACAATGCTATTCGGTTAGAACATTCTGCAAGACGAATACGAGAGTTAGACGCCTGGGGCCAGCCTCGATTTATTGAGGTATCCGGCGACTTTACATCATGGCGGCAGCACCAGCCAGCTCAAAGTACTTTTATCTGGGGAGAGTTAAAAGCAAATGGTCGTCATATCACAGATATAACACCAGTTGCGTTCCGCACTGTAGCCGAGCAAGAAGCGGAGGCAAAGCGCCTGCAAAAGAATGAAGAACGTGGAGAGATTTTTTGGAAGCTATTGGTTTTAATTTACGATGAAGAAGATCAATGCATTTCGTCTGTTAAAGAACTGTGTGGTTTAGATGGCTTTTTCGAACAGAGCATGAAAATACTGAAAGAAATTTGCCCCGCAAGGCCAGATGATCTGAGCATTAAGCCGTTATGTGAGTTGCTTCAAGAATACCAAGCGTTTCTTGAACGCTGGCCCTAATTGGCCGGCCGACGGCTGAGCCGGTGCAGCTTTTCGTAACAATGTATACGATTTCTTTGATATCAAGCCTGAGAAATTGAAGCGTATCAAGTTTAATATGTTTGATGTGATGCTGCTGTCTAATCGTGGCGTTCGGGCAATTGATATTCAGTCGAACTGGGTGTATCTGCAATAGGGCTGCTAAGGGTTGAATTGGGTGTTATTAGGCTTGAATTCATTCCATCTTCTCTGTTTCATTGCTGTAAAATAAGTTGTCTGCACCTGGGGCTCTTGTTACTATTTGGCTTTGAATGTTTCTAAGTGGCCAACAATAAAAATACAGGGCGAATGGATGATGGTATTGATGCAAGGGAGACGGATTCGGGGGCAGAGCATCACAGAGTACGTCATTATTGTAACGCTATTAGCGGTAGCAGCATTGACAGTATTTAGTTTTTTTGGTGGTACTCAACGGCATCAGGTTGCTGCATTAAGCCATGAGGTCGCGGGTCAAGGCTCCGCATCTTCCATAGCCAGGGCGAGAAGAGCTGCAGACAATGCAGTGATTGCCGCGGCAGAGCCAAGAGGCTTAGGCAATTACAACAGTGCAGAGCCTGGAATACCAGGGGGAGGCTGGGGCAGTGGCCCGGGCGTAGGCTCAGGCGGTGGAAGTGGAGGGGGCTCAGGTGGCGGAGATGGTTCAGGTGGTGGCGCTGTAGGAGGGGGCTGGGGCAGTGGTCCCGGTGGAGGAGCTGGCGGTGGTTGGTTTTTACCACCTGGCGGAGGTGGCGGCAGTTGCCCAATCAGCCCGGCCAGTGCCACCCAAAAGGCTTCGGGGACGAACTATGTGTGGGCAGCTCCCAAAGAGCCTGTGACCCAGTATGTGTGGGCGGCGCAAAGTGAAGAGGAGTGTCGGGAGTGGGGCATTCACGAAGAGTTTAGCCTTCGAATTCAGGTATCCCCTTTGATCAGCAGCGAAAAAACGTTGTTTGATGATAGAATTACAACAGCACTGCCGCGATTGGCTGAGCTGATTACCGCGCTATCGGCTGATGCCGCGACCTTAACTGCTGAACAAAGAGCCTTACGAGACAGGATAGCATTACTCTACGGTTTGCATGGAAGTAGTGATCCGCTTTTTGGTTTTTTGCAAAGTACCTTGTTACCCAATATGCGGGCGATTGAAGCAGAGTTGAAACATGCAAGGGAGGATTCCTCCAAGGTATTCAGGGCCAGCGCAAAAAATATTAAGGGTGGTTATTATAGACTGAATGGCAATATTTATCTGACAGAAGACTTTTGGAAAGATAACCCTAAAGAGCAAGCATTAACCATAGTGCATGAGTATGCGCATAAGGTGGGGATGGATCACAAAGAGGGGTTCACACGAGCTCATGTTGAGAGAGATCGGGTTTTGGTGTTTTATATGGGTTTTGGGGATCCTGGGCGTAAGGCTGCATTGAAAGATAATATTGACGAACTCTATTTTTTAGAAGAGTTGTTAGCTCGGGAATGGTAGGAGGTCAGATGCGACTTTGGTATCTATTACTGCTGGTGTTTGCGCCTTTGGTGGCGGCCAATAATGACGTTGCGCCAGCACTGGATAATATTGTTGCTGTGGAGCTGGAGTTCACCTGCCAGCGGCCTTATGTAGCGACTGTACGTTTTTACAACCGCATTCATGAACCGCTACGGGGGCGACTTATACGAGTTGACCCAGCAGGTTATTGGAATTCTTATGAATTTAAGATTGACACACATAACGGACGTGCGAGGCGGGATAGGGTTAATAGTATCCATTATGAAAACCGGGTGCTGGAGGATATTTACGTAGTGCTGCCAGCGGGCGGGGTTTTACAAAGCATTATTAACCTGGATGAGCAATTTATTATCCCAAAAGATGGGTTTAGCGGTATTCGGTTTAGTAGCTATTGGGAGGATGTCCAATTTGCGGATGGTAGTACGCGTTGGATAAGATTGGAGTCAGATTTCATGAAGTTTGAAGACTACTGCATCAGGGAGCAAAACCAATGAAGCTGATATGGATACTGTGTTTGGTGTTTGGCTCTGCATCTGCATCTACAACAGCAGAGCGAACGTTGATTTATGCTTATTACCTGCCATCGACACTGAGCGTGCAGTGCGAGGAGCCAGGCAAGCGACTGATTGCCGAGGTAGAGGTGATGAATGCCACCCATATTGAAGCTAAAGAGCATCCGCAGTTTATTTCTAGCTTATGGCTACCGGCCCATAAGTTTGCCGAAGATGGCCGCTATGTCGTAAACCATTTTATTGTGCAGAACCAGGACGACAGTCTGGCGCTGTTTACTGGCCAGCAAAAATACCTGTATAGCTGGAATAAAGCCATGGACATGCTGGAACTGGCACCGGCTGAATCGGTGACTATTCGGGTGAATTTATACGATTACTTTGATATTCAGCCAGACAAGCTGAAGCGTATCAAGTTTGATTTATTTGGTGTGCGGGTACAAACACCCCGGACTCTGATAGAGCAGGATATTCAGTCGAACTGGGTGTATCTGCCACAGGGCTGCTAAGCATGCCCCACAGCGCATACAGCATGCGGCCAAATGCATTCCGTGTTTGGTCGGTGCTGTCTGATTAAAGTATCTATCTTCTTTTATGTGAATAAAAGTCTGCTTGAGAAAGGTGCTTTTCTAAACGGCAACCAACCAACACGTACAATTCAATAGTAGGGAGTAGCATATGTTCACAGCATTGCTGGTGGGCCATGCCATTTTGGATGATGGCTGATGCGCGATAAATTCAATTTTTATTTGCGTTTGGTTTTTATTATTATATCAAGCACTAATGACATGTTTCTTTTTTGGGGCTGGGTGCAGGGATTAAGAGGGCGTGCATTGGTTTTAGGCCAGGGGCATGACGGAATATGCGATTATCGTGGCGGTGGTGGCGATAAGCGCGATAACCGCTTTTAAGTATTTTGGTGGTGTACAGCGCAGCCTGGTAGCGGCGATAACGCAGGAATGGGCGGGCCAGGAAAGTGGCGGTACACTGGCTTTGGCGCAAAGCTACGCCAGCCGGGCACGCAATGCGGCCGGCCGGGATTTGGGACTGGGTGATTACTACGCCGGTGGTGGTAGCTTCGGCGGTGGCGGCATGTGCCCAATCAGCCCGGCCAGAGCCGCCAAAAAGGCTTCGGGAACGAACTATGTGTGGGCGGTTAGCGATGGCGCAGCTGATTGCACTGAGCCTGAAGAACCGCTAGTCAAGGCTGTTTATCTAAGTGATGAGCTGGACTTTATTAAAACAGTGGTTGAAGATTTTGGCGTTCTGCAGATGTTTGAAAGTTACTTCCCTGATGGTAAAACGATTCGTTTTAAAGTAGATAACAGCATCTCAGGTTCAATGCAAGTGACATCAACAGATCCGGATACAATCCTTGTAAATGTTGATATGTTAACTGGGCCAGATAACTTATTAGAAGCACGTCATTTGGCCTCAATTGTTGGTCATGAAATCGTTCATGTTTATGACATCAATTACCGGAAGCAACTTGGTTTGGCTATAGATAACCGATTTAGGTGGCAGAGTGAGATTAATCTGAGGGATCCCCACGAATTTAAAGCCCATAGTATCAGCTCTTTTCCAATTTGATCACAGCCCAATCCAACTCGCCAACCCAGAGCATGATTTGCTCTATGGCGGCGGCTATCTGTGCAGCACTTAGCCGGAGCCGCTCGAACTTGCATTGCCGCATGCCCAGATAATTGAAGGATAGCACCCTCCTGTCTCGCACCGTATTGGCCTGAAACTGCCGGTGTAGGCCCGCCATCTCTGTAGCAACTCCCGGCATGTAATGCAGCCAGTTCGCCAGAGCGGCCAGTAAAATAAGGAGCGCCAAACGCGTTGGCTCCGTGGTGCCATGCGCATTGCTGCCCAGCCCATAAATACTGCTTTTCTGGTCCCGGAAGCTGGCTTCGATTTGCATGCGCTTGCCGTAACAGGTTGCGACTTTATCGGCATAGTTCATGCACTTTGGCAGGGATGACACCAGCAGCCAAGGTTCTTTGTATTTGCGCTTTTTGTCCCGTTTTCTGAGTTTCCAGCCGGTGCCAACCAGTACCGCCTGAGCTTGATAGCACTTGGCTTTGGTGAGCTCAATGCACCCCAGGTGATTCGGATTGCAGCGGGCTTTTTTGTACAGCTCCTGCACACTGATAAATTCATCGTGCTCTGGCAATTTCACATGCTGATTGCCGCGAACCCGGCCGATGAAGTGCCAACTGTGCTTGCGCACCTCTTTGAACCACGGGACTTTAAAGCCTGCATCGGTGACAATCACTGGCTTGCAGTCACTAGGAAGCATAAGTTTCAGGCGCTTCAGGAACTGACGGTGTACCCGTGGACTGTTGTAATCATCGGTGGGGGCGACCATTTGCAGCAAGGTCAGTGAGCGACCTTCCAAGGCAAGACTGGCTCTTAATATGTGGTTCTGCTTCCTGGTGTCGGCATTGCTCCAGTCCACCAGGATGATAGGGTGCTTGCTGTTTGCCAGAATGGCTCTGGTCATCAATGCATAGATGCAAGGCATTTCAGCCAGGAGTTTGTTGTTGCTGAGCAGCCGGTCTGCCCGTTTGATGCTGTGTTTTTCGCAGGTATCGCTGTCTATGCCCCGGCCAATTGCGGTAACCGTACAACGCTGATGCTGCAGCAAGCTTTGTGTTGCTGCAAGTAGTGATGAAAATCTGGTCTTATGCATCCTTTCAGGGGTGACAAAAGAGAGAAAATGAGCGAGCATAGTTTTCACATTCATGGCTGTTAGTGGCTTGGTTTAGTTTTGGCGAACGATCAGATCGTGAACGGCCATGAATGTTCCCTTCTCGCCTAACTTTTTGTTTTCTCTAGCTCATTTGTGGGGATACCTTAGGCTGCAGACAATGCAGTGATTGCCGCGGCAGAGCCAAGAGGCTTAGGCAATTACAACAGTGCAGAGCCTGGAATACCAGGGGGAGGCTGGGGCAGTGGCCCGGGCGTAGGCTCAGGCGGTGGAAGTGGAGGGGGCTCAGGTGGCGGAGATGGTTCAGGTGGTGGCGCTGTAGGAGGGGGCTGGGGCAGTGGTCCCGGTGGAGGAGCTGGCGGTGGTTGGTTTTTACCACCTGGCGGAGGTGGCGGCAGTTGCCCAATCAGCCCGGCCAGTGCCACCCAAAAGGCTTCGGGGACTATGTATGTTTGGGCGGCGCAAACCTTGGATGATGTTTGTGATAACAAGCCGCCAAGCCTCGACCCACCAGAATGGGAGAACAGAGAGCTTAACGATGAAGAAAAAGCAGCGTTAAAGCAGGAGTTAGATCACTTTAACCAGCTGGTAAGTGAACTGGACTATTTTGATACCGCAGAAGATGCGGCCAAGTGGTTGCATGAGCATGGCTGGTTTTTAACGCAAAGGCATGGTGCAGAAATATCAGCGCGGATTTTTCAGCATGATAGCAACACCAAATTTTCCATCGGCAAGGTAGTTACCAGCTATCATACCGCCAAAGTAAAAGGGCATGATCAGCTTGGTTCATTGCCTTTCAAGTCACCTCCTGATGCTGTGCTTCATGCAGACTGGCATACTCACCCAAATGTAGGCTCTGATGGTTTTTCTCTTGGAGACTATCAATATAATTTACATCGATTTGTCAGTTACCAGCGAGGGCCTTTTGCGCTATATGGCACATCATTGAAGTATTATGACGGTATAGCAGCTTGGGATGAATTTGGTGGCACGCCATCACCAGCGGTGGAATTGCCAGAGTCGATAGCCATCAAGTATGTAAAATGTATACAGGGGTTTTGTTTATGAAAAAAGCCATATTTGCAGTGTTGTTTTGCTATGCGGCAACGGCTACCGCGTCTCTTGAACCAATTTATATGAACCGGCTAACATTTAGCCAGTTGCAGATGAGTGCAGAAACGCTTGATAATATAAATGTCGATATGATAGGTGTGTTAAGTTTAAACAGTGATGGCCGAGTGTATTTATGTGAATCGCTTGATGCTTGTTTATCGTGGAGTCCTACCAAGCTTGAGGTAGATATAGCGGCGTTGAAACGATATGAGCAATATGAACAATATGATACTGATTGGTACAGTATCTTTGATCTCTGTCATGTTCAGGTTTCTGGGGAATATGTCCGTGATGCAGCGGAAGATTATGGGAACCGTTTGGGGCTCCTTACCGGCAATAATATCAGAATAATGCTATCCGTTTCTCGTGTGGATTATGCCGATTTTAATCCACATTGCAGGGCTTGGAATCTAGCCGTTGAAACGTCGAAAAAAAATGGTAATGAAGCATTTTTACTTGAAAGAGTTAAACGAATGAAGTTCCAAACTCATTAGCGCTACCTCGAGTGAGTTTGGCGGAACGCCATCACCAGCGGTGGAATTGCCAGAGTCGATAGCCATCAAATATGTAAAATGTATACAGGGGTACTGTCTATGAAAAGAGCCATATTTGCAGTGTTGTTATGCTATGCGGCTACCGCTACCGCGTCTCTTGAACCAATCTATATGAGCCGGCCAACCTATAGTCAGTTGCAGGCGAATGCAGATACCTATCATGATACCCATGTCGGCATGATGGGTGTGTTGAGTCTGAATGCAGATGGCCGTGTGTATTTATGTGAGTCGCTAGATGTCTGTTTATCCTGGAATCCAAATAAGCTCGAAGTGAATAGAGTCGCGCTTAAGGAATCTTTGGGAAAAAATTATAAACGTCTTGACCGTTGTCATGTGCATGTGTCTGGCACTTATATTCGTGATGAGGTGAATGACTTCGGTATTCGAATAGGCTTACTGAGCGGCAGTCTTATCCGGGTACAGTTATCTATTTCAAGAGAAGATTATGCTGAGTTTAATCCGCATTGTGATGTTTGGAACCAGGCTGTAGAGACATCTAAGAAGCCGGGGAATGAGAACATGCTTTCAGAAATAATAGATCGCATGAAATATACTGTTATGTGATTATCACAGCGTTTGTAGACAACTGGTTCAAATCAATATTAATCACACTGGGTTTGTGAGGCAAGCGACACAAGGTAGAGTGTGCGAGCTGGCGGATTAGGCTGTAATGTTGTGGATGATGGGAGGGTGTTTTATCGATAAGCCGCGTGGCCTTTTGCGCTCTATGGTACTTCGTTAAAATACTATGATGGCATAGCAACCTGGAATGAGTTTGGCGGAGTTTTGCCGATTAGAGCACCACATTTATTGGTTGTGAGGTTGATATGAAAGCTTATTATTTATTGTTCTTGTTCGTTTTTTTTCCGGCTTTAGCTGTCGATTATGATCTATTCTCCTGTTCGCTAAAGTTAGATCCTAAGTAGCTTTTTGACAACATATTGCAGCCGCCGGCTGAAAGCAAAAAGTGACTTGTTATCGTTAGATACTTGGATAATGGTTGCATGGGGTGTTATTAGGCTTGCATTCATTCCATCTTCTCTGTTTCATTGCTGTAAAATAAGTTGTCTGCACCTGGGGCTCTTGTTACTATTTGGCTTTGAATGTTTCTAAGTGGCCAACAATAAAAATACAGGGCGAATGGATGATGGT
>NZ_JBDIUV010000003.1:0-492311 GCF_039631345.1 Alkalimonas sp. NCh-2
ACCCACTCCATTGCCATCAAGTTAGCGTGTGCCCTGTTTGGGATTAGCGAAACCTGTTATCGCTATCAGGCGAAACTGAGTGACGAGAACGCAAAAATTGCTGATTGGCTACTCCGTCTAACCGAGGCTCATCGCAATTGGGGCTTCGGTATGTGTTTTTACTTTTTACGCAACGTGAAACGCTTCCGTTGGAACCACAAGCGGGTGTTGAGGATTTATCGGGAGCTAGAGCTTAATTTGCGGATAAAGTCTAAGAAGCGCTTAAAACGCGAGAAGCCAGACGCACTGGCCGTGCCTGAATCAATAAACGAGTGTTGGTCTATGGACTTCATGCATGACCAGCTTGAAGATGGTCGCAGCTTCAGGCTGCTAAACATCATTGACGATTTTAACCGTGAAGGTTTGGCGATTGAAGTCGACTTCTCGCTACCGGCTGAGCGCGTTGTTCGCACACTCAATCACGTTATTGAATGGCGTGGCAAACCCAGGCAAATCCGTAGTGACAATGGCCCGGAATACATCAGCGCTTTACTGGCTGAGTGGGCTGAAAAACATGATGTTGAACTGAAGTTTATTCAGCCTGGCAATCCACAGCAGAATGCGTATGTGGAGCGGTACAACCGCACCGTTCGCTACGAATGGTTAAACCAATATTTATTTAACAGTATTGCCGAGGTGCAAGATCATGCGACAGAATGGCTCTGGTTTTACAACAATGAACGACCAAACAAAGCCATTGGTGGCATACCACCGAAATTTAAAAAGGCTTTATTAACACAACCTTCTACTTCTAACGTCCATTAAAAATGGGATGATTACCCCTCTGCC
The DNA here is from genome assembly GCF_039631345.1 of Alkalimonas sp. NCh-2. Lineage (NCBI taxonomy): Bacteria > Pseudomonadati > Pseudomonadota > Gammaproteobacteria > Alkalimonas > Alkalimonas sp. NCh-2. Next base: position 829 of record NZ_JBDIUV010000003.1, read on the forward strand.
CTTATTTCTAATACTTCAATAAAATAAAGTTTAGCTATTTTTTCTATAAATTCTTTTAGTCTATTTACAGGGAAATTTTCAACCGGCTCATTTTCCTCTAAATAATCACGATATAAAAACTTGAAACCACCTTTACTATAGCAACGCTTTTCTATCTTATCACCCTTAGCTAAATCACCGTTGGTAGATATGACTATACCTGAATAATCGATAAACCCATCACCCATGACATTGGCCAATGATTCTCGAAAATTATCGATTCCTGTAATCATTATAGAGGCAATTTTATTCTCACCAAAGCGCTGCCATTTCATATAAATTAACCTTTTTAGTATGTTATTGACTTAACGAATTGCTAAGGGGCTGCCGCAGCGCATCGTAAAAAGTCACGTGGAGGCCAGGCTTTTTTTGTTATCAGAACGAAATTTAGTAAATTGTTAGTTGCGTCTTCGTGCATTGATTAATTTCGCTATATCTACAACCACCTAAAATTTAACAGATCGTAGAGAAAACAAAAAATTATCTCTTGGGTAAAGTGGTTTCAACTTCTATCCTAGTCACCGCCTTAAACCAACTCTGGTCCTGATAATGTTTGAAGGCAAAACCTTCGGCGGTCTACGGAAGTTGTCTAGGCTTGGTCGTATGACCCATTTGTGAATTAACAAATATCACACCCTCGAGATATCTTTATCATTGAATCTAATGAGTCAATATTGTTTGGTTCTGTTTTTACTCATAAAAAGTAGACTCTCGGTTTGAGCTGGTCAACTAATTTGGGCTATTTCCTTCCAGCAACGGTTGTGACACAAACGTCTACATGTTAGCCATTGACCAATCCGAAAATTTAAGCAACATCATTTTAAAGCTGCCTTAATGGCAGCTTTCCTTTACCCAGTGTTCACACTCTTCTTTGGAAGCAGGACCAAACACTAGCGTATATGTCATCAAATAGCTTTCATTTTCATGAATGACTTTACAAGAGTCAGAACCAGCTATAGGAGCTATCACAACGTATGAGTCAAGTGTACTCTCAAGTGGTGTACAGTTGTCTTTCAACCACTGTTGACACTCTGAAAAGGATGCTGGCCCAAATGCTATTCCATAATTCATTGTAAATCGGGCTTGATCTGGGACAATTTGACATCCAACAGGCTTGCCGCCAAGCCCTATGACTATAAATTTGTTCATAACCATTCCTTATATTTATTCAGGCATTAGTAAGTACAGCACAATCGTATTAACATTAGCATACTGGAGAAAAATTTTATTATTAATTAAAATCTTTTCTGTTTGAACCAATACCGAATCGAAGCTAAAATTAAGTCACTGAAATTAAAGGATATGTGGAATAATTTAAAGTTACACTTTACAGAATACTCCAGGAAGCCTTTAACATCATCGTAAATCACTGAGGAGCGTCTCTTAAGAAAGTAGCTATATAACCTGGAGCAGAACAACTTAAAGTTAAGTGTGATTGTAAACGGCAAAAGTTGATGAAAGAAGCTTCGGCTTACAGAGTATCGAAGAGAGCGTAGCGGCACTGAATGCCAAGATGAACTCAATCCAAAATAATTCAATGACTAAGTCACTCACTTGTTGAAATTATCGACTAAGTAAGTGCTATCAGTGATAGAATGTTTAGTTAACTACTTAACTCTGCTTGTGAAAATCGGACATTAACGCTTTTGTGATGGCACTAGCTAGAAATCCATGTCTAGATCCTTGCGGATTTGCTCCCATTTTTTTGTAAGTGATGGGTTTAGTTTGTGAAAAACTTTAGATGAAAGAAGACAGGAAGACGATGACTTCGCTGTTTCATAGGTTACGAAAGCATCCAGAATTGTAGCAACCTCCTTTGCAGAATCACTACCGATCTTATGAAAAAAATGATTATGCAGCCTTTCATATGTTCGTTCTTGGCGAGCCCTAAGAACCTCGACACTGAGCCATTGAGCAATAATCTCACCAGAAAAAACAATCTGCGTTATCCACATCATAATGCTCAAGTTTGTATCACGGAACGAAAAGAGCATCACCCAACAAGCAATATATATGATCACCAAAGACCGCTTGGTAACAAGCATTTTCCCAGCCACTTCAGTGCTGAAAAATGCATTTTCCATAGTATTTGCACCTAGTCGCTTTATTGAAGGAGCATACATATTGTTGTAGTAAAACGACGTTTTATCATGGGATAGCGGAGTGCCAAGAGCATCTGAAAGCATTTGCTTTCTTCTCAATTTTTCCGCTCTTGGAATTAGGTAAAATCGGTTTGCTTGAGAAGCGATAAACTGAGAAAGAACTGTTAAAATAAATAATATGGGCAGTAATTTCTGCAAAATTACATGAATATCCTCGTAAAACAGAATAGTCAATGAAAGCAAAGCACTAATCCAGAAAAGACATGCTACAAAAAACTCTACCCTACCAGCAGAATCGTAGTAACGTGAGACTTCATCAACCCTTTCTTTATTCATAGTATAGGAACAATCTTTTTAATTTCAGATTCAGCTGATATGGGCATGTCATCAGCTTCATATTGCTTTGCTTTCGCTGCGTAAGTTTTTGCCCTTTGCACCTTATCCTTAATATATTGGGGAGTACCGTAGGTGCAGTTGATATCTTCCCAGAAACAGTAAAAGTAGTCTTTAAGAGATCTGCAAAAAAAGTAGTTACTATTAACGATATGTTTTTCTAAATCGTAAGAAGCAAATGGATGCCCTTGTATCGAGTTCCAGTATTTTATCAATCTAACCAAAGGTTTTATTTTGCTATTCTCAGCGATGTTTTTATCCGATATCTGCTGGTTCGCTGAAAGGGGATCTGTTGACATCCACTCTTCCCAAGATGATTTTGGTGAGGGAATTAAATAGTCATAGCTATACACAGCAGGCACCAGCTCAAACCTTATATGATTAAGTGATAAAACTATGGTGGGGTTGGATTGGGATATTTCTGAACGTGTGTATTTATTTTCGGCAAACCGCCTGAGCCTATCTAAGTAAGTTTGTGGCTTTTTCTGACCTTCAGAGGTGTCAAAAACAACCATATAATCTATATCCGACTTTGCATCAGCTTTTCTCGGTAGAATTGTGCCTCGACAACTTGAACCGAATTGGAATTTGTCATTTATACCGCGACCAAAATATGAATCAAGCCTTGATGATAGCGTATTGATAGATATTGCAATATTTAATTTTTCTGTGTCAGAGAGCACCAAGCTACTTGCTAAATTGACGAGGTGCGAGTTTACAGTCATAGATTACTCCATGAAATTTGTACGCTTATTAGGCAGTAATTATCTATACTTAAACACGGATTTTTTCGTACTTGGAAAAGTTATCTACAGAACACTACAATGTTTCTACATAAATGACAACAAGTTATAGATACAGCTAGTATCAATATCTGCAACAACTAGCGATTAATTCCGCCTAACAATCCGTGAAGGCCTTCAGATTTGGTCAGGGGGGGCGCCCGGTTTAAAGTTTTGAGAGGGCCAAGAATGTCCGCTTTTGGCACAAAGTGGGCACATAACCTTAACCGCATTACTCATAAGCTCTGGTTCCCCTACAATCAGGAAAGCGCGAACAACCATAAAATTGATTACCAGCATTTAGCCCTTTACGTGCTGTTCTGACGACCATACTGCTATTGCAAATCGGACAGCTTGGCGCTGTTTTACTCGTTTTTTGTGTGATTTCGTCAGTTGAGCGCCCTTTCATTGAGCCTACAAGCAACTTGCCATCGATAAGTTTAATGTTGGTTTTATCTGCAAAGTTTTGAGCTTCAGCAGTGAATTGCCCGGAGGTTACCACAAAGCCACCCTGAGCGTTTTCTGCAGTCATTACTCCGAACAGTTCGCGCACTACATTCACTGGGACTTTGCCAGCTTTCCAGTGTTTACACTGTACCAGGTAGGTGTTGTAGTCACTGGCGGTAAGGCGTAGATCAACACCGCCATCGGCTGCACCACCCGTTTCATGAACTCGATAACCTTTCTCCTGAAAGTACTGCCCTACCAACATTTCAAACTCACGCCAGCTTATTAAGGACAATGGCTCCGTAGCCGGTACAGAACTATCACGCACATTGGATAGCAGCTTTTTCCGCTTTTGGCGATCATAAAATGACTTCGCAGCGCCCATCAGTAAAAGGCCTGGTACGATGTACTGACCATACAATGCTAGCGGGTAGATCATCGACTGTTGAATATGAGCGGTTGGCTGAAGTGGGTCTATTTCTGGCATAACAGCAAAGCTACTGATCAATGCATAAGCGACGACGGCCAGCGCCACTCCAATCCACCAAGGCAGCATAGTCGCAATACTAAAAAGATCTTCAAAAACGGAGCTGTTTTTTCTGCGCGCCATACTTGGTCCAAATCCTTTGCAATCAATATCTTGTAAGACTTTAGAGGATAGTCCCCTCTGTGGCAATAACAAATACCTAAGGTATCCCCACAAATGGGCTAGTTAAAACAAAAAGATAAGCGAGAAGGGAACATTCATGGCCGTTCACGATCTGATCTTTCGCCAAAAAAAACATACCACCAACAGCCATGAATATGAAAACTATGCTCGCTCGTTTTCTCTCTTTTGTCACCCCGGAAAGGATGTATAAGACCAGATTTTCATCACTACTTTCAGCAGCACAAAGCTTGCTGCAGCATCAGCGCTGTACGGTTACCGCTATTTAGCTGGGCAGCAATGCGCATGGCACCGCGGAGCCAACGCGTTTGGCGCTCCTGATTTTACTGGCCGCTCTGACGAACTGGCTGCATTACATGCTGGGTGTTGCTACAGAGATGGCGGGCCTACACCGGCAGTTTCAAGCTAACACGGTGCGAGACAAGCGGGTGCTATCCTTCAATTATTTGGGAATGCGGCAATGTAAGTTCGAGCGGCTCAGGCTAAGTGCTGCACAGATAGCAGCTGCCATAGAGCAAATCATGCCTTGGGTTGCCGAGCTGGATTGGGCTGTGTTCCCGATGTTTGTACTTTCTGAGAGGTCTAAAAAATAACTGTTAGTTGCTGTTGACTATATTTATTCGGCTGGAAATTTCTGTTTTTGATGGAGAACTCGCATTATACGAATTTTTGAACCATCAACCCAATATAAAACAATCATGGATATTTCTGGGATAATGAGTAATCTACCGCGAATTCCATCTCGTTGAACACCCATTAGTGGCTGCTCAAGTAAGTTTTCGACTTTGGTTTCGATGAGCTCATCAGCTTTTTCAGCTGCAGCTGGATTAAAGCCATAAAGAAATTCGAAAATTTTCTCACGATCATTAAGGGAGGCTTCTTCCCAGAGAATCATCCGTGGCCTCGATTTCGGATTTTAGCTTTACGTTCAGCTATTTGAGTTTTAGCTACGTTATGTTCAACGAACACCGCTTTTCCTGAGTCGAACTTCTCAAATGCTTGATTTACTTGTTCAGTTAGCCACACATCGTGAGATAATGCATTGCGTTGTTGTTCTGCCAATTGTTCAGTGAGCTCACGACAAGCATCGCTAAGAGTTCGGCCTTGGCTTTCAGCCATTTGCTGAGCTAAGCGTTTTATTTCTTCGTCTACACGAAATTGAATTCTGGTATCCATGATCAGCACCTTTATTTGTACGCACAAATGTTAGCACTGACATTATGCGAGGGCAACTAACAAAGCGTTAAAGAGGGATTCGCAACGCGTTGAGTTTTCATACTGACGCCAGCTTATTAACGACAATGGCTCCGTAGCCTGTACAGAACTATCACTGACATTGGATAGTATCACTTAACTAAGCCTTTGATATCCTGATAATCCAATGCCAAACTCTGTTCTTGATCAATAACAGTTCTGGTCCTGTACACTATACTTTTACTTGGGCATAAAAGGAGCGAGTTGTGGCGAATGTACCTTACAAACCATCAATGAAACCCAAACGTCAGCAGGTAATTACAGGCGACACCCTGCCCGATCTTGCGCCGGCAGCGATCGCAGAAGAAACCAGTAAACAGAAAATGAGCGGTGCTCAGGCCTCTTTGGAGGTGGTCTTGCGGGACATCTCTGAGCGCAGTAACGCGACGATAAATGATCAATCGGTAGACGCGCTAAGCATGCAGCTGCAATCCATTGTGCAAGGGGCATCGCCGGATGATGTGGCCTTATTGCGGAAAGTACTGCTGCGTGAAGAGTTTGAAAAAACCGCTAACCTTGATAGTGGCTCGGATGATGAACTGTTACCCGATTGGCAGGAAAGCCCCTACCCTTATAAAAACCGCCTGCGCCGCAAAAGCTATGAAAAGCAAAAATACAACCTGCAAGTGGAACTGCTGAAACTGCAACACTGGGTGAAGGAAACCGGTGCCAGAGTGGTGATTTTGTTCGAGGGCCGTGATGCAGCGGGTAAAGGCGGCACCATCAAACGTTTTATGGAGCACTTAAACCCACGGGGTGCCCGGGTGATTGCCCTGGAAAAGCCCACCCGGGCAGAACAAGGCCAGTGGTATTTTCAGCGTTATGTGCAGCATCTGCCAACGGCTGGTGAGATTGTGTTGTTTGACCGCTCCTGGTACAACCGGGCCGGTGTTGAGCGGGTGATGAACTTTTGCAGTGATGAGGATTACCGCGAATTTATCCGTCAGGCACCCGGCTTTGAGCAAAACCTGGTGCGCTCTGGTATCCATCTAATAAAATTCTGGTTTTCGGTAACCCGCGATGAGCAAAAACGTCGCTTTATTGAGCGCGAATCGCACCCATTGAAACAGTGGAAGCTAAGCCCCATTGACCGGGCATCCCTTGATAAATGGGATGATTATACCAAGGCGAAAGAAGCGATGTTTTTGCATACCGATACGGCCGAAGCACCCTGGATTGTGGTGAAATCCGACTGCAAAAAAAGAGCCCGGCTGAATGCGATGCGCTATGTGCTTAGCCAGTTTGATTATCCCAACAAAGACCTGAAACGGCTTGGCCAGATGGACGCACTCATTGTTAGCCGAGCTACCACGCACCGGGTGCTTCCCTGAAAAACTAAGCGGCAGCATCCACAGCCAAGCCAGCGCGGAATAACTGCAGCAGCTCAGGATCGGTAATGCCATTAACAATAAACTGGATGGCAATACAGAACATCAGAAAGCCCATGATCTTGGTCATGGCGTGAGTACCATTTACTCCCAACAAGCTATGTAACCTGCCGGATAAGCGTAAAGTCAGCAGCACAATGGCAGCAAGCACCAGTATACCGATAAAAATACCCAGATACTGCCACCAGGCCGTGGATAAGGTTGCCAGGCTGATGGTTACAGCAATGGAACCCGGCCCACTTAAGCTGGGCATCGCCAATGGGAAAAACGAAATATCATCTTTCTTGCGGCTTTCACGCTTTTCATCCGGCGTTAAATCCACTGTATCTGGTGGATACAACATGCGAAAAGCCACCCGGCCAATCAGAATGCCACCAGCGATACGCACGCCAGGGAGCGAAATGCCGAAGAAGTTCATGATCAAACTACCGGCCACCAAAAAGGTGGTTAAAATTCCGACCATGTACAATACGCCCCGCAACGCTTGCTCGTTACGGGTACGCTGATCGTAACCTTCGGTAATTGCCAGAAAAAGTGGTGCGGTACTGAATGGATTAACGATGGGCAGCAAGGCTGCCACCGTTATGATAGTAAGTTCGAACATCACAAGCTCCGGGTTATGCAATCACCGGGCTTGCGTTTACTTCTGATAACGGCGTACCAGAATGACCAGCCCGACGGTAAGGATAACTGCAGGCAACAACCAAAACAGCTCGTTCATACCTAAATCCTTGTGGAAAATTTTAATTTACGGTCTGATTGTATCTAATTGAGCTTCTAAAGCAAGCTGGCTCTTTGCTAAGATGCTGTAATAAAAAGCAATTGGACAAATTCATGCATTGGCGTTTTTGGTTATTGGCCCTGTGTTGCTGGCCGTTACTGCTTTGGCAAGGCAAACGGGTACGAAAGCTGGCACTGCGTTTACCGGAGGCAAGCGGTGAGCGTTCAGGTATCCAGGGGCACGGGCCAAAACAGCAGTTGCTGATTTGCGGCGACTCTGCAGCGGCAGGTGTCGGTTGCCAACATCAGCAACAAGCTCTGTCTGGCCAGTTGGTTGGGCTGCTGGCACAACAAGCCGAAGTGCACTGGCAACTGCATGCGCAAACGGGCATCAACAGTGCCGAGCTCAGGCAGCACCTGCTGGAGCTGGAAGCAAAACCACTGAGCTGGGTGGTTGTGTCCATCGGAGTAAATGATGTGACCGGGCTTAGTTCTGCCCGCCAATTCAGAGCGCAGATCAATGCTTTAGTGCAGCTGATTAATCAACGATTTTCAACACCTCAGATCATATTCAGTGCCATCCCACCCATGCAGCACTTTAGTGCCCTGCCCGCACCACTGAACCACTTGCTTGGCCTGAAGGCCAGTCAGCTCAATCAGCAATTGGTCAATACGCTGGCAAGATGGCCCAATGCCAGGGTGCTCAGCTCCACCATAGAGCTGACACCCAAGATGCTGGCACAAGATGGCTTTCATCCATCCATTGCAGGCGCCAAACAATGGGCCAGCCTGTTGGCAGCAGAAATACAGCGGCCTCATCACCGCAAGTAAGGCTGCAACAGCGCTCGTACATTGACTTTGGCTTGCAAGCGGGCTGCCAGCAAATACAACCCCCCTATTTTTCGGTGCAAGAAGATCGCATCCGCTGGTGGTGTATGCCAGTAATTGTGCTGCAAACTCAGTGCAGTACCCGCTTCGCGTATTCGTAATGCCAGATCGCTCTGGCCAAAATCAAACGGGGCATCCTGCTGCAGCGGCTCGCAAGCCAGCTTTACCAGAGCCAATACCCGCAATCGTTGCTCAGCAGCAATCTGCTCACTAAAAAAGCCGATGGTGGTCAGTGCCTTATCCATGCCTGGCTGATCATGCTGCAGGCTGGCTGCGAATAATTGCCGATACGCCTGACTGAACTCCTGGCTGTACTCACGACAAGCACCAAAATCAAGCAGTACCAGTTGCTCTGTGTCTGCGTTGTAGCGGTAATTGGCAAAGTTAGGGTCTGTTTGCACCAACTGAAACTCAAACAGCTCTCGAAAAAGCAAGCAAAAAAGTTGTGTCACTACCCTGTCACGCACTGCCTGCGGCTGAGCTTGCAGGCTTTCTACCGGCATGCCTGCCACGTAACGCATAACCAATACGCCGGGGCGACACAACTCCGTTATAGGCTCAGGTAATAAAAACTCGGGAGAGTTGTTCAGCGCATCTTTAAATCGTTGTATAAAGGCCGCTTCCTGCAGATAGTCGGCTTCACGGCTCAGCTGTGCTTTGGCCTCCTCCAACAAAGTTTGGTAATCCACCCCCTGAGGTAGTAAACCGCTGATACGCAGCAAGGTCGCCACATTATCTACATCGCTGCTGATACTTTGTCGAACGCCCGGGTACTGCACCTTAACCGCTAGTTGCATGCCATTGTCATGCTCAGCTCGATGCACCTGGCCTATTGATGCTGCGGCCATGGGTTTGAAGGTAAAATCAGCGAAATGACGCTGCCAGTCTTCACCAAGCTCTGAGCTTAGCACTGCAGCTAACTGTTTAGGTGGCATCGGATTGGCATTATCACGCAAACGGGCCAGCATATCCGCTAACTCACTGGGCAATAAGTCGCCTGCATCCATTGACAAGAGCTGTCCCAGCTTCATGGCGGCGCCACGCATATGTGCCAGTTGATTGGTTACGCGTTTCATATTGGCTGGGGTTAGCAGCAGTTCCATCCGGCTACCAGGCTCACCTTTCGCAAGGCGTTTAGCTCCCTCGGCCAACATACCACCGGCCAACTTTCCGGCCAAACTGGCAAAACCGCCTAACCGTGCCAGCCGACCGGCTGGTACTTTACTACTGGAAGACATAGCTCTCCTGTTTTAGTATCAGAACATCACTTGTTAAGTACGACCTTAACCGGTGTCTGGCTCAATTCAAAATGGAGTACCTCATGAACGAGTATCACCCCCCGAAAGTCTGGCAACCCAGTACAAATGGCGGAAAGTTTGCCTCCATTAATCGCCCGGTTGCCGGCGCCACGCATCAAAAAGCCTTGCCAATCGGAGCGCATCCACTGCAATTGTATTCACTCGGCACACCCAATGGCATTAAGGTTACCATTTTGCTGGAGGAGTTATTGGCCTTAGGTTTTTCAGAGGCTGAGTATGATGCCTGGTTGGTGGATATTGGTCAGGGCGATCAGTTTGGCAGTGGTTTTGTCGAGTTGAACCCGAATAGCAAGATCCCAGCGTTACTGGATCGCAGTGAGCCCGCACAACCACAGCGGGTTTTTGAATCTGGTGCTATCTTGCTCTATCTGGCTGAAAAGTTTCAATGCTTTCTGGGCCAAAGCCCACAGCAGCGTACCGAGATCCTAAGCTGGCTGTTCTGGCAAATGGGCAGTGCTCCTTTTGTTGGTGGCGGCTTTGGTCATTTTTATGTGTATGCACCGGAAAAGTTCGAGTACCCCATTAACCGTTACGCCATGGAAACCAAGCGTCAACTGGATGTGCTGGATCAATTGCTGGCAAGCCGTCCCTATATCGCCGGTACAGAATACAGCATCGCCGATATGGCGATTTGGCCCTGGTATGGCGCTTTAGCGCTGGGACAACTCTATAGCTCGGTTGAAAACAATGCCGCTGAGTTTTTGGATGTGCAAAGCTATACTCACCTCCAGCGCTGGGCTAAACAACTCAATGAACGTCCTGCTATTCAACGTGGACGCTTGGTAAACCGCAACTCCGAGGATGGTAGCACCCTGCCCGAGCGCCATAGCGCCGATGACTTTAAATCGCTCGGCTTCTGATACAAGCTTACAGCCGGCATTAACGCCGGCTTACCCCCTAATTTTTCAATTCCACGCTGCTAATTGCCTTTCTTTGAAGAAAAGCTGATCTATGTCAAACTTTATTTAGAGTAATTGCTCTACTTAACTAGAGCAATTACTCTAATGCGTGTAGGATCTACCTCCTAGAGCCAATTGTAGGCTCAGGCTCAAGGAGTAAAAATATGATTGTAAAACAGATGCTTTGTCTCACCATGGCAACGTTATCAAGTACTGCATATGTTTCAGCAAATGAAACTGCCACTATTGATATGTCCAGCCCAACAGAAGCTTATACGGCTTTTGGCCTAGGTTACGGTAATGACGGTTTTAGTTTAAAAACAATGTTCATGACTTCTAAACCAGGAGATGAACGTAACTCCGGTTTTATCTTTGAAGTAAACGACATTACCGATAAAGACGGAGGTAAGCCAAAATTCTCTGGTATTTCCTCGGACGGCCTATCCCCTCAGTTTAAAGATGAAACAACCAACACCAACTTTCGATTTCGCTACGGCTCTGTAAACACAACCAATGGCATAGGAAAAATGATTGACGCCATTGTGAAAGATCACCCATTTTATGGCACTACAGTTGTAGTGCAGGCGGGGGCTTTGGCAACTATTCCTGTTAGCGACAATGCGTATATCTGGCCCGTGATACTCCTAGGCGGAGTTGTCATGGAGGATAATACGGGCCAATTGGTTGGTGAACATGCGGTAGCAACAAGAAGCAGTGGTATGGATTGGGCCTCAACCATCTTCTCTGCCAAAATCTACGCACGCTACAAATTTAATGATGCCTGGTGGTTACTCGGAGCCTGGACATACACCGATGAGCTGATGGGGAAAGACTGGAGTGACAGCATCAGAGATGGCGGCCTTGAGCTAAGCCCACAGCAAATTGAAATTACCCTCGGCTATCAGATTACCAGCAAACAAAACCTGCGTTTAAGCTTTCACTCTTATTCAAAAAGTGGTGGCTCAGACCGGGTATGGCTGGAATACAACTACGCCTTCTAAATTCAGCATTATCCCGATGCATCTAAGTAGCAAATGAGGTCCGGTATGTTTTTCTTTGAATCTATTCCCTGGTACAACTGGGTGATGTGGCTTGTCGTTCTATGTACTTTGATGGGCTTGAATGAATTAATTCGCGCCAGCAAATGGGCCAGCCTTGGTTTATTTATTGGATTACCGATACTGCTGACACCTGTCTGGCTTTATATGGATAGTGATGTCACATCATGGTTTACCTGGGTAAAAGTATATTCAGCGCTGGCCGGTAGTATCATTTACCTGGTTATTCGATTTACTGATTACCACAAAAAACACCCTTGGTACCTCACTCTGGTGCCTGCCATTCTTGCTATCAATATCGCGGAGGCGGTCCTACGTGAGTTTCAGGTCGGTATCGCTGGCTTTAGCGGCATTGTTGATGGCATGCAGTATATTTCTGGTGGCTGGAACTATGTGAATGGCGTGGCCGGTATTTTGAATATTTTGCTGATATGTGGTTGGTTTGGCATCTTTGCCTACCGAGGTAAACGAGCCGGTGGTATGCGCTACGATATGCTGTGGCCAGATCAAACCCGGTTGTGGGTTATCGCTTATGGCGTCTGGAATATCGCTTATGTCTATTCTTGTGCCCCAGGCAATGCTTTTTATTCTGGCGTAGCGCTTAACATAGCAGCGACTATTCCTGCCTTACTATGGGCTAAAGGTACCTGGATGCAAAACCGGGCGGCAACACTAAGCTTTTGGATGATGTGGGTGATGACGTTCCCGTACTTCTTTGCCATTGGCAGTACCTTCAATGTCGCACCAAGCTACAATCCTGCTGCCAACTGGAGCCTGGCTATTCTATCGCTGGCTTTGAATATTGTTTTAGCGGTATGGCAAGTAAGACGCATCATAAAAAATCGTGCTAATCCATTGAAGGATGAAATCTTTCCTGACCAAGCCGATTATCAGCTCGTCAATGCCTATCGCCGATAAGCCGCCACAGTTGCCCACCAACCATAAGTGCCTGGTGGGCCTTTTATAAAAAGGATTCGCATGAAAAAGATTCTGATGATAGGAGTAGTCATTGCGCTGCTACTTCTCTCCCCTGTGTTTTACCTTATCTGTGCCTTTACGTTGAAAGGCCCTGTATCGGATGATGTCTTTCAAAACATGCTTCCCGCTATAGTGAACAGCCTGGAGGTGAAAATAGAAGGAGAAGGCAAAGAAACCATTGTTTTTATTCATGGCTACCCCGATAGCCTTGAGCTGTGGGACAAGCAGGCCGCGTATTTTAAACAAAACTATACCGTGGTCCGATTTACACTGCCCGGCTTCGAATTAGAAGACAATGGCAAGCGCTCCCATTACACCATACAGCAGATGCGGATAATTATTGATACCTTTATTAAAGAGTTAGGGCGGGGACCGGTGACAGTAATGGCGCATGACTGGGGCGCTGTCTATGCATCTCATTACCTGAAAGAACATGATTTAGTAAACAGACTGGTTCTCTTCGATATAGGCAGCTTTGGTGATGAAGAAAGACCAGCCATCAATGTGAAATACACGCTTGCACTGGCCATTGCCTGGACTTTACCAGACTCTTTAGGGTCCAGACTAGCCTATTATACCGCAGACAAAATTCTGCAAATTGAACGTGTTGATCCTGATAAATCCATTGATGACCTTAGACCTGATGCGCGCCTGACCTATCCATACTGGCATTTATGGCGATCGGTGTTATCGAAAAACACCACAGGAGCAATAGCGGTAGAAGACTATGGCACTCCTTTTTTGTTTATGTACGGTAAAGACAAGGAGGTTTGGTTCCATGCTGAAAGCTGGGCGCAACAAGTACAAGAACTTGGCAAGGGACAAATTGAAGTTGTTCCGGGAGGTCACTGGTTTATGCAATCCTCACCGGATTTAGTGAACCAAAAACTGGCAGATTGGCTGCTAATACAGCAACAATAATGACTCTAACCACAAGCTTAAGCGTTTCCACCAACTGGCCCACCACTGGTGGGCTTTGCTTTATTGCTGTTACAGCAACCACTCTATCGGCAACATACCGAGCAAACGTACCCCCAGCCGACGCAAAGCGCTGCTTTCGGGTTCAGTGCTATGCAGCATGGTGCCGCTGCTGGTTGTCTCTTGCCAATAGAGACGATTGCCCTGCCCCAGCTTTACTTCGTATGCGCTAAAGAGCAAGAGATCCCGGAACACTTGCTGCATTTGCTCTGCAAGCTCGGTACTTTGAACGACAAACCCAAGTTCAGTATTTAAATGCGCTGAGCGGGGATCAAAATTAAAAGAACCAACGAACACAGTTTCGCCATCAATGGCGAATGTTTTCGCGTGCAGGCTGGATGCCGATGAAGATGATAATGCTTTGGTTAAACGCTTTTGCTCATCACTGCCAGAAGTTCGCTTAAGCTCAAACAAGCGAATACCAGCTTTGAGCAGAGCTTTACGGTACTTGGCATAGCCACTGTGAACGATAGCAACATCAGTAGCGGCCAGTGAGTTGGTGAGAATTTGAATATCAATGCCGCTTTTTGCCAGCTCTGTGAATGCTTGTACACCGGCTTTGGTTGGCACAAAGTATGGCGTTACCAGCAAAATTTGTTGATTTGGTTGGCCTATAATTGCTCTTAATTGCGGCATCAGGTTTTTCTCTTTGCCGCCTCTGTTCAGTACCTTATCAGGACTGTCACTCACCATTCGCACAGGCACCCACTGCAGCTCCAGTTCGTGGTTGACCAATTGCTGCATAAAGTCGCTTTGTTGTACCGCCTGCCTGTAGCTATTGGCTCTTGCACTCTGGGTCGTGCTGGCCGGCGCAGGTGCTTTGGAGGGTTCTTTAATCAATCGTTCCGCAGGGTACGAGGCCTGGCTATTCCAGTACAGATCAAAATCTTGGCTCACATCCTGTACAACTTCACCTGCAACCAGCACATCCAGATCGGAGAACACTACATCATCGGTAGCACCAAAATAAGCATCGCCAATATTACGGCCGCCGACGATAGTAAATTGATTGTCTGCAATCAAGGCCTTGTTGTGCATTCGACGGTGCAAACGCGGAAAATCGTAGATAAAGCCAAGCCACTTGAACTGCCGCTGGACAAATGGATTGAACAGGCGAACCTCTACCATCGGATGTTGCGTCAAATGCCATAGTGATTGATCCAAACCACTGGCACCAAGATCATCAAGCAGCAAACGAACCCGGACGCCCCGCTCAGCCGCGTGATGCAATTCTTCAAACAAAAGCTGGCCGGAAATATCGTTTTGCCAAATATAGTACTGTAAATCCAAGCTTTTATCGGCTGAACGAATCAACATTACCCGGGCGGCGAAGGCATCCTGGGCCTGAATTAACGGATAAACGGCACTGTTGCCGGGATGCTGCTGTTGCTCATCATGAATGGCAGTACCCAGCCGGGTTTCCACTGCCTGCTCCAATGATAAGTGGGTACTTTGTTCCATCCCGCGTTTTGATGGCAAGGCACAACCACTAAGCAACATGACAGCAGCACCTGCCAACAACCATGGAAAGCTCCTCATGACTCTATAAAGTTGGCCAGAACAATGTACAACAGTTCTGGGGTAAACTTGCCTGTGGCATGATAGAGCAGTTCTGCTACCGATATGAAGATAAGCTGAATCATAAACAAGCTCCCTGCATAGCTAAGAAGGCTGGCCTACTTCTGGTAACGGCGAACCAGAATAACCAGCCCTATGGTGAGGACCACCGCAGGCAGCAACCAGAACAGTTCATTCATACCTAAATCCTTGTTATTACAATTAATTCGGATTGTATCTGATTTAGCTTTTAAAGCAACAGTAGTCTCCAGGCTGCAATACACGCCAATCATAGTTTCTGCAATGGGCTCAGCGACAGGCGGCATCTTGCTTATGGGGATGCTGGTTTGCAAATGCCAACCACCCCTAGCGGGTGATCCGGATACTCCTCATTGGCGAACACCATGTGTTGCTCTGGAGAGCTCAGTTCACACTGTAAATCAGATAAAGCCTGCTGAAATGCGGAATGAGGCTGTAGGCTCGGGGTAGAGCTGTACCATAATAGGTAGGTTTTTTGTTGGTAATCCACAGACAGCACCTGACGGACTGTACTCTGATCCAGCATATTACCGGGCAAGCGCGAACGAATATTTTTCTCTGCAAAGAAAAAGCGCCCCTGAGCATCGGTTATCGCAGAATCACTGTACGCTCTGTCGTAATCAAGCTCACGGTACACTCGCAGACCTGCCAGAGGCTCCCCATTGTTGCTGATGATACCACGAACCTCCGGGCACAAATGTACATCGTACCGCTTAAGCCATCCAAACATACTTGCATTCACCTGCGTTGAAAAAAGCAGCAACCCCAGTGATAGTTTAAGCACTTTGATACTGAAACCTCTACAATAAACTACCTGATACCTTTGTTGTTACGATAAGGATCTTGCTAAACATAAACAAGCCCCACTTCGGTTAATTATCACAAGGCTATGTAGTGGCAATCAGCCAGGCAGTAACAACCAGGCTGATTGCATGAGATTTTAGTTACTGGCTTTGCACGACTCCATGCCAGTACGGTAGGTTGATACCATGCCTGAGCCACTATGCTTCTGTAAGGCAGTGAATGCCTGGTAACTGGGGCTGTATGTGATCTGAAAATTCACGTTCAGCTGCAAACCCATATTGCCACAGCAGCTGGAGCTAACCGTTGCATCCTGGCTTATAATACGAAAGCCTTCCACTTTATGCTCCTTGGCAAAAGCCATCAGATGCTCCGCTTTCGCCTGGTAGATGGCCCCGACATCCGCATCAGCTACTACCTGAATGTTTTCAACATAGGTCAGGCTGGCGATATCCATCACCTTGCATTCTTCTTCGTCGGCATTGACGATAAAAGGAGCAAGCAATAAAGCGGCAGACAGCAAATATTTCATGTTTTATCCCTAAAATTAAACGAGTAATGCCATGCAAAACAACCTGCACCAAAGCAACAGTGCAAGGTGTTCGCACCGGTGTTAACTGCCGAAGATGCTGCCCGACTGGCAGTATCTTCGGGTGATTTGGTTAACTGGCAATGGAGTCTGCCAGACGCTGACGGATCTCAGCTAAGCTCTGATTGATCAGCAGTTCGCCGTTTTCAAAGACAGCTTGTAGCTCACAGTGATTGACATCATGCCAGCTGGCCTGATCTTTCAGATAATAGTCGCCGTTACTATCTTTAAATACAGCGACTAATCCTTTAGCGGAGCGCTTGGTACCATCATCGGTTTTGGGAGCTTTGAAGATTTCCCGATCAAGCCCCGCTACTTTGGCAAAAGTAGCCTTTACGGCAAAACCATCGGTATCACGAGTGACATATTGATAGGTATAACTACCGATACCAAATACCACATTGGTCGAAGCAAATCCTTTGGCCTTAAGACCAGCACAGATAGCTTCAGCACGCTCAATAGTGATGGAGTCCCCATAGATAAGCCCAACATGTGGGTCCAAAATCTTATAGCCTTTTGCGGTTGTGCTACCACCAAACACCTGCCACAAACACTCGATGGCGCCTTTAAATTCCGGGCTGCCTGGCTCTGCATCCGGGTCACCACAGATCACTTTAACCGGACAACCTGTATCTGGACGGAAAACCACCTTACCATCACGCGCCAGGATTTTATCTTTTAACTGCACGGTGAAATCCGTCATCACCTGCCAAAAATCCCAGGAGTCGGATACGATGCTGACGATCCCTTGCGGATAGATGTCTTCTATCAGACGCCTGAAGGTGTCCAGTTCATTCTCCATGCCACCGGCACACATCACGGAATGTTCTGTGGCCGCAACACTTCCACCAACCAATTCCTGATCGCTGTTTGCATAATAGTACTGCTCAAGAAAGTCGATCGCTGGAATAGTGTCCGTGCCGGTAAAGCTTAACAAATGAGCGGCACCACTCATGGTGGCAGCTTGCACACCAAACATCCCTCGGAAACTAAAATCATGGCCCTGCCAGTTAACAAACTCAATACTGCCGTCTGTTTCTGCAGCATAGTGCGTCAGGATCTTTTTGTACTGGTGCGCTGTAGTTGCACTGGTACACATACCCCAGACGTTGGCCGATAAAATGGTTTCCAGGTAATTGGTCAGCCAGAAAAAGCGCTCATCTGTGTTATAAATTACCAGACAAGGAACTTTCAGTGGATACACCGAGCCTTCAGGCAATGCCATGATTTTTACTGGCAAATACCCCAAGTCATGCAATGCAGCAATGTGATCTGTACCAACATTATTTGGCCCCAGATAGTTATTAATCCGCCGCTCAAATGCCGATACCACTTCAGCCTTCGGGCGTTGGAAAAAATCGCGGTTCCAGCTGTCGATCAAAAAGTCTTTGATAAAGTACTGCAACCCAAAAAATACCATTTTATCGGTGTAGGCACGGCGCGTAGCCCGGGCTGTCAGATTGCTAAAGATAATTTGCGTATCATCCGGGTATTGCCGACGGTGATCGACTTTATACCCATCAATTGCGATGACAGGGTTTAACTTCATTTTGTATCTCCTTGTAAAGCCAGATAATTCGTTACATCAGTTACGTGAATCAAACCCGAAGCGTCCGGCTGTAGGCTATCCGTGCAAAACACCTGGTCTATTCCGCTTTGTTGCAACAACACCTCGTTTGCACTGCCTTCATAGTGCGAAACGATTAAGAAAATCTTTTCTGCCCCTTTCTCTTTCAACTTTTTCGCTAATTCAATAAAAGTCCGGCCGCCGGCACAGATATCATCAACGATGACACAGTGTGCACCTTGCAAATTGTCGGAAAACACCTCGGTAGCAATGATCTTACCATCCCGTACATCGCGGATTTTATCGGCCCGCACCACCGGCAAAGCACCCAGATAAGCAGATAACTCAAATACTTTTTTGTTGGCTCCGGCATCCGGAGAAATCAGGGTAATTTTCCCGGGCAAGCTGGCCAACACTTCAGCGACAAACGCATGGTTTTTTACAACCTTTACCCGATGCAGCAGTGCCGGACAAACATCACTATGCGGGTCAAATACAGTGACACTGGCATAATGTTGGGCATTGATCAGATCAGCGTATACTTTAACCGACAAAGGCTCACCAGGGTTGCATAGCCTATCCTGTCGCGCTCCGGGAAAGTACGGTATCCACAAATCGATCTGCTCGGTACCGGCTCTTTTAAGCGCATCGGTCAGCAGCAACAACTGCATCAGAGATTCATCTCCCTGATAACGAAACAGCAACTGGACCCGTCGAGCCGGTGTGCTGGTAAGCCGTAC
The DNA here is from genome assembly GCF_039631345.1 of Alkalimonas sp. NCh-2. Taxonomy (NCBI): domain Bacteria; kingdom Pseudomonadati; phylum Pseudomonadota; class Gammaproteobacteria; genus Alkalimonas; species Alkalimonas sp. NCh-2. Next base: position 20,034 of record NZ_JBDIUV010000003.1, read on the forward strand.
ATGGTTTTCACCGGCACCAAAGCTAAATTGTGTAAAGTTGCCCCCTGCCAGTGCAGGCAGTTGATAAAAGTCCTTCTGAATGCAGTTTTCCATACCGGCTCCTAAAAAAGGTCAAATAATACCATCGAACAAGCTATCGACGTAATACTTAATTCAAATGAATGTTAATGTCTCAATGACACATATGGTATGCCTTCTTTTCTGACATTACCAGAGCTTTTCTAGACAAAAAGTATCTAACAACTTTGAAAATAGCCGTGAAATGGCATATAGTGTCTTAGTGACATTAATGAGGTGTTCTATGGCCAGTCTAGATTTTTCTCAGCCGTTATTTACGATAGATAACGTCATGTTTTCTATAAAAAACAATGTATTACATCTGCTTTTGATCCGGCGTGCAGCACCACCTTTCGATGGTTGCTGGAGCTTACCTGGTGGCTTTATTGACATTGAGCAGGATAGCAGTGTGGAAGCTGCTGCTATGCGTAAATTGCAGCAAAAAACTGGCTTACAACCCGGCTACCTGGAGCAACTGGAGGTTTTTTCTGGTAAGGGGCGGGATCCCCGCGGCTACAGTGTTAGTCTTGCTTTTTTTGCTTTAGTGCCCTATTCAGCGGTCAGTAGCAATATAGCAACGGTCTCACAGGCGAGCTGGTGGCCAGTACAAGATATAGCTAGCTTGCAGTTGGCATTTGATCACCAAGAGATCATTCAGCGTGCTCATCACAGACTGAAACAAAAAGCCTTGTACAGCATGTTGCCAGTGTATTGCTTGCCACCGGCTTTTACTGTTGGCCAGCTTAAAGCGGTGATCGAGGCGATTATCGGCAAGGAAATTCAGCGCAAAAGCCTAATGCGACGCATTGAAGCCAGTAATATGTTTCATTTAACCGAGCAAAAAGTTTCATCGGGGGGCAGGCAAGCTCAGCTTTACCAGCTCAAGCCAGGTGTTGACATCACCCACTTCAATCGCAACCTGGGTGACTGATTATTTCGTAACATTCAACAGATATCCGGCCTGCTAATAGTCATTACCTTGCTTTTCAAATTGTGCAAATAGCTGAGATCCTGAACAGAGCCATTTACTTGTAGCCTTAACTCAAAACCTTTACGCACTAACTCTTGTGCTAACTGGTAAGCTATCTGCCATCCGTTATAATAAACCGATTTATCCAGAATAAATCTGGCAAAGGCGGCATCGCATTCAAGGCTGCTTTGTATGGACACAACGGGGGCAGCGACATATTTCCGAATAATGGCCAATGCAAGCTTTGTGTTCGAGCATTTGAGCAAGGCCAATTCAATTTCAAGAGTCGATTCTTCATTACTCATTCACGCTTAACCTGTACTTTTTAATCATAGTAGCATCATTTAACTAATATTTTCGCTTCCGCCAGGGTTTAGCATTTTTTTTGCCGTTAAACCGGGTTTGTCGCGGGCTCCGTTTGCTTTCAGCCTGCAGTGCTTCTGGTTTTACCTTGGCAACCAGCAGCATTAGGAATACCACAACAGCAGCGATAATAAAGGCATACAAAGTATCGCTATAATCATGCCCCAGTCGTTGGCTAAAGGGTTCATGCCGAGCTCGCAATACCATAGGATCAGTTGTTGCAGAAGGTATAGGGATAACTTTGAGTAAAGCTTTTAAGTCATTAGATGGGCGCAGGCGCTCAAAGTAGCTGACTTGCTGTAAGTCCAATTGCGCAAATTTTTGTTCTGTCGCTGTATTGAAACGTTGTTGTTCCTGTTGGCGTGGCAAGTCATCTACATCAGGATCATAGCGTTTCGAAAATAACACGGCGTACCAAAGGGTACCAGATTGATCAAGCGGGCAAGTATAGTAATTTTTAAAGTTGTAGCTAGTGCCACCTCTGCTACTGATGGAGTCAGTAAATTGTATATTGCGACAGCGGCCGCGGGGGACGTTAAATATTTCTATATCAAAGTATTGCTGCTTGGGGTGTTGCATGACATCGCTGACGTGCTGCAGAGAGATCAAAGAAAACGGTGCACTGGTCATGTTGACTTGACTGATAAAAATAACGACTGCAACAGAAATATTGATAACAAAATAATGTGCAAAATAGCCATCCTGTTGCCAGCCCGCCCCCCGCAATAGCCTAATCCGGCGCTTAAGCCATAGCGGTATACATAACCATGGCAGCAGCCAGGGTAGCCAGAAATCCAGGATTTCCGTTTTAAGTGAAACAAGCCCCAGTTGTATATCTAATACCCAGCGGCCAAGGTTGTAGGCTGCTAACAAAGCAATACTAAAGCCAAGATACGGCAAATAGAGTTTAATTAGTTTTAATTTAAGTGCCTGCATTGGACCATTAAAGAATTGCAGAAATAAGGTTGAGAACTTTGTGCTATGCCTTATGGCAAGTAAAGTACGATTTGAGAGTTCAGCTCGCCTAACTCTTGTATGTATTTTGGATCTATATTCATATTAATAACTCTGCATATTTGCACGGTTTACGTGTTTAAATTCTTCACTTTTCTGTTATCAAAACGGTTCCGACGCTTGTACCTATTAATGCTTCAAGCTAGCGGTACAACTCTATCTCAATCAGGTACCTACCATACTGCTCCATGGTCATGAAACGCTTACCAGCTAAATAGTAATCTCTTTCAATATCCTGCATAGCTCTGTCTACTTGGGCGACAGTAAGGATATTTTGGTAACGAAAGCTCCAGTACCTTTGTAACTCTTGTAAATTGAATGGCTCTTTTCCTATTAGACGAGCTTCATCCATTGCTTCATCTAATATCCTCTTGTTTTTTGACTCATTTCTCAACCTTATATTTTGTAGTTTTTCGTTATGCTTACTCATAGAGCGATCATTAATTCCTACTATGCTAGTCAATATATTTATTTCAATTTCATTAATATACTTGTTTCTACCGTTAATAGTATTATCTGATGTGGAGTTTTATTATGTCGTAGTTCACACTCACTAAAGTAGGCTCAGGCCTCCCTGTTACGAGATATGATAGAAAGTCAGTAAAACTACTAAATTTAGACACTTCCTGACCGAATGTCTCAGTCAAAAACAGGCCTACCTCTCCTGCTCGCTCTGACTCTTTAGAAAAAAGGAAGTAATAGCCTCCACCGTCCCACTTAGCGATAACTACTCCCTCCTTGGGTACAGGCACATATGATGGATTATTGTTATATAGATTGTGGTAGTAAGAATTTTTACTAATAGCACAGCAAATTTTCTCGTACCTCTTATTATTCTCACCAACTAACCCACATACAACTTCACCAAACCAAAAACAATAGCCATATTTACTAATAAAGTATTTGTAATCGTCTGGTAATGGAACACCTAACCTGGTTTCAAACAATTGAACTTCATCCGATAAGCAACTACCACCCTCAGAGTAATTTTTGTTGCTCTTTGCTTTTTGTATAATTGCTTCTAGCCTTTCAAACATAGCCCGCACTCATGAATATACTTGTTTTCATGTCACTGGCAAGGCTCGCGTAAAGTTCATCAAGTGATCTCAATTTTCCGCTCCAGTCATACAATTATTGTGCTGATGCATTGGCTAATTAACCTGCAACCAGCGGAGAAAGCCAGCCGTGTTTGGACTGTGCAGCTGTAATCGGTAGTGTTCAGCAGCAGGGTTTATAACAGAGGGTTAGTATAACAGTTGTTACGCTAGTAACAACTGTTATACATTTAATGCGGGCATCTGATACCACAGCTTTATCTGGTATAACGCTGTGGTATCAGACAATAATCACGTTAATCCATAGAGAAGCAGCAAAAAACCGCGCAGCACAGCCACGCGGTTTTTTGCTTGTGCTATCAGAACACAGCACGAACGCTCAGTGCGTATCGACGATCTGTGGTAAAACTCAGCGCATCGGTTCTATCACCTTGTTGATTCATCTGATACTGTGTTTTGGTCTCAGCTTTAAGCAAGTTACTGCCTTCTATACCAACTTTCCAGTTATCATTAATGGAATAGTACAGACTGGCATCCATCATGCCTGAAGCTTTGGCGAAAGCTGGCGCGTATTCTTCTGATTCCCGTAATGTCAGCAGGTACTCAGAGCGCCAGGTATAAGCGAGACGGAATGAGATATCATTGTATTCGTACATACCAACGATATTCATATTTTTATCGGAATACCCCTGCAGTGGCAAGCCACTGAAAACACGGAAGGTATTGCGATTGTCTGCGATACGCTCGCCCGCCTCATTAAAGCCTAATGTGCCTTCTGAAATTTCGTTCGGATCTTCCAGACCACTTTGGTCAATGTAGGTAAAGTTAAACTGCAACCCTAACCCACTCCAGGCGCCTGGTAACATGTCGTAGAATTGAGAGTATGAAAACTCAATACCGCGTAATGTGCCGGAACCAGTGTTTGCCGGGCCATAGGCCGATACATTGTATCGTTCGCCGTTGTAATCGATTGGCAACTCAAAGGATCTGTTGCGGATAATTTTATCCAGCCGTTTGTGGAATACGCCAACAGCCAAAAATCCTGCCGGAGCAAAATACCACTCTGTCGTTACATCCAAATTAATCGAGCTTTCCGGCTTCAGGTAAGGATTACCAGCCAGTGCTGTAACCGCTATATCATCCAGTCCAACCACCGGGTTGGTTTCTTCATCATAATCAGCCGCAGGGTTCTGCAAACGGCGATTGTAATCCAGATCGAGCAAACTGATATTGCGGGCATCCACCAAGCTTGGGTAATACAATCCTTTCGAGGCAGCAAAGCGTACCACCACGTCATCGGTTACACCAAAGTTTAAATTCAGGCTCGGCAGAAGCGTACTGTAATCAGTCCCTTTCACGGTGCTTAATTGCGACTCACCGGAGGCCAGATCGTAATAGCGTCGATATTCAGGCTGTTGCATCACCTCATTGAGTGAGGTACCAGGATCGCCACGCTTACTGGCCAGTGGTTGTACAAAAGCGCCGGTCGACTCCAGCTTGTAATTAACATAGCGCAAGCCAATGTTGCCTTTCACCGGCATGGGTAAATCAATAAAGTCAAAGTCACCCCGCAAGTACAGCTCTGTACGTTTTTCATTGGATGAGCTGATGTTGTGCGCTGCAAAAGGCCCTTCTACGCGATTCGGTTTATCGGTATAGGGCACATAAACGCCGGTACAGATCCCGTCATTGGCAGCGCTGCTGGTTGCATTGTGCCAGCCATCTCTACAGCCCTGACGCAAGGAGTCGGCGTAGTTTCTGACTAAGTCCATTCTGGGGAATAAGAAGTTGTTGACGTTACCAATGAGTACGTTGCCATGGTAAAAATCAGCAAAATCAACCCGCTCAAACAGCTCAGGACGGTTCACAGCTGCTGCAGCATTACGATCATTCATATCCCAGGGAGTACCAATAGCTGACCAACCCTCATAAGCGGTATCACGAACGGTTAAGTCTTTATCGGTAAAGTAAAAGCCGGTTTTAATGCTGGTAAAGGTACCATCAAGTTCATAGGTGGCATCAAATTTAAAGCTATTAGCTTTGGCTGTATTGTGCTCCTCTTGCTCCATGCCGCTGCCTAAGAACAAGTTCGGTACAGGACCGTTCCAGTCTTCATTAGGAGACCAGCCCGGGGTCAGGATGTTGTCACTTAAAAACTCAACTGTTGGGCGTGAACCACGCATATCCAAAAAATAAGGGGAAACCACATGCACGTGGTTGCCGCGGGTTTGACCGGACATGCTGTAATTATGCACCACTTTTTCAGAGTCAATGTGCTGGTAGTCAAAGACAAGTGATAAACGATCTGTCGGCCGGTAACGCAGATTGAAAGATGTATCTTTTACCGTATTTTCATTGTAATTCCAGCGACTGCGGTAGAAAAATGGTGTTTCCGGACTGACTCCAAGCACAACCCCTGAAGTGACAAAACCATTGTTGGTTGTTAAAGGACGGCCAGTATCTGCATCATCCCGCCAATTTTGCGATGAGCCCATAAAGCTTCTGAAGCCTTGAGCTGCCTGGCCAATTTGGCGTTCATTCCACTCCAGGGACGCCTTTGAATGAATATGTTCCAAAGTAGCTACCAGGGTGTTGTCTGTATTTGCCCACTGCAACGAGCTGGTCAGACCGGTTCGCTTGCGGTCATTTTCGGCCGTACTCATATGGATTGCGACCGGCACATGCCATACACTGCCAGCAGGTTGCCCGGGCAGAGCCGGACCATCGACCGGCGAGTCGGGATCAACCCCGGTGATGCCGCCCCACTCGTCCAGTGTCGGAACAAATGAATCACCTCGGGAGTGAAAGTTGCCCAAGCCAATGCCATCACCACGGGTTTTAAACTCAGAGTGTGACGCGGCAATTAAAAAGCCAAATCGGCCTGAACTGGTATCCCAATTATCCGAAAACAAAGCCGAGAAAGAAGGGGTTACTTCTTTACGGAAATCACCGTAATTTGCTTTGGCGTTAAAGGAAATTAAACGCTCATCAGAGTCCAGCGGCTTGCGGGTAATCAGGTTTACAGTACCGGCAATACCGCCGGAGATCAGATCTGACGTTTGGTTTTTGACGACTTCAACCGCCCCCAACAGCTCTGCCGGGAAATCTTCGTAACTCAGACCTCCCCAGGGGTTTGCGCTGAAAGCTCCACGTCCATTTACTTCGGAACGTACCCTGTCCAGTCCACGAACCAACACTCCGGTACCTTCGTCAGCATAATGCTTAGGATCGTCGGATGATGCAAAGCGCTCGATAGTGACACCCGGTACACGCTGCAGAGCTTCAGTAACAGATCTGTCTGGCAAAGCACCAATATCGGATGCTGTGACAAGATCTTTCACCGTATCGGCATAACGTTTCAGATTCTGTGCACTCATTAAGCTGCCACGGATCCCCCGCACTTCGATGACCTCTACTGAATCCGTTACCTCGTCCGCAATGACACCGCTGTCATTTTCAGCCATAACAAAAGCCGGGGTGGCGCCGATAATCGCGGCAGCAACGGCTAAGGTTAACTTGTTACCATTAAATTTTTTTCCTAGCATGGCGTTACTCTCTTCTCTTTATAGTGTCATGGTATCCATCGGGCACCTGCATACAGTGGAATTCCGACAGCATGTACTGATTGCGTTGATCAGTCTGGCTTGCTCTTAGCTTCGACCCCAAGCCCATTGTTACTTTGTACCATGAAGCGCAAAAAGTAAACAGTGATTTTGAGTTTTAGCCATTTATTTGTCTAAAAAAGACGTTTGATGACTTGTGCTTGTGACCTTTTGATGTTACCAAGTAACAATTAAAGTAGCAGTTATGAGATCATTATGGACTCTAAGTATTGTATTCACCGTGCTTTGCTGGCACTGTTATTCGCATATTCAATCCATAGCGTGCAAGCTACAGAGGTCGCTCTGATGCCCTGGCCTCAGCAGGTGGAATGGCTTGATACAGCGCCCTTGCATCTACCTGCAGAGTTCAGTTGGCACTACCCAGAGCAGCACCAGAGGGTGCTTGAACCAGCGTTGCAACGTTTGCACCGTCGATGGCAACAGCATCACCCAGAGATAAGTTTTAACCCGAATGCGGCAGTGCTACTGCATCTTCGTATCGAAACTGAGCAGGCTTTTTTCTATCCTTTACCCGACAGCGATGAATCCTACCAACTGCATATTGATCAGGCTGGGATCCGGCTAAGTGCGCCTACCCATCTGGGCATATTACACGGCCTGGAAACCGTGGCTCAGCTGGTGACTGCCAATAAAAAAATACCTGCTGTACGAATCACCGATGCGCCCCGTTTTGCCTGGCGTGGCTTGCTGCTGGATCCTGCCCGTCACTTTCTGCCTGTGTCTACCATAGAGCGCCAGTTGGATGCGATGGCTGCAGCCAAACTCAATGTCTTTCATTGGCATTTAACCGATGATCAGGGCTGGCGGCTGGAGTCAAAGCGTTTTCCAAAATTGCAGCAAATTGGAGGAACAGATGGTTATTACAGCCAGGATGAAATACGCCACATTGTGGACTATGCCGCTATGCGGGGTATACGGGTAGTACCGGAAATAGATGTGCCAGGCCACACCACAGCATTGGGTGCGGCTTATCCCGAGTTTATGTCCATGCCGGGCCCGTCAGAGCCTGAAATACATTGGGGGGTTCACCCGGCGGTATTGGATCCAACCAATGAGCAGGTGTTTGTTTTTCTACAGCAATTACTGGAAGAGGTCACAACCTTATTCCCGGATCCCTACCTGCATATTGGTGGTGATGAGGTACTGCCGGATCATTGGCAACAAAACCCTGCCATAGCAGCATTCAAACAACAACACGGCATGGCGGATCATCTGGCATTACAAACCTGGTTTAATCAGCAGTTACTGCAGATCCTGACACCACTGCAACGTCGCATGATTGGCTGGGATGAAATATTAACACCAGAGCTGCCATCCTCAAGTTTAGTTCACTCCTGGCGTGGTCTCGACTCTGTGGTTGACGCCGCTCAGGCTGGGCATGATGTGATTTTATCTACCGGCTTTTATCTGGATCAACCTCAATTTGCCAGCTTTCATTACCGTAACGATCCACTGCCTGAGCCCAGCCCACAAATGCCAAGCAACTACCAGGCCTGGTCAGGCTGGAGTTTTACGATCCCCAGATTACGAGGCGCTGCGGTTACAGGGACCCTTTATCTGGTTTTTATGCAAGATCATAGCATTGAAGGATTCATCGATTTTAACGGCCGCAGTCGCCAGACATTACAGCAACTGGAGCTGGAAGCAAGTCGGCTGCGCTTTCAGTTAGACACATGGATGGGACCGGTCACCGCAGAATGGATGCTGACAGGGGATCTTAGCGGCGATCTGGTCGTTGGCAATGCCCCCTATGCCGTACATGGCCAGCAAATTGCCTGGTACGAGACAGAACAGCCCTTCCCTACTGGGATAGAGCGACCAGCTTTAACAGAACAAGAGGCCAGCAGAGTACGGGGAGGTGAAATTACCCTCTGGGGGGAGCTGGTCAATGCTGAAGTGATTGATCGCCGTCTCTGGCCTCAGGCATTGGTGGTAGCAGAGCGACTGTGGTCGGCCGCCGAGCTGACCGATGAAAACTTCCTTTATCAGCGTCTGGGGCAATTGGAACCCTGGCTGGCACAGTCTGTAGGCTTACAGCATCTGCAACAGCAAGATGCCGGTTTGGCTGGCCTGGTGCATGCCGATGGCAGAGCCGCGATGCAACAATTCATTCTGGGGCTTGAACCGGCGCATTATTACCATCGTTTGCACGAGCGCTCCGTTCGGCAGCAGTACCACAATCAGGCCCGGCTGGATCGACTGGTTGATTTTCTGCCGGCAGAGAATTATCAGTTCCGGCAACTCGAGCTGTTACTCAGCGCCTGGCAACAAGATAAAGCCATGAGCTTGGAACCATTGCTGCAGCAGTTTGCTCTCTGGCAACAATTACCCGAGACATTGTTGCCTTACTTAACGGATACGCCCCCAGCCAAAGAGCTGAAACCGGTTATTTTGCAACTAAGCAAGCTGGCCAGCTTGGGACTGACGTTGTTGCAACAGCCCGAAGTGACTGCGCAGCAGTTAACCGCAGCACAGTCGCTCTGGCAGGACAGTCGAGGGATAGAAGCGGAATTGGTGATAGCTGCCCACCGTCTTATCCGGCCTTTACTTACCCAAACTACCAGCTCGGTGTGGGTAGCTGCCGGCACTTTCACTGCAGGTATTGAAGGGCCTGCTTTCGGGCCGGATCAACAGCTGTATTTGGTCAATTATCAACAGGAAGGCACCATAGGTCGGGTGAATCAGCAAGGTCAGGCTGAACTGTTGGTCACTTTACCAACGGGTAGTACTGGCAATGGTATCCGTTTTAGTGCAGATGGCAGCCGGATGTTTATTGCCGATTATACCGGTAACCGCGTCTGGCAATATCATACAGCGAGTCAGCAGCTGAGTACTGTGGTGCATCAACCGGCGATGCATCAGCCCAATGATCTGGCGCTGTTAGCACCAGATACGCTGTTCGCCAGCGATCCGGACTGGGCTACAGCGAGTGGGCAATTATGGTTGATTACAGCCGATGGAGACAGCCGTTTACTCGAAACCGGGATGGGCACCACCAATGGCATTGAGGTATCCAGCGATCAGCACTATTTATTTGTCAATGAAAGTGTGCAACGACGTATTTGGCGTTACCGTATTGAGCAGCAGCAACTGACCGACAAAACTCTGATAGCAGCTTTTTCAACTGCCGGGCTGGATGGCATGCGAATGGTCCAACCTGGCATTCTGGCCGTAACGCGTTACGGGAATGGCAGTGTTGTTTTGCTCAATCACCATGGGCACTTACTGGCAGAACTGCCACTGCTGCATCGCCGGCCAACCAATCTGGCAATCCAATCAGGCCAACTCTACGTCACCATGCAAGATTGCGGTTGTATTGAGCGACTGGCATTGCCGTTAGTTGAATAAACTCGCTAGCAGGGGCTGATGCCCCTTTTGCTTTCATGGTGCTGCAGATGTGGCTGCTCAACGATTGGCCAGATGGCGCGTGTCAGTTTCCGGTACTGATTGCGCCGGGGATCACTGGGATAAGGCGCTTTTGCATCCAGGTACAACACTTCGGAGGCAATGGCAGCAAATCCCTGATAAAAGTGATTGGTTGATTTGACCACCAGGCCGCGGCACTGCTCTGGCACTATCCCCAGCGCCCGAAATAAACTGGGGTCAAAAGACTGACAACGGTTTGAATTCAAAATCACATCAATGCCATCAAACTGGATCCAGGCACAAGCCCCCATTGGTACTTCACTGCCGCCAAATTGCTGCCAGGCCGATGCCCGCAGTGCTTTAATTGCAACTATCTTATCCACCGGCTCCCCGGCAGTGGCACAACTCTTTCCGCCGAAGCGAAGCGGGATCTCTGCCCCCTCACCTGCTGCAAAACACAGTTGCACCGCCATCGGGTCCCAGATGGTACCAAAGGCAATTCCCTGCAGTTGCTGGCGAATCACCTCACGTAAAATTAAGGTGCCATCCCCGGCAACACCGCCACCAGGGTTATCCCAGACATCGGCCAATACTACCGGCCCGTTGTTTTTGGTTTGCAACCGTCTGACGCCCTCTTCCACCGACAACATTTCCGGCATACTCTTGCCCCGCATGGCGAACAACTCCATACCAAGCTGCTTCGCTAACTGCTGGCTCAGGCTAGGATCATTATCGGTAATAACCAGCAACTGGCTGCCCATTTCCGGTACATCACCTGCCATAAACCCATGGATAACAGAAATGGATAGCACGCCAGGTTGTTGTTCTAACAAACGAATACGAGCCAGAAAGGATTTCATCGGCTCATTGCTGGTGGGTAATACATCGATCATCCGACAATCGAAGCGGCTCATGCAAGGTTTAATATTGCCGCGCACTGCAGCCAATGTCAGTTGTACCAGTTCACGGGCTCGCTCCATAAAATCCAGATGTGGGAACTCTTTAAAAGCAATCAGTAAATCAGCCATCTCACACCGTTTCCTGGTCAGGTGACTGTGTGGATCCAGCTCCGCTGCTATCACGGTATCCGGTCCTACCAAAGCCCTGATCCGGCTTAGCAGGTCGCCTTCGCAATCATCGTAGCCCTGAGCAACCATGGCCCCATGCAAACCAAGGACCACAGCATCTACTGGCAAGGCTGCGGTCAGTTGCTGCAAAATTTCGTCCCGCAGGTATTCGTAACAAGCCCGGTTTACCAGGCCGCCTGGTTCAGCCCAGCTGCAACTGCCTTCAATTAACGTAAACCCCTGGGCTGTCGCCTGCTCCCGACAAGCAATCAGCGGTGCGCTGCACAGAGTCGGGGTTGGTGGGTGCTCCCCCGGCCTGGCGTAAAAACTGCTCCTGAAACTGTCTAAATCTGTAAACATCGGGGAAAAGGTATTGGTTTCTGTTGCAAGTGAAGCAGTAAAAATACGCATCATAGGCCAGGCTCTCCCCGACGGCATGAAGTGGATAATTCTGGGCTGCTCAGCCTGGGCTCTGTTGCTGGTAGCGCTTCTTCCCCGTTTTGTTGCATAAAACGTTGTCGTTCATGCCGCAAACGGCGCATGCTACCAAGCATCGAATGGCGTTGCTTCCGATAACACAAGCTAACCACCACACCGAAGCAGCCAGCCCCAGCAAAGGCCGGCAGCACCGGGTTGCCCCAAAAAGCCAACCAGTCTGCATGCAACAAAATACTGAGGGAAATACTCATGCCTGCCAATACTGCTGACAGAGCTCCTTGCCAGCGAAACCCTCGCCAAAAGCGTCCTAAGAGTGCAGTCACCGCCAGGCCTGACATGACCGTTGCAATCAAGGCTGTAATGTACCGAATGATATCATCAGAGAGCAGTGCCATGGTAAGTGCCAGCGATGCCACCACGACCAGTGACACCCTGCTTAGCCGAAGCAATACCGTCGGACTAAAGCCTGCTGGATAGCACTGCTGCAATAGATCACGAATAAAGATACTAACTGCTGCGATCGCATCCGAGCTGGCCGATGACAAAGTGGCAGAAACACCTGCCAGCAACACCAGCATGGCTATCATAGCCGGCAGTACTGTGACCGCCATGGTCGCAAAAGCAAATTGATGATCAGCCAGCTCAGGAGCACTTTGTCTGGCGGCTATTCCGATCATGGCTGGCAAAGCTGCAAAAAAGAGATACAACAAACCTGCCAGCATAAAAGCTCGACGCACTGTAGTTACCGAGCGAGCAGAATAAATGCGTTGCCGAAATGATGGTGTCGCCATTACCCCCAGCGCAATCACTGCTGCCAGTGATATCGCCGGAATCACACCAATATGGCTCAGCGCCTGCCAACCGGACTGACTGGCAGGCACCTGAGCAGCCAAGGCGACAACACCTCCGGCTTGCACACTGATCAACAATGCCATCAGTACAAAACCGGCAAACAAGATGATGGCCATGATGGAGTCCGTCCACACCACAGCACTGTAGCCACCAATCACAATGTAAAGCGTAAAAGCAACAGCAATAATCAGTTTGGCCACATTAAGATCGACCCCGGTAGCCCAGGCTAAATACAGTGCCCCACCAATAAGATGAGCGCCCAGCCAACCTAAAGAAGCAATAAAAATTAATACCGCAAATAACAAACGAATACGCGGATGCGCGCCGACATAGAAGGCTAACTCTTCACTCATGGTCATAAAGCCGTATCGACGTACCGGAGCAAATAACCAGGCAGTCAGCAAAATACCGGTCGCTCCACCTAAACCATACAGCATACCCGCCCAGCTGTTGGTGTAAGCAAAACCAACGGCCCCCATGCTGGTACCGGTTCCAATCATGGTGGCAACTGTGGTGCCCAGGCTCAGCCGAGTAGAAACATTGCGACCTGCCAGCAAAAAATCATCACCGGTTTTCTGTCGCCGGGCCAGCAAGCAGCTCAGCCCAATAAGGGCCGCCATATAAAGACCAAACAACAAATAAAAAGTTGTAATGTTCATGCGCTACTCCAGCCCTGCACCATGACATCGCTGTCATTTGCCAGTTATAGTTCCTGCTTAAAACAAGTAAGATCTACCTCTACTTTACAATCGACCACCAAGTCTGTTACTGCGCAAATTCGGGCCGGCGGCGCATCGGCAAAGTACTCGGCAAAGACTTTATTGAAGGAGGAGAAATAACGGGCATCGGTCAGGAACACCTTCACATGCACAATATGATCTTTGTGAAATCCCGCCTGGTGCATGATTTCCAGACAGTTCTCAATCGCCAACCGCGATTGCTCCACAATACCACCCTCCACCACCTCACCATCACGCATCGGTGTCTGTCCTGAAACATACAACCAACCACCTGCCGCAACGGCTTTGGCAAAAGGCAAGGCTTGGCCCCCGGTACCGGTATTGCCTTCTGTACCATAACGAATAATCGACATAGTTTCTCCTGTTAATCCCCTAAAGGTTGCCGTTCATCACCGCCCCTGTGGCTATCAAGCGATAACTTGACTCTGCGCAGTTTGTCGCGTGACCGACGCTTATTCTGCTTGGCTAGCTCTGTTGCCAGCACATCAATAACCGCCAACATGGCATAGCGCGACGCTGAAGGTTTGTATATGTAGTCGGCTTCCGGTGCTTGTATTGCCAATAAAAGATCGGCTTCTGCTGCCAACGGCGAACCAGGCTTGGTTATCGCAATGACTTTGGCGTCGTATTGCCGTGCAATTGCCGCTGCATCAATGATTTCCGGGGTATTGCCTGTGAGCGAAATCACAACCAGTACATCTGTTGGCTCTACCGCTGCGGCGACCATCCGGCATAACAACCCATCCTGATAACTGCTTACTGGCACCCCAAAACGAAATAAACGATTTTGCATTTCCATCGAGCCAATGGATGAGCCGCCCCCCATACCGAGACAAATCACCATCCTGGCCTGCAGCAACCACTCTACAGACTGGTGCACGGCCTCATCATTCAATAATTTACGGCTGGCATCCAACGTGTTTTTGATGGCCTCATACACCCCTTGAATACCATCCAAATCCGGTGTTTCTTCCACAAATCGCTGGCCAACAGCCAGCGATTGCGCCAACTTTACTTTGAGTTGCCGCACATCCTTGCAATCTACACTGCGGGCAAAACGCGTCACTGTGGCCTGACTGACACCGGCATTGCGTGCCAAAGCCGCAATATTTAACTCAGTAGCGGCACGCACATCGTTCAGAATAAGCTGCGCAACTTTTTGTTCGGAATCACTTAACTCAACAAAGCGCTCAGATATACGTGATAAAATATCAATCTCAAATGTCATTAAGCAGTTTTTCTCAAATTAAAATACTACAAAATCCATAGATAGCATGGCATTTACATCAGATACTTTGTACCATTCAATTTTAAAAGTAAACAGCTGTAACAGATAATTTATGTTTTGCGCTTACCAATGGAGTTGTCATGAAACACAAAGCAGATTTTGCCCGCACAGCATCCAAGCCAGCCAGCTTACTGGCCGAACAGCTTCATCTGCCGGCAGCCATTATCCGGCAATCAGCTCTGCACAATAATATTCGATGGATGCAACAGTTTGCAGATGCTGCCAATGTGGCTCTGGCCCCTCATGGCAAAACCACCATGACGGAAAGCATCTTTAAACAACAACTTGCAGCCGGGGCCTGGGGTCTGACGGTGGCCACGGCCTATCAGGCGAGGGTCGCTGCCCGTGCTGGCGCGAAACGCATCATTATCGCCAATCAACTGGTAGGTAAAGCCAATATGGAGGTTGTGGCCGAATTATTGGCACAGGGCACTGAGCTGTATTGTTGCGTTGATAATGCAGACAATGCGGCAAGCCTGGCTGGCTTTTTTAACAGTAAGCAGCTTAATCTGCCATGTTTGGTTGAACTTGGTACTCCGGCCGGGCGTTGTGGTCTGCGCGAAATTGAGCAGTGCCTGTCGTTAGCCAACTGCATCCATCAACTGCAGGGACTTCATTTGGCCGGCGTCGAGTTTTATGAAGGTGTGGCTAAAGATGAAGCCAGTGTCCGCCTTTGGATCCAACAAGCCAGGCAACTCTGCTTACAATTGCTGCAGAGTAACATTGAAACCAAAACTGCTCTGCTAACCGGAGCTGGCTCAGTTTGGTACGACGTGGTCGCCGATGAATTAATCAATGTACAAGCTGAAACCGGCATTCAGGTTGTACTCAGACCTGGCTGCTACGTCAGTCATGATCATCAATTGTATGCCGCAGCTCAGCAACAGGTTCAGCAACGCAGCAAATTAGCGCGGCAAGTTCCTGGCGATCTGCAACCGGCGCTGGAAGTAGCCGCTTATATTCAGTCTTTACCAGAGCCCGGCCTGGCAGTACTTGGGCTTGGCAAACGGGATATTGCCTTTGATGCCGGCATGCCTCAGGTACTAAAAATCTACCGGGATGGCAGGCAGTTGCCCTATGATCTGAGCCAGTGCGAGAGCAAAAAAATAATGGATCAGCATACCTATTGGTACTATCCGGCCGAACTGCAACTGAAAGTCGGTGATCTGGCTCTTTTAGGCAGTTCACACCCTTGCCTTACGTTCGACAAGTGGCGCACTATCTGGCTGGTGGATGATGAATACCAACTGCTTGAAGCGATGGATACTTATTTCTAATGCCGACAGTGGATTTAAAGAACAGGTGCCATCAGATAAGCGGCGCGTGACAAAGCCCTGAACAGCAACGACTTCTGTTCGATTTCCTCCACTGTCATGGTGCGGGAACGCCCGAAGTCCTGCAAGAAGATCTGCTCCAGTTGTTGGTTGGGCTCTTCGCCACCAATCAGGGCCGTGATCTCAAAGTTCAACCGAAACGAACGATTGTCCAGATTGACTGTTCCGACACTGCTGACATGATGATCAACCAGAAAGCTTTTCGAGTGCAACACCCCATCCTGATAGCGGTAGATATCGATGCCCAGCTCAATTAATGGGGCAACAAACGCATAGGCGGCCAGATAAACCAGATAGTTATCAGTACGCTCGGGGATCAGGATACGCACATCAACTCCGCGGAGCGCTGCCAGCTTTAAAGCAGATAACACCCCTTCATCCGGAACAAAATACGGACTGGAAATCCAAAAGCGCTCCACGGCACTATGGATCATATGCTGCATCATCAGGCTGGCAGTTTCATGCCGATCTGCCGGGCCTGAAGGCAGGATAAGTACTGGCAGATCGCGCCGTTCAGCGACCACCGGCTCCCAGGTTAATTCAGGAATCACCTCGCTGGACCAGTACCAGTCTTCCACAAAGGATAGTTGCACACTCATCACTGCTGGTCCGGTGATTTTTAAATGGGTATCCCGCCAATGACCATACCGCAAACTTTGGCCCAGGTATTCATCACCTATATTCGCCCCGCCAAGCCAGGCATGTTTGCCATCCGTAATCACCAGTTTCCGATGATTACGGAAATTCAGCTGAAAGCGGTTGCCTGGCCCTTTGGTGGAATGAAAAGGCCGCACCTGCACCCCTGCCTGCTCCAATTGACGCAGATAGTTTCTACCAAGCCGGTAGCTGCCGATTTCATCATACAGCAGATAGACAGGAACACCTTGTTGCGCTTTCTCGATCAGAGCCTGCTGAAACTGACGGCCAATAGCATCATTACGGATAATGTAATACTGAGCCAATACATAGTGTTCCGCTGCGCGGATCCCGGCAAAGATGCTATCAAACTTCTGCTGCCCATCAATCAGATATTCAATGTCGTTGCCGGTTAAAAAAGGCATCTTAGCCAGAGACTCAACCGCTTGCATATTGCCGCGAATGCGGCTGTTTTGCAGCTGAAAACGATCAACCGTCGACATTTTCAGTTGGTGTTTCAGCCACAGATCCGAGTCCGTTTCACGCCGGGAAATAACATAACCCTGGAACTTTTGCCGACCAAAAATCCAATACGCCGGTACAGAAACATAGGGAAAGGTATTAAGCGAAACAATCCAGGCGATGCTACCCTGCGATGTTCGGGAAGACATCAAAGCATCCAGCGAAGATAAAAAACCCATGATATGAAACATCAGCAGAATAGCTACGGCAAAACGTCGTCGTTTACTCAGTACCAGAGGGCTTGGCAGAGCTGGTAAAGGCTTACCCGCAACCTGGCGGATCAAAGCTGATATTTTTTTAAACATGATTGCTAATAGCGTATCCCGGGCGTTGTGACAAAGCGATACTATAGCAACAACGCGGTCAGGGCAACCGCGTGGCAAGAAACAAAACTCAGGCAGATTTTCGCAGAGATTGATGCGCCAATGGTCTTAGCCGGGAGTTTAAGACACGCACTACTGAGCCTGCAACAAGCGCTTTGCCAGCCAGGTTTGTTGTGCTGTTCAACAACATACACTCGGCACAATCGCCGTCGGTTTGCAGCACCACAACCTGCACCAGTTGCTGCCCCACCAATTCGGCTAATTGCATTGATTGTACCGCTTTCGTATTGGCAATATCAGCAAAATACCAGCTTTTGTGTCCCTGAGAACGCATAAACTTCAAGGCGGCCAAAGCGGTCAAGGTAAAGTAAAGCTGCTGCTCTGAAGTAAGTGCAGTCTCGGCCAGGGTCTCCAGCAATTGCCAGTAATGCTCTGCGTCTTGCATGGTGAAGGCTTGCGTTGATGCCGGCAACTGCAGCAGGTTTGCTGCGAAAGGCACCGGGAATGCCAGTTCAGCATTGATATCCAACACCAGCTGATTACGCTCGGTGCAATGGTACCAGCTCCAGCTTTCGGTGGGTGACAACATACAGCATCCCTAAGGTATTAGAATTATTGATCATTTGGTGTAATTATAACAAGTTATGATCAAAGTGAAATTCGAATTTCTTCTAATAAAAAAGGATCCTGCCAGGATCCTTCTAAGGATGAAAGATCGACTACAGGCTGTCGATGATCTCAGTCAGCAAGCTGGGCCCCCGGTAGATAAAGCCGGTGTAGCATTGCACCAAGTTTGCCCCTGCAGCCAGCTTCGCTTTGGCTGAAGCACCATCAACAATACCGCCAACACCAATCAATGGAAAGTCATTCCCCACCGCCTGCCGCAATTGTTGCAACACAGCAGTACTTTTTTGCTGCACCGGCAAACCACTCAAACCACCCGCTTCATCGGCATGCTTTAACCCTTGTACCAGGCTACGATCCAAAGTAGTGTTGGTAGCAATAGCGCCATCCATTTGGTTACGCAACAAAGCCTCTGCCACCTGCTGCACTTCGGCGCCATCCATATCAGGAGCAATTTTGACAAAGATGGGCACATACTTATCAAACTGGGCCTGTAAGTCCAATTGTTCGTTGCGCACCGTTTGCAATAAATCATCCAGGGCCTGACCATACTGCAAATCACGCAAACCCGGTGTATTGGGGGAGGAAATATTGACAGTGATGTAACTTGCATGGGCGTATACCTTGCGCATGCAGTGGACGTAGTCGTCTTTACCCTGTTCATTGGGCGTATCTTTGTTCTTACCTATATTGATACCCAGCACCCCCTGATACTGTGCCTTTTTTACATTCTCAATCAGGTAGTCGACGCCTTTATTATTAAAACCCATACGATTAATAATGGCCTGAGCTTTAGGTAACCGGAAAATCCTTGGTTTATCATTACCTTGTTGTGGCCTTGGAGTGACAGTACCAACTTCAATAAAGCCAAAACCCATTTGACCAAAAGCATCAATACATTCAGCGTTTTTATCCAGACCTGCAGCCAGGCCTATCGGATTATCAAATTGAATACCCGCAACGGTCACTGGTTTGGATGCCAATTGCTGTTGCCAGGTCCGCGCCAAAGGGGTATGCGCAAAGCGCTTCAGGGTACCCAGTGCAAAATTATGCGACCACTCCGCATCACAGGCAAACATCATACTTCGGGCAAAGGGATAAAACATGGCGATAGCTCCAGGTGTTTCGTCAGCAAAAGAAACCCCGGCATCTTGGTGTAGTAACCAGGAGTACCGGGGCTATCTGGGTTTAACCTGTAGGGTAGTTTACCCTGTTGCTTCAGGATTGAACAGGTTCACAGTGATGGCTCAGTAGCATCAGCTCACGCAAGGCCACAGAGAATTTAGCAAACTCATGGGTCTTGGTTGTCTTGAACTCAGCCAACATCATACGCCAACGCTCCAGCAAGGCATCGTGCTCTGTCAGCCAGCTTTCAATCACAGCTTCGGCATCGCAAGCGCCACCACAACTGCGCACTACGACAGCGGCCATGGAGCGTTGCTGCCAGTCCAACTCTTCACGGTAGCTGGCACGTGCCAGGGCCTGCCAGTGGTTGGCAACAGGTTGCTGCGTAATTTGCTCCAGGAACCAGTGCAGATCCAGCCGGTCGCCCAGCTTGAAGTAAATTTCCGCAGTCAATGGCAGTGGCGTTTGCTCTGCATCCGCCACCTGAGCAATATCCATTACCGAGAATACCGTACTCAGATAAGCCAGGTAACGAGCAGTATCAGCCGGCACCCCTTTGTCCTGGTATGTTTTCAGCTGTTGATCCAGTTCAGCCATCTCTTTGGCAGCCATAAAGCGTGGCAGATTTTCTGACACTTCTTTAAAGGCTGGCTTAAAGAACGCCAGTGTCTGCTGAATATCCAGTGCTTTATTGCGATGGCGCAAGAACCAGCGTGTAGCCCGACGCATGGTTCGCCGAAGTTGATGCAATAACTTGGTTTGCAGACTGGCCGGGATCTTGTTATCCAAAGCACGCAGCGCATCCCAATAGGTTGGAATATCGAGTAAATCGCGTGCCATCGCATAACAAAGCATCAACTCTGCCACACTGCTGCCGGTTTCTTCACTCATCCGCTGGGCGAAATTCGGCCCCATCTCATTCACCAGTTGGTTGGCCAACTTGGTAGCAATGATTTCGCCTTTCAGCGGATGTTGCTCCATTTCAGCACTGTACTTCTTCTGCAGTACTTGTGGGAAAGCAGCAAACAACTCTTGCTTGAAGTATGGGTTCTCGTAAATCTCAGGCAGAACCAACTGCTCTTTTAATACCATCTTGCCATAGGCGGTCAGAATAGCGAGCTCAGGGCGGGTCAGCCCCATGCCTCGTGCCATTCTGTCAGACAACTCATCATCCGAAGGCAAGAATTCCAGCTCACGGTTTAGCTTGCCCTCTTTCTCCAGGGTATGGATAAAACGGGTGTATTCCTTCAGTTGATCAGCACCGAGCAAACCGGAAATAGAAATGCTTTCAGTCTGCAGATAACAGTCTTCAATAACCAGACGGGCGACATCATCAGTCATATCTACCAGTAGCTTGTTGCGCTGCTTCAGTGTCAGATCGCCGGCTGTCACCAAAGAGTTCAACAGGATCTTAATGTTGACTTCATTGTCTGAGCAATCTACCCCACCAACGTTATCAATAAAGTCGGTATTGATGCGACCGCCATTGGCAGCAAATTCAATGCGGCCGCGCTGGGTTGCACCCAGGTTACCGCCTTCACCAAAGATCTTGGCTTTAAATTCACGGCCATTTAGACGCAGTGCTTCCGTGCCACGGTCGCCAACTTCGGCATGACTTTCATCCGTAGCTTTCATGTAAGTACCGATACCGCCGTTCCAAATCAGATCGACCGGCATGGCCAGACATGCACGAATCAACTCGGTTGGCGTCATACTGGCTTTGCTGGTACCCAGCATCTTTTTCATTTGTGGGCTTAACTTGATCGACTTGGCACTGCGTAAGAAGACGCCGCCACCTTCCGAAATCAAAGATTTGTCGTAATCATCCCAGGTCGATGAAGGCAGTTTGAACATACGTGCACGTTCTTGGTAAGAGCTGGCAGCATCTGGTGTAGGGTCAATAAAGATGTGCATGTGGTTAAAAGCAGCCTGCAAGCGAATGTGTTTCGAAAGCAGCATGCCATTACCAAAGACATCCCCCGCCATATCGCCGATGCCGACACAGGTGAAATCAGTGGTTTGACAATCCACCCCAATTTCGCGGAAATGACGTTTTACTGACTCCCAGGCACCCCGGGCAGTGATCCCCATACCTTTGTGATCGTAACCATTGGAACCACCGGAAGCAAAAGCATCCCCCATCCAAAAGCCATACTCTTCAGAGATGCCATTGGAAATATCAGAGAAGGTAGCCGTGCCTTTGTCGGCCGCAACAACCAGATAGGGATCATCTTCGTCCAGCCGAACCACATCTTTTGGTGGGACAATCTCACCTTTGACAATGTTGTCGGTGACATCCAGCAAACCACGAATAAAGGTGCGGTAGCAGGCTTTCCCTTCATTGATGAAAGCTTCACGACCACCGGTTTCCGGCAGTTGCTTACAAACGAAGCCGCCTTTGGCACCCACCGGCACAATCACGGTATTCTTCACTTGCTGTGCTTTTACCAGGCCCAGTACTTCAGTGCGGAAATCTTCGCGCCGATCTGACCAACGTAAACCTCCGCGGGCAACCTTACCAAACCGCAGATGCACACCCTCAACCCGTGGCGAATAGACAAAAATCTCAAAAGCAGGCACTGGTAATGGAATTTCCGGGATCAGATCCGGTTTTATCTTCATCGAGATGTATGGTTTTTCCTGGCCTTCTGCATCCGGCTGGAAATAGTTGGTGCGCAGCACTGCATGCACAATATCGACAAAACGACGAATAATACGATCATCATCCAGGTTGGCGACATGTTCCAACTGTTCGGTGATCTGTTGCTCCAGCTTGTCAATGGCTTTGGCAGTTACTTTGGTTGATGGTGAAAACTTACTATTAAAGAGCTCAACTATCAGTCGGGCCAACTCTGGGTAACGACTGAAGGTGCTCTCAATATAGCTTTGGCTGAAAGTACCACCGATTTGCCGTTTGTACTTGGCAATAGCTCGCAGCAAAGCAGCTTCACGCCCAGACAAACCCGCAGCTAAAATCAAACGGTTAAAACCATCATCTTCCAGGGCGCCGGCCCAGACTTTGGCAAAAGAACTCTGGAAATCCTGCTGAGCCTGATCAAAGTCGTTTAATAACTCGCAGTTCAGTTCCATGGTGAAATTCAGGATCCAACTGACAGCACCATCCGGCGTTCGTACCGGATACGGTGTTTCACCAATCACCCGCAAGCCAAAGTTCTCCAACATTGGCAACACATCCGAAAGATGAATCGGCTTGTCTTTGTGAAACAGATTCAGGCGTACTGCTTTGCTGTTGCTTTTCTCTTCCTGTGGTTGATAGAACAACATCTCGAGGGTATGTTCTTCGTTCAGAGATTCCAGCTTGCCGATGTCCACCAAGGCATCATTTGGCAACATCTCTTCTTTATAACCACGAGGGAAAGCATTGACGTACTTACGGGACAACTCGCGGCCTTTGGCTTCACCATAGACCCCAACCAGCGCCGACTCTAACTTATCTTCCCAGGTCCGGGCCGCTTCAATCAGATTGCGTTCGATTTCTTTCACATTCAACTCGACATGGCTATCGTGGATACGAATAATGTAATGAGTGCGGGCCAGTACCGACTCGGAAAAGAAGGTTGTAAACTCAACTGGCTCATCGGTTTTCAGGAATTGCTGGAATATTTGCTGTGTTTCTTTACGTAATTGAGTGTTGTAACGCTCACGCGGTACATAAACCATGGCTGAAACAAAACGGCCAAAGGTGTCTTTACGCATAAAGACCCGGGTCATATCCCGTTCTTGCATCTGCAATACACCGGTTGCCACTTCAAGCAGGTCGTCTGGACTGGCTTGAATCAGCTCATCGCGTGGATAGGTTTCCAGAATATTCAGCAAAGCCTTGTAGGCATGGGTACCAGGCGTAAACTCCGACATCGCCATAACCTGTGACAACTTGGATTTTAGCAATGGGATATCACCGGCACTGTTGTTGTACAACGTTGCCGAGTACAGGCCAATAAAGCGATGCTCACCGGTGACTTCGCCTTTGTCATTAAACTGCTTGACACCAACATAATCGATGTAAGCCGGACGATGAACCCGCGACTTATGATTGGTTTTGGTCAGAATCAACAGCGAATCATCCAATGCCTGGTGGCGGGCATTTTCCGGCAATTCAGACAGCATCAAATCTCTGGCATCGGCCCGGCGCATCAGGCCAAGCGCAGTATCGGTTATACCTTCAATGCGATAATCACCTTTGACCGGTTTGATTTTGTATTCGCGGTAACCAAGGAAGGTAAAGTTATCTTTTACCAGCCAGTGTAAGAAATCGATGTGGTCTTTACGCTGGTTGCTCAGCGCCTTGTCACTGCTGGTTGGCAACTCGGCAATAACAGACTTCAGCTTCTCACGGACCACTTGCCAATCCTGCACCGATAAAGTGACATCTTCCATCACAGAGTGCAGCTCGGAGGTCAAGTTATCAATGGCCGCCTTATCGGTCTGGCGATCAATTTCAATATGAAACACCGTCTGGCGGGTATCGGCCTGGCTTTTGGCGCCCAGCTTATGGAAGTCTTCAATCGCGCCTTCCGCAGTGCGCTTGGCTTGCAACGGCAAATGGACAAAGAAATGAGCCGAAATATTCTGACGAGTCAGCGCCATTCGTACCGAATCCACCAAAAAGGGCATGTCATGCACCACAATTTCGACGATGGTATGTTTGGACTCCCAGCCGTGCCGGCTAATTTCAGGATTGAACACCCGGATCACAGCCCCATCCTGGTGATGGTTATTAAATGTTTTCCAAAGGCTTAATGCAGCGCCGTACAGATCACTGTCATTACGGCCAATCAAATCTTCTGAAGCAATGCTGCCATAGAGAATAGAAGCAAATTTTTCGACCAGAGCAGGTTGCTCTTTCACTTTCTGTTGAATAAGTTTTTTTACGTTTTGTAATAGTACAGAGGGTTGACCATCTATCAGTGCCATTTTCATATCCTTTATTTACGTCATGACGCCAAGGGCATGATTCAACTGCACACGATTGTGCGCGTTAGCTGCGAAGTGTAGTCACTATTGTAGCCATTTTCGAGCTTTATTTCAGTGTTTTAGACTGGTGCAACCAGTGACGGCAACTGTTGATGATAACTTATGCACTTCCCTTAAATAGAAAATGGCCTTTCGGCCATTTTCGTGTTTAGTCATGCATAAACTTTTTTTGGCTTATTTATTCTTTGGCCAGAAAAAAGCAGCCAGAGCTGGCAACACCAGAATGGCTCCCAACATATTCACCAGGAACATAAAAGTCAGCAAAATACCCATGTCGACCTGGAATTTCAAAGCCGAGAATACCCAGGTACTCACCCCAATCGCCAGCGTAATGCCTGTAAAGAGAACAGCACTGCCCCGCTCTTTCAATGCTTCGTAGTAAGCATCGCGCATTGGTACACGATCTTTCAGCATCTGACTCATGCTGGATACAATGTAAATACCATAATCCACCCCGATACCTACGCCCAGCGCTATTACTGGCAAAGTCGATACTGTCAGGCCAATCTGCAGTAAGGTCATTAAAGCCATCGCCATGGTCGATACTACAAAGAGTGGGATTACCACAGCAGCAGTTGCCCGACCAGAGCGGAAACTTAACAAACAGAGGATAATGACAGCACCATATACATAGAGCATCATTGGTCGCTGTGCTGCAGCCACCGCCTCATTCGTTGCTGCCATTACTCCCGCCGGACCAGATGCCAGCATAAAGCGTGTATCCTCATCCCCTAGTTCACTGCCGTACTCTTTCGCCGCTTGCACCACCCGGGCCAACGTCTCGGCTTTGTGGTCTTCCAAAAACAGCATAACTGGCATTACTGAACAATCCCGGTTCAGCAAGCCGCTGCTGGTTTCTACCTGAGCGGATGCCTGCACCAGACTTTGGGTGTTGCGTGGCAATACCCGCCATTTCACATTACCTTCGTTGTAACCTGCATTGATGGTTTTCGCCACTGAAGACAGTGATACTGCAGATTGTACCCCAGGTACATTTACCATCAGCCATTGGAAATGATCTACCCGTTGCATAATGTCATGATGGGTACAGGCATTCGGTATAGACTCCACCATAATATTGATGTAATCCACCGAAATCGCAAAACGATCAGTAATAAGGAAGGTATCCTGATTGTAGCGGGAATGCTCATGCAAAGCAGGGGCGCCGGCATGCAAATCACCGATTTTTAACTGTTGGCTTTGGATGCTTGCCGCGATAAAAAGCAGGGCTGTAACTGCCAGCACCACTGCGGCTACCGGTTTAGTTGCCACCGCAGACAACTTGTACCACACCTTATCAGCAGTAGGATTACCAGCTGCAGCACGTTGCTGATAAGCTTTGCTGAAACGTACGTAAGACATCAACACCGGCAATAAGATCAGGTTGGTCAGAATAATGACCGCGACTCCAAGACTGGCAGTAATGGCCAGTTCCCGGATGACGCCAATCTCAATGATCAACAGGGTTAAAAATCCAACGGTATCAGACAGCAATGCCACACCACCAGGGACCAGCAATTTACGGAAGCTGGCCTGAGCCGCCGTTTTCGCATCCAGGCCGGATGCCACCCGCTTCCCTGTGGAGTTGATCATCTGCACACCATGACTTACGCCAATGGCAAAGACCAGAAAAGGAACCAGAATTGACATCGGATCAATGCCAAAGCCAATCACCGACAGCAAGCCCATTTGCCAGATCACTGCAATCAATGAACAAGCTATTGGTAGCACCGTTAACATCAAAGAACGTGAGAAAAAGAATACCATCAGGGATGTGATAGCAATGGCGATAGCGAAAAAAGTCAGTACGCCTTTGGCGCCATCTGCTACATCCCCCACCATCTTAGCAAACCCAATGATGTGTACACTGACCTGCTCAGTTTCAAACTGTCCACGAATTTGCTCTTCAAGGGTTGCGGCAAAAGCAATGGTATCAAGCCGCTCATTGGTAGAGGGATCTATTTCCAGCAACTGAGCGTTGATCATGGCGCAACTAAAATCATCCGCTACCATGCGACCGACGATACCAGCCTTTTCCACATTCTCACGTACTCTTGCCAGACCGCGTTGATCAGGCACAAAGTCTGCCGGTATCACCGGTCCACCGGCAAAGCCATCTTCCACCACCTCCACAAAACGGGTGCTTGGACTAAACAAAGAGCGTACCTGGACCCGGTTAACGCCCGGAATGTAATACAACTGATCATGCGCCCGACGCAGGCTATCGAAAAAATCCGCATTAAAAATAGTGCCACTGGCATCGCACATCGACACCAAAATATTGTTGGCACCTCCGAAATCCTGCTCGTGCTGCATATAGGTTTTCATGTACTCATGCTTGAGCGGTATATTCTTACTGAAACCAGCATCCAACTGAATTTGAGTAGCTTTAAATAATAAGAACAAGGTAGCCAACACGAAAAAGGCCAACACAGCCAGTCGGTGACGAAATAAGGCATACTCAACTTTATTAACGATTCGATTTAAACTCATGGCTTCTTCTGGCTCTGTTGCGCTAACTGACGGATCCCAAGCTCGGTAGCCAGGATCATCCGCTGTTGAAATGGCACCGCATTCACAATAGCACGGCCATCCACCTCGGTACTAAAGACAAAACTTTGTCCTTGATCGGTACTGACTGCCCAAAGGCCGGCATTGCCGGTTAAGTAAATGGCTTCAGGGAGTACAATCACACTATTAATGGTCGCTTGCGAGTCCAGCACCATTTCTTGCCAGCTTTCGCCCTCATCTTCAGATAAAAACACATGGCCACGCAGGCCAACAGCAAGCCAATGTCCTTCTGCAGTCACAGCCACATCAAACAAAGAGCCATGATAAAAGGGCTCAAGCAATTCCCAGTGCTGACCGAAATCGTCACTGATTGCAAAAAAACCTGCTTCACCAACCATCAACAGCTGGTTGTCTGCCACAAAGATACGATTGAAGTGCGGCAAAATAGCGGTTAGTTCAACGGCGTAGAGCTCAGGATCATCTTGTTTTAACTCCAGCAGGTACTCTTGCTCCTCTTCATCCAGCAACTCCAGATGAAACTCGGCCTCCCAACTGGTGCCTCCATCCCGGGTACGGTACATCAGGCCATAAGCACCAACAGCAATACCGTGCTCGCGACTTTCAAATACCACATCCAACAAGGGCTTATCCAGCTCGGGCAAAAACTGTTGCAGTTGCCAACTGGCTCCACCATCCTGAGTGTGCAAGATACTGGCATCATGACCTACAGCCCAACCATGGCTGGCATCAACAAAGGTCACAGCGTTTAAATTGGCCCGCACAGGCACGTCTGCCTGTTGCCAGTGCACACCATCCTCGCTCCACAGAATATGACCTCGCTCACCTACGGCAATAAGGCGGTTTGATGGCAGTATGGTGATATCGGTCAGTAACGAGTGCTCAGCAAGGGGGGCCAAAACTGCAGGTTGTGCAGCTAAGCGGTCTTGCTCGGCACTGCTCGCCAGGCTCATAAACAACGCCATACCAATCCAAAGGGGGATACTACAGGCAGATTTCATCAGAATTCGTCTCGATTTAATTGCAAAACGGCTGAGAAGCTCAGCCGTTTGTCTACAGTCCGCTCAGGATTAACGAACGCCTTCGCGCCGCAAAGCTGCCGGAGTGAAATCATTGTCATTCAAGGTGACAGAGAAATCATACATGGCATCCTCATTATCCAGTCCCAGCGCAATGTAACGGCGCGAGTTTAGATCATGATACACTTCAAGCGTACTCCAGTGTGCGGGCATTTCGTAATAGTTCAGACCATGCGCCTGTGCAACCCGATACAAATCACCCCGGTTGTCATAGAGGTCGGCAACATGAATTTGCCAGCTGTCTTCATCGATGAAGAACACACGTTTGCCATACACATGACGCATACCGTCTTTCAAAGTGGCTTCAACCACCCAGACGCGGTGCAATTCATAGCGCGTGTGAGCCGGATTGATATGACCAGGCATCAGAATATCGCTGTACTTCAGCTCATTGCTGTGCAACTTATAGCTGTTGTACGGAATATACATTTCCTTTTTGCCTTTCAACTCCCAGTTGTAGCGATCTGGGGAGCCATTAAACATATCAAAGTCATCGGTGGTACGCAGGCCATCGGAAGCGGTACCTGGTGCATCGTAGGCAACGTTTGGCGCACGACGCACCCGGCGCTGACCGGTGTTATAGGTCCAGGCCTGTCGGGGAGTAGCAATTTGGTCCATGGTTTCATGAACCAGCAAGGCTGTACCCGCCAAACGCGCTGGCGAGGTAACGCTTTGTTTAAACTTAAACAAAATGTTTTCTGCCATCAGGTTTTCTGGCGTTGCATCCGGATGTGAGTACTTGAACATGATTTGTTCATCAAAACCAATAAAGGTGTATGCACCAGAAGCCGTAGGTGCCGCTTGACCACCATTGCGGGTAGCTGCAACGCCACGGAAGCGCACAATATGGTTCCAGATCGCTTCTAAGCCATTGCTTGGAATTGGAAATGGAATACCAATAGCAGCATTGGCCAGACCATTGCCGCCTTCAATCAGCTCGGCCTTAGTGGCTATTTCCTTGGTTGCATCGTAAAAATACTGCGGAAAGGATGCAGAACGACGCGTCGGATAAATCGGCATGTTGAAGGTATCAGGATAGAGCTCAAACAAGGCAATTTGACCCGGACTTAATTTGTCGCGGTGCTGATCCAGGTTACTGCTGTTAATTACATACAACACCTGATCATCAGCGAAAGGATCCGGGTGATGATCACCAGGAGTATAACCTGCTGGTGGCGTCAAAATACCACCGGTCCATTCAGGGATGGTACCAGCAGCATTGCCGGCTCGCTCAGCACCGATTGGTGTTAAGTCCTGACCAAGACGCGCAGCTTGTTCTGGCGTAATTTTAGCCAGCGCACTGCAGCTTACAACCATGGCAACAGCTGAAGCCAAGAGGGTGAGTTTTTTCATAATGGTTCTCGTCCCTTACTTAAATAGAGTACTTAACGTTAAATGATACAAAGTCACGATCGGCCAGATTGTTGGTGGTACCTACCCCACCCCAGAACCAATTGTAAGACAGCTCTGCTGACCAGCGACTCAGGTAATCAAAGCCAATGGTATAACCCAGAGACTTACGCCCTTCCACAAACATGAACAATGGATCTGGTGTAATGCCATTCACATCGTGGGCGAAGTTGATGCGGTGCGTCAGATTGCCTCCCGCAAAAACGTTGTTGTATTGGGCCTGCGCAAAGATACGATAGCCCCAGGCTGAAGCCGTAGGGAACGGATTTGGTTCTGGCCCGTCAGACAATGCCTGATGCAAGCCTTCCGATGGCCCTAAAGGACCTATCAAAGGTGCTCCACTGCGATCGGTGTTTGGGCCATTCAAACGAAGCACACTTTGATCTGGCATGCTGTGAATTTTCACACCACCCACTTCAGCAAGGACTGACAAGTTGTCGGTGCCAAGCACAGGCCCAAACAAGTGGGTCAAAGTTACCGATGCCTGGGTGGTGTTGCGGGTTATATAGCCCTGAGCCATCTGGCCAGGCAGCACTTTATTGCCATCAGCCCGGCCAATTTGAGAAATACCACCCAATTCAGGGTTCACGGCGATACCATCCAGGGTTGCATTAGCAAGCTGCTCTGGCATACCAGCGTACAGAATTTCGACATCATCGATTTGCAGTGGTTCATTGCGACGATGAGCCAACTCACCCGCAACAGAAGTACCTGCTATCGTGGTGTTAAAGCTGAAGCCATAAAGTTTGATGTCTTCCGGGTATTCCAGCAGGCCTTTAGAGAACATGCTAAGGTTGCCGATGTTGTCTGCGGTGATCTGCTGCTGATTTTCACTCAGATACACCAGGGACTGCAGCAATCCGACCTCACGCCCCCCATCAACGCTGAAGTCTGCCGCAATACCTGAGATCACAGGAACACGACTGTGATAATTCATGAAATAAACGGCGAACTCAGTGTCATTCAGATTAGGAGCAAAATACTCCAGCTTCGCGCCATACTGACCACCATTTTTGGGTTTTAGCTCACCTTCCGAACCTGCCGGACGCAATGCAACACGGGTAGCGTATACCCGGGCCAGGTTAATGGCGTTGATTTTATCCTGCCGACTGGCATTTGGGTTTTCAATCACTTGCAGCAAAGCCGGAGCGAATAGCGACAAGGTATTCATTTCATCAACCAGGAAATCCAGATCAATGTCCGGGTTGCCAGCAAAACCTAACTGAATATTCTGCGCATGCCCCCCTTTGCCAGCAAAGTCATTGGTTGAGAAATAAGTACCTGGCGATGGCAGATAGCTGTTTTCCCAATCGTACTGATAGAAAAACTCAGCCGATAAATTATCGGTCAGACCAACAGCCAGACTGAGCATACCAACGGGGATATAAGCTTCTTTTAAGTCAGCGCCCGGAGAGCGGAGAATACCCACATCAATTGGTGTAATATTGATGCCGTGCGGTAAGAAAGTACTTTCCCCCCAGCTCAGCACCTGCTGTCCCAGTCGAACCGTCAATGGGTTCATGCCATCATTAAAACTGAAGTTGCCATAGACATAAGCGTCAAGCAAGCGGAAGTCACGGCAGCTCAGTTTACGCGAATCTCTGTCAGCACAAGGGTCAACATGCTGGCCTGAAATTGGGTTGGTGTAGGCATAATTGCTTTTGCGCTGTGCAAAATCGTAAAAATACATGAAACGACCGAAGAAGCCGAGATTGTCTTTACGGATCGAGAGATCATGAGTGCCCTTCAGCATGCTGCTGAACATATCACCACGGTCAAAATTCAGATTACCGGCATCACCGTTACTGGAGTACGCACCAGGCTCAGCCCAAATTTCGGTATTGGCATACACACTGTTGATATTGGGCGTACCAGCCGCCGTAAAGTAATAACCATAATCATCCCAGTTAAAGCGCGGATGATTTGCTTTACTGATGGTATCCCAGTTACGATCTTCAGCCCGCCAACTGGCACCGTAGGAAAAGGTTGAATCAAATTGAATATCAACCCCACCCCAGTTAAAGCTGGCAGCCTGTATTGAACTTGCGGACATCGCCATTAACGCTGAGGCAATGCCAAGCGCCAGTGGCTTTTTCTGAAAAAAGGTAGTCCTTTTCTTCATGTTGGTTTCTCCCCCCTGTCCCCACAGGTCATTGTTATTTTTGTAGGCATACACTTGAACTCATCGGAGCTCAGCGCACATGATAAAATAATTACATCATTTCGGTAGCTTCGCAAGGCTTCTCAGCGGCTAAATCTGTTGATTTGTATTTGTTTTTTGTTTAATGAAACGATTTGCGCACTGAATGGCACTCTATTAGTTTAATCAGCTTTTGAAAAAACCCAAATCTTCTAACTAACATAATGAAAAATCGACTGAAATACCCGGCAAAATTGATCGGCCGTTTTAATTCATCGTTTAAAGCAATAGCTCTAACTATTTTTTATTAATTTGATGAGCTTGCCATTGGTATCCAGCCAAATGGTGAAAATACCGTGGATACCATCCTTTTGAATAAAGCGATGGAAGTGCTTCACGGCAATTTGAATACGCTCACCACTCTGTGCCGTTACAATAAAATTGCGATACTGGCCCTGGTAATAGCCCAGGCACTCCCGGGCAGACAGATGCAGCGAAAAATGATAGACAACCACGTTTGATTTCCACTAACCAGCGAGCGCTTTACTGACTTTTTCATACAAGTCATTGCTAATCCCATCTTTCTCCAGCAACTGACGCAAAGCTTGCTTTATTAAAATCTGTCGCTCTGAATCATAGCGATGCCAGGACAATAAAGGTGTCACCAACCGGGCAGCCACCTGGGGATTGATCGGATCAAGCAATAACAAAGTCTGAGTCAGCAACTGATACCCACGTCCATCCAACCGATGAAACTGCCCTGGGTTCTGCATGGCAAAGGCATGAAACAGCGCTCGTACCCGGTTTGGATTTTGCCAACTAAATTTCGGATGCTGACATAGAGCAGCAATGGTATCGAATACTTGCTCAGTTGGGTTGGCCGCGTGCAGACTAAACCACTTGTCCAGCACCAGCACATCCTGCTGCCACTCATTGGCAAAATGCTGCATCAACGATTCAAACACCGGATGTTCGCTGTGCAAACTGGCTTTAAGCACAGCTAATTTATCGGTCATGCCACTAGCCGTATGATACTGCTGCTCTAGCAGGGTCTGGCTATCGCCATGATGCATGCTTAAGTAGTCCAGACAACGATTTTTTAATGCTCTTTGACCAACCGCCTCTTCGTTGTACTCGGCTGCGGCTTGACTGTGCTGCTGATAGCATTGCAGCAATGCTTTACTCAGGTGCTCTGAGATTTGCAGACGAAAAGCAGCACTGGCTGCAAGAATGGAGTCCACAGGGATTTGCGGAAAGCTCTCGGCAAAAGTGCCATAATCCGGTACTTTCAGTAACTCGGCTGTAAGGGACTTATCAGGCAATGGCTGGTTAAGTAAAGTGGCATAGAGCTCAAATAAAGCCTCCGGTAAATGAAAAGCTCCCCCCTGCTGAATATACTGCTGCAGCCATAACATCCAGCACGACTGCAAAGCATCCCAGCGGGCAAAACCGTTACTGGCGGCTTTGGCTATCCGAAGCAACTCTTGTTCGCTGTAATCATGCAGTAAGCGCACCGGAGCAGAGAAGTCTTCCAGCAATACAGGTAAAGCGGTTGCCGAAACATCGGTAAAGACCAGTGACTCTTCTTGCAATTGCATGACAAAAAGCCCCGACTCTGAGCGTTCTCCATCCACTAATTGATAACGTATCGGTAAGACCAGTGGTAATTTCGTTGCCTGATCAGCTGTCGCCGGGGTGTGCTGCCGCAAGGTAAGCGTCAGCTGCTGTTTGTGTACGTCGTAGGAGCGCTGAACACGCAACTCCGGTGTCCCTGATTGCTGATACCAACGGCGAAAAGCGCTAAGATCGTAGTGATTTGCATCCTGCATCGCTTGCACAAAGTGCTCGCAAGTCACTGCCTGACCATCGTGGCGCTGCACATACAAACGCATCCCTGCCTGGAAACCATCTTCACCAAGCAAAGTATGCAGCATCCGGATCACTTCAGCCCCTTTATCGTACACAGTGACCGTGTAGAAATTATTCATTTCCATTACTTGCTGCGGCTGAATTGGGTGCGCCATCGGGCTGGCATCTTCCGCAAACTGAGCGGTGCGGATCACCTGCACAGCATGAATGCGGTTAACTGTAGCAGACCCCATATCACGGCTAAATTCTTGGTGACGAAACACCGTCAAGCCTTCTTTCAAGCTAAGCTGGAACCAGTCACGGCAAGTGACTCGGTTACCAGTCCAGTTATGAAAATACTCATGCCCGATAATCGACTCAACATTAAAAAAGTCGGTATCCGTAGCGGTATTGTTGCTCACCAACACATACTTGCTATTAAATACATTCAGACCTTTATTTTCCATTGCCCCCATATTAAAGAAGTCGACAGCAACCACCATATAGGTATCCAAATCGTATTCCAGACCAAAACGCTCTTCATCCCAACGCATAGAGCGCTTCAAGGCCTCCAGTGCAAAAATGGCCTTATTGCCCTGACCTTTCTCGACGTAAAAAGCCAACTCAACCACTCTGCCAGATTTGGTCGTATACTGATCTTGTCGCAGTTCAAAATCACCCGCTACCAGTGCAAATAAGTAACAGGGCTTTGGAAAGGGATCCTGCCAGCGAACCAGCCGTTGACCACCAGCAAGCAAACGGTCAGCCACTTTGTTGCCATTGGATAGCAGGTAAGGATATTGGTTGGCGTCGGCAATGATGGTGGTACTAAAGACCGACAGCACATCAGGCCTGTCCAGGTAGTAAGTAATACGGCGAAAACCTTCCGCCTCACACTGGGTGCAAAAACTGCCATTGGCAAAATACAACCCCTCCAGCGCCGTATTGGCCTGGGGACAAATCTCTGTCTTAATGGTGAGCTTAAAGTCATCGTCTGTCACCGACAGACGCAATTGCTGAGCATCGCACTGATACTCAGAAGGCTGTAACAAACGTTCATTGTAATGGACCGCTAATAGCAAAAGCTGTTGGCCGTCTAACCGAAGCTCCAAAGCATTTGGGTTGGCTCGCCGAAACTGCAGGACCGCAGTGACCAGTGTTTTATCCGCAGCTAACTCAAAAGTTAGATCTGTGGTTTCAATGAAAAAGTCCGGTGCCTGGTAATCCGCCAGGCGCTTTACCTGACGACTGTTGGTGTCTGCAGACATAACAACTCCGATTGCAGTAGCTAAAAGGCTGGTTTTATTCAGTATAACGCGAAACAGCCTGATCGGCAGGATCAGGCTGGTGCTATTAAGATTTTAGATGCAGTTCTTGCTGCACACTTTCTGGCGGGGATAACTTTAGGATCTTAATCCCGCAATAGGCGTAGATCACTGCCAACACAGGATTGATCAAATTAAAGAAGGCGTAGATAAAATAATCCAGTGGATTCACATTCAACACACCGTGCATGTAAGCGCCGCAGGTATTCCAGGGGATCAATGGACTGGTAATAGTACCGCCATCTTCCAGTGTACGTGACAAATTCACCGGAGCAAGACCACGTCGTTCATACTCTTCTTTGTACATGCGTCCTGGCATCACAATTGCCATGTACTGATCAGCCGTAAGAATATTGGTCGCAATACAGGTGGCAATGGTACTGGTAATCAAAGAGCCGGTGCTATGTGCTGCTTTTAGAATCGACTGTACAAACTTACGCAACAAGCCGACTTTTTCTATCACCGCCCCAAACATCATCGCCGAAAAAATCAACCAGACAGTATTCAGCATGCTGGACATACCACCACCACTAAGCAGGCTGTTTAAATCATCTGACCCCGTTTCCACAGCAAAGCCATCAAACAAAGTGGCCCACACCAGCTTCAGGCTGCCCAGGCTGGTTCCCAAATCCTGATCCATCAAGCTCTGGATCAATTCACGCTGAAACAGCAAAGCCCAAACGCCACCAAGTAAGGCTCCGATAAACACGGTTGGAAATGCCGGCACTTTTTTAACGGCCATGGCCAGCAAGACGAAAAGCGGGATCAGGGTCCAGAAACTGATAGCAAAGTGCTGCTGCAAAGTCGCACTGATCAAATCAATATGGACCGCATCGGCTGACGTTGTGCTGTTCAGCCCTATGACTAAAAACAGCAACAAGGCAATGACAATACTGGGTACTGTCGTCCACAGCATATGCCGGATATGAGCAAAGAGTTCGGCTCCGGCTACTGCAGGTGCCAGGTTGGTGGTTTCACTTAAGGGGGATATTTTATCGCCAAAATAAGCGCCGGAAATAATGGCTCCTGCCGTAATTGCCGGTGACAAACCCAAACCTGCAGCTACACCAATCAAAGCCACACCAATGGTTGCAGCGGTGGTCCAGGAGCTACCGATACTCATGGCCACTATGCCACACAAAATACAGCTGGCAGCATAAAACCAGCTTGGGCTTAACAGCAGCATGCCATAATAAATGAGTGTTGGTACCGTACCAGCCAGCAACCAGGTGCCGATCAGGGCACCTACAGCCAGCAAAATCAGTACCGCCCCTAAGGACAAAGCAATGCCTTTTGTCATCGCCTGTTCTATCTCATGCCAGCGCAAACCATTTTTAAGGCCAATCACAACGGCAACGGCAGAAGCAATAAAAAGCGCGATTTGGTTCGGACCATAGGAGGAGTCATCACCAAATAACAATACGGAGCTGGATAACAGCGTGATCAAAACCAGAATTGGCAATGAAGCATCAAAAAAGCTGGGTTCTTTTATCTTTGTTGTCATGAATAATCCTATACACCAAGCAAGCGAAGCAGTAGATCAAGCACACCGATCAAGTGTAAAAACACAATGATCACTGCTATGGGTGTAAACCAGCGAATAGCAAATCTCCATATCGCATACACAGCAGCTGACGTCTGCAGCTCTTCTTCGGTGATTTTCCTCTTCATCACCCAACCTACAAAAATGGCGATCACCAAACCGCCTAAGGGCAGCATGATAGCAGAGGTTAAATAATCAACCACCTCAAAGAAGTTGGTGATAGGCTTGCCAAAAACATTGAGTTCAAAGGTTGCCCAATCGGCTTTGGCAAAGGAGAATACGGTGAGTAAGCCAATAAGCCACAAAGAGCCACCTGTTGCAGCCGTAGCAACCAGCCGATTCAGCCCTTTGCGCTCCACCAACCAGGCAACTGTTGACTCAATCATGGCTATCGCAGAAGTAAAAGCAGCAAACACCAGCATCACGAAAAACATCGTGCCAAAGAAGGTACCAAAAGGCATTGAACCAAAGGCAATGGGCAAAGTAACAAAGATAAGGCCAGGGCCTTCAGCGGGCGTCAAACCATACTGAAACACCAAAGGGTAGATGGCAATACCAGCTAACATAGCAACAGCAGTATCAACCAGCGCAATTAAAACTGAGGTTTTAGCAATAGACACATTGGATGGTAAATACGCGCCATAAATAATCATGGCACCGGAAGCCAGGCTGAGTGTAAAAAAGGCATGCCCTAACGCCAGTAATACACCATTAATGGTTAGCTTGGAAAAATCCGGCGTAAACATAAACTGCACGGCTTCACTGAAGGCACCGTTGCTAGCAGAATAAATTGCCATGATGCCAAGTAACACGAACAGACTCGGCATTAAAAAATTCACGGCCTTTTCAAGGCCTTTATGCACACCACGACCAACCACATACACGGTGACAAATAAAATCACCGCGGACCAGGCCATTAATGCCCAGGGATTGGCCAAATGAGCATCAAATTGCCCACCAATAGCTTCGGCCGTTACGCCTTGAAAATCCCCTCGTGCAGTTTTTATGACATAGGCCAAAGCCCAACCTGCCACTACCGCATAGAATGACAAAATAAGGTAACTGGCAACCAGGCCACTCCAACCCGCTATTTGCCAGCGGGTACTGCTACTGGCTTCTTGCGCCAGGGTTTTAACTGACAATCCAGGGCTTTGGCGGCCGCGCCGACCTATCAGTACTTCCGACATCATCACAGGTATGCCAATCAATACAATGCATAGCAGGTAGACCAGCACGAAAGCGCCGCCACCATTTTCCCCCATAATGTATGGAAATTTCCAAATATTACCCAGACCAACAGCTGCGCCTGTCGCTGCAAGAATAAAAGCAAAACGACCAGACCACATGCCATGAACGGATTCACGTGCTCCCGACATACCACCAACCCTATTATTATTTATTGTAATCGTTATATAGAAAAAGCTGGCGACCCTGGTCGCCAGCTTTTTCAGTTGTTTTATTGTTTCGCGTAACGTCCCAGTTGCAGAAAGTCTGCGGTAATCAACACAGTTTCTTCCAACAATGGATCCAACTCATTCAATATTTCCGGCAAGTCATCCAGGTTTTCAACAGGCTCCTTGCCTAGCAAAGCAAGACGGGCATTAGTGCGCGCCAACTGCCGTTGCTCACGCTCCTCACGCTGCTGCACCCGCTCTGCTTTGACCAAAGAAACTGATTTTTCATCCCGTTGACGACGATACTCC
Source organism: Alkalimonas sp. NCh-2 (assembly GCF_039631345.1). Lineage (NCBI taxonomy): Bacteria > Pseudomonadati > Pseudomonadota > Gammaproteobacteria > Alkalimonas > Alkalimonas sp. NCh-2. The sequence goes on from NZ_JBDIUV010000003.1 coordinate 58,003, forward strand.
TCAATATCATCGGCCAGATAGGCAAACTCTGGATTGGTCGCTATCCGCCCCTGATGCCGTTGCAGTAGCACCGGCAGGTATGGTTGCAATGAGTCCAGTTGCTGATAACGTGCAGCAGGTATTGAATCCCATGGCAGCGCATTTTCTTCACGGCTTTCTCCCCAGTCTTCCGGGTCAATCGCTGATGGGAAAGCAATATCCGGGATCACGCCTCGGTGCTGGGTACTGCCACCATCAATGCGGTAAAACTTGGCAATGGTGTATTGCACACTGCCCAGTGAGTTTTCAAACATATCGTAAATACGCCCAAGCCCACGATGTTGCTGCACTGTCCCTTTGCCAAAGGTTTGCTCACCTACGACAAGGGCGCGGCCATAGTCTTGCATCGCGGCTGCAAATATCTCTGAGGCCGAAGCACTGAAACGATCAACCAACACCGTCAATGGACCATCGTAGTAACTGACACCATCCCGATCCTGGCTGACAGAGATCCGGCCAGAGCCTTCACGAATTTGCACCACCGGACCACGATCAATAAAAAGCCCCGTGAGCAAGGTTGCTTCTTGCAAGGAGCCACCGCCATTGCCACGTAAATCGATGATAATGGCATCTACCTTGGCTTCCTGCAGTTTCGCCAGCTCTTTTTTCACATCCTCAGACAAGTTGTTGTAAAATCCAGGAATGGTGATAACACCGATGCGCTTATCCAGCTCGGATAATAGCGGCTCAAAGACTTCACCTTTGGCAGCTCGGTCTTCCAGCCGGATTTTATCCCGCGTAATGGAAACCACTTCGGTATTTCCAGATACAACCGAACCACCACTCAGTACTTGCAAGCGCACAGTACTTCCCTTGGGGCCTTTAATCAGTTCCACCACATCGTCCAAGCGCCAACCAATCACATCCACAAACTCTTCATCAGCCTGTGCAACACCGATAATGCGATCTTTAGGCTTGAGCTGCTGAGTTAAATCGGCCGGGCCTCCGGGCACCAGGCTCTGAATGACGGTGTAATCATCTTCTGCCCGCAGCACCGCGCCAATACCTTCCAACGATAAATTCATATCCTGCTGGAAGCGCTCGGCATTGCGTGGCGACAGATAAGAGGTATGCGCTTCGATGCTGCGACCGTAGGCATTCATAATCAACTGAAACACATCTTCATTGTTGGTTTGCAGCAAACGTTTTTGGGCGTTGGAATAGCGACGCTCCAGCAACTCTTTTGCCTCTTCCTGGGTTTTGCCGGTGAGTTTCAGATTAAGGGTGTCAAATTTAACTCGTTGCCGCCACAGCTCATCAAGTTCAGCCGAGTTTGCTGCCCAATCAGCTTCTTCACGGTCGTAGACGTAGTGATCGGCCTCTTCAAAATCAAATTCAGTTTCCAGTAGCTCTAAGGCAAAGCCAAAACGCTCATAACGACGCTGCAGGCTAAGGTTGAACATATCAAAAGCGAACGCCAGGTTGCCTTTATTCAACGCATCGGCAAACTGAAGGCGATGACGTTCAAAGCGCTCAATATCGGCTTGCTGTAAGATCGTCTTATTGTAATCGAGGCTTTTTAAGAAGCGTTCAAATACCCGTTCAGAAAAAGCCTCGTCCAACTGGACAGGTGCATAATGACCACGCGTAAAAAGAGTTGAGATACGTTTGCTGGCCGTGGCATGTTGGGACTCTTGTACCAGCACAGGGAGCTCAGTACTCTGCTGTTCCTCCTGTTCTGTCGACCAGACACTGGATTGCCACAGAACCAACACCATCAATAAAGCAAAAGTTTGTCTCATAATACTCTCATCTACTTGGCCGTGACTTTTTATTCCTGCTGGAACAAGCTGTCACGGTTGGTTTTTATCACCATACCTGATTGCAATTGTACAGTCACATCGTTGCGGGTCACTTCAACTACAGTAGCTGGCATCGGTGCTTGACCTAAACGCACCAATACATGCACACCTGCTTTTAGTTCTGCTTCAGAAACTACCGCCAAATTTGCCTGGACAGAATGTTGTACCTTCGAAGGTTGCGGTTGGTTTACTTTAGATTTTAGAACCTGTTGGTTAGAACGGCCAGAGGGCTTTTTGTTCACAGTCTTTTTATTTGGGGTATTGGTCGTTTTCTTGTCTGCTTTTTCAGCCTGAGCAACTTTGGCGCGCTGTTTCCGTAATTCCGCAGCTCTGGCTTTGCTTTCGGCTAGTGTCTTCGCAGCGTGCTCAGCTTGTTGCGAATCAATCTTAGCAACTTCTGCACCTTGCAAATCGACCCGAGCAATGTCTGGCTGAATGGATTCAAGGTAGCGCCAACTGGAGGTATAAACACGCAGGGCCTGGCGCAGCTGTGTTTTGCTGATGGGACTATCTTCAGCGATCCCTGTTGCCAGATCCTGAAAAATTCCAACCTTTAATGGCTTGGCAGGTCCTTCAATCGAAAAGCACTGAGGATACTGGGTTGCTAAATACGCAATCACTTCTTTCACCGTGCTAAGTTTCACTGGCGTTGCTTGTGGCTCTCTATCAGTATTGGGGGTAGTCATGCAAAATTACTCTTCATCATCCTCATCCAACTGATCAATTTCGGCTGTCAGTTGATTCTCTACAAAGGCTGTGGACCAGTCAATCAGCTCATCTTCACTTGCTTCAAGCAATAAAGAATCTGCTGATAACTGTTGCCACAGCTGACTTAACAAACTTTCGACCTGGCTGGTTGCAGTATCATCCGGAATGAGCGACCAAACGGCATGATAAATGGCATTCATCTGATCAGCGACCAACTCTTCTTCACCATCCCAGTCTCCGACATCCCGCGGACTGAACAAATAATCCTGTACCAGCATCAAAGCTTTCATACCAGGCTATGCTCCAACAAGCTGACTAATTGCTCTAACATCTGCTGATCCATAGCACTAAACCGGTTTAAAACAGGACTATCGATATCCAGTACGGCAACGATACCTGCCCTGTCCCGAACAGGAATAACCAACTCAGACTCACTGGCCGCATCACAGGCAATGTGCCCGGGAAAGGCATGCACATCTGCAATGCGCTGGGTTTCTCCAGTGGCTACTGCCGTGCCACAAACACCTTTGCCAACCGGGATCCGCACACAGGCAACTTTGCCCTGGAATGGCCCCAGCACCAGTTCTCCGTCACGCATAATGTAAAAACCAGCCCAGTTTAACTCGGGCAAGCTGTGATAAATTAATGCACTCAGATTGGCCATTTTAGCGATCAGATCGGGTTCATCCTGAATAAGTGCAGCGGCCTGCTGCAACAGAAGTGGGTAAAGCTCAGTATCCGGTGTGCTCATACTTCAAATCTAACAAGGCTTCAAAGGCCTAACATTACTTGGTTTGGCCGAAAAATTAAACCATTTCTTTACCAAAAGCCGCAATTGCTCTGGTTGATGAAGATAAAATAAACAGTTAGGTCGCATCAGCAGCTGTCCAGCCTTTTGGATTCATCGGATAATAACGCGTAACCTGCATCAACTGATGCTGAAAAAAGCGGGTATCTTTGTGTGGCAGCTTCATAAAGCCTCCAACGCCTTCCCCGGTAATTTGCGGTACTTTTTGTAAGATGCTGGCCAGTAACCTGGCAAACTCAGTTTCCGCAGTTACATCCAGCAGACGATAATAACTGTGGATTTTCATATACAAGGGGGTCACTTCAAATATCAGACAGCCGGTATGGCGTATTAAATTCAAACGGGCAATATCATCCATAATACAATCTGGCAGAATCAACTGTTCATCCGGATCTTTGCCATCTTCAAAATACGAATGTTGCTTGCTGGATGCATCACTGCTTAATACCGGCGCAATGCGGTACGGGATTTTAGCCCCTTCAGGCGCTATAAACGGATGAGCCATTGTTTCCCGGCTAATATGGATCGTATTTCTGGCATTGAATAAACAGGCTTTGAAAATACCTACCCGTCCGATAGCCTGAGCCAGTTGCACCACATTATTCACCGCCAGTGCAAAAGCCGTTAGTAAGCTGTCATCGTATAAATTCAGGCTCGAGTCAATGTACACCCCCTTTGGCTGCCAATGGATAGCCAAACCGCCCACTACAGGATAGCGGGCCAAGCGGCTGACAGCAGCAATAAAGGCTTTTTCCGTATCGCCCATACCTTCTAAATAATTTTTGTAGTAACGCTCCAATTGGGCATCATCCACAAAACCAATACCATCCTCGACACTGTGTTCACGTAAAAAAGACTTGCGTGAGGAGTAGACCACGGTATCCAGATCATGCCGGATTGGGCTCACCCAGACAGGCAACAATGGCTTGTCGTCAAACAGTGGCAGCTCAGGCAGCACCAACTGCTGCATAAAAGGCATCTGCTGCAAAAAGTAATCCCCGGCCTGATTCCGTAATTGCACATCTTCAGACAAGAGGGAATCGAGCATGGTAGCGAAGGCCTGTGGCAAACCAAGACTTCTGGCTGGAATGGCTTTGTAACCAAAACGGCAGGACTGTCCTGAGGCCAATGCATAGAGTGTACTGGCAGCTCCTTGCTCATCAAAACGAGGGCTGGATAAGGCGCCGCTACGCTGCTCTGGCCCAATAAAATAGACATCCCCCAAGCGGGCATTGGAGTGTTGTAAATCAGCGGACATCAGGCCCATCACATCGTTGCTGATAAACTGGCCCTGCTCATCCGTTTGCGCAAACACCGATGAACCCCAATCCACCAGGCTGATTTGCTCAGTCTCACTGTCGAACACCAGATTGGAGGGTTTGATATCACCGTGCACTATTGGCGCAGACAAGCCATCTTTTTTATGCTGGCGCAGCAACTGCAGCAATTCTGCCAACTGCACTGCCAATTTTACCAGCAAGCGAGCTGACAAACGCCCATGCTTCAGGCTGTACTGTTCCAGATCAATGCCCCTGGCTCGCCCCATCATCAGAATGCCCTGCTTTTTAATCAACTGATAGGTAATGTAACGAGGGACGGCCGGATGCTGCACCTGCGACAACATATAGGCCTCATCCGCTAAACGTTCCTGAATGTGAAGTGGCAAGGTTATACGGGAGAATTTAAAGACGCACTGTTCCCCCTGCAAGCTGACCCCGGCAAACGCAAAGCCATAAGCCCCTTTGCCAATCAGTTCGATCTGCTGATAGCCCAGCTTTTCCAACTCAGATATACAGAGCGCTACCCACTCTTTTAATTTACGGGCATCGTTCGCGTTCAGCAGATAAAACGATTGCTCTTCCGGGATATAAAAGTTTCGCAACTGGTGCTTGTACATCATGCCGTCACCCTCAAGCCCGAACACAGCGCGAGCTGGCCCAATGCCGCAGCGCCATAACAGATTCAGCCATGACTACCGATAAGGGTTGGGTTTGGCTGAGCTCTTGCGCCAGATGGCTGGCAGCGAGCTCTTCACCGGCGCTGTGAGCTCGAAAGGTAGCCCCCACTACAGCTTGCTCTAATTCGGCACCCGAAAAGCCTTCGGTCAACGCCAAACAAGCTTGCAAGGCTGCTGGCTCAAGTTCCGTATTGCGTCTGGTCAGATGCAACTGCAGCAAAGCCAAACGCTCTGTTTCTTCAGGTAAGTCAACAAAAAACAGTTCATCAAAACGGCCCTTGCGCAGTAATTCCGGTGCCAGCTCATGAATGTTGTTAGCGGTAGCTACCAGAAAAACCTGAGCTTTACGCTCTGCCATCCAGGTGAGTAAAGTACCTAGTAAGCGGCGGCCTACCCCTTGATCGCCCTGACCTGAGCTAAGGCCTTTTTCGATTTCATCAATCCACAACACGGATGGTGCCATGGCATCCGCCAGTTGCAACGCCTGACGCAGATTCTTTTCAGTTTCACCAATGTACTTATTGTACAGGCTGGCCATATCCAGACAGAGCAAAGGCACACCAAAAGCACCGGCAATCGCTTTGGCTGCAAGACTTTTACCAGTACCTTGTACTCCGGTTAACAACACACCTTTGGGGGTATCACGCTGCTGTTCAATAAAAGCGTGACGACGCTGCAGCAACCAGTTTTTCAGGTTGCTAAGCCCCACCACATCATCCAATGAGCGGGTATCATACACCTGGCTGAGCACGCCATCGGTTTGTAACAGGCGAAACTTGGCGCTATTGACACGGCTGACATCCGCCGCAGTGATGGCACCATCATTAGCGATGGCTTTATAGGCCAGTCGTTTGGCCTCTTCAAACGTCAGGCCTCGCAGGTTCTGCACCAGTTGTTGCACTGACACGGGTTCCAGATCGGCCAGCTCACCACTTTTTTGCTGGTACAGCTCCGCAGCCTCCAACACCAGTTGCCGGATTTGCTGATCACTGGGTAAATGCAGCTCAAAACGATAACTCAAGCGCGCAAGCTCTGGCGGCACGCTAAGTGAGTGACTTAGCAGTACCACCGTATGACCAACCGTATCATGCAATAAAGCAATTTCTTTTAAAAAACGGATATGCCTGGGTTCAGATAAAAATGGATGAAAATCACAGAGCACATAAATACCCGGACTCTTCGTCCCCTTGATCTGCGACAACACTTGATGGGGCTCACTATTAAAGCTCTGCGCTTCTGAAGGTACATCCAGCCGCCTTAAACCTTCCGTGCAAGTCCACTGAAACAAGGGCCGGAATAAATTTACCGCCAACCGCCGGATCAGTTGCAAAGCCCGTAATTCTTCATAGGTTTCAATGAGGATCAGTGGGCTACGCGCCTGAAACAAGATTTTTAAATCATCAAATTCATGCATTTAGCACGCCCCTCTAAAATTCGAAAAAAAGCCTAACGAACGCCTCAATCTGCTCACTTCACACCGAGGCTCCTCTACACAATCTGACATTTCAGCCACAAAGTCGGCACAGATCAACTGTTGATAAGCATTGATAATAGCAGCATCAAAACAAGGAGAAACAGCATGATAACACTTTCTCTGCTTGCCACAGGAGTGGCTGCAGCATTGGTAGGTACAGCGACCAACCCTGGCGCTACCATGACTACCCCGGAAGTGAGTTCGGTGGAGCGCCTGGATGTTATTGGCCGACGCAACCAGGCGCAAAGTGAAGCAACCGAACAAACACAACGACTTTTGTCTGTCGCTGGCTTGATGGGCGATCCGATGGAAGCTATTTATACTTTGCCTGGTGTAGTGCAAAGCCAATTTGGACAACCTGTGGTGCGAGGGACCTCACCAGATGATACCACTTTTTTACTTGATGGGCAGCGCACCGGCCCTTTGGTGAATGTTATCTATGGTAGTGCCCTGAATCCGGAACTGCTGCGCGATTTCAAACTGCACTCAGCCGCTTATGCTGCTAAATACGGCTGGGCAACCGGGGGGGTCTTTGCTGCCGAGTTACGGGACCCCAAGCAGCAAAAGCCAGGTGCTGTTTTAGACTTGAATATGCTTAGAACTTCTTTTCTGGTTGAGGGCGCACTGAATGATAATCAATCTTTTTATGCTGGATACCGGCGCAGTACCATTCAGTACTTTATAACGGAAAACGATGAACTGGACGATGGCGAAAACATCACCCGAGTGCCTGTGTTGGATGATTATCAGCTGCGTTACCAGTGGCGACCCGGCACTCAGCATAAGTGGACCCTCACAGCACTGGGTGCTTCTGAAAAAGCCGGTTTGAATTTATCGGAAGCCTCAGAAGCTGGACGCACCAATCCCGAGTATATCGGCGATTTGTTTCTGAACAGCAGTTGGCATAGTCAGCAATTAAGCTATGAATTTTTTGCAGCACCACGGCAACAATGGGTGCTTCGCGCAGCCAATCTGACCGAAAATGAACATTTTGGTTATGGTGATGAGCAATTTATCCGCTCCAAAGAGCAACGTCAGCAACTGGCCCTGCACTGGCACCAGCCGCTGACTGGCACGATTCAATTGATAACAGGCATCGAGCTGGACCGACTGGAGCTGGACTATCAGTTCGATGCCATTTTGTACTACTGCACGGATCACCAAGCCGATTGCGATGACAACCGAGGCGGTAGGGAACAGGATCAGGATACGCTAAAAATACAAAGCAAAGCGGCTTTCATCAGCGCCGAGTGGCAGCTGCACCCGTCACTGCAGTGGGTACTGGGTAGTCGCTACGAAACCCAGGACTATACCAATCAATCGAGCTTGCAGCCCAGAACCAGTATTCACTGGTTTCCTGTGCCACAATTGGAACTGATCGCATCTGCTGGTCGCCACCAACGCCTGGCCGATCTGGAGAAAATACTGCCACGTATTGGCAATCCAGATTTGGATACCCCCATGGCCAACCATTACAACCTGGCAGCCCAACTTCAGCTCAATCATGACTGGCGACTGCGGTTGGATCTGTACCAACAAACCATGCACCGACTGGCCAGAGCGATTCCGGTAGCACAAGATCCACAACAACTCCGCTATGTCAGCGATATGCGTGGTGAAAGCAAAGGTATCGAACTGCTGCTCGAAGCCCTGGGCGACGGCCGCTGGAGTGGCTGGCTGTCAGCAAGTTATTCGCATTCCAGTCGCTATGATCCGAACAGCGGACAAAAAAGTCGTTACCGGATGGAAACGCCCTTGGTGTTAAGTGCCGTCATCAACTACCGGCCAGGCAACCACTGGCAGTATGCTGCTGTGCTGACCGGCCGCTCTGGTATGCTGTATTCCCCTATTATTGGTGTCAAACCAAACCCGCACTATGAGGGCTATTTACTCCCCATCTATGGTGAGTTCAATAGTAAGCGCTTACCTTACTACCATAGGCTGGATATTGAAGCAAAACGTAGCGCCAACATTTTCAGTTATCCAGCAGAGTTTACTTTTGCCATCCGAAATGTATTGAATCGCAACAATGTCTCTGGCTACTATCTGTTGCACGATGCAAAAGAGCCGGAAGGCTATCGCATCAACAAAGATGTAGACCTGGGCATTTTCCCCTATGTTGGGATGAAACTATGGTTCTGACAACGCACATGCAAAGGAACAAGAGTGAAATGACAGCAACATCGGTGCTACTGGTGGAAGATGATCTGTCTTTGGCGACCTGGATCCGTGACTTTCTTCAAACCAAAGGCTTGCAGGTTACTCACTTGGCAACAGGCGATCAGGCTATGGCTGAATGGGCCAGCCTGGAACCAGATGTTATTCTGCTTGATCTGATGTTGCCGGGGGTAAACGGTTTGGAGTTATGCCGACATATCCGCCAGCACAGTGAAGTCCCTATTCTCATGCTAACCGCACAAGGAGAAGAATTTGATGAGGTGCTTGGGCTGGAGCTTGGGGCTAACGATTATCTGATCAAACCCATTCGCCCCAGAGCTTTGTTAGCTCGTATCCATGCTGTCTTGCGGCAAAACACAACCTCATTAGCCAACAATGACGTTGCGCAATTGCATTTTGGTTTGCTGATGTTGGATCGTAAATCACATCGGGTGCAATTGAACCAGTATGAGGTGCCGTTGACCAGTAATGAGTTTCAACTGCTGTGGCTGCTTGCCAGCCGGGGCGGCCAGGTGGTCAGCAGAGAAGATGTTTTCCAAAGCATGACTGGCCGTGAATACGACGGTCTGGACCGCCGGGTAGATATGTTGATCTCCTCATTGCGACGGAAATTACAGGATGATGCCGCGGCCCCTCGCCGGATTAAAACCATCTGGGGCAAAGGTTATTTGTTTGTGACCGATGCCTGGGACGCGCTATGAGCCGTTTACTGCTAGGTTTGTTGTGCACCACATTACTATCGCTATTTCTACTGAGTCAGCTACTGGACCAAATAGTGCATCAGGATGAGCTACCGGAACCTGGCTACCAACAGTTAGCTGGTAAATTAATGCTGCAACTGGATCAGCAAACTGCCGGTTTATCCACTGCGCAATTGGCCGCTTTTATTGAGCAACAAAGTGTGGCCTGGCAATTACCTCTGCAATTGCAAGCCATGAGCAATATCCAGTTGCCCATAGAGTTGCAGCATCAACTGACCGAGCCAGAGGGGTTACTGCTGGCCAGTAACCAGCAATTGTATTTACTGCGCCAGCTAAGCGCACATCCACAGTGGCTGCTACGACTGCCACTGGATGATGAAGATCCGCATCATCCACTGAGCCTGTGGCTGACTATCAGCCTGTACTTTGGCATGGCCCTGCTGCTGATGCTTTGGCTGTACCCACTGCTCAAGCGATTAAATCTTCTGACGCGACTGGCGGAACGTTTCGGCTCTGGTGATACCAAGGTCCGGATGCCCTTATCCCGCTTCAGTTACATTCCCAGTCTGGAGCAAAGCTTTAACCGCATGGCTAGTCAGATTGATCAGTTAATGCAGGAAAACCAATTGCTGGCCAGCAGCCTGTCGCATGATTTGCGCACCCCACTCGCCTGCTTTCGGTTTGGCCTGGAAGCAGCGCTGGATGCCAGGCAGGCAGAGCAGAAAAACCACTATCTCAAGCGTCTGGAGCAAGATGCCGATCGGATGGAAAGTATGGTCAACTCTTTTTTGGAGTACGCCAGCTTATCTCGTACTGCCAGCAAACTGCAATTTGCTGCCTTGGAACTGAGCGACTGGTTGAATTCTGTACAGCACCACTATCAACCATTGCTGCAACAAAAAAAATTGCAACTTATACTGGTGCGACCAGAGCATTGCTTGCATCCTCGCATTCATGCTGATTGGCTGGAGCGGGCGCTTGGCAATGTGATTAGCAATGCCTGCCGTTATGCACATCAGGTGATCCGCATAGAGCTTGCCTGCAACAAACAACACTGCTGTATCCGCATCAGTGACGATGGGCCGGGCATTGATGCCCGCATTCAACAAAAGGTACTGGAGCCTTTTTACAAAAAAAGTTCTGAAATTACAGGGAAAGACAGCAGTGAACACTTTGGGCTGGGTCTTGCCATCGCGGTGCAAGTGCTCAATTGGCATCAGGGCAGCGTGAAGGTAAGTCGTTGCCGGCAATTAGGAGGGGCACGAATTGACTTATTACTGCCGCCATGCTGACAATTTTTATACACTTTCAACGCACCTGCTGTGGCACACTGGCAGTATCAATGGAAGCAGATAATACAAGATGTTGAAACAACTTCGCTTTACCTTGTTGCTAGGCACCCTGTTAAGTGCACCTTTGCAGGCAGAGCAAACCAAGATGACGTCCGCTTCCTCCGATTTTGAATGGCAGCTTGATATTGGCAATTACGCTCTGTACACAAAGAGCTTACTGAAAGGTATGGACAGCGAGATCAATGGCCCTTTGCATCTGCATATCTTTGTGTATGTAAACTACAAACGTTTTTTTATTGAACCTGGCCCGATCCAAAAGCGGATCTCACCAGTGGCTGCCGATGTAGCTGGTTTTCGCCTGTATGAAACAGAACAGCAACAATGGGCACTCACCATCAACCATTATCATTTAGGCTTTACCGCAGCCTCCAGCCGGGATCCAATGCAGCTATCCATCCCGGGCCTGGAAGGATTGGATGATCGTAAAGCGGATTTTGCTGTCGGTATACGATTTCAACATCAGGCTGGTGCCAGTCTATTTTCAGTGCACCTATTAAAAGATCAAATTGCGCATTACGATTTTTTTGCCGAGCTTTACTATGGCTACCGGTTTGAGCTTAGTAACTGGGATCTCTACCTGAGCACCGAGCTAACTCTGTATCGTTCTGGCTTGATAAATTATTATTACGGTGTCACTGAAGCTGAAGCACGCCCAGATCGTCCTGTTTACCAGGCCGGTTCCGGCCAGCGCCTGCATCTGGGTGCTATCGCGGCTTACCCATTAAGCAAACGCTGGATTTTCGAGCTAGGCAGTGGTGTTAACCTCTACTCCAGCGCTTTTACCCACAGTCCTCTCACCCGCAGTGCTCCGGAGCTTGTGAGTTTTTCCAGTGTTCGCTATGTGTTTTAACTACTGGCTATCTATAGGTTTCAGTCTGATTATGCTCACTTGGGTTGGAAAAGTTCGGGCAGAGCAAGACTTCTTTGCCTCGCCTGCCACCTGCGTCACCCTGCAGCAAGGCCGGGACTGCCATGCCACTGTGCAATTCCGCTGGCAACTATCCGGAGAAAGTCCAGTTTGCCTGTATTTGGAGCAGCAACAACTACGCTGCTGGCAACAAGAACAGCGAATTGAATTTGAATACCGCTTTGTCGAAACAAACTCCCGTACCTTTTATCTTAAGCAAGGCGAAACCATACTGGCCAGCCATCGGTTGGAAGTCAGTTGGGTACAAACCAGCCAACGCAATCGGCAGTGGCGACGCTTCTAGCTCGTGTCCCTGAGAACACCATGAATTGCCCACTCCTTGCCGGCCCTTTGCCGGTCCGGGTCCGGCACTGCCATCACTGCTTCGATGCTTTGCAGGTAATAGCCCGGCAACTGCACCTCCTGCGCCCCCACCAGCACATGATGTTTGTACCAGTCGTATGGGATCACATCATCCCGAATACGGATGGCATAATAGATTAACGCTTCCAGGCTGTGACCGTCGCTGTGTTGCACCCAAACCTGTTTGGCGTTGTAACCGGTGCCTAAGCTTTCTGCCTGATCCAACACCGGCCGCTCGGCCGGATCCATCTTATAGACGGCACCAAACACCTGATGGCTGCTATCACCGGTAAAAAAGGCATCGCACTTGGCCGAACCATCGGTACTGGCTTTATGAAAACGCAGTTGATAGCCAGGTAGCCGGTACACGCCAAGCCGTTCAGCGCTCGGTACCCGCTGGCGCAGCCGGGCCAGCGATAGATTGGAGCCATAAGCAAAGTACAGCATCTTAACGCCCTCGCTGTTCGGCACTGCGGGCGGCGGCTATTTCAGCCAGTTTCGCATCCAGCTCTGCCCGGCTTAGCCACTGCCCACGCACCATCACACCGGCTGGCTGGTACAGCGCCGACAAGTCATCCAAAGGATTGGCATCCACCAGCAGCAGATCGGCCCGGTGACCGGCTTTTACCAGGCCAAAAGTATCCTGCTCGGCAAAATACTCCCCCACCAGCACAGTGCCACTGCGCAGGATATCGTAATGGCTCATGCCCGCAGCCGCCATCAATGGCAGCTCACGGCGCAAGGATAAACCCGGCACACTGAACAGCTGCGGTGCATCGGTGCCCATCAGGATGGTCACCCCAGCCTGATACAGTGCACTTAGCAAGCGCTGGCGGTTTTCAGCATGAATAGCGGCTGTTTCACCGGTGTAATAGGCCCCACTGGCCGCGTCCAGATAGCGCCGCCAACCGCTTAGCACCCGGGTTGGCATGTATTTCAGCTCGTCAAAACTTTCCAGCAGCTCACGATCAGCAGCGCCGATAATGGTTTCCCATAACGCCTGGGTAGGCACTACCGCCACCTGATGCGCTTTGGTCAGGGCCACCAGCTCCGCCATATCCTGCTCGGTTAAAGGCGTATCAAAACCACCCAGCGCCGCCATATAACCATCCAGATGATCAATGGTGCGACTACCAAGCTGAATCGCTTGCTCCACCCCAACGGCTTCCGGCACATGGCCGGCAAAGTCAATGCCTTGCATTTTGGCTTCATCGGCAATGGCCTGATACTGCTCCAGGCTCAGGCCTGGGTGAATTTTTAGTAAGTCCCAGCCCTCACTTTTGTGCTGGCGCACGCGCTCGCGGGCTTGCTCTGGTGAGGTCACCGTATGTTGATTAAAGCTGGGACCCGCCAGATACAAGGTTGGCCCCAGCCGCTTGCCGGTGGCAATATCGTCTTTTAATCGCAGCTGATGTTCATGGCCCAGCATGCCACGCACGGTAGTTACACCACCGGCGACATAGAGTAGCAACACATCATCCAGATAACGGGCGGGCATGCCACTGAAATCAACGGTAGGTGGCACATGGCCATGCATTTCTGCCAGTCCGGGCAGCAAGTATCGGCCCTGGCCGTCAATGACCGTTGCCCCTTGTGGGATTTCCAGCTCCGCCGCAGCTGCTACCGCGACAATGCGATCGCCTTTAACCAGCACCCGCTGATTGGAGAGCACCTGGTCCGAGTCCATTGGCAGCACTTGCACCTGGTCAAACACCGTAACCGATGCTTCTGGCTCCGACCTGTTGTCAGCCCAAGCAGACAAGGATGTGATCACCAGCAGTAGTAGGCAGTAACAAAAGCCTGAGCGCAGCATAAACGAGGTCCTCTTTCGTCCCAAATCGATGCGCCAAGTATGGTTAGTCACTGCTTTTTTCGCAAGCCAGCTGCTGTCAAAGAGCCGCCTGCTGCGACCAGGATGCGGTCATTCAACACCAATCATTTCCCAGGCTGGCTCGAAGCAGTAAGACTAACGCAACATCTGATAAAACGGCAGGATACTGACTTTTTCGCCAGCAGCCACTGGCCCCTGCTCTTGCTCCAGTGCTATGTAGCAATTGGCTCTGGCGGTGCCACTAAGCACGGCAGAGCTTTGCTTGCCAATGGCTTTCACCTGCAACTGTCCATCCTGCTGTTGGTAAAAACCGCGTTGAAAGTCTGCTCTGCCGGGGGACTTTTTCAAAGGCTCAGAAGCGATGGCCTGCAAGCTTTCAGGTTGCGACCGCTTTTCACCGGCCAAACGGCGCAGTACCGGTTGCACCAGCAGATCCATGGTGGCTACCGTGGCAACCGGATTGCCGGGTAAACCAAAAAACCAGCAGCTACCCAGGGTACCAAAGGCAAAAGGTTTGCCTGGTTTCATCGCTACCTTCCAAAAGCCAATATCGCCCAGCTCAGACAGCAGCTGACGGGTGTAATCGGCTTCGCCGACCGACACCCCGGCACTGGTGATCAGCACATCGGCTTCATCACTGGCGCGCAAAATCGCCTGACGAATGGGCTCGGGCTTGTCCGGCAGCAAACCTAAATCCAGCACCGCCACTCCTAAACGCTGCAACATCGCCTGCAGCACATAACGGTTGCTATCGTACAAATGCCCCGCCGGCAACGACTGCCCTGGCGCGACCAGCTCGTCACCCGTGGAAAACACCGCCACTTTCAGCCGGCGCAGCACAACAATTTCCGCCAGGCCAATCGAGGCCAACAAACCAATATCCACAGTGTTTAACCGATGCCCTTGGGAAAACAATAACTGACCAGGTGCAATATCCTCGCCGGCCCGTCGCACATGCTCACCAGCTTTGGGGGTATCCAGCAGCCGAATGCCTGCATTGGTTTGCTCTACCTGCTCTTGCATCACCACCGTATCCAGCCCATCGGGTAGAACGGCACCCGTGGTAATCCGCACGCAGTAGCCGGCAGGGATCTCTCCTTCAAAGGCATGGCCTGCCAGTGCAATGCCTGCCAATGGCAATGATTTGCCCGTTGCTGCCTCGGCAAATCGAAACGCGTAACCATCCATCGCCGAATTATCAAAGGCTGGCACTGTGATGTCCGCCCGAATATCCTGCGCCAATACCCGATCCAGTGCGCGGGTTAAGCCCACAGTTTCGGTGTCAGCAAGTGGCATTACCTGGCTAAGCATGGCATCAATCGCATCTTGCACCGGCATCATGCTCATGCCTTAGCTCCTTGCTGATTCACCATCCAGACCGCAGCTTCGACCCGCGAGCGCAGCCCCAGCTTTTTCAGCAGATGCTTCACATGCACCTTCACGGTACCATCGGAGATATCCAGTTCACGGGCAATCACCTTATTGCTCATGCCTTTGGCTATCAAACTTAGAATTTCATACTCACGGTTGGTCAGGCTATTCAGCTCAGCATTGGGTTTGGGGCCGGGTTTTCTAAGCGCCGTAGCCAGTACCGCGGCGACCGACTCGCTGAGCACCATTTTGCCGGTCACAGCGCGGCGAATCTGTTCCAGCAGCTGCTCAGGTTCCATATCTTTTAACAGGTAACCATCAGCACCCAGTGTAATGGCCTGCACCACATCTTCATCAGCATCCGATACCGTCAGCATCACAATGCGTGAAGTCACCCCTTCTTTACGCAGCGCCTGCAAGGTAGCCAGTCCATCCATGCCCTGCATATTTAAATCCAGGATAATCAAATCCGGATCCAGCTCTACGGCAATAGGGATAGCGTCTTTACCACTGCTGGCTTCCGCCACCACATCCAGATCATCCTCATATTCCAGCAATTGTCTGAGCCCTTTGCGCAATAAAGGATGATCATCAATCAGCATGACGCTGGCCGCTTCAGAATTCATGGGTTACTCCATCGGTGCTTTCTAATCCGGCTATTAGCCGCGATTTATGGCTTGGATTCTTTGATTCAAGTCATAGTTTGGTCTATTTACCCTCAGGTAACAAGCATGGATGGCAGCAAAACAAAGAATAAAGGAGCATCTTAACCATATGATTTTAAAATTTAATTTTTTTAAGTTTGCAGGTGGATACCTACTTGTGGGTACCCAGGTATAGTTGATGGCGCATTGGAGCTAACCCCAGAGTTACATTGTTGTCCAAGGCCACTGCACGCATAGTTAGCACATCAGCAAACAGGAGTCTGACTATGTCTGATCTAAAACGATGGGAGCCGGAAAACGATACCTTCTGGCAGCAAGAAGGCAACCGCATCGCCACCCGCAACCTTTGGATTTCCATTCCAAGCCTGTTGTGTGGTTTTGCGGTCTGGATGATGTGGAGCATTATCAGTGTGCAGATGCTTAATTTAGGGTTTCCCTATTCGGCATCGGAGCTTTTTACCCTGGCCGCCATTGCCGGTCTTAGCGGGGCAACCCTGCGTATTCCGGCCAGCTTTTTCGTCCGGCTGTGCGGCGGGCGTTACACCATCTTTTTAACCACCAGTTTGCTGATGATCCCAGCCTTTGGTACCGGCATGGCGCTGCAGGATCCCAATACCCCACTCTGGGTGTTCCAACTAATGGCCTTGCTGTCCGGTATTGGGGGCGGTAACTTTGCTGCCTCGATGTCCAACATCAGCTTTTTTTACCCGAAGAAAAAACAGGGCCTGGCCCTTGGCATGAATGCCGGCCTTGGCAACTTCGGCGTCACCACCATGCAGATCCTGATCCCTCTCTTTATGACCTTCGGTGCCTTTACTTTGCTGGGTGGTGGTGAACCCATGGTACTGCAAAAGGCCAGTGGCACCCTGATTGGCAGTATCCCCGCAGGCAGCGAGACCTGGGTGCAAAATGCCGGCTTTTTATGGCTGTTGCTGCTGATTCCTTTGGCGTTTGCTATCTGGTTTGGTATGAACAACATTCACACCGAGGAAGTAACCCCCAAACTGCCGAGTGCGGTTGGCTCTTTCTCTATTCAACTGGCGATGTATGGTATTGGTTTAGTCACCTCGGTGCTTGGTTTGTGGCTGATTTTACCTGAGTCGGCCAATGGCTCTGGTTTTAGTATTCCAAAAGAGCTCGTGCTGGTATTGGTGCCTTTGGCCACCGTTATGGCATTGAAATTCCTGCCCGGAGCTATTCGCACCAGCCTGGAGCGACAATACCGTATCTTCAATAACAAGCACACCTGGGTGATGAGCGTACTGTACGTGATGACCTTTGGCTCCTTTATTGGCTTTGCCGCTGCCCTGCCGCTGTCGATTCAGGTGATTTTTGGCTACAGCCACATCATGGTGGATGGCGTGATGACGCACAACACGCCCAACCCGAATGGGCCAAGTGCGCTGACCTATGCCTGGATAGCCCCTTTTATCGGCGCCTTGATACGCCCGGTCGGTGGCTGGATTTCTGACCGTTTAGGTGGAGCCCTGGTGACTCAGGTCTGTGCTGTGGTAATGGTAATTGCAGCGCTGGGTGCTGCCTATTTTATGCAGCAGGCCTATCAATCAGCTACCCCAGAGCAGTACTTTATGCCCTTCTTCTTGCTGTTCTTGCTGCTTTTTGCGGCCAGTGGTATTGGCAATGCCTCAACTTTTAAAACCATCGCTGTAGTGTTCCCAAAAGAGCAAGCCGGCCCGGTACTGGGCTGGACCTCAGCAGTGGCCGCTTATGGGGCCTTCTACATCCCGCAGGTCTTTGGCGAGCAAATTAAAGCGGCAACGCCAGAGTACGCAATGATCGGTTTTGCCGTGTTCTACGCACTATGCCTGGTACTGAACTGGTTTTACTACCTGCGTAAATCCGGTGAGTTTTACAACCCCTGATCTCAAGCTGGCAGCAGCCGTTAGGCTGCTGCCCAGGCAACCTGGTCGTAATTTACCCATTTTGGGATAGTGCTTTGCGCTGGATCAAACAGTAACTGTTCACCCACTCTTATACTGCCGGCTGTTTTTTACTCAGCCAAGGTGATTTGTGGTAGCTCATCTGACCGAATTGTTTGTCAAGGCTCAGGAGCCTGAGCCTTGTGTCTCTAAGCTGATCAGCAAGCAACTGATTAGCTGCCCACCCGATACACCGGTGCAACAAGCCGCCCGTCTGATGCATCAGAATCAGGTCAGCTGTATTCTGGTGACCGAGCATCGTAAAGTGCTGGGGATATGGACTGAAGCCGATGCGAAGCGGCTGAACTGCCAACAAATCGATGCTTACCAACAGCCGATTTGGCAGTTAATGACCAGCCCGGTCATTCATGTGCAGGCGGATACCCCCCTCAATCAGGCAGCCAGCCTGATGCTACAAAAACGTATCCGCCGCTTGTTGGTAGTGGATGAACGGCAGCAACCGCTTGGCATGCTGACACAAAGCGATATCATTCGCCAACAGCGCATTGAGCACTACCTGAAATTGCGCGATGTCGGCTCCAGCATCTCTAAACCGCCACTCTGTTTACCCAGCAGTATGCCACTGAATCAGGCGGTTAAAATGATGCATCAGCACAATGCCGAAGCGGCCATCGTCGACTACCCGGATGGTTGTGCAGGCATTATTACCGAACGCGATTTAATCCGGCTGATTGCCGATGGCAACTTCAATGCTGAGTTGTGGCAACTGGCGAAACGTCCGGTACTAACCGTAACGGCAGATTGCAGCTTGCTGCAAGCGGTCGACTTACTGAAAGAAAAAAACTTCCGTCATATCGCTGTGAGCAATCCACAGAAGCAAATTTGCGGTTTGCTGTCGTTCAGCGATATTCTGATTAACGTGGAGTACGCCTATGTGGAGCAACTGAAGCAGGCACTGCAAATGCGCGATCAGGCGCTACGCACCTCGGCCGATTACCTGCGACTGGCACAAAAAGTGATTGATGCATCGCTGGATGGCATCATGATTACCAACCTGCATGGCGTGATTGAATCCGTCAACCCCAGCTTCAGCCAGCTCACCGGCTACAGCGCCAAAGAAGCCATTGGTCAAACCCCTGCTCTGCTGAGTTCCGGTTTACACAATAAAGATTTTTATAAAAAACTCTGGACCACCTTGCTGGAACAAGGCCACTGGCAAGGGGAGATCTGGAACAAGCGCAAGAATGGCGAAATTTACCCGGAGTGGCTGTCCATTACCGCCATTCGGGGCGAACATGGTGATATTTGCCAATTTGCGGCTATTTTTAGCGATATCAGCGAACGCAAATATCAGGAAAATAAGATTCATCAGTTGGCCTACCTGGATGAATTGACCGGTCTGGCCAATCGCCGGATGTTTATGGACCGTCTTAAGCTGGCACTGGCCAATGCCCATCGCCATCAACACCAGATGGCGGTGCTGTTTCTGGATTTGGATCTGTTCAAGCGTATTAATGACACACTAGGACATCAGGCCGGTGATGATGCCTTACAAGAAGTGGCTAAACGATTGCAGGCCACGGTTCGGGAGGGGGAATCTGTCGCCCGGTTGGGAGGTGATGAATTCACCATTTTATTGCCTGAAGTAGAGAGCGTCGACTCGCTGAGCAGCCTGGCAAAACGGCTGGTTAGTCAGTTTGAACACCCCTTTCGTTTATTGGAGCAGGATTTTTTTCTTACCACCAGCATTGGCATCAGTGTCTACCCTGATGATGCGCAAAGCGCCGATCACTTGATCAAGCATGCTGATGTGGCGATGTATCAAGCAAAAAATGCCGGCCGCAATCAGTTTTGTTTTTATCAGGAAAGCATAGGCCAACAAACACAGAATGAGCTGAAACTGGAGCAAGCACTTCGTCAGGCTCTGCAGCAGCAACATCTGGAGGTTTATTACCAACCGAAGGTCTGCCTGAAAACAGGCACAGTTACCGGTCTGGAAGCCCTGGTACGCTGGCAGCATCGTGAGCATGGTTTTATTTCCCCGGCCAGTTTTATTCCGCTGGCGGAAAAGCTTGGGCTTATTTCCCTGCTCAGTGATCAGGTAATCACTCAAGTCTGCCGTGATATTCGCCATTACCAACTGACCATGCCGGTTGCCGTCAATATTTCGGCCATGCAACTGCTGGATCCAACATTTAGCCACCGCTTGCAACATCAGTTAAAGCAAGCCCAGATTGCACCTCAGTGCATTGAACTGGAGCTCACTGAGAGCTGCCTGATCCCGGAGCAGGCTGATGCCACTCTGGCCCTGCTCACTCACCTGCGACAACAAGGCTTTCGTATTTCCATCGATGATTTTGGTACCGGCTATTCCTCACTGTCCTATTTGCGCCGACTACCGATCGATTGTCTGAAGATTGACCGCAGCTTTGTTGATGAACTGCCCGACAACAGCGAAGACGCCCAAATTGCTCAGGCCATTATCGCCATGGCCAAAGCATTGGGTCTGGATGTGATCGCCGAAGGTGTGGAGCACCCGCAACAGCAGGATTTTCTATTAGAAGCGGGCTGCAGCATAGCGCAGGGTTATTTGTATGCACCTGCATTGGCAATACCTGAATTACTGTCCTGGTTGCATCAAAACAGCGTATCCAACGCTTCGACTTGTCTTTGTTAGCAACTCAGCCTATGGTTAACGCTATGGAAAATAAAGGCATTATTCGATGAGTATCTTAACCTTGCTGTTTGCCTTACCCTGCCTGGTCATTGGCAATTATGCAGTAGCCGGCAATGAAGCTTCTGAACTTATCATCAAAACCATGCTGCAAGACAGTGCACCAAAGTACATCGAGCAAGCGGATGGCAGCTATACCGGCCTCGCCATAGACATTATGCAAGCGTTAGAACGTGCCGACGGCACTTTGGCATTCCAGTTTGACCGCTTGAATACCCCATTTCCCCGTATTGTGCATGAACTGCAGCATAACAGAATTGATGCCTTTGTTGGTGCCATCTACACGGATGAACGGGCAGAGTTGTTCGATTACCTGGAGCCAGCCCTCTACTCCACACAAAACCGTCTATTGGTGCGGCAACAGGATGCCAGCTTAGTGATTGGAAGTCTGAAGGATGTGGTGGCAATGGGGCGTGATGCTGTGATATTGGTAGATCGAGGTACGGCTCACCATAACTGGTTGCAGAGCATACCAGGTTTGCGTATCGATGGTGGTGCCAATACCCGAGAACAAAACCTGTTAAAGCTGCTGTCTGAACGCGGTCGCTTTTACTATTCCACCGACCTGGGGGTGCTGCATACGGCCCGAGCCATGGGGATCGAGCAGCAGATCCATTTTCTACCTCTGGTGCTAAAAGAAGAGCCACAGTATCTGGTAGTAGCCAAAGCTTTACCCATAGAAGCCCGACAGCGTTTGCAGCAAGCACTGGAGCATATCTATGCCAGTGGTGAACTGGCTCAAATCAGGGCCCGGTACTTTTACGATTGATTAAGCGCTGGCCAGTTGCGCCATGCACTCAGGTATAAAGCGGAAATAAAGACCGGTGCCTCCTTCAGGCCGGTTTTTTAGTTGTAAATCGCCACCAAGCTGCCGGCTGCGCTCCTGCATAATGGCCAGGCCATAGTGATTGAGCTTTTCCGGCTGCGCCGGCAGGCCCACGCCATTATCCTCCAGTCGTAACTCGATCGCTTTGTCTTTGCCCTGACGCAGCTCTATCGACAGCTCTGAGCCCTGGCTGTGATGCACGGCATTTTGGCTGGCTTCGCGAATGATCTGCAGCAAATGTATTTCTTCGGTCGGCGTCAGTGGCAAGTGCTCCAGTTGATAATCCAGGCGGATCCGCAGGCTGGATTGTTCAGTCAGTTGTTTGACGGTGGTTTGCAAAGCCTGGTGCAACCCTGCCCCATCCACCTTAAGCCGGAAAGTGGTGAGCAGTTCTCGCAGCTGCCGGTAGGCCGAACTTAAACCTTCTTTCAGTTCATCGGCTACATCCTGCAGCATGGCTTTGTTGTCACTGGCCAGGCCTTTATTCAGCCGGGTTACCTGGATTTTTAAGTAGGATAAGGATTGGGCCAGAGAGTCGTGCAGCTCACGGGCAATCACCGAGCGCTCCTGCATCAGGGCCAAACGTCGTACCTGCTCCTCTTCGCCTTTTAAACTTAGCGCCAGTGCCAGCAAATCAGCCACCGATTGCAGTAATTGCTGCTGCCAGTCGTGCAAAGGCTTATCCTTAGCCTGCCGAACCACCAGCACGCCAAAGTGGTGCTGCTCTCTGTCCAGAGGATAGCGATACACCAGCTGCGCTTGCTCGGTACGGATATCCTGCCCTTGCGACACACAATCCTGACAACTGGTTTTAACGCAGTGCATGTGTGGATTTTGTTCCGGTTGCACTTGTAAGTAGGGGCTGGAGCCCTGCTCGGTTAACAGGCACAGCTCCAGCTCATCGGTACTTAAAATGGTCTGCAGCTCGGTCACCAGCTCGGAAAAATCGGCCGAGTGCAGACTGTGCTCGCTGATGCTGCGGGCAATATCAAACAAAAACTGCAAACGGGTGTTGCTGTGCTGTAGCGCTTCGGTTTGCTGCTGCACCCGCTTTTCCAGATTGCCGTACATGTAACCAATGGCACTGTTCATTTTATTAAAGCTGTGCGCCAAAGTGCCCAGTTCATCCTGCTGCTGCACTGTAATACGATGGGTAAAATCGCCCTGCGCAATGCGTCTGGCGCCTTTTATCAAGTCCTGCAATGGCTCCTGCACCATCACCCTCAGCCAATACATCACAACAATGGACAGCAAAATGGTCGCCAGCACCGCCACTACCTGGACGGTGCGAAAGGCCCGTACTTTTTGCTCAGCATCCTGCTGAATGGCCAGTACCAGCTCATCCAGCAATCGGACTTGCTCGGTCAATACGGACTCCAGCTCAGCAATATCGGTTTGTTCGGCCGCCAGCAACGGTGCCACCGTCACCCAATGCTGATAAGCAGTATCGTACTTGGCCTGGATCTCTGGCTGATGCAAAAAGCGTTTAAATACCGGATGCTGCCAACTGCTGTTTAGCTGCTGTTTTGCCCCGGCTAAGCGCTCAGGTTCTTGCTGCAATTTCAGCCAGGCCAGCCGGTAACTTTGCATCCGCAAGGAACCCGCCACATTGACCGCATGGGCATCGCTGTCAGCTTTATCCGACAACCAGTACGACACCATCATGGTGGTCAGCGCCAGCGTCACGATGCAAGCCAGCGCAATGTTGATACGGGTAACGACGGAAAAAGGGCGCATAGTATCTCCAATGCGAATTCATCTAAGCATAACCTGAAAAGCAGCAGCGTGCAGCCGCGATTGTTCCTGCAGCCGGCACAATCGAGCTACCCCCTTTGCCCCGCCCGGGTTAGCGCGCCACACCAAGGGGGTAGTTCCGTGATTTCAGCCCCTGCATTTTCAGGCATTTAGCCCCAAAACACACTACCACTTAGTAGGTATTACCCTTCTTAATCAGTAAGTTAGCTAAGTGGCAGCCTTGATCCAAATCAAGCATCATTAAGCGGTTCTTTCTATGATGTGCCTACTGAATAAGTAAAAACCGTCTGTTCATGCAGGACAAGACCAGGAGTGTACGATGAGTCACCTACTCGACAAACTGCGCTATTTTACCGCGCGCAAAGAGCCCTTCTCCGACGGGCATGGCGTTACCACCGATCAGGACCGCAGCTGGGAGCAAGGCTACCGCCAGCGCTGGCAGCACGACAAAGTGGTGCGCTCGACCCACGGCGTCAACTGCACCGGCTCGTGCAGCTGGAAAATTTACGTCAAAGATGGCCTGGTCACCTGGGAAACCCAGCAGACCGATTACCCACGCACCCGGCCGGATTTACCGAACCATGAGCCACGCGGCTGTCCGCGTGGTGCCAGTTACTCCTGGTACATCTACAGCGCCAACCGCTTAAAGTACCCCAAGATGCGTGGCCAGCTGATGAAACTGTGGCGCGAAGCCAAAGCGCAGCACAGCGATCCGGTCAAAGCTTGGGAGTCCATCGTCAGCGATCCGGTCAAAGCCAAAAGCTACAAAGAGCGCCGCGGCCTGGGTGGTTTTGTCCGCGCCAGCTGGGATGAGGTGAACGAGCTGATAGCCGCTTCCAACACCTACACCGCCAAAACCTATGGCCCGGATCGCATCACCGGTTTCTCGCCCATTCCGGCGATGTCGATGGTGTCCTACGCCGCCGGTGCCCGTTACTTATCCTTGATTGGCGGCAACTGCTTGAGCTTCTACGACTGGTACTGCGACCTGCCGCCAGCTTCGCCGCAAATCTGGGGCGAGCAAACCGACGTGCCGGAGTCGGCCGACTGGTACAACTCCAATTACATCATTGTCTGGGGCTCGAACGTACCGCAAACCCGCACGCCGGATGCACACTTTTTAACCGAGGTGCGTTACAAAGGCACCAAAACCTGTGTCATTACCTCGGACTACTCCGAAGCCTCCAAGTTTGGCGACACCTGGCTGGCCCCGCGTCAGGGCACCGATGCCGCCCTTGCCATGGCCTTTAGCCATGTGATTTTAAAAGAGTTCCACGTCGATAACCCAAGCACTTATTTTACTGACTACATCAAACGCTACACCGACATGCCAATGCTGGTGCTGCTGGACGAGGCCGGCGACCACAAAACCCAGGGGCGCTTCCTGCGGGCGGCCGATTTGGTTGATCAGCTGGGTGAAAGCAACAACCCGGACTGGAAAACCATCGCCATCAATGCGGCAGATCAGCGTCTGACCAGCCCGAATGGCGCCATTGGTTACCGCTGGGGCGAAGATGCCGCCAAGTGGAACCTGGAGCAAAAAGACCGTCAGGGTGAGGTTGATTTACTACTGAGCTTAAAAGATCAGCACGACGAACTGGTTGAAGTCGCCTTCCCCTACTTTGGCGGCGCACCGCACGAGTACCAGTACTTCCAGCACACCGAGCACAGCGACACCCAGCTGCGTAAAATCCCGGCCAAACGGGTGCAACTGGCCGATGGCAGCACCGCGTTAGTGGCTACTGTGTTTGACATGATGCTGGCACACTACGGCGTCGACAATGGCCTGGGCGATGACAATCGCGCCCAAAGCTTTGACGACAATGTGCCGTACACCCCAGCCTGGCAAGAAGCCATTACCGGCGTCAAGCGCGCCGATGTGATTCGCATTGCCCGCGAGTTCGCCCGTACTGCCGATAAAACCCGTGGTCGCTCCATGGTCATTGTCGGTGCCGCGCTGAACCACTGGTACCACATGGACATGAACTACCGTGGCCTGATTAACATGCTGATGCTGTGTGGCTGTGTTGGCCAAAGCGGCGGCGGCTGGGCGCACTATGTCGGCCAGGAAAAACTGCGGCCGCAAACCGGCTGGGCGCCACTGGCCTTTGCGCTGGATTGGCAGCGTCCGCCGCGCCATATGAACGGTACCTCCTTTTTCTACAACCACTCCAGCCAGTGGCGCTATGAAAAACTGGATATGAGCGAAGTGATTTCGCCGCTGGCCAACAAAGACAAGTGGTCTGGCAGCATTATCGACTTCAACAGCCGCGCCGAGCGCATGGGCTGGTTGCCTTCCGCGCCTCAGCTTGGGGTCAACCCACTGGGCCTGGCAGCCGAAGCCAAAGCTGCCGGGGTGGAGCTAAAAGACTATGTGCTGCAGCAACTGAAAGATCGCAAAGTCAAGTTTGCCTGCGAGCAGCCGGAAAACCCACAAAACTTCCCGCGCAATATGTTTATCTGGCGCTCGAACCTGCTGGGCTCCAGCGGCAAAGGCCATGAGTACATGCTGCGCCATCTGCTGGGCACCAAGCATGGTTTGCTGGGGAAAGATCTGGGCGAATTTGGCGGCAAAAAACCGGAAGATGTGGAATGGACCGACCAGCCAGCCGAAGGCAAGGTCGATCTGTTCGTGACGCTGGATTTTCGGATGTCCACCACTTGTCTGTATTCCGACATCGTGTTGCCAACGGCCACCTGGTACGAAAAAGACGACATGAACACCTCGGACATGCACCCCTTTATTCACCCGCTGACCGCCGCCATTGACCCGGTGTGGGAAGCGCGCAGCGACTGGGAAATCTTTAAAGGCATTGCCAAAGAATTCTCCCGCGTCTGCGTTGGCCACCTGGGCAAAGAAACCGATGTGGTCACTACGCCGATGCACCACGATACTCCGGCCGAGCTGGCCCAGCCTTATGGTGTCAAAGCCTGGTGGAAAGGCGAATGCGAAGCCATTCCGGGCAAAACCATGCCGCACATCAATGTGGTGGAGCGCGATTACCCCAACACCTATGCCCGCTTTACCTCGCTTGGCCCACTGATGGAAAACATCGGCAATGGCGGCAAAGGCATTGGCTGGGATACCAAAGAAGAAGTCGAGTTCCTGCGTAAACTGAACCGCACCCACACCGGCGAAGGCATCAATCAAGGCCTGGCCAAAATTGAATCGGCCATCGATGCCTGCGAAGTGATTTTATCGCTGGCACCGGAAACCAATGGCCATGTGGCGGTAAAAGCCTGGGGCGCGCTGAGTAAAATTACCGGCCGCGATCACACCCATCTGGCCAAACCGAAAGAAGAGGAAAAGATCCGCTTCAACGACATCGTGGCGCAGCCGCGCAAAATCATCTCCTCCCCCACCTGGTCGGGTTTGGAAGATGAGCATGTGTCCTACAACGCCGGCTACACCAATGTGCACGAGCTGATCCCATGGCGCACCATCACCGGCCGCCAGCAGTTTTATCAGGATCACGAGTGGATGCGCGACTTTGGCGAACAGTTGTGCAGCTACAAGCCGCCAATCAACCTGAAAACGGTGCAACCGGTGTTAAACAAAAAGCCCAATGGCAACAAGGAAATTGTGCTGAACTGGATCACCCCGCACCAGAAATGGGGCATTCACAGCACCTACTCCGACAACCTGTTGATGCTGACCTTATCCCGCGGCGGCCCCATTGTCTGGTTAAGTGAAATCGACGCCAAAGCCGCCGGCATTGAAGACAACGACTGGATCGAAATCTTCAACGTCAATGGTTCTATCTCAGCCCGTGCTGTGGTGTCGCAGCGGGTGCCGGAAGGCATGAGCATGATGTACCACGCTCAGGAGCGGATTGTGAACGTACCGGGCTCGGAAATGACCGGCAGCCGCGGCGGCATTCACAACTCGGTGACCCGGGCCGTGATGAAGCCAACCCATATGATTGGTGGCTACGCCCAGCAGGCCTATGGCTTTAACTACTACGGCACCGTCGGTTGCAACCGCGACGAGTTCGTCATTGTTCGCAAAATGAACAAGGTCGATTGGCTGGATACCGAATAAGGTTGGAGTAAGGAGTTATCATGAAAATCAGAGCACAAATCGGCATGGTGCTGAATCTGGACAAATGCATTGGCTGTCACACCTGCTCCATCACCTGCAAGAACGTCTGGACCTCGCGCGAAGGCGTAGAGTACGCCTGGTTCAACAACGTTGAAACCAAGCCGGGCATTGGCTTTCCAAAAGAATGGGAAAACCAGGACAAGTGGAAAGGCGGCTGGCAGCGTAAAAGCAACGGCAAGCTGGTGCCCAAAATCGGTGGCAAACTGCGGGTGCTGGCGAATTTATTTGCCAACCCGGACTTACCGGAAATCGACGACTACTACGAGCCGTTCGATTTTGATTACCAGCACCTGCACAACGCCAAAGACAGCAAGCACCAGCCGGTCGCCCGGCCCCGCTCGCTGATCAGCGGCCAGCGGATGGAAAAAATTGAGTGGGGCCCAAACTGGGAAGAAATTCTTGGTACCGAGTTCGAAAAACGGAAAAAAGACCAGAACTTCAACGAAGTGGTGCAAAAAGACATCTACGGTCAGTTTGAAAAGACCTTTATGATGTACCTGCCACGGCTGTGCGAACACTGTCTGAACCCGACCTGTGTTGCCTCTTGCCCGAGTGGCGCCATTTACAAGCGCGAAGAAGACGGCATTGTGCTGATTGATCAGGACAAATGCCGCGGCTGGCGGATGTGTGTGTCCGGCTGCCCGTACAAAAAAATCTACTTCAACTGGAAAACCGGCAAGTCGGAAAAATGCACCTTCTGCTACCCACGGATTGAAGCCGGCCAGCCAACCACCTGTTCAGAAACCTGTGTTGGCCGCATCCGCTACCTTGGCGTGCTGCTGTACGATGCCGACAAAATTGAAGCCGCGGCCAGCGTTGCCAACGAGAAAGACTTGTATCAGGCGCAGCTGGACCTGTTCCTCGACCCGCACGATCCCAAGGTGATTGAAGCGGCACGCAAGGAAGGCATTCCGGATAACTGGTTAAAAGCCGCCCAGCGCTCGCCGGTCTACATGATGGCGATGGACTGGAAAGTGGCGCTGCCACTGCACCCGGAGTACCGCACCCTGCCGATGGTCTGGTACGTGCCGCCACTGTCGCCCATTCAGAGCGCGGCCGAAGCCGGCCATGTCGGGATGAACGGTGAAATTCCGGATCTGAAATCGCTGCGCATTCCGCTGCGTTACCTCGCCAACATGCTGACCGCAGGCGACGAGGCACCGGTCGTTCGGGCGCTGGAGCGGATGATCGCCATGCGTGCTTACAAACGCTCGCAGCAGGTGGATGGCGTGGAAGATCTGGAAGTACTGAAGCAGGTCGGCCTGAGCAAAGAGATGGTGGAGGAAATGTACCGCTACATGGCGCTGGCCAACTTTGAAGATCGTTTTGTTATCCCCACCAGCCACCGGGCTTACGCCGAGAATGCCTACGATTTAAAAGGCGAATGTGGCTTTAGCTTCGGCAATGGCTGCGGCGGTGGTGACAGCAAGCTGAACATCTTTGGTGGCAGCAGCAAAGGGGTCCGCAAAGTGATCCCGGTCACGGTAAAGGAGTAAGGCATGCGCATACTACAACTGATTTCCCTGTTGCTGGAATACCCAACCGAAGCGCTGTTGACAGCAAAAGCCGACGCCAGGCAGCTGGTGGCCGAATCGCCGCTGTCTGAAGCGCAGCAGCAAGGCCTGCTCGATTTTATCGAGCAACGCTTTAGCGGCGATTTGATGGACTGGCAGTCCGATTACGACGGCCTGTTCGAGCGCGGTCGCTCCTTGTCCTTGCTGTTGTTTGAACACCTGCATGGTGAGTCGCGCGACCGCGGTCAGGCCATGGTCGATTTGATGAATCAGTACAAGTCGGCTGGCCTGCAGATTGATGTGCGCGAGCTGCCGGATCACCTGCCGCTTTACCTGGAGTTTTTAAGCACCCAGGGCGACGAAAATGCCGCCCTGGGCCTGGCTGAAGTGGCGCATATCCTGTCGGTGTTGCTGTGCCGGCTGGAGCAGCGTAACTGCAATTATCAGGTGCTGTTCAGTGCATTGCTGGAACTGTCTGGTGTCGATGTGGAACTGGATTCAGTGCGCGAGCAGCTGAAAAACGAGCAGCGTGACGATACCAAAGAAGCGCTGGATAAAGTCTGGGAAGAAGAAATGGTGACCTTTGGCCCGGGCTCAGAACAGGATGGCTGCGGTACTGGCCACAAACCCTCTGAAAAGCAGCGGCGCGATCACCACGTGCCACTGCAATGGACCGATGCCAGCCAGGCACCCGGAAACACTGTCCGCTCAGGAGTTGCGTCATGAACTTTACAGATATGTTGTTGTTTGGGATCTACCCTTACATTGCTTCGGTGATTTTCTTTCTGGGCAGTCTGCTGCGCTATGATCGCGAGCAGTACAGCTGGAAAGCCCAGTCCAGTCAAATGCTGGATAAAAAGTACTTCCGCGTGGCCAGTGTGTTTTTCCACGTCGGTATTATCATGATTTTCTTTGGTCACTTTGCAGGTTTGGTGATCCCGTACGAAGTCTGGGATTTCCTCGGCATTACCCTGGCCGGCAAGCAGCTGATTGCCATGGGTGTCGGTGGCTTCTTCGGGGTGATCTGCTTTATCGGCATGACCATGCTGGTCTACCGCCGCTTGTTCAATCCACGGGTACGTGCCAGCAGCTCGACCATGGATACGCTGATTTTGCTGCTGATTTACTGGCAGCTGATCCTGGGCATCCTGACCATCTTTGTCTCCACCGGTCATATGGACGGCTATGTGATGAAAGATCTGATGAGCTGGTCGCGTTACCTGCTGACCTTCCGTCCGGCTGAAGCCATTGGTTTTGTCGCGGATCTGCACTGGATTTACAAAGCCCATATCTTCTGGGGGGTGACCTTGTTTGTGCTGTTCCCGTTCAGCCGCCTGGTGCATATCTGGAGCGTGCCGGTTGGGTACTTCGGTCGCAATTATCAGGTGGTACGCCGTCGCTTTGGTGGCCGTAAGGCTTAAACACCAATGTCTGAAGGCTATGCTGGGGGAAGCAATAAAGGGGATCTGAGCAGCATGGATGCTGATCAAGAGCCTCCAAGGATGGATCCACGGCGTTCCCCCTTTATTGGCTTACGCAGCAGCACTAAGTATTAATGCCTGGACTATACACCAATGCCTGAAGGCGATGCTGGGGAAGCAATAAAGGGGACCTGAACAGCATGGATGCTGGTCAAGAGCCTCCAGGGATGGATCCACGGCGTTCCCCTTTATTGGCTTCCGCAGCAGCGCTAACCAAGGACCAAAGCTTTATAACAGGCAGCATTGCCTGCTGGAGATGACGATGATCCAAGTCAACCAAACCCAAATTTCTGAACAGGCAATCCTGGCAGAAATGCAGTACCACCCAGCCGATTCGCAGCGTGCTGCGATGCTAAAAGCTGCCGAGTCGCTGGTGATTGCCGAGCTACTGCGTCAACGTGCCCAGCAGCTTGGATTGGAAGTAGCCACCAATCAAAGCAGCACCAGCGAACACGATTACCTGGAACAGCTGATTGAACGCGAAGTACCAATCCCGACCGCCAGCCGGCAAGAATGCGAGCACTACTACCAGCAAAACCCGCAACGCTTTACCAGCTCGCCTTTACTGGAAGTGCAACACATTCTGCTGGCCGCAGCGCCGGATGATGATCAAGAGCGGGTACACGCCAAAGCGCTGGCCGAAGAATTGCTGCAGCAACTTCAGCAAGGCCAGGCTTTTGCTGAACTGGCGCGCAAATACTCCGCCTGCCCTTCCAGCCAGACCGGTGGCAGCTTAGACCAAATCAGCAAAGGCCAGACCGTGCCGGAATTTGAGCGCCAGCTGTTTGCGGCCGAAGCAGGGTTGATGCCCGCGCCGGTTGAAAGCCGCTATGGCTTTCATGTGGTCTTTATTCAGCAAAAAATCGCCGGCCAGCCGCTGCCCTTTGCAGCTGTAGAGCAGAAAATTGCCGATTATCTGAATGAAAAAGTACGGCGCAAAGCCATCGCCCAGTACATCCATACCTTAGTGGTACAGGCCACTATTGAGGGTTACGATTTTAATTTATCAGACTCTCCTTTAATGCAATAGACCAAAGCACCCGACCTAAAGCACCGGCCGGGTGCCTTGGTATCACAAAAAAGCGACAACTTTATTTTTACCATTGGGAGGCAGTGGGTTAGACTTAATAGCAAGCTCTTTAAGAAAGGAATAGCATGCGCGCTTTGATCATTGAACCCAGCCCAACCTATCAGCGCATTTTGTCCCGAATGCTGGAAAGCTACGACTTCGATATTACTTTTGTTGATACTGCCACGGCTGGCTTTCGTGCCATGAGTGCTCACCACTTTCAGTTTATCTGTGTCGCCATGTACCTGGCAGATCTAACCGGCATCGAGTTTTGCCAGCAAGTTCGCGCCGACGATCAGGCCAAACACTTGCCGATTTTTATCGTTACGTCCGAGTCCAACCCTGAGCTTTTGTCCTCTGCCCTGGCCGCAGGTGCTACCGATATCATCCGTAAAGACGACTTACCACGACTGGAAGAGGCGTTGCATAGCCTGATCCCGCTTGGCCCATTTCGTTACAACATTAGTGGCAAAGCCCTGTATCTGGAAGACAGCCTGACCGTTGCCAAAGCCACCGATGCCAAGCTCAAGCGATTGGGCCTTTCGATGGACCATGCTTTTTCCATCAAACAGGCGCTGGAGCTGTTGCAGCACAATAAGTACGATCTTATTATGACCGATATCGTGCTGCAAGATAATGAAACCGGTATCGATTTTATCCAACAACTGCGCTCAGAGCCTCGCTTTCTACAAACCCCCATTCTGGCGGTAACCAGCCTGGAAAGCATCAATCGCCGTATTCTGGCGTTGCAATCCGGTGCCAATGATTACATTTCCAAGCCGGTATTGGATGAAGAACTCTTTGCCCGCATCAACAACCTGATTTCCGCCAACCGGCTGGTGGATCAATTAACCCGGGAACGACAGCGGCTGCTGGAGCTTGCCACCAAAGACCACCTCACCGGTCTGTACAACCGTCATTTTATGGGCGAAGTGGCTAAGCGCCGCTTTGCCGAAGCCCGCAAACAAGAGTTACCGCTGTCCTTGCTGGTGATAGATATCGATCATTTTAAACAAGTGAACGATCAACACGGCCACCATATTGGTGACAAGGTGTTAAAACGGATTGCCGAAGCCTTGCGCCAACAGTTTGCCGAGCACGACTGTATTGCCCGCTTTGGTGGCGAGGAGTTTGTGATACTGCTACATCAGCAAGATCTCGCCATGGCCACCGACAAAGCGTACCAGCTCTGCCAGCTGTTGTACCAGCTACAACCGGAAGGCATTACGACCAGCGTCAGCATCGGTGTCACCAGCCTGAGCTCAGCCCATGAAGAGTTTTTTGATGAAGTCTTTGCCAGAGCCGACAAAGCCCTGTACCAGGCCAAGCAAAATGGTCGTAATCAGGTGGTGACTGTTTAATCCAGTCAGTCTACCCAAACAGGTAAACACAGACTCAACTTGCCCCCCGGAGCAGGTAGCCTCTAGTACCCAGCTATTGGTAACTGAATGATTTTATTGATCTTCATCAATGGTTTCATCAACAGCTTACCTATGATAACGGCAATCACATCAGGAGATTGCCATGAAATCACCACTGTTCGCCCTACCTTGCCTCGCCCTGGTCCCCAGCCTGACGCTGGCCGCTGCAGATAGCAGCGCCAATACCCTGAGCGCTGCGCTGAATGATAGCCAGATCAATGCCAATTTTCGCTACCGCATCGAGCATGTGGGACAAAACAATGCATTAAAAGACGCCCTGGCATCCACTCTGCGCAGCCGTTTAACCCTGACCACCGGCAAGGCTTATGGCTTATCTGGTTTGCTGGAAGTGGACAATGTCAGTGTGCTGGGTGGCCAAACCTACCACAGCACCGTCAATGGCAACAGCCAGTACAGCGTGGTGGCCGATCCGAAAGGCACCGATATCAACCAGGCTGCCCTTAAATACCAGCTGAGTGAAGACACCAGTTTTACGATGGGACGCCAGCGCATCAATCACCTGAATCAACGCTTTTTAGGCGGTGTCGGCTGGCGGCAGAACGAACAAACCTATGATGGTTACCGGCTGCAGCACAGTTTTACCCCGGCCATCACACTGGATCTGGCCCGTTTGCACAACGTCAATCGGGTGTTTGGTCCCAAAGGCCCGGCAGCCAATCAGCGCGGTGAGTTTTATACCGGCCTTTTAAGCTGGCAACTCAACCCTAATCAGCAACTGGCAGCCTATGGCTACGATCTGGACTTTAACGACTGGGCCGTGCACAGCAGCCTGACCTTTGGCCTGGACTACCAGGGCAAATGGGCCTTGGGCGAACAACAAAGCTTTAGCCTGCAGTTAGCAGCAGCCAAACAGCAAGACCGCCATGATGCGCCGCTAAGTTACCAACACCATTACCACCGGCTGCAACTGAGCTGGCAACAGCAAAAACTGCAATTGATTGCCGGCACCGAGCGCCTGGCAGGTGATGGCAGCAGCGCTTTTCAAACGCCGCTGGCTACCCTGCATGCCTTTCAGGGCTTTGCCGATTTGTTTTTAGTGACACCAAACGATGGCTTGCGCGATCAGTGGTTGGGAGTGCGTCATCCGGCCGGACCGGTACAACTGGCGCTGAACTACCACCGCTACCACAGCGATACCGATGGCCGGCGCTACGGCAGCGAGTGGAACCTGACGGCCAGTTACCGTTTCAGCAATCAGCTGCAGGGCATGCTAAAGCTGGCGGATTATCAGGCCAGCAGCTTTGCCGTTGATAGCCGGAAACTCTGGCTGATGCTGAGTTATTCGATTTAAGTGTTTGTTGTAACACCGAAGCTCTCGGAGGACAGTGATCGGGTACGCTAAGCAGACCTTTTTTGCCATGGATGGACACAAATTCGCAGGGAGCGGATTTGGACAGCTCCGCTGGCCCGCAGGGTGAACTGCATGGACGCAGTTCACAAAACAGAGCCCCCAGGGATGGGTTCACGGCGTGTCTGCGTGCGCTACCCGGTCACTGTCCCTGCAAAACTTCTGCTTTCTTACCAACTTCACAGCCAGTTTTCCTGGCTCCTCTGCACCGCCCCTGGTTTTCAGTGGGCGGTTTTTTTCGCTTTGGCTCAGCACTATCCATGAAGGGGTACAGGATCCAGCAAAGATGCGGCTCTGAGGAGTTGGCAGCTTTGAGCGACCGCTAAACCTTGATCCAGATCAAGCTTTCCATCCGCAGAAGGCCTACCCTGAAACACAAGATATAGATACAAAAAAAATTAATAACACTATATATGGGTTTTTATGCTGCGTTTTAGTATCGAACAGGTTGTTTGGCAGGAGGTTCCAGGGGAGGTCTCGCTGGCCTACACCATCACCGGCTGCACACTTGGCTGCAAAGGCTGCCACAGCACCGAGACCTGGGATGCAAGCCAGGGCACCCTGCTGACCGATGACTACTTTGAGCAACGTCTGAACCAGTACCGGGGCCTGATCAGCTGTGTGCTGTTTTTGGGCGGTGAATGGCACAGCACGGAACTAGAACGCAAGCTGAAGCTGGCGCGCCGGCACGGCCTTCGCACCTGCCTTTACACCGGGCTGGATGATATCGAGCCAAAGCTTAAAGCTGAACTGACCTATTTAAAAACCGGCCGCTGGCTGCCTGAGCGCGGTGGCCTGGACAGCCTTACTACCAACCAACGACTGGTGGATTTACGCACAGGCCAAAGCCTGAACCACCGTTTTATCCGCTAAGCAAGGAGCTTGACTAT
The DNA here is from genome assembly GCF_039631345.1 of Alkalimonas sp. NCh-2. Classification (NCBI taxonomy): domain Bacteria; kingdom Pseudomonadati; phylum Pseudomonadota; class Gammaproteobacteria; genus Alkalimonas; species Alkalimonas sp. NCh-2. The sequence goes on from NZ_JBDIUV010000003.1 coordinate 93,221, forward strand.
GTTACGTTTACAACCTGACCAACTGCAGCAAAAACTGGATTTTATCGACCATTACCTAAGCGCGCAAAACGCCGCCGATGGCTCGAAAATGGATGCCAACGCCAATGTTACCCAGAAAAACATCGCCACCCTAGAAGCCGAAATGATGAAAGACATCTTTATTCAGGTCAATCGTGGCAAAGTCAGCCAGAAGATTGCTGAACTGTTTGGCCCTGAGTTGGCACAAGAGTACGGCCGCCAAATCGAGCAGCATGAGATCTATGTGCACGATGAAACCAGCTTAAAGCCTTACTGCGTCTCGGTGACCCTGTACCCCTTCCTGCGCGATGGCCTGACCAAGCTCGGCGGTGAGTCAAAAGCGCCCCAGCATCTGGAGTCGTTCTGCGGCTGTTTCGTCAACTTTGTGTTTGCCATCAGCAGCCAATTTGCCGGCGCTGTCGCCACCGTCGAGTTCCTCACCTACTTCGACTACTTTGCCCGCAAAGACTACGGCGACAACTACCTGCAAACCCACCCCAAGCTGATTGCCAATCACTTGCAGCATGTGGTCTATGCGCTGAACCAGCCTGCCGCCGCCCGCGGTTATCAAAGCGTGTTCTGGAACATTTCGGTGTACGATCAGCACTACTTCGACAGCATGTTTGGCAACTTTGTTTTTCCGGATGACGACTTGACCAAACCCAACTGGTCGTCGGTGAATGCCCTGCAGCATTTTTTCCTCGACTGGTTTAATGAAGAGCGGCAAAAAACCATCCTGACCTTCCCGGTGGTTACCGTTGCCATGCTGACCGAACAGGGCCAGTGCAAAGATCAGCACTTTGCCAAAAGCATGGCCAAACAACTGGCCAACGACAGCTCCTTTTTTGTTTATCTGTCGGACAATGCCGACTCGCTGGCTTCTTGCTGCCGGCTGCGCAGCGAAATCAGCGACAACACCTTTTCTTACTCACTGGGCGCAGGCGGTGTGGCCACCGGCTCCATCAATGTGATTACCATCAATATGAACCGGCTGGTGCAGGATGGCCGCGATCTGGCCACCGAAGTCGATAAGATACACAAGTACCAGGTGGCCTACCGCAAGCTGATGGAAGAGTATCTGGCCGCAGGTCTGCTCACCGTATACGACGCTGGCTTTATCACGCTGGATAAGCAGTTTCTCACCATCGGCATCAATGGCATGGTGGAAGCAGCCGAATCGCAAGGCCTGGTTGCCAGCAACAACCCTGCCTACATCGCCTTTGTACGGGAGCAGCTAAAAACCATTTTTGACGCCAACAAAGCCGCCAAAGCCAAATATGGCTATCTGTTTAACACTGAGTTTGTGCCGGCTGAAAACTTGGGGATTAAAAACGCCAAATGGGACCGGGAGGATGGCTATCAGGTACCACGCGATTGCTACAACTCCTACTTCTATGTGGTGGAAGACGAGCAGACCAATGCGCTGGATAAGTTTCAGCTGCATGGCAAAGAGCTGTTGGATTTCCTGGACGGTGGCTCGGCGCTGCACCTGAACCTGGATGAAAAGCTGGATGAAGACGGCTACCTGGCGATGCTGAACATAGCCGCCCATACCGGCTGCAATTATTTCTGTGTCAATGTCAAAATCACCATCTGCAATCAGTGCGAAGCCATCGATAAACGCACCCTGCACCATTGCAGCCACTGCGGCAGCCTGGATGTAGATCACGGCACCCGGGTGATTGGCTATTTAAAACGGGTCTCGGCCTTTAGCAGCGGCCGGCGCAAAGAGCATGGGCTGCGGCACTATCACAGAATGCCTCAGCAGACTCAAACAACCTTGGTAGTGCCCGCTGCAGCAGTGACATCTTAACGCCAACCCTGTGGCTATCCGCCACAGGGTTTCATTTAAGCCAAGCGAAAACGCTGTACCAAACCAGCCAACTGCTCCGCCAGCTTGGCCAAATCCTGACTGGCCGCGGCCGTTTGGCTCGCACCAGAACTGGTTTGAGTTGCCACATCGCTGATCCGGATAATTTTTTCGTTGATGTCTTCTGCCACCGTACTCTGCTGCTCGGCGGCCGAAGCAATCTGGATGTTCTTATCATTCATACCATCAATACCTGACAGCAGTTGCTGTAAGATATCACCGGTTTCAACCACAATGCTGGCACCCTCACTGGCTTGCTGCAAACTTTGTTGCATCGCCTGGGCTGCTTGTTCTGAGCCTTGCTGCAGGCTTTCTATCATCCGCTGAATATCGCCCGTAGAGGTAGCAGTCCGCTGCGCCAAAGTGCGTACTTCATCGGCCACCACAGCAAAACCACGGCCCTGATCACCGGCCCTTGCAGCTTCAATCGCAGCATTTAACGCTAATAAATTGGTTTGGTCAGCTATACTGCGGATAACATCAAGTACAGAACTGATGCTGTCACTTTCCTGTTTAACCTTATCGATAATGGTCGAGGTTTGATCAACCTGAACAGATAAAGCCTTAATCAGCTGAATGGTAGTTTGTAATTTTTGCAGGCCACTGGCTGCATCCAGCTGAACTTTTGCAGATAATTCGGCAGCCTCTGCTGTGCTGCTGGCAACATCCCGTACCGTGGTACTCATTTCATGCATGGCCGTAGCCGCAAGCTCAGTATCCTGTTGTTGTTGTCGCACGCCCTGGCTGGTTTCCTGAGTCACAGCCGATGCCTGCTCGGCCGTAGTTGCGATTTGGCTGGCAGCCTCGCCAATTTCCCGTACCACCTGCGCTAACTCAGAGCTCATTTGATTGACGCTTTGGGCTATGCGACCAAACTCATCTTTTGCGGAGTAGTTGCAGCGTACCGTCAAATCCCTCTGTGCCAAAGTGGCGACGGTGCCATCAATATCCTGCGCGGCAAAGCGAATACGCCGCATAATCATCGCGGTCACCACAATAACCAAGGAAAATACCAACAGCAAAGCCATAATCAAGCCAAGCAGTGTCCACAGAGTACGCTGTTGCACCAGTTCTGCACTTTGCAGCAGTTGCAGGTTCAAGCTACGCTCAAACTCCGCCAACTGTGCAATCCGGCTGGAAGATACCTCAAACCAGTCGCCATCATTCACCTGCAACGACTGCCCGGGCGGTACGTTAAAACCAAGCTGTTGCAGACGCGCTACTTCGGAAAACACAGGTTGGCGCTGCAACGCCTGCCACTGCTGGGAAATTGGCTCATCGGCCATCCGCTCAAAATTGGCCGCAAATGCATGAAATGCCCCCAGATTATTGCTGTACCTGCTTAACAGCTCTGGCGTAAAACTATCCCGGCTAAACACCAGGCCCAGGATGGCCCGCTCCCGCCCGGCGCGCTCCTTCATTTCGCTAAACTGATTCAAGGTGGCCAACTGACGCGCCATCTGTTGATGCACCAACTGCTGCTCCAACTGGTGATTGAGCGCTATCATCTGGGTAATAAACTGAGTGTAGCGCTCGGCAGAATCGGTGTTGGTGATGGCAAATTGATCGATTTGACGCCGAAGATCCGTCAGTTGTTGCAGTTGCTGCTGCAACGCTTGCAGCTCGGGATCCTGCAAGGCCATAAAGGTGCGCATCTGCGCATCTGCGCATCGGACTGCTGGCGCAAGCGCTGCAGTCTGTCCGCAAAGCGAGCCCCCTGACTGGCCAGAAAAACCCCACTGGCACCCCGCTCTGCTTGCAGTGCATCAGTCAGCCCATTCATCACCAACGCATTCTCAACCGCCTGAATGACCGCAGTGCTCACTTTTAGTTGATTAAAATTGGTCATTAGCTGACTGGTGACCAACCAAATTACCAATAAGGTGGGCAGCAACAACAGTAAATACAGCTTCTTACTGATGGCAAGATTATCAATGATCGCTCTAATCATGGCGTTAAATCACTCTATTCTGTCGTAAATTCAGGTAATTGTAGCAGTTTTGGTCTGTCATAAGGCTACAACCAAAGAGGTAGGTCACCACCCCTTTCAGGCAGTCACATGCAAGGCGATTAATTGTTAGTATGGCAACCTTTCTGACGGACAAAAGAGTACTTCCTGTGTTTTCAACTTACGCCCAGTTTATTGAGATGGCCTGTAATCAGGCCGAGCCGCAGCGATTGTTGTTTGTGCTGGCAAAAGTCCAACTGCCCCAAGACGCAACCCCGGAGCAAAAAGCACGCTTTGAGCAAGGCGAAGGTGGTTATCTGGAGTCGGTACTTTGTGTCGATAAACTGCCGGAAGAAGTGCGGGATTTAGCGGCTTTTGTTGATGAGTCGAAAAAAACCGAGCTCGACTGGGATCTGGCCTTTATTTCCAGCATGGAAGGCCGCGCTGGCTTTGCACCTAACTCCGACGAAGCGGTTCAGCCACTAAAACTGATGGTGCAACGGATTGAAGCCGGCCAGGTGGCGAATTTTCTGGCGGTGAATAAGCAAGGTGAATTGCTGCAGTTTCAGTAAGCCTTGCAGTTCGCGCAGAGCAGCGATGCAGATACAGTCATGAGCAAAAAACCTGATTTGGCAACCGCCATGCTGCAGCTGATCGATGAGGTCAAAAACCGCTTTCCGCTGTACGAGCCTGACACTTATGTCTGCGGTATTCGCAACACCGACTGTCAGGGTTGCCCGAAAAAGCTGCTGGAAATGGTGGATTCGGAGCTGTGTTTTTGGGAAAGCGCCATCCGGCAAGGCCGTGCGCCAAGGTTTGATGAGTTACGACGCTTTGGCAAACTATGCCAAAGCGTCGAGCGCAACTTAATTCGCAATCAGTTGATAGCCGATACCTAACCAAACAGCATTGGTTTAGCCTTGGCCAGGTGGAAAATCGCCGCCAGTAAGCCAAGCGCCAGCACGGCAAAGCCAATCCGCAGACCTTTAGGCTTGCTGGGTTTCAGCGCCACCAGACCTGCGCCAATATAGCCGAAAAGCAGCACAATTTTCAGCCCTAGCCAACCATGTGCCATCAACTGCCAGGGACCAAGCAGCCAAAGCGCCACAGCAAATGTCAGCAACAAGGTATCGTTGATGTGTGGAATAAAGCGCAGCGGTGTCTGACGCCAGCCTGGCTTGCCCACCGCATCCAGCACTAAGCGCAAGGTAAACAGCAACGCCGTTAAATAGGCAAACAGCATATGCAAATGCTTGATCGGCACATAGTATTCCATGGAGATCCTTATGGGTTTCAGCTAAGTATGGCTATGGTATACCAGAAAGAGTGCAACTAAAACCCGGCTTCGCTCAATAAAGCCGCCATCTGCTGCAATGCCTCAAGCTCCTGAATATCGGTGGCTTGCAACGGCAGCTGGTAACACGGCAGTTTGGCAAATTCAGTGTTGATCTGCGCCAGATGCTGTTGCTCGGTTTGACGCCGCTGCGCCAGAAAATGGCCATCGGCGTCTTCAGGCAATACCCGGTTCACCACCAGGCCGGCTAGTGGCAGCTGCTCTTGCTGCAAACTGCTGACCGCTCGCATGGTTTCTAAGATAGGCAGTTTTTCTGGTGTCAGCACAAACAACAGCGCCGTTTGCTGATGATCCAGTAAAATTTCACGGGTACGCTGCAGCAAGCGCTGACGCGCCAGCAAGGTTTCGGTGATGGCTTTATTGCGCTCATCCATCCCGGCGGTGGCATGCTGGTTGGGATCGCCCATGGGGTTATCCAGATCACGGCCGGCTTTGGGAGTTAGGTGTTCCAGCACATCGCCCAGCTTTTTGGAGCGTTGATTGGCTTGCAATAGTCCCTGCGTCCAGGCTGCCATGGCTTCCGGCAGGCTGAGCAGTCGCAGCGTATGGCCGGTTGGGGCGGTATCAAAAATCAGCAGATCGTAATCGCTTAAACCAAGCTCGATGGTGTTAGCAATCCGCTCCAGCATCGCCGCTTCCTGAGCCCCAGGCGACTGACGGGTCAGACGCATCTGCCGTTCAATTTCGACGAACATCTCAGGGCGGGTAAAGCGCTTTAGCTGGGCGCTGACTTTGGCCAAATGCTGCTCGACCTCACGATCCGGATCCAACTCCAGTCCATCCAGATTGGGGGCGAGCCGGGTCATGCTATCGCCTATCGGCGCCCGGCCAAAGGCATCGGCCAGGCTGTGCGCCGGATCGGTCGAAACCAGCAATACCTTCTGGCCGCGCTGACTGGCCAGCACCGCCAAGGCCGCTGAGACGGTGGTTTTACCCACCCCGCCTTTGCCGCCTATCAACAGCAAGCGCTGGCCAGTTAACAGCATCGGAATTGATCCAATGGTGAGTGCTCCATCCCCATACGCTGATGCCAGTCATGAAAGCGCTCCAGCAACAAAGGTTGCAGCTCCAGGGTGTAATAACTGGCCGGATTCGGCACGCCCATCATTTCCGAGAATACCAGCAGCATAAAGAGATCATCCTGCTCGCGCTTCGCCCGGGCAATGGCTGAGCGGTAAGGCGCGTTGTAGGCTTCTTCGGCATAAAAGCTGGCCTGGCGAAACCAGGCTTTGATGGCATCCAGTTTCATGGCTTGCTGACCGCCGCTTTATTGGCCTTGATCTGCTTGGTTAAAGCCGAGCTGGCCTCCAAAATCACCAGGATAGCAGCAGCCAGGATCACCAAATCCAGCGTGAACAGGAACCAGTCGCCTTTGTCATAAAAACTTTTTAGCTGGATCAAAAGACCAAGGGTGGTCATGCACAGCAAAAACAGCAGCGGTGCCAGGGTGTACCACATCGGCCGCCCCAGTTTCACCAGCATCACAGTAATCACCAGCAGGGTTAAGCCAGCCAGCAGCTGATTGGTGGTACCGAATAACGGCCAAATCAGCATGCCTCCGGCCCCATCACCGCCGGCCCCAAAGGCCAGCAGCAAGCAGCAGCCGACCGCCAGCAAGGTGGCCGGCAGCGTTTTTTGCATCCAGCCAATGCGGTAAATACTCCCCCACTCCTGAAAGATGTAACGCTGCAGGCGCAGCCCGGTATCCATGGTGGTACCGGCAAACAGCACCACCATCACGGTAAGCAACGTCTGCGCCATCACGGTATCCAGCCCCAGTCCCTGCTCCAGAATGTTGGCACCACCACGGGTAAAGGCAGCAACACCACCTTCACCAAAATTATGGTAAATGGCTTGCCAGTCGGCCAGGGTAGCAAAGCCAGCACTCACCGCAATAATAGCCGCCAGTGCCAATGCCCCTTCACCCACGGCGCCAAAATACCCCACAAAACGTAGGTCCGGCTCTTTATCCAGTTGTTTAGAGGTGGTACCGCTGGCCACCAGACCATGAAAGCCTGAAATCGCGCCGCAGGCAATGGTGACAAACAGCAAAGGAATAATGGACGGAGTGCCCTCTGGCACGTCACTATTAAACGCTGGCGCTACTACGTCCGGACTGGCCAGCAGCACAGCGCCATACAATAATCCCAGCCCAATAAAGAGTTGAATGCCATTGATGTAATCGCGCGGCTGCAGCAAGGCCCAGACCGGCAATAACGATGCAATGGCGGCGTAGACAAACAGCAGCACGATCCAACTTTGGCGATCCGTCAAGCCCAGCACGGTTTCTGTCGGCAGCGAAAACGGCAGCATAGGGCCAAGGTAGATCATGCCGTAAAGCGCGGTGACACCCAGAATGGTCACCATCAGCAAACCTATTATTTTGCGGTAAATCAGTTGACCAATAATCAGCGCGACCACAATTGCGCCCCACACCGGCAAGGTGGCACTGGGGAAATTGATCAGTTGATTGGCAATAACCACCGCAAAGACGGCATTAACCATCAACAGCACCAGAAAAATCACAATCATAAAAATACTGCGGGCGCGATTGCCTACAATGTCACCAGTTAAAGCACCAATGGAGCGGGCTTTGTTGCGGCTACTGGCCCAGATGGCGCCGGCATCATGCACACCGGCAAAGAAAATGGTGCCAAACACCACCCAAAGAAAAGCTGGCACCCAGCCCCAAATCACAGCAATGGCCGGGCCCAGGATCGGCGCAGCGCCAGCTACAGAGGTAAAATGATGGCCCCACAGAATGTATTTGTTGGTCGGCACATAATCGACCCCATCCTGCAGTTGGTGCGCCGGGGTGCGAAAGTTAGGGTCGACCTGAAAGATCTTTTCGCAAATAAACTTCGAATAAATAAAATAACCCAGCGCCATTGCGCCAAGCCCCATCAGCATTAAAAAGACCGCACTCATGCCTGCACCTCTTTCAGGGCGTTAAATTCAACCAAGCATGATACAGCAGCCAGCAGATGGCAAGTATTCGACCAATGGCGAATTATTCAGGTATTGCTTATGTTCGCTAAGTAGATTTGCCTTTTACTTGCATTGAAGCCTTACACTCAATGAGTAAAGTATAAGAGACCACGAAGCCGGTAATCCATGTATTGGGAGTAACTGAGAGCACCTCCCAGCCTTCTTCACTGATTTGCTGAATTTGTGCATTCAGGGCATCTAAATCGACATCCCCCCATCCACAGAGCTTCCTTTGCTTAAACTCCACAACACGCCGCATACAGCCACCTCCAAGACACCCACATAACAATAGAGTAACATTACCTGCGCTAAATTGCCTCAAATTATATCGATAGTGGTTTCAATGTAGTGCCGTTCTTCCACTTTTATACGCCGGATGACGAATAGCGGGGAGAAAGCGAAAGCGTTGCACCGGATATTGAAATACTGTTGGATCCGATCACTATCAATCAAGGTATCGATGTGCAATTGCTGCGCGCTATCGAGCACAGATTGAGCTAGCTAATAGCAACCCACTAGTCGATCACAGACAACCTGGCCAGCGTTTGTACTTGAGCAACCCCACGGATTTACCTACAATAACGCACTTTTAATTTGCAGCAGAGCCAAACCATGTCCGATACCTCAGCACGCCCAGAGTTACCCGATTGCCTTTCCGTCAATCCACGCAGCCCACATTATGTGAAAGCAATATTCGAGCACGATATTGGCATCCGCGTAAACGGCAAAGAGCGTTTTGATGTGGAAGAGTACTGCATCAGCGAAGGCTGGGTAAAAGTCGCTGCCGGCAAAGCCGTCGACCGCCGCGGCCAGCCATTGCTGATGAAAATCAAAGGCACGGTGGAAGCGTTTTATCGTTAAGACAGCCGCATTAAAAACGCGAATAGCTTCTTACCATCGATTTCGCCAATTTTGCTCCATCTATGGCTCATTAGAAGCCATAGTGTTTCATAGATGAATCTACTTAGTTCAAGTTGATGTGCTATCAAGTGTTGAGGTGGTTGGTGTTTTGCCAGCAAAGCCGCTGCTTCAGCACTTACGCATCGTAATTCGCTTGTCACACTTACTGTTATCAGCAATCTAAACATCACCAAGGTGGCTGCTATCTCAGTGCAAAAGTTTCACAGCTTAACAGCCTGAATTGCATGCAACAGTTGATACAAGGTTGATTTATTGCCATCGCTGGACATAAGCACGACGATAGAACCTGTGATGAAGTCATGGTGTTTAATGGTATGGTGACTGGGGTTAGAGCCATCATGCTCCCAGGAAAGCAGAGTGCCATCCTGATCGAGCATGAACCGGCCAAAATCGAAATAGGCTCTGTTTTGTTGACCCGATAAGCGATCCCCTTCTAACACCTGTCTTAACTGCTCAGCTTTCACCAGTGAACCATTCCAGAGCGCACGCTCAAATTTGTACAAATCAAGTGGCGTTACATAAATAGTCAGACCAGCCATATGGGTTGGAAAGTCCCCCGCGACCACTGTATTCGCTGCTGGCTGACGGTCAGTCTGATGAAAGGAGTCCGTCATGCCTGCTACTTTAAAAATGGTATCAACCACAGAATCACTATAGCTTTTGCCTGTAATTCGCTCCACTATCAAGGCACGGACCACAACATTTAAATTGGTGTAGTGGTAACCGGCACCCGGCTCAAAAACAGGCTGTCCCTGCTGGATCTGCTGCACTGCATCGGCAGTACTGATATGTTTCTTCCACTGCACAGCTGGCAAACCTGACGTATGCGTGAGCACGTGCTCAATGGTTATTTCGCTGGCCCAGGCTGGCAAGCCGTCGATATAGTCTGTGATTTTATCCTGATATGTTAACTTGTTACTGGCAGCCAATTGCATCATTGAGATTGTCGTAAACTCTTTGCCAACCGAGCCGGGACTGAATACATGCTTTGACGTAAGGGGTATGCTAGCTGCAGCGTCGGCATAACCAAAGTTTTGGTGAAAAAGCACCTGCTCGCCTTTCGCAATAACAATAGAGCCATTGAACCCCCGCTCCTGAACCAGACTCTCAATAGCAGCCCACTCGCGAATGGACTCGGCTTCATTAGCCTGTGTTGAGAACTGTAAAATCACCGCACTCACTATCAATACAACAAATTTCATTATCCTTTCCTTGCTCAGTGAGCGCTTAAATGGCAGCTTGTGGTACAGCTTCGATGTGAGCACAAGCCACCCACACAATCGAGATGGTATCAAACTGCAGATAACCGGAGAGCTACATTTCCCGCTGGGCCCCTGCCATACCCGGCCAAAAGTCCTCGCCTGCAGCAACCCCTCTGCCGCTAAAGCAAGACGGTGCAGCCGGGCTAAATCAGGTGATTGTTTACTGGCCCTCGGTAGCGGCCTTCTGCCGTTCCAACACCATCGGCTGATAGATTAACCCAGCCGACTCCGCTATAGCACCACTGCTTACAAAACCGAATTTTGTATAGGCTGCAACGGAAGACAAGGACGCACTCACCGTTATTGTAGCAACCCTGGCCTCATCCAGTGCTGCGTGCAGCAAGGCTCTGCCAATGCCTTGCTGCTGACAGCTGGGGCAGACAAAAAGCATGGCGACATGACGCCCTTCTTTCAGCTCAATAACCCCCGCAATGCTGCCGTCCAGCTCTGCCACCAGCATCCGGTTATCGCCTTGCATGCGCGCCAAAAATGCACTGCTTGCGGCGATGTTGGCAAAGGTTTCCACCCCTTCTACAGGCAAGGTATCCGCCACCGATTGGGTGAATGCAGCCATGCAGATGGTACTAACCGCATCCGCATCACTGGCTTGCATGAGCCTGATCAGCACTGATTTTTCAAACATACAACATCACTTTTATTGTCCTAACGCATTAAGTACATGCTGCCCCAACTGTTATGGGTACACTTCTGTCAGGCTCACCCGCTAAAGGCAAGGCGGCGCAACCGGGTTGAGTCTTGTCGCTGTTGAATGGTTATCATCAAGCTACCAACTAATCATTCTGTCTCACCTGAAAGCGCTGTTCACCTATCACAAGATCATGCCAGCGTGATGGCACAATCTCGATCTCACCGGCTAGGATCGCTTGATGCAACTTGTCAGCATTATCCTGATCGGTTCGAAAGCCACCGATGTAGGCTGATTGCCATTGGTTATCTTGCTGGAAAAACAGTTTTATCTCAGTGTAGCTACGACGCTTTTCGATCCAGAGGTACTCCAGCTCACCATTCTGGTTTAGATCCAAGGCATGCAAGAAATAGCGCTGTGTATGCTGCATGCTCCAATGAGACCTGGTTTCCTGCTTATAAATCACGGTCAGCAACTCATCTGGCGGGTTATCGGTTAACAGTGTAATCGCAGCAATAAACTCGTCACGGCTGGAGCTGGGTAAGTCATTGACTCTATCGGCATACAAGGCGTTAATTCTTAACAGCAGGTTGGGATGAGTTTCACCATACTGCGCCTTAAGAGTTTGCAAACCTTTGTACCCCGGACGAGCCAGGTGGTGGCGGAAATAGTGAATATCAAATTCGTCAACGCTCACCTTGTTGTCCGCCAGCCGCTGCAGTTGATGTTCCACCACCATTTTTCTGAAATCCAGTAATGGTGAATTGACCAGCAGCATTGCAGCCAGCACAACCAGCCCAACAGCAACGTTGGTACGGCTCAGTTGCTGTGTCCAGCGATCCCGGAATTTAACAATACCCCACCAATAACCAAGGGGAAACAACGCCAGCAAAAACCAGATCAGGTAAGCCCAGTACCGGCTGAGGCTCCAACCATATTGGTCAATACGCAGACTAAGGCCATAGAAGCTGATCAGGCTGTAGACAGGCAGCAACGCAACACCAATATAAATAAAACGGTGCAACCACAGCGGGTAAGGCCTGTTGTCTGCGTCACTCTGATAAACCGCATTGACGAAAAACAACATCAATGCCTGCATCCATAAAATCAGGCTGCTGCCACCACTCTCCCACAAAGGGCTTAGTCCAGTAAAGGGTAAGGCTCCGAGAAATAACAGGGATACCAGTGACAATACCACCAGAAGAAATTTCATCAACGCCTGTTGCAGCCGTGCGATGGTATCGATAATGCGGCTAAGATTGCGAAAGATAATAACACCGAAGCCATTCGCCAGCGCAATGGCAGGATAATAAAACCAGCGCTGCTGAAACAGCTCCTTGAAGAAGTCGATCCCAATGGACTGAAACAAGGCCCCCCACAACACCAGCACCAGCCAGAAGCAGCCAGCAAAGAGCAGCGCCAACGACAAAGTAAGAAAATTGCGCCAGGACCAAAGAAACAAAGCGCTGTAGCTGAAGCGCTCACCACTGGCCCACTGCTGGCTATACATCAAGGCTTTAAAGGTAGCGATGGCCATAGTGACTATGAAGCTGAACAGCAAGGCGTTAAAGCGAATGTGTTCAAGGGGAACGACCTGAAGACCGACGTAGTAACCCAGCAATGCACTGAGCAGCGCAAAAGGCAAAGTGAGTTTTACTAAAGTACCGATGTTGCTGTCATCAAGCCCCAGCAGCAACATGGTTGGCCAGATAAAAGCCACACTGTAACAGGCAAACAACCAGGGTGGCTGATTGTGTGGCCAATAATGCAGTTCGATGGCCTGATGCAAATAAAGTAAAGCCAGCCCCTGCAACAATGCAATGAGTGTCAGCAGTGCCATCATGCTGGCCGGTTGTTGGTTGGCTGTTTCCTGTTGATTCTTTTTCATAGCTGTCAGCCCTTAAAACGCACTAAGCAGTGTTAAGGCACTTATGGCGAAAAAAACCAACCAGGATAAATGCTTCCCCTTGGTGCAGTAGGCTGAAAGCGCACCGCTTAATGCAAACACACAACTGACGGTTAAAAGCAGGCTGGTGGCGTCTGGCAGCAATTGCAGGAGTGCCGCAAATCCGAACCAAGCAAAACTTGTGATATGCCAGGCAAAACGGAGCGTACCTTTGGTAAACCGATCATCGCCAAACAGGTGCGGCAAATTATCTCGTCGAAACAGGCGAATAAGAATGTAGCGCTCGCCCAGGATTGAGTGAGCAATGCCACACAGCACCAGTAGTAGTGAAGCTATAATGAGCATCATCCCTCCTATGAACTAACGCCCTGGCTCGTGGCCATCGTAGCGCGGTAATTCGTCATCCAAATCATCCCAATTGGCACGGGATGAGACAAAATTGTGCGAGCCGGGTCGCTCAGTAATATCCGAGTCAAGAATACCCAGCCGAAGCCGCACTTTGTCAGGTACCTGGTCGTTGCTGCTGTAGATGGGTGAGGCACAGGTGCCGCAAAAATGGCGTTTTTTACCCGGCGAGGTTTCATAATAGCGAATATGCGCTTGCCCGCTGTGAATCTCTAAATCCTTGGTCGCGACAAAGCCATTGGTGGCATAGGCGGTGCCACTGTTTTTACGGCATTTACTGCAATGGCAATGAATAATGGACTCAATAGGCCCCAGTACTTCTAAGGTGACTTCCCCACACAGACAACTGCCTTGGTACATCACTCTCTCCTTTTTGCAACCGCCTATCAGGCGGCTGATCGATTAATTGCAGATAAGATAGTCACAACCCGCCAACTCAGGTATGGGTTCCGGATACTCTGCAGGTTGAAAGCCAAGACCTTGGTAACATGCCTTTGCTGCGGCATTGTGTTTAAGCACAAACAACGAGCAGCCGGACAATTGCAATTGCTTGCAGCCCTCGGCCATCAAGGCCTTAACCAGCACTTTGCCAAGCCCCTGACCTCGTTTATCCGGCGCTATTACGAGCCGGGCCAAATGACAGCGCCCGTTGCGCTGATAAAACTGACCAAAACCAAGCAGCGTATTGCTCCGGCCTTTCAGCACATAGCCACGATACAGTTCCCAGCGAAGATCGGCTTGGAAGCTTTGTTTGCTAAAAGGAAAACGAAAATCTGGCCCACCCCAGTCTCGGCAACTTTGCAGGTCATGAAACCAAGACATCAAAATCCCCAACTCAGTTTCCTTCGCCAGCTCCAGCTGTAACGCCTCATACGCCATAAACCAATCTTCTTGAGTAAAGAATTGCTCTGCAAGCCACCACGGCTAAAAGCGTACCCTACTGGATCCAGCTGGAAAACACCAGAGTTAGCACACTGTTCTCACGCCGTTATCAGGACGTAGCAAGCCGCGCTACACGTTGTCCCAGATACTGCGCTGTAATCAGATCGGTTTTATGGACACTGCCATCCGCTGAATGCGCAATCAGGCCTGATTGAGCACCTAGCCGGTTCCACTTTGTCGGATCACTAGTCTTGGCAGAACCTGCCCCAGGAATATCCAGACCAGCCCACAGCATGCCATGCTGTCCGGCAAAAACTTGCAGATACTGAATGGTATTAAGCTGATCGCCACTCAGGTTCGCCCCTATGGTAAAACCTGCGGCCAGCTTATTCGCCCAGGCTTGTTCAGCCCAAAGCTCACCGGTGGCATCGGCAAACGCCTTAAACTGCGCGGATACAGAGCCCATATAGGTCGGTGAACCAAAAACAATGGCATCGACACTGCTTAATTGCTGCAGCAGAGCACTGTTGCAAAAGCGCCCTTGTACAATATCAGCTCCCACAATGTCTGCCGTCACAACATCAACGCCAGCTACCTCAGCCGCTCCTGCCGCTACCGCCTGTGCCAACTGCCGGGTGGTACCTGATGCAGAGTGAAACACAACTGCCAGCTTCATCCCATTATCTCCTTCTGCCAGCTCTCAGCATTTAATTGCATTAAAGTCTCCTTGCATTAAGTCGACCAACAGGATAAAACCTCAATAATGGTTGAGGTAAAGCTTTTTTTGCAAAGAAATAGTAAATAGATTCAGGAGCAACCGATGGCAGAAGCGGTGTTAAGTGTTGGCGTGGTAGCAAAGCGTTGTGGGGTAAAAGTCAGTACCCTGCATTTTTACGAGCAACAAGGCTTGATCCAAAGCTGGCGAAATGCCGGCAATCAACGACGTTTCAAGCCAGAAGTGTTGCGACGGATTTCGGTGATCAAAGCTGCACAGAAAGTCGGTGTTAGCCTGGAGGAGATTAAGCAGGCTTTCTTATCCTTACCCAATAACCGTACCCCAACGCTGGAAGACTGGCAGCTGCTTTCCAAAAACTGGCAACGCATGCTGGATGGCCGCATTGCGTACTTGCAAACCCTGCGTGATAACCTGACCGGCTGCATCGGCTGTGGCTGCTTAAGTATGAGCCAATGCCCGCTGTATAACCCGGACGATACTCTGGGTGCATCTGGCACCGGCCCTGTGATCCTGGAGCACGCAGAGCAAGAGGCCAGAGGTATACAGTGCAAAAATTAGCCCGGTTTTTCTGCTAAATGGCCCTTCTCCATCGCCGGTACAGCTGTTGCCAATTGCGTGAGCACCCTTACCAAGGATTTGGGCAATCGCTTATTAAGCTCAATGCTATCTAACAAGTTTTTTATCGACAACGCCAGCTCAGTATCACCGAGCAGTGCCAGTTTACGGCGGAAAAAAAGCGTATCTGGATCAGCCTGCTGAGTGATCAGCTGCAGTAAGTACTGGCTGTTGGCACGGAACACTACATCCTCAGAAGCCTGCTCGCTGCTTACTTTGAACCGGCTCTGCTGCATTTCCAGGTAAAACTGATAGCTCAAATCAGGTACTTCCACCTTCACCGTTTTCCCGGCAAGAAAATCCAGTTCGCCCTGCTGCAGCTCCTGGCGAAAAAACCAGTTCAGCTGCCGGCCCAGCCCAAAGCTACTAATTGGCTTCGGCACATACTTTAATGCAGTGCCTACCCACAAAGGCCCGCGCGCTACCACCTGCTGAGTAACCCATTTTTTATTTATCATTCAATAACTTCCAAAGCACAGATCCGATACACTCATCATACTGAAAACAAGCGGCGCTTGTTTAATCTACATCAAAGTTTGCCGCCTTTATCACTGCCAAACTAATGCTCCCACGATGCAGGAACTGTTATGGAATTACTCTGCCCGGCTGGCAGCGTGCCAGCCTTAAAAGCCGCCATTGAACATGGTGCCGATGCCGTCTATGTCGGCTTAAAAGATGAAACCAATGCCCGCCATTTTGCCGGGCTGAACCTCGACCAGTTAAAACTGGCCGAGGCGGCGGACTATGTGCACCGCCATGGCCGAAAGTTGCATGTCGCCATCAACACCTTTGCTCACCCGCAAAGTTGGCAACGCTGGCAAGATGCGGTAGATAGCGCGGTAAAAGCCGGTGCCGATGCCTTGATTTTGGCCGATATGGCGGTGCTGGGTTATGCTGCCGAGCGCTACCCCAAAGTTGAGCGCCATTTGTCGGTGCAGGCCTCGGCCACCAATGCCGCCGCCATTGAGTTTTACCGACAGTACGGCGTATCTCGGGTGGTGCTGCCTCGGGTGCTGTCGCTGCAGCAAGTGCGGGCGCTGGCACGCAGCTGCAGCATCGATCTGGAAGTTTTCGCTTTTGGCAGCCTGTGCATTATGGCGGAAGGCCGCTGCTATTTGAGCTCTTATTTTACCGGCGAGTCACCCAATACCGCCGGTGCCTGCTCACCAGCCGCTTTTGTGCGCTGGGATGAACACGACGGCCAGTTGGAATCGCGTTTAAACGGCGTGTTGATTGATCGTTTTGCGCCAGATGAAACCGCCGGCTACCCGACGTTGTGCAAAGGCCGTTTTGATGTGGATGGAGAGCGCTACCATGTGCTGGAGGAGCCGACCAGCTTAAATACCCTGAGCCTGCTGCCAGAGCTTTACAAAGAAGGCATTGTCTCGCTGAAGATTGAAGGCCGTCAGCGCAGCCCGGCGTACGTTGCCCAGCTGACCAAAGTCTGGCGCCAGGCCATTGATACACTGCTGCAGGATCCAGCGCATTTTGAAGTCGCGGCCAACTGGCAACAGGTGCTGGCTGGTTTATCCGAAGGCAGCCAGACCACGCTCGGTGCTTACCACCGCTCCTGGAAATAAAAGCTTAGGAAATAAGGAGTCTATTGATGAAGTTTTCCCTTGGCCCCATCCAATATTTTTGGCCCAAAGCGCAAGTGCAACAGTTTTACCGTCAGGCGGCGGACTCCGCGATTGATATCGTCTATCTGGGGGAAACTGTCTGCAGCAAGCGGCGTGAGCTGAAACTGGATGATTACCTGCAACTGGCCCATATGCTGCGTGAAGCAGGCAAGCAGGTTTGCCTGTCCACCATGACGCTGCTGGAAGCCCCGTCGGAGCTGCGAGAACTGCGCCGTTACTGCGAAAACGGTGATTTTCTGGTGGAGGCCAACGATGTCGGCGCCATTCAGATGCTGCAGGAGCAAGGCATCACCTTTGTCTGTGGCCCAGCCATTTCCTGCTACAACCAGCATGCGCTGCGCCGTTTGGTTGGCATGGGGCTGCAGCGGTGGGTGCTGCCAGTGGAGTTATCCGAACAGTGGCTACGCGATTTACTCAGCCAAAGCTGCATTCAGGATATCCGTGATTGTTTTCAGACCGAGCTGCTGGCTTTTGGTCATTTGCCGCTGGCCTGGTCGGGTCGCTGTTTTACCGCCCGCTCGGAAAATCGTAGCAAGGATCAGTGCGAGCTCTGCTGCATCAAGTACCCCGAGGGACGTACCGTCACCAGCCAGGATGGCAAGCAGGTGTTTGTACTCAATGGCATTCAAACCCAGTCTGGTGAGCGTTACAACCTGATCAACCAGTTACCACAGATGCAGGGTCTGGTTGACATTGTGCGGTTAAGCCCACAGCATGAAGGCACTTTTGACTGGCTGGCTAAATTTAAAGCCAATTTGCATGGTGAGGCGCCGCAGCCGTTGCCTGGCGGTGATTGCAATGGTTATTGGTTGCAGTTGGCTGGGATGGCAGTGGGTTGAGTGTTGAATGTTGAATGTTGAATGTTGAATGATTAGTTTGGAGATTTGATGGGACAGCAAGCAAAGATTGGTATTGTTACTGTGAGTGACCGGGCCAGTGCCGGGGTTTATGAAGATATGTCCGGCCAGGCGATTCGTGACACCTTAAGAGACTACCTTGTCAGCGACTGGCAGGCCGAGTACAGGCTGGTCCCGGATGAACAGCCGCAGATTGAGCAAACCCTGAAAGATTTGGTAAGTGAAGGTTGCTGCCTGATCGTTACCACAGGTGGCACCGGCCCGGCCAAACGCGATGTCACGCCAGAGGCTACCGAAGCGGTGTGTGATCGGATGATGCCTGGTTTTGGCGAGTTGATGCGGCAAGAGTCATTAAAATACGTGCCCACCGCCATTTTATCGCGCCAGACCGCCGGCCTGCGCGGCAGCTGCCTCATTATCAACCTGCCCGGCAAGCCCAAAGCCATTCGTCAGTGCCTGGATGCGGTGTTTCCGGCCGTGCCTTACTGCATTGATTTAATGGAAGGGCCTTACCTGGAGTGCAACGAAGATGTGATCAAGCCATTTCGGCCAAAAAGTTAGGGGTGCAACTCCAGCACCCGACGCTGCTCCAGCGCCAGTGCATCCAACCTGTCGCCATAAAATTGTTCAAATAACTGCTGAAAACGACCACTTTGCTGCAAGTGACGTAAGCCAATCTCCAGCTGTTTGGCCAGTTCGATATCGGCTTTGTGGGTATAAAAATAAAACTCATTTGGATAGCGCAGCACCAGACTTTGCTCAATCACTACATGTTCAGCAGCATGACGACTGTGCTCTGCCACTATGGTCATGGCAGAGCGAGGAAAGTAATCAGCCAGCCCCTCTGCCAGCGCTTTGTACATCGCCGGGTAACTGAGCTCCCCCTCCACGGTTAAACCATTCTTGATCATGATTTCGTAGTCAGACCAGCTGTGGTGCTGCAAACCAACAAAAGCTGCCAGTTGGTCAAGGCTGGTGATCTGGCTAAACTCGTCCTGCCGCTGCTGCTGGATCAGCAAAATACGATGGCCATGCACATTGTTGTACAGGGCAATAGGTATAGCGATAAGCTCAGGATCGGACTGATGGCGTGCCCCCAGCCAGGCCAGGTTGATGTACCGCCCGGTTTGTAACGATTGACGAATGCGGGAGCTGTTCATTTCTTGCTGGCTATAACTAATCTCAACCATCAGCCCCAAACTGGCAAAGGACTCACGTAACAGACTTTCTATGTAAAGGTTTTGCACCGAACCAGCATGGCTGGAAGACGGCAGCATCAACTGTATCGGCTGCGAGGCAACAAGGCTGCCAGCAAGAAAATACCAGAGAACAAAAGATAAGCGCAGCATAAGCAAAGCCAATTCGAAAATACTAAGTATAACAACTACCCGGATAAAGTTCTGTCAGAAGGTGCTATTTCGCACAGCCATTCATGCTGTACCCACCACTCGTACCCATACCTAAATTTTTCAGGAAGTAAACAAAGTAACGTTGAGAAGCCCCGGCATCACCAGCCGGGGCGCCAAACAGCCCGATCAGGTGCGCTGATACCGCTGCTGTATCGCTTGGGTGCGCGCCCGTTTTGCCAGGTAGTTACGCAGGCATAAAGGGCCGTGAATCAGCAGCAACATCATAGCCAATACCAGCCACAGCGCTCGAAGTGTCGCTGGCCAGGGGTGGTCCAACTGACGCGCTCTATCGATCACCAGCACCGGAGCACCGCTATAGTCCTCTTCCAGCTCCAGCACAAGGCCAGTGATCTGAAAGGACTCGACCTTTGCAGGTTCCAGCAGCGCAAGCAGCTCATACCAGAGTTCGGGCTGATTTCTTCTGGACCGGCCAGGGGTTTCAGCGGTTGGGCTGCTATCGGTTATTTCCAGCAGGATGCCACCCTGCTGACTGGCCATGATTTCGCTGGCCAGAATTTCTGCCCGGTGTGCTATTATCGTGCTGGCCAGACCTCTCCCACGTTGGTGCAGTCGATTCACCTGATTAGCCAGAATCACCGCCTCCCAGGCATCCCCATCAGCATAAGGTTCAGCCAATATACCTAGCATAGCTTCCCAGTCGGCAGGTTCCGTATCCACCGGCAGATGCATACTTTCGAGCAGGCCATCACGTAACTGCTGGCACTGGTACGGAATATCCCGTAGCCTGGAGTTACCAAATGCCTGCAGGTTGTCCTCACCATTTACCTGGTGGCAAACAGCATTGACCATAGCTACGATGTCTTCAATATTGGTCACCACCCGGGGCTGGTTTGTGCCTCGCCCCGCGCCCCCGCTTTGCAACGTCATCATCATTTCCAAACGTATGTCGCGGCGGGTCTTTATGAAATCACCTTTGCTAAGCGTTGTGACAGCCGGCTCCAGAACAGTGTTTTGTGCTACAGGCATAGCACCGCCCCAACGCAGGTGTTGGCAGCTAATGCTGCTGCGGTCCCACTCAGGTGGCTGAACCTGACAACGGCCCTCCCCCTGAAGGGTGATAAGCGCGCCTTTTGTTGGCAGCTCTGCCGCCAGCGCGTCGGGGTCCGTGTACAGCACTGGGGTGGTATTGGTGAGCCAATGCATTGCCAGCGTTAAGTCCGCCCGCACGCCTGGGGAAGCGTACAAGGCAAACATCAAAGCCACCGCTCCCACCAGCGCCAGGGTAAAATGACGCCCCCACCACACTAAAGGAAAACGACGTACTTCCTCATCGATTGACAGCTGCTTACCAAAGCGAACTGCGCTGCAATCCGCTACCCGCAACTCTGCTTCAATGCGGGCTCCTTGCGGCATTTCCAGGGCGAACTGCCAGGGTTCGGGTACGGTAAAGGCCAGTTTATCCCCCAACATAGGTTGGACAGTCACTTTATCAGGCTGAGCTTCGGTCACAAGAGCATGAAGGTGAAAAGGGCCCACGACTTGGTTGACTTTTTGTGGTGGAGGAAGACGCCAGCGCCGCCAGAACTGCCACAGCCCCAGGCCAATGAAAAGTGCCGCCACAGCCATCCAGATATAGCGTGATGATTGCAGATCATAGATAGTAGCGATAGCCAGAGCAATAAAGCCCAGAGTCCAGCAAAGAGCAGACAAAATGCCGATACCACGGCCTTCCCGGGATTCAATTTCAGCGGGGGTTTCATCCCGTTGGCTCAGTATGGTGACACGGTCCGATGCCGACTCCTGAGTTGACGACAACTCTTTTGTTGGCAGATTTTCATCAGCGGTACTATCGTGCAAGGTGCCCCGCACGCCTGCTTCCCAGGCTGCGTTCTCTTTTTGCCGCTGCTTATCCCGCTCCAGGCCTGCCAGCAGCTCAAATGCATTGTTGAGTCGCAACACAATCGCATATTGCCCGGCAAAGACGACTTCTGCCCGGTTCTGCAACTCTAGAAAAAGCTCCGCATCAAAAGGCAAAATGACTTCCACACCGGCAATGGTATCGTGCCAGGTGGTCGCTCCATTAGTATCCAATCCGTGTCGGGCGTACTCCCCTTCCAACACATAGACACCATCATCCTCAAGGTGCAGTGCCTTTTCGTGCTTGTGGGGGTCTATCAACAGCGGGGAAAGAGTCTCTCTTTCCTGCGGCGTCAGCCGTCGTTCGGGCGAGAGCTCATTACGGATGGCGGATAAGGTTCGAGCTGAGTCCCTGCGGCGCCCCTGATACACCAGGTAGCTGGAAAAAGATGCGACCAAAATAATAATTATGAGTACTAACTTGATAACCCCGAACAACTCCACTGCTCTGTTCCTCATCCTGAATTTTGGGGACGCAGTATAGCCTAAGTGTTATCTGGTTACCATAAACCAAGCGGTACCCTGCCTTTACAAGCCTTGCCTTGCCCTGTCTATTGCCGACTGTACTGCCGACAAGGCCTGAGGACTATTCTTCCAGCAGGTAGTTCTGAGCATAGACGCCACTCTTTCCGCAATGTCTTTGGGCTCATAGCGCGCTAACTCAGCAAATGAATGTATACCGATTTCCTCAAAGCGTTTTACCACCGTAGGCCCTACCCCCTTCACTTGGAGCAACGCTGCTTTTTCTGATTCACTGAATGCCATATCGGAATTCCTTAAACTGCATAAAACCTGTCAACGCACAGCTTTAAATTGACAGCGAAGCTACGAAAAAGCTATCGCTGTGATTGGTCTTGCTAGGGAACTTGACGTATACTTGTACGGAAAATCCGTACATCAAGGTGCCGTTGTGGATACAATCAGTGTAAACAAATTCAGAGACAACCTAAAGAGCGTTGTCGAGCAAGTGATTGACCGGCATGAACCGCTCAAGGTGACTCGACGAGCCGGAGAGGCCTTTGTTGTGATGAGCGCCGACGACTGGGAGCGCGAACAAGAAACGCTTCATGTGCTTCAAAGCCAGAGCCTGATGCAACAGATTGCAGCTTCTCTTGAAACCCACAACGGTTGCCAAGGTTATACACCAACTGCAGAGCAAATGGATGAGATCACTGGTATTTGAAGGCAATACCTGGGAAGCGTACGAAGCCATGCGCCAGAAGGACAAAGCATTGCACAAGGCTTTATGTAAATTACTGAAAGAAATGCTGCGCTCAAACAACCCTGCTTCAGGTTTAGGGAAGCCAGAACCACTTAAACACAACCTCACAGGTCTTTGGTCCAAGCGGATATCACAAAAAGATCGTTTGATTTATCGGTTTGACGACAAGTCCATTTATATTTTCGCTATTGGGGGGCACTACGATCAGCCCTGATGCAGACTTTTCACACGAGGCATCCTGCGGCCTATGAGACCCAAAAAGTTAGCCTAACCAAACCCTGATTTCGCAAAGGTTCAAACCAGCAAGCATGGCATTGTTTCAGTTAAGCGCCATGCTGCCTAACACACTTAGCGAGCGATTCTAGAATTACTTGCAAGTTGCTCATGGGGGATTCTTGCTCTCCTGTTGCTATCTTCTGAGCCATTTGCTGACAGCTCCTGAGAGTGCTCAAAATCAGCCAACGCATCTTCGTTTTTTTTGGCCAGATGGTTAACGTGTAACGGCCTGCCGTTTTTCCACTCAAGTGGAACGCCATATCTGTGTAATACTTTGCTCTGCACATCAAATGTGACTTCGTAAGGCCGGCACTCCGGCCTTTGTTATGCACGGGCATCAATACCCATTGTTTTTCCTTGATGTTTATCCATGATCAATATCGCTGATTCCAGCATCTTGAGCGTTTCATTATCGTTGCGGGAAAGTGCTGCCTGCACTCCGTCATGGGCTTTTTGTATAAAGTTAAAGCGCTCACTATCATTCGTTGCAAGCAGCTCATGATTAGCACCAAGGTTAACTGGGATTCTGATGCCCATCGCCATAAAAGCCCTACTGTCATCAAGAGATATTTCCCCGTTACGGATTTGATCGTTAACCCAGCTCCGCATCTGCTGAATTGTCATGTTACTGAAATCGACCCGCATAGTCTCAGCAACTTCCGAGCTGGATGTGTTGCTGATATTTAGTGTGGCTGCACGTGCTGCAGTATTATTGGTGGTAGCAAGCGAGTTAGTCTGCTGGCTGTTAAGAAAGTAGTTATTTCCCGCGTCAATTTTCATTGTAGTCACCCTACTCTAACTTATGTGTTTATACGCAAAGCATGTGCCAGCATCTTAGGTATTGGGAAAAGAGGGTTATTTCCTTATCAAATCATAGCCATGCCGATTAGAGGCGTGCTAATGGACAAATAATGCCATCTGCCTGGCAGGCTATAGATCGGAAAAAAGTTGCCGCTAACAACGATAGATTGCTACCCGTACCGATAAAAAGGAGCGGGTCAAGTCTAAGAAGACTAGTATCTAGGGGGTCAAGTATCTAGGGGGTCAAATCTTGACTTTTACTATTTAACTCATCAAATTCCCCAACCAAAGCTCCATTCACTTCAAGCTCATCGTTCAATCGTCGCACCGTTCTTGAAACCGTACTGTAATGATCAACATTGAAGTACTTAGCAATCGCTGGCAATCGCTCTCCTGACAGATCCTGGCACAATTTCATCGCTATCCAGCGGGGAAGGTTTTTTGATTTGATGCCTCGCTTGGCTTTTAACAGGCTTTGTGGCGTGATCTGGTAATATTCGGCTACGATTTGGACAATAGTATCCATAGAAAGATAATCTTTCAGCGGATGCTTCTCAATTTCCAGACCATAACTCAAAGCTTGAGCATACGCGGCTTCAACAAATTCGCCACTACCACGCACAGCGGGCCAATGGCCTTTGTCATAGAACTTACGAGTCTCCTCATCCAGCCCTTGCTCCACAAACCCTTGATAGGCTGGCTCGGAAGGTTTAGCACCCAAGTCGCCGAATACCGTGTCTTTTACCAACCACTCCGGACAAGGTGCTTTGTTCAAATAGGCCGGATAGCTGGACCACGGATAGTCCAGCAAATCTGCCACCAAAGGCTTTTTGCTCTCTACCGGGTTACGATGAATATAGCGACTGACTTCGAGTAAATAGCTGGAAGCCTCAATCAAAATTGCTTTATAGCGCCCACGAAATAACGCACCGTCGGTTCTCTTAAGGTAATTGTACTTTTGCGTGTAAACGCCATTAATATGGCGCATCGCTCGACTCAGATTGCCTTTGGGTGTCTTGATAAGGAGGTGATAATGATTCCCCATCAGGCAATAAGCATGGATTTCAACTTTAAATCGTCGGCACGCCTGCTCGAGGCATTCCAGAAATGCATGATAGTAACGGCTATCGTGAAATATCCATTGCCGCCCCCTGCCACGGTTCATCACATGGTAGTAAGCATTGTCGTATTCAATTCGCAGCGGTCTTGTCATGGTAAAAATTTAGACCAGCCAAAGTAACTTCGCAATAGTCAAGATTTGACCCCATCACCTTCATCACCAGAAATCAGCAGGCACTCATTGGTATCCATTGTCGCCCTCTGCCACGGTTCATCACATGGTAGTAAGCATTGTCGTATTCAATTCGCAGCGGTCTTGTCATGGTAAAAATTTAGACCAGCCAAAGCGACTTCGCAATAGTCAAGATTTGACCCCCATCACTCACTAGATTTGACCCCCATCACTTCATCACTCAATAGTCAAGATTTGACCCCCATCACTCATATTGACTCCGAGTGGGCTCATATGTGTTATATTTTTTTTCGCTTAAATAGTTGTAATAGGCCTTTTACTGTTACATCAAGTTGGCTACCCTCTTCGTAAACAGCTGGTACAACATAATTTGCTCGCTCCTCAGCAATGAGCTTTTCTACTTTAATTTGAGTGCTAGAATCACTCCATTTCTTTTGGTCAAACACAGCCAATGAGAATCCACCTTGATATCTAACCATTTTCATTGATGGAATGTCAGTATCACCATCACCAAAATATATCATTTTCTGAAATGGTATAGTTCGTTCATTTGGTTCGACAAATTTATTAACAGCTGCATTATCCCAAGAGTTGTCGATCCCTTTATTTATTCGAAACAAAAACTGAGTCTTTGTAGTGTAATTAATTGCTTGCGCTGGCCAAATTGCTTTCTGACCATCTATAGAATAATGATATTTACAGGCGTATATTTTACGAAATTTTGAACCAATTACTGTACCCTGAATCATTGCATCTAAACCGCTTGAAATAATGTAATGCTCAATATCTAACCCATGTAGTTTTCCATACTCATTAATTCTGTCAAACCAAGTATCGACACCAGGGAAGAGTGGGATGCATTTACCATGCTTTATTAAGTTATCGTTACTCAATTCATCCGACGCTAATTGATTTGCTTTTTCGGCTAACAAGCCAAGATAAGCAAGAATCTCATCACCATCATCATTTTGAGCTCTACTCTTCACTTCCTTCCAAAAAGATGCAACATCATTGATGCCTAGCGACGTCATTAAACCATGTTGCGCACAGTCTCCTTCAGCTAAAGTACCATCAAAATCATAAATTAATGCACATTTCATATGTTCCCTCATACTTTCTAAAAAATATAACGCCCGCAGCATGCGCGGCTTTGGAATGGAGGCGAAGCCGCAATGGAAAAGGCGTCGCCGTGCCTGCGATTGTTATGCATTGATAGGCCCCGCGCCTGACTTTATGCCCCTACATACCAAATCGAAGACTTCGTCGTAGAACATCACCTGATAGTGCTTGCACTCAGAAAGGTGCGATTGATTTAGTGAGGCCAACCACGTGGAATTCACAACTTCAAATATCGCTGCTCGGCTTTCTCCAGTGGCTAGGATACTACCATGCACCTCTTCCGAGGCCATGCTATATGCCTCAACACCTTCTAACACCAGGTGCCTCAAGTTGTCAGGGACATATTTATCGTCAGGATTGAAATACTCGAAGCCGACGAGGACCGTCCCCCTTAGTTTCCATACAACTCTTTGAAGCTCAGGGCCTCTTCCGTCGTGGTAGAAATCACTCTCGAGAATTGGCTTAGTGCTCATACTCGTCCTGATGCATAACAGCTTATTCAAAGGACAAGAACCCGCAAGTTGCAGCCAAAACGTCCTTTGAGTTGTTCAATCTTTCCAGTCTAAGCCTGCATCTAAATGTAAATCAAGGGATTTTTTCTGCCATGTTTTTTGTTACAGCAAAATACAAGAAATAAACCCGCGAGTTGTTGAAATAAAACTCAGATACAACACCTGGTTACTCATACAGTTCATTTTGGGAGTGCTCTGGCTGGTGGCGCTTTTAGGTAGGAACTGCCACCTTAACGCTGCAACAAAAACAACCAAATCACCAGCAGCAAGGTAATAAACCAAAAGCCGGACAGCAGCTGCCAGAACAGCAGGCTGCTGGTGCGGGTGTTGCGTTTGACTTCTTCGCGTAAAAAGTCCGGGTTGGGCTGTTTTAAATCGCGCAGCAGGCTCTGCAGTGTGGTGTAACGCTGCTGCAGGTCAAAAGCCACACCTTTTTCCAGCGCCCGGTCGAACCACAGCGGAATGCGTGGGTTGTGCTCGCGGGCCGGGATATAGCGCAGGCGATCAAAGTCACTGGCGGTGCGGCAATCTTCGATTTTACTGCCATAAGGCAACTGGCCGGTAAAAAGCTCGTAGCAGATGGTGGCCAGCGAATAGACATCGCCCTGAATGCCGGAATTGTGGCCTTGCAGGTACAAAGGATCGGAATAACTGGCGGTGCCAAGCGCGGCTTCGTGCTCCAGCGGCACAAAAATCTCGGCCACCCCGGCAACAAAGACCGAGCCAAAATCGACGATTTTGACCTGATCATCGGCCGTCACCAGGATATTGCCCGGCTTCAGATCCTGATGAATGGCCTCGCAATCATGAAATGCCTGTAAGCCTTTGGCGATTTGTTCTACCAGCTTGATGGCCCGGCCGGGTTTGACCGGCTGCTGCTGCGTAAGCCACTGCTCCAGGCTCTGGCCCTGCACGTATTCCATCAGATAGTACAAAAAACTGCGCGGCCGGCTTTGCCGGATCACTTTGACCACATACGGGCTTTGAATACGGCTACCAATCCACTCCTCGCGGATAAAGCGGTCAATGTAATTGGGATCGTCGCTGTAGTTGACCGACGGGCATTTTAAAATCAGGCTCTTTTCCGTGTCAGTATCGGTTACCAGATACAGATGGCTGCGCTCACTGGCATAGAGCTCGCGCTCGATGCGGTAGCCATCCACTTTCATCCCGGGGGCCAGCACCGGCGGAAACGGCAGCCGGGTTAAGCGCTCGTTGTAATCGTCGATGCTCTCGGCGGGCAGTGCCTCTACCCGGGCCAATACAATGGAAATATTGTCATCCGAGCCCTGGCGAAGCGCCAGCTCAGTCAGTGCCTGCACTTTTTGCTCGGCACTGCTGTCGCTAAGCAGTTGCTCCAGCAATTGCTGCTCAGTCACAAAGTCGTGCAGGCCATCGCTGCTCAGCACAAACCAATCCCCTGGCTGCAGCTGCTGACGGCCTGCGTCCAGTTGCAACTGGTTGCTCATGCCAAGCGCGCGCGCCAGAAACTGCCGTTTGTCCTGCAATACCGTGCTGTGATCGGTGCTAAGCTGGCTGAGCTGGCTGCCTCGGCAGTGCCAGATGCGGCTGTCACCAACATGAAAAAAATACGCGGTATGGGATTTCAGTACCAGGGCACTGAAAGTACACAAATGGCCTTTCAGCTCATTGGCAAAGGCATGGCTGCGGCGGTACAGCCGCAAGTTGATGGTGGATAGCACCTGCTCGGCGCTTTGGCGCACCGACCAGGTATCGGGGGTATTGAGGTAATCCTGCACAAAAGAAGTGACGGCAGTCTGGCTGGCCTCGCGACCGGCTTCAGCACTGCTGACCCCATCGGCCAGTGCCAGCACCGCCCCTTTGTAGGTACGCAGGTAAGGATCGTCCGGCAGCTGCCAGCAGACCGCATCCTCGTTGCCGGTTTTGCCGCCAGCTTCCGAGCTGGCGGCGATGGTCAGTTGCAGCAGCGGTGCGCTCAATACAATCCCCGTTATTTATGGCCAACGTCGATGGTGTGAACGGTACCATCCGGCAGCACTTCGGTGATATGGCCTTTCGGATTGTCCAGGAACAGAATCGCCACCAGCCCCACCAGCGCCGAAGCCGCAATCACAAAGAAGAAGGTACTGTAGCTAACAAAGCTGAGCACGGTCAAATAGACCACAGCGCCAACATTGCCGTAAGCGCCGGCCATACCGGCGATCTGGCCAGTCATGCTGCGTTTGATCAGCGGGATCATCGAAAAAACTGCGCCCTCACCGGCCTGTACAAAGAACGAACAGGCCATGGTCACCAGCACCGCCAACGGGATCCACCAGTAGCTGTCAATCAGCCCCATCAGGAAATACCCCACCGCCAAACCGGCAATCAACACCAGCATGCTGCGACGACGGCCGAATTTATCCGAGAACCAACCGCCCATTGGCCGCGATACCAGGTTCATAAAGGCAAAGCCAGATGCCAATAAGCCCGCTGTCACCGGCGTTAAACCTTCAAAGGTTTGCAGGAAAAACAGCGGCAGCATTGACACCACCGCCAGCTCCGAGCCGAAGGTAGCAAAATAAGCCACATTCAAAATACCAACTTGTTTAAAGGAGTACTTCTGCATTTCCGGCACCCCTTCGCGCAAATGCTCGGCATTGATGCGCCAGGTTTGCTGGGTCTGGAAGATAAAGAGCACCACCAGGACGCCGAGGAAAATATACATCCAGCTCTCATCAAACAGGTTCACACCGGCCGGCGATAAGCGCCAGGCCAGGATCCCGAGTGCCAGGTACATCGGGATGTTCATCGCAATCAACAACCAGAGATCGCCCCAGCTAGTGACTTCCATCGCCCCGGTTTTCTTTGGCTTGAAGTAAATCGAGCCCTTGGGGGTATTGCGGGCGTACTTGTAAAACACCAGGCCGTAGAGGCCACACACCACACCGACACTGGCAATGGCGTAGCGCCAGCCATCGTCGCCACCATACATCAAAGCAATGGTGGGCAGCAGCATGGCCGCAGCGGCCGAGCCAAAGTTGCCCCAGCCTCCGTAAATGCCTTCTGCCGTGCCCACCTGATGGGCCGGAAACCATTCACTGACCAGGCGAATACCAATCACAAAACCAGCACCGACAAACCCCAGCAAGAAACGAAAAATTGCCAGACTGGTGTAGGTGTTGGCAAAGGCAAAGCCAATACACAAAAAGGCCGAGATAATCAGCAAGCCGGAATAGATAATACGCGGGCCATATTTATCAACCAGCATCCCCACAACAATTCGCGCCGGTATGGTGATGGCCACGTTTAAAATCAACAGAGCGCGAATTTGCGCATCGGTCAGGCTTAAACTGGCCTGGATCGACGACAGCAAAGGCGCATGGGCAAACCAGACCGCAAAGGTTAAAAAGAACGCAAACCAGGTCAGGTGCAAAGTTTTAATTTTCGGGTCGCTGAATCGCAGCAGATTCAGACTGCCAGTGTCAGACATAACTCACCTCGGGTGTGAAAGGACAATTCCTGGCGCCAGTGTCTGCGCCTTTGCCAGAGCATAACTTGATCTGCATCAACAGGAAAAACCATTGAAATTACAAGGAAAAGCCGGGTTACCCCCTTGGTGATAACGGCACGCAAGCGCCAGCACCGCTCACCACTGAACCCCCTACCCCCAACGGAGTAGCCGCAGCTGGCCGCGCATCGGTCAAAGCTTCTTCGGGGTATTCCCTGGGAGCCGGGCAAGCCGGATAAAAGCCGGGTATCATGACAAGGATCACCCAACGCGGGAACCACAGCCAGATGAGCCTTATGCTATGAATGCGACCTTGCCCCATGCCTGGCGCGCCCTGACCATGGCGACCCTGGCCTTTGCTGCCAATTTCTCGGTCTGGACCCTGTATGCGGTGCTGGCCATCGATTTTCAGGACAAGCTGGACTTAACCGGTACCGAGCTGGGTATTTTGCTGTCGGCTCCGATCTTGTCCGGCGCTTTGCTGCGCTTTCCGCTGGGTATTCTGTCGGAGTACCAAAGCGCCCGCACTTTGTGGCTGTGGCAAATGGCGCTGACGATACCGGCGCTGTTGCTGCTGCCGTTGATTGGCAGTTTTCAGGGCTTTCTCTGGCTTGGGCTCTGGATTGGCGTCAGTGGCGTGTCTTTTACCTTTGGCATTCGCTATGTCACCGACTGGTTTAGTCGCGAGCAGCAGGGCCTGGCGCTGGGTATTTTTGGTGCTGGCAATGCCGGTGCTGCTATTTCGCTGATTCTACTGCCCTTGTTGGTGTACTGGCAGGGCTGGAGCTGGACCGGGCCGGCCTATGCCGCTGGCTTGCTGTTTATGCTGTTGCTGTTTGCTGGTTTTGCTCCCAGGTTGCCAGCCTATGTGCAAAGCTATCAGCCCCCCTGGCGCGAACAGCTCAAGCCGCTGCGTCACTCCCAGGTCTGGCGGTTTGGCCTCTATTATTATTTTGTGTTTGGCAGTTTTTTGGCGCTGATCCTCTGGCTACCGCAGTACTACATGCAGGCCTACCAGCTCGATCTGCAGCAGGCGATGGCTTTTACGCTGTTTTTTGTCACCACCTCCAGCATGGCCCGGGCACTGGGCGGCTGGTTTGCCGATCGCTACGGTGGCCGCGCCGTCAACTGGAGCGTGTTCTGGGTCTGCTTGGTCTGCCTGTTCTTCTTGAGCTACCCGCCCACCACCATGACCATTCATGGGCTGGAACGTGATGTCGAGCTGACCATTGAAATCAATCTCTGGCTTTTTACCGCGCTGATTTTTGTCATCGGCGTGGCCCAGGGCTTTGGCCGCGCCAGTGTGCTGAAAATTACCCACGATCATTACCCGCAGCAGATGGGCTCGGTCGGTGGCATTATCGCCACCATTGGCGCTTTGGGTGGCTGCACCCTGCCGATTGCCTTTGGTGCCGCTCAGGATGCGCTTGGCATTGCCAGTGCCAGCTTTATGGTGCTGTACGCCGTATTGGCACTGTGCATGACCATGATGTTTTTTGCCATTCGCAGCGAGCAAGTGCAAAAACAACTGCAGGCAGCTCTTGCCAGTAACTTTTTTGAGGACAACGACGATGCAAATCACTGATGTACAGCAGGAAGAAGCGTTAAAACCCCTGCTGCGCCAGGCCTTTCGGCCACTGTTTTTATTCGGTGCCCTGTTTAGCTTGCTGGCCATGCTGCTGTGGGGGCTGGCGCTCAGCGGTCTAATTACCCTGCAGCCTTATGGCGATTTACTGTTCTGGCACCAGCACGAAATGCTGTTTGGTTTTGTCGCCGCTATTATTGTCGGCTTTTTGCTGACCGCGGTACAAAACTGGACCGGCCTGCGTGCTACCCATGGCGGTCCCCTGCTCTGGCTTACCCTGGTATGGCTGGCCGCCAGGGCCCTGATGCTGTTGGGTGGTTCACTGCCCGGCGTGCTGGTGGCGGCGGTTGATCTGGCTTTTTTACCTCTGGCGGCGCTGCTGTTTGGCCGCATCCTGCTGAAAGCCGGCCAAAGCCGTAATCTGTTTTTTGTGCCGGTACTGCTGCTACTGACCGCCTGCAATGCGCTGATGCACGCAGGGGTCATTTTGGACCAGCCGCTGTACAGCCAACACGGCATGCTGAATACCATCTGGTTGATTACCCTGGTGATGGCCATCGTCTCTGGCCGGGTGCTGCCGATGTTTACCGCCAATGGCACCCAAACACCGCGCATCGAAGCCAAACCCTGGCTGGATAACGCCGCCCTTGGCGCACTCTGGCTGATCTTTGCGCTGCACTTTGTGCTGCTGGTCAGCTGGCTACCGGCCAACCTGATGGCGCTGCTGTATGCAACGGCCTCTTTGCTCTGCTTGTGGCGACTGCTGCGGGTCAAAATCTGGCTGACCTTTCGGGTGCCCTTGCTCTGGTCGCTGCATATCGCCTGTTACTTTATTCCTGTTGGGCTGGCGCTGTTCGCTGCCAAAGCCGCTGGTCTGGCGGTTAGCCAAAGCACCGCCATTCATGCGCTGACGGCGGGTGCCATGGGGGTGATGATCCTGGCGATGATAGCGCGGGTCTCACTGGGCCATACCGGCCGTATGCTGCAACCCAAGCCGGTGATGGCGGCGGCTTTTGTGCTGCTGATTGCTGCCGTTCTGCTGCGGGTACTGGCGCAGTGGCTGCCGGGTTTTGCGCTGTATTGGTACCAACTGGCCATTGGCGGCTGGGTGCTGGCGTTTGGCTGTTACTGCCTAGTGTACTGGCCGGTACTCACTACGCCAAGAGCCGATGGCCGGCCGGGGTAAGTACACCACGGAGCCCTTACCTCTGATGGGGTAAGGGCTTCGCATCTTTGATGCACATCAAACTTTTGCTGCTGTGGCTGCCTACACTGAAGTTTCCGACTAAAAAAATGGGAACACCACGCATGGCAACAACAGAACTCGACTTAACACAACAACCCCTGGTCTATGCCTGTTCCGGCTGCTCCAATGTCGCCCAGTTGGCCAATGATTTGGCCGTAGTACTGGATCGCCAGGGGCTGGCCCAGATGTCCTGCATTGCCGGGGTGGGCGGCCATGTCAAACAGTTGCTCAAAGTAGCGCAATCCGGCCGGCCAATCCTGGCCATTGATGGTTGCCCACTCAATTGTGTGCGTCAAACCCTGGCGCAGCACGACATAGTACCGACCTACCATCTGGAGCTAACCAGTCTCGGCTACAAAAAACAGGATCATCAGGATTGCAGCATCAGCGACGCCTACCGCTTGCTGCATCAGGTGCAAACCGAAGTGCTGCCTCAGCTGGCTGTTCATGCTAAAGCCTGATCCGGGCCAGCAGCTTAGCCCTAACTGGCACCAGCCCCCTGGCCACAGACCGCGCAATGGGGATCTGCCGGTAGCTGAAACGACTGCCATTGTCCTTGCAGCGCATCAAACAAGTGCAGCCGGCCATAGCCGGGTTCGCCCACGCCGGCCACAATTTTAATGGCTTCCAGCGCCTGCATGCTGCCAATCACGCCCACCAAAGGCGATAACACGCCCGATTCCATGCAGCTGAGTTGCTGCTCGCCAAACAACTGGCTTAAGCACTGATAGCAGGCGTGCTTGCCATCCATCGGGAAACTGATCACCTGGCCTTCCAGCCGGATGGCCGCACCGGATACCAGCGGCGTGCCCGTAGCAAAGCAGGCTGCATTGATGGCATTGCGGGTGGCCAGGTTGTCGCTGCAATCAAGCACCAAATCGTAATCGGCCAGCATCGTCTGCAGCTCCTGTTGCTCGAATCGCCGGGTAAGAGCACTCAGCTGAGTATCCGGGTTCATACCGCTTAGATGACGCAGCGCCACCTCGGCTTTAGACTGGCCCAAATCACTTTCACGAAATAGGATCTGCCGCTGCAGATTGCTGCTATCAATCGTATCATCATCCACCAGGGTTAAAGCGCCGATGCCGCTGGCAACCAGATAAGGTGCCGCTGCGCAGCCAAGACCACCGACACCAATTTGCAAAACCCGCGAGGCCAGTAAGGCCTCCTGGCCGGCAAAATCCATCGCCGGCAGCATCAGATGGCGGCTGTAGCGCAGGCTTTGTGCGGTGGTCAGTTCTTTAAGCGCTTCTCTACGTGCTTTGGTCATGGGGTTTCTCCATCGGATTGACCGATACCGGCTCTGGACGCAGCCATAACCAGGTGGCTACAGCGGCTAAAAAGGGTGGCAGAATAATTTTTAACAGCACAGGGGCCGCCGAAAACCACATCAGCAGCACCGAGCCAGTCATCATCAGACTGGCCAGCCATTTGGCACGGCGTGATACAGCGCCGTGCTGACGCCAGGCTAAAATAGGCGGGCCATAACGCGGGTGCTGCAGCAACCACAGCTCCAGCGTCGGCCAGCCTTTGCCCGCAGCCCAGGCCGACAGCAATAAAAAAGGCACGGTGGGCAGGCCTGGCAATGGGATCCCAAGCAGCCCCAGCAGCAAGGCTTTAATAGCCAGCAAGCGCCAAAGCAATACCTTTAACCAGTGCCAGGCCTTAACAGTACTCATGGGTGCCCCCGGCTCGCTTTCAGGCCCAGCTTTTGCGCCAGTTTGTGCAAATTGCTGGCATCCACCCCTAAGCTACGGGCCGCATCGGCCCAGCACTGCTGATGTTGCTGCAAAGCTTCCTGGATCAGTTGGCGCTGGGTGCATTGTACGGCTTGTTTCATCGTTAAACCGTTCAAGACTGTTTGTTTCATCGTCAAACCGTTCAAGACTGTTTGTTTTAGTGTTAAACCGTTCAAGTCGGCTGTAGCTGCCGCCTCTGTTGTCGCCGTGACGGCGGGTTGCTGAGCATCAGCCAGCCCCAGCCAGTCGGCCTGCAGCGTCACAATGTCTTGTCGGCTGGCGCCCTGACTAAGCGCCTGAATGGCTGCCCGGCTCAGTACATGCTCCAGCTCGCGCACATTGCCCGGCCAGTGGTACTGCAGCAGTAATTGCTCCGCCTCCGGCGCAAAACGCAGGCTACGAAATCCCAGCCGCACCCGGTTTTGCTCCAGAAAATGACCAGCCAACAGCAAAATATCCAGCTCACGCTCGCGCAGCGGCGGAATAGGCAGTGGATAAACCGACAGCCGGTGGTACAAGTCGGCCCGAAACTCACCCTGTTGCACCCGCTCGGCCAGTTGACGGTTGGTGGCCGCGACAATACGGACATTGACCTGGCAGGGCTTGTCGGTGCCAAGGCGCTGCACTTCGCCGTTTTGCAGCACCCGCAGCAGTTTGGCCTGAATGGATAGTGGCAACTCACCCACTTCATCCAAAAACAAGGTACCACCATCGGCAGCCTCAAAACGCCCGGCCCTGTCCTGGCCGGCACCGGAAAACGCCCCTTTGACATGACCAAACAGCTCACTTTCGGCCAGGGTTTCCGGCAAGGCCGCGCAGTTGATGTACACCAGCGGCTTTTTGCTGCGGGGAGATAACTGGTGCAAGCGTCTGGCAAAGAGCTCTTTGCCGGTACCGGTTTCGCCGAGCAGCAGTACCGGCAGCTCGGAGTCGGCCACCACATCGAGCTGTCGCAACACCTGCTGCAGGGCTTTGCTCTGACCAATGATACCGCTATCTGCCTGGCTGGCGACAAGTCGGGGCTCGCTGTCGCTGCGGCTTTGCCGCAGCACCCGGTTGTCCCGCTCCAGCCGACAGACCCGGATAATGGCCTCGATTAAAAAGCTGTAGTGCTGCAAGCGCGCTTCACTGGCCGCATCAAAGGTGCCGGCTTGTAGCGCATCCAGGGTAATGGCGCCCCAGCATTCGCCTTCCACAAACAAACTCATGCCCATGCAATCATGCACCGCCAAGGGCTGCTCCGGCTGAGCATCCAGCAAGCCATCGTAGGGATCGGCCAGGCTGGAGTCCGGTGCAAACCGAACCGGTTGCCGGCTGGCCATAATGGTCGCTAACCTTGGATGATGCGCCACCACAAAGTGCCGGCCCAGCGCTTCGCGAGCCAGCCCTTGCATCGCAACCGGCTTTAAATAATCCTGCTGCTTTTGGAGCAACACCACAGCGCCGCAGCCAAACTCAGCCATCAGATTGCTGACCAGCCGCTGCAGCCGGACCGGTGCCGGCAACTCGGTCACCAGATCGGCCAGTATGATGGTTGGTAATACCGTCATTTTCACCACTCAGGGTTAATTTCACCATTTGCTTTAGGGTGCAATATACCATGCAGCCCGAAAAAGCTATAGGAATCAAAGGTGGTAGTTGCTGGCATGGCCCTTGCTCTTAGCAAGTAGCAAGTAACAAGCTGACAACCCAATCGATAGCAGGAGTACCCATGCAATTACTAACCCAACCTCTTGGCAAACTGGCCACCCAAATCAGTGGTGCCACCCGGGTGTTTCATCAGTACAAACTGGATTTTTGCTGCGGCGGACAGCTAAGCCTGGCCGAAGCCCTGCAAAAGCGGGGGCTGGAAACAGGCCCGGTGCTGGCAGCTTTGGAGGCGCTGCAGCAAAAGCCACTGGCAAAAGACTGGCGGCAGGCCCCGGCCCATGAGTTGATTGACTACATTTTGCAGCGCTACCACGACAAACACCGCCAGCAGTTGCCGGAGTTGATCCGGCTGGCGCGCCGGGTTGAACACGTACATGGCGACAGCCCGGACTGCCCGACTGGCCTGGCCGATCATCTGAATGCGATGCTGCAGGAGCTGGAAAGCCATATGCAAAAAGAAGAGCAAATCCTGTTTCCGATGCTGCGTCAGGGCATCTACCCGGCAGGCCCCATTTATGTGATGCAACAAGAGCATTTACAGCACGGTGACGAGCTGGAAAAACTGGATCAGCTCACCGATGGCATTTGTTTGCCGCAAGGCGCCTGCAACACCTGGACCGCCCTGTATCTGGGGCTGCGCGAGTTAAAAGAGGATCTGATGGAGCACATTTTGCTGGAGAACGAGATCTTATTTATTCAGCCAGCCCATGGTGACGGCATCTGTTGTGGCAGTTGCCAATAATCAGCACTCAGGGAGCCTTCGGCTCCCTGAGTTAGCGTTAAACCGCAAATAGGCTCTGATGCAATTGTTTCACCACCGGACTGGCATCGGCATCCTGCACCAAAAAGCACAGATTGTGCTTGGAGGCACCGTGGCAAACCATCCGCATATTCACCCCTTCCAGCGCCTGGAACAACTCACCGGTAATGCCGCGGCTGCTGTGCAAATGATTGCCAATCACGGCCACCAGACTCAAGCCATGCTCCACTTGAACATCCCCCAACTGGCGCAGCTCCTCAATGGCGGTTTCCGTTAAGCTGTCAAAGGCACTGCCTGGGGCTTCATCCAAAGTAAGGGCCACACTGATTTCTGAAGTGGTGACCAAATCCACCGAAATATGATGACGGCTTAGCACATCAAACACCCGGGTTAAAAAGCCTGCGGCATGCAACATGGCCGGGCTTTTCACCGTGATCAGCGTTTGTGATTTACGCAGAGCAATGGCGCGGTAAGCCGGACGCTCAGTAACCTCACGGGCAATCCAGGTACCACCGGCTTGCGGTTCACGGCTGGAGCCAACAAAAACCCGGATATTCTGCCGCACAGCGGGCAACAAGGTAGCCGGGTGCAGCACTTTGGCACCAAAGGTCGCCATTTCCGCAGCTTCATCGAAGCTGATTTCGCGGATGCAACGCGCTTGCTCGGTTAATCGGGGATCAGTGGTAAAAATCCCGACCACATCAGTCCAGATTTGCACCACAGTCGCATCCAGGGCTTCGCCCAGCAAAGCGGCGCTGTAATCGGAGCCGCCCCGTCCCAGCGTTGTGGTTTGCCCCTGAGCATCGGCACCAATAAAACCCTGCATCACCA
The DNA here is from genome assembly GCF_039631345.1 of Alkalimonas sp. NCh-2. Classification (NCBI taxonomy): domain Bacteria; kingdom Pseudomonadati; phylum Pseudomonadota; class Gammaproteobacteria; genus Alkalimonas; species Alkalimonas sp. NCh-2. The sequence continues at coordinate 131,021 of NZ_JBDIUV010000003.1, forward strand.
GTCGCTCGCTGGCCAACAGCGGTTGAAGCTGCTGCTGACACAAGGCACGGATGGCCTCAACCTGGGGCTCCGCTTTACCAAAGTGACTGTCGGTCCGCATCACCAGCCGGCTGTCGAAACAGGCCACAGCCGCATCACGCTCGGCCAATACCTGAGTGAACAACACCGAACTTAACCGCTCGCCAAAGGACAGCAACTCGTCTTTTTGCTGTACACTAAAAACCGGGCCGGCTTGTTCAATCAGCTGGCGCAGCTCGGATAACAGCAAATCAATTTGTGCTGCCACTGCTTCCGGGTGCTGCAGCGCCTGCAACACCGCCATGGTAATGCGCTCGATATCGGTGTAGGCCGTAAAACGGGCATGCAATTCGGTTTGTTGGGCAATGGCGACGAGTTGATTGGTAACACCCGCACTGGCACTGACCACCACCACCCGAATACGGGGATCGGCCAGCACAATATCGGCACAACGGGACATGGCCGGGAAGTCGGCGACACTGGTGCCACCAAATTTAGCAACGATGAGTTCAGACATGGATCTCTCCTTATGCAGCAACAATAAGCAGAGCACGGCATTTGATAACAACGGAAACAGGCAGGCAGCAAAAACAAGCGCGCTGTTTAGCAGTACACAAAGGCCAGAAGCTCTCCACCAGGGTTCAGGTGACAGTCCCAGGGATTCAGCCCTGGCAACCGAAGCCATACGTTCTGTACCGTACGCTCCTCGGCGATGTTCCCCTCCCCTGTGCTGCGATGAACAGACATCTGACACAGGCTACCTGAACAACGCGCCTCTTCTGGTCTATCGAATTCGATGGACGGCGCTACTCTACCCAGATCATCTCTAAAAATCAATAGCTATCTGGCCGTCTGAGCAGGAGCCATGATAATCCTCATCGGCTTTATTCATACCCCATTCAACCACGTCACTATACAGTGAGCAGTCGCATAGGCCATAATAGCCATGACACACACAAAGCAAGTGCAGCTTTGGGTTTTCTTTTTTGTGTAGGAACTACTTTTTTGTGATCCCTTTGATTCGACAATTCGCCCTTGCCATCTTACTGCTCATGCTGCTGCCGGTCTCAGCCTTCGCAGACCAAACCCGCCTGCAAATTCAGGGAATATCCGGAGCGGTCAAAGACAATGTGGAGCTCTACCTGGCAAACTATGCCAATGGCGATGTTTCAACGTCGCTGCGCTTTCAAGCCCGGCTGGAGCAAGAGGCAAGAACCGCATTAAGGGCGCTTGGTTACTATCACCCCAGCATTGATTTTACCGTGCAGCGGCAGGCGCGCGGCAGTATTTTGGTGATGACCATTGCACAAGGCCCGGTTACCAGTTACCAAAAGGTGGACGTGCAAATCATAGGGGAAGCCGCGGATGACCCGGACTTTATCCGTCTTAAACAACGGTTAGCACCTAATAGCGGTGATGCCGTTCATCATGGCCAATACGAGCAACTGAAAACAAACCTGGCCAACCTAAGTCTGCGTAAGGGCTATTTTGACGCCGATTTTACCCGAACTCAACTGGCTGTATCTGAAGCACTCAAGCAAGCCCAATTGCAACTACACTTTGACAGTGGCCCACGCTACCGCTTTGGTGATGTTCGCTTTAGTGGTTCGCAGATACAGGAGCAACGCCTCTATTCGCTTATCCCGTTCCAAAGCGGCGATCCCTACCTTGCCAGCCAGCTTGGCGAATTTAACCAGGCCATTGCCAATACCAACTGGTTTGGCTCCATTTTGATTGAGCCTGATAGCGAATCGCTTGAGCGCGGGGAAGGCATTGTGCCTTTGCATGTGCAATTGGAGCCCAGAACCCGTAACAATGTAGAGCTGGGGGTGGGTTACGCGGACGTACAGGGAGCGCGCTTAAAAGCCAACTGGGACAGGCCCTGGCTCAATGACCGGGGTCATAGCCTGAATAATCGACTGGCGGTATCAAGGGTTGAACAGAGCCTGGAGTCGTCTTACCGCCTCCCACTGCGCAACGTGGCGCAGGACTTTTATCAGTTTCAAACCGGTATTAAGAATTTTGACAACAGAGATGGCAAGGGACAGGATTATACGCTGGCCGCTGAGCGACACTGGCTGCTAAGCAATCAATGGTACCGCACCCTGTCCATTCGCTGGCTCTATTCTGAGTTTACCCAGGCAGAGCAAGAAGACCGCAGTAATCTCTGGATGCCTGGTATCAGCTTTACCCGCAGCCGTAGCCAGGGCGGCATGATGCCAACCCGAGGTGACAGGCTGTTGTTTTCAGTAGAAACGTCCGACAGAGCCTGGGGCTCGGACAGCCGCTTTATTCGTTTACGCAGCAGAGCCAATTACATCAACAGCTTTGGCACAGATCACCGCATAGTAACCCGGCTGGATGCCGGTGCCATCTTGCTGGAAGAGGCCACGGCCCTGCCCCCCAGCCTGCGCTTTTTTGCGGGTGGCGACGGCAGTATCCGTGGCTATGGCTATGAGCGCGTAGCGCCGCTGGATGATGAAGACCGCTTGCTGGGAGGCCGTTATATGGTCACCGGCAGCGCCGAATACCAGTACCGGGTAAGCGGGAACTGGTGGCTGGCGACCTTTGCAGACTATGGCAGCTCCTGGAGCCGAGATCCTGACTGGAAACGAGGTATTGGTTTTGGGGTGCGCTGGGCCTCCCCTGTCGGCCCGGTGCGGCTGGATTTTGCCTGGGGCCTGGATCATGATTCAGATAAATCACGGCAGTTCCAACTGCACTTTTCTTTGGGCCCTGAGCTATGAAATGGTTACTCCGCTTAAATAAAGGCTTCTGGTACAGCATCTTGCTGTTTGTACTGTTAACTGCTGTATTGGCTTTTAGCCAGCCGGGACTACGTTTTAATATTTGGCTGATTGAATATCTGGTGCCTGAACTGCGTATTGCAAGTGTGCAGGGCAACCTGTTGAATGGCTTCACCCTGCATCAACTACAGTTCGAACAAGAGCAGTTTTCTATCGAGATTGAGCAGCTAAGCCTGGACAATCATATCCCCTGCCTGTTCAGCCTTAGCCTCTGTGTCAACCAGTTACAGTTAGACGGTGTTCGTATTGAGCTGGCCACCAGTGAAGCCGAGCCAGGCAACGAAACGCTGGATTTAAACTTTCCGGCTATTTGGAACCCATTACCGGTAGGCATTCGGGACTTACAGCTCCATGCTGTCGAGCTGCACATGCCAGAGCTTCATCTGCGGCTGGAGCATTTTCAAAGCGGTTTTGACTTTTGGGGCAACCGCCTGGTTATCCAGCCCACACAACTGCATGGCCTGGCTATTGTCAGTGAGACGCAAGAAGATCCTGAAGCAGACCAGGCGCTTCACTGGGCTGGCTTACAGCTTCCGGCTGTCCAGTTTCCTCTGCAACTGGATATGGTTGAGTTTCAACTGCATCAACTGTCGCTGAACCAGGAGCTGCTGTTGCAACACCTTCAGTTTGGCTTACTGGTTGACAGGCGCCAGCTACAACTGATTGATCTTACTCTGCAGCATGACGCATTGGAACTCAATGCTCAACTGACCGTACAACCACAACATCAGTATCCGCTGGATGCCAGCCTGCGTCTGTATCATCACGATATAGTGCAAAGTGCGACACAAGCAACCCTTGCCATAACCGGGGACCTAAGCTCTTTGCAGATACAAGCAGCTGTCGATGGGGCCCTGACCGCCGTTGCCAGTGCTGAACTCAACCTTATGCAAGAACATATGCCATTATCTTTGCAGCTGCGCAGCGAACATTTGCAATGGCCGCTGAATGCAGCTGCGCAGTATCAACTCAGTAACAGCCGATTGGATGCAGATGGTAACCTGCAACAGCTAACAACTCAGCTCACAACCATGCTGACCGGCCAGGACATACCGGATGCCAGCCTGGCACTGACTGCCGAGCTCGACAAAGAGCAACTGCGCATTGAACGTTTAACGCTTGGCACCCTCGGTGGCAAAATCCATGGCAGTGGTGAGCTAAATTTTGCATCCTTACTCAACTGGCAAAGTCAGTGGCAATTTGAACAGTTGGACCCGGGACAGCATTGGCCAGACTACCAGGGGCTGTTGTTTGGCAGCAGCCGTATTGAAGGTCAGCTCACAGCAGAGCAAGGCTGGCAATTGCGCATCCCGGATATGCAACTGTCGGGTTGGTTGCGGCAATTCCCCTTGCGACTGGATGGTCAGTTGCAACTGCAAGATCTTGATGGCTCTGGTGCTATCGAACTAAGCGCTTTGCCACTTCGTGTTCATCATGGTCAAAACCGGCTGGAACTTCAGGGCCGCTTAACTGAGCAATGGCAAATGACTGCCCAGTTGATGATCGATGATTTAGCTGACTCCTTACCTGATGCCGAGGGACAAATTCACAGTCACATCCTGTTATCCGGCCCACGCATGGCTCCGGTAGCAGAGCTTGAGCTGACAGCAACCGATATCCGCTGGCAAAATGAGTTTCAGCTGGGGTTAGCTCAGCTTAGTGGCAGTATCGATGCCGGTGAACCCATCCAGTCCAGCTTGCAGCTTGAGCTGGCACAAGCATCCTTTGATCAGTTCTCGCTGGATAGTGCCAGCTTGCAACTTGAGGGTAATGAACTCGATCACCACTTGCAGCTGACACTGGCTGGCAAGCCCCTGAGCGCCCAGATGCACTTAAGCGGACGTTTTGATCGTGAGCAGCTAAGCTGGTCAGGATTTTGGCAATCTGCCCGTCTGGATACTGAGCTTGGTTCATGGCAGTTGCAGCATGCCATGGCATTGCAACTGCAACCGATGGAGCAACAACTGTTGATTGGTGCCCACTGCTGGCTTCGGCAAGATGCCAGCCTTTGCTTGCAAGAAGACAGTGAGCTGACGGCAGAGCGGGCTGATATCAGTTTAGCACTCCATGCATTTGAGCTCAGTTGGCTGGAACCCTGGCTACCACTTTATGCAGAACTAAGTGGCCAGCTTCAGGCAGAAAGCCATATTAACTGGCGTGCCGACAGCCCCCTGCAAGCGGAAGTACAAGTCTCCAGTGCGCAGGGTATCGCCGGTTATCACTTGGATCATCCCATTCAATTACCCTGGAGCAACCTTCAGTTGCAAGCTCGCCTGCAGCAAGATTTACTCGAGTTGGACTGGCAGCTAGCAGTGACAGAGCAAGGTGCCATGCACGGCCAATTGCAATTAACAGAACTATCTGGCAATGATCGCCAACTAATGGCGGAATTGCATATAGATCAATTCAGCTTTGAGTTTTTACAACCCTTACTGGATGAGTACAGCCAATTAACCGCTATGCTCAACAGCCATATCCAGATACAAGGGCCTTTGCTGCAACCTGAAGTTACCGGCCATCTGACCATTGGAGACTTGTCTGTACGGGGCCAGCTTTCACCTATTGACGTAGAGCGCGGTGAGGTCGCTATTCAGTTTAAAAACGACAGTGCTGTGCTGCAAGGCTTTATCCAGACGCCTCAGGGACAGCTTCGGATGCAAGGCGATAGCCAGTGGGCCGATCTTGCAGCCTGGCAAGCGACATTAAAGGTGCAAGGCGATCCCTTGTCGGTGCAGATGCCTCTTGGCCGTATGCGACTGCAGCCAGATTTGCAATTAACCGCCACCCCGGAGCGCGCTTTACTGACTGGTGCTATTGATATCCCATGGGCGCGTCTGGTGATTGACAGCTTGCCTGATGCTGCTGTCAGCGTCTCCCGTGATGAAGTCATGGTCAATGAACACTTTGAGCCCCTGACAGACAGCAGTGATAGCCGCCCCTTTCCAATTCACAGTGATATCCGTATCCGCTTTGGAGATGAAGTACGCTTCGCCGCTTTCGGTTTACGTAGCCATATTCGGGGCAATCTGCAGGTACGACAGGAAAGCAATCAGCCGCGGCTCTATGGTGAGCTCAATCTGGTTGATGGTACTTTTCGCTCGTATGGGCAGGATCTGCAGATCCGGCGTGGCCAGATCTTGTTTAATGGGCCAGCCGACCAGCCCTTTCTAAACCTGGAAGCCATTCGTAACCCAGACAACATTGAAGACGATGTCATTGCCGGCATCCGAGTAAATGGACCGGCAGATGAACCAAACTTGCAGATCTTTTCCGAGCCAGCGATGGCGCAGGCCAATGCCACCTCGTATCTGCTGCTTGGCCGAAACCTGGATAGCGAATCCGGCAGTGGTGCCAACCCGGTCACCACCAGCCTGATAGGGCTTGGCCTTGCCTCCAGCTCTAAATTAGTTGGCAGTATAGGTGAAGCATTCGGCGTGCAGGATCTGGCATTGGATACCGCAGGCAGCGGTGATCAATCGCAAGTCACGGTTAGTGGTTATCTCACCCGCAATCTGCAGGTCAAATATGGCGTGGGTATTTTTGAACCTTTCGGTGAATTTACCCTGCGTTACCGACTGATGCGCAATCTGTACCTGGAAAGTGTTACCGGACTGGAGCAGTCGGTCGATTTGCTGTATCGCTTTGAGTTTAACTAAACTTAGACTGCCCGCAGCAACAGGTGTATGTACTTGCCCAGTGAGGCATAAGGCTCCTGCCGGTTGTACGCAAGCTCAAGCTCCAGCAGCTGCTGATAGTGGCTTTGCTGCATGGCAGGCTGGCGCAAATAGTCATGAAAACAGCGGACCCCGGTTTTGCTGAGTAACTGAAACCCTGCAGCTTCGCACCAGGCCAGCACATCCGCCGGCACCAGCGGGTGCTGTGGGCTAAGCGACACTGTTTTCCGCTGTTTAAGCCCTGCCACCACATAATCAAAGTTGCCATAAATCAGGTTGCCAAAACGTTTGGCATCCAGATTGTAAAACATTAACGACAAAATACCGCCCGGAGCAACCAACTGCTTTAAACAGCTGATAGCCTGCTGGGGCTCTGCCAACCACTCCAGCATGGCATGGCACAACACAACCGCATAGGTTTGACTGTGCTCAGACAACTGCTGCAAGCTGCTTTGTTGGCATTGGATCTGGGCAGCCACTCCCAGCTCTTGCGCATTTTTTTCGGCCACAGCCAGCATCTCAGCGGAAATATCGGTTAGCAACAACTGATGACCATGGCTGGCCAGCGTCAATGCCAACTGGCCTTGCCCGGCACCAACATCCAGCAGTTGCTGTGGTTGCTGCATCTCAGGCAGCTCCAACAAATCCCGCAACAACACCTGCTGCCGCAACTGCCCCTTACTGGTCTGATAAATGTTGCGTTGGAATTTATCCGCAATGCTGTCAAAATTACGATCGCTATTTTTCTTCATGGACGGCCTGATGGATCCTTTGCTGAAAACCTTGTTAATGCCCTTACCTTTACTGATGCTTTGGTTGGTGTGCGCTGCCATCCTTTGTATACGCAAGAAAAAAGCCGGTCTCTGGCTTCTTTTACCAGCCATTCTTAGTCTTTGGCTTGGCAGCAGCAGTGCCATCACTGAGCGTCTGGCCGCTCAACTGGAAATGCGCTATCCTGCCTATCAATCAACGGCGGCCATCGATAATATCATTGTACTTGGATGCTACCACAGTGATTTCAGTGCATTGCCACTGAGCAGCCAGCTTGCCGATTGCTCACTGGGCCGATTAACAGAGGCATTGGTCCTCTGGCATCAGCAGCCACAGGCACGTTTAATACTCAGTGGTCAGTTGCCTGCCCATCGCAAAAGCCATACGCAGATTTCGGCAGAGTTAGCAGTTGCTTTGGGTGTGGATGCCCGAAAAATTCTGCGCTTAACAGAGCCAACCAATACCCAGCAAGAAGCAGCCGCCATTGCACCTTACATCGTCGATCAACAGAATGTGCTGGTTACATCCGCCATGCATATGCCCCGTTCAATGCGTTGGTTTGACTACTATGGTGCTGAAGTGACAGCCGCACCAACCCATTACCAGGTGCGACGCGCAGCCGGAGAACACGGCATCACTGGTTATCTGCCGTCCCCTCATGGTATCCGCACCCTGACATTAGCTCAGTATGAATACCTGGGCCTTTGGCAACAAAGCTTTAAGCTGTGGTGGGATCCGGAAGATCCTTAAGCCGGATTCGGTATATCAATAAACTCGACGGCCACCTTGGTTTCATTAGCCAGCCACTGCCCCAACGCTTTCACACCATAGCGCTCGGTTGCATGATGGCCCGCAGCAATAAAGTGAATACCTTGCTCGCGTGAACTATGAATGGTTTGCTCCGAGACTTCACCACTGATAAAAAGCTCAGCTCCGTCAGCAGCCGCTGCATCAATGTAGCCCTGCCCCCCGCCACTGCACCATGCAACTTGCTGAACCAGGTGCGGGCCGGCACTATGACTCAGTACAGTTCGTCCCAACGCATCTTGCAACGCTGCAACAATCTCACTCAAGGGCCTTGCTGTCGGGTAACGCCCCTGCATAACGATGCCTTCAGGCTGAACACTGAGCAGAGCCTGCGCTTTCTCAATGCCAAGCAACGCTGCCAGTTGTGCGTTGTTGCCAAGCTCCGGGTGCACATCCAGCGGCAAATGATAAGCAAAGAGATTAATATCATGCTGTAACAAAGATTGCATGCGTCTTTTTTTCATCCCGGTAATGCAGGCAGCTTCCCCTTTCCAGAAATAGCCATGATGTACCAGAATAGCATCTGCGCCAGCGGCTATCGCAGCATCAATCAAGGCTTGAGAAGCCGTTACACCGGTTACAATTTTACCAATCTCGGCTTTCCCTTCTACTTGCAACCCATTTGGGCAGTAATCTTGTACCAGCTGCGGGGCCAACTTGCTGCTTAGTAATGACAGCAGCTGCTGACGATGAATGGTCACCATAACGTCCTCCTTTAATCCAACCTATTCTAACAGCCCCGACTGAGCCGACAAAGGAGCAAATTTGTCAGAAAGCAGTGAATGTTGTATAACTAATCAGCACCCTATTCTATAAACAACAGGAAGAGTCAATGAGTAAACTGGATAAAGACCAAGTCATCGCTGAGTTCACTGCTGCTTATCAGGCTGCTTTTGGTAAAGCGCCACAGTTGGAGCAAAAGCCAGGCTGGTTCAGTGTCGATGGCGGTAAAAATATTCGCCTGGCAGAGCTGGCAGAGCTGGCACAGAGTTATGGCACAGCCAAAGCCCCAGCCAAACCAGCTAAAGCGGTAGCTAAGCCGGCGGCTAAAACTGCAGCGAAGAAAAAAGCAGCAGCTAGCCAGACAACCAGTGCCCGACCTTTAGCGCAGCAAGCTGCCGCCAAGATCTGGGCGGATAAAATAGGCATGGATCAACGTATGCCACGCGGAGCTCGCTAAGCCGAAGTCTCACAGGCCGCTTCATATAAAAAAAGCTTGCCGGCATAACCGGCAAGCTTTTTTATTTGCTCAGATATTAATACTGGTAACTAAACGTCAAACCTGAAAAAGCCGTATAGCCCCGAATGCCAACATGCCAGGTACCTGCCTGTGGATTATTGAAGGTACAAACTTCTTCATTGCCGTTTCTGTACGGCCGGCAATCCCATACTTGCTCAGTGGGTGCATTGCCATAGCGAATGTATAAGTCGGCATCACCAGTGCCACCGGTAATGCTGAACGTAAGCTGGCTAACACCGGCAGGAATGTTGTAACTGCCACGCAGCCACTGACCGGCAGAACCAGACAAGTTGTGGAAGGTTTGCCCCCCCCCAGGATTACCGCCATTGCCACTACCATCACACCCATTGTTGGTGATCCAGTCGTGCGCCACTTTGGCCCGAACAATACCCCAACCATAGGAGTTATTACGGCCTGTGCTACCCCGCCGCTCTGCGGTCTGGTTTAATACATTACGGATTTGCGTATTGGTGCATTGTGGATGATTACTCCACACCAAGGCAGCGACACCGGCCACATGCGGTGAAGCCATCGAAGTACCACTGATGCTGCGATAACCACCATTGTTCCAGGTAGAGTTGACATTCACACCAGGTCCGGAAATTTCGACCTGAGAATTACGCTGCGAGAAGCTGGCCAGGTTTTTGCTCGAGTCGACAGCCGCAACCGAAACTACCGCATCATAAGAGGCCGGATACGAGAAACTGGTATTGCCGGCATTGCCAGCAGCTGCAACCAGCAACATACCGCTATTGTTAAAGCTGTTCATCGCATTGCGCTCCGTGGTGCTGGAGCTGCCGCCACCCAAGCTCATATTCACCACTTTGGAGCCGGCATTCTGACAGGATTGAATGGCCTGAATCAGATTGGATGCATTGGTCCAGTTGCCGGAGTTATTAAATATTTTTACATTGTGTAATCCTACCAGACCAGATGGCAGCACCCCAACCACACCAATGTTGTTATTCAGAGCGACAATGGTGCCTGCAACATGAGTACCGTGACCATTGCCATCGGTTGACCAGGCTCCATGACCAGAAAAGGTTGAACCTGTAACCCCTGCAGAGGGTAAGTCTGGGTGTCCAAGCTGATAGCCTGTGTCGATCACACACACATTCATATTGGTAGCATTGGCATCGCTGACCTGATTGGCCTGCACCATGTTGATACCATAGGGTGTCGTTTGCGCCATCGGTTGGACCACATCAGCAAGGTAACGCTTCGGATCCAACTCGATATACTCTACCGCTGGGTGTTTTGATAACTCACGCAGTTGCTGAGGGCTTAAGGTGGCAACACTGGCCTGCACAAAATCCAAATGCATAATGGCCTCAGCCTGAACCTGAGAAAGCAGCGACTCTGCTGCCTGGACAGAGAAAGCATCAGCTGCAGGCAAACGCTCAAAATCAGCTGCGGGCTGAATACCAGCATGGTGCATCAACTCTAACGCTTTAAACTTGATAATGTAGCGCTGAGCTTTTTCAGTATCAGGCCGCAAAGTCGGTACACCACCTGGCAAGGATATCTCGCCATCATAGCTTGGTAAACCAAACAGGTTGTCTGCGGATACAGCAAAAGGAAGGGTCGAAAGAGTAAAAGTGCTAGCGATTGCCAATGCTAACTTGGTTGTTTTTGTCGTTTTCATTGTAGTTCCTGGATTGATTATGGTTCACCTCCTTGTCACTGTGTGTCCCTCGCTGCAGAACATACCTTGAAGCAAGGCCAAAAAAAACACCAATCCAACTACAAATTTATGATAAAAAAGCTATATTGTCCCTATTCCTGTTTGATTTTGTTACCAGATGTCATTTCCGTTGGGTGGCGGGCAGTTCAAACCAAAATTGACTGCCACTATCAAGCTTAGAGAAAAAGCCAATACGGCCTCCATGGCCTTCGATGATGTTTTTGCAAATCACTAAACCCAAGCCGGTACCTTGCACCAGCTTACTGTCCGACGCATCGGCCTGAGAGAATTTTTCGAACACTCTTTTTTGGAAGGACTCAGCAATACCTTTGCCCTGATCGATTACCCATACTCTGACAAGATGCTCCTTTCGTTCTACGCGCACCTGCACACAACTCTCGGCAGGGGAAAATTTAATCGCATTTGACAACAGATTATCCATGACTTGCCGTAACCTTAACTCATCGGCATGGATTTCATAATCACCCTCGTATGGCTCTAACCGGATAGCAACCTGATAACGGCTGCCATACTCAGCAATGCCTTGAATCGCCTGCTCAATCAATAATGAAAGAGAAAGCTTTTGTTTGTTCAGGCTCAGTTTTCCAGCTTCAAATTTTTGAACATCCAACAAATCATTGATCAGTGCGGACAGCCGCTCACTGTTTTGCAGTGCTGTTTTCACCAGCTCCTGATAGCCGTCTTGCTCCGGTGAAATGACCTGACTATCAATCAATGCCAAAGCCCCACGAATCGACGTTAATGGGGTACGTAACTCATGGCTTACCGTAGAAATAAACTCGTCTTTCAACTGGTTTAGCTCTGCCAATCTTGCATTGGACCGTGATAACTGCTGCATGCTTTTCTCCAGTTGCCGGCTGCGCAGTGATAAGGCTGTTGAACTTTGCTCCAGTGCTTTCGTACGTTCCGTCACTTTGCTTTCGAGCAACTGTTGGGCTTCCGCTTTTTCATCAACAGATTGCCGCAGCAAACGGTTCATCTCACGAATATGTTGCAACCGGTACCAGTGCAATCCGAAGCCAAGCAACAACACCAAAGCGATCAGTAACAACTGATACCAGGTTTTTTGCCACCAGCGCGGCAAAACCTCAATCAGCATCGCATCCACTACCGGCGACATCAGGCCATGGCTATTGATCGCCATCAGTTGAAACTGATACCGGCCGGGTGCCAGATTGGCATAAAATGCGCTGGACCGCTCAGCAGCATAGACCCACTGTTCATCAAAGCCTTGCAGGCGGTAGCGGTAACGATTCCGCCCAACATCATGAAAGTCCATGGCCGAAAACTGCAATTCCAAACTGTTTTGCCCGGGATAAAGCTGAATAGCCGGCTGTTCTTCGGCAAAATGCAAAGGCACCACCTCGCCATGGTTGAGCCGGTATGCTGTTACGATGGGCGTTGGTATATGCTGGTTGACCCAAATCTGCCCTGGCTCTACTTTGCTGATCCCCGTCAAGGTTCCCAGATACAAGGTGCCATCGGGTGCAGCAGAAATAGCACCGGCATTGATTTCAGTAGCGGTGAGGCCATCTTTTCGGGTAAACGTAACGATTTGTTCAAGCTCTGGGGTGATCAGGCTTAAACCTTGAGCACTGAGCAACCAGGTACGATCATCAAGATGCAAGGTTCCATGCATGTGATCGCTGGCCAGACCATCACTGGCATACAGCACCTTGTGTGTATCTGAGGGTTGATGCCACAACAGTGTGCCTCTGTTGGTACAAATAATGAGTCGATGCTGGTTATCTTGCCCCAAACACTGAATGGTATTCGAGGGTAACCAGCTATTGTTGCTGACTGATACATGCTGCATCACGCCTTCAGTTGCATCCAGCAAATACAGGCCGCCGTAGCGGGTGCCTGCCCAAACCCTTCCATCCGGCATAGCTTGCAGTACCTGTACGACTTCATTGGCCCGCTGCTGTTGGAAATCTTGCATAAAATGCCGGCTCTTACCGCTCGAGCTCTGATAATACAACACCCCTTGCCCCCAAAGACCAAACCAGAAACTGCCATCAGGTAATAACAGCATGTCTCGAATAATGGGTTTGGCGGCAAAACTGGCAAAAGGTGTCAGGTAGGGTTCAAGCACATCTTGCTCTGGTTGATAGCGAAACAAACCGGCATCCGTCGCTATGTAGGTTATCCCGTCATGGGATGTAAGAATGCGGTTCACCCGGGCCGAAGTTTCGAAGCTGCGTATCGCACCGGAGGCATGCTCGAGCCGGTACAACCGCTCCGAAGTGCCAAACCAGAGAGCATCAGGATGGCTCGCATCAATACTGCTGACCGAAAGCTCATAACGCCGCTGCCACTCACGCAGACTGTTAAGCGCAATATCACTGAAAGCACTACGGGCGAAACGGGTATGGTACAGGCCGCCATCCCGGGTTCCCATCCACAGCACACCACTTTGATCAAGCAACACCGAGCGAATATTTAAGCTCGGCAGCAAAGCACTTTGCTCCCGAAACAGTTGGTAGCTTTTACTGGTTAGATCGAATTGAAACAACCCTTCGTAACTGCCCAGTAGCAGAGTGTCATCGGATATGGCATACATCGTATTGAGGATTGGCGGGAAATCATACTCCCCCTCACCTGGCACAGCAAAGACTTCCCGCTGCCAGCTATCCGTGTCGAACACCAGTAAACCTGTGCGGGAGCCAACCCATAGTTGATTTTTGTTGTAATAAAGTGCTCTGGTTTCATTTTGTCTGCCAGCGCTGGTAGCTTCAGGAAAAAGCAGCCGGCCAGCATCCAGGCCATCAGTGGGGCTCCAACGGTGCACCCCTTGGCTGGTCCCAATCCAAATCTCGCCATTCTGACCGGCCGCCATACTCCAGACCCGCTGATGCAATAGCGGTACAGCACTGTCGCTGGCACCCACTTGCTCAATCTGATCAGCTTGATCAATCCGAAACAAACCACTGGTGGTCCCAACCCAAATAGCCCCATCCTCAGCCTGCAGTATAGATTGCACCTGAAAACCATCGCTTAAAAATCGGGTTAATGACGAACCATCGGCCGCCAGACGGCTTACCCCCTGCCCCCAGGTACCGGCCCATAGATTTTGCTGATTATCCAGCAGCAAAACCCCAACATCGGTAAAGTCCTCATCTGCCGCATGCTGCATATCAAGCACAGGTACCTGAATAAACTGATACCCATCGTAGCGCAGTAAGCCCGAGTCGGTCGTACCCAGCCAGATAAACCCTTGCTTGTCTTGCAAGATGGCAAAAATAGTGGTGTTGGGTAAACCATCATCTATACCTATACGATAAATATTGGCGTCAACCACTTGCGGCATCAGGCTGAACAACAGAGCGATCAGAGCAACCAGGGGTTTGAACAAGGGCTGGAATCCATTCGGGTTGGCATATCCCTCACTTTAAATGGAAGCGCCAGTGCCGTCAAAATTTTCCTAGTCCATGGTTGTGCTTTGCTCTTTTAACCCAGAACGGCATTTTGCAACTGAAAGCTTTCGCTTATGCTTGCCTTTCCGTAGAATCAGCCCCATATGCTTAAGAACGAAAACCATGGAGTACTCTGATGTCAGAGATCAAACACAGTCAACTACTTATTCTTGGCTCAGGCCCCGCCGGCTACACAGCTGCAGTCTACGCTGCCAGGGCCAATTTAAAACCTGTATTGATTACCGGTATGCAGCAAGGCGGCCAGCTCACCACCACCACTGAAGTAGAAAACTGGCCAGGAGATCCACACGGCCTGACTGGCCCTGCTTTGATGGATCGCATGAAAGAACATGCAGAAACCTTTGATACTGAAATTGTTTTTGATCATATTCACACCGTGAATCTGACACAGCGCCCCTTTACCCTGCAAGGTGATAACGGCACATACAGTTGCGATGCACTGATTATTTGCACCGGAGCATCCGCCAAGTATCTCGGATTGGAGTCTGAGCAAGCTTTTAGTGGACGAGGTGTTTCTGCGTGTGCTACCTGCGATGGTTTCTTTTACCGCAACCAGAAAGTGGTGGTAGTAGGTGGTGGTAATACTGCGGTTGAAGAAGCCCTGTATTTATCCAACATCGCTGCTGAAGTACATCTGGTACACCGGCGTGACAGCTTTCGTTCAGAGAAAATTCTGATCGACCGTTTAATGAAAAAAGTAGAAAGTGGCAACATTATTTTGCACCTGCATCGTGAACTGGATGAAGTGTTGGGTGATGATATGGGTGTCACTGGTGTACGGTTAAAATCCACCAAGGGTGAAGCACCAGAACAACTGGATGTGCAGGGTGTGTTTATTGCCATCGGCCATAAGCCCAACACCGATATTTTTGCAGGCCAGTTGGAGATGCACAATGGCTACTTAAAAGTGCAATCCGGCACTGAGGGCAATGCCACCCAAACCAGCATTGAAGGGGTTTTTGCCGCAGGTGACGTGATGGATCATATCTATCGTCAGGCCATTACCTCTGCGGGTAGCGGCTGCATGGCAGCGCTGGATGCAGAGCGCTATCTGGACGCATTAAAGTAACCTGGTGGCTTTGTGGCGGTGTTCCTGCCTGAACTTACACAACAGCTTAGTTTTCCACCACTAAGCCAGGCCTTGCATGAGCCAGACGGCTTATTGGCCATGGGGGGGGATTTATCCCCCGCCCGTTTGCTCGCAGCCTATCACCAAGGTATCTTCCCCTGGTTCTGCCAGGGCGATCCCATTCTGTGGTGGAGCCCCTCCGTGCGGGCGCTGTTTGAACCCAATCAATTGCAGTTAAACCGCACCTTGCGCAAGCAGTGCCGCCGCATGGGCTACCAGTTCAGTGTAAACCAGGCGTTTCAACGCGTTGTCGCAGGCTGTGCAGCTCCCCGGGCCAGACAAAGTGATACCTGGATAGTGCCGCAGATGCAGCAAGCTTATTATCAACTGCATCTGCAGGGACATGCTCACAGCATTGAAGTCTGGCAACAGGATAGCCTGGTCGGTGGTCTTTATGGTGTTTGCATAGGGCAACTGTTTTGTGGTGAATCGATGTTTAACCGGCAACCTGGTACCGCCCGTTTGGCATTGATTGCATTGCAACAACAGCTGCAACAGCATGGCGGGGGCTGGATTGATTGCCAGCTACCCAATGACTACCTTAATAGCCTGGGCGTGCTGCATATGCCCCGGGCTCATTACCTGCGATTGTTGCAACCCTTAGCTACAGGCTCCATTCACCCTGCTTGCTGGCAGGTACAGCCTTTGCAGTTGCGAACCGATGACTGAGCTGACCTTTGGTTTGACTGCACCAGAACGCTGCAGCTATCTGCCTGGGCAACAAGAGCAGGTAGTATTTTTATTGCCTGACCATCCGATAGATGCCCAATTATACCAACAGCTACTGCAACATAACTTCCGACGCTCTGGCAATGATGTATACCGGCCGCACTGCCCTGCTTGCCAGCAATGCCAATCGGTTCGACTCACTGTCAGTAACTTTGCACCAAACCGGCGTCAGCGGCGTATCCTGCAACGGGCAAAGCGGGCACACTTTCATACCAGGCTGGTTGCTCCATCGTCAAACTATTACCCGCTGTACCAGCGTTATATTAATGCCAGGCATGCCGATGGAGCCATGTATCCACCTAGCCCGGAGCAACTCGACTCTTTATTGCACTGCAATTGGCTCCCTGTCAAAGTACTGGAGATTTATCATCAGCAGCAACTGATCGCCGTAACCGTCGTTGATGTGCTGGACAAGGCCCTTTCCGCCGTCTATACCTTTTATCACCCGGATTATCAGCACTACTCTCCTGGTGTGCTGGCAATACTTGGCTTGATTGAGCAAGCACAACAGAAACAAAAAGCTTATCTGTATCTCGGCTATTACGTTGCCGACTGTGCTAAAATGGCCTACAAAGCAGAATTTCAGCCACAACAACGCTTTTCTGCTGAAAAGTGGCAGACAATTGCTTAAAAAAGCCAGTCTTGCTTTACAAGGCTGCTGGATTTCGGCACAATCTGCGCTGTTTTAATTTTCACACTATCAGAGGCGAGTACGCTGAATGGCGAAAGAAGATGTAATTGAAATGCAAGGCACCATTTTAGATACCTTGCCAAACACTATGTTTAAAGTTGAGCTGGAGAATGGCCATGTGGTCATAGCTCATATTTCCGGCAAAATGCGCAAGCACTACATTCGGATCCTGACTGGCGACAAAGTCACTGTTGAACTGACACCTTACGATCTGAGCAAAGGCCGTATCGTATTCCGCCAGCGCTAAAACCGTTTTTTCAGCGGTAGCTGACAACAAAAAACCCGCACTGCGGGTTTTTTGTGTGCTTAGGATTAAGCAGGTTCTGCCTCTTCCTGAAACTGGAAGCATAGCTTATCTTCCAGTAGTTCTACCCGCACATCTCCACCTTGTAGCAAGCGACCAAACAGAATTTCGTTGGCCAGCGGCTTTTTAAGCTGTTCCTGAATTAACCGGGCCATAGGACGGGCACCCATAGCACGATCGTAGCCTTTTTCTGCCAACCAGGCTCTGGCCTCGGCCGATAGCTCCAACGACACTTGCTTTTTATCCAACTGTGCTTGCAACTCACAAATAAACTTATCCACGACCTGCAAAATAATGGTTGTGGTTAAGTGCTCGAACCAGATAATGCTATCCAACCGGTTACGAAACTCCGGGGTAAAAGTCCGGTTTATTTCGGCCATCGCATCATGGCTGTGATCCTGTTGCTGGAAGCCAATGGATTTCCGAACTGTTTCCTGCACCCCCGCATTGGTGGTCATGACCAGTACCACATTCCGGAAGTCGATTTTACGGCCATTGTTATCAGTTAAAGTGCCGTGATCCATCACTTGCAGCAGAATATTGTAAATATCACTGTGCGCTTTTTCAATTTCATCCAGCAACACCACCGCGTAAGGATGTTTCGAGACCGCGTCGGTCAACAAGCCCCCCTGCTCAAAACCAACATAACCAGGAGGAGCACCAATTAAGCGACTAATAGCGTGGCGCTCGACGTACTCTGACATATCAAAGCGTAACAACTCTACCCCCATCACCCGGGCCAGTTGCTTGGTGACTTCGGTTTTACCCACACCAGTCGGACCTGCAAACAAAAAGCTGCCGATCGGCTTTTCTTCACTGCCAAGACCAGAGCGAGACAAGCGAATAGCAGCCGTCAAAGCGTCAATTGCTGCATCCTGGCCAAATACAACCAGCTTCAGGTTTCGGTCGAGGTTGCTCAGCACATCACGATCCGAAGCAGACACAGACTTTTCCGGAATACGGGCCATTTTGGCGATCACATGTTCGATATCCGGTACATTGATCACTTTTTTACGCCGCGACTCTGGCAACAAGCGCTGACTGGCACCGGCCTCATCAATGACATCAATGGCTTTATCTGGTAGATGGCGCTCATTGATGTATTTTGCCGATAACTCCGCAGCTGCACGCAATGCTTTTTGGGTATAGCGAACACTGTGATGCTTTTCGTAACGCTCTTTCAATCCTTGCAAAATACGAGTGGTATCTTCCACACTTGGCTCTGTAACATCAATTTTCTGAAAGCGACGCACCAAAGCGGTGTCTTTTTCAAAGATGTTTTTGAACTCCTGATACGTGGTAGAACCAATGCAGCGCAACCGGCCACTGGACAACAATGGTTTGATCAGGTTTGAAGCATCCATTACTCCGCCAGAGGCAGCCCCGGCACCAATCACCGTATGGATTTCATCAATAAACAGAATGGCGCCTTCTTCTTTCTCCAGCTCTTTTAGCAAGGACTTCAGGCGTTTTTCAAAATCGCCACGGTATTTGGTGCCAGCCAGCAAGGCCCCCATATCCAAAGAATAAATAGTGCCATTTTCTATCACTTCAGGGACTTGCTTGTTCACAATGCGAAAAGCCAGACCTTCAGCGATGGCTGTTTTGCCGACCCCCGCTTCGCCAACCAACAGTGGGTTGTTTTTCTTTCGGCGGCACAGCACCTGAATAGCACGCTCTAATTCGGCGTCCCGCCCTATCAGCGGATCAATCTGGCCCTGCCTGGCCAGTGCATTTAAGTTGGCAGTATAATTATCCAGCGAGCGGGCCTCTTCGGCAGGGGCTTCTGCTAAATCATCCTGACTGCTTTCTTCGTGTTGCTCTAACTTTTCTGTTTTGATGACACCATGAGAGATGTAATTCACCACATCCAGCCTGCTGATATCGACTTTTTTCAGTAAATACACAGCCTGCGATTCTTGCTCACTAAAAATAGCCACCAGTACATTGGCACCTGTTACTTCGGTTTTCCCTGATGATTGCACATGGAAAACAGCCCGTTGCAGCACTCGCTGAAAACCAAGGGTTGGCTGAGTATCACGTTCAGCATCCCCTTCAGGCAGCAATGGTGTTGTCGAATCAATAAAGGTAGCCAACTCAAGGCGCAGTTTTTCAATATTAGCGCCACAGGATTTCAGTGCATCCCCGGCAGCAGGGTTATCCAACAATGCCAGCAGCAAATGCTCTACAGTCATGTACTCATGGCGACGTTCTCTGGCAAAACGAAATGCCAGATTTAGTGTCAACTCGAGATCTTTATTCAACATAGATGTACTCCTGACTGCATCTTAGGTTGGTGCTTATGCTGTTACCTTAAGTTAAGCTCGTTCCATCGAACAAAGCAATGGATGTTCGTGGGATTTTGCATATTCGGTCACCTGCAGCACTTTGGTTTCAGCAATTTCGGCGGTAAAAACCCCACAGGTGGCACTGCCTTTGTGGTGGACCTGTAACATCACCTCACTCGCTTGCTCGTATTGCATATTGAAAAAGCGGATCAGCACATCAATCACAAAATCCATTGGGGTGTAATCATCGTTGTGCAGAATTACCCGGTACATGGCCGGTGGCTCTACTTTTTGTCTGGTTAACTGCTCCAGACCTTCGTGTTCTATACCTAGCTCTTTAAACCAACTCATAGACTATTGCCATACCTTCCAAGTTTAAGCCCTTTGTAGATTAACATTTCGTAAAAAACTGGAGATTTAATTGCAAAAAACTTGACTGTTTGCGCGAATTATCTACATTAAGTACTAGGGTAACCTATTTGCCCTGAAATTATTATACCTGCACACAGAATTTAGCTCACTCAAAGAAGGATGTAAGTAGTATGGCTACCGGTAAAGTAAAATGGTTCAACAATGCCAAAGGCTTTGGATTTATCCGGGAAGATGGCAGAGATGAAGACATTTTTGCACACTACTCCACCATTTCGATGGATGGTTACCGTACCCTGAAAGCCGGGCAGGATGTCCAGTTTGATTTGGCGGAAGGCCCTAAAGGGCTGCACGCCGTCAATATCGTACTGCCTGGAGAGGAAAAGTCCGACATCTGAACACCGTTCAGCAGCGACTTTCCTGTACAAACAAACAGGCACTGCATGCAGTGCCTGGGTTTTTATTGCTTATTTTTGCCCTTAGTCAGCCAAGGCGCAACCAAACCAACGGCCACGCCACAACATCCATGTTATGGCCGGGGCTATTTTCACTGGCTTACAGGCTGCTTAGTGCCTGATTAAAGGTTGCGCTTGGGCGCATCACTTTGCTGGCCAGCTCTGCGGATGGGCGATAGTAGCCCCCCAGATCAACAGCGACTCCCTGCACCTCATTTAGCTCACGCACTATCTGCGCTTCATTGGCAGTCAATTGCTCTGCCAGCTTAGTGAAGCGCTGTTGCAGCTCACTGTCTTTGCTTTGTGCGGCCAGAGCCTCTGCCCAGTAAAGTGCCAGATAGAAATGGCTGCCGCGGTTGTCCAGCTCTTTGACCTTACGTGAAGGTGATTTGTTGGTATCCAGAAACTTGGCGGTAGCCTGATCCAGCGTATCCGCCAGCACCTGTGCACGGGCATTGTCGGTTACCTGGCTTAAGTGCTCCAGTGACGCGGCCAATGCCAGGAACTCGCCCAGGGAATCCCAGCGCAAGTGGTTTTCCGCTTCAAGTTGCTGCACATGCTTGGGTGCAGAGCCACCAGCACCGGTTTCAAATAAACCACCGCCATTCATCAATGGCACAATGGACAACATCTTGGCACTGGTACCAAGCTCAAGGATTGGGAACAAATCAGTCAGGTAATCACGCAAGACGTTGCCGGTAACCGAAATGGTGTCCTGACCTGCTTTGACCCGTTGCAGGGTAAAACGGGTTGCATCCACCGGAGCCATAATGTGCAGCTCCAAACCATCGGTATCATGCTCTTGCAGATAGCTTTCCACCTTCGCAATCAGCTCGCTGTCATGAGCACGCTCGCTATCCAACCAGAATACCGCCGGGGTATTGCTCAAACGGGCACGGTTCACCGCCAGCTTGACCCAATCCCGAATTGGAGCGTCTTTTACCTGGCACATGCGCCAGATATCACCTTGCTCTACCTTATGTTCAAACACCACTTCGCCAGCTTTGTTCACAACCTGAACAGTACCATCGGCTGGAATTTCAAACGTTTTGTCATGTGAGCCATATTCTTCTGCTTTTTGCGCCATCAGGCCAACATTTGGCACTGTGCCCATGCTGGACGGATCAAAAGCACCATGCTCTTTACAAAAGGCGATGGTTTCCTGATAGACACCTGCGTAGCAACGATCCGGGATCAGCGCCTTGGTATCTTTTAACTTGCCATCCGGTCCCCACATTTGGCCAGACTCACGGATCATCGCCGGCATGGAGGCGTCAATAATGATGTCGCTCGGTACGTGCAAGTTGGTAATTCCTTTATCAGAATTAACCATAGCCAGCGCTGGTTGCTGCTGATAGACAGCTTGAATATCGGCTTCAATTTCTGCCCGTTTGGCATCGTCTAACCGGGCAATTTTTGCAACTACATCACCAAATCCATTGCTGGGGTCCACATCCAGTTGTTTGAAGGTGTCGGCGTGTTTGGCAAACAGAGCCTGGAAATAAACACGGACGGCATGGCCAAACATAATGGGATCGGATACTTTCATCATGGTGGCTTTTAAGTGCAGCGACAACAACACATCTTCCGCTTTAGCTGCCGCTGTTTCTTTTTCGAAAAAAGCACACAATGCGCTTTTGCTCATTACAGCCGCATCGACTACTTCGCCGGCCTGTACTGGCACACTGGCTTTCAGTACTTGCTGCTGTCCATTGCTATTGAGCAGGATCTGCAAATCATCGGCAGCCGCAAAAGTAGTGGATTGCTCTGAACCAAAAAAATCACCATCTTGCATATGAGCGACATGCGACTTGGATTCTTTGCTCCAGACACCCATTTTATGGGGGTGTTTTTTCGCGTAGTTTTTCACCGATGCCGGTGCACGACGATCAGAGTTGCCTTCACGCAGCACAGGGTTCACTGCACTGCCTTTGATTTTGTCGTAACGGGCTTTGATGTCTTTCTCTTGTTCAGTCTTTGGCTCAGCCGGGTAATCTGGCAGTGCATACCCCTGCTGTTGCAACTCTTTAATAGCAGCGTTTAATTGCGGGACCGAGGCACTAATATTCGGCAACTTAATAATGTTGGCTGCCGGCGTTTTTGCCAGTTCACCCAGCTCAGCCAGTGCATCGGACTGGCGCTGCTCTGCCGTTAAAAACTCCGGGAAATTGGCAATAATCCGGCCAGATAATGAGATGTCGCGTGTTTCAACTGAAACCCCGGCTGCTTTGGTAAAAGCCTGGATAATTGGCAATAAGGAGTAGGTCGCCAGCGCTGGCGCTTCATCGGTTTCAGTGTAGATAATTTTTGAGTTTTCAGTCGACATAATGATTCCTATTGAAATGGCTTCCCCATGATAAGGGCCCGGAATTGCAGTGTGTTCCCTCAGGCCCGGCGTTGTTTTAAACACAAAGCCCTGCGTACTGCAAGCACTAACAACCTGACAGCATGCTACCTATCCGGCTGCAGCTGGCAGCATGCACCACACACTCAGCTGCAGCCGGATAAGTAGAAAAACGCCGGGATTATAACAGCTCCCCTAAGCCACGCCTAGTAAGCGCAAAAAAAGCAGCTGACAGTTTCAAACCTGAACCAAATGGTTTTTTATGCTAGCCTGTCAGCCATCGCAACCGCTTTTTGTACACAGAACCCTACAGTGAAGCCGAAAAAACACAATCCGACCAAGGTCGAACCTTACCGATTGATCGCTTTAAACAAACCCTATCAAGTGCTTTGTCAGTTTACCGATCAAAGCCCAAAGCAACGGCAAACGCTGAAAGACTTCATCCCCTATCCGGATCTGTATGCAGCTGGCCGTCTGGATTACGACAGCGAAGGCTTGTTGTTATTAACCAATCATGGCCCCCTGCAACACCGCATTGCCAACCCCCAGCACAAACTGGCAAAAACCTATTGGGTACAGCTCGAAGGCAGTATCACAGCAGAAGCTCTGCAGCTACTGGAACAGGGCGTTGAGCTGAATGACGGCCCAACCAGGCCCGCCAAAGCCAGACTGCTTAGCAGTCCAGAGGTCTGGCCACGGCAGCCACCGATCCGACAACGTAAACAGATCCCCACCAGTTGGCTTGAGCTCACCATTACCGAAGGTCGTAACCGTCAGGTACGGCGTATGACTGCCGCCGTTGGCTTCCCTACTTTACGTCTTATTCGGGTAGCGATAGGTGATTGGCACTTGCAGAACCTGGCCCCCGGGGAGCACCGTGAGCTGAGTATCCCGGCAGGCTTCCTTGGCAAAACCACAGTGTCGGACCTGTCCTATCCGGCAAAACCCCGGCGCTTTTCGGGTGTGAAGGGCAAAAAATAATGGTATAATCCGGCCCAATTTTTTCCGAGTTGTAAGGGCCTCATGTCAGCTTCCACGCCAAAGAAAGTCATCGTCGGCATGTCCGGCGGTGTCGATTCATCCGTTTCCGCCTATTTGCTGTTGCAGCAAGGCTACCAGGTCGAAGGCCTGTTTATGAAAAACTGGGAAGAAGACGACAACGATGAATACTGTGCTGCTGCTGAAGATATGGCGGATGCGCAGCAGGTTTGCGACCAACTGGGCATTAAACTGCATAAAGTGAATTTTGCCGCCGAGTACTGGGACCAGGTGTTTGAGTACTTCCTGGCTGAATACAAAGCAGGCCGTACCCCCAACCCGGATATCATGTGCAACAAGGAAATTAAATTTAAAGCATTCCTTGAGTTTGCTGCAGAGGCGCTGCAGGCGGATTACATTGCAACCGGCCATTATGTCCGCCGCCGCAGGCTCAATAACCAATGGCAATTACTGCGTGGCCTCGATCAAAACAAAGATCAGAGCTATTTTTTGTACACCCTAGGGGAAGAGCATATCGCGCAAACCCTGTTCCCGGTTGGTGAGCTGGAAAAGCATGAAGTACGAACCATTGCTGAGCAGCAAGGCTTTATTACCCACGACAAAAAAGACAGCACCGGCATTTGCTTTATTGGTGAACGCAAGTTCAAAGATTTTTTGCAGCAGTATCTGCCAGCCCAACCCGGTGATATCGTCACGCCAGACGGTGACGTCATAGGCCGGCACGAAGGTCTGATGTACCACACGCTAGGCCAGCGCAAAGGGCTTGGCATCGGTGGCCTGAAAAACAGCGGCGACGATCCCTGGTACGTAGCAGGAAAAGACTTAACCAATAATCGCCTGCTGGTGGTTCAGGGCGCAGAGCATCCAAGCCTGTTTGCAAAAGGCCTGATAGCCAGCCAATTGCACTGGGTAGATCGTACCGGTCCCACGCAAGTACTGCGCTGTACTGTAAAAACCCGCTACCGCCAGCACGACATTCCTTGTACCCTTACCCCATTAGCCAATGGCTCCATGGCTGTCGAATTCGATAGCCCACAAAAAGCCGTAACACCTGGCCAGTCGGCGGTCTTTTATCTGGATGAAGTCTGTCTTGGTGGTGGCATTATTGATAAGGCACTGAATTAACCTATGCAAGCAAGTTTTTCTACCCAAGTAATGGCCCTGGCGGCCTTGTGCCAGGCACTCAGTTTGGTGAAAGCTGTCGCCAAAACCAAAGAAGTCGATCCAACCGAGCTGGAGTTGATGCTGAACAGTGTCGCCATACTGGATGCCGATACCCCCCTGGATATTTATGGCGGCGAGCAAAGGCATTTGCGCAGCGGCTATCAAGTGTTGCTGCAACAACTGGGGGATAACCCGAACAAAGATGTTGAAATTACCCGTTATGTGGTCGCTGTGCTGGCACTGGAGCGACGCCTGACAAAAAGCGGCTCCAATATGGCAGCCCTTGGCAAACGCTTGCAGCAGTTGGCACGCCAACTGGAGCATTTCAGCATTACCGATGATACCTTATTGGCAAACATGGCGGATATTTACATTGAATGCATTAGCACCCTTGGTACACGCATTCAGGTGGCAGGCCAGCCTGAGCTACTCAAGCAAACTCAGGTGCAACATAAGGTACGCGCTTTGCTGTTAGCAGCAGTTCGTGCTGCTGTGCTATGGCGACAGGCTGGAGGCAGCCGTTGGCACCTGCTGTTTAAACGCAAGCATTTGGTCCAAGAGGCGCGTAAAGCGTTGCAAGACTAACCGAATTTTATTTTTAGCTTTAGAGGAAGCACCATGGAACTGAACGCACTGACCGCTTTATCGCCGGTGGATGGCCGTTATGGCAGTAAAACCACGGAACTACGCGACTTTTTCAGCGAGTTTGGCCTGATTAAATACCGGGTTACTGTGGAAGTGCGCTGGTTGCAGCAGATGGCCAGCATTGCTGGTATCTCTGAAGTACCAGCTCTAAGCAACCAGGCCAATGCCGTGCTGGACGCTATAGTGGCAGATTTCAGCCTGGCCGATGCTGCACGGGTCAAAGAGATAGAGCGCACCACCAACCACGATGTGAAAGCGGTGGAATACTTACTCAAAGAAAAGGTCGCAACCAATAGCGAACTGCATGCCGTGACGGAGTTTATTCACTTTGCCTGTACCTCGGAAGACATCAACAATTTATCGCATGGCCTGATGCTTAAAGATGCCCGCGAACAAGTGATCCTGCCCTACTGCGATCAGTTGCTAAATGCCATCCGCCAATTGGCTGTCGATTACAAAAGCATCCCCATGATGGCACGTACCCATGGCCAACCAGCATCCCCCACGACCATGGGCAAAGAAATGGCCAACGTTTATATGCGACTCAAGCGGCAACGTGATCAAATTGCCGCTATTAGCCTGCTGGGTAAATTTAATGGTGCCGTTGGTAATTACAATGCCCATTTGTCGGCTTACCCAAAGCTTGACTGGCACCAGATTTCCGAGCAGTTTGTTACCAGTCTGGGCTTAAGCTGGAACCCCTATACCACCCAGATTGAACCGCACGATTACATCGCCGAGTTGTTTGATGCCATCGCCCGCTTTAATACAATCCTGATCGACTTTGATCGTGATATCTGGGGCTACATTGCACTGGGCCATTTCAAACAAAAAACAGTCGCCGGTGAAATTGGCTCATCCACCATGCCGCATAAAGTAAACCCGATAGACTTCGAAAACTCGGAAGGCAACCTTGGGCTGGCCAATGCAATTTTTGATCACTTGGCTGCCAAATTACCCGTTTCCCGCTGGCAGCGTGATCTGACCGACTCCACGGTATTGCGCAACCTGGGTGTTGGCATCGGCTACAGCCTGATTGCTTATCAGGCAACTTTAAAAGGCATCAGCAAACTGGAAGTCAACGAGGCCAGCCTGCTGGCCGAACTGGATGCCAACTGGGAACTACTGGCCGAGCCGGTTCAAACCGTGATGCGTAAGTTTGGCATTGAAAAGCCTTATGAAAAACTAAAAGAGCTCACCCGCGGTAAGCGGATAACTCCGGCAGATTTACATGCTTTTATTGAGCAATTAGACATGCCGGCAGAAGGCAAAGCCATGATGCAGCAGTTTACCCCTGCAGGTTACATTGGGGACGCCATCGCCCTGGTTGATCGCTTGCCTTAATGGCTTTGGAGCAAAGATTATGTACAGCTTACACCTCGGCACGCTCAGCGTTGAACAATTTTTGGCCGAATATTGGCAGCAAAAACCACTGCTTATCAAGGGCGGTTTTGCCAACTTTCAGGATCCTATTTCAGCCGATGAACTGGCTGGGCTGGCTTTGGATGAGCAGGTCGATGGCCGTCTGATCCAAAAAGAGGGTAACCAGTGGCTGCTGGATGAGGGCCCTTTTGACAGCTTTGATAAATACGGAGAACAAAACTGGACCTTATTGGTGCAAGCCGTCGATTACTGGCAACCGGATGCTGCCAGACTGCTGGAGCCCTTTCGGTTTATTCCCAACTGGCGGATTGACGACCTGATGGTCAGTTTCTCTGTGCCCGGAGGTGGTGTTGGCCCACACCTGGACCAGTACGATGTGTTTATCATTCAGGGAACAGGCAAACGACGCTGGCGCGTTGGCATGCCCGATGCCAGTCTGGAGCAATTCTGCCCTCACCCACGTCTGTTGCAGGTCAGTGATTTTACCGCCTGTATCGACGAAGTGATGGAGCCTGGTGATATTCTCTACATTCCACCAGGCTGTCCGCACGATGGTATCTCGCTTGAGCCCAGCCTGAATTACTCGGTTGGTTTTCGCGCTCCGGCACAAAAGGATCTGGTAGGCGGCCTGGCCGATTACCTGCTCGACTTTCAAATGGAAGGAAAGCGCTTCAATGATCCTGGCAGGTTGCGCTGCCAGTCACCGGGTGAAATCAGCAGCCGCGATCTGGCACAGGTAAGGCAACTAATGCAGCAACTGCTGGCAGATGATGATTTGCTAAGCCACTGGTTTGGCAGCTACATCAGCCAAGCCAAGCGCGAACTGGATCTGCAAGAGCCAGAGCCGCATTATCAGCTTGAAGAAATTGCCGAGTATTTGACAGAAGGCTCAGTGCTTGGCCGTCTTGGTGGCTTGCGCTGCTGTTACCAGCAAACCGATGCCGATGCGGATGTGCAGTTATTTATTAACGGTGATCGCTTCCCTTTGCCACCCAGTGAGCTCGATAGTGCCCGCTTGCTCACCGATCAGATCCAATTAAACGAACAGCAAAGCCGCCACTTCAGTCAAACCCCTGAGCGCTTGGCCTTTATCACCCAATTGATCAATCAAGGTTATTGGTATTTTGTGGAATAAGGCTTGATGACATAGCCAGCTGACAGTGGCTATGTCATGTTATCTTTACACTGTTTCCGATGGTTGATTCTGCCAAATGGCATCATTGTCAAACAGCTCATACAGGCTATGTGCCCGGCTAATCAAGAGTTCCGCGAAATCGAGTTGCGTTTTATCGCCCTGATTAGCATTCAATATCTGCTGCGCTTTTAGTTGCCAATGCAATGAAAAGGCCCGAATAGCGTCTTTTGCATCAGCCGCCGCACTAAGTGCCATATGATCCGTTGGCAAATCTCCGGTCAACACCCAGTACTCTTTGCGATCCTGGCTTTTTATCCGCCATACCGCGATCAGTGGCACTAAATAACGTGAATCTTGCACCACTACCTGATCAGGAAGGATGCCTTTGGCAGCCAGATACTCATTGCCTTTTTGGAATTGCTTGCGCACCCACTCACTTTGTTGCTGCTCTGTTAGTTGTTCATTCATGCTTACTATCTACTTCATTAAACCATGAGGCTACTCTATGCCAGCTCCAGCCGACAATCAAGTCTGTTTGGGCTTGTTCATGATTGTCGACAATTAGCCAGGTCCGAGCAGTCAATAAATCTGTCAGCTACTGGCGAAACCCGGTCTGAAATGATACATTGCGCAGCGCAAAATACGGTCTGTTCAGCCTTATTAGGCTGTACGGACCCATTACTTTTATGCCAGCGGAGAGTCAAAGTGGCCGTATTCAATCACACAGAGTTTGATCAGCACGAACAAGTTGTCTTTTGCAGTGATCAGGAAACCGGTTTAAAAGCCATTATTGCGGTTCACAGCACCGCTCTGGGACCAGCAGTGGGTGGTTGTCGTTTATGGAACTACGCCAATGACGAAGAAGCCATTCGTGATGTACTGCGTTTATCGAAAGGCATGACTTACAAAAATGCCATGGCTGGCCTACCGATCGGTGGTGGCAAGTCCGTTATCATCGGCGATGCCAAAACCATTAAATCCGAAGCCCTGTTCCGCGCTTTTGGCCGCCACCTGCACCGGTTGGGCGGTAGCTATTACAGTGCCGAAGATGTCAATATCACCACTGGCGATATCATGATGGTGAATAAGGAAACCCCTTATGTAGCAGGACTGGAAGGCAAAAGTGGCAATCCAGGGCCTTTCACCGCCATCGGTACTTACCAGGGCATTCGTGCTGCTGCCAAACATCAATTTGGGGTGGATTCCCTAAAAGGTCTGAAAGTAGCTATTCAGGGCCTTGGCAGTGTTGGCTTTTATCTGTGCGAGCATCTGCATAAAGAAGGTGCAGAACTTTTCGTCACCGATATCAACCCACAAGCAGTTGAGCGCGCTGTGCAGCAATTTGGGGCCACTGCAGTGGCTCTGGATGAAATCTATGCCCAGGATGTCGACATTTACGCCCCTTGTGCCTTAGGTGCTACCCTCAATGATGACACCATTCCACAACTGAATGCCAAAGTAGTGGCCGGTTGCGCCAACAACCAGCTGCAACAGGCCCGTCATGGCGACATGTTGCGCGAACGCGGTATTCTGTACGCACCGGATTATGTTATCAACGCTGGTGGCATCATCAATGTGTACATGGAAATGCGGCCGGAAGGTTACAATGCCGATGACGCTACCGCTAAGGTAAAGCAAATTTACGATACCCTACTGCAAATTTTCCAACGCGCCGACAGCGAGCAAAAATCTACCCACCTGGTCGCCGATATTATGGCCCAGGAGATTATCGCTAAAGGCCGTTAATCTTTTTGTTAGCACTAAAAAAAGGACCCTAGGGTCCTTTTTTTAGTGCTGGTCTGGTTTAAAGTTGACCGGGCTTAAAGCTATCCACGCTGATGGCTTCAAAACGCAATTTGTTCATATGATGCAACTGCTCCGCTTGTTCAGCGGTGACAATACCAGCGGCCTCTGCCTCTGTAATGGCTTGCTCCATCGGTACTTTGCGGCTGATTTTGCCATCGCGTTGTGCCAGTAGAATAGCTTTTAATTGCGGTTGCGCCTGATGCATCTCGACAAAAGCCTGCTCCATTAAACCGGTTGGATCCTGCTCGCCCTTGCCAAGGTAACAAAGGTGCGTTAAGCGATCTCGGATCACACCTGGCTTGGATAATGCGTCGCAAATGTCCATGCAGATATCGTCGGCTGGCATTTTGTAACCAATACCAAATGGGAAAATCAATCGCTTCAATACCACCGCCACGGCTCTGGCTGGGAAGTTGGCAAAGAAACCATCAAAAGCACGGCCAATCTCTGCCAGCGAACGCTGCAAATTGTAATGCACGAAAGGCAGATCCGCTTGTTGACGACCATTGTCTTCATAGAATTTTAATACGGCAGATGCCATATACAGATGGCTGAGCACATCACCTAACCGGGCCGACAGCATTTCTTTGCGTTTTAAATCACCACCCAGCATCAGCATGGAGATATCCGCGGTCAGTGCCAGGGCGCGGCTCATACGGCTAAGTTGTTTGTAATACCGTGCTGTTTCGCCAGCCATCGGGCTTTTATTAAAGGCAGCAGCCGTCAGTCCTTGCCACAAACAACTAAAGGTATTGCCAAGCGCAAAGCCAACATGACGCAGCAACAAGCCATCAAATTGCTTTAAACCCTCATCCGTATCAGGATTCGCTGCCGCTTGCAGCTCCGCCAACACATAGGGATGGCAACGGGTCGCACCCTGACCAAAAATCATCAGGTTACGGGTTAATATATTGGCACCTTCTACGGTAATGGATATCGGCACTCCCATGTAGCCGTGTGCCAGATAGTTTTTGGGCCCCAATTGAATAGCGCGACCGGCATGAATATCAAAGGCATCATTTAACACGGTGCGCGACATTTCGGTCATATGATATTTGGCAATAGCCGTTACCACACCAGGGCTCAGTTTTAAGTCAATGGCTCCTGCTGTCATCACCCGCATAGCTTCCAGACCATAAGTAAGGCCGCCAATACGGGCAAAGGCTTCCTGGACTCCTTCAAACTTACCAATGGACAGGCCAAATTGCTGACGCACATAGCTGTATGCCCCGGTCATCCGACTGGCCAGATGGCCTGTGGCGGTAGCCAGTGCCGGCAAGGAAATACCTCGGCCTGCTGATAAACACTCGACCAGCATACGCCAGCCACGACCGGCATAATCTGGCCCACCAATGATCCAATCTAAAGGAATGAATACATCCTTACCGTAGGTGGTGCCATTCATAAAGGCCATCCCCATTGGGAAATGGCGGTCACCAATCTCAACACCCGGGTGCGACGTCGGGATCAACGCACAGGTAATGCCAATCTCTTTCTTATCGCCCAGTAAAGCATCCGGATCAAACATCTTAAAGGCCAGACCCAGCACCGTCGCAACCGGTGATAAAGTAATGTAACGTTTATCCCAGTTCAAACGGATCCCTATCACCTCTTTGCCTTCAAACTCACCTCGGCAAATCACACCCGTATCCGGAATACCGCCGGCATCCGAACCGGCTTCAGGACCAGTCAACGCAAAGCAAGGTACATCACGGCCATCGGCCAGACGGGGCAGCCAGTAATCTTTTTGCTGATCCGTACCGTAGTGCATCAGCAATTCGCCCGGGCCTAAGGAGTTAGGCACCATCACCGTTACCGCAGCAGTCAGGCTGCGGCTGGCAATGCGTGAAACAATGGTCGAATTAGCAATCGCAGAAAAACCACGGCCACCGTAGCTCTTTGGAATGATCATGGCAAAGAAGCCTTCCTGCTTCAGGTAATCCCATACCTGCTCCGGCAGATCACGTTTATTCTGCACAATGTCGTAGTCATCCAGCATGGCAAGCAGGGTTTCCACCTGCTCATCCATAAAAGCCTGCTCATCCTCATTCAGTTTAGGCTTCGGGTATTGGTGCAATTGCTGCCAATCTGGTTTGCCTTTGAATAATTCACCATCCCACCACACATCCCCGGCTTCCATCGCTTGCTGTTCAGTTTCCGACAAAGGCGGCAGGATTTTTTTAAATACCTTAAACACCGGGGCTGAAATTAAGGCACGGCGAATGGGGGTAACCCCAATCAATACCGCTAGTGTAATTACAAGGATAAGTAACAAAGTCATGGTTGTGTCCTTAGAGTGTGGCTTGCGCCATAGAATCAAATGGGTGGTTCACAGGTGCGGCGATACCTGCAGCCAGATAAGGTAATAACCGCCGAATCACACTTTCAATATCAGATTCTTGCTGGTAATCCGCAGCGGCAATGTCAAATAATGCTTCACTGGAAGCCATGGTAAATACCACTGTTCCCAGTGAAAAGTGCAAACGCCAAAAAATCTCCGCTGCATCTAATGCCGGGCAAGATTGTTGCACCAGCAAAACAAACTTATTCAGCACAGAACCATAATGATGACTGATAAACTTTCGCAAATGTCCTTGTACATCAGTATAGCCCCGCCCCAGCAATTGCAAAAACAAGGTGGTCCCTTTTGGTTTCACCTGCTCCAGATCCAGCAAAGGTTGCACAAAGACAGCAAGCACTTCTGGTAACCGGGTTGCTTTTTGCCGTGCCAGCAGCAGTTCAAACTGCAGTTCCAACCTTGGCATCACAACTTGCAGATAGCGTTGCAACACCGCCTGAATCAAAGCTTTTTTAGAGCCAAAGTGGTAGTTTACTGCGGCTAAGTTCACTTCAGCATTGCTGGTGATCTGACGCAGTGAGGTATCGTTAAAGCCACTCTCAGCAAACAGGCTTTCGGCTGCATCCAGGATTTTCTGTTGAGTCTGTTCTCGGCTCATGCGGACTCCATTTCAAACGCTTGTTTGAAATGTACGTTTGAATCAAAAAACTGTCAAGCACTAATCCGATGAGTTAAATAAACCCTGCAGTACTGTCAGAGCGCCCTGCACTGCAGGGCCAAAGCGGTGCGCTTTTAATGGATAGACAAAATGGCCTCAGCCAATACAGCACTCAGGCGGTCTTTGTAGCCGGCAACGGTTTGCAATTCTTCATCCGTCAGAGGATGTTTTTCCAGCACTCTGACCATGTGCAGTGCCAACTCTTTCTGGCTTGCCGATAAGCCGCTGTCATCGCACATCACAACCAGCACCTTCAGCACACTGATGGGGATCTTATGATTGTTTGGTGTTAACTCCATCGCTTGCTCCAGGGCTGAAAGCGCGGCGCTAAACTTCTTTTTCTTAAAAAATTCAACCGCCATATTCTGCAGTTGTTTTGGCGTAAAATGCACCCGTTCCTGTTCGTCGCACTCCTGTTCCACGTATTTTTTTACTACCAGCCCAGACAGGTTATCGGATGAAATTTGTTTTTTCACCGCATCCATAATCAGTGCGGCTTCTTCACGTCGTCCTAGTTCATGGAACACTTTGGCTTTATCCAGGTTATCATCCAGTGAAACAATAGGCCGTACGGACACATGCAAATCAATCAGATGTTCCGCTTTTTTTCGCTCGTCATTGGCCAGCAGCAAACGAGCTTTGGCAATAGTAAGCTGCTCTTTGAATAAAGCTGCATCTTTGTAGTCTTTTTCCAATGCCTGGATCTGGCGGTCGGTTTGTTGCAATATTTTTTTTGAGCGCTCGTTATTCAGCGTTTGTGCTAAATCCAAACCGGCGCGGATCACATTTAAAGCCAGTACCGGTGAATCATGCAGCGAGTTTTTTGCATGCTTTGCCATCGCCTGAGTCGCCAGGTACTGCCCTTCAAAATCGTGTGTCAACCGGGCCAAATCCCATACTTTCTTGTTGCGTTCAATATTTCGCGGCGCTATCGCCACCGCTTTCTTTATTTCATCGTAGGCGCGATCAAAGTCCTGCCGCTCAATATAATACTGTGCCAATAAATCATAAGTGGCAAAACGGGTGTCCACCCTATCCGTCATCTCGCTTAACAATGCCTCTATCTGAGCCATTTTATCTTGTTTTAACAGAGCATTGACGTACCCCAGGTGAACCCAGGACATCTGATGCTTTTGCATCAAGGCCACATAAAAGCGCTCTGCTTCTTCGTACTCCTGCAACTTCAGCAATGCCTCCCCTTTCATTCTTTGCAGCTGCAAATGAAAACGGACTAACTTTGGATTCAGCAAATGTCTCTCAACCAGATAAATGGCTTTGCTGTAATTTTTTACATCAATGGCTTCGTACACATCAAACAGAGTACGCTTAATGTTCAATACCTGAGGCAAGCGAAGTTTTACCCGGCCTCTGTCCAGCGGTTTTACCCAGAAATCATCTGGCTGCAACTCCACAATGCTATTGACCAGGCTTTCATCCGTTTCTGCACTTAGAAAAATAAGCACCGTACGCTTCGACACATAGCCTTTAAATTTCATTTCTTCGAGCAGGTGAAAACCGTCTTTATCGCTTTTGACATTAAAAGCACAAATCACAATATGAAAGCGATGCTGCTCACAAAGGCGTAAGGCATAGTAGGCATTTTCAGCGTATTTAATCTGCCGGATCCCCAATTCATCGAAGGCTTCTTTTAGCAAGTTATGCACCAGGTATTGGTCATCCACTATCAATACCTTCAACGCATCAAGGTTGCTTAAGTCCGCTTTATCCATACACCAGGATCCTTTCAGTTTGCTGAGGCAGCTAAATCTTAATTTATTCAATGAGTATAGCGTCCGACAAAATGACCGCCATGCAAAATGGTCTGGAATTGCCAGACAATACTGACTGAACCACATCCGTAACATAGCTGGTGTTTAGCTGGACATTCAAGTAAAATACGCGCCCTTTTATCAGCACGGTGTTCCAGTATGTCACAGCCTAAAGTCGGATTTGTTAGTTTAGGATGCCCAAAGAATCTGGTGGATTCAGAGCGTATTCTGACGCAACTAAAAAGCGATGGGTATCAGATCGTTCCGACCTACGACGATGCGGAACTGGTGATCGTCAATACCTGCGGCTTTATCGACAGCGCCGTGCAGGAGTCTCTGGACACCATAGGGGAAGCCTTGGCAGAAAATGGCAAGGTGATCGTGACGGGCTGCCTGGGTGCTCGCGAAGATGAAATCCGCCAGGTACATCCTAATGTGTTGGGTATTACCGGACCCCACGCTTATGAGAACGTACTGCAGCAGGTTCACAGCATTATCCCCAAGCCGAAGTATGATCCTTTTACCATGCTGGTGCCTGATCAGGGAGTTAAGCTGACCCCACGCCATTACGCCTATTTGAAAATCTCCGAAGGCTGCAACCACCGTTGCACCTTTTGCATTATCCCATCGATGCGCGGAGATCTGGTCAGTCGTCCCATTGGCGAAGTACTGGATGAAGCACAACGGCTGAAAAATGCCGGCGTGAAAGAATTGCTGGTAATATCTCAGGATACCAGTGCTTATGGGGTTGATGTTAAACACCGCACCGGGTTCTGGAATGGACAACCAGTAAAAACGGACATGCTGGCACTATGCCAGGCGCTGACCGGGATGGGCATCTGGGTACGGCTACACTATGTCTACCCTTACCCACATGTGGACCAGGTGATCCCACTAATGGCAGAAGGTAAGCTACTGCCTTATCTGGATATTCCATTTCAGCATGCCAGCCCACGTATTTTAAAGCTAATGAAACGGCCAGGCCAGGCTGAGCGTACGCTGGAGCGCATTAAAAAATGGCGGGCTATCTGCCCGGAGTTAACCATTCGCTCCACTTTCATCGTGGGTTTCCCTGGCGAGACAGAAGAAGACTTCCAGTTGTTGCTGGACTGGTTGCAAGAAGCACAACTGGATCGGGTTGGTTGCTTTAAATACAGCCCGGTGGAAGGCGCCAAAGCCAATGAGCTGGCAGAGCCGGTACCGGAAGAAGTAAAAGAAGAGCGTTATCACCGCTTCATGCAAACGCAGCAAGCCATCAGTGCCGCACGGTTAGAGCGTAAAGTGGGCCAGCAACTGACTATTCTTATCGATGAAGTGACAGCTGATGGCGCTATAGGCCGCAGCGCCGCTGATGCCCCAGAAATTGATGGTGTTGTCTATCTGGATGACAGCAGCGGGCTAGCTCCTGGCATGTTGGTGCAGGTGCTGGTCACCCGCACCGATGCTTACGATTTATGGGCCGAGCGCCTGGCATAATTCAGCCTGGTGTAGCCTGTTGCGGCAACTGCTGCTGCAACAGCTCGGCCAGGCGCTGATAAGCAGGCTCCAGCCTATCCTGTTGCCGCCAGGCCAGATACATAGGTCGCCATAGCCCTTCTTCCCCCAGCGCCAGTGATGCAATCAAGCCCTGTTGCACATAAGGCTCTGCCATCCAGCCTGGTAATACGGCCACCCCCTGGTTGGCAGCCACCTGCTGAATCATCTGACTGCCTTGGGCAATGGGCTTTACCCTGCCCTGAAAATTGTGCCCCTGCAGGAAAAACCGGAACACATCCTGACGCTGTGGTGGCACCGGGTAGCTCAGCAGGGTTTCCTGCAACAGTTGTTCGGGTTTCAGCCAGCTCTGGCTGGCCAGCGGATGTTCAGGACTCACCAGCAAGCGCAGCTCCATCGGATACAGATAATGATAATGCACATGCTGCAACAGGCGCTGATCACTGGTGACCACCAGATCCAGTTCCTCTTGCAGTAAAGCTTCAATGGCCTGATGCTGAATGCTGGCCGATAAATCCAGCTCTACATCGGTTTCTTGCTGCAAAAATGCTTTGATCGAGGGTAAAAGCCAGTGATAACAGGCGTGGCATTCCACACAAAACCGGATCGCCGCCTTTAGGTTGCTCTTGCCCTGCTTCAGGGTTTGCTCCGCAGCACGTACAGCAGGTAGTACCTGCTCAGCTAGTTGCAACAGCAAAGTACCGGCCGGCAAAAACTGCAAAGGATCTGTTTTGCGTTCAAATAAAGCTTGCTCCAACCGATGCTCCAGCTCTTTCAACTGATGCGATAACGCCGACTGCGTCAGGCAAAGCAAACTGGCCGCCTCGCTCACCGAGCCCGTTTCCCGCAATGCTTCGATAGCTTTTAAATGTTTTAACTCAATCATAATGAAGTGTCTTCAACCTGTACTGGCCATTAGTTTCATTTGCAAGCGTCATCATAATCGGCGAGGGTAGACATATCAACATCTAGACGTCCAAATTAATATGTGGTTGGAGAAAGTTCATTCCCCCAGCTCGGCCGCCACTCCATTGGGTAATCCTGCCGTACAAAGTGACTCGGCTGGCGAAATATTTCCGGCAAGTTCCAACGGCTTAAATCTTGATAAAAGGCGTCAGCACCATCGAACATACTATCCATATTCCTCACCTGAGAAACCTGCCACTGGCCTATGGGCTGATTGAAGGAGGCCGCTCTTGCAAACATCTGAGCCATGTTATAAACATTAGCAACATTCCAGTCGCCAAGTGGTTGATTGAATGAACGGGCGCCTTCAAACATATACACCATCTTGCGTACACCAGAAACATCCCAGCCACCTATAGGCTGATTAAAAGAAGTCGCATTACCAAACATATTAATCATATCGGTGACATTGGAGACATCCCAGCGGCCTATAGGCTGATTAAAAGCGGCAGCCCTGGCAAACATACCATTCATGGTGGTCACCTCGGAAACCCGCCATCGTGCTAGTGGTTGGTTAAAGCGCTCAGCAAAAGTGAACATCTCACTCATATCAGTGACCTTAGCAAGATTCCAACGACCAATGGGTTGATTGAAGGAGCGAGCATCAAAGAACATGCCTCTCATATCCCTGACATTAGAAAGATCCCAGCGGCCTATGGGTTGATTAAATGCCGTAGCTGAACGAAACATCCAACTGGTATCCGTGACATTTGATAGATCCCAATAACCGATATCCTCATTAAACTCCCTGGCCTGAGGCGCATAAAACAGGGAAGACATATCGGTTACCTGTGACGTATCCAGGTTGTATTCAGAATCGCCAAAGGTATAAACAATGCCTGCCGATTGAATGGCAAAACTGCCATCAGCAACCGCTGCGCGCAATTGGGCTTCAGTGACGGTTAAATAGTGCGATTGAGACCACCAGGGCCAATTCAGCCAGAGCAGTGCAGAACCTATAAGACCTACGCCACCAGCAATTGCCCAAATGCGGCCTTTCAAACAGAAATTATTGGTGGTGCTATGCATGTTTAATTTCTCGCTTTGCTGTCTTTTCCAGAGTATTTGCAGCTTGGGGTACAGGTCATGTTGGCTAAACTCTGCAATTACCGCTCTGCCGGTGTTATGGTAGTGGTAGTGAAGCCTTCATCCGCTGTGGGTGCAACAAAGTACTTTGTCACCAGCTCAAACATCGCTGCCGTATCCGTTGCTGCTCTTTGCGGTTGTTCTACCAGCCTTTTTGCTATTTGCCTCAAACAAACCTCATTCGGCTGATCGATGTAAATCAGCTCATGTGGCGCCTGAATTTCAGAAAATATGCTTTTAAACCATGCCCGTTGTGCCAAGGTATTGGCTGGAAAGTCCATAACCACATTTGCTCCAGATGTCAGGATTGATTGTACCAATACTTTCATTTGAGGCTTAAGCCGGCCAGAGTATTCAATATAATCGTCTAAGGTCTTGATACTATCTGGATAAGCTGATGCGAGCCACTCATCTTCTACAAGCAATACCGCGTTTTGGTGACAAGACACTTCTCGGGACTTGGTGGTTTTTCCTGCGCCCATTTTCCCACAGAAAAACGTTAGTTTCCCAATATTCATAACCTACTCCGCTCGGTATCCCATGTCGCAAAGAGCCGCCCCAGCGTGGTGCTGGTGTTGCCTTGCCTGTGCCACTAGAGATCAGTATTTCATTACCTGCAATGGCTTAATTTCCCTGATGAATGGCCATGACCAGTGCTGCACCGACATCTGCAATCGCTTGATTTCGCTCTGAAAGGGAAGATCCTGTCTCTGTGATATAAAGTGCAACAACGATAGGCTGGCGCTCTGGTGGCCATATTATAGCAGTGATTGACCTTGAACCGAACTCGCCGGAGCCGGTTCTATCTGCGACAACCCAGCCTTTGGGCACAGCCGCCCGGAAAAGCCCATCAGCCACCCGATTTCTCTCCAGCCAATTGCGAAGCTGCGCCTTAGACTCTACAGATAACAGGTCGCCTAACAGCAATCCCTGCATAGTACTCACCATCGCATTTGGTGTTGTTGTATCCCTGACGTCACCTGGCCGCGCCTCATTAAGCTCTGTTTCCCACCGGTCAAGACGTGTTGTATCATCTCCCAGCAGTTTAACGAACCTCGTCACCGATTCAGGCCCACCCAGAACCTGCAGAATCAAATTTGCAGCCGTGTTGTCGCTTGTGGTCAGTGTTGCTTCACACAACTCAAAAAGCGTCATGGCCTGACGGTCGGCAAACTCTGCAGTTACCGGAGAGTAGGTGACTAAATCTGCGCTCGAAAAGAAAACTTCCCTGCTTAGTTGCAGCTCCCCTTTGTCGGCTCGGTGCAATAACTCGGCACATGCCAGAGTTTTAAAGGTGCTCAGCAGTGGAAATCTCTGATCAGCCTGATATGCCCAGCGCTGCCCCGTCTCCAAATCGTAAGCAGAAAAGCCCACCCGGGCATCCAGTGATTCGGCAATCTTATCTAAAGCAGCAACCACAGGATCATTAATTTCACTGAGTGCAACGGGAGGCAGCCATGCAACAAGAAAAACAAGCACTGCTGCCATTGGATGTTTTTTCATAGATTTTCAGGCCCTATTTTTTGAACTCCGTCACGCCACGCAGCACATTATTTTTTAGCTCAGTGTAAAGACCGTGAGCGTCCTTGAACCAAATAAAGTTGTACAACTCATTATTTATAAATCGGATTTTCACTTTTGGTGCACCAAAGAGCCTAGTGTACTTCACTGACACAATATCTTCGTAGTTTCGCTGAAATTTATAACCTGAGTCGTGGTTACAGAATTCAAGTCCAGTTTTAGTTACAATGAGCATATCACTACAATGCTTATATAAAGCATTACCGTAATACTGATAGATTAGCCTCAAGACAGCCAGAATAACTGCACAGATCATTAGACCTGTTGTAAGAGAGTTATTTACAACGAAAATTG
Organism: Alkalimonas sp. NCh-2; assembly: GCF_039631345.1. NCBI lineage: Bacteria > Pseudomonadati > Pseudomonadota > Gammaproteobacteria > Alkalimonas > Alkalimonas sp. NCh-2. Next base: position 171,128 of record NZ_JBDIUV010000003.1, read on the forward strand.
AAGGTTTGTAATATAAAGCTATTAGACAAGGGATAAGAAAACCATAGTTAAGCCATTTGAGCAACTTCAACCGCCGCTCTAGAAACTCAATGTCACAACTGTATCTCATCAACCTTCACCAACGTCCTGACCTACCACCGCAGTTAAAGGTCCCTGCGGCCAAAATAAAACCATTACCTTCAGAGACGCTAGCTTGACTAAGCTATACACCGGCCAGAACCATTTCTTTGATCTTTACCGCTTTTTCAAAGTGATCCAGCTTGTGTGTTTCTATCCACCACCGGGCCGCTTCCATCAGAAGCTCCGGTTGATCGTTTTTGTTCTTAAAAAATGCATAAAACGACAGGCCTACCGTCGCGCCCTTTTGCTCAATTTTCAGATCACAAACTTCGACCATCTTTTCCCTAAGCTCTTTTCGCAATGCTGTAGCCCTCTACCAGGTTGCTCACATCAAGTCCAAATTTAACACGAGGACCAGCAACGTGATAGAGGTTTGCAGCCAGCTAGCGCAATAAACGCGCTACTTGGAAGCATGTAGCCCCACAGCTCCTTGCTTATCGTGTACAGAGCATGCTCGCAAAGTGGGCAAAAGCGCGTACCGCAGCGAGCGAGTTTAATGGCTTTGTTACATGTTTTTCCACTTTAAGCGCCAAGTAACGGGAGATGCTTTAGCCGGTGGTACTTCAATGCCATCTGCAAGCAATGCCGCAGCGGCCTGATTTCAAAAAGCATCTAGTGGAATTACGATGGCTCTTTTACCCTCGAACAGGAATTCATCCGGGTATATTTCCTTGAAAGTCTAGATCAAGCTAGTCTGACAGACAGTGAAAATACACCTTAATAAAGCCACGCTCGTTTGGCTTCCAGTCCATTCGTATCGTGCTGCCGCCCTTTACCAGGAATCTGGGCTCCCCCACTTCAAAGCTTCCTCACGTCGCTACCTGTGCAGCGCTCTGTTGTGACACCACAACAGTTGGTGAGAACCACTGCACCGTGACCACCCCCGCCAGCACCAGTATAACCCCTAACACACGCCCAATGCTTATCTCTCTGACGGGTAAATTCAGCCAGCCGTGATAGTCCACTAACAGTGAGCTGATCAATTGCCCTGCGATAACACACACAATGAAGCTGGTCGCCCCGACACGAGGTACCAGTATCAACGCAGACGAAATGTAGATGGCTCCGGCCACACCTCCCAGCCATGCCCAAACCGGTAGGTGCTTGATGGCCCCTAGGGCAGGAAAAGGTGTCTGTATAGCAAACAAGATGGGTATCACGACGAGCATACTGATAAGCAGTGAGATCAGTGTCGCCCAAATGGGGTGGCCCAATGCCCGGCCCAATTCTGCGTTGCTGCCGGCTTGAAGAGGTACCAAAGCACCTGCAATCACTGCCAAAGCCGCAAGCGCTACTAGTGAGAAAGATGAATTCATGAAAAAACTCCTGATGCATAGGAAAGAGCCTTGTATCTTGTATAATCCATATCAAGAATTGAAATTCTATTTTTTATTTTTTTATATTCGAACTATGAATAATTTAAGGCGTATCGATCTCAACTTACTGGTTACCCTGCATGCGCTATTGGTAGAAAAGCATGTGTCACGGGCGGCACAGCGCTTACATAAAAGCCAACCAGCCGTCAGCCATTCACTCGCCAGTTTGCGAGCCATCTTTGACGACCCTCTGCTGGTGCGACGAACAGGCAAGCTGGAGCTCACTTCCCGCGCCAGCGAATTGCTACCGCTCTTAACAGAAGCACTGCATCAGCTCGGCGCACTCATTGACCTGCCTGCTTTCGACGCCTCCCAGGCAAAACGGGTATTTCGGCTTGCGATGTCAGACTATGGAGCCCGTGTGGTGCTTCCTGGTTTGGTTCGGCGATTGCGTTCAGAGGCTCCTGGGATCGAGCTGCAAGTTTCTCAAGGCAGCCGTGCCGCGATGTTGGCAGGAGTTTCTGATGGGGAGATCGATATGGCGTTTGGCGTATTTCAGTCACCTCTTTCGGATGATCTACGCACCCATACGCTCTTCATCGAGCACTTCGTCAGCGCTGCAGATAAAAACACCCTGCCCCAAACGGGCCGCCTTGAGAAAACAGAGTGGCTCTCGCGTCCCCACGTACTCGTCAGCATGCAAGGCAGCGAAAGCAATGAGATAGAAAACGCACTGCTGCAAGCAGGTGTCAACCGTCGGGTTGCAATAACCCTGCCTCATTGGGGCGTAGCCAGTCGTGTGGTGGCCAACACAGATTTGATCTTGACAGCCGCTCGACGCAGCTTCGATCTATTTCAACAGGACTCACCGCTGCAACTCTTCGCACCGCCCTTTCCAATTGATCCTTTTGCGTTCAACATGGTATGGCACTGCCGACGGGAGAGCGATGCCGGCCATAATTGGCTTAGGCAAACGATCATTGAGATGCCAGCAACTAGCACTTATTGAGCATGAGGCAAGACTGACCACGACCGCACGCAGAATACTCAATGACTTACTGTTTCAGCTGAGCTAGATTTGTTCCTCGTTAAGAAAAGAGTGGTAAGTAATGCAGCACTAAGAAATGTTCCTATTGGAAAGATAAATATAGCAAAACCTGAAACCATTATAGAGAACCAAAAAATCCATCTGGTTCGATACTGCAGCCCGGCAATGGCTATAATTAATAAAGCGATTCCAGGAACAATTAAGCCTATTCCCAAGATTGTAAGCATACTGCCTATTGAGCGTTCATCTGAAGTCACCTGTGTTTCTTTTGTCTCAAAAAGCGATATTGCTTGAAAGTCCGAATACATTGAGAATGCGGTACTAGCAAGGCCAATTGGTAATATTAACAATAACAAAACAGCGACAATGGCAGCATACCTACCAATTTTTTCATTTTTCACAACCAAAATCCTTTATAAGCTACGTAACGCAAAGCTTTGGCACGGCTGCAGCGCAGCGTAAGGCGCCCCAGCCGCGCAAGCGGTGACAACGCCTTATTATGTGTTTTTAACCAAAGCATCAACTATCTCAGAGGCTTCTTTTAAACTTGCACCAGTGATTTTACGATAAAGCCTGATTGCTTTTAGCCTATGACCTGCTTTTATAGCCTTACTCACTTCAACTGGGACGAGAGTAGTATCGTCAAACTCAATACCAGTGTGCTTGATAAGAGCATCTATTTTGACCTCTAGGAATCGAATTTTCTTCCGATACTCTTCAAGGAGCAAGTAGAGATATAATCCTAAAGCAACCAAAACGGGAGCTAAAAATCCAAAATACTCAACCAAACCATCTACTCCTTAAAAAACATAAACATAGTGACTCCCCACAAAGTGCCTCCGAGTTGGAGGGTTGGGCCGCGAAGCGGCATTTTGGTGGTGACTCTGTTAGCACCTAGCCGCCGATGTACGCAATTTGGTATCTTTGACCAAAGTTTTCAATTAACCTGTCCAGAGTTGCCAAGTTCATTTCATTAGGTTTAAAACCTTTACCATATTTGGCAAGGTTATCTCTATAAAGCTTTAATTTGAGCAGATCGTTTTCTAAAAAACCTGCGGTCGCCAGCACATAATCATTCCAGAGAAACGGGGAATTACTTTGTTGGTCTTCGGTCAGCAGAACGTCTGAGACAAGTTCAAGTGCCTTATCATTTTGATTTGAAAAAGCATACATTTGCAACAAATGCCATTTAAGTGATATTTGGTTTGCATTGTTTTCAAGAATATATTTGTCTATCAGAATTGCGGCTTCTCTAAAGCATTTATTAGCAGTTAACACCCGCCAGCCATTACCTGGGGTTTGATCAAACTTTTCATAAGATAGTTTTAGATCATTGTTTAATCCATTGATCAACAGCGAATCACATTCAGCTTTTACAGCAAATGTGAAAAAAAATAAAATTACGAAAATAGTTGGAGATCTCATAAGTAAATCACTCAGGCGGCTAGATGAATTTTCTTGCAGCAGCCACGCCAGCTTCAATATCCCAGCCAGGAACAACAGCCTCAAGAAGCGCGGGGGTTATTTCGCCATCAGCAGCCACCAGTGCAGCAAGCGCTTGTGCTGAAGGTGGTTGACCACCTAAACCAGGAGCATCTGAAGCATACTCGCTTAAAAGTTCAGTCGCGTTTATAGAGCAGACTTCAAGCAGGTCAATATCTTCATAACCATCATTGACGCTGTAATTCACTCTTTGCCATTTTTCTCCATCCCACCCATAAACAAATCCAATCCATTCTCCGAATAGTGGTAAACTTAAATCAAAAGACCACCAGTCAGGCGCACCCTCTAAAATATTGGTCTCTTGCTCACCAAAATACTCTGCCGCCTTACCATAATAGGTTTCTGTGTACTCGTGATCATGTCCAATCAGAATGCACTGCTCCTGATTTTTAAAACGCAAACAAATCCAATTGCCACCACCATCATGGTAGCACCATTGATTTTCTGTTGCGTAAACATCACTGCCCCAGCCTCTTGCTGCATAAACGGCTGCTAAAGCAGCCCAGCCTCCGCGCAGATTTTTTGGTGAAGGTATGTTCATTTCAATTAGTGACATAAAATATTTCCCTATTTTAATAATTCATTTAACCGCTTGAGAATTAATACTATCTTACCCTCACGAATCATAGCGCCCATGTGGCCACCACAAAACCGTTCACCACGAACACAGAAGGTCAGCATAGTCCTGATTTCATCAAGACCAGAAGATGCGATTAATTTTTTATCTTCGATCATCTTTTGTGCTTCTTTTGGACTATCCCCGTAGTCGCACCATAGCTCTTGGGACGCTAGCTTAAAAAACTTTTTTACGTTTTCCTCACACTCTGGCCATGGCATAGTGAAGGCACCATTTCTGTCTTCTTACCTTTTTGAAAATATTTCACATGATATTCCTATTAAGGGCTAACGCTTCAATCAGCCGACACGTTAGTGGTCGGCTGTATTGATTTGTTAGCCACCATTTGCTGCATCGATATCTTCATTTCCCTCATCAAAGTGTGAGGATAATTATCACGATCATTTGATGCCGTCAGTATGAACAACTCAATGTCAGGATAATAGTGGAAAGTTGTAAAGGAGTAGCCATTTGAGCCATCATGCCAAATAGTTGTAAACTCTTCAGGTGGGTTTGAAATAACCCAGCCGTAACCGTAGTAATCTATCTTGCTAGGGGTTTCAGCAATATGTGGATGAAGCATTTGCGCCCACGAATCCTCACTTAAAATCTGTCTTGATCGAAGAGCCTGGTACCACGCGTGCATATCTTGTGCAGTGGATAGCAAGCCACCGCTGCCTTCAAACCGTCGTCTTCCGGGTTCGTCACGTAGATGTTGCAACGGATCGCCCACACTTCGACTTGCCGCCTCTATCCTGAACAGCCATTGCAGCCAGTTTTGGTCTGCGCCGTAATTTATGGCAAGTCGCTCTTGCGGTACATCCAGCAGACGATACCCAGTTTCTGTTAAGCCAGCCGGCAACAGGATATGTTGCCGAATATAAGCCTCCCAGTTTAGGCCTGAGACAATCTCAATCAGCTGTGCCAACAAGCGAAAGCCACTATTGGCATAATGATAGGCTTCGCCTGGAGGGGCGACTAATTTCTGTTTAAGTAGTTGAGAAATATGAACATCAACATCTATAACATCATGGTATCTGCCCCGAGGAAGTTCACTCGGCAATCCAGATGAATTGGTAAGTAAATGATGGATCGTAATATTTTTTTTATCAGCAGGCACATTGGGAAAGAAGTTATCTATGGTATCGGAGAGGGATAACTTCCCTTGCTCTACCAACAACATAATGGCCGTTGCGGTAAATTGCTTGGTCACTGAGCCAATATCAAACACGGTGTGCTCATCAAAAGCGCGCTGATTTTCTCTGTCCGCGAAGCCAAAGCTTTGTTGAAAAATAATGGCATCTGAGTTTGCCACCAATACCGTTCCGGAAAACGTGGATTGCTCGAGTTTCTGCTGCCAATGCAGCAATGGCTCTGCAGCTAATGCTGGTAAAACGGCGAATAGCGTGAATACAGTAGCAATTGCAGAGAAAAGTTTAAACCTACCCATTGTTGCTTTCAAAAGTACCTTCCCTGTTTCAGGTGAATGCTTGAGCTCTGTTGTGCCAACTTAACGCACAGCATGCTTAAAAGAAAACCAGAATTTGTAACCAAACATTCCAGTGTGTTTACTAACGCTACAATCAGCCGACGCTTTAGCGGTGGCTGCTGTAAAGCATCATTTCGTAATCCTTAATAAATAATGTGCGATAGTTCTCGCCCTGCCAATTAATGCAAATGCTACAACAGTTTCAACAACTGTCGCCAACATCAGAGCTTTTGCTTCAGAATCATGCGCGCCACTTGGAACAATATTTAAATAAGTTAACCAGTACACGATATCTGAGATAGCTTTAAAAGTTAAAAACAGGCCAATAGCTAAAATAACTACTGTCAGAAACGAGGTATAATTTAGAGGCTGAATTTCTTTATCTAACTCTGGTTTAATAACATTTTTTGCGATTGTAATTGGAAACAGCCAACACGCTATTGCTGCGATAAGCGATAACAGCGTCACTAATAGGGGCATTATCAGAATATTTGCCACATGTAGGCTGCCTGAAGTTAAAAGAGTAAACTGCTGCATTGACTGCCTGAACACATAAACGAAAAGTAAAATTGCGAAAATACGCAGGCCAATGGCAAGATAGTGATGCGGCTTCATTCTAATTCCTTTTAAATTTAGATGATTGTAGTTTTCGAGACCACCGCAGATGGAGAGCCGCGAGTAATGAATATCTATACAAGACAGGCTTTTGCCTGTCCCGGTGGCTGCCGTCCCAGCCGCGATAACAGCGACAATCGCGTATTGTTAGACATACTGCGCAGCAACCATGAATAACGGCAACCAAACAGCAACCGATAAAAACATAACACCCGTAATGGCAAAAAATGCTGCGCTACCAGCAGCATGTGAAAAATAAACTGTTGGACGACTGGCAAGGTGCTTATGAAAGTTATTCGCAATAGCCTGAAACGTTGATGTGATTATTTCCCACTGATACCGCACCCAGGTAAAAAAAGGTTTAAGTGCGAGCAGCAAGCATGAGAATGCCATCTCCAAACCTGCTACCTCTACAAAAAGCAGCAGGTAACCGGCAAATGGTGTTGCTACTAAAATAGCTAAGAGCATCAGTGCTCTTTTTAGCCAAACGTGACGATTTAGAAAATCCATCTAATGTCCTTATTTTTGCCTAACGCCGCGAACAGCGCTTTAAATTATCCGCCAGCTTGGCTTGGTTTGGCATCCCCTTCTTTCGAGGGTAAATCTAACCAATTAGAAAGCTGATGCTTCCGAGCAGACGACTTGTAGTACACGGCCATAGCAACGCCGAAGAAGATGCCTGCGACTAACGCGGAGGCTATGGCGCCAGATGCGGGTAAACCCACGGACCGCCATTGGAAAAGCCACATTAGGGCTCCCCACGCAGCAGCAAACCATAGCCCCATTAAAAGTGCGTTCTTCAGAAAGCTGTTGTAATGGGGAGGTCTAGCCCTGACACCCAGCTTCCAGAGCATGATCAATGCCGGTGGTATGCTATTCGACTTCCAGATGCCGGACTCTTTAAGCTCCTGCATCGCAGCCTCCTTTCTCTTTTCAAATGACACCTTAACTCCTTAGACTTGCCTAATCAGGATAGGTCCTGCGGCCCTTCATTTGGCAATGGTAAGACCAACACCTCCAAATCTTGGATATTCGGCACAAGCCGCCCAAACAAGATTCCGGTTCCATCCACTCCAGGGAATAGTCCCAGCTTCAAGTTTTACCGCCTTTTAATGCCTTTGTCAGCCGCGTTTTGGTTGTAATGGATTTTTGTGCAGAAATGGCCGTAGGTTACGCACAAAAAGGAGCGAAGACCAAAACGTCGGCTGGGCAAATTTGTTATGTGTGTTAATTGGTAGGTGATTGCAGCCATTTCACTTGCCCTTTTTTGAATGTGCCTATCCATTTGGTACTACCATTATCGAGGACACACTCTACTTCGAAGGCAGCGCCATCACCGTGAACCAAAACAACCGCGCCTAAGTCTCCAACTCTTGCCTCAGGGACACTTGAATTTTCTGAAATTACTTTTACAACATCATACTCTTTGATGCTTTTGAAGCAGCCCAAACATAGCACTTCATTTCGCTGTTCTTTAAACCTGAGCTCTTTGAGTGAATCATCTGAGGCTATTCTCAAATGAAACTCTTCACCGCATCTAGAACACTTGGTATATGCCATGAGCTCTACTTACACATAGACCTGATGACGCCCGCTAAACAGTCGAGCAACTTGTTGCAAGTCCAGCGCGTGCAACGCGCGATTTTTAATGGCCTTGTTAGGTGAATGGTTCATAAGTATTTCAGATTCTTTTGCCATTTCTCGCCTCTTTCTAGAGCTTCGATTGAGCCCTTTGCCCAGTTTCTGATGCCTTCATCTGGATTCTGCAATTCATTTACAAGAAATGGAATTACCGATTTATCCTCACACTCACCAAGGAGCTCTATCAATTTGCTGCGTGTATATGGGTCTTTATGCTTATCCAACAATTTAATTATCTCTGGCACCGCTTCGCTGGCGGAAGGCCTGGTGCCCCAGTACGCGTCTTCAAATGTCATAGCATCGGTGTTGATAATTGCTTTTATCCATCGACTGAGATTTGATGATTTCATGCTTGCCGAAGGCCGCGATGCTTAAGGCGTTTGTTAGAGCTCATTTGGCCTGAATTCCGTAACCTCATAAAAACACTCATCATCTATAATATCTTTTGACCAATCGACACGCATTTTCTCTGGAAATCTAAAGTCTTTATTAAATCTTAGCTCCAGTTTGTGCGACTCCTTGATTGCTTGCTCTGCCTGGTCAAATAAATCATCGATTGTCGTACTTCCACCAAAAAGTTGATTCTCATATTTTACGAAATTGTGTTCGCCGCTGCTAACTGTAGCTGATGTTATTGAACCAAACATACATCCTTCTTCGATAACATAAGCGTAGTCTCGAAGATTCAAAGATTGCCAATAATCACGGTACTGCTCATATTGATTAAGCTCCCTGCTTCTCTCAGAAACCGCATAAATACCCCAAGATGAATAAATCAGGATAATCAAGCTACCCAAAACAATAAGAACCACAAATGGATTCCGCAGATCAAAAAGATTCATAATGAGCTCTAACGCTTTGCTAGTTGGCTGCCGCAGCGAAGTGTAGGCAGTGTCGTGGATGCTGCACCTTTTGTGGCCGGAACGAAATTTAGCAAATTTTTATGTGTCATTTCACAAATGAACTCAATATGATTATATATCGCAACCCACCGTCTATTAATGGCTCATCATATCCAACATAAATATATGAGCGGTTTATCTCTCTGATATCTACGTTAATGCTTATCTTGCAATCACTATCCTCTTTAATATCAGTGGAGATCAGGGATGATGACTCAATATGGGGACTATTAGTTACTTTACCCAAGTGTTGCTCAAAGTTCAGGTCTTCAGATCCCAATTCAAGTAAAGATTTTACAAGCCATGCAGATTTAAAAAAGCCTAAATCACGATCATTCCCTATATTTTCATCTGAAAGACAGAACACAACATGTTGACGATCAATAGACTTAACATAAAACGTAAACTCTTTATCTTCAATATTTTTAAGTGTGACAACATAAAATGCACCCCAAGCAGCAGTTACTGGATACGAAAACAATAACAAGAACCATACAACGATGTTTTTCATTAGCTCACCAACGCCCGCCAAAAACGCGAGCAACTTGTTGCGAGTCGAGCGCCAAAGGCGCGTGGTGCTGGCGTTTGTTAGCACAGCTGAACTCAAGCATACTAAGTGAACAAAGCCTCAAGCTGTGCCTTTTGTTCAGGACTGAGTTCATTTAACGTCTTTAATGCAACTTCAAGTGCTGCTCTAGCATCTTCCGCCAAACTAAAATGTAAATAAGCCCTTATCAAGGAGATGTGAGCGTTCAACGATTGAGGATAAGTTTCTCGACTCCACTGCAACAGCGCCAACGCATCATCTTGCCGGTTTAAGAATTGCAACCACTGACCATAGCCAGCAGCTCTGTCCTCAGGAATAACCATGGGAATATTCAGTAGCTTCGAACGTCGCTCAAAGATAGCTTGCAAATCCGCTAGGGTTTGAGGCGTTTCAGGAATGGACCAACCTGAAAACAAATGCTTTAGACCGAAGTACTGCCCTTGCAAAACGGTAGTATTGTGAGTTTCGTCGCTAAAAGTCTGGGACCCAACGACCAATCTGTCAGTTGGATAACGAGCCAGCAATTCAACAAAACGTTGATACGGCTCTGTCATGGTTGCTTCTTCATTGGCTATCGACACATACAAGTACCCTTCCAACTGATCGCTTTTTAAAGCTTGCTCAGCTAACTCAAGCAACTGCTGGTTATTCCAATATAAAGACGGACTGATGGCGATAACACTATCAAACAAGCCTGGACGTTTTACCAAGGCATTGATAGCAAACTGACCACCATGCGACGTACCTGACAGTACTTGATAATCCAGGGTACGGTACTGTTGTTTCACAAAAGGAATTACTTCGCTCTCAACAAAAGCTAAAAATCTGTCTGCATTTTCCTGTTGGTTAGGGTTTTGTTTATCAGAAGCAGTTATAGTCAGGTCTCTAACGCGAGTTTCCCGCGGGTTAACTATGCCAACCACAATCATCGGCGGCATCTGCTCGAATTTTGCTAAATAATCTACCGTTCCAGCCGTATGTGGGCCCTGAATGTCGCCATCGGTCAGGTATAATACCGGATAACGGTCCTGACTATTTTGATAGCCGGCTGGCAGATAAATCATCAGCTCACGCTTTTCGTCAAGCACAGCACTGTCAATCACCCGTTCTTGTAATACAGGCAGGCGGGCTTCAGCCCAACTACTGCAGTGGCTTCCCAGTATGAGTAGCAGTAATCCATATACTATCTTTTTCATTGTTCTTCCTTAATTTTAAAACGCTACCCGCAATTAGAATGCGGAACGATTGTAGCGCTAGCGCCCAAATTTAATGCGAAAAGCAGCGCAGCGGTTTGACATCGCAGCCAGCACTGCTTGCCGGCGATAAAATTTGCTTTTTAGCTCTGAGACTTCTTATCTTTATCGATGGTTACCTGATTCATACGAAAGCCAACTAGAGATGCAAAGGCAACTACTAAAAGAAAATGTGCGCCAGGAAACGCTTCGTTTAAACCAGTAAACTTTGAAATTTGAAAAGGCACTACAAAGCAGAACGGCGCAGCCCAATATACCGACTTTAATACAAGTTTTTGACCCGATATTTTTTGACCAAGCCAGAACCCAACAAAGCCTACCAAGAAATAAATTGCTAAAGTAATCGCTATGCTTATAGCGCCAATAGCAAGATTACCTTTTATGACTGGTAACAATATGAAAAGAAGCGCAGTAACCGATAATACAGCTGAATATACGATTGTTTCCTTCTGATATTCCATTTTTACCTCGATTAACGCCCGCAACAAATGCGAGCAACTTGTTGCGAGTCGAGCCGCGAAGCGGCGTTTAGGTAGCGCTTGTTATCTGCCACACTCTGCCTCGATTATTTGCCCAGTTAAGTCTACTGCGATTTTCCGGTTGAAACTCACTGAGGGTACATCGCTTTCGAAAACAACATATTTTATTTTAAACACCCAGTGATTCATTTCTAAGCCTTTGGCAGCAACAGACGCTAACTCATAACTTGTAACATGGGCGACCTCTGTCGCAGTAAGGTTGTTCTCTGCCCAAGAGCTAAAAATGGCTTGAATTTGTTTAAAACTTATAGGCAACGCTGACTTACCATCCCAATGTACTTTTGGTTCAGCATCAAACCCCAGAGTGCATTGCGTCATATTTTCAGACCATATTTCAAATGCTTGCTGATTTGCAGTGACGGCACAAGAAAGAAGCACGGCAAAACACAGTGTGATTATTCTCATGTCTATCCTTGTGACATATAACGCCCAAAGCAACCACGCAGCTGTTAGGCGACGGTTGACTTTGCTTGTTAATGTTTACCCAGTTTTTGTATCAATTCTAAAAGCTCATTTACTACCAATTCTGGTTCATCAAACTGAACATAGTGACCGCTTTTCTCAGTTAGCACAGCTCTCCCCTGTGGAAAAGCACTAGCCCATCCATGCCACAACTCACCCCACATTTGCCTGCCCTGATCGGTGAAAAACAAATTGGACGGGCTCTCCACTTTTTTTACAGAAGCAATCACCGTTACGGGCATATCTTGGATCTGTGGATAGTCAGGTAGTGGCCTTTTACTCCAGAAGTCCAGATATTGGTTCGACATACCATCGGCCATGTCATCCAGTTTGATCTGCGCAATTTCTCGATTACCTTTATCTAAATCAATGGCGCGCACTATATCAACGTCATGCTCGGAGGACGGGTCTAACATTAACAGTGCTTGTATTTGTCTTGGATAAGCTGCGGCAAAATCTCTCGCAACGTTACCGCCATACGAATGAGCAACTAAAATTACCGGCTGGTTAACATCCAATGCCACTAAAAGCTCGCTGGCGTAGTCTGCGTAGTCACGCGATGTAAAATGTCTCTTAATCGCTGTGGAGTTGCCATTTCCAACTCTAGAATAACGAATAACTGTGGCGTGCTCAGCTATTTGATCAAAAACTGGCTCCCAGTCAGACATACCTGCACTGCCACCAGCCTCCAAAAGAACTATATGCTTTCCATTACCTGCTATTTCATACTCAAGCTCAAACTCATGGACATTGATAAGTGCCGGCTGAGCAGAAACAGTAAAAGATAATGCGATATCAATTAATGAGATTAACTTCAAAATTACTCCTGAAACACATAACGCAAAGCACATGGGCGACGACCGCGCAGCGGTTGGCTCCCCAGCGACCGAAGGGAAGGAATGGTGCGCCTTGTTAGCGGCGACAACCACACTACCCTCGCGGCACTGCCGTCACGCGATGCCAACCAACAGCACCCATGTGCAAATTAATAAATAAACCAGCGAGGTGCGATACTGAGAAATAGCTGGAACTTAAAAACATTAAAGCCAGCGGAGCAAAAGTACTAAAAGCAACAACGCTACCGCCCCATCAGAGATTGCACCTGACCAACAAACTAGCGAACCTAACGGAATAATTTAACAGCCGAGATACAACTTAACGCAAGCAGAGCTGAAAAGTAAAATAGATTTTGAAACTATAACGTCTCTACAGCCGACTAACGCTGGACGTAACCAGCTTCGCTGCTCTGCAGAAGGCACCAAAATGCGCAACATTTTGGTGCCCCCCCTTGCAACTGGTTAGCCGTGCGACGAACGTGATACATGAGCTAAAACGACCGCAAGACCAAGAAACAAACCATATAGCGCATAGAAGGTATAGTCGCTGAACACGACTGCCTGGATAGAAGTCAGCACCGCCTGAGCGTTGTTGACGGCGAGCCAGTTCGGCGGATAAAGGTAGTACAGGCCAGCATGAACAACATGAGCGACCGCCAGAGCCGTACTGATCAAGACCGCGCGCATAAAAGTCAATGACTTGAGCAGGCAAAGCAAGGCAGCATAAACTAACGAAACTAAAAGGCCGACGCCCAAGCTCAGTGGCCACCACCCCTTAACGTCAACGCTGTAGAACCACCCAATAGTTGTGGACAAAGCGTTGGCGAACGCCAGCAGAGCAAACGTGACAACGAAGACTTTGCTACGATATTGATGGGGGGACTGCGCAGATGTTTTGGCAATCATTAAATTATATCCAACGATTAATCAGCCGACACCTTAGTAGTCGGCTGTATTGATTTGTTAGCCACCATTCCAGAGTATTTACTAAAGGCTCAAATCAGTCAGCACATCAGTGGAGGTTGCATGGGGTGTTTGCCATTGTTGTGGAAAAGATCATTAATTGACGACAATTGCCAGGTTGCAGTTGCTTCAATTCGATGCAACTTCTAGCAAATTCGTTCATCTACATCTGTTAAAACAAACCCTTGCCGCCTAGTTAATCTTCTTTTGAAGCCCAACGTTTAAAGCCAGCATAAAGGCCATAAAACAGCATTGTGAACAAAGCAACTATTACAGCTCTATACCAATCTGTTTCGCTAATCCCGTGAACAAATGCCTGATAAATTGCGGATCCTAATCCAGCACCAATACCGAAAAATATAATGCTTTTCATATCAATAAATTAATCCTTAATGATACTTGCTTATTAGGGTTTGCGCGTCGCAGCCAGCGCTTTTTACTGGCGATAAAATTTGTTTGTTATGCCAAGACAGATAAAGCAGTCTATCTTGCTGATGGACAAAGGCCTGGCTGCTCACGCGCCCAAAAGAGCGGTTTTAGCTATTGACTCCGGGTAGGCTCATATGTACTAGGCTATTTTTACGAGTGACGCTCTCCAATAAGTTATAAGTATAAGCAATAACACCCATGGCATCGCATACCACCAATAGTAAGAGCCCCCACTATTTATTAGGTAAAAGCAAATAACGGAGAAAGCACTTAAAAACAACGAGATAACATATGCAAACCATAAAGCTACACAAACATCATTACTTAACTTCGACAGTGTAGCCCCACGTTCAGCACAAGCCGCGAAAATCAAACCAAAACCAACTGCTCCTCCTACACCAATATGAACAAATGAAAGCAAAACTAAAACCCAAAGTGACATCATTATCTTCCTGATTAGTAGCCTAACACCACCATCACCGGTGACAAAGCCGCAGCGAAGCGAAGGGTTGGCATCCGGTGCATGGCTTGGTTATGTTTCGTTTGCTGGTAATTCGAGCTGCCTCTCACTCCGCCAGACTCGTATGAGCACAACCTCTTTAGCCTGCCTGAGATAGACAACTCGAAACGGCGCGTGAATCAATTCGCGAATATGATCCATGTTGAATTCAGGAACAATTCGGCCAGCATCAGAGTGGGTTTGAAGCATTTCACAGTGCTCCAGGATAGCAGCCCCGAAATCATCACCGATATGTGGCACATCCTGCTCTTTGTAATACTCCTGAATAGCCTGCAAGTCCTCAAGAGCGGACTGTGCGATGCGTAACTCCATTTACTTGATACCCAATGTTTTCCTAGCGTCTTCCAACGATACGGTGTTGCCCTCGCGAACATCCATAAGCCCCCGCACCACCGCCTTTACAAACCGCAACTCCTCTGCGCTTCTCTCATAATCCTCGAGCCCCTGCACAACCGCTACGCCGCGGCCACGGCTTGTAAGCAGGATTGGGCGATGCGTGTCCTGTGCTCGACCAACCACCTTTCCGGGATTGATCTTCAGGTCTGATAGAGGAATGACATCCTCGGAAAATTTCACTTGCATAGTGGTTACCTAGCCAACAATTTAGTGCTATTAATAGCACCAGTTAACAGGTGCGGTCAAGAAACATAACGCTTCACTCAGCCGACACGTTAGCGGTCGGCTGCATTGAATTGTTAGGTAACTCTACGCCCTCACCAAGCAATATTGGCAGTATATGATTTCTGCTTAGACGATGGTGCGTGGTATTTTTATATTTACTGTCATGTGCATTTAACAACAAAACGATCAAGAGATTTCGATTCGGAACAAATTGAATCAGAGCGGTGTAACCATAGTCAGTACTTCCGCCCATCTGAACGATGGGTTCACCACTAATTTCGACCTGCGCTAAACTCCCCAGCAACCACCGTTCATTTGCTTTAGAAAAAGCTAAGTTTGACGCCCCGACGAGGAACATCGCTCCGTTTTTAAGTGCATCAGACCAAATAGCCAAATCATCAATTGACGTAACCATACCACCGGCCCCAATGAGCGCCCAGCTTAAGCCTTTTTCAAAAGTGGTACGGCCTTGGTCATCTCCCCCGTAGCCACGAGCGAGGTGGCTTGAAGATACTCGTTGATCTTTATAGAAACCGGTGTTACTTAAATTTAATGGAGTCAATAAGTTGTCGTGGACATAATCCTGAAATGATTTATCACTCACTTTCTCGACGATAGCCGCCAACAACGTGTAGGCCGCGTTGGAATATGCGATTTTCTCACCCGGCTTTGCAATTAGCGGCATAGCTAAGATTCTTTTCTCAGCCGTAGATTTATCCATTAACTCAAAGTCAGACTCATTGTGAAAGTTATCCAGGCCACTCGTGTGCCCCAAGAGCTGCATAATTGTAATCGACTTCAATTCATCAGGCGCTATTGGATAAAAAGCCCCAATAGTATCGGAAAGTTGCAACTTTTTATTCTGGACAAGTTGTAGCACTGCGGCTGCTGTAAATGTTTTTGCAATTGACCCCATATCAAAAATAGCTGCAGCACTATTTTTCACAGAACCATCCCTGTCAGCAAAGCCATAAGCACTCTTAAATAAAACAACGTCATTCTGAGAAACTAGAACAAGCCCATCAAAAGTGCCCGCCATATGTTCTTGATGAAGTTCATAAGCCAAACTAGCGATTACCTCTTTATCTGACTGAACAATTGAAAACACATTGCGATGGTCAGATACCGCACTACAACTTGAAAGTGCTAAGGCAAATAAAAAAATGGTTAGACGGTTCATGGTATTTATAAGTTACCTAACGCTTTGCTCACCGGAAAATTTAGAGCGCAGCGAGTAATTTTTCCGCGTGCAGCAACTTGTTAGGACCTCGATATCGAAACCTAGGTCAAGGTATGAGGCCGATGCCTGCACTCCATCTGCTAACTTAAACAGCAACATCCCCTAGTCTAAGAGTCGCTGAGATCAAATATTCGGTTTTTCCGCCAATAACTTTCTCACAAGCTCCTCACATACATAGGTGTAAATGTCGTATAAACGCTCGACCCTGCCAGGAAGTTCACGAAGTGACCGCTGCGGCAATTCAAGCATATTTTCGAGCATTGCTTTTTTGTCTCCATCAGTCTCTTCCGCGATTTCTTCCTCTAAACGCTCGATTAGGAATTTTTGTGTATCCTCCATTTCTTTAAGAGCTGACTTGTCCGCCATATTAAATAGCCACGACAATCCTGAGGTTACCGTCATATGAACAAAGGTGGGCGAGGCGTCCGAAGTCATACTCAAGCACTTATCCCGAAAAGCCCGGTAATCATCCCGATCAAGCTTCAAATCCCCCATCGTTTCATCACCGGAGATTGGTTCGAGAAATCGTGGCCGCACTATATCAAAGTACGTCATCGCAAAGGCTTCGTCGCGTTTCTCGGCATTCAGTGAGTCCATCAGCTCAATAAAATACTCGATGGTATTAAGCTGTGGCTTCATGGCGTAGGCGATATGATAATTATTTAGGACTGATAGAAAATTTAACTCAGAAGGCAGCCTATACTTACGTCGAAGGTCATTTTTTCCAGAAGTGAGACTGTCTAGGTCTTTCAGTTCCCACACCTTTATCCGGTACGGCGGCTTATTTTCCTTCTGGTGTTCTTCAATGTGACTTTTGGTCGGGTTCGAAAGAAAATTAGAGACAATAATCAGCAGAACGTCTGGACGCTTTGCATTCGCCCATGAAATTGCCCCTTGAATTTTCTCGGGCGGCACACCCTTTACATAGTGCTTACACTCTACAAACCACTGCTCATGGTGCTGGCTTCCGTCTATATCATTTCTAAGCAGCAACCCTTGAATGTCTCTTCCTTGATCAGACGGGCTAGAAGCGAGGCCTGTTCCCTTTCTCCAGCTGAGATTGACAAAATCAAGACTTTTCAGAAGATCGAAACAAAACTCCTCGAATTCTGTATCGCTAAGGTGATCTAGCGTGAATCTCATAGTCACGTCCTTTCGTCCTAACGCTTTGCTAATTGGCTGCCGCAGCGCAGCGAAGGCAGTCCAGTGGAGGCCACGCTTTTTGTGGCCGGAACGGAATTAAGCAACTTGTTAGTTACCGATTACAAACTTTGCGGTTCCAGAGCTTACCGAACAAAAAGGCTTCAAGTTGCGAAAATCTGTATCTATTTTTTCCGTGGTATCATCGAATGTAATGTCTACGATACCGCTGTGCCAAGTTACATCAAAGCTGATTCTCGAGTCTAACTCGATTCCATTTTTTAATAGACTCTCTGATTTAGGCTGTCCATCTTTAATGTGTCGAACAATTAACTTTAGTGTGCTTGATTCTTTCATTTCATGGAAAAGATATACCTGAATCCCGTCTAAATCATTAGAGTCACTCTCTAATCCACACGCTGCTCCTGGTGCCCACACGGAACCTTGCTTTAAATCCAATAGCTCGAGAGTGAACGATTCTTTCCCAGCTTCGTAATAATCACTCCAAGTCAACGCCTGATACTCACCATCAGAAACAGATAAGACAATGCCGCCATTATCTTTGGGAGCACAAGCAGATACCAATAAAACTAGTAAAGCAAAACAAATTCGAATCATTCTTCAAAGGTACCTAACGCCCGCCACAAACGCGAGCAACTTGTTGCGAGTCGAGCGCCCAACGGGCGCGTTTTGGTGGCGTTTGTTAGGTGCATCAAAAATTCGCTAATTAATTAATGCGCCGATTGCAAAAATTGACATGACAGGAATTGCAACAACTGCATCGACAACTATCGCAGCAGGGGTTGCTATTATTTTTCCTGCTTTATCAGCACCACCAACAGGCATTTCAACCAGTACATAATGGTGGCCTGCCAATTGTTCAAAAGGATAATCCCCATCTACAACATATCGCTTTCCTGTCATCGGGAATATGATCTCCATATTTCCAGGACGGTACTTTCGATCAACGAATCCAAGTGCCCGAAGCTCAGTGACATTCGACGGTTGTACAGCTACCAAGGTAAACTCACCAGCGACATTGTTTTCTTTATCAAGCTTAAATGTGCTGTAAACAGGCGTAAAATCCATTGACCGGCTTAACGCTAAAATATTTTTAAATTTATCACTTGCTTCAAAGATATAGCTATATTTCTTACCAGTGACAATGAGCAAGTCTTCGTCAGCTACACCATAGAAGCCTGTGATGTGTTCATCGTAGCTTGGAGCCTGCCAAACCTGTGAAGTACAACCAGTCAAAAAAATCAAAATGGCAAATAATCGGTAGTACATTTGGTCTCCTCAAAGCCCTAACGCCGCCAAAAGCGGTGAGTAACAGTTGGCTAAAATGTGTAGCGAAGCGGAACCGAGCCAACTGTTACGAATCCGGCTTAATGGCTTTGTTAGCTACATTTTCTGGTTTGTAGTACTTTTTCCAGTGACTACCTAAAGGCAACATTAAAATGTGTAAAACTAACCACCAAAGAAAAACCGGTGCAACACCATAAAAGTGACCAGCCGGCATATAGCCATGAGACATTTGGTTTCTTAAGTCCCCATATATCTTATCTATTAAAATCGCTTGAAGATTTCCGACAATGTCTTGACCTAAAACTTCAAGAATAACTGGATGATCTAATAAATATTTCAGGCCACTTCTTTCTTGAGAACCATCACCGTGCAATGTTGTTGGTTCCTCTCCTTGACTTCTTGCCACGTACCTAAGTGAATTTTCAATCTGTGGAATAAGAATATGACACGCACTTAGGAAGTCCCCTTCAAGGCCGAACATAATCCCTTTAATATAAAAATATTCGTGCCCGTATGGTATGAACGGACTATTTTTTAAAATCGATTCTAGAGCATATTCAGAAACGTGGTGCTGAGTCATTAGCTCATTTAGGGCAGGTCTTATCTGTCCCTGGACAGCTAATTGATGATCAATTCCAATGTTTCTCATCATTGTAGCCCAAGTGACAGGACCATCTTGACTTTCATTTAGTCCCATACCAGCAGGAACCGTTGCAACTGTGATACCTTCGTGATCTATGTGCGTTCCACCAAACATCCATGCAATGCTACTTTGCATCTGTTCGACTGCTTGCTCTCTCAGCTTGTTAATATCTGTAGGTCTTGAAACCAGAACACCAAGCCTAAAAAGCATATCGAAGAAATCTTTACCTTGGACGTGAATTTTTGCTTGATGAACAATTTCACTAATGTCCTGTGCTGGTGTTGAAAACTCATGAAGTTGATGTAGAGATTCAATCTGGTGATCTCTCATTGTTTCATATAATTCAAGTCTTTCTTGTCTAGTGTTGGGGACTTTAGACAACGCATCAATTGCTTTAAGTATGCATCCTGCAGCTATCAGTCCACCATCTTGAAGCTCTGAGTCTTTGACGTGGCAAGTTGCTATTTCTCTCCAGATTTCTTGCTGTTTACTTTTATTTCGAGTTGAGTTGGCAGAGTTTAGTGCGCACTCCCATCCACTTATCGCTGTTCTAGTATCACCTAATTCAAAACGAGTCTGAGCAATTTCCTCCGCTGTATTAAGAATCCAGTCATCATCACCAACGCCACATTCATATGATAACGTCAATAAACGCAATGCATAAAAAGGTGGATTATCTAATTTTTTACTATCTATCTCAGATTTAATAAAGCCTGCTAATTTTTCAAACAAATCAGGTCGTTGTGTGTCTCTTTTGAACATGCAGCTTAGCCTTAAGGCACGCTCTATTCTCTCTGCTGGGTATATCCATGATTCACCTAGTGCTAATAATTGTTTTGCTGATTCAAGATATGCCTCTATTGCCATATAAGCATGATCAACACTTCCAGCTTTAGTAACCCAAGAAATATCTGCTAACCGTGCTTGTAACTCTGGTATTGTCACAGAGTCGCAAAATTGAGAAATCGCATTCAAAGACTCTTTAGAAAAATCATTGGCAATAAGACCTCTGCGGTCTTGCATTATAAACTTAGGTGAAAATGGCGCTTTCGGATTTTCAGGCTTTAGGTGCATCGAGCAAGCGGCAGATAACAGTTTTGCGGCATTAGAGCCTTCAACACTTCTCAAAGATGACTCTAATTCATAATACAAAGGTTTTCTGCATGACCTGAGTATTTGAACTTGATCTAGTGATTGCAATTCCTCCAGTGTTACTTCAATTTCTTGAATGGACATATAACCTCCGTGTGTAGATTGTAGCTAATGCATAACAAATGTGCTGCCGCAGCGCGGCTTAGGCAGTCCCGTGGAGGCCACGCTTTTTGTGGCCGGAACGAAATTAAGTAACTTGTTAGCGATATTTACTAAGATACGCATCTCCTAGAGCATCTAAGTTTTTATTCCAAAGTTCGGCGATTAGCGTTAACGAAAAGCTGTGAAAATTATCAACACCAAGTTGTTCCTTTTTTACCAGACCATGTAATACATAAAAATCTGAATCTTTTAGGCGAAATATTGGAGTATGGACAGCATTATTTCTTAACTCACGGAACCAGTCATATAGCTCAAATTGGAATTCATCAATAATTGACTCTTTTTTAAGCATTTCTAGTCGCTGATAGTGATTCTTGAGTTTAGCCTCTGGTAAGTGATGATCTAACAAAGTTTTTACCATCATCTCGACAAATGAATGGGATACGATCACGAGCAGGCGCGGATTATCTTTTACTATTCCGATTTCTTTTCCAACCTGCAGCATGTAATCCTGATCCAAACTTACCTCCATATTGCTAACGCCGCCAGCACAGGCCGGAGCACGCAGTGCATAGGTCCAGCCCAGAAGGGGCGATTGTGGCTGGCCTTGTTAAAACTTTCACTCTGCAAACAATCATGGGAATATCATTGCCAGAATCACAACTGCAACGAAATATGTAAGAAATGCACTTACTCCAATTAGAATTGCATAAACATATTTTTTTGTGTTTGATATATCTCTTCCAAACACTTTGGCATTAACAGCATATGCAGCTCCACCGCACAAGCCACCTAGCGCGCCGCCAATAAAAATTAATATAAGAGGCCACCCACAAGCGAGGTGCTCATACCATTCCATTTTCTTCTCAACACTTGTTGTTATATCTTCGGTCATGGGCTTCGATCCTATGAGTTTTAACGCAAAGCTTTGGGGCGGCTGGAGCGAAGCGTAAGCCGTCCCAGCCGCGGTAGCGGCGACAATAGCGCCTTGTTAAGGCTTTGCACTTGGCAACACCTTATGTACACAAAATGCTACGGTACTCGATATGATAAATACCGACAACCAAAACAACGGGGCTACACGCTGGTATAACGGTATAAAGTCACTACCAACACCGGTGCAAACAAAACCGAATTTGCTCGAAGAACCACCCGCATCCAAACAACTGTCCACGCTAAAGAATAAGACTAAAGCAACTGCACTTGTTACGAAGAAAATGGCACAGATGAGCTTTTTCATATAGACAGCCTTAACGCCCAATTAAGTAGCCCGAAACGCTACTGCCAACTTCCCGCACAACACCGTAATCACCAAACTCAACGCAAAACAAAAGTGCCACGCGTTGAGGGTCTGCTTGAATTGTTTGTTATGTGCCGGGGTCATTATTTACTCCGATCTTCTATTTCGTCGAACGATTCCACCGAAATTCGTTCAGCGATTTCACGCATTTTCTGCATTTTTTCAGGATTACTATTTTCCCAAAATAACTCCCAATCTTGTCGAGAGCGCCACTTAGCAATCGTTAGTACCTTTTCAGGTTTATCAAAGGAATGAAGCATGAAACTGCCGAGAGCACCCTCGACTGTATGATGAATAGAGTCAGTTGTAGAACTCCAAACCTTTTGAAAATCGTCCATTTTATTAGTTGGCACTCGCCACTCATATATGACTCTAAACATATGATTTCCTTGTAATATAACTAATGTAGACGTTGAAAACTATTAGGCACATAACGCTTCGCTAAACGGCGAGCGATAGCGAGTCCGGTGGAGGCCGCGCTTTTTGCGGCCGGAACGGATTTGAGCGACTTGTTAGCTACCCAACACACTTGATATCCAGTCAAGATAACTTGACACTCTCACTTGATAAGCAGTAGTACCATACAGACCAGCTTTAAAAGTAGAGATTTCGCCATGCCCCAATTGCCAACTTGATAAACCTACTAGAAATGGAGTGCCTTCTTTAAATATAACGGAGGCCCCTCCACTATCTCCTGAGCCATGCATACCTTCGAGTGCTAATGCTTTTTCTGGTTCATCGAATGTGAATGTTATCCAGTTGCCTTCTGCGCTTTCAACAATATTTTGAAAGTGGTGCAGTACACGAAGAGACTTTGTATTAAGGTCCTCGCCTGCTAACCCGTTACCTGTCGCACCGCGACCATATACCGTAATTATCTCGCCGACTTCATTTTCACCCGTATATATGCTGATTGGTTTTACATCGTTAACAGGTGAGGTTAATTTAATTAGAGCAATATCACTTCTTGACTTAAAAAAGCTCATTAAAGGTGCTAAATCACCCTCCAATAGATGTTTGCCTGGCTCGATGTAATCAGGGTGCACATGAACCATTTCAATCTGGTAGGTCTGTGAGCCGATTATTAAATGTTTACCAACATAATCATAAAAAATAGTATGTGCGACCGTCAAAACCCATTGCGGGTCGATTAGAACGCCATGCCCCTCATGCGGCATATCAATAAGGTATTCAGGGGCATTTTCTACAACATAATTTTCGGGAGGAACATCATGCCTTTTTATAACAGCATTGGCGCCGAGAGAAAATAATATCAAGAAAAAGAAAGGCCAAATTTTCATATTGCATCCATGTTCATTGAAGGGTAGCTAACGACCAAAGCAGCGGCGCTTTAAGCGTCCGCTGCCTTTGCTTGTTAGATGACTTCTAGCTTTCCATTTCTTTTGCCATTTTATTGATCTGGCGAGAAAGTTTACGAAGGAATTTTGGATCAGTAGGGACTTCTATTCTTGCATAAGATTTATCGGCATCCTCACCTGCATATTGTATATATACATTCGAGTGATCATATGTCATATGAATTCCACTGGGCTCAATCAATATTTTTTCTTTGTTATAACTAAAAACTTCAACTGAAAAGTCGTCGGGTAGTTTAACAAAAAATGGTTTTTGAAATTTCACAGTTTATACCTATGTAAAGGGGTCTTGCTTGAGTTACATCTAACGCAAAGCTTTGGGGCGGCTGGAGCGCAGCGTAAGCCGTCCCAGCCACGATAGTGGCGACAATAGCGCCTTGTTATACATTTACTGCACCACCGAATTAAACACAATTGAAAGACTGCTAAGAATTGCTGTAGAAAAAGCCACAAATTGCATGCGTTTTTTAAATTTAGCTGGCTCTATGGCATAACGTTGAGTCCGTTGTGCGCTTAACATAAACAGCAGTGCTGACATCATTAGTAATGCAGGCGACAAGAATGGTGCTTTACCAAACAGGACAATAATTGCAGATGAAGCAACAGCAAGCCCAATCGAGAACCAGATAGCTGCAACGACAATATTTTGATTTGGCTCAGCAGAAAACACTTTAAACTCTCCTAAATGTATAACGCTTTGCTCACCGGAAAATTGGGAGCGTAGCGAGTAATTTTTCCGCGTGCAGCAACTTGTTACATGCTAGAAGCGAATTATGTCTATGTTTGCTTTTTTAGCATGATACTTTCTGTGGCATTCAGGACATTTCGTTGCCATGGTGTGATAGTTAGCAGGACCTCCCTCGCTATAGTAAAGCAGGTGATGCCCATGAGCATCTTTGTAAACACCACCACAGCGTAAACACATATAGCCTTCTCGTTCTTTAACTTCTTTCTGAGCTTTGACATGACCCGGCGGTCTTTTCTTACTCATCATCCGCCTCTTTATTTTCTAAAAGCTGAAGTACCTTATGAGGAAGTGATCTCTCATCGCCAATAACTATCGTTCCACGGGCATTTGGAGCAATTTTCCGCTTCGCCTTCATAACTGCCGCGGCTATTTCATGTAGACTTTCTTCATCTGTGTTGTCAATCGCAATGATCATGCGATCTCGTCCACCTACAATAGACTTTTCTTCACTCGGGCCATTTGGACAAGACCTAGCATTATGCCCAGTTTTACCACACTTAGAACATGCCATAACGACCGCCTTAAAATGTAATTACTTTTGGCGGATTACTACCTTTAGATCCTTTCTTTTCCTTTTCTACCTTTTTGCTGATATGAATCTCACCGTCACCTTTCGTTATTTTCCATGTTTTATTGCTCAGTCGAGGATAGCCATTTTCATCTATATCTAGAATAAAGAACTCCGCACTCCCATCTTTATGTCTTACTAGTATTCTGTTCTCCCAAAGGCCTATAATCTCATCGCCTTCTTTGAGGATCTTAATTTCAACTTCAACTTCATTTGCCATAACTCAACCTCGACTGGTTATTTTAATTTGATGCATGTAACGCCGCGTTAAGGGGTGAGCAACGCAACTGCCAACTCACCGCATTGCACTGAAAACTAATAAAATCAAAGCATAACGAAAGTGCTACGCGTTGCGAATCCCTCTTGAACGCTTTGTTAACTGGCCGATCCCAAATGCCAAAATTACCCATTTTTTAAGCTGCCTGTGCAGCAGTGAACGGTAATAACGATACGATACACTTTCAAATCACTTTCTAAGCTGCCTGTGCAGCAGTGAACGGTAATAACGATACGATACACTTTCAAATCACTTTCTAAGCTGCCTGTGCGGCAGTGAACTATGAAACTGTATCAGTAACCTATTGTTAATAAAAGTAATTACATCAAATTTCTCAAAATAACCTTTTATTTTCAACTCGATTTATTATTAATATAAATCAATGACTTAAAATTCAACAAAAAAAGATGGGTAATTTTATTGCCAGTTAACGCTTCAATCAGCCGACACGTTAGTGGTCGGTTGTATTGATTTGTTAGCCACCATTTGCTGCATCGATACCTTCATTTCCCTCATCAAAGTGTGAGGATAATTATCATAATCATTTGATGCAGTCAGTATGAACAAGTCAATGTCCGGGTAATAGTGGAAAGTTGTAAAGGAGTAGCCATTCGAGCCATCGTGCCAAATACTTGGAAACTCTTCAGGTGGGTTTGAAATAACCCAGCCGTAACCGTAGTAATGGATTTCACTAGGGTCTTCTGCAATGTGTGGATGAAGCATTTGTGACCACGACTCTTTACTTAAAATCTGTCCTGAACGAAGAACCTGGTACCACGCATGCATGTCTTGAGCAGTAGATAGAAAGTACCCGGAGCCTTCACCCCAGCGCCTACCGGTTTTTTCACGTAGGTGTTGCAACGGATCGCCCACACTTCGACTTGCCGCCTCTATCCTAAACAGCCATTGAAACCAGTTTTGGTCAGCGCCGTAATTTATCGCAAGTCGTTCTTGCGGTACATCTAATAACAGACGATACCCTGTTTCTGTTAATCCCGCCGGCAACAGGATATGTTGCTGAATGTAAGTCTCCCAATCTTGACCTGAGGCAATTTCAATCAGCTGAGCCAACAAGCTAAAGCCAATATTCGAATAATGATAGGCTTCGCCTGGGGTGGAGACTAACTTCAGTTTAAGTACTTGAGCGATATAAGCGTCAATGTCTACAATTTCATATCCCCTTAGGCGTGGTGGGTTTACCGGCAATCCAGATGAGTTGCTTAGTAAATGATGGATCGTAATATTCTTCTTATCAACAGGCACATTGGGAAAGAAGTTATTGATGGTATCGGAGAGGGATAGCTTCCCTTGCTCTACCAGCAACATAATGGCCGTTGCGGTAAATTGTTTGGTCACTGAGCCAATATCAAAAACGGTGTGCTCATCAAAAGCGCGTTGATTTTCTCTGTCTGCCAAACCAAAGCTTTGATGAAAAATAATGGCATCTGAGTTTGCAACAAGCACCGTTCCGGAAAACGCGGATTGCTTGAGCTTTTGCTCCCAATGCTGCAAAGACTCTGCCGCCGCCAGCGGTAAAGCTACTAGTAGCGTCAATATACCGGCAAAAGCCATGCGAAATTTAAGTCTTACCCAAGTTGTTTTCACAATTACCTATCCTTGTATTGGCTAACGCCCGGCTCACCAGCGGCCAAGCCGGAGCTGTTTTTGTGTTAAAGTGTAGCGCAGCGAAACCACAAAAACTGCGTAGGTTTGGACGTCTGCGTGGAGCCGATTGTTATGTATTTTCTTCTTCAAGGTCTGCCAAGTCTTCTTCGGTAACCCAGTCGGCAGTTTCTGGAAGCACCTCCTGAGCAAGCCACGCGAAAATATCGCTATATTCAGCTTTAGCAGGAAAGCCTTCAACTTCTCTCTTTCCGGCCCAAGTTAAGTGCACGGATACGACTTCCTTTTGTATTTCTCCGTTCACCAACTTGAAGCCTGCCACATCATCACAGTCTTGCCGCCTTGCAAACGGATAAAAATCTTCACCAGTTTCCTTTTGATACTCAATTCTCAAACCTTCCTGTCCAAGATCTTCGATAAACCACCAAGGAAGAAAGCCTTTAAATCCATGCGCTTTTAACCAGCGATATTCGATTGGTAGCTTCATGTGATTATTTTCCAATTGATGCATAACGCGTTGCTAATGGGCTGCCGCAGCGCAGCGTAGGCAGTCCCGTGGAGGCCACGCCGTTTGTGGCCGGAACGAAATTTAGCAAATTGTTAGGCATTTTTTGAACCATACACTTTTGGTTGGCCAACTGAAAAAGACGCTTTTTGGATTAAGCCGCTCGCTATTTCATAAACACACAGCATTTCAATCTCGCCTCTGCCCTCTGGAAAGTTACGAGTAATCACTTCGTGATCGACTACGATATTTTCCATAGCAATGCGACTTAAAAGACGAGCATTTAAATCTGGTTCCTCAAATCGGACAGCTATGCGTTTGCGCATTTCTTCATGACCGGTAGCCAGACATTCACCGTGTAAGTTGAACTGTTTGGCGTCGTCAGCATAAGTGCTGAGCCAACCGTCTAAATCCTTAGCGTTGTATGCGTCCAACTGACGTTGAACCAAAGCTACATTATCATCCATTCGATTTGACTCCGATGTCTATGCTGCATGCCTAACGCAAAGCACATGGGTGACGACCGCATCGCGGTTGGCATCCCAGCGACCGAAGGGAGCGAATGATGCGCCTTGTTAGCTTTGATTGCGTTTAAATACATAATACTGTTTAAAAAAATATAGATATACACCAAGCGCCACTGCTAATAGCAAGAAATACAGATTGCCAAAGACAAAGCTATTTACTGCCACAATTGACGAAATGAAAATCGCCCAGAAAAGTTTACGTGGCTTTGAATATTCTACCTTTACAAAATATCCTTTCTTGAACGCCAACATTTGTATGACAAGAAGTGCAACTATTACTACCAATACAAAAAATTGTGCGTTTAAAAACGAAAAATTATCCATTTACTCTACACTCCCTAAAAAGCTAACGCCACCAGCAGGGGCAGGAAAAGCGCGTAGCGTTTTGACTGTCCCTCTGGCTGGTTTTGTTATGCCATGTATTAAGGAACAAGATCTTCTTCATTAGGCATAGCCCTATCAATGATGCTCTGATGTATAAGTTCCTTTAGAAGCTCCGCAGAGGCCTCAACTGACTGCTTAATGTCACCTTTAACTTTTGCACCATGCACGGCAGATGATCTTGAGTTATAAAGTTTTTTTACCAACTCAAATTTTTGTTTTCTAGTATCGGCATTATCTGGGTGAAGAAAGCGAGCTATGCAAAGGCTTAATCGAAATCTAATTTCAGTGCTTGCACCGAACATTCCCTCTATTCCAGCCCAAAGCACTGCCATTTTTATTCTTGGCATAGAGTGCCAACGGTAAGATGCTAAGCAATGAACTGCTGTTTGAAATTTTTCTTTATCTAGTAGAGCTCTGGCATCGCTGAAATGCGTATTAATCCAAGACACTTCCTCATCGCTCAATTTCTTTGGAGATGCTTGAGTTAAACCTTGAAAGTGAAGATTCGTAGCTCTCAGATTTGTTTGAGAAGATATTGAACTTGCTTCAGTGTCGGACTGAAGATTAAAGCTTACTTCTGTATGGAAAATCGCACTAAGAAGCAAGGCGTCCCAAGATGAATTCCAGGCATGAGCTGCCAGTTCTTTTGGTGTGGAGGCAACGATTTCAAATTGAGCTGTAATCCGCGGTATAAAAGCTGCAACAACTGCTATATCATCAGGCCGAGAGCAAATGGATACAGCAGTATTAAAATCAAGGTGCGACGTATTCGCAGGAATGAGCTTCACGTTTTCAGATAGACTAATATCTGTAGGAACCTCAATTCCACTAAGCAATATATAAGTTTTATCTCCGGCTCCAACAATCTGCATAGTCGTCCTTAGGCATAACGCCGCCAGCACGCGCGGCTTTGTAGTGAAGGCGAAGCCGCAACGAAAAAGACGTCGCCGTGCCTGGCCTTGTTAAATTTTCACCCTATAACGGTAGGTGGCAAATAGATGGTAAATTCATTTATTGGCTCTATTAACACGCTATAAGGGGCGCTTTGCTCTAGTTCTTTAACTATACCCAAATCAGACAAAAGCCTGAAATTAGCCGACTTTAGTTTGGCTGGTTTAACCTCCAGCTCTTTGTGCCACACCCGATATGTACCTAGCTTGTTGTCTCTTCGATAATAAAAGCCAGCAAGAGGGTGTGTAAGATAAACTAATGCTGACTCAACATCAGGGAATCCAGGAAAATCTAGTTCGTCAGATTCTGATTGTATCAATTCAACTGAAGCCTCAGCCCAACTGGATGATGTTTCCATCCGGTACTTTTCATACAATCCGGTTGATTCGTTCAGGGAGCAATCAAAGCTTATCCTTCCTGCATGCCATGGCAAATTCCATAGGTATCTAGGAACCATCAAAGTCCACGAATCAAGCGTTGTGCCAAGGAACCATACGCAACGCTCACCAGTTTCAGTATCGATTATATAAATACGATAGTTTGTTTGCCCCATTGTGAATTTCGGGAAGGGGAACACGGCTGAAGTGAAATCAACATCAATAAAAGGCACTACTGATATTAACCCCATATCTTGGCCGTCTATTTCTACAACATCGAGTCGAAATCGGTCTGGGAATATCCCTTTGAACCTATCCGCTGGAACAGCGTAGGTTATGATAGCGAAATGCTTCAGACCACAGAGCACGTCTATACCCTTCGGCTTCGGCCTCTGTACCAGATAGTCTTCTAGCTTCCTCGACTCTTGCACGATGTTTCCTTGAAATTTAACGCCACACATATGGGGCGGCTGAAACGTAGCGAGGAACGAGCGTAGTGTAAGCCGTCCCAGCCACGCAGTGGCGACATAATGTGATTGTTAGGTTTACTTGTGACGATGGCATTAGAATCCCGCCTCCCAGAGCGGAAGGGCCTGATTTGATTTTCGCCGTAGGCCAAGCAACGGAGCTATGTCGATGGACCACCGCCGACATAAAATTACTAGCTTCACGATTGCTTCATCGGTAACAGGCTCCGAAATTTCAATTTTCAACAGAGTTCCTTGCCCCTGAACGTGCTCAAAACCAGGAAGACCATAAATACAGGAAAAGAACAGGTCTTCGTCCTCCTGAGCGTAAAACATTGGTCCTTCGATAATGATTTCCACGACCTATTCCTTACCTAACGCCCGCCACAAACGCGAGCAACTTGTTGCGAGTCGAGCGCCCAACGGGCGCGTTTTTGATGGCGATTGTTATATGACAATTCGCTCAATACCATCATCGAAGCTGGCTACTCTTGCCTTTACAATTTCCGTTATTGCCGGAAATATTGTGAAATCACCATTTAAAACCTGCTCACCATGTTCTTTTAACAACGTAGCCAACAGCGGCAATTGCGCTATTTGGTTAAGAGTAGAGATGCTCTCTGTTGCTGGATATTCACCAGTTTTAGCTTTCACTAAATCGTAGAGATCGAAATTCTGGAAGCCTATACAACTACCAACTGCAACTCGGGCGTTCTCCCCCCAATTTATCCCTTCAACGATAACTTGAACAGTATCGCTTTTGTAACAAACAATAAATTGTTCGCTTTCTTGGTCGCTCGAGGCATTTTTTAGGCGGAAATCGTTTTCCAGAAACCTAAACTCTAGTAGGACGGCATCCCGAAAATTCTCATTACTTGGTAGCATACTGGCGAACCTAGTTTGTCATATAACGCTTAGCACACGGGCGACGACCGCAACGCGGGTGGCGTCCCAGCGACCGAAGGGAGCGAATGGTGCGCATTGTTAGCGGCGACAAACACACAACCTACGCGGCACTGCCGCCAAGCGATGCCGAACAACGGCAACCCTGTGCAAAATTAAAAACGTAACCAGCCAAGTGCGATACAGCGAAATGACTGGAACTTAAAAACCTATTGCAAGCGGAGCAAAAGTGCCAAAAGGAACAACGCTACCGCACCATCAG
The DNA here is from genome assembly GCF_039631345.1 of Alkalimonas sp. NCh-2. NCBI lineage: Bacteria > Pseudomonadati > Pseudomonadota > Gammaproteobacteria > Alkalimonas > Alkalimonas sp. NCh-2. Next base: position 202,401 of record NZ_JBDIUV010000003.1, read on the forward strand.
AGATTGCACCTTGCCAACAAACTGGTGAGCCCGACGGAATAAATTAACAACTAAGATACAACTTAACGCAAGCAATGCCGAAAAGTAAAACAGATTTTGAAACCACAACCTCTCGACAGCCGGCTAACGCCCGCCACAAACGCGAGCAACTTGTTGCGAGTCGAGCGCCCAAAGGGCGCGTTTTTGATGGCGATTGTTAGGAAACAACCCACCTAAGCCCAATAGTTTTTTGTACTGCGGCCCCCAGAGCGCCAACAAAAAGAATGTTGATGTGCATATCTTTTTCGGCCTCATAAAAATATCGCCAATCAACAAAAGCCTTTTTCGCATTTTCTAACTGAACGTCAAAATCAGGGAAACTCTTTGAGGTTTCTGCTTTTATTTGAGAATAAATGTCCGGAGGTAATTTTGCTAAGAGTACAGCTAAATCATGCTCACGTTTTGGTTCTATACCACATTGTCTTAGGATCGCTTTTAGTCCAATTTCAACAGATTGTGATGCGCATATTAAAGCTGGAATACCTAAACTGACATCAGTTAAAAGATCAAAATCCCTTGATGGGGTATTCCAACAACGTTCAAAAGCTGCTTGAAGCTGGCTTGCATGTATCTGGGCTAAATGTAACCTTAAATCTTGCATATGATTTCCTAACGCCCAAATTTAGCGCGGAAAGCCGCGCAGCGGGTTGACGTCGCAGCCAGCGCTTTTTGCTGGCGATAATATTTGCTTGTTATGTGACGATTGCAAAAGCAAGCACCACAAAACAGATTAATAAAGCCCACGGAAATGGCGATGCCCACCAACTTAAGCTTTTTGAACTTGAAGCTTTGGCACTCTCCCGCCAACGCTCTTTTGTTTCCTCTGTGTATTTATACCTTGCTCTAAGTTGAGGCCCAGGAAAAAGAAAATAGCCTACACCAAAAAAAATCGCATACCAGCCGGATGTTGCAAACGATGGAAGTAAACTCAGCGTCAAAACACCAACGGAGATAAATACAAACCCTATAATTACTTCAATTCTTGTCGGTAGTTTCATCTTATCGAGTCACATAACGCTCGGCTCACCGAGCAAATTTTTGATGGCGGCTTTTGTGCATCTTTTTGCACAAAAAGTGACAGCGGAAATTTGTCCGGTGCAGCCGCTTGTTAGAGCTTTTTTCTAGCCCATGAATTAATGTTTGAAATTGATATCACACCTACCAAAAACAATATGGCATAAGAGGTTAAACCAAAAAACTGGAGATTGGTCAATGTATCAGGTTCTACCCATTTCCATATTATTGGAATTGCAAATAAAAGACCTGACGCAAGACGATAAATGCCCAAAGTGCTATCACCAACTTCACCGATATATATGATTTTTTGCTTCGCTTCTCTTTGCTTATCAGGACTAAACCGATAACCGTATAGCCAACAAAAAGAAGTTAACAATAGGTGCAGCAAGAAAAATGATAAGAAATAGTAGAACAAATAATTTGGTACCGTAGCGCCAGACACAAACTCTTTGAGCTTGTCAAAGCCTTCATTGTGCTGAATTAGCAATGCAGGAATACAGCCTGTCATAGTCACTAATATAATTTCTTTTATGGTTATGTTCATGAATTATTATGCTCTAACGCATTGCTCACCGGAAAATGACGAGCGCCAGCGAGTTATTTTTCCGGTGCAGTAACTTGTTAGCAGCAAACACCAAACTTTCGCGGCTTTGCCGCCATTCGATGCTTACCGAAGCTACTGCACCCACAAATTAAAAACCTAACCAGCCAAGTGCGATACAGCGAAAAGGCTGGAACCTTAAAACTTGCTGCAAGCGGAGCAAATGAACCAAAGGAACAACGCTACCGCCCACGCCGCCAGCGACTAACCTACGAACTGGCGGGCTTTACGTTTTGGCTTTGCCGCTAAGAAAACCAGACGCGAGCAAAGCCAGAATTAAAACACGTACTAACCTTTACATTTTGAAAGCTGCTAACGCATTGCTCACCGGAAAATTGGGAGCGCCAGCGAGTAATTTTCCGGTGAGCAATGCGTTAGCAGCAAACACCTCACTTTCGCGGCTTTGCCGCCACGCGATGCTGACCGAAACCACTGCACTCATAAATTAAAAACCTTACCAGCCAAGTGCGATACAACGACATAACTGGAACCTTAAAACTTGCAACAAGCGGAGCCAATAAGCCAAAGGAACAACGCTACCGCTCTCGCCGCCAGCAACTACCCCACAAACTGGCGGGCTTAACCTTTTGGCTTACCCGCTTAAAAAACGAAACGCGAGCAATGCCATTACAAAAAACCGTTACGCCCCTAAACACCCCGAAAGCTGCTAACGCACACATATGCGGCGGCTGAAATGTAGCGAGGAACGAGCGAAACGTAAGCCGTCCGAGCCACGTAGTGGCGACATAATGTGCTTGTTAGATGCGCACTCTGCCTCAACCACCATACGACTCAATCCGCTTGACTCGACTGCATTTCGTCGACGTAAACTCGATGATGTGGCAAAAGCGCTGCTTACCTTTGCCGCGTTCGGAAAAGCCATTCACAGCACCGACTTTTCCGTGGGACATTACGTGATCTATGGTCAAGGCAGCCGGTTTATCCAAGCCACTAAGAGTATTAAGAATTTTCTCCGCCGTAGTCGTTATGCTGCCGGTATAACCCCATACAGCTTCATAATCAAGGATAGAGGAAACAAACTCAGCGTCACGCCGTTCTAACGCGATACCTATGTCTTCCACCATCTTGTTTTTGGGTGAATTACCACAATCCGCACTTCGATTCAATTTTGTCATCTGTGCTGCTCCGATCAGCATTTAACGCTTTACTCACCAGAAAATGACGAGCGCGAGCGAGTTATTTTTCCGGTGCAGTAATTTGTTAGCTCATTGCACGACATAATGCTGAAGGTCATGCTTTGAATTTTCATATTTGTCGACTTTCCCTTTCGTAAGAAATGGGATTTCTCCGCCATCAATTTTTAAAATTAATTCAGGTTCTAAGTTTGGAAGAGAGTCCTTAACACGCCTAATATCTCGACCAAGAAGCCCTATAATTGGGAGCTCATCTCCCTTCGATAAATGTTTAACTTTCTCTTTGATAATGCATACAAAACCTGGGAGTTCCGTTATTAGCGTTTCAATTTTTCCTTGAACCTCTTGTTCGAGGATATACACGCTAGATAACAAATGTTCCACAATTTTAAGTGCGACGGAAAGTTGTTCAGATTTTGGTTTTTTTATTTCATGCGCAGCATCATTCCCCATGAACCTAATGCCATGAAGCCGTTCAGCATCTCTTCTTGAGATGTATCCAGCAGCTGCCAACTTTGATATGCGAGCCTCTAAGTTTCTGCCGCTAATGTTTAGATCATTGCATACAGCTTCAACTGTCCCCCTAAGCCCTAAACCAGCGAGAATTAGTGCATCTTCTTGGAGCGCTAGTAATACTTCTTTATAAATTCTGCCTACCAAGCTGGGCAAATAGTAGTCACCATTCAGGCTGCGATGCCCGTTTATAAACCTTGGATAGACCGTAATTGTTGTTGGAACCTCCCATTCATCCTCAGAAACTTGATAAGCGTGCTCAACCTCTTCGAAAACATCTCTAAATGACTTTGTATCACACCCAAGGCATTCGACGATTTGGTAAGCCTGATCAAAGTCATAATCCCCCCGAGAGGATTCAGTTTTTTCAGCCAGTACACTGTGGTTTGTCACTTGCTCACAGTTTCTGCAATAACTTCTGATTTTTGTCATTTTTAGAACCTTATTCGAGGATATGCGACAAAATAGCTAACGCTCAAAGCAAGCGCGCGGTACGCGTCGCTTTGACTTTGTTTGTTAAGTGTTTTTGTATAACTTTGACCATGAATTCCACTCGTCCTCGTTCCTTAAATACACTAACAAAGATAGATGCTCCATTTCTTCGGGATATGGAACGGCTAGCATTTCTTCCTTATAACTCCGATGATTCTTGGGGTAATTTGAGAGCAGATTGGTAAGTGCAACACTCGCGACTTCTTTAGCATCGGCACTTGGCTCACCATCGAAAATAAAGCGTGCAACTAAGTCTTCTCCGTCGGGAGATAGTTCGAAAGATACTGCCCTAAATGATGGCGCCACCTCACCAAGTAGCGCACTTTGGGCATGTAGCATTAACTTAATTTCGTGCTCTGATCTCATAGACACTTAACGCCCGCAGCACGCGCGGCTTTGCAATGGAGGCGCCGCCGCAATGAAAAAGCCGTCGCTGTGCCTGCGATTGTTATGCATTGCTAGATCACCCACGAAAGGCACCAGCCCGTAGCCAGAGCTAACGGCGGCAACCCAATCGCAAGCTGGGCCTTTGATGTTCGGAAGACTCGACCAGCAAGCGACAGAATAATCGTGGCCAACCATAAAAATGCGAAGCCATAGAAAGCGATACCGGCGAAAGCACTAAAGCGACGCCAAGCTTCTACATCCCCGATACCGGATTTATCCATTACTTGATCCGCTTGCCATGCGAGCCCCAGGAATCCCGCGATCAATAGCAGTTGAACCAGTAATGAGATACTTAAAGCTCTATTCATGTACGGCCTGCATAACGCTGCCAACACGCGCAGCTTTTTAGTAAGGCGAAGCCGCAACGAAAAAGTTGTCGCTGTGCTTGGCATTGTTAGCTGGTGAACTCATACATGGACCTTCATCATTCGTGCATCTGATGCGATTAGATCGTATCTCTCTACGAACTGATCAATCTTAGCTCGATCTTTATCATATGTGTCGCACCACCTGCCACAGGCATGTCCAAACTCTACTATCAAGTGTTGTAGATTGAAGTAGCCCATGGTCTCACTGCTTCGCGGTGCATCTAAAGGTGACCCACCGACATAAGCAACAAGCCGCCTGATTTCTCCTTTCTTAACCTTTCTTGAGTCGAGGTTACTCATATGAAGCAATGAGTTCCGTTGCTCCCAAAGCTCTTCAGGGGTAACTCCGATAGGACCGAGGTTCGCATACCGGTACAGCCAGGCCACAAATGGATTGCGCTCTCCATCGCCGAATTCGACGTAAGCGACAGAATCGATCGCAACTACTAAAAGCTTGGTAGCTGAAACATAATGCTCTGCGCGGAAAAGAATGCGAATTGGCTCAAAAAAGTCTGCATTCAGTAGCCCAGTGAAGTCGAAGCCTTCGTCTGTAAAAAAGGTACCTATGTAGTCGATGGCCATACTTTCATCCAGCTAACGCCCGCAGCACGCGCGGCTTTGTAGTGAAGGCGAAGCCGCAACGGAAAAGCCGTCGCAGTGCCTGTGATTGTTAGCTTGTGTGGGCCAGCAACTTACGCCCCAAATTTGTGGGATACCAGCGTAACTTGCCCTCACTATTCCGTGTTTGCTCAAGTAAACCCTTAGCAATAAGTTCCGAGTATGTCCGATTGACAGTGGCCCTGTTTAGGCCTGTTTCCTTCGAGACACCTGTAACGGAGCGCATAGCAAAACGGCTTTCAATAATTGCAGATAAGACTTTTTGCTCGGTTTGGGTCAGCTGAACGGAATCTTCAGGTTGATCGCCTTCCTCATTGTCATCACCTTCATCCAGCTTACTCTCGACTGCTTCCGCAACTTTTTCTAGCCTTTCAATCTCAACACCTCCAGCCTTAATCCGCTTTATATTTCGAAGCATGGCTGGGAGTTCCTTTTTAAATATTGCGGCCACTATAACAATAGAAACGGGCCAACTTAGCGCTTTTATTGCCTCAGCCCAAAACGTCAACCAATCCATAGGCTCTCCTGAAAGCTAACGCCCGCAGCACGGGCAAAATTGTAGCGCAGCGGAATTTTGTCCCAGTGCCTGCGTTTGTTAAGCATGCGGATTACCTGTCAGCTCATAGCGTTCGATGTAATGCTCTGGACTATGAGCTGTGCCGGTTTGTATTAATTTCGCCGTATCGCGCTCCACTATAACGGGCGCACTTCCAGCCAAGGCATATTGTGTGTCCTGGGTTTCGATCCATTTTTTGGATGTGTAAAAAAACACCCAGCCCCAGTGCTTTTCAATAGTTGCACTATGGACGAGTACAATCTCATCATCAGTGGGTAACCATTCATGTGGGCCACATACCTGCCTGGATACCAACTCTTCAGCTTGCTCTCTAGTGATCATGGCTATGACTGCTTAACAGCTTAGTAGTTTGGAAAATCCCTTCTTTCCCCGCGGGATTTTCCCTTCTATCTTTTTTCGATTTCATCAATCTAGCGAACTACCTGCGCCAAATCAACAACTTCATAACGAAGGTGTAAATTTTTTTTGCAAAAAGCAGGGATATCCCCTGCAAGCGACTTGCTTACAATAAATTTACTGACCACTGTTTATTTATACATGCTTGTTTTTGAGGTTCGTGCAATGGCTTCACCATTTCTTGATCACGTAGCAGAGTTTATGACGGTTCGTCGTTATGCCAGGCGAACGGTGGATACTTACATTTATTGGATCCGCTTTTACATCCTGTTTAGTAAAAAACAGCACCCTGCCAAGCTGGGTGATGCTGATGTCGAGCTGTTTTTAAACTATTTAGCCAATCAGCGCCATGTAGCGCCTCGTACACAGGCAACGGCTTTAAATGCACTTAGTTTTTTGTACAGCAAGGTACTGCAAAAGCCACTGTCGCTTAACCTTCAGTTTAACCGCTCTCAGGTGAGCCCTAAGCTTCCGGTGGTGCTAACCCGGCCTGAGGTTGCTGCACTTTTACGATTGATCGATCCAAAGTACAAATTAATTGCGCAACTGATGTATGGCAGTGGTTTGCGTTTAATGGAAGCTGTTCGGCTGCGGGTGCAGGACATTGATTACGATTACCTGTCGGTGATGGTCTGGCAGGGGAAAGGCAACAAAAACCGCCGGGTTACACTTGCGCCCGAATTGGTTACAAGCTTGAAGCAACAAACTCAGCATGTGATGCAGTATTTTCAGGCAGATCTGGCGAACCCTGTGTATGCCGGGGTCTGGCTTCCCTTTGCACTAGCACGCAAAAACCCGAGCGCTCCCAAGCAGCTAGGCTGGCATTACTTGTTTCCGTCGATAGAACTCAGCCTGGATCCAGAATCAAAAAGCATTCGTCGGCATCATCTGGATGAATCCTGTGTACGGCGTGAAATCAAAATCGCCGCCCGCAAAGCGGAAATTCGTAAAAATGTCACCTGCCACACCCTACGCCATTCATTCGCCACCCACTTGCTAGAATCCGGTGCCGATATCCGTACCGTGCAAGAGCAGCTGGGCCATACCGATGTACGCACCACTCAAATTTATACCCATGTGCTCAATCGTGGTGCCAGCGGCGTGAAAAGCCCGTTGTCGCAGTTGCTGTAGCTTAAAACAGCCAAAGTTCGCTATAATTCAGCCACTGAAGTTAGAGGAATAAGCATGCAGCCATCGGTCAAAAAGGTTACGCCACTTGAAAACTTCCAGCTTTCTGTCGAGTTTTCCAATGGCGAGCATGGTACCTTGGATATGCAACCCTACCTTGACTTTGGTGTGTTCAAACGTCTTAACGAGCTTGGCGCATTTCAGCAAGTATTCGTATCCTTTGACACCATCGAATGGCAGTGTGGTGTCGATCTTGATCCGGAATTTGTCTATAGCAAGTGCCAACGGACGGATGCTCAGCCAAAGCTGACTGCAAACAGCTGATCTTTTTATAACTCAAAAAGGCGCCGTAGCGCCTTTAGTTATTTGAATGCTCTGTTTTAAAAACAATCCCCAGGCACCCGCACCCAGCCTTCCATCAGCACCCGGGCGCTTCGACTCATGCTGGCTTTGGTCACCACCCAATCACCGTTTTGCTGCTCGGCTGCGGCCCCTACCCTAAGCGTCCCGGAGGGATGGCCAAAGCGCACTGCATCGAGCTTACCGCCCCCGGCAGCCAGGTTGACCAAAGTGCCTGGTATCGCAGCGGCCGTGCCAATGGCAACAGCCGCGGTGCCCATCATGGCATGGTGCAGTTTGCCCATAGAAAGCGCCCGTACTAGCAAATCGATATCCGCAGCTGCTACCGCCTTGCCACTGGATGCGCTGTAGCTTTTTGGCGGCGCAACAAAGGCAATTTTCGGCGTATGCTGGCGGCTGGCGGCTTCGGCTATATCGCTGATAAGCCCCATCTGCCGTGCGCCATAAGCCCGAATGGTTTCAAAGCGCTGTAATATTTCAGCGCTGCCATTAATGGCATCTTGCAACTCGGTGCCATCAAAGCCCAGATCGGCGGCATTTAAAAAGATGGTCGGGATGCCGGCGTTGATAAAGGTGGCGGGGAAACTGCCTACCCCGGGGACGTCCAACGTATCAACCAGATTGCCAGTTGGGAACATAGCGCCGGTGGCATCGGCCGGATCCATAAAGTCGATCACCACTTCTGCCGCCGGAAAGGTCACCCCATCGAGTTCAAAGTCGCCGGTTTCCTGCACCTCACCGTTGGTGATTGGCACATGGGCAATAATGGTTTTGCCAATATTGGCTTGCCAAATCCGCACCGTGCACAGACCATTGTGCGGAATACGGCTGGCATCGACCAAGCCATTGCTGATGGCAAAAGAGCCAACCGCTGCCGTTAAGTTGCCGCAGTTGCCGCTCCAGTCGACAAAGGCCTTGTCGATGGCGACCTGACCAAACAGATAATCGACATCATGCTCCGGCTGGCTGCTTTTGCTTAAAATCACCGTTTTGCTGGTGCTGGAGGTGGCCCCACCCATGCCATCGGTGTGTTTGCCGTACGGGTCCGGGCTGCCAATCACGCGCAGCAGCAGTGCATCCCGCGCCGGGCCAGGCACCCTCGCCTGCTCTGGCAAATCGTCCAGCTTAAAAAATACCCCTTTCGAGGTTCCGCCACGCATATAGGTGGCTGGTATACGGATCTGTGGTTGAAACATGGTTGTCTCCATAAAACTGAACTACCGGGCGGAACCTCAGCGGTAGAGGGAACTAGCGCCACGCATGTAGGTGGCTGGAATTTTAATTTGTGGCGCTGTCATCATTTGTACTCACAGTTGATCTAACGAAACACTGGACTGTTCACGTAGGTTGGAATGCCATGAAAAGTCGACACAGAATGTCTGAAGGAGCGCGCCTGCAGCGACTGAGTTGCTGTGGCGAGCTTTTCGTGGCATTGCAACCGGAGCCCAACCAAGGCCCCGGTATACTGTTACGCAGTTCCTTCCAAAAAGTCCTTAGCAAAACGCTGCAACACCCCACCGGCCTCGTAAATCGACACTTCTTCAGCGGTATCCAACCGGCAACGCACCGGTACGTCAACCCTGTCGCCATTGGTGCGGTGGATCACCAGCGTTAGCGTCGCCCCTGGCGTGCGCTCACCGCGCACATCAAAGGTCTCGGTGCCGTCAATTTCAAGGGTGTTGCGGGTCGTGCCTGGCTCAAACTCCAGCGGCAGCACGCCCATACCAATCAAATTGGTACGGTGAATGCGCTCAAAGCCTTCGGCAGCAATGGCTTCCACCCCAGCCAACCGCACACCTTTGGCAGCCCAGTCACGCGACGAGCCCTGGCCGTAATCGGCACCGGCAATGATGATCAGCGGCTGCTTACGCTCCATGTAGGTCTCAATGGCTTCCCACATCCGGGTGACTTTGCCTTCCGGCTCAATCCGCGCCAGTGAGCCCTGCTTCACCTTGCCGTCTTCCACTACCATTTCGTTAAACAACTTGGGGTTGGCAAAGGTCGCACGCTGAGCGGTCAGGTGATCGCCGCGGTGGGTGGCGTAAGAGTTAAAGTCCTCCTCCGGCACCCCCATCTTGGCCAGGTACTCACCAGCAGCGCTGTCGAGCATAATGGCGTTCGATGGCGACAAATGATCGGTGGTGATGTTATCGCCCAGCACCGCCAAAGGCCGCATGCCGGATAAGCTGCGCTCACCTGCCAGCGCCCCTTCCCAATACGGTGGGCGGCGAATGTAGGTACTTTGCGGCCGCCAGTCGTACAAGGGGCTGATTTGCTCGCCGTAATCGACACTCACATCAAACATCGGCTCATAGACTTTGCGGAACTGCTCGGGTTTGACCGCCGCTTTGACCGCAGCATCAATCTCGGCATCGCTTGGCCAGATGTCTTTTAGCGTCACCGGCTTGCCTTCGCTGTCATGGCCCAGCACGTCTTTTTCAATATCAAACCGAATGGTACCGGCAATGGCGTAAGCTACTACCAGAGGTGGTGATGCCAAAAACGCCTGCTTGGCGTAAGGGTGAATCCGGCCATCGAAGTTGCGGTTGCCCGACAGCACGGCGGTGGCGTACAGATCGCGCTCGATCACTTCTTGCTGGATCACAGGATCTAAAGCGCCACTCATGCCGTTGCAGGTGGTGCAGGCAAAGCCAACAATGCCAAAGCCCTGCTGCTCCAGCTCGGGTAGCAAGCCGGCTTCTTCTAAGTACAGCTGCACCGCTTTGGAGCCAGGAGCCAGCGAGGTTTTAACCCAGGGCTTGCGGCTTAAGCCTTTTTGGTTCGCATTGCGGGCCAGCAAGCCGGCGGCAATCACATTGCGCGGGTTGCTGGTGTTGGTGCAGCTGGTAATGGCGGCAATAATCACAGCGCCATCCGGCATCTTGCCTTCTTCCAGCTGATAGCTAGCTGCAATGCCACGCGCCGCCAGATCGCTGGTGTTCAAACGGGCATGCGGGTTGGAAGGCCCGGCCATGGTGCGGCCGACGCTGGATAAATCAAAGCGCAGCACCCGCTCGTACTGAGCGGTTTTTAAACTGTCGGACCAAAGGCCTGTGGCTTTGGCGTAGGTTTCGACCAGCTTGACTTGCTCCGGCTCACGGCCGGTCAGCGTCAGGTAATCCAGCGTTTGCTGATCGATGGAGAACATCGCCGCGGTAGCACCGTACTCCGGCGTCATATTGGAAATGGTAGCCCTGTCGCCCAGACTCAGACTGTCGGCCCCTTCGCCAAAGAATTCCAGGTAGCTGGAGACCACTTTTTCTTTGCGCAAAAACTCGGTCAGTGCCAGCACCAGATCGGTCGCCATCACGCCAGGCTGGGCTTTGCCCACCAGCTCGACGCCAATAATATCCGGCAGCCGCATCCAGGAGGCCCGGCCCAGCATCACGCTTTCGGCTTCGAGACCACCCACACCAATGGCAATGACGCCAAGCGCATCGACATGAGGAGTATGGCTGTCGGTACCGACCAGCGTATCCGGGAAAGCCACGCCGTCTTTGGCGTGCACCACCGGCGACATCCGCTCCAGATTGATCTGGTGCATAATGCCGTTGCCTGGCGGAATTACATCGACGTTTTTAAAGGCTTTTTTGGTCCAGTTGATAAAGTGGAAGCGATCGTCGTTGCGCCGATCTTCAATGGCGCGGTTTTTGGCAAAAGCGTCTTTATCAAAACCGGCGTGCTCGACGGCCAGCGAGTGATCGACGATCAACTGGGTTGGCACCACAGGGTTTACTTTGGCCGGATCGCCGCCTTGCTCGGCAATGGCATCGCGCAGGCCGGCCAAATCGACCAGCGCAGTCTGACCTAAGATATCGTGGCAGACCACCCGGGCCGGAAACCAGGGGAAATCCAGCTCTTTTTTCCGTTCAATCAACTGGCGCAGCGCATCGGTCAGCATGGCCGGATCGCAGCGGCGCACCAGGTTTTCTGCCAACACCCGCGAGGTGTATGGCAGGGTATCGTAGGCACCGGGCTGAATGGCTTCAACCGCCGCTCGGGCGTCGAAGTAGTCCAGTTGGGTGCCTGGCAGTGGTTTACGGTAATTGGTATTCATCAGCATGCCCGGTCGTAGTGGGTGAAATTAGCTAGTTTTCATCCAGAAACGGGCTCCTGCCCTTATTCTGGAACGACAAATGAAAATTGCGATTTTCATTTGTCTCACATTTTCAATGCGTTATCACGCAATGAAAATGGCAGCGCATCCCTGCGCTGCGCTAGTACCCGCCTTTCTGGACGGGCACTAGCCAGCGAAGGGGCTGTCCTTGTCCTGGTCCTTCCCCTTCGCTGTGGTTTGCTTCAATGTTTATTGCCTTTAGTTAACGCTCAGCAATCGGCGGTACCGGCCGTGGTGCCGGGCCGGTGTAATCGGCGCTTGGGCGAATAATACGGTTGTTGGCACGTTGCTCTTTTACATGCGCCGTCCAGCCGCTGACCCGTGACATCACAAAAATCGGGGTAAACAGCTTGGTCGGGATGCCCATAAAATGATAGGCCGAGGCATGGAAGAAATCGGCGTTGCAGAACAATTTCTTCTCACGCCACATCACTTCTTCGCAGCGCACCGACACATCGTACAGACGGCTGTCGCCAAACTCAGCCGCCAGTTTTTCCGACCACTGCTTGATGATGGCATTGCGCGGATCTTTTTCACGGTAGACCGCATGGCCAAAGCCCATGATTTTTTCTTTGCGCTCCAGCATGCCCAGCAGGGTTTGCTCGGCTTCGTCCGGATTTCGCATGGTTTCAATCAGTTCCATCGCCGCTTCGTTGGCACCGCCGTGCAGTGGGCCGCGCAAAGAGCCAATGGCGCCGGTGACGCAGGAATGAATGTCCGACAAGGTCGAGGCACAAACACGAGCGGTAAAGGTCGAGGCATTGAACTCGTGCTCGGCGTACAGAATCAACGAGGCATGCATCACTTTTTCATGCAGCGGGCTTGGCTTTTTATCGTGCAGCATATGCAGGAAGTGAGCGCCGATGGAGTCGTCGTCGGTGTCGGTTTCTACCCGCACGCCATCGTGGCTGAAGCGGTACCAGTACACCACGATGGCTGGGAACAACGCCAGCATCCGCTCGATGTGCTGATCGGCCTCGCCAAAGTCCGCTTCGGTTTCCAGGTTGCCCAGCATAGAGCAGCCGGTACGCATCACATCCATCGGGTGGGCGCTGGCCGGAATGCGCTCCAGCACGTCTTTTAATGCCTGTGGCAGCTTACGCAGTTGCTTCAACCGGGCTTTGTATTCGGCCAGTTGGCCTGCATTTGGCAACTCGCCATGGGCCAGCAGGTACGCCACTTCCTCAAACTCGGCCACAGCAGCCAGCTCAGAGATATCGTAGCCATAGTAGGTTAAACCAGAGCCGGATTGACCGACTGTACAAAGTGCGGTTTGTCCTGCGACTTGTCCGCGCAGACCTGCGCCACCTAAAGCTTTATCGACCATGATTGTTGTCCTCTTGTTCTGTTGATTTAATAAGGTTCTGCTTTTTTAGTTGCTGCACTATCTAAGCTAGTCAAGATAGCTCGACAAGGCCGGCTGGCAATTCTGTTGGCACAGCCAGAGGATGTCTGACTGAGCGCTCGCGCGAAGGAGTTGCTATGGCGAGCACAACAGAGATTGGCAGACGGCCAATAACCCGGCAACTACTTCTTCTGGCTAAACAACTGATCCAGCTTTTCTTCAAAGCTGTGGTAATTCAGAAAATCGTACAGCTCCATCCGGGTTTGCATGTCGTCGATCACCGCTTTCTGATCGCCCTGCTGCAAAATGTTCTCGTACACTTTTAATGCTGCCTTGTTCATGGCCCTAAAGGCACTCAGTGGATACAGCACCATGGCCACGCCAACACTGGCCAGCTCGTCTTTGTTGAACAAGGGCGTTTGGCCAAACTCGGTAATGTTGGCCAGCACCGGCACATCCAGCGCCTTGGTAAAGGCCTGGTACTGCTCCAGCGTATGCACGGCTTCGGCAAAGATGGCATCGGCACCGGCGGCCTGGCAGGCCAGGGCCCGCTCAATGGCCGCATCCACGCCTTGCTGCGCTAACGCATCGGTGCGCGCCATAATAAAGAAGTGTTCATCAGTACGGGCATCGACCGCGGCTTTGACCCGGTCGACCATTTCGTCCAGCGACACGATTTCTTTGTTCGGCCGGTGGCCACAGCGCTTTTGCGCCACCTGATCTTCAATATGAAAACCAGCAGCGCCGGCACGGGTCATTTCTTTCACGGTACGGGCAATGTTAAAAGCGCCGCCCCAGCCGGTATCGGCATCGACCAGGAGTGGCACTTCGGTCGCGCCGGTGATGCGGCGGATGTCTTCACAGACATCGTTCAGGGAAGTCATGCCCAAATCCGGCAAGCCAAAGGAGGCATTGGCGACACCGGCACCGGATAAATACAAGGCTTTATGACCCACCCGCTCGGCCATCATGGCGGTGTAGGCATTGATGGTGCCGACCAGTTGCAAAGGTTGATGGTCGACAATGGCCTGACGCAGCCGGGCTCCGGCGCTAAAATGAGTGCTCATGCTTGATTCCCCGTTAGTTGCAATTCAATGTTTCGCCGTGACGCGCCTATGTGGCGGCGCATCAGTAAATCGGCCAGTTCACCATCGCGGTTGGCAATGGCATGGATGATGGCTTTGTGTTCATCAAAGGCCCGCGACACCCGCGGCCCGTTCATGCCTAACTGCACCCGGTACATCCGGACCAGAAAGTATAGCTCATCACATAAAATGTTGATTAAGTATGGATTTTTGCTGCCAAGAATAATGCGGTAATGAAAATCCAGATCGCCCGCTTCCTGGTAGTAGCTTTCCCCTTCGCGCACCCGCTGTGTGCTGAGGTGCTGGTCGAGCAAGGCGCGCACTTCGGCAATTTCGGCATCGGTCATTTGCTCGGCGGCAAGGCGGCAGGCCAGGCCTTCCAGCTCTTCACGCAATTGATAGAGCGAAATCAGCCCTTCTTTCGATAGCGTCACGACCCTGGCACCGGCATTGGGGATGCGCTCAATCAGATGGCAGCGCTCCAGTCGCGCCAGGGCTTCGCGCAGTGGTGCCCGGCTTAAATCAAAGCGCCGCGCCAGTTCAGGCTCGCTTATTTTGCTGCCGGCCGGGATATCCCCTTCCACAATGGCACGCTGTATTTCCAGCAGCACACGGTCGGCTGCTGTCACCGGCATCCGCCAGATTGGACTTTGCATTGTCATCAAATTGCCACACCACTCGCGCTAAATTGTCGACAGATAAAAACGATAATGCAGTTTTAGTGGCTATTGGACCGATTGTCAAGCAAAGCAACACAAAGATTGTCGACAATAACACCAAAGTTGTAGCCAGATCATGCCAGTTTCAGCTTTCTGCTGCTGACAGATGATCCCGCCATCCGTTTCAAGTACAATAACCGCCCTTTACTCTTTGGCGAACCGCACCATGTCCAATGCAAAAACCTACCCCATCGTCACCCTGGCTGCTGGCCGGGAAAAAGCATTAAAACGCCGTCATCCGTGGATCTTTTCCAAAGCCGTGCATGCAGTCAAAGGCACCCCCAATGCCGGTGATACCGTCGATGTGGTCAGTTTTGATCAGAAATGGCTGTGCCGGGCGGCCTATTCGCCAAAGTCGCAAATCCGCTTACGGGTCTGGACAGAGCAACAGAGTGAAGCCATTGACCAGGCATTTTTTGAAAAACGCATTCAGCGAGCGCAGGGCCTGAGAAGCCTCTGGTTTGCCGGTCAGGATACCACTGGCTACCGGCTGGTGGCGGCCGAGTCCGATGACCTGCCAGGCATTATTATTGACCGTTTTGCCGATGTGCTGGTCTGTCAGTTGCTGTCGGCTGGTGCCGAGGCCAATCGCAAGCATCTGCTGGCTGCGCTCAAAGCGCTCTACCCCAGTTGCAGCATCTACGATCGCTCCGATGTTGAGGTGCGCAAAAAAGAAGGGCTGGAACTCAAATCCGGCTGGCTGCATCAGCCACTGGCAAGCACCGAAGTGACCATTCGTGAGCATGGCATGCAGATATTGGTGGATGTGGCCGAGGGCCATAAAACCGGTTTTTACCTCGATCAGCGTGCCAATCGCCTGCGCCTGCGCCAACTGGCGGCCGGCAAAACCGTGCTGAACTGCTTTAGCTACACCGGTACTTTTGGTGTAGCAGCTCTGCTTGGTGGTGCCACAGAGGTAATCAACGTCGATGCCTCTGAAAGCGCCCTCGCCTTGTCTGAGCGTCAATTAGCATTAAATGGCCTGCAGCCAGAGCAAGCCAGCCATGTGAAACAGGATGTGTTTAAGCTGCTGCGCCAGTACAAAGAAGAAGGCAAGCAGTTTGATCTGCTGATTCTGGACCCGCCGAAATTTGCCGACAACAAAGGCCAGTTGATGGGCGCCTGTCGTGGTTACAAAGACATCAACCGGGTGGCAATGCAATTGGTAAAACCAGGCGGCTTGCTGCTGACCTTCTCCTGCTCTGGCCTGATGGAAGACAGCTTGTTCCAGAAAGTGGTGGCCGATGCAGCGCTGGACGCCGGCCGCGACTGCCTGTTTGTGGAGCGGATGCAGCAAGATGCCGATCACCCGGTCGCCAGCTTCTACCCGGAAGGTCATTACTTAAAAGGATTGATCTGCTACCTGCCTTAACTGCGTAACTGAACACCAACACCCGCTAATTCCACACAAACGGCGGGTGTTTGTTGCCATAGCCTTTTGGTATGCTGCCAACAGTTTTTCCGTTCATACACAGATAGGTATTTGCATGAAAACAATGCTTTGCTCTTTGCTGCTTGCGACCAGCCTTGGCGCCAGTGCCAACTGGCAGCTGGATAACAGTACGTCGCGGTTGGATTTTGTTTCGTTAAAAAATGATGTGGCCGCTGAAGTCCATCAATTCTCGCAGCTTAGCGGCAGCTGGCAAGCTGATGGCAGCTTGCAGATCGAGATTGCCGTCTCAAGCCTGCAAACCCATATCCCAATCCGCGATGATCGCATGTGGCAATATTTGTTGAAACTGGATGATTACCCACTGATTACCGCTACCGGTACTGTCAGCCCGGATGCCATCGCCGACTTAGCCATTGGCAGCAGCAAAACGGTGCGGGTACCCTTGCAACTGACCATCGTTGGTCAAACACAGCGGGTGCAAAGCGAAGTGCTGGTTACCCGGTTGGCTGAAAACAGCCTGCAAGTAAACACCCAGGCGCCTATTATGGTGAACGGGGATCAATTTGGTTTAACGGAAGGTTTAAACCGGCTGCGCGATCTGGCCGGGCTGCAAAATATCAACCCGATGGTGCCTGTGACCTTTACCGTACGGTTTGAAAAGTAACTGCGAATAAAACGAGCGCAACAACAGTGCAGCCCGGATCATACCTGGCTGCCTGGTTACACGCTAATTCATATCGATAAAAGCCAGTCCCAGCTGGTAACCATCCCCGCTTTCCTGGCCACAGCGCATCACTTTAGCGGTCGCATCCAGTGGCGGTATGCTGTTGTTGGCTGATTCTAAACGCACTCGAATTATGGTACCCATTTCCAGTGGTTCATTAATATCGACCGACATGCCGGAAGCGCTTAAATCCCGGCAAATACCATCAATGGTTCGGCCTGCTTCCGGATCATTGATCAGCAGTTGCACATCGGCATTAACCATCATACGGTAAAAATGGCGCTTATCACTTTGGTTTAACATCACTACTCCCCCAGCTTGTCCTTGCTTAATGTGTTTGTACCTGACGTACTAGTTATATAGCTTTCCCCCATGCCTGTAAAGGCAGGATTGAAAACGGTGGTAGATTTAGGCGTCAGGCTGCCGACGACTTCGCGTCACTGATGGCGTTGAGCACCCGCTTGAGCGAAATTGGATACGCCGTGCCCAGGGTTTGCGCGAACAGTGATACTTTTAACTCCTCTATCATCCAGCGGATCTCCGCCACAGGCTCAGGCAACACAGCAAGGGTTTTGTAATGGCCCAGCAAGGCCTGATAAGCTTCTTCGGCGCGCTGGTAATCGTGCATCATCAACCGGTCACGGTGCGGATCTATCGGTAGTTTCTCCAGTCGTTTTTCCATCGCTTTTAAATAGCGCAGTATATCCGCCAATCTGGCTGCGCCATGCTGGCTGACAAAGCCTTTAAACAGCAAGCTAGCCAGATGCTGTTTGACTTCCCCCTGCGCCTGAACATGGGCTAAATCCACCTTGCCCTTTAAGCGCTTTTGGATCTGGTGACCGAGCGACAAAATTTGCTCCACCTGCAAGGCGATGGCCAACACCCGCTCGTTCAGCTCGGCCCGCACCTGCTCTTTGATGGTTGTAAATTGCGCCTGGTTGTGTGGAAAGTCCTGCTCTGCCAGCATGGCATCCACCGCCGCCGCAATACAGTCGTCTATCAGCTCCAGCACCTTGCCAAAAGGATTAAAATAAAGCCCAAGCTTGGCCTTGTTCGGCAATGACTCTTGCAGGTATTTCACCGGCGACGGAATATTCAGCAATATCAAGCGGCGTAGACCAAGCAAGCTGGTTTGCCTGGCCAAAGCGGCATGGTCCAGCAGCTTAATGGCGACTGAGTCGCCCTCATCCACCAGCGCCGGATAGGCCTTGATCTCGTAACCCGCCTGCAGCTGCACATACTCACTGGGCAACTGACCAAAGCTCCAGTCGGTCAGCTGTTGCTGCTCGATATCCGGCTCTGCCACCTCGCTCAAGGTTTGCTGCACATCGCCCTGCAATTGCTGTTTTAACAAGGCCAGCGAACGTCCCTGCACCATCAGCTTGCCGCTGGCATCAACCACTTTAAAATTCATCTGCAAATGAGCCGGCAAACTGGCCAGGTCCCAGGCATCCTCCGGGATGGTGGTGCCGGACATCCGCCGTAACTGTGCGGTCACCGCCTCCAGCAGCTTGCCCTGACCAGGTTGCAGCACCTGCAACAGAGCATCGGCGTAATTGGGTGCCGGTACAAATTGGCGGCGGTAATTTTTCGGCAAGGATTTAATGAGCGCCACCAGCAACTCATGCAACAGGCCCGGGATCAGCCAGTCAAAGCCTTGATCCTTGATTTGATTCAGCAGCGCCAGCGGGATCACCAGACTAACCCCATCGTCCGGCTCGCCCGGTGCAAAGTGATAGCTTAGCGGCAGCTTCAGATTGCCCTGGCTCCATACATCCGGGAACTGTCCTTCGCCGATGTCATCGGCAGCGCGTTTTTTCAAGGCTTCGGGGTCAAAGTGCAAAAAGCGTTTGTCATCTTTGCGTTTTTGCTGCCACCATTTACTGAAATCAACGCGGTTATTGGCTTCCAGCGGCACCCGACTGGCGTAAAACTGCACCAAATCTTCTTCATCCACCAGAATATCACGGCGCCGGCTTTTATCTTCCAGCGCGATCACTTCATCCAGCAGCTTGCGATTGTGCGCCAAAAAAGCTTCCTGCTGTCCCAGCTCTTCATGCACCAGGGCTTCACGAATAAAGATCTGGTGGCAGGTCGCAGCATCGATGTTGCTGTACAGCACTGGCCGTTTGCCGACAATGATCACGCCATACAAACTGACTTGCTCAAAAGCAATAACAGCCCCGCGCTTCTTCTGCCAGTGCGGCTCGCTGTAGCTGCGGCTAACCAGGTGTTCGGCCAGCGGCTCCACCCAGTCCGGCTCTATTTTTGCCAGGCTGCGGGCATAGAGTTTGGAGGTTTCCACCCATTCGGACGCCATCACCCATTTGGGTTTGCGCTTAAATAAATGACTGCCTGGAAAGGCGTAAAAACGGGTTTGCCGCGGCCCCAGATAATCGGCTTCAGCATCTTTGCAGCCAATCTGGCCGAGCAAACCACTAAGCAGACTGCGGTGAATTTCGGCATAGCCTGCTGTGGCCTGATTGGCGCGAAAACCAAGCTCCTGCATCAGTTGCGTCAGCTGATACACCAGGTCCTGCCACTCCCGCACCCGCAGGTAGTTCAGCAACTCGGTTTTGCACAGTTTGCGAAACTGATTGTTGCTCAATTCCTCCTGCTGCTGTTGCAGGTACTGCCAGAGCTTGAGGTAACTGACAAAGTCCGAGTCCTGATCGGCAAAGCGGCTGTGCAGCTCATCGGCTTTTTGCTGTTTATCCAGCGGCCGCTCACGCGGGTCCTGAATCGAAAGCGCTGCTACGATCACCACCACTTCACTCAGCGCCTGCTGTTTTGGCGCTTCGAGCAGCATGCGGCCAAGCCGGGGATCAATCGGCAACCGTGCCAACTGACGGCCAAGCTCGGTCATTTGCAACTGACCGGCTTTGCGTTTGGTTTCAACCGCCCCCAGCTCTTCCAGCAATTTGATGCCATCGGTGACAAAACGGCTGTCGGGCCGCTGCAAAAACGGGAAGGCCTCGATGCTGCCAAGGCGTAAGGACAACATCTGCAAAATAACCGACGCTAAGTTGGTGCGCAGGATCTCCGGATCCGTGTACTCCGGCCGGTTTAAAAAGTCCTCTTCGCTGTAGAGCCGAATGCAAATACCAGCCGCAACCCGACCACAACGGCCCTTGCGCTGATTGGCGCTGGCCTGGCTGATTGGCTCAATCGGCAGCTGCTGCACTTTAGAGCGGTAACTGTAACGGGAAATACGGGCGGTACCGGGATCAATCACATAGCGGATCCCCGGCACCGTTAACGAGGTTTCGGCCACATTGGTGGCCAGCACAATGCGCCGGCCCGGGTGCGATTGAAACACCCGGTTTTGTTCGCTGGCGCTTAAACGCGAATACAGCGGCAGGATTTCGGTATGCGGCAATTTCAGCTTTTCCAGCGCATCGGCGATATCACGAATTTCCCGCTCGCCATTTAAAAACACCAGAATATCGCCCGGCGGCTCGCGGTACAGCTCCTCCACCGCATCGAACAGGTTTTGCAGCTGATCGCGATCTTTATCGTTCTGCTCGGCCGTTTCATCGAAAGGCCGGTAACGCACTTCCACCGGATAGGTGCGGCCCGAGACTTCAATCACCGGCGCATCGTTAAAGTGTTTGGAGAAACGCTGCGGATCGATGGTGGCCGACGTAATAATCACCTTCAAATCCGGCCGTTTTGGCAACAACTGTTTCAGGTACCCCAGCAAAAAATCGATGTTCAGGCTGCGTTCGTGCGCCTCATCAATAATCAGCGTATCGTACTGATTTAAGAAACGGTCCTGCTGCATTTCTGCCAACAGCACCCCATCGGTCATCAGTTTAATCCGGGTCTGCTCGGAAGTATGATCGCCAAAACGAATTTTAAAACCGACTTCTTTACCAGGCTCTACCCCCAGCTCTTCAGCAATGCGATTGCTAACGCTGCGTGCAGCCAAACGCCGTGGTTGGGTGTGGCCAATCATGCCGGCAACACCGCGCCCCAGCTCCAGGCAAATTTTCGGCAACTGGGTGGTCTTGCCCGAGCCGGTTTCACCGGCAATCACCACCAACTGGTGCTTAGCAATGGCCGCTTTGATGTCGTCTTTTTTTGCCACCACCGGCAGCTCGGCCGGATAGTTCAGTTGCAAGGCCTGGCTGGCTCGTTGCTGGCGCAGGGCAACCGAGCGCTCAAGATCCTGTGCTATCGTGGCGAGAGCTTTATTACGCTTTGCCTCATCGCTGATTTTTTTCAGGCCATGCAGGCGCTTTTGCAAACGGAACTGATCTCTTTGCATGGCGAGACAAAGCTGTCGCTGCAACTCGTGGAGCGACTGTGGATTCGGTATGGACTTGGGTTCAGACAAAAAAACGCCCTCAGCAGAATAAGGGCGTTATGCTAGCAAGAAGCGCAAAGCGCTGCAATCAAACGGCTTTGCGATAATGGGAATTCATTTCCTTATCGATGGCGGCCAGCACATGGCTGCGGCTGATGATCCCAAGCAACTGGTTGTTGTCGTCCACCACCGGATACAACTTGGGTTTTAGCTTTAGCATGGTTTGCGCCAAATCGATGATGCCATCGTACGCTTTGACCGACAACACCTCGGTTTGCATAATATCGCGCACATGCGCCACCTGCTGGTCGTGGTAGGTGGATTTTAGCATCAAAGCCAGGCAATCCTGCTCGGATAAAAAGCCAATCACTTTATTGTGTTCGTCCACCACAGGGCCACCGGTCTGATTGCTGATGGTGAGCCGATCGGCTGCCAGCTCCACCGTCATATCTGCGGTAAAGGTTACCGGATGGTTGTTCATGTAATCGCCTACTTTCAGTAAGTCCATGTTTCCTCCTGAAGACATATTGCTTGCTTTAAGCCTAGCTGAAACTGGCAAAACTGCCGGATTTTAGTCAGCAAAAAACCACTGACTGCTGACTTTTTAGCCAGTTACTCGTCGGCAAAAATAGCCGTCAAGGCCGGTTGATTGCTGCCAATCTTGCCGCGGTACATGCCGGGGGTATTAAAAGACCAGCTAAGCTCTCCTTTGGCATCCACCACAATAACACCACCGGTGCCACCGACTGGCAGCAATACATCCTGAATTACCGCATCAGCTGCGGTTTTAGCCGAAACGCCCTGATACTTCACCCGGGCACAGATATCGGAAGCGACTTGATAACGAATAAAGTACTCACCATGACCGGTGGCAGAAACGGCGCAGCTGCTGTTGTCGGCGTAGTTGCCAGCACCAATAATGGGCGAGTCGCCGATCCGGCCATAACGTTTGCCGGTCATGCCACCGGTCGAGGTCGCCGCGGCCAGATTGCCCTGGCGATCAATAGCCACAGCGCCAACCGTGCCCATTTGCCAGTTCGGATCACGCACCACGTTAGCCTGGTGCGGCACCGCGCCTTCAGCCGCTTTCATGCGCTTGAGCGCTTCATGGCGAAACTCGGTGTTAAAGTAACTGTTATCGACCTGCTCCAGGCCCTTCTCTGCAGCAAACTGCTCGGCACCGGCGCCGGATAACATCACATGCACCGACTCCGTCATCACCTTGTGTGCCAGCAAAATAGGGTTCTTGACGGTACTGACCCCAGCCACCGCACCGGCATTCAAGGTGGCCCCATCCATAATGGACGCATCCAGTTCGTGGCGTTCATCCCAGGTATAGACAGCCCCTTTGCCAGCATTGAATAACGGATTGTCTTCTAAAATAGTGACCGCCTTGATGGCAGCATCTAGGCTGGAGCCACCGGCTTGCAAAATAGCATAGCCCTGCTCCAGCGCCAGTCGCAGGCCGTCATGATAGGCTTGTTCCTGCTCGGGCGATAAGTTCGCCCGCTCTATGGTGCCGGCCCCACCGTGGATCACTAAACCAATCGGAGATTCTGCCCCGACTGCAACTGTGGCAACTAATCCGGTAGTTACAGCGGCTAACAATGTCTTGCGCATCTTGGATGTCCTGTTGAAATGGGATCTTGTGCTTTACTTGTAACCTATCTGGCCCAGGCTGACAAATTTGTGCGGTTGTCGGCAACTGATTTGCGGTAGATCAACTTCTTGCATGCACCAAAGCGCTACCATGGCTTTGTTCCTTGTAACACCCAGACACCAACCTTGTCTGCTGACATTTTTAGCGCCGCTTGCCGGCGCTTTTTTTTGTCTGTCAGCCAAGCAAAACAGCAACACAATCATTAAAAAAAGCGGCTGAAACTAAAAAACAACTGAAAACCGCGGCGCCGATCCGTCAATGGGCTGTCGGCTATCGCATCATCGTACCAGCGATGATCCAGACCTAACCGGGTCATGCCTCCCCAAAAAATGGGAGTGGCTACCGACACACCAGCCCCGGGGTTCCAGGCACTGCCCGCCTGGTAAGCCGGCCGGTTGCTGGTAACTTCCTCCGGCCGGACGCCATAGTAATAATTCACCAGCCGGGCGTTGCTGTAATCCAAACTGAGATGCGGCTCAACAAAAACCGGGCCAAAGCGATGCTGGTAACCAATGCGATTGCGCACTTCATAGCCATCGGAGTTACCAAGCACATCGTGCAGCCAGGATGTTTCCAGCCGGATATTCTGCCAGTCATACCGCAGGCCAACACCCGCATCCATTGAGGTTTTGCGTTTTTGCATGCCTTCAAAGACCGGGCTTTTTGAAGCATCGGTACCGGCAAAGCGTGGGGCCAGCCGCGCCGTTAGTGTCAAACCGTCCTGCTGCAGCAACTCATAACTGATAAAAGGCCCATACACCGATAAGCGATCGCCCCGGTAGCCAACCACCGGTATAGGTACTGTCCGCCTGCGGTAATCCTGATACAGCTCCTGATTAACTCCAACGCCAACTCCGTAAATAAAACCTCGCGGCTCAGGCCGGACCGTCTCGTTATCAGCATTGGCAGATGGCTGCCAAAACAAGCTCACAGCGATGAAGGTAGTGCAAAGGGTGTAGCGGTATCTCATAAACGCCTCTCGTTACAGCACAGTCGGGTTGAATTGCCAGATGCTCCAGGTAAGTACCGTTGCAAAACTTACCCAACACAAATAGGGTACCAAAAGCAGAGCCGCCAGATTGCTGTGCCGTTTAAACCATAGCAGAGTGAGCAGGATCGCCAGCCAAAGCAATACAATCTCAGCCAGTGCTGCTGCTCCCAGGTACCAGGCAAAAAACAGCCAGCTCCAGAGCGCATTCAGCACCAGCTGAATACCATACAACTGCAATGCTCTACCCGTGATGGCGATACGGTCACTGCGCCAAACCAGCCAGGCAGCCAGCGCCATCAGGGTGTACAGCACCGTCCAGACAGGACCAAATAACCAGCCGGGTGGTGCCCAGCTCGGCAGCTCCAGTTGCAGGTAAAACGCTGGCGCATTGATAGAGCCCAGGCTTCCCAGCGCTGCGGCCAAAAAAGTAATCAGCAGGATAGCCAGCAAGCCACTGCATTGCTGTAACTTTGTGTAAGGAGATTGTCGGACCATCACCACACCATGGTATTTAAGTTATTGTTTCATCATAGCGTTACGCTCAGAATCGCAGTTCGATCACTTCATCGTACTGCAGCTTTCCGTTATGCTATGACTCTGGTAATCGATAGCGAGTGCGTTATGCAAACAGCTTTACCCTTTTCACAGGCCTGTGAAAACAACAAGGGGCCTATTCTACAGATCCTGCGCCATGCCTTTGCCCATCGCCAGCAGGTGTTGGAGATTGGCAGTGGTACCGGGCAACACGCCGAATACTTTGCCCATGAGCTGCCGCACTTGCATTGGCAGTGCAGCGATCAACCGGCCTATTTACCGGATCTGAATCGGCGCTTGCAGCAGGTGAAACGTCCTAATCTGCCTTCGGCAGTTGCACTGGATATTCGGGAAAACAGCTGGCCTTATGCCAAAGTGGATGCGATCTTTAGTGCCAATACGCTGCACATTATGAGCTGGGCTGTGGTGCAGCGGTTGTTTGCCCGGCTGGATGAGTTCTGCCTGCCAGCTGCCAGCCTCTGCATTTATGGCCCCTTTAATTACCAGGGCCAATTTACCAGTGCCAGCAATCAGGCCTTTGATCAAAGCCTGCGACTACGCGACCCTGTCATGGGCATTCGTGATCAGGAAGCCGTGCTTGCATTGGCCGCTCAGGCCGGTTTTGTGTTGCAAGCAGATCATGCGATGCCGGCCAATAACCGCTTGCTGCACTTTCAGCGTTAAGACAAAGGCTCTGAGTGTGCCGGCTGGCGAAATGGTAAACGCGCCTGCGCCTGGCGTTGATAAAGTGCCAGCATATCCTCTTCGCCTTCAAAATAGCGGCCTATCGCATCTTTTAGCGGGCTATCCCGAAAGTGATAGCAACCATAACGCGTAACCGGCTCAAAGCCGCGTTGCAGCTTGTGTTCACCCTGAGCACCAGCATCAAAGCGCTGTAAACCCTGCTCGATGCAATAGGCAATGCCGGCATAATAGCAGGCTTCAAAGTGCAGAAAATCCCATTCGGCTTCACAGCCCCAGTAACGGCCATACAGGGTGTCCGCTGAGCGGAAACACAAGGAAGCGGCTATCAGTTGCTGCTGCTGGTAGGCGGCAAAAATCACGATGCTATCGGCCAGTTGCTGGCCCCATTCGTGAAAGGTAGCTTCGGTCAGATAACCGGCATGGCCAGAGCGCTTTAAGTAGGTGCGTTGATAAAAGTGATACAATTGCTGCCAGAGCGCCGCATCGGCATCGCAGCCATGCACCACACTAAGAGCAACACCGGCGTCTTGCACCCGCTGACGCTCCTTACGAATTTGTTTGCGCTTGCGTGAGCTTAAACTTGCCAGAAAATCATCAAAAAACGCGTAACCATAATTACGCCATTCAAACTGCACATCCTGCCGTGGCCAGTAGCCGGCAGCCGTTAGGTGCTCGCGCTGCGCTTCATTGGGGTACAAACACTGAATGCTGCTCAGGCGCTGTTTTTTCATGCGCTGCTGCAAGGCATCCAGCATCAGCGTCATCAGCTCGGCCTCATCTTCACCCGCTAACACACCAAAACGCGGCCCTTCGGCCGGGGTAAAAGGAATGGCCAGCACCAGCTTGGGGAAAAAATCCAGGCCATAGCGCTGATAGGCTTCAACAATGGCCCAGTCAAACAGGTATTCGCCATAGGAGTGTTGCTTCAGATAGGCCGGCACGGCTGCAACTAATTGCTCACCTTGCCAGATGGTCAGATGACTGGCCTGCCAGCCAGTACCTGGCCCAACACTGCCGCCACTTTCCAGCGCCTGCAAAAAATCATACCGGGTAAAGGGGTAATCCGTTGAAAACAAAGCATTCCAGCTATCGGCTGATACCGATTGCAAGGAGTCGATCCATTCAATCCGTCTACTGGCGGTCATTGGCTATCCTCTGCAAAGCCTGCCACAGCTGGCGTAACGACCAGCCCGAGTAGGTTATGCGTAACTTTAATGCGCAGTATTTTTGCCATACTGGCGCAGTCTGGCGCTTCGGTCAAGCAGCAAAAAACAGGTCTGGCTTTGCATCCGCTTTTGTCTATCGGTCTGTCATGCTGTTACACTAGCAGCAGAAAAAAATCGCCAGCCCAAAGCTGCCAGCCAAGAGCCATGATTGCTTATGTCTTTTTATTTCTACGATTTTGAAACCTGGGGTGCCGATCCCAAACGTGACCGCCCGGCCCAGTTTGCCGGTATTCGCACCGATGACGAGCTCACTATTGTTGGCAAACCGGATGTCTGGTATTGCCAGTTGGCTCCCGACTACCTGCCGCACCCACAAGCAGCCCTGATCACCGGCCTGACCCCGCAGCTGTGCCAACAACGCGGACTGCCGGAAACCGAGTTTATCGGTAAAATCCTGGAACGTTTCAGTGAGCCGGATAGCTGCGTGCTTGGTTACAACAGCATTCGCTTTGATGATGAAGTGACCCGTCACAGTCTGTACCGCAATTTTTATGAGCCTTATGGCCGTGAGTGGCAACAGGGCAACAGCCGCTGGGATTTGCTGGATGTGGTGCGGGCCTGTTATGCACTCCGCCCGGAGGGTATTGAGTGGCCGTTAAAAGACGACGGTACGCCCAGCTTTAAACTGGAAGACTTGGCCAAAGCCAATCAGCTGGCCCATGAACAGGCGCACGATGCGCTGTCCGACGTCTATGCCACCATAGCGCTGGCAAAACTTGTGCGTGACAAACAGCCGCGTTTGTTTCAGTTCTTGTTTGAGCACCGAAAAAAACAGGCCCTTAGCAAATACATCAATCTGGCCAATCAAACCCCTTTGGTGCATGTGTCCGGTAAATTCCCGGCCAGTCAGGGCTGTGTCAGTTGGGTGGTGCCATTGGCGTTTCATCCAACCAACAAGAATGCACTGATTGTCTGGAACCTGCAGGCCGACCCAACGCCTTTACTGGCGCTTGATATCGACCAATTGCGCGAGAAGCTTTATACCAAAAGCGCTGATTTAGCCGAAGGCGAAGAGCGGCTGGGCCTGAAACTAATTCACCTGAACAAATGCCCGGTGCTGGCACCGGCGAAAACCTTATCGGAACAGCGGGCCGATGCTCTGGGTATTGATCGCAGCAAATGCCGGGCACATTTAAATTGGTTGCTGGCCAACCCGGAGGTGCAGCAACAAGCACAGCAGGTGTTTGCCCAAGCCGAAGCATTCCCAGTAGAAACCAACCCGGATTATCAGCTCTATCAGGGATTTTTGGCCGATGGCGATAAGCAAAAAATGATGGCGTTGCACCAGCTCAGCCCGCAGCAGTTGGAAGTGCAGACGCCAGTTTTTAGTGACGAACGTTTGAATCAACTGCTGTTTCGCTACCGGGCACGTAACTACCCCGCTAGTTTGAATGAACAGGACATGCTCAAATGGCAACAGTATTGCGTGGATCGCTTAACCGATGGGCTGGATGATCCGCCACTGACACTGGAGGCTTTTCATCAGCAACTGGAGCTGGCGGCGCAGCAACATCAACACGATGAGCGGGCAATGCGTATCCTGAAAGCGCTGTACCATTATGCCGAGCAGCTCTGAGCACGAGCGGCTCTTGCTTTCGATTATGAAGTCCGTATACTGAAGCCAACTTGTCGGAGTGCTCCACTGGTTGTATTACAACCAAAGGAGCTGAGATCGCTGATGCGAGATCCGTGGAACCTGATTCAGGCTAATACCTGCGAAGGGAACAAGATGCACTGCACCATCCTGCTTGTTGGGATCCCTGCTGCAGCGCCTGGTGTATCTGGCTGTATCTCAGCCTGCTGCCCCACCTTTGTTCACCCACTCCAGACAAGCAACCTCAACCGATATCGGAACCCAGGAGCTTGCTATGTCAGAGAATTCAACCCCAGTATCCAAACGCGAACAACGCGCCCGCGCCCAGGCTTATATTCGTCAGCTGCAGGGCGAAACCTTTCCCAACTCAGTACGGCGGTATTTACAAGGCGAGCGCCCGGATATCCAGGTGCCGGTCCGTTCTATCCAATTGCATCCGACCAAACACAAAGACGGCAGTTTAAGCGATAACCCGCCACTGAATGTGTACGACAGTTCCGGTCCTTATGGCGATCCGGAACAAAAACTCGATGTGCTAAAGGGCCTGCCAAAGCTAAGGCTGGCGTGGATCACAGCGCGTGCAGATGTGGAAGCCTCCCCGCTGCCACCTTACCAGGAAATCGCGCTGGATGAATGGCACACCGAATTTTCGCACCAGCCACTGCGCGCTAAAGCCGGTAAAACAGTGACCCAACTGCACTACGCCAGAGCCGGTATTATCACGCCGGAGATGGAGTTTATTGCCTTGCGCGAGAACATGGGCCGCTCAGAACAAGCGCAGGATGATGGCATGCGCCGGCACAGCGGCAACAGTTTTGGCGCCCGCACGCCCAAGGTGATTACCGCCGAATTTGTCCGGGAAGAAGTAGCTGCTGGTCGAGCTATTATTCCGGCCAATATCAACCATCCGGAAGCCGAGCCGATGATCATTGGCCGCAACTTCAAAGTGAAAGTCAACGCCAACATCGGCAACTCCTCGGTCACCTCCAGCATTGAAGAGGAAGTGGAAAAACTGGTCTGGGCCACCCGCTGGGGCGCCGATACCGTGATGGATCTCTCCACCGGCCGACGCATTCACCAAACCCGCGACTGGATTTTGCGCAACAGCCCGGTGCCCATTGGCACAGTGCCGATTTATCAGGCGTTGGAAAAAGTCAAAGGCGATGTCAGTCAACTAAGCTGGCAGGTGTTTAAAGACACCCTGCTGGAGCAAGCCGAACAAGGGGTGGATTACTTCACCATTCATGCCGGTGTTCTGCAGGAGTACGTTGGGCTAACCGCCAACCGGGTGACAGGCATCGTCTCGCGCGGTGGCGCCATCATGGCGCAGTGGTGCCGCATCTTTAACCGGCAAAGCTTTTTGTACGAGCACTTCGAAGAGATCTGCCAGCTGTGCGCGGCCTACGATATTTCGTTATCACTTGGCGATGGCCTACGCCCTGGCAGCATTGCCGATGCCAACGACGAAGCCCAGTTTGCCGAGCTTCGCACCCTGGGTGAGCTGACAAAAATCGCCTGGCGCTACGATGTGCAGGTAATGATTGAAGGCCCGGGCCATGTGCCGATGCAGCTGATTGAAGAAAACATGACCGAGCAGCTTAAGCACTGCCATGAAGCCCCTTTTTACACCTTAGGACCGCTGACCACCGACATAGCCCCGGGCTACGATCACATCACCTCCGGCATCGGTGCTGCGATGATTGGCTGGTATGGCTGCGCCATGCTCTGTTATGTCACCCCCAAAGAACACCTGGGCTTGCCGAACAAAGAAGACGTCAAGCAAGGCTTAATTGCCTACACCATTGCTGCCCATGCCGCTGACTTGGCCAAGGGTCACCCGGCGGCGCAACTGCGGGATAATGCCCTATCCAAGGCCCGTTACGAATTTCGCTGGGTCGATCAATACAACCTGGCACTGGATCCCTTCACGGCCAAAGCCTACCACGATGAAACACTGGGGCACGAAGGAGCGGACAGCGAAGAATTTTGCTCAATGTGCGGTCCTAAGTTCTGCTCAATGCGACTGAATCAACAAATCGCAGAAGAGTCCGCAAGTCAAAGCAGCACCACGGAGTTGGCCGATGCAAGCAGCTAATACTTCGTTAGCCAGTCCTCTGCCGGTAGCAGCACTGCAGCCGGCGAAACCCCTGGTCTGGAGCATTGCTGCTTCAGACTCCGGGGGGGGCGCAGGTATTCAGGCCGATGTGCTGACCTTGCAGGACCTTGGCTGTCATGCCTGCACCGCAATCACCGCCATCACAGCGCAGAACTCGCTTGGTGTGCAGGCGCTGGAGCCTGTTTCAAATAAGCTGTTCCAAGCTCAGTTGGACGCCTTGAAAAGTGACTTACCAGCGCGAGCGATTAAAATAGGTTTGCTGCCAACAGCTGAAATGATTTGGCAGCTGGCCGACTGGCTGCAGCAGTACAAACAGCAACATCAGGCACTGGTGGTGGCCGATCCTGTACTTGGCAGCAGCAGTGGCCAACACTGGCACAGTGAAGCGCTGCTGGATGCCTGGCGTGCCTTGCTGCCTCACATTGATGTGCTCACCCCCAACCTGCCGGAGCTTGGCTTACTCAGTGGCCGACCAACGCAGGCTATTGATCAGCAGGTGGCATTGCTGCAGGCGCTTGGCGCTTCAGCTGTACTGGTAAAAGGTGGCCATATCAGCCAGATCCGGGATGTCACAGACCTGCTTTATCAGCAAGACAAGCTGGTTGCTCTTGCCTGTGAACGGTTGCAGACGCCGCATCAACATGGCACCGGTTGCACTCTGTCCAGTGCCCTAACTGCCCTGCTGGCGCATGGTTATCCGCTGGAAGATGCACTGGTGTTGGCTCGGGCCTACCTGCAGGCGGCACTGGAGCAGGGCTATGCAACAGGGGCAGGCCCTGGCTCTCTGGCGCATCCGGGCTGGCCAACAAGTCGGCAGTATCTGCCACGAATTAGCAGTGCCAACTGGCCAAAAACACCAACAGCACCTTTTGCCGGCATCAGTGAGCCGCTGGGCGTCTACCCGGTGGTCGACTCCATCGCCCTGCTGCAGCAACTGTTACCGGAGCAACCTGGCTGCATTCAATTACGGCTGAAACAAGGCAGCCCTGCTGATTTGCATGCTCAGATTGCCGAAGCCGTGATGCTATGCCGCAGATATCAGGTACGGCTTTTTATCAATGACCACTGGCAATTGGCCATTGAACTTGGCGCTTACGGCGTGCATTTAGGCCAGGAAGATTTGGCTCTGGCCGATTTAACGGCGATCCAGCAAGCTGGCCTTCGGTTGGGTATTTCCAGCCACGGCCCCTTTGAACTGGCCAGAGCCCTGCAATTACGCCCTTCCTATGTTGCATTGGGCCATGTGTTCCCCACCCAAACCAAGCAGATGCCATCGCAGCCCCAAGGGCTCAAAAGGTTGGCTCTGTCAGTACCGCTCTGTGCCGGTACCCCGACGGTGGCGATTGGCGGCATCGATCAGCACAGCTTTGCACAAACCTGCGCCAGCAAAGTGCATGGTATTGCCATGGTCAGTGCTATTACCAAAGCGACGCAACCAGCTCAACGCTTGCGCTTTTTTAATAAGCTATGGGAGCAGCACTATGCGTATCACCCTTAATCAACAACCACAGCAACTTGCTGAACCCTGTACTTTGCAACAGCTGGTTGAGCAGCTGCAACTTAACCCGAATGGGCTGGCACTGGCCATTAATCAGACCGTGATCAGTAAACGGGAGTGGGCTCGCACTACTTTACAGCCGGACGATCAGGTCGCGGCTTTTCAAATCGTCACCGGAGGTTAAAATGCTCAATCTGGCAGGCGTTCAGTTAGAAAGCCCTCTGCTGCTTGGTACTGGCAAGTTTGCCAGTGCGGCACAATTAATGGCTGCAGTCACAGCATCAGGCACTGAGCTGGTGACCCTGGCAATGAAGCGGTTGGATTTACAACACCAAAGCGACGATATCCTGACGCCCTTGCAACAGCTGGGCGTTCGGCTGCTGCCCAATACTTCCGGTGCTAAAACAGCCAGCGAAGCCATCTTTGCCGCAGAGCTGGCCCGCGAGGCGCTTGGCACCCACTGGCTGAAACTCGAGATCCATCCGGATCCGCGCTATTTGCTGCCGGATCCTATTGAAACCCTGCAGGCTGCGCACGAGCTGGTAAAACGTGGTTTTGTGGTACTGCCTTATTGCCCGGCCGATCCGGTACTGTGCAAACGACTGGAAGAAGCTGGCTGTGCTGCCGTAATGCCGTTGGGTGCACCGATAGGCTCCAATCAGGGCCTACAGACCCTGGCAATGCTGGAGATCATTATAGAGCAGGCGACGGTACCGGTCATTATTGATGCAGGCCTTGGGGCTCCCTCCCATGCCTGTCAGGCGTTGGAGCTGGGTGCCAGTGCTGTGCTGGTCAATACTGCCATTGCCAGTGCGGCCGATCCTGTTGCTATGGCAACAGGCTTCCGGCTGGCATGCCAGGCCGGAGTTCATGCCCGGCGCAGCGGTTTGGCAGCTACCTCTTCGCAGGCGCATGCTTCCAGCCCACTGACCCACTTTTTGGAGACGCTATGACCCAGGGGTTCTATGAACTGTGGCAGCAGCAAAGCTGGGAGCACCAGTTGCTTCAAAGCCGAAGCTATTCACTGGCCCAGGTGAAACAAGCGCTCGGTAAAACCCGGCTTACCCTGCAAGACTTCCAGGCTCTGATATCGCCGGCTGCCGAGCCGCTGCTGCCTGAACTGGCAGCCAAAGCACAACAACGAACCCGCCAGCGCTTTGGGCGAACTCAGCAGCTGTTTGCCCCTTTGTATCTATCCAACCTCTGTGCCAATGAATGCAGTTACTGCGGCTTTTCCATGAGCCAGAAAGTCAAACGCCGGGTACTCACTGCCGAAGAAATCGAAAAAGAATGCCTGGCATTGCGTCAATCCGGCATCGATCAGGTACTGATAGTCACCGGTGAGCATGAACGCAAAGTGGGCATGTCCTACTTCCGGCAGATGCTACCTTTGATCCGCCGTCACTTCAGTAGTCTGATGCTGGAAGTGCAACCCTTATCCGAAGCCCACTACCTGGAGTTACGTCAGCTTGGTGTCGATGCGGTGATGGTGTATCAGGAAACCTATCAACAAAGCGCCTATCAGCGTTACCACTTAAAAGGCCAAAAGTCCGATATGAGCTGGCGGCTCGGTTGCCCGGATCGGCTGGGCAAAGCCGGTATTGATAAAATCGGTTTAGGCGTATTATTTGGCCTGGCAGACTGGCGCACCGATGCCAGCTTTTTGGCCATGCACTTGTTGTATTTGCAACAACAGTACTGGCAAAGCCGTTATTCACTGTCGGTACCGAGGATCCGGCCTTGCAGCGGTGGTATCGAAGTCCCCTATCCACTGAGCGACAAGCATTTGGTGCAACTAGTCTGTGCCTTCCGCCTGCTGTCTCCCAGTCTTGAGATCAGCTTATCCACCCGTGAACGGGCTGAGCTGCGCGATCAGCTGGTACCCATTGCCATTACCAGCAGCAGTGCCGGCTCCAGCACCCGCCCCGGTGGGTATGCAGTGGATCCTGAAGCACTGGAACAATTTAGCATCGACGATAGCCGTAGTCCGGCTTTATACCGGCAGCATCTGCAACAACTGGGGATGGCTCCGGTGCTTAAAGACTGGGAACCTTATTTAGGAAGATAACAACTGCCAGTTTGAAGTCGGGGCGCAATCAAGCGCCCCGATGACTTAAGAAACTAATTGCCGATATCCAATCCTGCAGCTTCCAACATCTGCAGTAATTGCGGCTGATACTTTTCTGCCAACGCCATGCCGATTTGCGCACCTTCGGAAAACAGCTGCGGCATTAGCTCAACACTTTTGGCACCTACCGGGGACTTGTAGAACTGAACCAGTTCTTTTAACTCCGCTTCACTGAAATGCTTTTTATAAAGCGCGGCCATCGGCACTTTCATTTCGTCCCAGCTCATGTAGGTCCGGCTCCATTCCAGCAATACCGGCTCGTACTGTGCCAGCACTGGGTTTGACCCTGCCATCATTTGCACCAGTTGTTGCTGCATCTGAAGCACTTGCTCCTGGCCTCCCATCACATCCAGCAATTCATAGGCCGGATCCGCTTTTAATGGAAAACAGCACAACATCGCCGCCAGCAGAATTGATTTCTTTAACATCGTTTTTTTCCTTTTATTCAAAGACAGCTCAAAATAACTTAAACTCAGAGTGGTTGCAATTGCTGGGGCATCAAAGCCAGGCTTTCGATGTGCTATGCTTAAAACTGTGTTTTAACAAGGATAACAAATGAAGCTAACGGAAGTTAAACACCCGCTGGTGCAGCATAAAATGGGCTTATTGCGTTCAGCCGATATCAGCACCAAAGCCTTTCGCGAACTTGCCAGAGAAGTTGGCAGTTTACTTACTTACGAAGCCACCACCGATTTACCACTGGAAGACTGTAGTATTGAAGGCTGGTGCGGCACCATTCCAATCCGGCAAATTCAAGGCAAGAAAGTCACTGTAGTGCCTATTTTACGGGCAGGTTTAGGGATGATGGACGGTGTACTGGAGCACTTACCCAGCGCCCGCATTAGTGTGGTTGGTATTTACCGGGATGAGCACAGCCTGCAACCTGTTCCTTATTTCCAAAAGCTGGCACCGGATATGGAGCACCGTTTGGCCATCGTAGTGGA
This sequence comes from Alkalimonas sp. NCh-2, assembly GCF_039631345.1. Lineage (NCBI taxonomy): Bacteria > Pseudomonadati > Pseudomonadota > Gammaproteobacteria > Alkalimonas > Alkalimonas sp. NCh-2. The sequence continues at coordinate 237,199 of NZ_JBDIUV010000003.1, forward strand.
TCCAATGCTGGCCACCGGTGGCTCAATGATTGCAACCGTTGATCTGTTAAAACAACAAGGCTGCAAGCATATCAAAGCTCTGGTGCTGGTGGCAGCGCCGGAAGGCATCAGTGCCTTATCGAAGGCACATCCGGATATCGAGCTTTACACCGCAGCCGTCGATGAAAAACTTAACGAGCATGGCTACATTTTGCCGGGGCTTGGCGATGCCGGCGACAAATTATTTGGTACCAAATAAGGCTCACCGTGGCAATAAGTTGCAGCCACAGGTGAACTTGCTTAGAATAAAGTAGAGCATTTACTCTAACGAGGATTTCTATGCACTTCCGTTCTTCATTGGCAGGCCTGACAGCCATGCTGCTTTTCCTGATGCCAGACAGCACATTACGGGCAACAACGCTCAGCCTGCCTGATGCTGAGCAGCGACTGGCATCGAACCGAACTTTGCTGGCGCAGCAAGCTGATGTCGATGCCTGGCAAGCCCAGCAGCGAGCACTGAACAGCCTGAACCTGCCACAGCTGAGCATCACCATTGCCGGTATTGCCTATGAAAAAGAAGTGACTTTCGATATTCCGGTGATCAACCAGCCAGCCGAACTCGATGTGTTTCGCAGTGGTATTCGTAGCCAGATGAATCTGCTTTGGCCTCTGTACACCGGTGGCCGAACCAATGCGGCTCAGCAACAAGTTGCCGCCAGGGTTACCGAAGCCGAAGCGGAACAACGTTTGCTGCAACTGCAGTTGCTAAAACGATTATTTGATCTGTACTTTTCCAGCCAGATGATGCAACAGGTGGTGCAGGTTCGGGAGCAAGCTCTGCAGACTCTGGATGCCCATGTTCATAAAGCTAGGCGCTTCGAACAAGAGGGCCTGATCACCCAGCTCAACCGGATGCAGGCCGAAGTAGCTCAGGCAGAAGCCCGCCGAAGCGCTGTCCAAGCCAGACGGCAGCTCATTGATGTTCAGGCTGCCTTGCAAAATTTACTGCAACTGGATGCACTCAGTTGCTTAAGTACCCCACTGCCCCAGCCAGTCGCATTAACCGAATCTATCGACTGGTTTGTTGCCGAGGCCAGGCGCAATAACCCGGTTTTTTCGCAGTTGCAGGCGAAAGATCGTCAGGTAAAGCAGCAACTACGCATAGAGCAAGGCAAAAAGCTGCCCGAGGTGTTCCTGGTAGGCAGCTATGATTTAAACCGAGCCGCCACCCCCTTGACCGAGCCTGACTGGAGCATTGGTCTTGGCATGCGTTATCACTTTACTACCCCGGTGAATCGCCAGGCCAGTGTAGATGCCGTACTTAGCCGGCAACAACAGCTGGATCACAGCCGGGATCAGGCCGACGCCGATATGCAGTTGGCGGTGGAAAGCAGCTACCGTACCGTGCTGCAGCATCTGGAGCAATTTGAGTTGTTACAGCAGGATCTGGAACTGGCACGCGAACATGCCCGTTTGCAACGCCATGCTTTTGAAGAAGGCATGGCAACGTCACTGGATGTGACCGATGCCCGTTTAAAGCAAGCGGCTGCTGAAGTAGAGGCACTGCAGGCTGCTTTTCAATACAGCAGCGCCCTGGCGCAACTCACTCAGCTAACAGGCCGCCCGGAATTATTAGCCAACTGGCTGCCTGCTTTATTGCAACAGCAGTCCTGCGCATCCATTTAAGGGTTCAACATGCAAAGTAAAAAAATTATTCTACCTCTCTTCGCTGTTCTTTTGGTGCTGGTGCTCTTCTGGTGGCTTTGGCCAAGCCCACAACCCGAGTTCTTGCATGGTGATGTCGAAGTGCGGGAGATCCGTATAGCCAGCAAGATCCCAGGCCGTGTCAGTCGAATGCATGTCAAAGAAGGCGATATGGTTCAGCCGGGCCAATTGTTGTTTGAACTGGATAGTCCCGAGCTAAATGCCAAACTGGCTCAGGCTGAAGCCGCCGAAGCGGCGACCAAAGCACTGCAGGATGAAGCTGAAGCCGGCCTTCGTAGTGAAGAAATAGAGATGGCCCGGCTGGACTGGCAGCGGGCGCTGGTGCAGCAAAACCTGTACCAAACGACGTTGAACAGGATGCGTAATTTGCATGCCGAAGGCCTGGTGTCACAACAACAACTGGATGAAGTACAGGCAAAGTGGCAAGCCAGTACCGATCAGGCCAGCGCAGCGGAGGCACGTTACACCATGGCAGCTTCCGGCGCACGCCAGGAGCAACTGCGGGCAGTACAGGCACAGAACCGTCGTGCTGCTGCAGCCGTAGCTGAAGTAGAAGCTTACCGGCAGGAAACCCGCATGCTCGCTCCTCTGGCCGGTGAAATTGCCAGCATAGTCATTCAGCCCGGCGAGCTGGCACCTACCGGGTATCCGGTGATTACGTTAATTGACCCAACCGATAGCTGGGTGGTCTTTACCATCCGGGAAGATAAGCTCAATGCACTGGTCCCAGGCACCGAGTTTGATGCCTGGGTACCCGCATTGAACCATAGCCTGCGCTTTCGCGTCAGCAAGCTAAGTGCCCTGCCATCTTTTGCGAATTGGAAGCAAGTCCGGGGTACCCCGGGTTACGACTTGAAAACCTTCCAACTGGAAGCAAGGCCCGTGCAGCATGAGCCTAAGTTACGGGCCGGTATGACCGTGATACTGGCGCTGGAGGACTGATGTCGGCTTTTCGGCTTAGCCTGAGCCGCGAACTCAAGCACCTGCACGATGATCGTGGTGATCGCTTTTTAGCCCTTTGGCTAATGCCTTTGCTTTGCATCTTTATCTGGTGGATTTTTTCTGCCGGTCAGCCCGAGCAACTGCCTGTTGCTGTGATGGATCAGGATCAAAGCCCTTTGTCACGGCAACTGATCAGGTTGGTTGATGCTGCCCCCGGAGTAGCGGTCACCCTGGATGCCACTGACAGTAAAGTGGCCGTGGATGCCCTGCGTCAACGCCAGATCTATGGCCTGTTGATTTTACCCAAAGGCCTGCAAGATAGTATCTATCAGGGACAGCCTGCCGAACTGGTGTTGCAGCTAAACAGCCAATACACCACCTATGCATCAACACTGCAACGTGGCATTCAGCAAGCCATTATGACTGTCGGTGTCGGTATTCACAGCGACAGGCTGCAGCGACAGGGTCTTTACCCCGAGGCCAGTCTGGCCACTGTACTGCCGGTGCAGGTGCTCGCCACCCCTTTATACAACGAGGGGCCAAGTTATGAGGTATTTCTGGCAGCTACTTTAATTCCGGCCCTGTTTCAGATCCTGGCAATGGTAGTCACCGTTTCTGCCATAGGGCGGGAGCTAAGAGACGGCACAGCCAAAGCCTGGCTGGATAGTGCCGGTGGCTCAGTGTTACTGGCGTTGGTAAGCAAACTGGTTCCCTACTTTGCTTTACTTATATTGTACGGCGCTGGCTACGTACTCTTGTTTCAGTTGCTGGCTCCTGCCAGCTATGCCGGCTCCGCTGTAAATATCTGGTCTAGTTTTGTGTTAATGATTGCAGCTGCCATGGCCATCGCGTTGCTGCTGGTTGCTCTGACCCGAAACTTTCGCATGGCTCTCAGTCTGGCCGGTTTTTACAGCGCGCCTGCTTTTGCCTACTCCGGTCAGGCCTTCCCTCTGGTAGCCATGCCGGAGCTGGCTCAGTACTGGGCTAGTATTTTGCCACTGACCCACTGGCTGAAGTTATACAATCAGCAATGGCTGGCTGGCGCGCCATGGCAAGCGGCCAGCACCCCCTGGCTGGTACTGCTGTCGATGCTGCTGCTGGGCAGTATTTCAGGTTATCTGCTATTGAAACGCTCGGGCTTTAAAGCCGAAAGCTGGGGGGCACGTTAATGACTATCTGGCAACACAGCCTGCACACCTGGCGATTGATCTTTAAAGATAAGGGCGCCATTTTACTGTTGTTTGTCGCAGGCTTAATTTATTCCTTTTTCTACCCACTGCCTTACCACTTCGAACAAGTGGAATCAGTACCTACTATTTTGATTGACCAGGATCACAGTGCGTCTTCCAGAAACCTGCGACGCCTGTTGCTGGCATCACCAAATCTGGAAATACGTCAAATCAGCAGCGAAACATCCGCCATTCAAGCCGCGTTATGGCAAGGCGATGTGATGGCTCTGATTATTATCCCAAGTGGCTTTCATCAGGATATCCTGGCAGGGCGTGCTGCACAGGTGCAGATTGCCAGCCATGGCGGCTACCTGCTGGCTGGCAGCAAAGCCTTGATGAATGCCAATGAAGCAGCCCTGACAATGGGTGCAGCGGTTAGTATGCACAAGCTACAAAGTCTGGGGTTTAGTCCGATACAAGCCATCGACAGTCTGCAACCCCTGCAGTTGCACAGCCGCTCTTTGTACAACCCCAAGGATGGCTATGGCCATGCCATAGTGCCGGCAGTGATGGTGCTGGTGATCCAGCAGACACTGTTAATCGGCGTAACCTTGCTGCTGGGCAGGCAAGCCGAGCTGAAGCAACTGCCAAGCGGTTGGCGCGCCTACAGTGGTATGCTGCTTACCTTTAGCTGTATCGGACTGCTCAACTCACTGTATTTTTTCCTGGTTGCCCTTCGGCTGCAACACTATGCTCAGCTTGGTCCCTTAGTGCATCTGCTGCTATTTTGTCTGCTATTCTCGCTGTGCATAGCTGCTTTTGCCCTGCTGCTTGGCCGCTTGTTTCAAAGCCGTGAACGTGGCTTGCAGTTGCTGCTGATTAGTGCCGTACCCATGCTGTTTATCTCGGGGTACAGTTGGCCGGCCGAATCCCTGCCAACAGCGCTCTACTATCTGCGCTGGTTGCTCCCCTCCACAGCCGGCATTCATGGGTTTGTAGGTATCAATCAACTGGGCGCCAGCCTGGTCGATATTCAACAAGAGTTGGTGGCTCTTAGCGGTCTGACACTCGGCATGATTGCAGTTGGACTCTGGCTGTACCGTCCGACAGGCAAGCAATTGCCCTGAAACGGCAAGCCTTTGCCTGTTTGCTGTATCACCACAGCCAGGCACAACAAGGCGCCAGGCTGTCTGAACATTGCATCAGCCTGGCGCAGCCTTTGCATCGTGCTCACTTCACAAGCAGTCATCTTTCACCAGGCAGTACCAACCCATGGAGCAGCTGATATGCTGATTATTCCCCAAACCAGTGGCAGTGAATACCAGGCACTACGACAACGTCTGCGCGAAGACAACAAAGCCGATTTGTATCCTTTGCCCGTAAAACAGCCCGTACAAGACAGCAAAAATGAGATCCAACCTCAACCTGTGCCAGATGTGCGCCCTACCCCCATTCCTGAGCCAGATCGGGTCACTCTGGGACAAGCTGCACCAGGCTCCGAGGGATTAAGCCTGACCTACCGACCTGATGGCAGAGTGCCAGAACAAGTGACGGAGCGGGTAGACTATCTAAGCCAGATGATGCAGGCCATGACAGATGCCAAAGTTGGGTTTGACCGCGAAAAATACGAAGAGCTGCAAGAAAAAATTGATGAGATCCTGGCCAAAGAGGAACTCACCGATGCCGATCGGTCAAAACTGGAAGCTCTGGAGCAAGAACAACGCCGGCTGTTTGAAGTTGCGGCAAAACGACTGGCAGAAAAAGCTGTCAATGAGGAAAAAGTCTGATCCTGACTTGCGATAACGGGAAAAAGCTGGCATCTTGCGGCCATCTTCGTTGAAACAGGGACAATGCAGTGGAGCTTATCCCTTGGTCTTTTCATACCCATTATGGCTTTTGCCTGCGGGGGTACCACAGTGCTCCCAGTGGCAAGCCGGTATTGCATGTTTTGCATGGCAATGGCTTTTGCAGCCGGATGTACCAACCCATGCTGCAACAACTGGCCAGAGACTATGACTTATTCTTATCCGATGCGCAGGGACATGGTGACAGCGATCATGGTGGCCCCTTTGTCGGCTGGAATGAAAGTGCTGAGCTGGCAGCCCAGGCCTGGTTAGCGCATCGTGATCGCTTTGCCAATGTTCCCCACATTGGTCTTGGTCATAGTTTTGGAGGGGTGCTGACAGCGCTGAATAATGCCGCTTACCCTGATCTGTTCTCTCAGGTGGTCTTGCTCGATCCTGTGCTGTTTACCCCCGGCATGCTGACCAGCATGAAAGCACTTACCCTGGTTCGACTGTACCAACGAAACCCCTATGCCCGAGCGGCGCTAAAACGCCGGCAGCATTGGCCAGACAAAACCACCGCAAAAAACTACCTGCAGCAACGTGGCCTGTACCGGAATTGGCAGCCTGAAGCTTTGGCCGCTTACATCGACCATGCCCTAAAACCGACGGAGCACGGTATTAGTTTAAAATGCCAACCTGAGCGGGAGGCCGAAATTTTTGGCTCCTACCCACGCAATTTGTGGCGTCAACTCGCTAAGCCCTGCGCGCCAACGCTGGTGCTTTATGGCAATAACAGTTATCCTTTTGTGCCTAAAGCGCTGCAAAAATGGCAGCATCTCAACCCTGCAGTTGAGCTTGAGCAGCTGCCGGGCAGCCATTGCTTTATGCAAGAAGCACCGCAAATGACCGCAACTGCGATTCATGCGAAACTTAGCGCTATAAAATGCGTCTGAAGCGGGTATAATTCGCTGCACTACCAAAACGGGAACATGCCGGAGTAATGATGAAAACACGTTTTGTCCTTTGTGTACTGGCCAGTCTGGTCGTTTCAGCCTGTGCTACCAAGCCAGAAGTATCCCGTAGCGAACGTCTGCCAACCACGGTGGTTCCGGTCGATACGCTGGTGGTTGAAGAAGTACCAGACACCGAGGCGACTCAGGCGCTTGCCACCGACTTCGAGATGATTTTTATCGATCAGGATATGAGCTTTATCGGCACCCTGCCCTGTGCCGATTGCCCCGGCATTGCTTTTCATCTGAACCTGTACCGCGATGGCCGCTTTGAAATTCGCCAGGAATACCTGGAGCGCAACAACATATTACTGGTTAAAGGCACCTGGCTGCTGGAGCAACGCACCCTGCACCTGATGAACCAGCAACACACCCTGCCTACCTTCCAGTTTGTCAGCAATCACCGGTTGACCATGCTGGATATGGCGGGTAAACCCATTGTTTCCAGCCTGAATTACCATTTGGATCGTGCCAGCCGGCTGCAGTCTATTGATACCCGCCGGCCAATGCTTGGTCTGTACCGGGTCAATGGAGATCTGGCCAGCTTTACCCAATGTGACTCCGGCGAGCGTTATCAGGTTGCCATGACACAACACCATATGCCGATGCTGCGCAACTACCGGCAGGATCCGGCACTGGATGGTCGTCCTGTAATTGCCACCCTAACTGGCCGTCTTGGCAATGGTAAAGACAGTGATACCTTATTTATTGATCAATTTGAACAGTTTTGGCCTGGTGCCAGCTGCCCGGAGCGCCATGCTCCTGAAAGCATGCAGGGTGTAGTTTGGCGGGCTGAGAAAATCGCCGATCAGTACGTACCCCAGCAATTGAATGTTCGGGTGCTGTTTCGCGACAACAACACTCTGTATGGTTTTTCCGGCTGCAATAACTTTCATGCCAACTACCGTCAGCGCGCCAACACCCTGCAGGTCAGTCCATTGGCCATGACCCGCAAGTTCTGTGACGAAAGCAGCCGCATCGAAAGCAGTTTCACCGAACGTTTGCAAAGCGCCGACAGGGCCGAAGTAAACGGCAATACCCTGCAATTGTTTAAAAACAACCAGGTGATTATGCAACTGGTTCCTGCGGCTAACTGACGCCTGCCAGTATGTATTCCTGGCAAAACACCGGCAACCGCCGGCGTTTTGCCAGAGCGAATAAAACAAAGTATCTTTCGAAGATCAGCACAATTCATTGCTCGTTCAGTTGCTAACGATTATGCTGAATCGAACTCCTTTGAATTGGGCCACTATGCGTCGTTTCTTTCGTATTTTCAGCCTGAGTCTGACCCTGCTGCTGTGCTTACTGCTGGCTGCATTTCTCTGGCTACAGCACCAGCTACGTCAACTACCCATCACTAACCTTGATTACCAGATCAGCCAGTGGGGCTTGCGTCAGTTGCGGTTGGAGCATCTTCATTTTGATTATCTAATAGCTGACGCCCCACTGCACATGGAACTGAATCAAGTGCACTTAAGTTGGCACTGGCAAGGACTGCGCCCGCAGTTAAACCTGCTAACACTGCATCAACTGGATGTCCGGCTTGCAAGCATGCCGCAAGCAACTGAGTCAGCACCAAAGGCTGCGATGCAATTGCCGGAGCACTGGCACTGGCCGGACTGGTTGCCGGCACAGAGTCGTATTGACTGGCTGCAGCTGGATCTGCCCTGTGATCAGCTGCGTTGTATTTATCAGGGCAGCCTTGAGCTTACTCACCAGACCGAACAACTCGATGTCAGTATGCAGCTCTATGCAGTGCAGCACTCTGAACACCCCCTCAGTTTGCAGCTGAGCTATCAACTCCAACAACACTGGCCGCAACTGGAGCTGATGCTTCAGCTTGATGAGGTGCTGCAACTCGAACTGAGCAGCACCTTACAGGCACATAGCGCTGATTTGACTGACACCAGTTGGCAAGGCGCGATGGCCTTTAGTCTGCGACCACCACCATCCTGGCTAGTGACCGAGTTAGCACGTTGGCAGCTGGAGTTGCCAGAGCTTTGGCTGTCACAATTCCGGCAGCAAGTCTCTGCCAGCAGTCAATGGCAGTTTGCTGTGCCGCCGCAGTTGTCTGAGCAATGGTGGCAACACCTGAACGGCAGCATGCAATTGCAATTAAGCAGTCCCAGCCCCTTATACCTGCCTGATCTTGGCCTGATCACTGCCGAGCTGCAAGCCAGTGCCGAATTTAACCAGGGTCAGTTGGCTCCCTTTCGGGTCGCTGCCGGTGGCACTCTGACAGAAATCGTAGTGCCAGAGCCCCTGCTGGCGGCAGGTTTTAAACTACCAACACTGTACTGGAGCCTGAGCAGCCAGCACAGTGAAGCGTTCAGTCTGGCGGCACTGCCTTTGCAATTCCGGCTTGATTCGGCCGACCAGCAGCACCAGCTGCATGCCATCTTTAACCTGGATCTGTTAGCACAAAAAGCACAGCTGGAACAGCTGCAGCTTCGCCTGGTCCAGCCAGAGCTTCGCGCAGGCGACTGGCAACTCAGCGCGGTAGAACTGGCAGGCTCACTAAGTGGCTCCCTGTCCGCTCAGCAACTGCAGCTAAGGAGCAGTAGCCCTTTGCAACTGCAAGCAAAGCTAGAAAACCCGGAGTTGTCGCTTCAAATCGCCCATACCTCGCTGCATCTGGATCAGCTGCAACTCGACTCCAGGCTTGCAACGACAGAAACCGCGTCGCATCGCCTCAGTAGCCGCCTGGTCTTTAACGCCGAACAATTGCAACAACCCCAGCTCAAAACACTGGACTGGCAATGGCAGGGTAATCTGAGTGCCAACAGCAGCAAAGACTGGCAGCTTAGCTCTGCAGGCGAGCTCATAGCCTCCTCAGGCCTGGAGCTGCGTTCTGATGTGCAAGCCAACACCCATCAAGTAACTTTGCATTGGCAGTTGGCCGATGTCTTTATGTTGGCTGGCAATACCCTGGCAAGCACAATGGCCGACTGGCCGGAGTTGCTGACCCTGCAGCGTGGCCGCATCAAGCATCAGGGGGAGCTGCGCCTGGCATTGGCCGACCAAAGTTATCAGCTGCACAGTACGACCGAGTTGCTGGAGCTGGCAGGTTTTTACGACACCACCACCTTTCGCGGTATCAATGGCCAGTTGCTGCTGGCCGCCGATCCAAAGCAATTGCAACTAAGCACTTCGCGCCTTGCGGTGGAACAATTTGAGCAAGGGGTGATGGGCGGGCCTTTGCATTTGGCCGCTCAGTACCAGGCTGAGTGGGATGCGCCAACAGCCGGCATTTTGCAGTTGCACGACAATGAATTGATACTCTTTAATGGCCGCATCTCTGTGCCGGCTATGGCACTGGATCTTAGTCAGCCACAGTGGCTGTTACCACTGCATATCAAGCAACTGGATTTGCAGCAGTTGCTTACCCAGCACCCTACCTCGGATTTAACCGGCCATGGTCTGATTGATGGTGAAATCCCGCTCATTATCTCCGCCCGGGGTGTGGAAGTCGCCCAGGGACGATTACGGGCCCTAGAGCCTGGCGGAAGCCTGAGTTACCGCTCACCACAGGCACAAGGCATGGCCGCCAGCAACCCTGGTATGAAAATGATCATTGCTGCTCTGGATGACTTCCACTACTCTGTGCTCAGCAGTGATGTCAGCTACAGTACGGATGGCCACCTGACGCTGGCACTGCGGCTGGAAGGCCGAAACCCGGCCATGGAAGGTGGCAGACCAGTGCATTTTAATATCACGCTGGAAGAAAATATCCCGGCCCTGATCACCAGCTTGCAATTAACCAATCAACTGAACGAAGTGATACAAAAAAGGGTACAGGAGCGGTTACAACGACCGCGCCAACCTTAAGGAGGAAACAGATGCACACCAAAGTGATCACCATGCTCGCCTTGTCGCTGTGGCTTAGCGGTTGCACCCCAACCGTTCAGGTCGCAGCACCCAGCGAGCCCATTACCATCAACCTGAATGTAAAAATTGAGCACGAGATCTTAATTCGCGTAGATCGCGAGCTCGATCAGCTGTTTAGCGATTCCAGTGGCTTATTCTAAGGAGCATATGATGAAAGCAACCACTACCTTTCGAACTTTACTGGCAACGCTGTTGCTGGTTTGTGCCCTGCCCGTTATGGCAATGAATCTGCAGCAAGCGATGAATGCGCTGGGCCCAGCCAAAGAGCAAGGCCTGATCGGTGAACAAATCAATGGCTATTTGGGCTTAGTTCAAGATAACGCGCAAAGCCGTCAGATTGTTGAGCTTATCAACGATGCCCGCAGGGCCGAGTACAGCCGCATTGCCCGTGACAACAACATCGCTGTTGCTGATGTTGAAGCAAGAGCTGGCCAACGTGCGATTGAGCGGACGCCAACAGGACAATTTGTCAAACTGGATGGTCAGTGGGTTAGAAAGCGCTGACATTAACCCCATGCCAAACAAGCTGTACAGCAGTACACAGATTCGATCCCTTGAGCAGCAGGCCATTGCTGAGCTCGCTCAGGGAGACTTTGTGCTGATGCAACAAGCGGCCAGTGCACTGCTTGGTTTACTAAAGCAGCGCTGGCCGAGCCGTAGAAACTTGCTGGTTTATGCCGGCAATGGCAACAATGGTGGTGATGGCTACTTGCTGGCGGCATACGCCAAAGCCGAAGGCTACCGTGTTGCCATCAAATGCCTTGGTGATCACCGCCAACTGCCCCAGGCAGCTCTGATGGCCAAACAAGCTGCCGGGCAAGCGCTCATCCCAATGCTGGCCCTGGATGACCCATTCAAAGCCGATGTGCTGGTGGACGCACTCTTTGGTATTGGTCTGAACCGGCCGGTTGACGGTGATTACGCCAAAGCCATCGCACAAATCAATCAGACCACGAGCCCAGTGCTTGCAGTTGATGTGCCATCCGGTCTATGTGCCGATAGCGGCCAGGTTTTAGGCTCCGCCGTTCAAGCCGATGTGACTTTAAGCTTTATTGGGCACAAAGTCGGCTTATTCACTGCAGATGGGCCGGATCATTGCGGCGACTTACTGCTGGAGCCATTAGCGATACCACAGCATTTGCTGGCGGCTCAGGCTGCCTGTGCCACTCTGGTTCAGGGACCCGAATTACTGAACAAACTACCGCGAAGACGAAAAAACTTCCACAAGGGTCAGGCGGGCCATGTGGTGATCCTTGGCGGTGATTATGGCATGGCCGGAGCCCCCTTACTGAGCGCTGAAGCAGCACTTCGCTCTGGCGCCGGCCTGGTTAGCGTACTTACCCGTAAAGAGCATCTAAGCGCCCTGCTGGCCAGGCGGCCAGAATGCATGGTGCATGGCGTGGAAGCGCAACAGGACTTGCTTCCTTTCCTAACCAAAGCCAGCGTCATTGTGGCAGGACCAGGCCTTGGTCAACGGTTTTGGGGCCAGCAATTACTGCAACAAGTGTTGGCCATGGACAAAGCTGTGCTGCTGGATGCTGATGCACTGAATCTGCTGGCGCAGCAACCACAGCTCAGACCTAAACAACTGATCCTGACACCTCATCCAGGTGAAGCGGCCCGCTTGCTGCAATGCAGCAGCCAGCAGATACAACAAAACAGGCTACAAGCGCTGCAGTCCCTTCAACAACGTTATCAGGCCACAGTACTGCTTAAAGGCAATGGCAGCCTGATTGCCGGTTCCTCTGGCCTGCAGCTCCTTAATGCCGGCAACCCAGGCATGGCCTCTGCCGGTATGGGTGATCTACTCAGCGGCGTTATTGCTGCCTTGTGGGCGCAGGGCATGAACGCCGAAGATGCCACAGCTTTGGGCAGTTGGTTGCATGCGACAGCAGCAGATCGCCAAGCTCAAAGTCTGGGACAACGCGGCCTGCTGGCACTGGATCTATTGACTGAAGTGCGGCAACTCATCCATCAGCAGATGGTGTAGTATTCAACCATACTCCTGCCTTCGTTGACGTAACGCAACAAAGCAATGGCTCCCACCACTTGCTTTTTCACAGGATTGGTCCAATATAGGCTTTAACCCCGCCTGTTTAGCAGGCGGTTTTTTTATGTGACAGGAGATAGCAATGTCCAAACAACCTGCGATTACGCTTTCCAGCCTGGATTACGATCGCATTGATGCGTTACTGGCCAAAGAAAAAGAACTGAGCCCGGTACACGAACAGCTGTTGCTGGAAATGGAGCGGGCTACATTGGTAGAGCCAGAAGCCGTTCCGGCCAATGTGGTGACCATGCATTCCAAAGTACGCTTTAAACTAAAGAGCAGTGGCAAGGAATTTGAGAAAACCCTGTGTTACCCGCAAGAGCTGGCTACAACCAGCGATGGTATTTCGATTTTCGCACCGGTCGGCGCTGCGCTGATTGGCTTAGCAGTCGGCCAGCACATTGACTGGCCGATGCCGGGTGGGCAACTGGATCAGGTAGAAATTGTCGAACTGGTTGATCAGCCCGAGCGCAAAGGCGAGTTTTATCGCTAAGCACTCAGCGCCTGTGTTTTGCCAGGGGCAGCGTCGCTGCCCTATTCCACCATCTCTAAAATTGGCCCCATAATATCCTGCATCGTCACCAGGCCGGCCAGTTCGTTGTTGTTCAGCACCAGTACCCGCTTAATACGCTGCTGGCTCATCAGTGCAGCCACATGCTTGACCGCTAAGTCTTCGCCGACCGCCACTACCGGCTTGGTGTAAATATCGTACACATGCAACAAATCAATATCGCCGCTTTCCGCCACAATGGTTTTTAAAATATTGGTGTGGGTGATCAGGCCATAGGCATCGTGTGGCTGCTGCTTATCCACCACCAGGGACTTTAAATCGTGCTTTTTCATCAGGCTAAGCGCTTCGCGCAGGGTAGTAAAAGGCGATACCGTTACCACCTCTTTCACCATAATGTCTTTGACCAGTCGAACCGAGTCCATACTAGAGTTCCTCTTTTAAATGTTGTTCAAAGCGCTGCACTTGTTTGACATCAATGCCGGCTAAATGCTCCAGCGGCACCGTAAAAACCAGGCCTTCAGAACCGCCCTCATCTTTGGCCACCACGTTTTTGATGGCTTTAAGGACCCCCAAAGACAATGACTTTTCCAGCACCATAATCAGCACACTCTGACTGCCTTCAAAGCTCAAGCCAAAGAAGGTTTTGCGCTCATCGCAGGGAATGCCTTTGCCTGCCAGTATGGTAATGCCGGTAGCACCATGCTTGCGGGCAGCTTTGATGGTTTGTTCTTCGTATTCATCGTTGACGATGGCCACCAGGGCTGAGAACTTCATGCGGTTTGTCTCCTGAACTTGGCGGCGTACTCCATAATAATTGCGTACGCCATCACGGTAATAATGGGGAAAATCGAAGCAAAGGCAATCAGACCAAAGCCATCGATCAATACATTGCGTCCTTCAATATGGGTGGCAAGACCAATGCCCAGGGCGGTGACCAAAGGCACCGTCACTTCCGAGGTAGTCACGCCGCCCAAATCAAAGGCCAGGGCTATAATGTACTTGGGTGCCAGCGCCGTCAGCACAATCACCAGCAGGTAACCTGCCATGATGTAGTAGTGGATGGAGTCGCCGGAAATAATGCGATGCACCCCCACGGCAATGCCAATGGCCACTCCTAAGGCAACAATAATGCGGATCACACTGCCTTTTAATTTACCGGGTGCGGCTTGTTCGGCTTGCTCACCGACAGCAATCAGCGCAGGCTCAGCCATGGTGGTAGCAAAACCAATCATAAAGGCAAACAGGTAAATAAACGGCAGGTAATTGCGCGCCATCAACTGCTCGGCCATGCCTTCGCCTATCGGGAAAAGCCCCAGCTTTAAGCCAATCACAAAGGCATACAAACCAAGCAACACCATGATAAAACCGAAAATTACTTTGACCGGATTTTTCAGCGGTTTACGCAGTACCAGATACTGAAAGAACAGCACCACCAGAATAATCGGCAGTACATCACGCAGCATGGTCAGTAAATCGAGCAGCATTTGCAGCAGTGGATGCACTGCTTTAATTTCGGTGGAAACCAGCTCCAGTGCCAGCTCCGGTGTAGGCGCTACGTTGTACACCCAGATACCATACAGCTGCACACTGATCATTGGCACCATCACCGCCATCGCCACCAGGCCAAAGCCATCCATTAAGGGGTTACGACCCCGAATGGAGGCAGCCAGGCCTAACCCTAGCGCGGCAATCAACGGCACCGTCACAATGTTGGTGGTGACCCCACCTGAGTCGTAAGCAAGGCCAACAATCTCTTCCGGTGCAAACCAGGTTACCGATACCACCAGGATGTAGCCGATGATCATGTACCAGTGAATGGGATGGCCCAAAATAATGCGCAATACGCCAATGGCCATCACAGCCCCCACCGACAGAGCGACAATCAGCCGCAGCGTCAGGCCATCAACCCGGCCATCGCTGATTTGCTCAGCCTGCTGTGCCACTGCAATCAGTGCGGGCTCGGCCACCACGGCGGAAAAGCCCATGGCAAAGCCAAAGGCCATTAAAATAGGAATGGAGCCCTTACGGGCAAACTGATTGGCCAGGCTTTTGCCAACCGGGAAGATGCTGAACTCCAGCCCCTGCAAAAACATCGCCACACCAAGGGCGACAATGCCAAGCCCAAGCGCCAGCATCCAGGGATCGTTGGGCATTTGCCGTAAAATCACCGCCTGAAAGAACACCACCACCACCACAATGGGTAGCAGGTTTTTCCCTGCGTGCAGGATTTGATGCAGAAAATCCGAGAAAAATCGCACAACTCTCCCTTAAGCGCTTTGCTGGCCGGATGCAGTACCCAACCTTATTTTGTTGATTTGGTTTGCTTTAGTCTTGGCTATTCTAGCCAATATCGCAACGAATAGTTTGATCCAGATAAAAAAAACTTCTACAAATGGTGGTATGCTTTACCGATAGCACACCCATGGAGCAGACTGATGGCAATTCAATTCAAACTGATACTGGTATTTGTTGATGAAGGTAAAACCGATGCCGTACTGGATGCGGCCCGCGCGGCTGGCGCAACCGGTGCCACCATCATCAATGCCCGCGGCCAGGGGCTGGAAAAGTCCATCGGTATTTTCGGCCTTGAGCTGCTGCATCCGCGCACAGTGTTATTGATACTGGTAGAAGCGCGCCGGGCCGATGAAGTGCTGGAAACGATTACCAAAGTCGGTAAGCTGGATGAAAAGCTCGATACCGGCATCGCCCTGATGCTGGATGTCGATAAAGCACTTGGGCTCACAGAGCATATTAAGCACCTGGAAAAAGCCGTGCCGTTGGATCCTGCTTAATCCGCAGCAAGCCGGTGCGTCAGGAGCAGGCTTGCCTGCTCCAGGGCCTCCACGCTACCAAAAAGCACCAGGACATCATTTTCCTGCAACACCATATCCAGTGAAGGCTGCGTTATCCGGTTATGAGCTCTTACCAGCTCGGTTAGCTGGATGCCAAATTGCGCTAAATCGAGCGTCTGCAAACTTTGACCAATGGCGGGAGAGCCTTCGGCCAATAACACGGCTTTCAATTGCTCTTGTTGTTGTGTCTTCAGCAAGTCGGCCGAGCCACGAAATTGCTGGCGCAACAGTTGATAACGATTTAAGCGTTGCTCCTGCACCAGTTGATTGACCCGACGGGCTGGCACATTCAGCATCAGCAAGACATGCGAAGTTAGCATCATGCCAGCTTCCAAGGTTTCAGGGATGACTTCGGTGGCTCCCGCTTGCCGAAGCTCTGCAACATGACTTTCATCGCGGGTACGGACGATGACTGGTAAGTCAGGGCACAGTTTGCGGGCGTGGCGCAAGGTAATGAGTGCGGCAGATAGGTCTTCATGGCTGATGACCAGCAGTCGCGCTTTGGCAAGACCTGCCGCCATGAGAGTATCAGCATCGGTTGAGTCGGCATAAAATACCGGTACATCGGCCAGGCGGGCATTCTTTACCCTGGCTGCATCCAGATCCAGGCCAATGTAAGGCACCTGCTCTTTTTGTAAAAACTGGGCAACCCCCTGGCCTATCCGGCCAAAGCCAGCAATTACCACATGCTGCTGTAGTCCATGCTGTTCAATATCATCGAATGGCTCGGAGCTTACCGCTGCTTGTCCAATCCAGCGACCGACCAGAAAACGGCTGAGTTGCAAATTGTAGCGGATCAGAAAAACCGCCAGCATCATCGACAACAGCACCGAGGTTAAAATAATCTGGCTGCTACGATTGTCTAAGGTGCCACCTTCAAGCGCCAACGCCAACAACGCAAAACCAAACTCGCCACCCACCGCCAAAATCAACCCGGTGCGAAAAGCGGTTTCCAGCGCTACCCCTGTGGCTAGCACCAGAGCGGTGACCAAAACAATCTTAATCAGCAGCAACAGCAAGGCTCCTGCCAGCGCAATGTGCCCTATCTCCGGCAACAACATCGGGTCGAGCAACATGCCGATGCTGACAAAGAAAATCCCCAGCAACACATCGCGAAACGGCCGGATCGCGGCTTCTACCTGAAGTTTGAATTCGGTCTCGCCCATCACCATACCAGCCAGAAAAGCTCCGAATGCCATCGATAAGCCGAGACTTTGTGTCAGCCAGGCAGCAGCCAAACAGACCAACAATACCGTTAGGGTAAAAAGCTCGGCCGAGTCGCTGCTGGAAACCCGGTGAAATAAATGCCGCAGCAGGTAACGCCCCACCAACACCACCAAAGCGGTTGCAAGCACTGCTTTGAACAATGCCATCCCTAAGGTACTTGCAATATCCTGCGCCATGGCGACACCCAGTACTGGGATCACTATGATAAATGGCACCGCAGTAATGTCCTGAAAAACCGACAGGCTAATGCCAAGACGGCCATGGCGGCTTTGATCCTCGCCCTGCTCCAACAGCTGCTTGCTAATGATGGTGGTGGATGACTGGGCAAAGACAGCACCGATAACAAAGGCAACCACTGGCGTAACCCCAATCGCCCACAGCAATAAGGCAACCAGCAAGGTGGTTAAGCCAACCTGAGCCGTGCCAAGCCCCAGGATGGTATGACGCAACTGATAAATTTGTTGCCAGGAAAAGCGCAAGCCGATGGTAAAGAGTAAAAAGACGATACCAAATTCAGCGATTTTATGGATATAACCTTCGCTGATAACAGGCCCAGCGGTATGTGCCCCAAGCAGAACCCCAACCAATAAATAAGCAATGCTGGCCGGAATATGCGCGCGCTGAAACAGCATCACCATAAACACCATAAAACCCAGCAAAAACAACAATTGGATCAGAGTGCCATCCAGCAGCATAGGTGCAATTACCAAAAGTCGGAAGTAGCTTATGCTACCACAAGTTAAACAAGCGGTGTTTTAACTTTAACCACGGGAATCAGAACGAAAAAAGCAGCTATCGTGGTAACAATAACCTACTTTTGCAGCATAGCTTTCAGCAAATCAATGCGCTTGTGGATACGCTGACTTTCACGGCCGATCAGCATCATGGTGCTGGCTATAAATGCGACCAGGAGCCCTGCTCCGGGTTGATCATAAAAATCAGGTGCCAGCCAAAACAGCATCCCTATCCAAACCCCAGCCAGAAGAAAATCACTCCAGGCTCTCCAGGCTTTGGGGCGCAGTGCTTCAAACTCTTTATTCAGCTCTGCTAATTTGTCCTGTTGATAAAGCATTTCAAGCTCTACGGCCTTTTGCTGCGCAGCTAATCGCTGCTCGTCTGCATGACTGTTCTGCATAAAGTCACCTTCCTTTGCGAGGTTGTCTGGCCTTTGTGGCCGGAAGTAAGGTTACAGCGAAAGCAAGCTGTGGTACCTGGTAAAGCACCAGAACAATAGTTCAGCTAGCGTGTTGGCAACTTGAACGACGAAAACATCGCATCAATGTCTTCCTGATTGCGCAACATGTTGGCTTTTTCTACCACATCCTTGGTGAGATGAGGGGCGAAACGCTGAATAAAATCATACATATAGCTACGCAAAAAAGCGCCTTTTCGGAAGCCTATTTTTGTGGTTGATGCTTCAAACAAGTGACTGGCATCCAAGGCAACCAGATCATGATCCAACACAGGATCAATCGCCATGGTGGCCAGCACCCCCACTCCCAGGCCAAGACGGACATAGGTTTTTAACACATCCGCATCGGTTGCGGTAAACACAATTTTGGGCTCCAGGCCACAAGCGTTAAAAGCTTTATCCAGCTCAGAGCGACCGGTAAAACCAAACACATAAGTCACAATCGAGTACTGAGCAATATCTTCTACGGTCAACTTGCGCTGCAACTTGGCCAGCGGATGCTCAGCGGTCACAATAATACTGCGATTCCAATGGTAACAAGGCAGCATCACCAAATCGCCATACAAATGCATGGCTTCGGTAGCAATGGCAAAATCAGCATCCCCACGGGAGGCTGCTTCCGAAATTTGCTGTGGTGAGCCCTGGTGCATGTGCAATGTCACTTTGGGGTATTTCTGAATAAAGCCACCGATCACTGGCGGCAATGCATAACGAGCCTGTGTGTGGGTGGTGGCTATATTCAACTTACCCTGATCCGGCAGGGTATGCTCTTTCGCCACCGCTTTGATGCTTTCTACTTTCGCCAGAATTTGCTGCGCGATATCAATGACTTCTTTGCCCGCAGGCGTGACGTGGGTTAAGTGCTTACCACTTCGTCCAAAGACCTGAATACCAAGCTCATCCTCCAGCATCCGGACTTGCTTGCTGATACCCGGCTGCGAAGTGAATAAACTTTCAGCCGTAGCTGAAACATTGAGGTTATGGTTTAACACCTCGACAATGTAGCGTAATTGCTGAAGTTTCATCAGACGGTTCCCTGTTACAATGCACGGGCAAGCAGCTGGATATTCCAGTTAACTTAAGATACTGTATGGTTCTATAACCAATAGTAGCTAAAAATGCATGGAAAGAGTAGGCATCTGCTATACGAAAAATCATTTTTCGAGTACTTTAGATGCAACCATCGCAGGAATGAGTAGCACGCATGAGTAATTCCTTACCGCCGATTGATTTTGCCTCGGTGCTGGCCTCGTCAGTGCATGATATGAAAAACTCCTTATGCATGCTATTGCAATCCATTGAGTTGATGCACAACGAGCTGGAGCAAAAAGCTCCTGATACGCAGCAAGAGCTGGCCAAAATTCATTATGAAGCCAACCGCTTAAATACCAATTTACTGCAACTGCTGTCGCTCTACCGGTTGGAACGAAATCAGCTACCTTTGCAGATTGATGATTATTACCTGATTGATATTCTTGAAGAAATACAGCTCAAGAATGAATTGTACATTGAGCAGAAACAAATCCAGTTACAAATCCAATGCGACGCAGACCTGCACTGGTTTTTCGATCGGGACCTTATCACCAACCTGGTCAATGATATCGTGGTAAATGCAATACGCTATACTCAACAACAACTTACTATTTGTACTTTTGTCCGTGATGGCTGGCTGTGCATAGAAGTGCATGACGATGGCGCTGGCTTTCCGGAAGCGATGCTTACCAACAGTGACTTGTTGATGGGCAAAACCGAGTTAAGCCGTGGGCACACCGGGCTTGGCTTGTTTTTTGCACACTTAATTGCACACGCTCATCAACATCAGGGCCGCAGAGGTCAGATCGCACTTAGCAATGGAGGCATTTTTGGTGGTGGCTTATTTCAACTGCAACTGCCCTGAGACAGGGTTACAACACAGACAGGATTTCGAGGTTTAGATGCTATTAACATTGATCATTATTCTGGTCATTGCCCTGGTCATCATTGCTGTGATAGTGAACGCTGTCCAGCAACACCGTAACCGGATGGCCTCGCTAAAGCGTGCTGAGTTCAGCAAGCTTCGTACCATTCTGGAAGATACCGAAGATATCCTGATCAACTCGGCCAACGTGCCGATGAGCCCTGCCATCAGCCAGGTGCTACTGCGTCGCATCGCCTACACATTAAAGGCCATGACTGAACTGGAGCCAGGTTCGAAGGACATTAAAAACCGTTTGCACGAAACACAAAACCGTTTAAAAGAACTCGGCAATAATACCGCGGACATTCAGGTGCCTGAAGGAATTAGTTTGCCGGATGACGACAAAGCACTGATCAGCCTGATCCAGGGAATCAAAAAGCTTCGCCTGATCCTGCGCTCTGAGCATGCCAAAGGCAATGCTGAAACTCAGGTGGTTATTCAAGAAGATCGCCGGCTGGAGGCACTGCAGCTGCGTATTAACGTGGAGAGCCAGATTAAGCGTGGGGTCAAAGCCCGCTCAACCCAGATGCTTGGATCCGCCCGCCAGTACTACGAAAAAGCCCTGGCGGCGCTGCAGGGAGCCCCGAACCAAACCGATTATGTGGTAACCCGCAAGTCGGAAGTAATACAAGCACTGGAAGAAATATCCAATGAGCTGAAAAACAGCAATCAGCGTGATCGTGACAAGAAAGCCGAACTGGAAAATAAAGATCTGGACGAGTTATTTGCCCCTAAACGCAAATGGTAAAAACCAGCCGAAGCTGGTTTTTATCATCTTTACAGCCGCATTACTTTGCCTTATCGGTCACTTTCCAGCGGCCATTCTCAAACCAGGCTGACCAGCCCGTTGCTTTGCCATTCGCTTCTGACATCACGTACTGCTGCTTGGTTTTTCGGCTCCAACGGACAATGCTGGGGTTTCCTTCCGGATCTTTGACCGGAGCATCTGCCAAATAGTAAAACTTAGGCGACAAGCGCTCACGAAAACGCACCAGTTCCTCTACCAAAGGCGCCCGGGTTTCGCGTGATTTCGGGAAAGTAGACGCCGCCAGAAAAATCCCTGCAGCTCCGTCCCGTAACACAAAGTATGCATCTGACTTTTCGCACTTTAACTCAGGCAAATGCACAGGATCTTCTTTCGGTGGCGCAGCCTCACCATTGCGCAATAATTTGCGGGTGTTTTTGCAATCGCTGTTGGTACAGCCGAAGTACTTACCAAAACGGCCAGATTTCAGCTGCATATCCGAGCCACACTTATCGCACTCAATTACAGGGCCATCGTAGCCTTTGATTTTAAAGCTGCCCTGCTCAACCACAAAACCATCACAGCCTGGGTTATTGCCACAGACATGCAGTTTACGCTTTTCATCAATCAGGTAAGAATCCATCGCCGTACCGCATTTGTCGCAACGACGCTTTTGACGCAAGGCTTCGGTTTCCTGCTCCTCATCATCAACATCAGCTATGGCTTCATCACCAGACACCAGATTCATGGTGGTGGTGCAACGCTCCTTGGGTGGTAGCTGATAACCGGAGCAACCAAGGAATACACCGGTTGAAGCAGTGCGGATCCCCATCTTACGGCCACAGGTTGGGCAATCGATATCAGTAAGCACAAACTGGTTGGCGCGCATGCCTCCGTCTGCTTCATCGGCTTCCGCCAACTTGAGCTGCTCTGAAAAGCCAAGGTAGAAACTATCCAGGACTTCACGCCATGACACTTCGCCATGAGCAATATCATCCAGTTTAAGCTCCATATTGGCGGTAAAATCAAAGCTCATCAGCTCTTCAAAATTGTCACGCAGGCGATCGGTAACGATCTCGCCCATTTTTTCGGCGAAAAAACGTTTGTTCTCAATACGAACGTAACCACGCTCCTGGATGGTTGAGATAATAGAAGCATAGGTAGAAGGACGACCAATACCCCGTTTTTCCAACTCTTTGACCAGACTGGCTTCACTAAAACGCGCTGGAGGTTTGGTAAAGTGCTGTTGCGGATTGAGCTGTTGCAATGCTAACTGCTCCCCCGGCTTTACATCCGGCAACACATGATCTTCTTCACCTTTTCGCTTTACTGCTGGCTGCACTCTGGTCCAGCCATCAAACCGCAATACCCGGCCTTTTGCTTTTAACTCGTACTCACCCGCCTCGACCGTAATGGTGGTTACATCGTACTGCGCTGCCGGCATTTGACAAGCTACAAACTGGCGCCAAATCAGTTCGTACAGCTTGCGGGCATCGGCTTCCATATCCCCAAGCGTGCTGGCCTTGACCTGCACATCGGATGGACGTATGGCTTCGTGCGCTTCCTGTGCATTGTCTTTACTGCCATAACGCAACGGTGCCGGTGGTAAATACTGCTTACCGAAGTTCTGCTCAATGTAATCACGGCAGGCATTGACGGCATCCTGGCTCAGGTTGGTCGAGTCGGTACGCATGTAAGTGATATGGCCAGCTTCGTAGAGCCGCTGCGCCAACATCATGGTTTTTTTCACCCCATAACCAAGCCGTGTACTGGCAGCTTGCTGCAAGGTAGAAGTAATAAAAGGCGCGGATGCCTTACTGCTACTCGGCTTATCCTCCCGCTTGGCAACCCGATAATCGGCTTGTTGCAATTGCGCCAGTGCCTGCTCAGTTTGCGCCTTATTGACGGGTCGGAAGCTTTGTCCCTGATGCCTGCTTACATCAAGCAACAAGGCCGTCGCTGAGGCTGTCGTGGTATCCGCCTGAACCGTCCAGTACTCTTCCGGGTTGAACGCCTTAATTTCGCGCTCACGCTCCACCACCAAGCGCACGGCAACAGATTGCACCCGTCCGGCCGATAAGCCTCTGGCAATTTTCTTCCACAACAGAGGGGAGACCATAAAGCCAACAACCCGGTCCAGAAAACGTCGGGCTTGCTGTGCATTCACCCGATCAACATTGACCTCTCCCGGCTCTTCAAAGGCTTGCTGGATAGCGTTTTTGGTAATTTCATTAAAAACCACTCGTTTGAACTTGCCGGGCTCACCACCAATAATTTGCTGTAAATGCCAGGCTATGGCTTCCCCTTCCCGGTCCAAATCCGTTGCCAGATACACCGTATCTGCTTTGTCAGCCAGAGTTTTTAACTCTTTCACCACCTTCTCTTTGCCGGGCAAAATCTCATACCTGGCCTGCCAGCCATTCGCAGGGTCGATGCCCATGCGATCTACCAGTGCCTGATACGCTTTTTCCTCTTTACTTAGCGATGTATTGGCTTTTTTGGCTTTCTCTTTGCTGGAGCTGGTAGGTAAGTCGCGAATATGCCCTACGCTGGATTTCACAACAAAGTTTGTGCCCAGGTACTTGTTGATTGTCTTTGCTTTTGCCGGTGACTCGACTATAACCAGTGATTTCGCCATCTGAACCTTAAAATGCCTTAATGTGTGCGCCAATGGAATCTTCTTTTTTAACGTATATCTGCAAACTGAAGTTGTGACAAGCCCATAAACTCATTATTATGCAGTTAAGCCCTGTTTTTTGGGCTTCTTGGTGATTAAACCACCAAATCAATGAAGCAAATCCCTTATGGCCAAATAAAAATAACAGTGCCAGTCAAACGAAAGGATCTAAGCAAAAATGAAGTATTTTGAAGCAAATTTTGATGGCCTGGTAGGCCCAACCCACAACTATGCCGGTCTATCGGTAGGCAATGTGGCCTCCCTGAACAATGCCCGCAATACCTCCAGTCCGCGCCAGGCGGCCAAACAAGGCTTGCAAAAAATGAAAGCCTTGCAGGATCTTGGCTTGGTTCAGGGAGTATTGGCCCCGCAAGAGCGGCCGGATGTTTATACATTGCGACGGCTGGGCTTTACCGGCAGTGATCACGATATCATTAGCAAAGCAGCGAAACAAGCACCGGCAGTGTTGCGGGCCGTTTGTTCAGCATCCAGCATGTGGACGGCCAATGCCGCCACCATTTCGCCCAGCGCTGATACGGCTGATGGTAAAATCCATTTTACCCCGGCCAATCTGACCAACAAGTTCCATCGCTCATTGGAGCCCGACACCACTGGCCGCATCCTGCAAGCCATGTTTGCAGATCCAAATCATTTTGCCCACCACCGCCATTTACCGGATAACGATCATTTTGGTGATGAAGGTGCTGCCAATCATACCCGCTTGTGCAGTGAGTACGGTGCCAGAGGCGTCGAGCTTTTTGTGTTTGGACGCTATGCCTTTGATACCACGAAAGCAGCACCTAAGCGCTTCCCTGCCCGCCATACACTGGAAGCCTGTGAAGCAGTTGCGCGTTTGCATGGCCTATCGGAAGAGCATGTGGTGTACATGCAGCAAAATCCGGATGTGATTGATCAGGGCGTGTTCCACAACGATGTGATTGCTGTTGGCAACCAGAACGTGCTGTTCTATCACCAGCAAGCTTTTGTCGATAAAGAGCAAAAGCTGGCAGAGTTACAACGTAAATTCGGTAACAGCAGCGAGCTGCATTTGATTGAAGTAAAAGATTCGGAAGTAGCAGTCGATGATGCCATTAAAACCTACCTGTTCAACACCCAGGTGATTACGCTGCCAAATGGCGAGATGGCCATCATCGCCCCTACCGAGTGCCGAGAGAATGAGCGGGTAGCAGGTTATCTGGAGCAGCTGACCGGCCGTGGCACTCCTATCCGCCAGGTACATTATTACGATGTAAAACAAAGCATGCGTAATGGTGGCGGCCCAGCCTGCCTGCGCTTACGTGTTGCCATGAGCGAACAGGAGCGCCAGGCCGTCAATCCTCATGTGTTACTGACGGATGAACTGTTCGCGACGCTGAATCAGTGGGTTGATAAGCATTACCGCGATACAATCAGTGAAGCTGATTTGGCCGATCCGCAACTGCTGCAAGAGTCTCGCGCAGCTCTGGATGAGCTGACGCAAATCATGCATTTAGGTTCGGTCTATCCCTTCCAACGCGGTTAATTACTCAGCTTGCAAACATAAAAAAACCCGCGACAGTATCGCGGGTTTTTTGTATGCAAAACTTGCTCAGAATGCATCGCCACATTTGGGGCTTATTCCAAATGGGTTGGCCGGTGGACTAACGGTTTCAGTTGTTAAATCACTGGCTGCAGCTGTCAGTGTATATTCACGGTAACTTATATTTTCTGTTCCAGCGGCAAAACCTGTGACCTGTAAGCGAATATCAACCCAAGGTGCAACATCTCTGTTGTAGGTCACATGGAACACAGCAATGCCATCGCCATTTGATGTCACCGTAGCTGGAACAGTGGCAACATTCCCTGGGGTTAGCAAACCATCACCATTGGTATCCTCACCAAGATCCAAAATACCATTAAAATTGACATCTTCGCTTAAACAATGTGCCGATGTCTGAGCTTCCCAGCTTTTGAAGCTTGCAGGCGGCGGTGGCGCAGGTACCCAAATCCCTTTTCTGTAACGCAATGACACCGCTGCAACATTCAGTGGCTGATTGGCGACAGGATTACCGGAAGCATCGGTCACAATAATTGAAAACTCTTTGCGGTAGGTGCTGGCACTGGGTGTTTCAATGCTATTGCCCGTGCCAAAGCGGAAGAACAAGGTTCTGCCGCCAACTGCAATATCGGTTGAGTCCGTCACAGCGGCATTGTCCACCAGTGACGCAGATACCACCAGATTTTCACCGTTTACTCCTGCACCTGTGGTTTGATCAGCCGTAAAGGAAGTCGTAGCAACACCCTGCGAATTGGTGGTGGCGGTGCCAGAACTAATAGAGCCACCAGCACTGTTATCCAGTGAGAAAGCAACCAATTGATTTTTCACTGGGTTGTTGTTTGCATCCCGCACGATGGCCCGAATTGAACTACTGTCCCCTGGCACCAACTGTGCTGGGAAAGCCTGTACTTCCATTTTGCTGGGGTTTGTGGCCACAAACTCAATCACCTTTTGGGTGCTGACTTCGTTATCCCCACCACGCGCTGAAATGGTGGCTAAACCAGCAAAGGCGGACTGGATAAAAACACTGGCCCGCCCCGCTCCGTCGGTAGAGGTTTGTGCCACTACATTGCCATCATTTAAACCAGCGATGGAGCTGGCAATGCTGCCACGAGTGGTTGAAAAAAGCACATCATTATTAGCATTCGGTACAGCATCGGTTAACCATTCCAAGCTCATACCGCTCGGTGTGTTCAGGTCCACTTCGGGTATTGCCGCTTCATTTTCCGTTGCTTTTAGAAATACAAAGCTGTCGGCTTTAACACTAAGCTTCACAGACTGGTTCAAGCCTAACGCAGACACCAGCAACGTATCATCACCACTGGTCACCGCATCGTAACTGATACTAACCTGACCATTGCTGCCGGTAGTTGGTGACGTTTGACTGAGTGGATTTCCAAGCTCAGAAGACACCGTTAACACTTCATTGGCAATGCCCTGACCACTGGCATCTTGCAATGAAAAGTTAATCGAAACCTGATCGCCCAGCACAACGGCTGATGGTGCAGCCACTTCCAGGCTGGTGCCAACCACCCGAACCAACAGTTCGTCCCGAACATTACTCACCCGGGCACTGACAACAATATCACGCACAGATTTATCAATCTGGCTGGTAAGCTTGGCTTTGGCCACACCATCTTGCTCTGTATTGGCTGATGTCACTACCAGCTCACCCGAGTCGGTAGCAAAAATGACTGGAACCCCAGCAAGTAACACATTGTTGCTATCACGAACTAATGCGGATAGTTGGAGCACATCAGAAGCTCCCGAGCCTAATTGCGTGCGATCAGCCAGCAAGCGAATGCTGGAAATAATGACGCTGGTCTCACCTCCACCATCACCAGCCGAATTAAAGCCAGCCGAAGCGGTGCGGGTTGTTTCACCATCCGGATACACATATTCAGCGGTTAATTGCCCGGCACCACTGACATCCGTGGCACTAAGAGTGATGGATGCTACCCCGTTGGCATTGGTTAATGCCGTGCCGGTATTGGTAGATAATGAAGCAAGATTAGATGGAGCCATGGAAAATGCAATCACCTGCCCAGCAACATTGCCGGTTGAGCTGGTGAGTGTCGCCGTTGCGGTCAGTGGTTGTTCTGCTGAAAGCAACGCACTTGCTTCGCCTGTGCTGTCAGTCAAGCTGAGTTGCACTGTGAATGCCGGAGCTGAGCCCCCGGTTCCACCGTTACCTCCACCATCAAGAGTTCCACCACCACCGCAGGCAGCCAGGAGGAAAGAAAAAATTACCGAAGTGCATATAAGCTGAATTAAACGCATCCACAGGCTCCAAAGCTTTATAATTGTAATTGTTTGATCTCTATTCTGTATCTTAACCTAGGATTTATCCAGCCGTCACAGCCTTTTTTAAAAAAAAATCAATTGCTGTTGGTTGTCTTAAGGCAAACTGATAACCTTAAGCATCTTTGAATCCAACCTGAACTGCGCTATGCAAAACAATAAAAAACTAAGCCTGACCAGCCGAATTGTGATTGGCATGCTGGCAGGCATGGTGTTAGGTGCTGGTCTGCAATGGCTGTTAGCCGGCCAGGACGAGCGGCTGATCCCATTATTCCTGTTCGATTTGCCGGTCAAAGCATTCTTTATCGATGGTCTTTTCCATATCGGCGGGCAAATTTTTATTGCCAGTTTGCAAATGCTGGTGGTGCCTCTGGTTTTTATCTCTTTGGTCTGTGGTACCTGCTCACTGTCGGATGCCAGCACCCTCGGCCGTTTAGGGGCCAAATCAGTCGGGCTTTATCTCTTTACTACTGCCATTGCCATTACCCTGGCCATCAGCGCCGCTTTATTAATTGGGCCTGGCCATGGTGTCGAATTGCAAAGCGATGTTAACTTTAGCACCGAAGAAGCCCCTGGGCTGGCACAAGTGCTTATCAACATGTTTCCCCGCAACCCCATCAATGCGATGGCAGAAGGAAACATGCTGCAAATCATTATTTTTTCCGTGTTATTTGGCATTGCTACAGCTATGAGCGGTAAAACCGGGGAACGTATCGCGGACTTGTTTCAGGATCTGAATACCATCGTCATGAAGCTGGTCACCATCTTGATGAATCTGGCTCCCTATGGGGTCTTTTGTTTAATGGTACGGGTATTCAGTACCATGGGACTGGATATGTTCAGCAGCCTCGCTGCTTATTTCTTTGTGGTACTGGGCATCTTGCTGTTGCATGGCTTCCTGACCTACCCACTGCTGCTAAAATTGCTGACAGGCCTGAATCCGGTAATCTTTTTACGCAAAATGCGGGATGCCGCCTTATTTGCTTTTAGTACCTCCAGCAGCAATGCCACTATTCCGGTTACGCTGGAAACAGTGACCAAAAAGCTGGGGGTAAAAAACAGCATTGGCTCTTTTACTGTGCCGCTTGGCGCAACCATCAACATGGACGGCACTGCCATTATGCAAGGGGTTGCCACCGTCTTTATTGCCCAGGTGTATGGGGTAGATTTAACACTAACCGATTATTTAATGGTGGTGCTAACGGCTACCTTAGCCTCTGTAGGGACAGCAGGAGTGCCGGGTGTGGGCTTGATTATGCTGGCGATGGTGCTGCAACAGGTGGGTTTACCGGTAGAAGGCATTGCGCTGATTATTGGCGTGGATCGCTTGTTGGATATGACTCGCACCTCGGTCAATATTACCGGTGACTCCATGGTGAGCTGCGTGATTGCAAAAAGCGAAAAACAACTGGATGAAGCGGTGTTTAACGACCCGGATGCCGGTCGTAAAGATGAGTCAGTTGATTTTAAACACTTGCACAATAGCTAACAGGCTAACACTGGATCCGCCAGGCCTTTTCCAGTAAAAAGCTGGTTGCAAAGGTCCGGCGGGCAAAGCCCTGACCGGTCAGATTACGAATGGCCAGCAACTCCAGCTGACAGCCGGCAAACAATTGCCGGATCTCAGCAGCAGATACCGTAAAAGGCGGCCCCTGCTTTTCTGCTGGTGGGTACTCGAGGCTAAGCAGTAAAATGGTGCTGCCTGCAGGAAGCAACTGCCGCAGGTGGCGAACATAGTGCTGCCTCATGGTTTTGGGCAAGGCAATCAAGGCCGCCCGATCGTAAACGAGGCAAGGGCCTTGCAGTTGCTCAGCCGACAGCTGAAAAAAGTCTCCCTGCAAAATACACACTGTTTCCCCCCGATGCGCGATAAAGCCATCGACCAGATCGGTGTTCACTGCCAGACAGTTTTCGATAAAAAACTCATGACAAGGCCGCTTAGCCAGCTCGATTCCCAGCACAGGCAACTGCTGTTGCAGCCAGTACATATCGATACTCTTACCGCACAGCGGCACCAACACCTGCTGATGCTGAGGCTGGCTCACCCGAGCCCAACAAGCGGGTAATAAAGGGTGAACGGCATCCAAATGAAAGCCGGGTACCGGCTGTTGCCAGCACTCCAGCCAAAACTCGGTATCCACTTTCAGTGACTCCAGTGCCCAAAAGGCAACTTTTGCCACAGATGTTGCAGTGCTGAGCTGGCACCGGCCCCAACCCGCTCGGCCAACTTCTTTTTCGGTTGAAATTTCACCTGCAACACCCGACGTTGTTGTACCCGCTCCAGTAAAAAATCATCACTGGTTTGCAACTTGTCTACCAGCTTGTATTCCAACGCCTGGCTGGCCAGCCAGTATTCGCCCGTTGCAACCTGTTCCATATCCAATACATCACGGTGGCGAAACACATGATCTTTGAACAGCTGATGGGTTTGCTCCAGCTCTTGTTGAAACTTTTCCCGTCCCTGTGCGGTATTTTCACCAAAGAGCGTGATCGTTCTTTTGAACTCACCAGCGGTAAATTGCTCAAAGTCGATGTCATTTTTTTTCAATAAACGGTGAAAATTTGGCAGTTGTGCTAAAACACCAATCGAGCCAATAATAGCAAAAGGAGCTGCAATAATGCGGTTCGCTATGCAGGCCATCATGTAACCGCCACTGGCGGCCACTTTATCCACCGCTACGGTTAGCTCAATACCCCGCTGGCGCAGGCGATCAAGCTGGGAAGCACCCAGCCCGTAACCGTGCACAACCCCACCACCACTTTCCAATCGGACCAGCACATCATCACCATCTTCAGCCGCAGCCAGGACAGCGGTGACTTCTTCTCGCAGTGCATCCACTTCGGACGCTCCCATGCTGCCATGAAAATCAATCACGAATGTGGTTTGGCGTTGCTCTGGTTCTTTTTTCTTCTGATCTTTGAGCCAGCGTTTAAAAGCTTTTTTTTCCATCAATTCAGCTTTTAAATCCGTTTGCAACTGTACAAAATCATCGGACAGATCAGTAAACTGAAACTCACCTTTTTTTGGCTTATTACGCATAGCAGCGCCGGCTATCAGACCAATCACTATCCCCGTTGCAATGACAATGGTGGCTGCTTTTGCCAGAAAAAGGCCATACTCGTACAGAAAATCCACAATGTTTCTCCTTTACAGTTTCAGAGCATTGTACATAAAAATAAAGCCCGGCGAACCGGGCTTTATCAAAGCGGAGGGTGAAAAAGTTATTCCCTGAGTACCGAAGAATCTGTCACCACCACGGTAGCACCACCAGTTGCAAAGAAAGTTGCCATCTGCCGCTGCATTTCTTGCATCGCAGCAGGGCTGGCAGCGGGGCTTAAAATAGAGCCATGATCACCGGCGTTGAAGCGACTGATGGTAACACCATCAACCGGCACCGGTCCTGCCACTGGAGCCACAGCTTCAGCCTGGAGCAAGCGAGCAAGTGGCTCGGTGCCAGCTAATGGCATAGCCCCGGCTTGTAGAGCCGCTGCAGGTGAGAAGAAACCATTTGGAATCACCTGATCGGGTAAATTCCCATCACCCCCGGCTACCATCATGATATGCACCGGTGTCTCCGTTGCCAGCAATTGCTGTACATAATTGTTTGGGTCACCGGCCTCGGTAATGGTTTGAGCCGCAAAAGCAAAGCGAGTCAAATTGCCACTGATTTGGGCCAGTACGGCACTATCGCCTTCCACCATAAAATCATTCACATGC
Source organism: Alkalimonas sp. NCh-2 (assembly GCF_039631345.1). Lineage (NCBI taxonomy): Bacteria > Pseudomonadati > Pseudomonadota > Gammaproteobacteria > Alkalimonas > Alkalimonas sp. NCh-2. The sequence continues at coordinate 268,466 of NZ_JBDIUV010000003.1, forward strand.
TGAGACACACAACCAATGAAGGCTGCTTGTGACACTGTATCGGATTGCGGCTGACAACCTCTGCCTATCGCAAAAGCAGCCAAGGCATTAGAGCCTGCATCACCGGCCGCTAAAATCACACTGGCCTTGATCAGTGGGCTAAACTGAGGAGAGTCCAATAAGAAGTTAGCCAAAGCACCGCCAGGCATGGCCAGTACCACACTTTGTATTTCAAACATAGGATCCAGTGGCGCCAGTTGTTCATTACTGAATGGCGTATTGGCCAGAGCAGCCATGGATGAGCCTGTGATAGCACCCAGCGAGTGACCTAGCAGATGCACCCTGCTGGTATCCAGGTCCGCGCCCTGAGTGTAGTTTAGCGCCAAACGCAAACCGAGCATATCGGCAATACTTTGTCTCAGGTTATCCCGGGTTACCGGTAAATTGCCAAGGTTCATATACGCAGTAGCATTCCCACCGGCTGGAAAATCTGCACCACAGCTACTGCCGGAAGCATTGATCGGGCCAAAACCGCGACTGCCATGCAGTGGGTGGTCAATAGCAACGGTGGCAAAACCAGCCTGAGTTAAAGCACTGGTAACTGCCAGCATATTTTCTTTACAGGAGGTAATGCCATGTTGCAGCATTACCACAGGCCAACCATTGGCAGGCTTATCAAACGCATTTTCATCCGGCAGGGTCATTTGTACTTCCAGGGTCGCCTGCATGCGTGGTAAAGGGATGGTGTTAAATTTGGTTAAATGACGACGCGGATCCACATCAAAGTCACGAAGCGCTCCATTGGAAGCTAGATTGCAAAAACCATCGTTTAGCAATTGATCCTGATCGGTGATACCTGCTTCAAGCGCAGTAATTTGCTCCTGGCTTAAGGCCGCAATGATAGCGCCGCTGTCACAGCGAGCTTTCCAGCTTTCATTCAACGGACCTTGCGGATTCTCCGCTGTTGGCACGCCCGAATAATAAGGCAGCGTCACAGTACCCTGAAATAGCCTGACCTGGCCAAAACCAAGCTCAGCAGGGAATAACGGACTAACCTGAGACACCCGAAACCCGGTATCCTGCACCTGCAGCGAAGGCGCAGCACCCTGCTGAATAGCGCCAGCCCACAGTTGCTTGGTCGTTGCCAATACATCAGCTGTCGACTGAGTGGTAATTGCTGCCGTGTAAATAATACTGGAGCGCGTTAAATCAGTGGATGACACCACCGCTTCAAAGCTGTTGATCACCCCCTGCAGTTGACGCTGCTGAGCCGAGCCTAGTGGCAGAGTCGCTAAATCCTGCTGCAACAACTCGTACGTAGTCGATGGCTTGATGGAGCGACCAGCAGAGTCACGTAACTTATCAGTGAGCGCCACAATGTAGGTAGTGTTCGCTTTTAAAGGACGGAATGGGATCACTGCGACATTATTACCAGCAGCGGCAGTAAAAAAGTCCTGACCAAACACCAACTCGCCAACCAACTGACAGGCAACGCCTTGTGGCACAGCACGACACTGATCCACACTGGAAGTAGGGCCACCCATGACCACTTCAAAAATACGCACAGCCTGAGGCTCACTGGCAGACTGAGCATCGAGTGTCACATCCGGGGCAAAGCTCAGCTCAATACTAAAAGGATTTTGGGTTGACCAGCCATCCAGTATACCCAAAGCTGTTTGCGGATTGCTGTAATCCTGGCTGGCACTATCGAGTGTGAGTGTACCATCGGTCGTACCCAGAAACAGCAAATCGTTGGGTACTGATACAGCACCGGCACCCGGGTTAAACACCACGCGAGAAACTGGTGTTAATACCTCCCCCTGTTGTTCGGTGTCTTTTTTAATATCATCCAGCGAGTCGCCACAGCCTGCAAGGCCTAACGCCGAAGCCACCGCCAGACTCAGTAAAAGCTTTTTCATAGATTCTCCCCTGTCGTCACTTTTTATTTTTGCAACAGTGTGTGTTGACTAATATTTTTGGGTTTGGGCTGTTACCCTCAACAGCTTAGACCAGTTAAACTTAACCCAATCAAACCAAAATCGCTAGTTGAAAACAGCGCATCTGTCGTAAAAGATGAAAAAAAACTGCAAAAAGCGTATGCTGCTGCAATTTAGAAAGAGGAACATGATTGGATGAAAAGTTACCATGCGCCAGCTGGTCTACTGGCTGATAAAGTCATTCTGGTTACAGGTGCCGGTGATGGCATTGGTAAAGAAGCAGCGCTCACTTTTGCCCGTTACGGTGCAACTGTTATTTTATTAGGTAAAACCACAGCCAAGTTGACCGCTGTGTACGATGAAATATGTGCGCACCAGTGGCCAGAGCCGGCTATTGTGCCCCTTGACCTGAAAGGCGCCACACAAAAACATTACCAGGATCTGGCCGCGACAATTGAAGCCGAGTTCGGTAAGCTGGATGCTGTGCTGCACAACGCCGGCATTTTGGGTGGTTTAGCACCCTTTGAGCATATAAAAGCTGATATCTGGCAGGATGTGCTGCAGGTAAACCTGACAGGCCCTATGCTGATGACTCAGGCTTTGATGCCGGTATTACGCAAAGCCGATCACGCCTCCATCATCTTTACTTCTTCTGGTGTTGGTCGTCAGGGGCGGGCTTACTGGGGAAGTTATGCCGTGTCTAAATTTGCCACCGAGGGACTGATGCAAACGCTGGCCGATGAGTACGAAGGCAGCTCTGTCCGCGTAAACTGCATTAACCCAGGCGCTACCCGTACTACCATGCGGGCCCGCGCTTACCCGGCTGAGAATGCGCAGCAGTTGAAAACACCGGCGGATTTAATGTGGCTGTATTTGTATCTGGCCGGCGATGATAGCATTCAGGTAAATGGCCAATCACTGGACGCGCAACCCAAGCCATAAAAAAACCCCGGCTGAGCAATCTCAGCCGGGGTTTTCATCCAACAAAATAGTTTTATTTAGGACTTAACATTTCAGCACCATTGGCTTCAGCCCACTGGTTCCAGACCCCTACTTTGGCATTGAAGTTTTCAATCGCTTGCTGTTCAGCCTCGGCCAGCAGTGCATCTACATCTTTTTGATGCTTTTGACTGACATCCGCATAAGACAAAATACTAATACCACGATCACGTAATCCCTGCTTCATGGTATGAGTTTTTAATAATTGCAGTTTGCCTTCATCAACATAAAAGTATTGTTTTTCTTTATTGAGCGACTTTAGTTTTGGTTTAACCGGACGCTTACTGGTGACTGCCTGTGGTTCATCGACAGAAACCACTTCATGCTGCACAGAAATGCCCAGTTGCTGGAAAGTAAAGCCCTTTTGCTTGACGAAATCTTTCAGCTCTTCCAGAGCTTCAGTCTCCCGCTTCCGATTTTCCAGCACGTCGTTTAATTGACGGATCACATCTTGCAATTTCACAACCGATAATTCTTCAGCCGCTTTTTTTAACTCTTTTTTATTTAGCAATAAAGACATTGTGTAACCTCGATACTATATCATGAATGAAATTGTATGGATCCTAACATAGTCTGAGTTTAGGTTTCTAGCCATTGTTAAAGCAATACTGTTTTATTACCATGAACAAAAACCCGGTCTTCTTGCAATAACTGCAAAGCTTTCGATAAAGCAGATTTTTCAACATCGCGCCCCGCCTTGGCCATATCCTGAGCCGCGTAATTATGGTCGACCCGGGTAACCATTTGCTCAATAATAGGTCCTTCATCCAGCGCATCATTTACAAAGTGTGCTGTGGCACCGATAATTTTTACACCTCGCTCAAATGCCTGCAGGTATGGTTTTGCACCAACGAATGCTGGCAAAAAACTATGGTGGATATTAATAATACGCTGTGGAAAACGACGCACAAAGGCTGGTGTTAAAATCCGCATAAACTTGGCAAGCACCAGATAATCCGGAGCATAACGGTCAATCACCTGCAGCAGTGCCTGCTCATGTGCTTCGCGGCTAAGCTGCTGATGGCACACATGATGAAAAGGAATATGAAAACGCTCTGCCAAACTGGCAAGGTCGGCATAATTGCCAACCACAGCCACAATATCCAGCTGCAAACTGCCATCGAACACTTTCATCAGAATGTCTCCCAGGCAATGCGACTCTTTAGTTACCAGCACCAGCACCCGTTTACGCTTACTGGCAGACTCTAAACTGCGCTCGCTACCAACCGGCAGTACGGCATCCAGCTCAGCCAGCAAGCGACTATCATCAAACTCACCTTCCAGTTCTGTACGCATATAAAATTGCCCTGAAATCGGGTCGACGTACTCGGTATTACGAATAATATTGAGCTGATGTTGAAAACAAATACCGGTGATTTTGGCTATCAATCCCTGAGAATCCGGACACTCCGTACGTAATATTTTGCGCTCCATCCTGCAATCACTCCCTTACGAACACTATGTTCCCTATACTACTTTGCGAACATCTGGAAATAAAGACATTTAGATTGCCATAAAACCGTTCATTAAAACCGCAACTACTCTGCCACAGCTTGGTGTTTCCTGGCTTCAGCTGTCATACTAAGGCATTGTTAAGCAACTAAAACTGCAGCAGGCCCCATGCAGCAACAATACGCATTTGATGTGATTGGAATCATCCGTTCACCTTACAAACAAAAGTTTGCCATCCCACGGCAGCCAGGCCTGGTTCCGGAGGCCAAAGCGCAACTCATTTTTAATCACGCTTTTAATGCCGAACCTTTTGTGCGTGGTATTGAAGAGTTTAGTCACCTCTGGCTGCTCTTTGTGTTTCATGAAACTGCCGATAAAGGCTGGTCCCCCATGGTCCGGCCTCCGCGCCTTGGTGGGAATACCCGCAAAGGCGTCTTTGCAACCCGAGCAACATTCAGGCCTAATCCAATTGGCCTTTCTGTCGTACAATTAGAAGCTGTGCGCTGTGTGAATAAACAATGGCAACTGGATTTGGCTGGCATTGACTTGCTGGATGGCACGCCCATCCTGGATATTAAGCCCTATTTGCCCTACTCAGATGCCATCCCGGAAGCCAGCGCCAGCTTTGCCGACAACGCCCCTGAAACCGCGATGACGGTCAGCTTCTCTGCTGAAGCAGAGCAGTTTTGCATTCACCAGAGCCGTTGGCCTGAACTTAAAACCCTGATTGAAAAAGTACTCAAACAGGATCCGAGGCCACCTTACAAGAAGAAACATGCTGGTGAACAGAGCTATGGTATGACACTCTATAACTTAAATATTCAATGGAAAGTGACAGGAGAACATCATTATGTCTATGCGATCACTCCCCTTGCTGAGCTTGCTGGTTAGTGGCAGCGTATTGGCATTGCCACCGTTACCAGAGCCAGTCAGCAACAATGCCGTGGCCAGCACTACCGTGCGCGGCAAAACCTATGTGATCAGCATGATGGGCATAGGCCCGGAGAAGAACAGCCAAAGCTTGCACAACAAAGTCTGGGTGCATACCGTAGGTGAATTCGGCTGGAGCAGTATGCCGGAAGTCCCCAGTCAGACACGCTTGCCTGGCCGGGTTGCCGCCAGTGCTGTGGCACTGAACAATAACTTTTTTGTTTTTGGCGGTTACAGCATTGACCGCCAGGGTAATCGCAATACCTCAGATGAAATTTACCGCTTTAATCCGGTAACCCAACGTTATAACAGAGTCAACCCGATCCCTGTCCCGGTGGATGATACTCTGGCTCTGACCTATCAGGATCGCTACGTGTACCTGGTGGGTGGCTGGAGCAATGATGGTGCGGTCAACCTGGTGCAAGTGTTTGACAACTTCACTCAACAGTGGAGCCAGGCAACCCCGATGCCAGGCAAGGCCAGCTATGGTTTGGCCGGCGCTATCGTCAGTGACCATATTGTATTTTGTGATGGGGTCAGCCTGAGCTACCAAAGTGGTCAGCGTGTTAAGTCGACCGAACCGGCTTGTTACCAGGGGAAAATCAACCCGCGCAATGCCTTGCGCATTGAGTGGCAGCCTATTCCACATCCAACAGGACAAGCCCGCTTTCGTATGGCCGCTATCGACAGTACTGTTGATGATGAAGCTGTTGCTGTCTTTATTGGCGGCAGTAGCCACTTTTACCATATCAATGGCGTCAGTGAGCAAGGCGACAAAGCCGAGCCGGAAGCCAATGTCTGGCTGTATTCCCCCGCGCAGCAACAATGGTTGGCCGCCAAGCCCACCACAGCCGTTATGGACTTACAGGGCTTGGTCAAGGTGAATGATGCTATCTATTCGATTGGTGGCATGCTGGCAGGCCAGCAGGTCACACCTCAGGTACTGCAGCACTCAATTGAAAGGGTAAAATAGCGCATGATTGGGCATGGCGTTGCTGCCATGCCCTTGCTAGAATACGGCAATTTTGTGAACTGCAGACAGGGTCGACAATGCGCAGCAGCCAGTATTTACTCTCCACCATGAAAGAAACCCCGGCCGATGCCGAAGTAATTAGCCATCAACTGATGCTGCGAGCTGGCATGGTCCGCCGGCTGGCATCCGGTTTATACACTTACTTACCCACTGGGGTACGCACCTTGCGTAAAGTGGAGCGTATTGTCCGTGAAGAGTTGAATAAAGCCGGTGCGATCGAAGTATTGATGCCCATGGTACAAAATGCAGAACTGTGGCAGGAAAGCGGCCGCTGGGAACAAATGGATGCAGAATTACTGCGTTTTCAGGACCGGCATCAGCGCGACTTTGTGCTTGGACCCACCCATGAAGAAGTTATCACCGACCTGATTCGCCGTGAAGTCACCAGCTACAAACAACTCCCACTGAACCTGTATCAGATCCAAACCAAATTCCGCGATGAGCGGCGGCCGCGCTTTGGTGTGATGCGGGCCCGGGAGTTTCTGATGAAAGATGCTTATTCCTTTCATCTGTCACAGGATTGCCTGCAAAAAACCTACGATGCCATGTACCAGGCTTATACCAATATCTTCACCCGACTGGGGCTAAATTTCCGCGCTGTGCTGGCAGATAGCGGTGCTATTGGTGGCAGTGTATCGCATGAGTTTCATGTATTGGCCAGCTCTGGTGAAGATGCCATCGCATTTTCCACAGAAAGTGATTATGCCGCCAACGTTGAAATGGCGGCCGCCCTGCCCCCGCAAGCTGAACGTCCGGCAGCAACACAGCCACAACAAAAAATAAGCACACCCAATGTTGGCTCCGTAGAAGAAGTAGCCAGCTTCCTTGGACTAACACCGCAGCAAATTGCTAAAACGCTGTTTGTCCGGGCAGAGCCAACCGACGACAGCTCAGCACCGGCTTTTGTTGCTTTGGTGCTGCGTGGCGATCATCAGCTCAATGAAGTTAAGGCTGAGAAGCATCCTCTGGTTGCTCAACCTCTGACCTTTGCCAGTGACGAGGAGATCAAAGCTCTGACCGGTGCCTTGCCTGGCTCTGTTGGGCCGATAGGTCTGAACATCCCGGTGATCGTCGATCACAGCGCAGCGCAGCTGGCAGATTTTGTTTGCGGCGCTAACGAGACTGGCTATCACCTGACAGGTGTGAACTGGTTGCGGGATAGTGCAGCTTTTGATACTGCCGATTTACGCAATGTGGTCGCCGGTGATGCCAGCCCTTGTGGTAAGGGCAGCCTGGAAATCCGCCGGGGTATTGAGGTTGGACATATTTTCCAACTGGGAGATAAATACTCGCAAGCGATGAAAGCAGGTGTCCTGAATGAAGAAGGCAAAAATCAAATCCTGACTATGGGCTGTTACGGCATTGGTGTATCACGTATTCTGGCTGCCGCCATCGAGCAAAACCACGATGAACACGGCATCATATGGCCAGATGCGATTGCCCCGTTTCAGATTGCACTGATCCCAATGAACATGCATAAATCAGTTCGTATTCAGCAGGCTGCTGAACAGCTTTATCAGCAACTGACTGAGGCTGGTTTTGAGGTATTGTTTGATGATCGCAAAGAGCGCCCGGGTGTTATGTTTGCGGATATGGAGCTGATCGGCATTCCGCACCAAATCGTGATAGGTGAGCGCAACCTGGATCAGCAACAGGTCGAGTACAAGCACCGCCGCAGTGGCGATAAAGCCTTACTGGCATTGGATGCCGTAGTGGCAGAGATGCAAGCCAGAGTACAGCAAGCGTAACTCGGCTTTTCATAAACTCCAGCGCCCTTTAAGGGCACTGGAGTTTATGGTATTTAGTCGCTTAATTCAGCCTGTAACGCTTCTTCCAGCTCACTGGGCGTCACTACCACGCCAGGACCTTCCGCATCAGGAAAGACCGCAATCGCCAGCTCATCCCCCTGCAGACCAGAGGTCCACTTTTCCAGCCAGGTTGCCACTGGAATCGACTGCGCCTGACACTCACTCCACTCGCCGTCAATCCAGCTTTCGGCCAATTCGGCATGAGGCCAAACCGGGATACAACGCTCATCTTCAGCACTCACCAACACAAAGCCTTCATCATCCACCAGGATCCAAATGGTATCCAAATCGGCAACGGCATGTACAAAATACTCGTAACGCTGTTCGGGTGCCAGCTGTTCTAACTTAGTCAATTCGTCACGACTTAACTGGTATTCCATCATTCACCTCACATAGGTCGGACTGTCTCCGACGAAATTTATCCGAAAAAAAGCAACCATAACAAGCGCAACCAAATCACCCAGAGCACTGCACAGCTGTATACAAAGGTACGAAAGCGCCAACGCAATCGGTTGCTACCAGTATGGATCAACGCATGGAACACCCGCAATAGCAGATAGAAGGCCCCCATCAGCACAAAAGATGCATCGGCCAGTCCCTGTTGCAAAATAAATACCACAGCAAACAAATACAGCATTGGCATTTGAAACTGGTTGTCAAAATTGCGCCCGGTCGCTATCACCTGCGCATTGGCTTTATCCAGCTGCATCAGCGCAAAAGCATCCATCGATAACTCACCACGGCGTGCAGCGGCAAAACGTCGCCGCCCCATTAAAATTAACACGACGCTGGTTAGCAAAACCTGACCAAAGACGGTCAATAGTAACCATTTATCCATTCGAACTCCCACGACCAGGCCTGAATTTTCGCTCAGCTTATAGTATCCAGGCAAGGGTTACCAGTACCGGCTGCGAAAGGCAGACCGAAGTGGTCAATTCCCCATCGCGCTCTGGTATACTCCGGCAATTTAGCACCGGAAACAAACATGGCTCAATTGTATTTCTACTATTCGGCAATGAATGCCGGCAAGTCCACATCGTTACTGCAAAGCGCATACAATTACCGTGAACGCGGTATGCAAATTGCGCTTTTTACTGCCGCCATCGACAACCGTTTTGGTGAGGGTGTAATCAGCTCCCGTATCGGCTTGTCTATGCCTGCAACCTTGTTTGATGCAGAGTACCACTTCTATAACCAGCTTAAGCAACAGCAGGTGGACTGTGTCTTGATAGATGAAGCGCAATTTTTAAGCCGCAACCAGGTGCAGCAGCTAACCGATGTGGTTGATGCGCTCAATATTCCTGTCTTGGCCTATGGCCTGCGCACTGACTTTACCGGCAATACCTTTGCCGGTAGCGAAGCTTTGCTGGCCTGGGCCGATAAACTGATCGAGTTAAAAACCGTTTGCCATTGCGGCCGTAAAGCCAACTTCGTGGTGCGACTGGATGCCGATGGCAAACCAAGCCGCCATGGCGATCAAATTCAGATAGGTGGCAATGAGCAGTATGTATCTATGTGCCGGGCGCATTTCAAAGCTCTGGTCTGGTCTGCAGATCCGGAGACATAACCGTCTGCTGCCATTTGTAGCTTCTCAATAGCTGCACTAAGCTTAGCCTGTAAAGGTTTCGGCTGCTGCTGCCGTTGAGGATGTTATGACACGACTCATAGAAGAAACGCCACCCTTTTGGGCCATCATGGATGCATTGCCAACCGCTCTACTGTGCAAAGATATTGCCAAAGCCTCCATCTATGCCAATTCAGCAGCCCTAGAGCTGCTGGATTTACCCATGAACCAAGCGGTGTTGTCGCTGAGCGATGTACGTCAAATTTCACTCGCAGATCCGGATAGTAAAGAGCCGCTGGGACTGGTACATAACCCTTTATTGCTTGCCTTAAGTGGCTCGGCACTGCAACAGTGCGTTACCCTGCCGACCGGTCTAACCGTTGAGTTAAAAGCACAACTGATCCGGTTTCATTTTACCTCAAGCAGCACAGTATTAATTGTACTTTGCCCTTGTCAGCCGCAGACAACACTTCCCGTCAGCAAGTGGACGGCTGATGATGACAGTGAACTGACAGAGGCTCTCGCCTTTGATAAGTTGATGTCGCTCATTTCGACAGAACTCATCAACGTAAGACCAGAACAATTGGATACACATATTCAAAGTGCACTGGCTGCTCTGGGAGAGTTTTGCCACGCTGACCGCAGCTATGTTTTTTTAATGAACCACGACAAGGCCACCATGAGCAATACCCATGAGTGGGTTCGAGCAGGTATATCCTCCCATATTGAACGGCTGCAGGATCTTCCCCAAGCAGCTCAACCATTCATCTGGCAAACTCTGGCAGCCGACGCTATTTTTGCCGTACAGGATGTTGGTCAGTTGCCTGCGGAAGCGGCCCTTGAAAAACGTGAGTTCCAGCGGGAAGATATTCAGTCCATTCTTTGCTCTGCCATGCTCAGTCATGGCCAGCTTCTTGGCTTTGTTGGTTGTGATATGGTGGCTCGTAAACGTGCCTGGACAGCCAGCGATATTCGCCGTCTGAAGCTGGTTGGCCATATGATTGGCAATACCATACAAAATGTCCGCGATCGAGTGTCGCTGCAGCAGGTGCAGCAGCAGTTGATGCAGGCAAATAAAGAGCTGCAGCTGTTGGCCAGCAGGGATGGGCTCACCGGCATCGCCAATAGACGTCAGTTTGATACAGTACTACAGCAGGAGTTACATCGCTGCGCCAGAAATAAACAACCTTTGGGGCTGATACTGATTGATATTGATCACTTCAAAGCTTACAACGACAACTATGGCCACCAGGCCGGCGATGATGCATTGAAACGAGTGGCAAGCCTGTTGCGCGATCACATCCAGCGGCAAGGTGAGTTGGTAGCCCGTTACGGAGGTGAGGAATTTGCCATCATTCTGCCATCCATTCAGATAGCACAACTGAAAACCACCGCTGAAAACTTACTGCACGCGGTACAGCAGCTGGCCATCCCCCATCAACATTCGGTGAGTGATTGTCTTACCATTAGCATTGGCTGTAGCCTGATGAAACCAGATAAAAACAGCAGCCCTGAGTTTTTCATTCATCAAACAGATACCGCCCTTTACCGGGCTAAGGCACAAGGGCGGAATCAGGTGTGTTATGCCACAGTTACCGCTTAGAAACGATAGCTGGCACCAACGGTGTACAAGTCCTCGCCCGTCTCAAAGCTATCGAAGCTGACAGAGGCCCGCACCGCCAGATTATTCATCGGGAACCACTGGCCACGCACTGTGAAAGAATCCTGCGCAGTACTTACGATGTTCTTCGATGTCCAGTCGTAAAACAAACCAACGGATAACTCTTTGCCAAAATAGTAATCACCACCAAAGCTGTAGGCATTGCGGCTGGTGCTGCGCAGATCCCGGTAGCTCGCTTCGACATTCAGGTGATCACCAGTCGGTAAACGCATCAATTTTTTGGTGCTAAAACCAAACTCTGTGCGGGTACCTGCGCTATCCGGGCGGGTATGATCGATATCGAAGGTAACCAGCCAGTCCGAATCAAAGAAGTAACCCAACTGGGTCAAAGCAGATTTGGTGCTGGAGCGGTTGATGCTTTCAAATTCAAAGCCGACATAAAAGTCATGGCTGCTGTCCATGTACTCGCCACCCAGGCGCCAGGAAGAGGAGCTAAGCTTGATACCATCTTCTTTCTGTGTGCCACGTACATAATCACCGAATACATTGCTGTTACGGCTAAGAAATGCTGACTCTGCTAAGGGTGCTGCCACATTGCCCTGGACTGGTGTCAGAAAATAGCGATGGGAAAACTCCCACTGCTGCAGATCAGCCTGAACGACATCGCCCCAGCTAAAATTTAACGAAGACTCGTTCTGGTAACTGGCAGCCATTGCCGTGACTGATACCACAGAAAGCAAAGAAGCAAGCAGAGTGCGTTTCATAATTATTTGTCCTTATAGTACTTTATTCTAAATAGTGATGGCCGGCATGCTAGCCCTTTCAAACTTAATAAAAACTGAACACTGCTACAGGAATGCATAGTCCAACAATAGCTTGCTTAGTCTTTAAGCAATAAAGCCTGAAGCTGCTGCAATCGATCCCGACATGCAGCGGCCTGCTCGAATTCAAGGTTTTCAGCGTGCAGCCGCATCTCACTCTCCAGCACTTTGATATCCGCAGCAATGGCAGTCCGATTGCTGTGGTAGCCCGCAGCTTGTTCAGCAACCTCAGCTAGTGGCGCAGGCGCTTGTGCCAAGTCCATCACATCAGCGACTTTCTTATTCAAACCTTTCGGAGTGATGCCATGCGCCGCATTAAAGGCTACTTGCTTGTGGCGGCGACGCTCTGTTTCGTCAATAGCACGCTGCATGGAGCCTGTGATTGAGTCTGCATACAAAATGGCCCTGCCCTGCAAGTTTCTGGCAGCACGACCGATGGTTTGGATCAGAGAGCGCTCCGAACGTAAAAAGCCCTCTTTGTCCGCATCCAGAATCGCCACCAGCGAAACCTCCGGAATATCAAGTCCTTCCCGCAGCAAGTTAATACCTACCAGGACATCAAATACCCCAAGACGCAAGTCTCGAATAATTTCGACCCGCTCCACGGTATCAATATCTGAATGCAGGTAGCGTACTTTGACCTGGTGCTCTAGCAGGTAGTCGGTTAAATCTTCCGCCATTTTTTTGGTCAGAGTGGTGACCAGAACCCGCTCATTGCGTTGCGCCCTCAGATAGGCTTCTGACAACAAGTCATCCACCTGGGTCGCAACCGGCCGAATTTCAATTTCTGGATCAATCAAGCCGGTAGGACGTACTACCTGCTCCACCACTTCGCCAGCGGATTTTTCCAACTCGTACTTGGCGGGTGTGGCCGATACATAGATCCGCTGCGGGGCGATACTTTCAAACTCATCAAACTTAAGTGGCCTGTTATCCAGTGCAGACGGCAACCGAAAACCATAATTGACCAGGTTTTCTTTTCGCGACCGGTCGCCTTTGTACATAGCCCCAATCTGCGAAATGGTAACATGTGATTCATCAATAAACATCAGGCCATCAGCTGGAAAGTAATCCAGTAAGGTTGGTGGCGGCTCTCCTGGCATGCGGCCGGATAAATAGCGGGAGTAGTTTTCAATGCCGGAGCAATAGCCAAGCTCAACCATCATCTCAATATCAAACTGAGTCCGTTGCGTCAGACGTTGTTCTTCCACTAATTTGTTTTGCTCAAGCAATTGCTGTTTTCGTTGTTGCAGCTCCGTTTTGATTTGCTCCACTGCATCCAGAATTTTCTCTCGCGGGGTTACATAGTGGGTTTTGGGATAGATGGTGTAGCGCGATACCACTTTTTCAACAGCCCCGGTCAGGGGGTCGAATAAACTGATGCGCTCAATCTCTTCATCAAAAAGCTCCAGCCGAACGGCCAATGCATCCGATTCTGCCGGGAAAATGTCTATCACATCGCCCCGCACCCGATAGGTAGCCCGCTCAAAGGCCAGATCATTACGCTGGTACTGCAACTCCGCCAGGCGCCGAAGAATAAAGCGCTGATCAAGGGTATCCCCCTGCCGTAAATGCAGCAACATTTTCATGTAGGACTCAGGATCGCCCAAGCCGTAAATAGCTGAAACAGACGCTATGATCACTACATCCCGGCGTTCCATCAACGCTTTGGTTGCAGACAAGCGCATCTGCTCAATATGTTCATTGATGGAAGCATCTTTCTCGATAAAGGTATCGGTTGACGGGACATAAGCTTCAGGCTGATAGTAGTCGTAATAAGACACAAAGTATTCAACAGCGTTATCAGGGAAAAAGGCTTTCATTTCACCGTATAACTGGGCCGCCAAAGTTTTGTTGTGCGCCATAATCAGAGTAGGCCGACTGACCTGCTGAATCACATTGGCCATGGTGAAGGTTTTGCCAGAGCCGGTGACACCAAGCAAGGTTTGATGCGCCAGTCCGGCTTCCAGGCCTTCTACCAATTTGGCAATAGCCTGCGGCTGATCGCCGGCCGCTTGATAATCCGAAACCAGTCGAAACGCTTTCACTCTATTTCACCTCGGTTGACCATGGGGTGCTGCATGCGTTGTAAAGCCCGTTGAAACCAATAATAACTCAGCATAGACATGCATAGATTAGCCATGACACAGCCAGCAAACAAGCCTGGAATACCAGCCAACTGACCACCAGCCCAGGCAAAGGGTACATAAAAAACAAACAACCTGCAGATACTTAACCAAAGCGCCTGTACCGGCAAGTGCAATGCATTCAACGATGAGTTGGTAAGAATAATTAACCCTTGCAAGCCGTAGCCCAGCGGCAAAATCCAGAGAAACAACTGAATCAGTCGCTGCACTTTGATGTCATCGGAAAAGGCGCTGGCGATCAGCGGAGCCAACAAAGCCAGCAACACAAAAATCGCCAATTGCCAAAGCAAAATGAAACAGACACTTTTTTTATAGGCATTGAACACCCGGTCAAAATAGCCGGCACCATAGTTTTGACTGACAAAAGGTGGCAAGGTAGTGGAGAGTGCCAGAACCACCAGACACGCCATGCTTTCTAGCCGAATCCCAACGCCAAAGGCTGCCACGGCCTCAGCACCGTAAGTGGCCATAATGGCTGTAAGAATTGCCATAGCAATAGGGGTTAGCATATTGGCACCGGCGGCAGGAAAAGCAATGCGTAAAATTTTTCGATAAATAGGATAGGCCCGTTGCAAGGGTTGCCAGCCGCGCTCAATCAGAGCCCGTTGCAGCAACACCTTAATCACCAGTACAGTGCCACAAAGCCAGGACAAAACACTGGCCAGCGCCGCGCCCTGCATACCAAGCTCAGGAAAAGGCCCAAGACCAAAAATCAACAAAGGATCCAAAATAGCGTTGCATAAACCTCCGGCGGCCATAATATAAGCTGGCAACCGCGTTTCACCGGCGGCACGCAAGATACTGTTACCCACCATAGGTATCATCAAAAAAACAGCACCGGCCAGCCAAATCAGCATGTACTGCCGAATAAGCGGAACAATCGCATCGCTTGCGCCAAGTGCCTTGAATAGCGCATCGTGCGCCAACCAGCCCACAGCAGACAAGATCAGCATCAAAAATACAGCCAGCCACAAGGACGCCAGACCATCTGCACGAGCTTCTTGCTGGTTACCAGTTCCAAGGGCTTTGGCAATAATGGCGGAAGTACCAATCCCAAGACCAATGGCCAGACTGATAAAGGTAAATGTCACGGGGAAAGTAAAACTGACCGCCGCCAGTTCTTGCGTGCCAAGCATGCTGATAAAGAACGTATCCACCAGGTTAAAGCTCATCAGCGTGAACATGCCCAGCAGCATGGGAACCGTCATACGATAGAGCGTCACAGCAATGTCATTGTGCAATAACGAGCGTTTATCCGGAGAGGTCATTCCTACGGCCAGTTATTCTGAGGAGGGCATAGTGTAATGAAAAGCAGAGATTGATGCCATGCCGTAACTACAAATGCAGCAAATTCAATGGCGGTGTTTAGCAATAGTCCACACAGCAACACAATGTAAATTTCTAAACCAGAAATTCGATTGTTTTTTGCCCTCACCAGAGCAAAAACACAAACCATTGATTTAAAATGAAAATTTATTTATCCCTGCAACTATTGACGCTGCTATAACCCTTGATTTTTCTAAGCTGGCTTCAATCATCACCTGATCATTCACAGACTTATCCACAGCTTCTGTGGGTAAACCGGCTTAGCCTAGAAAACCAGCAGCTTTGTCCGGTTGACAGGCCGCAAATAAAACAAATTGACGATTCTCTGTTCAAGCAGTCTGAATTTAAACAAATGAACAAGCTTAGCTGTTGACAGCCTCACAGACTGGCATTAGTATTGCCGCCGTTGTTTACTGTTCCTCAGTAGCTCAGTTGGTTAGAGCGGCGGACTGTTAATCCGTAGGTCGTTGGTTCGAGCCCAACCTGGGGAGCCAACAGTAAATTACAATTCCTCAGTAGCTCAGTTGGTTAGAGCGGCGGACTGTTAATCCGTAGGTCGTTGGTTCGAGCCCAACCTGGGGAGCCACTCTCACATTGTATACCTGTCATTCCTCAGTAGCTCAGTTGGTTAGAGCGGCGGACTGTTAATCCGTAGGTCGTTGGTTCGAGCCCAACCTGGGGAGCCACAAGCTCAGTTGTCAAAATTCCGCACTATAAAGATTTATTTTTGCACGTTTTTTTGCTTTAATCCGCTCTTCAGGACTATAACTTATTTATAGAGTTAAACATGGAACGTTCTCAGTGCAGGTGGCCGGCTTAATGAAAACAACGTTACAGCTTCTATGCATACAGTTATTCATGACAGCACTGCTCTGTGCTTCTGTTACTTTTGTTCAGCTGAATTACGCCAAGCAACAGCTTGAATCGGATGAGCAATTGGCCCGAGCTACGATACAACAACTGCTGCAAAACCACCATGGCATCGAAGCCGAGACTTTGGGCAGACAACTACAGCAACTGTTAGCCCCTGCGCAACTGCATATCATGCACCAAGATGGCACCGAAATATTCAGCGTCCGCAGCTCTCAAAGTCCGGCTGGTTTTATCGAGTCTTTGCTGCAGTGGCATGGTTTTGAGTTTGTCAGTCAGGAACTGCACAGCCAATCGTGGAACCTCCGCATTCGTTATAGCTTACAGCACCAGCACCGAATAGAAGCTTTCGGTCAGCAGCTCTGGTTTACCCTGCTAGTGGTGGCTGTGATTTCTTTGTTGATGCTACCGTTGCTACTGTGGTGGCTGCAACTGCGATTAAAACAAGCCAGTAATAAAGTGGGCCTGTTACTTGACCTGTTGTCCGATAATCCAGAACTGCCGGTCGATACCACGAAGCTGCCTGCCGGCTTTGAGCGCACTGCTGACAGCTTGCAACACTTTGCACACCAGGCCAAAAAGCGCTTGCATGACATGTCTGCCAACGCCCGGCAAATCACCGAGGATGCTTTCAAAGATCAGGTAACCGGCTTGCCCAATCGAAATCGTTTTGTGCAGTTTTACGAGGAGCAGTTGAGTCAGGACAATAAAGTAGATTTCGGCATCTTTGCCATTTGCCGCTGCACTGAGCTGCAAAGCCTGAATCAGGCCCGGGGCTATCAGGAAGGCGATAAATACATTCAAGAAGTCTGTGCCATTTTAGTCAAAGCTGTCCAGGCGTATCCGGGTGGTCAATTATTCCGTCTGAACAGTTCTGACTTTGGCGCTTTGTTGCCCAGAGTCACCCCCAAAGAAGCAGAAAACTTTGCCCTTCAATTACAAAGCAGACTGAATGAGTACCAAAGGATGGCAGAGTTGGACTCAGTCGCCTATACCGGCCTGGTCAGTTACGAAAGTGGTCGGGCTCTGGGGGAACTGCTAGCTATCGCTGATACCTCCATCAGCCTGGCACAAACCAAACAAACCAATGCCTGGCACTTACAAAAAGAATCCTCTGGTTTAGAGACTGCAAGTTATGGCTATGGCAATCAAAACTGGCGGAATGTAATCGATGACGTACTGGCAAACTGTCGTTTGGATTTACTGTACCAGAGTATTCAACCATCCAGCCGTGCAGCAAAAGCCTATTCCGAAATCCTGGTTCGCTTCAAAACTCAGGAAAGCCAGGTCTTGCCAACCGCATCTTTCCTGGCAATGGCTGAAAAACTGGATAGAATTGTCGCTTTGGATCGCTTGATCATTGAAACAGCTCTTACCACCATTAAAAATAAAAACCTGCAGGATCAGTATTTTGGATTGAATCTGTCGGCTCGCTCTGTGCATGATGATCAATTTATTATCTGGCTGGAGCGGCGCTTGTTAAAGGATGCCACCATAGCCTCTAAGCTTATCTTCGAAGTCACTGAGTTTGGTTTGCAACAAAACCTGAAAACCAGCAAACGCTTTATCGACATGGCTCATCGCTCTGGTGCCCGTATTACCGTTGAACGTTTTGGTATTGGCATCACCTCGTTTAAGTTTTTCCGGGATTTAAAACCTGATTATATAAAAATGGATGGCAGCTACACCCGCCATATTGATGACGATAAAAACAATCAGTACTTCTTGCGTTTAATGATCGATTTGGCACACCGTATCGGTGTTGGGGTTTTTGCGGAGTCGGTAGAAACACAAGAAGAAAAGCATATGCTGGACTCACTATTTATTGATGGTTGTCAGGGGTACTACATAGGTAAGCCTACACCGCTTTGATACCGTTTTCCGGCTGGAGTGCCTGGTCCGTTTGCTAATACCCATACAGGCTAACGGTTGTTATCATTCGTGCTTCAGCGCATAATAACGCGCCTTTGTACGTAACCAAGCTATTATGACCGAATTTTTACTTTTATTGATCAGTACCGTTCTGGTTAACAACTTTGTGTTGGTTAAATTTCTGGGACTCTGCCCTTTTATGGGCGTTTCCGGAAAGCTTGAAACGGCCATTGGCATGTCATTAGCCACCACCTTTGTACTGACTTTGGCTTCAGTGTGCAGCTATCTGGTCGATCAGTATCTGCTTGCCCCCTTCGATTTACTCTATTTACGCACGCTCAGTTTTATTCTGGTGATTGCCGTAGTGGTCCAATTTACCGAAATGGTAGTACATAAGACCAGCCCCACCCTGTATCGTTTGCTGGGGATTTTTCTGCCATTAATTACCACCAATTGTGCTGTGCTTGGTGTTGCTTTATTAAACGTGAATGCAGGTTACAGCTTTATGCAGTCGCTTGTCTTTGGCTTTGGAGCCGCGGCTGGCTTCTCATTGGTACTTATTTTGTTTGCCGCCATGCGAGAGCGCCTGGCCGCAGCTGATGTACCGGCTGTTTTTCGAGGTTCTGCCATTGCGATGATTACAGCTGGCCTGATGTCATTAGCCTTTATGGGCTTTACCGGCCTGGTTACCAGCTCATGATGTCGACGGCTTTGTTGGTCATGGGAGCCATTGCGCTTTTGTTTGGTGGCTTGCTCGGTTATGCCGCCCTTAGGTTCCGGGTAGAGAGTGACCCTCTGGTAGAGCAAATCGATGAAATTTTACCGCAAACCCAATGCGGTCAGTGTGGCTACCCAGGCTGTCGCCCATACGCTGAAGCCATCGCCAATGGCGATGAAATCAACAAGTGTCCGCCAGGAGGTGAAGCAACAGTTCGCAAACTGGCCGATCTGATGGGGGTTGAAGCTAAGCCTCTGGATGCCGATGCGCAAAGTAGCATTAAAAAAGTGGCTTTTATCCGGGAAGACGAATGTATTGGTTGCACTAAATGCATTCAGGCTTGCCCGGTCGATGCTATTGTAGGGGCAACACGACAAATGCATACCGTCATTGCAGACGAGTGCACAGGCTGTGATCTCTGTGTTGAACCTTGCCCGGTTGACTGTATTGATATGATCCCAGTGGCAGAAACAGCTGAGCGTTGGAAATGGGATCTCCAATCTATTCCTATCCGGCACATTGAGACGAACTAATGCAGACCTTATTTGAAAAAATTGCTGCCGGCCAGTTATGGCGCTTTCCAGGCGGGATCCATCCGCCAACCCGAAAAGCGGAGCTCAGTAAAAAGCCAATAGCAACCATGCCTTTACCCGAAAGGCTGTTCCTTCCTCTTCGTCAACATATAGGAGTAGCAGGAACCTGTCTGGTACGCAAAGGGGATTACGTTCTGAAAGGCCAGCCACTCACGGTAGCTGACAGCTCCATGTCAGTTCCTGTGCATGCGCCCACTTCTGGTCTGATTCTGGCTGTCACCGACCACACCAGCCCTCACCCATCAGCACTGCCTGAACCAACCATTGTGCTGGAGCCCGATGGCCTGGATGAGTGGCGTGAGCGGGAGCCACTCGATTATCAGCAATGCAGTACTCAACAATTGCTGGAGCGTATCCAGGGTGCCGGTATTGCTGGTATGGGGGGAGCGGGCTTTCCAACCCACCTGAAATCGGCATCAACACGACAGATTGACTACATCATTATCAATGGTGTTGAGTGTGAGCCCTACATCAGTGCTGATGATGCACTGATGCAGGAGCATGCCAGTACCATAGTACAAGGCATTGAAATCCTCAGCCACTTGTTAACGCCAAAAGCCGTTATCATTGCCATTGAAGATGATAAACAAAGCGCTTTTCACGCAATGCAAGCCGCGGTCGATGATCGTCAGCATTGGTTTGTCCGTGCGGTACCCACCAAATACCCTTCTGGCGGTGAAAAGCAACTGATCCAGCTGCTTACCGGCCAGGAAGTGCCTGCAGGCAGGCGTCCTATGGATATTGGCATCATGATGTTCAATGTAGGCACCAGCTTTGCCATCGCCCAGGCTGTTCTCGATGATATCCCCCTGATATCCAGAATTGTCACCCTGGCAGGGCAAACGTTGCAGCAGACACAGAATGTACTGGCACCGCTTGGTACCACCGTCAGTGATCTATTGTATTTTTGCGGCTTTCAGCCAGAGCCACAACAGCGGGTGATTATGGGCGGCCCAATGATGGGCTTTACTTTGCCTGACTTATCTGTCCCCATCATCAAAACCAGTAACTGCATTTTAGCCCCCACACAGCAGGAGCTACCGGCAGCCGCTAACGAGATGGATTGCATTCGGTGCACCGCCTGTGCTGAAGCTTGCCCTGCCAGTCTGCTGCCGCAGCAATTGCTCTGGTTTAGTAAAGCCAAAGATCAGGATAAGCTGTCAGAGTACAACCTGTTTGATTGCATCGAATGTGGTGCTTGTGCCTATGTCTGTCCCAGTGAAATCCCGCTGGTGCAGTACTACCGGATTGCCAAATCGGAGATCCGCGAACAACAACGGGAAGCATTAAAAGCAGAGCAAGCCAAAGCTCGTTTTGAAGCAAGAAAAGCCCGACTTGAAGCGGAAAAGCTTGAGCGTCAACAGCGAAATGAACGACTGGCAGCTGAGCGTGCAGCAAAACAAAATATGGATTCAAGCAATGCTGTCGCAGCAGCTTTGACCAGAGTACAAAACAGACAACAACAAGCTCCGGATGATGTTGCCACCATCAACGCTGAGCGAGAGCATCAAAAGCCACAAGCCGGTACGCAACAAAGCTTAACAGCTGAACAACCAGCGAACACTCCACAGGCGTCAGAGCAGGATCCCCGCAAAGCGGCGATTGCCGCCGCCCTCGCCCGCGCCAAGGCGAAAAAGCAGCAACAGGATACGGCCGACACTCCAGAAGCACCCAAGGCCGCGGACACAACAGCGCCTGAACCAGAGCCAGCAACAGATCCCCGCAAAGCGGCGATTGCTGCTGCCCTTGCCCGCGCCAAAGCGAAAAAGCAGCAACAGGACACGGCCGACACAGCAGCACCCAAGGCCGCGGACACAACAGCACCTGAGTCAGAGCCTGCAACAGATCCCCGCAAAGCGGCGATTGCCGCTGCCCTTGCCCGCGCCAAAGCGAAAAAGCAGCAACAGGACACAGCCGACACAGCAGCAGCACCCAGCGCCGCGGACACAACAGCGCCTGAACCTGATCCAGCAGCAGATCCCCGCAAAGCGGCGATTGCCGCTGCAGTTGCCCGCGCCAAAGCCAGAAAATTAAAGGAAAGTGAGTCCGAATGAGTTTTCGAATTGCCAGCTCACCCCATCAACACAACCAGAAAACCACCAGCCAGTTGATGCTGTGGGTGGTCATTGCCGCACTGCCCGCTATCGCTGTACAAAGCTATTTGTTCAGTTATGGTGTGCTGGTGCAACTGGCATTGGCTATCACTACGGCCTGGGTCAGCGAAGCTCTGGTACTGATGATGCGTCATAAAACCATTTTACCCAGATTAAAAGATCACAGCGCTCTGGTCACGGCAGTGTTGCTGGCGGTATCAATCCCGGCTTATGCTCCCTGGTGGCTGGTGGTCATTGGCACCGCCTTTGCGATTATTATCGTCAAGCAATTGTATGGTGGCCTTGGTTTCAATTTGTTTAATCCGGCTATGGCCGCTTACGTTTTACTGTTAATTGCTTTTCCGGTACAAATGACACAATGGCTACCGCCAGCCAGCCTGCATCAGCATGCACTAGGCCCCCTGGATGCATTTTGCGCGGTATTCAGCCAAGTCAGTTGCCAGGGCATCAGCCTGGAGCAACTTAGACAAGGCATCGACGGCATAACCATGGCCACACCGCTTGATACCGTCAGAACCGATCTTAGTATGGGCCTGACCCTGCCAGAAAGCTTTGAAAAGCCAGTATTTCAAAGCGGTATCGGAGTTGGCTGGTTTTGGCTCAACCTCGCCTGGTTGCTGGGTGGGCTTATTTTACTGCAACAAAAAGTCATTCAATGGCGCATTCCGCTCAGTGTGTTAGGCTCTTTGGCCTGTTGCAGCCTGATTGCCTGGTTGCTCAATCCAGATACCAACCTGTCGCCACTGTTTCAGTTATTCTCCGGCGCCAGCATGCTGGCCGCCTTTTTTATCGCCACCGATCCGGTCAGTGCATCCACTACAGCCAAAGGCCGCATCTACTATGGCATCTTGATTGGAGCCTTGGTGTTTGTGATCCGCAGCTTTGGTGGTTATCCGGATGCCTTCGCCTTTGCGATCTTGCTGGCCAATATGTCGGTTCCCCTGATCGACTATTACACCAGGCCTCGTACCTATGGCCACAAAGCACAAAAGGGACGCTCATGAATCATCCCATCAGTAAGAATGCGCTCTTATTGGCTCTGGTGGCACTGATTTGTGTCAGTATCCTCACCCTGATCCAACAACTGACAGCGCCTCGCATTGCCGAGCAACGCCTGGCTAACAGGATGGCTTTACTGCACGATGTCCTACCAGCAGCTGCCGAGCAACAACTGCTGGATGATTGCATCAGTATCACGGCCCCCGAATGGCTAGGCCGCAACAGTCCGCAGCTGATATTTCGCTGGCGTCAGCAGGGCGCTGTCAGCGCCTTTGTGGTGGAAACCACAGCACCGGATGGTTACAGTGGCACGATTGACCTAATGGTTGCTATTACCCCCGATGGTACCGTACTGGCAGCCCGCACCCTGACCCATCAGGAAACACCCGGCTTAGGCGATAAAATTGAACTGCGTAAATCCGACTGGATGCACAGTTTTGCCAATCAAACGGTGCACGAAGCCAATCTACGCCGCTGGGCGGTCCGCAAAGACGGTGGTGACTTTGACCAGTTTACCGGAGCCACCATCACGCCCCGAGCTGTAGTAAATGCTATCAAACGTACGGCGCTTTTTATTCAGCAACACCCGGAGCTGGCCGAACAACCAGCTAATTGTGAGGCGTTTTAAATGAGCCAAAATTACAAGGAACTTGCCACCCAAGGTCTTTGGAGCAATAACCCTGGCCTGGTGCAACTGCTCGGGCTTTGCCCTTTGCTGGCGGTCACCAATACCGTTACCAATGCCCTTGGGCTAGGTATCGCCACCCTGTTGGTGCTGCTTGGCTCCAACCTGGTAGTATCCGCCATTCGTAACTGGGTGCCGCGAGAAATTCGCATCCCAATCTTTGTTCTGGTCATCGCCTCTTTTGTTACAGCAGTGGAGCTGCTGATGAATGCCTTTACCTACAATCTCTATCTGGCCCTGGGTATTTTCATTCCGTTGATCGTCACCAACTGCGCCATTATTGGTCGGGCGGAAGCTTTTGCTTCTAAAAACCCAATGCTGCCGTCGGCCTTTGATGCACTGATGATGGGGCTAGGTTTTACGGCTGTGTTGCTAGCTTTAGGTGCCATACGTGAGCTGCTCGGCCAGGGTACCTTGTTCGATGGTGCCGATGCCCTGCTCGGCCCCTGGGCACAGGCGCTGCGGGTTGAAGTACTGGCGCTGGACCATTACTTTATCGTGGCACTGCTACCACCTGGTGCTTTTATCGCTATGGGCCTGCTGATCGCGGGCAAGAATGCCATTGATCAGCGAAAACAACGCAAACAACAGGTAAAAACAGCCATTACCCGAGCCAGAGTCACCGGAACCATTGTCTGAATAAAAAACTATGAATAAACAAAAGCGCATCGAGCTATTATCACGGCTGCGGGCTGCCAATCCGGAGCCCACCACCGAACTGGAATACAGCTCCCCTTTTGAGTTACTGATTGCTGTGTTGCTATCCGCGCAGGCCACCGACGTAGGTGTCAATAAAGCTACCCGGCATTTGTTTCCGGTTGCACGCACACCTCAGGCCATGCTGGATTTAGGCGTGGATGGTGTGAAGCATTACATCAAAACCATTGGCCTCTTTAATACCAAGGCCGAAAACGTGATTAAAACCTGCCGCATCCTGGTCGAGCAACATGGTGGCGAAGTACCGGAAAACCGCGAAGCACTGGAAGCACTGCCCGGAGTGGGCCGAAAAACTGCCAATGTGGTGCTGAATACCGCCTTTCGCTGGCCGACCATAGCGGTGGATACCCATATTTTCCGCGTCAGCAACCGCACCAAACTAGCAGCTGGTAAAAATGTGGATCAGGTTGAGCAAAAGCTGCTGAAAGTGGTGCCGGCCGAATTTAAGCTGGATGTGCACCATTGGCTGATTTTGCATGGCCGCTACACCTGTGTCGCCAGAAAACCCAAGTGCGGCTCCTGCATTATCGAAGATTTGTGCGAGTTTAAAGAAAAAACCGACTAGCCGCTTTGCGGCCCGTCTTCTATCAATTCCCGATGCACACAAACCGCCATACTCTTGGGACGGACGGGCAGGCCCCTGCCCTCCAGATGCGCCCGGGTAAAGGAAGCACCAAACAGCAGGATCATCGATGTATAGTTGACCCAGAGCAGCAGTAATGCCAAAGAGCCAGCAGCACCGTAGGCCGATGCCGTTGCTGTGTGCGCCAGATAAATAGCGATCAGTGAACGGCCTAGGGTGAACAGAATCGCGGTGATAAAAGCACCCAACAGCACATCCCGCCAGGACAATAGCACATCAGGCAAGATCTTGAACATGGCGGCAAACAGCAAGGTAATCACCAGCAGGGACAGGCCAACTTCCATCCCCACCATGGCCCAGCCGGGCACCGGCATCCACTCTTCCGCAAACACCATAATGCTGCGCAGAGCCACCGACAACAGCAAGGACACCATCAGTATAAAACCAATGGCCAGGATAATGGTCATGGAGAGCAAACGACTTTTGATATAGCCCCACAGGTTGTTGCGATTCGGACGAGGCGCCACATCCCAGATTTGATTCAGCGACTGCTGCATCTGCGCAAACACCGTAGTAGCACCAATGATGGTGGCTACAATACCAATCAACGCTGGCCAGATGCCACTTTGGTCAATTTGCGAATTGGTCACCGCGGTTTGCACCACCCCCGCGGCTTCCGGGCCCAGGGTTTCTTCCAACTGCTCAAACAGCTGCCCTTCTACCACACTCTGGCCCAAAAAGAACCCAACCAGGGCCACCACCACCACCAGAATGGGCGCAATGGAAAAAACGGTAAAAAAAGCCAGTGCCGCCGCATAGATAAAAGCCTGGCTGTCCAGCCAGTTGCGGGTTGCTGCGCTTAAAATACCAAGCCAATGCCGCACAGCAGCAGGAAGCCTGGAGTACAAGCTGGAAACCATAGTTGCAATACCTCCGCATCCAAAAACAGCCGGCTTTTGTCGTTTCCGTGCCAGCAAAACTCTAACCTAAAGCACTTCTCCTACACAAACAAGCAGCAATGTCAGGCTGACTGCCGAATGACTGTGCTATCATCAGCGATTAACAACAGAACCGAACAGGAGAGAACAATGCGTTTGTTGCATACCATGCTTAGGGTTGGCAATCTGGATCGCTCCATTGAGTTTTACACCCAGGTGCTGGGCATGCAGTTGCTGCGCCAGTCCGAAAACACCGAGTACAAATACACCCTGGCTTTTGTCGGCTATGGCCCGGAGTCCGAACACGCCGTACTGGAGCTGACTTACAACTGGGGCGTCGACAGCTACGATTTGGGCAATGCTTATGGCCATATTGCGCTCGAGGTGGACGATGTGTACCAGGCCTGCGATGATATTCGTAACCGTGGCGGTGTGATTAGCCGAGAGCCTGGCCCGGTGAAAGGTGGCAAAACCGAAATTGCCTTTGTCAAAGATCCCGATGGCTACGCCATCGAATTGATCCAGAAAAAGAGCAAAGGCTAATCCAGCAGGCTGCCCTGGCCGTATAGCACTACAGAGTTTTTTATGATGGTGTGGAATGATGATGTCAGAGCAACTTGCCCTGTTTCCGCTGAATTGCTTGCTGCTACCGGAAGGTAAAACCCGGCTGCGGGTATTCGAGCCTCGCTATATCCGGCTGGTGAAAGAAGCCACCGCCGGTAAGCGCGCTTTTGCCATGGCTTTACTAAATCCGTTGGTCAGCCAAACACACCCGGATCGGGTTTTTTCTTATGCCACCAAAGTACAGGTAACCGATTTTGACGTGCTGAGTGATGGTTTACTGGGCATTGAAGTGCTGGGGCTGCAGCGGGTACGTATCCTTAACCGCTGGCAAGAAGACGACAAACTGCACGTGGCAGACACTGAAGCGGTGCCATTCTGGCCGGCTCAACCAGTCGATCAACCGCAGCAGGAGTTACAGCTTAGTTTTGATCAGTTGCTAAAACGCGAGCCGGAACTGGCCAGTCTCTACCCTGAAATGAAAATAGCAGACGCCAGCTGGCTGGCAGCACGTTGGCTGGAATTGCTACCGTTACCACCGCTGCTGAAAGAACACCTGGCTGAACAAGCCACCCCTGAAGCCTGCCTGCATTATTTGCAGCGCTGCCTTAAGGCTGAATCGATTTAAGGGCAAAACGTTCGTCGTCGATCATCACTGCCACCAATCGCCAGTGCTCGCCGCTGCGCTGCAAGGTGTACGAAGTATGGCAATTCTGCAGTACTTTGCCGTTGGCATCGCAAAAGTACCAGTACAAACTGGCAAATACCATCGACTCGGACAAACGCACCAGGTGCTGCACCCGGTTTTTTACCTGAGCCACACCCAGGCTACGGTACAGGTTAAACTGATGACGGACAGTCTTCTCCAGGCTGGCGGTCTCTCCCATCATCAACTTGCTATCATCCGTTAAGAACAAGCACGGCAATGAAAATAATTCGGTTACTTGATCCACATTGAAGCTGGAATAGGCATCGGCGTAGTCCTGAAAGAATTGTTCAACAGCCTGTCGCATTTAGTTAATCCCTAAATATTTATGCACCTGCACACTAAGGCGCCAGTTGTGCTCTTTGCATTGCTCAATCGCCAGCCGGGTTGCTTTGGCTTTCTGGCTAATCGGCTGTAAATACACCAGCCTACCCGAAGCAGGTACCCGCTGCAACAACTGCAGCAACTCTTCGATATCGCGCTCGCGTGCCACCGGATGCTTTATCTCATTAGCCCGCAGCAATGCAGAGTCCAGCACCTCGTAGCCCCCTTTCATATTGACCTTCGGTGACACTGTCACCCAGGTCTCCATCGGAGCCTTAATCTCGAAGGTGCCACTGGTTTCAATCTGAGTACTGTACCCGTGCTGATGCAACAACTGACACAACGGGGTTAAATCGAACAAACAGGGTTCACCGCCGGTGATCACCACATGCCGGGCCCGATAGCCCTGGCGCTGAAATTCGGTCAGCACTTCAGCTGCACTCAGGCTGCACCAAGCTTCCGTATCGGTGGTTTTGGCCAGTACATCCCGCACCGGGATTTGCTGGGCCGGGTCCACCGTCCAGGTATGTTTGGTGTCGCACCAACTGCAACCGACCGGGCATCCCTGCAGCCGTATAAAGATTGCAGGGCAGCCAGTGTAACTGCCCTCGCCCTGGATGGTTTCAAATAGTTCATTTACTTGGTACACAGCAACGCCTTACGCTTTAGCCGAAGCGCAATTTAAAGTACAATGCCCGGCTTTTCAAAATGCAATTATAACGGGAGCGCCGCCATGATGCCGCAAAAAGTTGTTGTGATTTACTCCGGTGGGATGGATTCGTACACCGTGCTGCACAAAGCCATTGCCGATGGTCATGAGGTGTACGCCTTGTCGTTCAATTATGGTCAGCGCCATGTCAAAGAACTGGAGTGCGCAGCTCAGGTCTGCCGTGAGCTTGGCATCAATCATAAGGTGGTGGATATCTCGGCCATCAATCAGCTGCTGGCCGGCTCGTCCCTGACCGATAACATCGAGGTACCGGAAGGCCACTACGAAGCCGAGAACATGAAATCGACCATCGTACCTAACCGCAATATGATCTTGATTTCACTGGCGGTGGGCTATGCCGACTCGATCAAAGCCAAGGCGGTCTATTACGGCGCCCACTCCGGCGATCACTTTATTTACCCAGACTGCCGGCCAGAATTTGTCGAAAAGATGAATGCCGTCTGCCAAATCGCCAACTACGATCCGATCAATATCGTCAGCCCCTATTTGCACGAGTCCAAAATAGAAATCCTGCGCGATGGCCTGGCGATGAGGCTGGATTACAGCAAAACCTGGACCTGCTACAACGGCCGCGAAAAAGCTTGCGGCAAATGCGGCGCCTGCCAGGAGCGGTTGGAGGCTTTTGCACTGAATAAAGCAGTGGATCCGCTTCAGTACGAAGCCACTGGCTAACAAACCGGCATGGACTCGCTGCTGCTGGTCAGTTTGCTCAATGCAGGCATTGTTGCGGTTGCCATCCTGGGTTACCTGCTGCTTTACCCAACGCCAGCTTATCGCGGTGTCTGTTTGTTATTGGTGATGGTGATTACGGCTGCCGTCATCAATGTACTGGAAGACCAACACCTTTCCCGTGATTGGCATTTAATCTCGCCCGTTTTTGTGCTCGGTTTTGGCCCAGCATTGTATCTTGCCATCAAGCGAGTCACGGTTGGGCCGGTTGGCCATCGCGCCTGGTGGCATTTTGTACCTATGATTATACTGCTCCCTTTTACCGCACAGACTCAAGCGATTATCGCGATTGGTACCCTGTGGCGGGTCGCTTATGCCCTGCTGTCCGTGCAATTAATCATTCGCTTTAATCGCCATCTCAGCCAACAACGTTCGGATGCTGCCGAGCTATCGCTAACCTGGCTGGCTTGGTTGGTCGGTCTTTCGGCTTGCTTTAGTGCACTGGATTTACTTAGGCTCAATATGCAACCCGAATTAAGCCTTCAGCTGAATATGTTGGCCTATGCGGCAAGTACCTTTGTTTTTTTGCTGGTGCTGCTTTTTCTGGTGGTCATTCTCAACCATAAACGAGAGGGCTTACAGGCAATAACTGACTCCGGTTGCAACCAGCCATCTACTGTAGCTCATACCCTAGCCAACAGAAAAGCTGAAACCGGTGCCGATTACCAAAGCTTATTTTCAAACCTGGATCAGCAAATCCGTCAACATCGTTGGTTTAGTCTGCCCCGTTTAAGCCTACATCAATTGTCAGAGTTATCCTGCATGTCGACACGGGATATTTCCAGAAGCATTAATCTGGCGGGCGGTCTCTCATTCAACGACTACATCAATCGGCATCGTATAGAGCATATCAAACACACCCTGGCAGCAGATCCGAATACCAACCTGACCAAGCTTGCCTTTAGTGCTGGCTTTTCTTCAAAAGCAACCTTTAATCAATCCTTTAAGAAAATGACCGGCACAACACCCAGTGCGTATCGCTGCCATCTTGTTGGTGAAGGTTCAGGTTCAGAATCATGATTTTAGCCAGTTAAGATCAAGCGACTGGACGAAAACCATCGCACTCCGTGGCATGCTGGCCCGACATTTTGCCGGCAAACCATCTGAACTCTTTATGCACACAAACCGCTTTTCGCCCGTTAAAACGGCCGCATCGATAATCTTATTGCTTCTTATCAGCGCCATAATTTGGCTGTGGTATAGCATATCCAGGATTCCTTCGGCGCTGGTACTCACTGACAGTACGCCGACAGCTGCACTGTTCGATAATGTCCGTTTGATTTCGATGGTCCCGGGCGAAGCCGAGGCAGAAGCCGCCAAAGCCGTGCTGGTCATTGGCGAACATATTGTTGCTGTCGCGGCTGCAGGTGAGCTTACCGCACCAACTGGCGCACTAATTATTGATGGTCAGGGCTTCACCTTAATGCCTGGCCTGATTGATGCACACATTCACCTGAACGATGAAACCGAACTGGCCGGGTATCTGGCGCATGGTGTGACCGGTGTGCGCAATATGTCTGGCTATCCGTTTCATCTTAAACTGATAGCGCAGATTGAGTTGGGTGCACTGTTAGGCCCAGACTTTATCACCACAGGGCCTATCCTCAATAGCCGGGGCCCGAATGAAACGGTATTGCAGCAAACCGTCACCGGCTACCAGGATGCGCGCGCAGCGGTCAGACAACAGTACCAACGAGGCTACCGGGCACTTAAGCTGTACTCC
Source organism: Alkalimonas sp. NCh-2 (assembly GCF_039631345.1). Lineage (NCBI taxonomy): Bacteria > Pseudomonadati > Pseudomonadota > Gammaproteobacteria > Alkalimonas > Alkalimonas sp. NCh-2. The sequence continues at coordinate 298,945 of NZ_JBDIUV010000003.1, forward strand.
AATCTTACCAAGGAAGCGTACCAGGGCATTGTTGATGAAGCCGCAGAGCTAGGTATCAGCATTAGCGGTCACTCGCCAGAAGGCGTTCGCACCGCAGGCATTCCTCACGATAAGCCGTTTGATATCGACTGGCAGGCTTCGCTTGGCCGCGGCTTTCAAACCCTGGAGCACATCGAAACCATTGTCTGGCATAGCCTGCGCGATGATTTAAATGAAGCCAGGATGCGTCAGGTAGCCGCGCAATTGGCCAAATCTGGCGAAGTGGTCACCCCAACCCTGATTGCGCACAAGCGACGGCTGCGAATTGCACACTCCAAAGGTGCCTATTTAGCACGCCCTGGCTCTGAAGCCATCAATCCGCTGGTGCGCTTTTATGCAAAGGATGCCGAGCAGTTTTGGAGTCGGATGGAGCCGAGCCACTACGAACAGCCCCACGCCGACTTTTTCCTGATAGCCACAAGGTTGCTACATGAGGCCGGTGTACCCCTGATTGCAGGCAGCGATAGCGGTGGTTTTGGCCTGATCCCAGGAGCTTCCCTTGCCGATGAGCTGGAGCTCTTAGTTACCGCAGGACTTTCCCCCTTTGAGGTTCTGACTTCTGCAACACGGCTAAGCGCTATGGCGCTTGGATTTGAGAAAACCGGCATGATAACGCCTGGCTTTCGAGCCAATTTGCTGTTAATCCCAACCGACCCATTGCAACACATAGGGGCGGTAAAGCAACCAGCCGGCGTGATGATCGGCGGACACTGGCTGGATGAGGCAGCGCTTGCAGCAATGAAAGATGCTGCCAAAGACAATGCGTTGAATCGAACCTTTAACCGTTCTCTATGGCGCTTTGTTGAAATGAAAGCCCAGAGGCTTTAAACAGTTAAAGTCTCTGCTACCTAGAAAACAGTCTAAAAAACTCCTTGTAAAAAAGCCTAGAGCAAACTGGCAAAAAATGAGCTCACCAAACAGTGGTTGGAAGCCTTTGCGCTGAATAAAGCAGAAGATCCGCTTCACTACGAATAAAAGGCTATTACGACTTTGTCGTTATTCAGGCCGGGGAATTTCCTCTGGCATTAAATGCCTTCGTTTATGAATCACGGCCAGAACTTCGATCAGTTGATCCGGTTTTATTTCGTAAACAATCCGGTAAGAGTAAAGCCCAAGCTCCCGCACAGCGTCGTCGTTTAATTCTGGCACTTTGTGCCCCTTGCGAGGTAGCTCATCGAGACCCATGGTTTTTTGTACCATTGCCTCACTAACACGTTTGGCGTACAGCGGCGAATCTTGGGCGATATAATCGTGAATATGACGAAGTTGGGCCTTAGCGTGAGCCGTCCACTTCACCATGTTTGAATGTCTTTCAGCAGCTCTTCTGCAGCCTGGCTATCACCTTTGGCTGCATCTTGCTGACCTCGCCGAATATTTTCCAACACATAAAGCCGATACATGATCTGTTCGGTGCTGGCGTCATCCGGCAATTGCTGGATGGCGTCAAGTGCTTCTTGTTTAATGGTATGAGCTTGCATTTGCCTATCTCCTACGATTAACCTGGCCCGATGACAATACAATCTTATTTGTGACTACCTGAATAACGACAGCATTGAAGATCGTACTGTTCTGGAGTAATAACCAGCGTAGCTGCCTGGCAGCAGAGCCTTAACTAAAGTCTAAGTGCGCAGGATGTGAAAAGCAATAACACCCGCAGCGCACTACCCGACTGCCTTACCAAACTGCGCTTTATACGCCTCGGTTACATCCTGCAGCTGCCCGCCTGCCAGTTGGTAAATCTGCTCTGCGCTTAGGATGGTTTCTGGCCGGTGGGCAATCACAATCCTGGTCATACTAAGCTGCTGAATGGCCTGGTTCACATAGTGTTCTAATGCCACATCCAGATGGCTGGTGGCTTCATCCAGCAGCAGGATTTTGGGCTGGCGGTACAAGGCCCGGGCCACCAATAAGCGCTGTTTCTGACCACCAGACAGCGCGCTGCCCATATCGCCGACAAGGGAGTTGTAGCCCATTTGCATCGCACTGATATCTTGGTGAATGCCTGCCAGTTGGGCGGCTTGATAAACTCGCTGCATATCCAGTTGTGGGTCGAAAAAACTGATGTTTTCGGCCAAAGTGCCGGACATTAGTTGGTCATCCTGCATCACAGCCGCAATCTGGCTGCGGTAATTGCGCAGCCCCAGCTGTTTAATCTCAATGCCATCCACTTCCACCTTGCCACTTTCTGCTGGCAATAAGCCCAGCATCAGTTTCATCAGGCTGGTTTTGCCGCTACCTGAAGGACCGATAATAGCGATATTGGCACCAGCCGGGATATCCAGGCATAGGTCGTTAAACAGCAAAGGCTCGTTATTGGCGTAGCGAAAACGAATGTTGGTTAAACGCAACTGGCCGCTGATATCTCGGCTGGGCTGATTCAACCCTTCGTCTTCTTTGTCGGTTAAGGCAATATCGGCCAGCCGGTTTAAGTGCAGTTTCAGCATTTTGATTTCCACCACCAGGGAAATCAGTGAAGCCGCCCGGCCGGTAAACTGGCCCTTGTAGGCCATAAAAGCAAACAGCATGCCGATGGTCATATCGCCATTCATCACGGTGAGCGCACCTAAATACATAATAACAATGCCTTCTATGCCAAATAGCAGTTGATTGGCGGTACCAGCGCCAATGCCCCACTTAGCCAAACGGTAGCCTTTATTGACTGATTCGGCATGGCGGTTTTGCCACAGGTTTAACCGTTCATTTTGCTGGCCAAACAACTTTAAACTTTGAATGCCACGGATGGTTTCCATAAAAACGCTGTCTTCTTTGGCCGAGGTGACAATGCTTTCTTCCGTCAGTTGGCGCATGGGCCAGTAAAAAGCCCAGCGCAATAAGGCATACATCACCACTACAGCAAAAACGACCAGACTGAGCATCGGGCTGTACAACAGCATCATTACCAGCACCAGCACGATCATCAGCCCATCCAGAATGCCTTCGATTAAGCTGTTGGTCAGAATTTGTTGGATCGAGCCTAACGAGGAAAAGCGCGAGGTAATATCGCCCATATGGCGCCTTTCAAAAAACGATACAGGCAAATGCAGCAAATGGCGGAATAAGTTGGTGACCATCTGCATATTTAAATGGGTACCTAAATGCAGCGCAATCCAGCTGCGCAGCACCTGAATGGTGATTTGAATTACCATCAATAAGGAAAAACCAATCGCCAGTACCAGCAATAAGGGCTTGTCATTACTGACCAGCACTTCATCCACCACCAACTGAGTGTAATAGGGCGAAGCCAGTACAAAGAACTGCAGCAGCAAGGACAATACGAATAACTTGACCAGGGAGGGTACCAAGCCCTGAATGTTGCTCCAGAACGAGGTTAAACTAAGTTGTACCCGCTCGTCGATTTTTTTAAACGCATTAGTCGGGGTTAGCTCCAACGCCACCCCGGTAAAGGCTTTATCCACCTCCACCATACTCAAGCGGCGCTCGCCCATAGCAGGATCTAAGATGGTAATGCCAGTGCGGTGCACTTTTTTCAGCACTACAAAATGATTCATTTCCCAGTGCAGGATACAGGGAGTTTTTAGCTTACACAGCTCGTCCAGCTCCAGCTTTAGCGCCCGGCCAGTCATGTTCAGTTGCTCTGCCAGCCGCATTAACTGCTGCATCGAGCCCCCTTTTAGCGAGACATTATAGCGACTGCGTAAAGTGGTTAAGTCCATCTGATGGCCATAATGAATGGCCACCATTGCCATGCAGGCTAGACCGCATTCAGCGGCTTCGGTTTGGAGGAGTATCATTCTTTTTTTGCACTACATACTTAGTTATCCTGCAATAAGCAAATATAACAACAACAATCGAAAGTAAAATAATAGGCTGCCTTAAGTATAAGTTAACATCATTCTTAGCGAGAAAAATATGAACAAAAAAAACACAGGGCCCACCAACAAGCATAATTAGCAGTATTTCTAGCGCAAGCTTTGAATTCTTATTCATTCTATTTACCTGAAGCCCACCACAAACAGTAGCAGGCTATTCTGATTAACAATTAGTTCCTAATTCTGTTTCCATTACAATCATATAGATGTCGGGTTGCAGGGTGATTTTGTACTCTCATACCGTCCCGCCCTTCTTGCGTTAAGCCAAAAGCAAAATTAGTTAATACACCTAACCCTCCTACAATCATCCCTGGCACTCCACCTAGAGCATATGCAACAACACCTGAACCAGCTAAATTAGTTGCACCAAAACCTGTGGAAGCGATGGTTGCGCCTCCAACTCCACCACTATCCCCCCCGCAATCATTTCTCTGGTGTTCTTGAACATATTGCGGCTCCCTCGGCTCACGTTTAATTCTAGAGCCACCACTAACTTCTTCAACTTGATCAAATGTTAATTCTTGCATAGTATCTCTCCTTGAGACATTTTAAGTTACGTAGAATCCTGAAGGGCTACAATCGCCCTTTCAGGCTTAAAATCGGCTCAAACAACCAGCTGATTAAGCTGCGTTGTTCCAGCACGATATCTGCGCTTAGCAGCATGCCCGATTGCAGCGGGACGCTGTTGCCGTAGGCGCGGATCTCTTGCGCCGCCAGCGCTACCTCGACCCGGTAGACTGGCTCCTGCACGGCGACAGGCATATCGACTTCCCCAGGAAGCACGATAGCCTGCGCTGTGCGAATTACTTCCCCGTGGTACAAACCAAAACGCTGGTACGGAAAGGCATCAAATCGAATACGGGTTTGCTGACCAGGCTGCACAAAACCATAGGCCCGGGTTGGTACCAGCAAGACCGCTCGAAGCTCTGCGTTCTCAGGCAAAATGGTTAAGAACGGCAATTGACTGGTTAAGCTAGTGCCAATATCAGCCACCAAATTGGTCACCCGGCCAGAGATCGGTGCGGTAATTAATAGCTGGCCTCGCGCATCCAGTTCCACTTTTTGCTGTTGAAGTCTTGAGCGGTCGGTATCCAGTAACGCCAACTGCTGCGCCTGTTCGACCGGCAACCGGGCTAGTTGCCCCTGCAATTGCTCTATGCTGGCCTGCTGTTGCTGGGCACTGGCGCTTAGCTCGGCCAGTTGCTGGCGAATCCCTAAAACAAGCTCGGCTTGCTGCTGCAGCTCCAGTTCTGAAATAGCCCCTTGCTGCTGCAACTGCTGGTAATTGTGAAAACGGCTTTGCTGCAGCGTCAAACGCTGTTGTTGCAACTGCTGCTGGCCTAAAAGCTCCTGCAACATGCTCTGGCTAAGCAGTAAACGGCTTTGTAATTCGGTTTCTTGCTGGGCAAATTGCTGCTGCAATTGCTGCTGACGCAAAGTTAACAATTCCGTTTGCTGTAGCAAGCCCTGAAATAGGCTTTGGCTTAGCGACAGACCATCAGCCAGATGCTCGGGAATATGAATCAGCGCTAACGGCATCCCCGCTTCCACTTGCTGGCCATCCTCGACATACAATTGACAACAATGCCTGGGCGTGGGCTACCGACCTTGGCCAAGCCTAAATCCGGTTTTAAATAACCAGTGACAGTTTCTTTGCGGTTAAAAGACGACAGCGCCAGAAATGCAACTAACATAAATACCAACAGCATCAGTATGATGGTGAGCACGCTGCTGCTTAACGGCTGAGCAATAATTACGTCGCCATCCAGTTTTGCGGCTTGCTGTTTCAAAGCATTTGCACGAAACAACCCCTGCTCAGACACATAAACCTCCTTATAAAAAACCAAAACGCAACCAAATAAACACTTAATTAATTTATATTTCACAATTGGCGGCATTTCAAGTTCTTTATATTTAATTTTGTTATTACATATTTCTTTTAGCTATATAAATTCCAGGTAGCGTTTTAGCACCCTACTACCAGCCCATCACCAGGCACTGGATTTCCAAATCTCTCATTACAAAAGACTAAATGAGCATATATACCTAACATAGAACCCGCTTTAATCGCCTTCTTGTTTCTGGACACTCCTTGCCCCTACCAGTAGACTGGCGACCCTAATCGCTTTAGTTATTGGAGCAATTTCCTGATGCTTGCTTTTTGGTTCCGTATTCCGTTCTGGCAGCGTGTGCTGGGTGCTATGTTGCTGGGCATTGGCCTGGGAGTAGTCTTTGGCGAAAAAGCCACTGTGCTGCAGCCACTGGGGACGCTGTTTATTAATGCCATCCGCATGCTGGTGGTGCCCTTGGTATTTTTTGCCCTGATCACCAGCATTACCTCACTCGGCGATACGCTTAAAATGAAGCGTTTGGCGGTTAAAACCGTTGGCCTGTTTTTGCTTACTGCCATGATTGCCAGCCTGATTGGCTTAACCGTGGGCAGTTTGATGGACTTTAGTACCATCACCGAGCTGACCACTACTGAAGTTCGCGAGCGTGATATTCCGCCGGTGGCGACCGTGCTGACCAACCTGATCCCAACCAATCCGGTGGCGGCGCTAGCCAGTGGTAATGTGCTGCAGATTATTGTGTTTGCGGTGTTGGTGGGCATTGCCATCAATGTGGTGGGTGAAAAAGCCGAGCCGATGCGCAAAGTGATGGAAGCCGGTGCCGAGATCATGTACCAGATCACCCGCATGGTGCTGCAACTGACGCCGATTGGTGTGCTGGGCCTGATGGCCTGGGTGGTGGGTAGTTTTGGCCTGGAAACCTTGTTGCCACTAGGCAAGTTTATCCTGGCGATTTACATTGCCTGCTTTATCCATATCATTTTTACCTACGGTGGCATGGTGCGCTTGTTTGGCGGCATGTCGCCACTGGCGTTTTTCAAAGCCATTTTACCGGCCCAGCTGGTGGCCTTTAGCAGCGCCAGCAGCTTTGGTACCCTGCCGGTCACCCATAAAGTGGTGACCGAGGATCTAAAAGTTTCGAAAAATTACGCCAGCTTTGTGTTGCCGCTTGGCGCCACCATCAATATGGATGGCTGTGGCGGCATTTACCCGGCTATTGCCGCGATTTTTATAGCCCACTTGTATGGCATTCCACTGGATGCGACCAGCTACCTGCTGATTGCCATCACGGCGACCCTAGCCTCGCTGGGGACTGCTGGCGTGCCCGGCAGTGCCATGGTGATGCTGACGGTGACCTTGAGTGTGGTCGGTTTACCACTGGAAGGGATTGCCTTTATTGCTGCGGTGGACCGCATTATTGATATGATGCGCACCGCCACCAACGTGACCGGAGATACCATGGTAGCACGGGTCGTGGCGCATTCTGAAGGTTTGATCGAGTCAGACGAAAGCGAGCCAGTACCTGCCGCGAGCTAGTTCTGGCTGGCTCTGCTTATCTTAAGCCGGTAGCTGTATACCGGCTTCACGCATCCGCGCCAGCTTATAGCGCAGAGTGCGGTCACTGATCCCCAAGCGCTCAGCCACATCTTTGCGTTTATTATCACAAGCCCGCATCGTTGCCAGGATCAAGCGGTGCTCCTGCTCGTGAATTTCCTGTTTAAACTGACTAACATCTGCATCAACATCCAGCGCAGTCATGGTTGGCACGCTTAGCTCTTCAATGTATATATCGTCCGCTGTAAGCACGCCATCGCTATGAATAATCAACGCCCGCTGCATTACATTATCCAGCTCCCGCACGTTGCCGGGCCAGCTATGCTGCAGCAGCTTTTGAATGGCGCTTCCTTCAAGCTGAGGTATGGCAATACCGTCACGCAGGCAATGCCGCTCCATCAAGTGCTCGGCCAGTGGCAGAATATCTTCTGGCCGCTCCGCCAGGGCTGGCCAGTTCAGTGGAAACACATTGAGGCGGTAGTACAGGTCTTCCCGAAAACGACCTTGCTGCACCGCTTCTTTTAAATCGCGGTTGCTGGTAGCCAGTACCCGAACATCCAGCTTGATAGTTTTGCGGCTACCAAGTCGCTCTACCTCGCGCTCCTGCAATACCCGCAGCAACTTGGCTTGCAGGTTTAAGTCCATCTCGGTGATTTCATCCAGCAAAATGGTACCCTGCTGAGCCTGCTCAAATTTCCCGGGACAAGCCTGCACTGCACCGGTAAAAGCGCCTTTTTCGTAACCAAACAAGGTGGACTCCAGCATATTCTCCGGTATTGCTGCGCAGTTTATCGCAATAAAAGGCCCCTCCGCCCGCGGCGATTGCTGGTGTATGTACTGTGCCAACACCTCTTTGCCCGAACCACTGGGCCCGGTCACCATCACACTGGCATCGGATTTAGCGACTTTCGCAGCCAACCGCACCAACTGTTTGCTCTGCTCAGCGGCTACAATGGGCTCAATGCCAGCCAATTGTTCGGCCGGCACATACCGACTCACCATATTCACCAGCACTTCCGACGAAAAAGGTTTGGACAGATAGTCCACCGCCCCTAATCGCATGGCCTGTACTGCATCATTTACATTGGCATACGCCGTCATAATAAGCATCGGTATTTGTGGGTACTGCTGGCGTACCGTGGCCAGGAGCTCCAGCCCCGAAATGCCCGGCATTTGCACATCGCTGACAATCAGCTTAATGCTTTGTTGCTTTAACTGCAGCAGAGCCTGCTCGGCACTCTCGGCGGCAACAACCTGATAGTTGGCCAGAGTCAGGGTATCGACCAGGGCTTCACGTAAGCCGCCATCATCTTCTACCACCATGATTTTAGTTTGCGTCATAGCTTTTCTCCTGCGCCTGAGGTTCTGTCTGATGTAACGGTAATTGCAGACGGAAGCAAGCCCCACCGCCCACTTGTGGCACATAGCTCACCTGGCCTTTGTGGGCGGTGGCTACCGCCTGCACGACAGCAAGGCCAAGACCTGTTCCCTGATTGCGTGTCGTAAAGAAGGGTTCGAAAATTTGTTGCTGCAAATGCTCCGGCACACCCGGCCCATTATCACTGATATCCAGCACCAGCCAACTGCCTTGCTGCTGGCAACGAATCATCAACTGCGCATCCGCCCCAATAATTTCCAGGCTGTTGTGCAACAAGTTTAAAATTGCGCCCGCCAGGCTGCTTTGGTTCGCCCATAAGGTTAAGCCGGCTTGCTTGGTTTCAATGCTTAAGCTGGCCTGATACGCCTGCAACTGAGCTTCAATTCCAGCTTGTACCTCCTGGAGCAGAGCATCCACGGCAATGCAACTGACACTGGCTTCATTGCCTGAGCGGGCAAACAACAGCATATCGTTTACCTGCTGCTCCAAATCCTGCAAGCGAGCCACCAGTTTTTGCTGAAACACCGACTTGGCGTCATCATTCAGACGCTGATTGGACAGATTCTCTGCATACAACATGGCGGATGATAACGGTGTGCGAATTTGGTGAGCCAGTGTCGCCATCATCTTGCCAAGGGTAGACAAGCGCTGCATATGCGCCAGCCGGCTTTGCAATTGACGGGTTTCCGTTAAATCTGTCAGCACGATGAGTTGCCCTGGTTCCGGACTGAGCGCACTGATAGCCAGCTTAACCCGACGACCATTGAATAAGGATACTTCCATGCCATCATCACTGCGAGGCCGAAATGAACGGGTGATCACATCCAGCCAGCGCTGCCCTTGCAACGGCTCACCCAGCATGTCCAGAGCCATTGGGTTGGCGTCGGCCACATAGCCACGCTCATCCAGTACCACCACACCAACCGGCAACATGGTAACCAAATGCTGCATGCGATCAGTCGCTGCAGAGACGGGCTGCAGATAGCGGCTGAAATCAGTCACGACATTGGAAGTCGAATCCATCTCAAACAAAGTTCTGGCGGTATGCATATCACACCTCATAAATCGGATCAGGGCCTCTGATGGATTTATGCATGTTGTATGCCAGAAATAAGTCTATGAATTACAGCAAGATAGAGAGCAGATTACAGCGTACTGGTGTCAGAATTCTGACACCAGTGTGGTATTAGTCGTCTTTGGCGAGATTGTATTTGCGCATTTTTTCCACCAGGGTTGTACGACGCAACCCCAGCATATCGGCAGCACGGGCCACCACAAAATCATGCCGCTCCAGCGCCTGGGTGATAAACAGGATCTCAAGCTCCGCCAGATGATCTTTAAGATCAATCCCTGCCTCCGGCAACTGAGGATCCGCCTGAAATGGATCAGCCTCCGCCGTTTCATAAAAAGCCATTTCCTCTTCATCGGCCTGGAACAGCTCATTCAGCAAATCACGCTCTTGCAAAGCCTCTGGATAATCCGGCACATAGCTATCCACCTCCAGATGTTGGTAGCGCAGAGGCAGCTCTGCTACATCCACCACCTGATTCGGGTACATGATGGCCATGCGCTCTACCAGATTAGCCAGCTCCCGGACATTACCAGGCCAGGCGTGGAGCTTCAGACTTTCCATCGCCCGCTCGGTAAACTTTACCCGGGCGTGACCCGCCTGCTGTTGGCGCTGAATGAGTTCCTGACACAGCTGGGGCAGATCTTCGGTGCGCGCAGACAGCGCCGGTGTTTCAATCGGGAATACATTGAGCCGGTAAAACAAATCTTCACGAAAGCGACCATCAGCAATCATTTGCTCCAAGTTACGATGCGTTGCAGCAATAATGCGCACATCGGCTTTGATCGGCTGATTGCCCCCCACCCGCTCATAAATCCGCTCCTGCAATACCCGCAGCAATTTAACCTGCATCGGCAAAGGCATGTCGCCAATTTCATCCAGAAACAAGGTACCGCCCTGTGCCAGCTCGAAACGGCCTTTGCGGGTAGAAAAAGCACCGGTAAAAGCACCTTTTTCATGGCCGAACAACTCACTTTCCAACAATTCAGCAGGAATGGCACCGCAATTAATTGGCACAAAAGGGCCATCAGCGCGGCGGGAAAGCAAATGAATGTTGCGCGCCACCACTTCTTTACCTGTACCGGAGTCGCCCAAAATCATCACATTGGCCTCAGTCGGCGCCACTTGCTGGATTAAAAAGCGTAGCTGCTGCATCGGCTCGGCCGATCCCACCATATCAACCAAGCGCGCAGCCTGATCCAGCCGTTGCTGCCCCGGTAACAACCGATGATATTCCTGACAATCTCGGAGCGATTGAGTCAGGCTGTCGTAACGAAAGGGTTCGGTTAAAAGCGCCACCACATTGCCAAACTGCAGCAACGCATCCTGAGTACCATCCAGCACTAAAAAGGCGGTGGCTGGAAACTGTTCGATCAGGGCTTGTGGTGCCTCATCCAACTGACCAAGCAGCACCACGGCAGGCTCGGGTTGCTGTAAGCAAGCCAATAACTCGGCAAAGTCAATAATCTGATGTGGTTCCAGCACAAAATCGAGAATAGCACTAAGGCGCTGTTGGCGTGGGATATTGCCATCGACGAGGTAAAGCTTGGGGGTGGCGCGCATAGTCACTCAATCGTTGTTCTGGTTATGCTCCCATTGTAGCGAAGCCGCTTTGGCTTGCCAAATAAAAAGCGCTGGAAATTTGACGTTCTGTCAATTTCCCAGCGCTAACCAACGGTTGCTCAGGCCGGTAAAGTTAACCACCCAAAATACGCAATGCCTGCTCCTGTTGCACCCGCCCCTGTGCTGCCACACTGATGCTGGACTGCAGCAAAATATTGCCAGCAACTTGCTCACTTACGGCTTTGGCGTAATCCAGATCTTCAATCCGGCTTCGCGCTTCAGCCTCACCAAGGCGCTGACGATCAATGACACTAGCCGCTGCTTCAAAGGCATTGATGGTGGCACCGGTATCTGCCCGTAAAGCCCCCAGCTGTTGCAGTGATTGCTCAACGCTGCCAAGCGAAGCAGTCAATTGCGATGGATCCGTCAAATCAAAATCAAACAAATTGCTGGTAGTAAGCGCAGCTGCGACGTCTTCCGTACTTAAGCTCAGGCTGCTATCGCCGGTACCAAAGGTTACTTCACCACTTTGATTAAAAAGCCCTTTACCTGCAAACTCGGTGTTATCGATCACCTGCTGAATATTACCCAACAACTGATCTGCCTGCTGCTGCAAGGCCTGACGCTCACTGGCACCATAAATGCCATTACCAGCCTGAATCGCCAGCGTATTTAAGTCCTGCAAGTTTTCTTCAATCGCTTGCAGGCCTTGATCGTACACCCGCGCTAACGAAATACCATCGTACACATTGCGCGAAGCCTGTTCACGGGCATTGATGCTTGAGGTCAACTGATTGGCAATTTGCAAACCTGCCGCATCATCAGCCGCACTGTTGATACGCCTTGCTGTCGCCAATTTTTTGAACAAGTTGTCCTGCTGCGCAATGGTTTGATTCAAAATGGAGTTATTAGTACCGACTTTCATCCGCATGACCTCGCAACGCTGTAATGGTTAAATTATAGCCAGAACGCACTAAAAATGCGAACTTTGCCTATCTGCCTGGCTACTTTGCAACCAGAGAGTTTTAAATCCCCTGCGCTATCGGCACAATTTATGCTATGTTCAAACAGTTAAGTGTGACACAGCAGAGGTTCACTCCATGTTTGATGGCAAAACAATCCTAATCACCGGTGGTACCGGCTCTTTTGGTCACAAATATACCCAGACCTTACTGGCTCGCTACAAGCCAAAAAAAATCATCATCTATTCGCGCGATGAGCTAAAGCAGTACGAGATGCAGCAGGTTTTTCATCAAGACTGTATGCGCTATTTTATTGGTGATGTACGGGATGCCGAGCGCTTATTACGAGCCATGCGTGGAGTAGATTTCGTCATTCATGCCGCAGCACTAAAACAAGTGCCTGCTGCGGAATACAACCCAATGGAATGCATTAAAACCAACATCAATGGGGCTGAAAATGTGATCAATGCCGCTATTGATGCCAATGTCGAAAAAGTGATTGCTCTTTCCACCGATAAAGCCGCCAACCCGGTGAACCTCTATGGCGCTACCAAACTGGCATCGGATAAACTCTTTGTTGCTGGTAATAACATCGCTGGCGGCAGCCGACCGCGTTTTTCGGTGGTGCGCTATGGCAATGTGGTTGGCTCACGCGGCTCTGTGGTGCCCTTTTTCCAGAATTTGATAGAGAAAAGCCACGATCACCTGCCAGTTACGCATGTGGAAATGACCCGATTCTGGATAACCCTGCAACAAGGGGTTGATTTTGTGCTGAAAAACTTTGAGCGCATGCTGGGTGGCGAAATTTTCGTACCTAAGATCCCATCCATTCGCATTATGGATTTAGCCAAAGCCATGGCACCAAGCATGCCCATCAAAGAAGTGGGTATCCGTCCTGGCGAGAAGCTGCATGAAGTGATGTGCCCCGGTGAAAACTCCTACCATACTTACGAATTTTCCGATCACTTTGTCATTGCACCCTCCATTCGCTTTTTTAACCGGAAAAATAGCTTTGATGTGAATGCATTGAATGAACAGGGTACTTTGGTAGAGCCCGGCTTTGAGTACGCATCCAGTACCAATCCGCATTTTTTAAGCCCGGAGGAAATCCTGCAATTTAATCTGGAAGCCATGCAATGATCCCCTATGGTCGACAGCACATCAACCAGGCCGATATTGACGCCGTTTTGCAAGTGCTGCAAAGCGATTATCTAACTCAGGGGCCTGCTGTACCTGCCTTTGAACAGCGCCTGTGCAGCTTAACCGGTGCCAGCCATGCTATTGCCATGAACAGTGCCACCTCTGCGCTGCATCTGGCATGCCTTGCTTTGGGTGTCAATTCTGCCAGCCGGGTCTGGACTTCCCCTATCAGCTTTGTGGCTTCGGCCAATGCAGCGCGCTACTGTGGCGCTCAGATTGATTTTGTTGATGTTGAAGCTGAAACCGGCAATGTATGTATTCAGGCACTGCGCACGAAACTGGAACAGGCCAGAGCCAAAGATGCCCTGCCGAATGTGGTGATTGCCGTGCATCTTGCAGGCTTAAGCTGCGATATGCAGCAACTGCGTCACCTGAGTGCTGAATTTGATTTTCGGATTATCGAAGATGCCTCCCACGCTGTTGGCGGCCAGTACCTGGGCCAGGCGGTAGGCTGTTGTCAGTACAGCGATATTACCGTATTTAGCTTTCATCCGGTCAAAATCATTACCACTGCCGAAGGCGGTATGGCGCTAACCAATCAGCCGGAGCTTGCCCAACAAATGCAACTGCTGCGCAGCCATGGCATTACGCGCGAAGAAAGTCAAATGACCGAGCCAGCTCATGGTCCCTGGTACTACCAACAGCTGCAACTGGGCTACAACTACCGCATGACCGACTTACAGGCCGCATTGGGGCTTAGTCAAAGTACTCGTTTAGCAAACATCATTGCGCGACGTCAGCACTTGGCCCGACGTTATCAGCAATTATTAGCTGGCTTACCACTCGATTGCCCTGCTCAACCAGAGAACATCTTAAGCAGCTATCATTTGTTTATTATCCGGCTACACGATAAAGCCAAACGCAAAGCCGTCTTTGAAGGTTTGCGCCAAGCAGGTATTGGTGTGAATGTGCATTATATTCCTATCCATACCCAACCATACTATCAGCAACTTGGTTTTGATTGGGGAGACTTTCCAATCGCTGAGGATTTTTACGAGCGTATTATCAGCCTGCCGCTCTACCCTGAGCTGACCGAGCAACAGCAAGACTTTATCCGTGAGCAGCTGAGCGCATGGTTATAACGATCACCTTCGCCCCTGTTGGGGCCAGACCTCGCGCTATGGCCTGGCATCTGTTATCGTTATAAGGTAGCAACATCCAAACAGAACTGAGCAATGGCAACTTTAAAGCCCCTCTTACATTTCAGCTGGAGGTTTGAAGGTGGTACAGCTATCTGATGCACATTTGACATCCGCTTTAGATGATACACCCATGGACTTTTTGGTTGAGGATGAAGCTGAAACCGAGCAACAAGGCTATTGGACCATACTCATTGTCGACGATGAGCCGGAGATGCACCATGTCACCACCATGGCACTGCGCGATTATAGTTTTCAACACCGAAAGCTTAACTTTATAAGTGCCTATAATGCAGCTGAAGCCAAAACAAAGTTGGAACAGTATCAGGACATCGCACTGATTTTACTGGATGTCGTCATGGAAACGGACGATGCCGGTTTGACCCTGGTCCGTTTTATTCGTGAGCAACTGAATAACCATCAGGTCAGGATCATTCTGCGTACAGGTCAACCCGGCCAGGCACCAGAGCAGCAAGTGGTGCAAGAGTATGATATCAATGATTATCGCTCCAAAACCGAACTAACCGTTCAGCGTTTAACTACGACCATTACTTCTGCACTGCGCTCATATCTGGCAATTACCCAACTGGAGCAACTGAACGAAACTCTGGAAGCTAAAGTCGCAGCCCGAACCCAGGAGCTTGAATCGGCTCTGGCACAATTAAAGCAGTCACTGCACGAGCTTGAAGCCGGGGAAAAAGCCGGTAAGCAAGTACAGTTCAAATTATTGCCACCCAAACAGATGGCTTGGATGCCTTACCAGTTTGAACATCTGCTCTACCCATCCGACTTCATGAGTGGCGACTTTGTAGATTACTTTGTTATTGATGATATCCACTGCGGCTTTTATATTGCCGATGTCTCTGGCCATGGTGTTGCCTCCGCTTTTGTCACCGTTTATTTAAAGCGCTTTATCAGCTCCTTGCTTGAGCGTTTCAAGCTGCAGCAGTCCAGACTGATATTAGAGCCCGCAGCCTTGCTGCATGAGCTCAATAGCGAGCTACTCAAAGAGGCTATTGGCAAATACATTGCTCTGTTTTATGGCGTACTGAACCGACAGAATCAACAACTGCTCTTTGCTAATGCAGGAGCCTTTCCCTGGCCTTTACTTCAGGAAACATCAGGGGCAATCCGTTGGCTGGAGCTCAAAAGCACCCCAGCAGGCATGTTTGAAGCCGTCAACTACCAAACCGATTGCATCGATTTTAAACCGGGTATGGCCATGCAACTCTGCTCCGATGGTTTGCTCGATGTTCTACCTGGAGACAACACGGAGCAAAAACTGAAGTTACTCCAACATCAGGGAACCAAAAGCCTCCATCAGTTATTAACGAACTTGCACATTGATCCCAACCAGGGATTACCGGATGATTTAACCATGCTCAGAATCAGTTGTTATGGAGACCAACCATGAACACCGAGCAAATCCTGTTCGCTTGTCTGCAAGAACACTGTTATTTCAAACTAAGCGGCGAACTCAGATACACCAATGCTACTGGTATGGATGACCTGATTGAGCAGTTATTTGAGCAAGAGCAACCAGCCTGCGCACAGGTAGTGGTTGACTTGAATGACGTAACCTTTATCGATAGCACACACATTGGCTTGCTGGCCAGTCTGGCACGGCATTGCCAACAGCATCAGTTACCAAAACCGATATTGTTCTCTACTAATACTGAAGTCAATCAGTTATTAAAAGGGCTTTGCCTGGAAACAGTATTTGATTTTGCTGAACATCCGACCAATCAGGCTATCGACCTGACGCCAGTGCAGGTTGAGCAACACAGCGATGACCATAAAGGCAAAATGATTCTCAGGGCTCATGAAGCACTGCTGGATTTAAGCGATAAAAATCGGCAGGAATTTAAACCTGTGGTGGAGCTGTTGAGAAAACAGCTGTCTTAATGCGGAACCAAGCCGCATCTGACATTATGTGAAGTGCTCCCAACTGGTTGGCGTATTTTTCACGGCAGCTTTACGCAGCGTTTTACCAAGCAGTTGTTCCAGGTACTTTGGAGCCAGGCCAAAGCCCGGCCGCACACTACGAATATGCTGCGGTGCCAACACAGTACCAGCGGCAAGATCTTCGACAAAATAGAGCGAGCGACGAAACTTTGCATTACCCTGCTCACTGCTTTGCCTGGCGTAACTTACCTGGCCCAGAGCTTGCCATGATGTTTTTACATCCCGGCACAAAGCGGCTAAATCAGCCGGCTCTAACGAAAAACTATCATCGGCACCACCACCGGCTCTATCCAAGGTAAAATGTTTTTCAATAATCGTCGCCCCCATTGCTACGCTGGTGATGGCTGTAACATTATCAATGGTATGATCCGACAAACCAACCTGTACCTTAAAGCGCTGTTGCATATCCGCCATGGTTCGTAAGTTGTAATCGGATGCTGGTGCCGGATAACCACTGATGCAGTGCAAAATTGCCAACTGCTGGCAACCACCTTCCCGGGCGGCAGTAATGGCCTCTTCAATTTCAGCCTCCGTTGCCATTCCGGTAGAAATAATCATTGGCTTGCCTGTCGCGGCAATATAGCGGATTAAAGGTAGATCCACCGCCTCAAAAGAAGCCACTTTGTATGCAGGTGCATTCAACTGCTCCAGCAAATCTACCGCAGTTGAATCAAACGGAGAACTAAAAATCGTGATGCCCAACTGGCGGGCATAATCAAACAGTGGCTGATGCCACTCCCAGGGTAGCTGAGCTTGCTGATACAACTCGTAAAGATTCTGGCCATCCCATAACCCGCCACGGATCATAAAGTCTTCCGTCCGAGCATTCAGAGTAATGGTGTCAGCCCGATAGCTCTGTAATTTCACCGCATCCGCCCCGGCCTGCTGCGCCGCCAAAATGAGCTGCTTCGCACGCTCCAGACTGCCATTGTGATTTGCCGACAGCTCTGCAATAACATAGGGTGGATGATCGGTAGAAATCTCTCTACCATTAATGCTCATTCTTTTCATCAGCTACTCCTTTTGTTACCAGCTGTTTTGCTGCTTGATAGGCATCCATCAACACATCCGTCATAAAGAATAAAGCAGGCTTGGCTCGGCCGATAAATTCGATGGATGGATTTGCTGTTTTCACGCCTTCAAATAACTGCAATCGTTGTTCTTCACTCCCTGCCAGCGGAATTGGAAAACCGGCTTTGATCTCGCTGGTGCCAAGGTGGTGCATCGTGGCCCGATCGGCAAACACGCCCATCGCTTTGAGCTCTTTGGCGATGCAATCAGCAGCAGGTTGCGCCCCAACATCATGGATCACTTCCACACTGCATCGATTACTGGCTGTTGCTTCGGATCCCTGCAGATTATTGTACAGGGTGATCCGGTAGCTCTGTAATGCAGGCTCATAACAATACAGATAGTGACATTTCGCCAGCGGAGTCTCTGTGCTATGAAAATGAAAGATACTTATTGCGCGGCTTTCAGGTCGTTGTTGCTGCACTCCTTGCAGCCCCAAGTAGACCGGTACTGTCCAAATGACCTGCCTGGCCTGCAAGACCTTACCATCATGAAAACTTACCTGGTGCATCGACTGCTGTCGCTCAACTTTTTGAATGCGGCTGGAAAAAAGACACTGACCTCCCTGCTGCGTTATCTGTTGCTGCAACAGCTTAATCCACTGGCCAATACCTTGCTGCTGATCCGGATAATACCAGCGGCTATCACGTGGCTTTTCACGATCATCGCTATAGGCAAGTACAGCATCCAAATGATTGATTTTTTTTAGGTTGATGCTTTGCTGGCGATCACCACAAATTAAGCGGCTTAGGCCATAATACTTCAGCGCCTGCGGAGACAATTCAGCCAGTGCCTTATTGCAAAACTTCGCCATCAATGGGGCCAGTACCTGGGTGCTAATGGTCGAACCATAACAGTGCTCAGCATAGTGCTTTAGATCGCCGGCCACGGAAGTCCTATCACTGGTTTGCAGCAACTCTGCCAGCACCGTTTTTGCAATCTCCCCTTGTGAGCTGATATCCGGGAACTGTGAACGTTCATTCAGCATACCATTGAAATAGTTCCCTACTTTCAATGCAGTTAATTGATGCCAACTCCGACAAATTTGTTGAGGAAACAACAGCTTGTTCAAGTCCTCATCCGAAGTCATCTCAGGGATATGGGTGCCCAAATCAAACTGCTGCCCGGCAAACGTCTCTGAGCGCAACAGCCCGCCGGGCTCTGTACCACTATCCACCAGCACAACGGTGCTACCGGGCTTATACGACAGAATTGTTAATGCGGCAGTAAGGCCGGAAATACCGGCGCCAACAATCAGATAGTCCAGATCTTTCATAAAAGCCTGCCTTGCATTAAGTAATAAGCTGCAACCGGTGCGCATCAAATCCGAGGTAACAAATGGCATCCAGCCAAGCCAAATGACTGATAAATTGCTGGCCTTTCTGGTGATACATTGGATGTTCCCAGTTTTGATAACAAAGCTGAATACCCTGGGCAGCAAATCGTGCCCGTTCTTGCTCAAGGTAAACACGCGAGCCTTGATTAGCGAGGTAGCTGTCAGCATTCAGTTGCTGAAGAATAGCTAACAATAAATCAGCTTTTTGGCCGGATACACCAAGCTCCGATGCTTTTAGTAAAGGGGTCTCAAGCCCCAAACGCCGGCAAACGGAACGAATAAGAGCAATGTTTAAATCCGCAAGCCTGTCGTAAGGCGTGTTAAAAACCGGCTCAATAAGCTCCACCACCTCCGCCAGGTACGGTGTTTTAGCCAAATAGGTTTTAACGGAGTTTAGATGTTTACGCTGCCAGTTGATGCGCTGATTGGCCAGCGCGATGTCCATGATAGGAGCATCCAGCGCATGCCGGGCAACAGGCACAGACAGCCAAATCACATTATCCTGATGATCTTTGATACGGTTTCTAGACTGCCAGGATTGCTTTTCAAACTGCACATTATCAAGAAAAACAAAGCAATCTACCTGGGCTATTTGCTGGAAATACCCTAACCATGGCAAGTAAGTGGGTTGGCTGATGGCAATTTTAGTCATAATTGCCTTTACGAGGTGTGTGGGCAGTTTGTTTTAGGTAACAACTGAACTCAAAAGGCACCACTCCAGCTTTAATTTCATAATCATGCCTTAAACTCACCATCGGCGTAAGCTCTTCCTTACAAAAAACAAATACCTCCGCTGGATTAAAGTAATAAAGCCCCTCCGCTTTGTAATCAACATAGTGACTCAGGCAGTTAAAAGCCAGTCCTTCGTCCGTAACCGCAAACAATAGCCGAAGTATATCCTGCAGAAAGCTTTGGTTGCAGGTGATGTCATTGTTAAAAACACCGCTGATAAAGACCAAATCAAAGCGCTCTGGTATGCGTTCCTGCAATATGTTCCTCAGCTCAAAACGCCCCTCCGGATGATTCTCCCGCGCAAGCTTTAACAACTCTGCCGATAGATCATAACCCACGTACTCCCCAGCAAAACCTACGCGCTTAAGTAAGCCAAGCAGGTGGCCGGCACCACAACCAAAATCGAGTATTTTTTTATGCTGAAACTCAGGAAAGCCCTCCAGCAAAACCTGAAAGCGTCGCTCCTGCGTTTCTACGCTGCTTTGCTGAACCGCATGATGTGAATAGCCATGTGCCTTGGCAAGGGCATTGTAATGATCGGATATCTGCAGCAATTGCTGCTGTATGTCATTCTGTGGCATCAGTACACTCACCTAAACATTGCACTACAAATTTCGCCGCTCTTTCTGCCGAGCCGGAGGAAAATACCTGATTACAGGCTTTTCTCGCATCGGCATGCATGGTCTCTGAATAGACTATATCGGCCAGTTCTGTCAGAAGTTTATCGGGTTTTAACTCAGATGCATGCCCAAGATTAAAACACAAACCTGCCTGGCTAAACTGCATGGTTTCTTGCAATTCGCCAGCAGTCAGTGAGATCACTGCAGCCGGACACCCCAGATAGGCACACTCATACTTTGCCAGCCCACCACTGGTGATGCAAAAATCTGCCCAGGCATAATGCTGATAAATATCAGAGCTTGCTGGCAACCATTCTACATTTGGACAGACACCGTCACCCTGATGGCGTAACCCCAGGATACGGATTTTCAGCGTCGCATCCAACTGATGCAAAGCAGCCACAAGTTTCGGTGCTATGTCGTAGCAATCGCCACTACCAATCAATAGCAGTACTTTGTGTGGAGGCATGCTTTTCTGCAGTGGGCCAGAGCCCGGAAACGAGGGGTGTGGTAAATAATAACTGAGCCCCAGGGCCTGCGACCTAGCGCCTTTGCTTCGATAATCAAACCTGGGAGCAGCCAGAGTAAAGTTAAGCACGCCTGCCACTGGGTAGGACTCATGCAAACAAAAATCATCCAGTACCACGTAATGATGATGTTCAGGTAACTCTGATGGCTGGTAGTGATAACTGTCAACCACCACCTGGCTTCCTGGAGCCAGAGTAGCGGCTCGTTGACAAATGCTAAGCTGCGTGTGCTGTAACACTAGCTGGAAGGCTGCGGCAAACTGCCGGGCGGTTTGATGATAGCTGCCAATGAATACCACATCTCGCTCACGGCGCTGCAGTGCTTTGGCCAGCGCGGCACAACGCAAAAAATGCCCCATGCCACTGGTCGCATCGGCATCGCATAGCAGGAACACACAGTCAGTCTGGTATGCCATCACTTCACAGTTTTCATCAAACCAGGCAAATGCCTGAACAATACTTCAGCCAATTGCCAATCGTCCGGCGTATCAATATCATGCGCACGATAACGTGGAATGGTCATCCCTTGAACCATCTGCTCATAAAACGGCTTCTCGGACATCCAGGCTGCTGCAGTCCCAAGATAAAATTGTCCCACATCATGATAATAGCTATCACAGTCCTGAGTTCGGCTGTTCAAATATTCAGGTGCCTTCATCGCAAGACGGCCGGTAGGATCAAGGCTCAGTGCTCTGGATAAAGGATAGGTATAGGCGGTAACGGGCATGACAAAATCAGCAGAAGTTGCCTGAAGCTGCTGGACTGCTTCTCGCAGATCATCTGCTGTCGTAAACACTGCCGTCGGGTAAAGGCAACAAATAAGTTCGTGGCCGGGCAAGCGCAATTCACTGATGGCATGCTGAATCACCGGCACCGTTGCCGCCATATCATGAGCCAGGCTATCGGGCCGGATAAACGGAACCTCGGCCCCTTCTTCGCGTGCAACACTGGCAATTTCAGCATCATCGGTACTTACCAGTACGCGCTTAAATAAACCAGAGGCGAGTGCCATTCTCAATGGCCAGCTAATCATTGGGTGGCCGGCAAAAAGCCGGACATTCTTCCGCGGTATCCGCTTACTGCCCCCTCGCGCAGGTATAATTGCAATTGTCATAACATGCCAGAGCCAGTTGCCTCAAAAACCCCATGAAAAATTGCCAGCGCTTGCTCCTCAGTATAGACGCCACTCTTTACCAATGGCCAACTTTGCACTTCACTGCTATCGATAACCCGCTCATAGCCCGGCTGAAACTTAACCATGGCTGATTTGAAGCCTAATGCAGCCATCACAGCCAGTCTGTGTTGGCCTGCCGTAACCACAAAGCGGGCATCCTGCTGATGCTTCAAGACATAACCCCGGATGTACCCATCCGGTTTTAACTCCGGAGTATAGCCTTCCTGGCTGATAACCATAACCAGATTTCGGAGCCGTTTTAACTCGGCCAGCACTTGAGCATCGCTTTGTGGTCCAAACGCATGGCTATCCCAATCCGGGATCAAGGCAGCTTTACTTTGCCCGGCTTGCATGTCTTCGATGCTGTCGGAGCTATCAAACCAGGGCAACCAACTGACATAACGATCAAGTGGCATCTGTGATAAAACACCAATATCTGCGGTATAGCCTAGTTGCTGCCAAAGATCGCCAAAGCATGTTGGCTGACACGATTGATAATACTGGTACAAAGGCGCTTCCCGGTAATTAATAGGCCGAGAGCTTTGTATACACTCAAAAATGAAAGTCGCTGTCGCAGTAAAACGGTGCCAACCTACGCCTGGTGCATAGCGTTGCAAATCCTTGCTGCCGACGGCGGCGTCCAATGGGATATGGCACAATTTACTGACTGAGCTGCGGATACTCTGAGTACTATCGGAAAGCTGCGGCCTTTTGAGTGGTGTCGATACCGAGCCCTTTTTGTGGTACACAATCAGCGGCCGGAAAGGCTCACTGACCGGTAAGTTGTTCTCAGACAAACCTACCAGTTGGCTGGTAAATAAAAAACCTTTTTCATACAGTAAATTGTCATAGTATTCTTTGGCAGATAGCGCATCATTCTCAGTGAAACCCTGTGCAGAACCATACTTCTCATGGATCAAGCAGGGCTGAAAGAATAATTGCAGGCTTGCTTTTTCAAACAGCTGAACAAAAAATGCTTCCGAATACGAGGTAGAAAACAGCTTTGCAAGTTGCTGATTAACGGATAAAAACAAAACAACATCTACCTCAGGCAAGGCTTTCAAATCATCAAGGGTAAGTGCATGCTGGCTGATCTCAGCGCTACTAAAGTTTTGCTGTTGGAACTGCCGGGCAGTATCCGCATACCCGGCATCGGCTTCAAACCCAACCGCGGCCAGGCCTAAAGCATCCAACTGGGCAGTAATCACCCCCTCGTTGCAACCAACATCAATTGCTGAACGAGCACTCTTGTCCAGATGCAAATTAATTAATGCAATATTTTGTTTCACGCCATTTGCTCTGGCTCCGAGCTGATAACTCATACTCTGCTACCTGTGTGAAGGGTTATTGGAAGTAATGGGATACATCGACATCATCAAACTTCAGTGGTTGTTCAAGAAAGCTGTCATGCCCCTGCAAGATACTCTCCTGCCAAATCGTACAAATGGTTTTGAATGCCTGCAAACACTCTGCTTCGTCGGAGGAAGCTGACGCTAAGATTTTGGTGAGCACACCACTAAAGTAATTGGCGCTACCATAGAACAAGTAAAATATCAGGTTTTTCCTATCCGGAATTTTACTGCGTAAAAAGCGCCACTGCTCTTCAACAAAGCGCCGGGCGTCTTCCAGTGACTCTATTGGCTGCTCAAAAAAAGCCAGCCATTCGAAAACACTTTCTGAGAGGCTTAAAGTATCAATGGATGAAAAAACGCTATCTGCAAAAGGGCTTAAATCAGCAAAAAAGGCGTTTGCAATAAAATCCTCAATCTCCGTATCACGAACAAAATCAGTACCAAGCAAAATGGATTCATAGCGTAAAGGGACAGCACCATCAATTGCTACGCCATTACTGCAGTTATACACCTCAATTTTATTGCTTGTTTTTGCAATCGCCTGCTCGATTAATTTTCGGGATACATCAAACTCTGGCTTAGTGAACACATAAGGTAAGAAGTTACCTTTTACCGGCATACCTCCACCATGCGTCTCTTTGTAGTTATACAACTCGGTTCCGTCCGATTTATAGTAAGAAGATAACTTTGAGTGATGATAATTTAAATCAGCATAGCCCAGGTCAACACCAAACAAGTACAAATACCTGAAACCAGCTTGTAAGACAAAGTTCACCACCAGGTTGCTCACCGTAGGGTATGCATAGCTCAGGGGCATAATTTTATAGCCCCCTTTCTCAATCGTTGATTGAAATAATAAGGTTGACGACTCTCCTGATTTAAAACACAGCAAGACATCTTTAAACAAAGCTGCCGTATCAGGGTGAATGCCATTGACACTGATAAGCCTGATTGATTTTAAATACTCTGGATCATTAACCTGGCTTATCCAATAGAAGGTTGACTTGTTTTGCTCAATCTCCGCATGAAAATCAGGCTTTATCCCCCGGGAATGCAATGATTTCAAGGCTGTACCACAACTTATCAATACTACCTGCTGCCGGTAGAGCTGGATGTACTCAATGGCATCATCAAGACTAGGTCCATTACCAATAATAAACACCGGCTTGGTTAAAAGTGATGCGCGCGAGTAGTCGTCGGCATGGAACTTCAAAAACTTATGCTGCTGCTTTAAGCTGTTATAAGTGTGTGAAATACCATACCTGGCATGATCGTAGTACTCCCCCAATGCCAGCACAACACGTAGTTCTGAGCGTAAGTTAGAAATGGATTTTTGCATATCCGGATCAAAGTAAGAACTCAATAAATACGTATTAGCGATAGAATAAGCACCGACCTGATAGAACTGAGCCATCAAATCGTAAAAATAATTTGAACCATCACCACCAAGATTAAAGTAAATACGCCGATTGGATACATCCGCTTTTTGAATGATGTCAGACCAATCAATTACATGAAGACTTGCAAGGAAAAAGTCGAGATTCGGCTCACAAACATACAAATTTGTAATGCTATGCGAATCACATAATTGCTCTATATGCAGCCCAAGACCGATGCCAAAAATAATCATGGATTCAATGTCATCAGGCAAAGCGCTGGAGCCAGTCATAATATTCCGAATAACAGGCTGTGCTTTTTCAACCGCAGTAAAGTGAATGTAGTGACTTAGTTTTTTGGTAACCTTCTGCCCCAGAATAACATCATCCCTGAATGGGTTTTTCTCAAATGCATCAACCAGAAATTCAGATTCTTGCTTTGCATCATCATAAAACAGGGCATTACGCCGGCAATGCAGCAAGTTCGTTTGATCGCGATCATCTTTTACCAAACGCCAATTGATGGCCTTATAACTGGATATTTCTTTAAATACATGAGGATAATACTCCTCCAATGCTGCCAGGTTTTTTTCCAATAAGGATGGATTGGTGTAATCTGATGAGGCAAAATTTCCCAGGTTGCTATGGTTATGCTCAGGCAGGTTATTGAACAAAGCAGTATCGGGCAAAAATACCTGATACTTATTGGTCAAATGATCAGGCTGAGCGCTGTGGCCAAATGCAAAATGCATCACTTCGTCCATTACCGGATGAAAATAGTGCCGGTAAATATAGACTTTATCACCACTCAAAAGGGGGATCAGCTCGGCCAGATCTTCCGGTAAAGTGCTACCATCATTATCAAATTGCAAAAAAAGCTGAGTCCCGTTCTTCTCCGCAACCTGCAAAATACGTAGCCAATCAACCGCCTGCAATGAGCATTGCACCACATCCAATGAAGGTTCATAAACAACCAGATATTTCAGCTCAAGCTGTTCAAGCAGGTATTCCAACTGATACCCAAGCCCCAGACCAAACATAACAATGGCTTCAGCCTGGTGCTGGAGCGGCTCAGTCGGCCAGTGATCGTTCAAAGCATTGGAATGAAAATCTAAATAAGGCGCTGCGGCTAAAAAGGACCGCACCTCGTCGCGCATTTCCTGCTTTGGGGTTGTGCCATACCAGGTTCTTCCCGTGCTAAAGTCAACCATATTAATTTGCTCTGCAAGGGTGCCAAAAATGGAGAAGCGCTGGGATGTATGAGATGCAATGAGTTGCGGGATAGTCGGTATATAGTGGTTAAATGCTGAAATATTTTGCTTGTATCGTTGCTGGATTTCTACCGATACACTTTTTTCAATTGCTTTTTGTTTATCTTCATCCACACAAACCTGATGGTTTATATACTTTAGCATAAGGTTCCTGAGTATTATTTAGGAGTTATGGCCATAACTTTGCTTCGCTTTCTTACCCTTTTGAATGGAGAGTAACTCCGCACCAATGGTCGAACGTTGCTGATTGATGATTGTCATCATCTCGCGGAGATAGTCAAGGTTTTGCTGTAAATACTGAGAGTAGTCATCCAGCGGCTCAACCGCTGGTTGCCCTAGCAATGCATGCCAGTCGGCAAGGAGCTTTTGCAGTTGAGGCTCGGCTTCCTTTTCTTCCTGCAGCAAAGCCTTTATCTGAGCCTGAAAAATTTGCGCCTGTGCTTTCCTGGCTTCAAGAGATGACATGTTTTAACTACCAACGGCAATTTGTTGCCTCTGGGCCTGCAACTCATAGCCTTTTTCTCTATCTGCGACAGGAATTTGATCCCAGGCCCCTTTTATCGTTAATAACAACTCAACCACCTCATCCACTTTTTCGCTGCTTTTCTCGCGGCTGGCCAGGATCAAGTGATTTAACATAAAGTCGTACAACGCATACAAGTTATCTGAAATGTCACCGGCGCTCATATCAAGCGAACCTTGCAACGCAGAAATAATGCTGATGGCTTTTGATAACGTAGCTGATTTACCAGCATAATCCTGCCGCTCAATGCAACCTTTGGCTTTTGCCATGTTTTCCAATGCACCTTGCATTAATAATTGAATGACCCGATGCGGATCGGCAACCGCCAAGTCATCTTTGATACCAACTGATTTGTAAGCCTTAATACCGTAACTCATAACGGACTCCTCTAATTCTGGTTTCGTGTCTGAGTTTTAAACCCAGGTAAATTAGCCAACTGAGCCGTCACAGTCGAAGCCATATTCTGCATGGATCCTAATAAGCCATCCAGTGCAGTATAACGGCTTCGCAAGGTTTGCTCGTAACTTTGCATATACCGATTTGCAGCTTCAAGATCTTTCGCATTTTTATCAATTTGTAGCCGCAAAGAGTTTTCTTTGCTTGCAATTATTCCGCCAGCTTGGGAAAACTGAGTAATGAATTTGTCCAGACTCTCACTTAGGCCATTGTCTCCTCCAAATAAGGAAGCAATCGCATCGTAATTCTCATCAAGGGCACGATTAAAACGCACTCGCCCGGAATCTCCGCCAAACTCGGTTGATGAAGAAATTTCAAGTTTGCCATCACTGTTAAATGTGATACCCATACTGTACAAAGTGGATAGACTATCATCCGCACCTTCAAAGGCAGATCCAAGTATACCGCGCAACTGGGCCATCATAGTTCGCGGCAAAGGATCACCGGATAAAGGACCTCCCTGAGCGGTCACCGTTTTACCGTCCGCTCCCAGAGTTCTGTGCTTTGTTAAGGCATTGATTTGATCAACCAGCTCGTTGTAGCTGGTAATGAAAGCATTTATTTTTTCTTCTGCGGCATCTTTGTCAGTACTGATGCTTAAGGCTGCATTGTTGTTGTCGGGAGTCACCGCACGCGCAGTTAAAGTGACATCCTGAATCACATTGCTAAAAACATTGCTGCTGCTGGTTGCTTTAATACCATCAATTTCGATCTCAGCATCCTGCGCAATCTGGACGGCGGTTAAGCCTGGGCTGCCACCGGTCGGAACTGTCGAGATGGCATCCAGCTCTGCATTGTTATTGGTAACCTGTAAATCGTTGCCTTCACCAGTCACGTTTGAGCTCACCACCAGCTTGGTGCCAACCGCACCGCCAGCATTGATAAGGTTCACATTGACCCCAAAGTTATCGCTGGAGGCATTTATTTTTTGGCGTAGCTGATTCAACGTCATGCCTGCGGTGACTTCCACATCGAAGCTTTTACCATCGGCCGTAAACGTCAGAATACCATCGCTGGTACTTACTACATCACTGGCAGAAGCGAAAGCGCCATCAGCACTTTCAAAGCGACTACCAGCAGCCAGTTGATTTACTTTCACATCAAAACTACCAGGCACTGCATTGTTACTGGCGCTAGCCTCCAGGTAGGTTTTGTTTTCGGTAGGCTGGGTAATAGTTGCAACCCTGGCATTCAGATTGTTGCCGCCTAAAGCTTTTACAGCGGTCTGGAATGAAGAGAGAGCCGACTTCAGTCGGCCCACTCCTGACAACGAGGCTTCGAGAGTTGATTTTGTCTTATTAATACGGCCCAGCTTGCTATCACGCTCCACCTTAACCAGAGTACTTACTAGTTCCTCTAACGGCAAACCTGATGCTGAACCTAAAAAATTAATTTGCGACATAAATCACCTCTACACTTTGCTATCCACCAGTAACCCGATGGAGCGTCCCATTTCTTGCTGTAACCTCTTCACATCCTGTGCCACTTTTAACAGCTCCTCCGACGGAATTTGCCGAATAAGCTCAGAGGTTTTGAAATCAACTACTTTAATGACTTCGCGACCAGACGCATCATCAATCGAAAAGCTTAATGAGCGCTTTTGAATGGCAACAGCATTGTTCATCACTTCAACTGCTTCGTCCAGTTCATTGCGAGCGACTGACTCCGACTTGCTTGCCTTAACCGGCTCAAGCGGCATCAAAGGCTCAGCTTGCTTTGACTCATTCTCTGTTTTCGAACGAATCTCCGCACTTGCAACGGGCAGTATGGAGCTGGTTACCGATGAGCTGTTTAAGGTCATACTGCTCATATCAGACTCCTTATCGGCACGCAGGGTGAAAACTTAAGAAGTTTTCACCACCGCATGTTATTAGTTTAACCTAATAACGACAAAGCTGCCTGTGGACGCTGGTTTGCCTGGGCCAATACTGTAGTACTGGTTTGCTGCAAAATCTGCTGCCGTGTCAACTCTGCGGTTTCACGCGCAAAATCGGTATCCCGGATCCGGCTACGTGCACCAGAGACGTTTTCAGAGATATTCGTTAAGTTACGAATGGTTGCTTGAAAACGATTTTGGATCGCACCCAAATCTGCCCGGGTGCCATCAATGACACCGATTGCACTGTCAAGAATAGCCAGGGCAGCGGATGCACCACCGGTAGTTGACACACTTAAACTATCCAAACCTAAAGATGTGACACCGTAGCCATCAGATCTTGATAGCGTAATACGGATATTCTGTCCCGCATTGGCGCCCACCAAAAATGAAGCTGAGTAGGTGCCATCCAGCAAATTCTGGGTACCAAACTGTGTTACTTCAGCAATACGGCTGATTTCCGTGAGCAATGCGGTCACTTCTTTTTGCAGCGCATTACGGTCGGCAGAACTGTTGATACCGTTCTGCGATTGAATGGCCAAGGTACGGATCCGCTGCAGTGCGTTGGTAATTTCATCCATCGCACCTTCTGCCACTTGCGCTACCGAAATACCATCATTAGCGTTACGAGCTGCCTGGTCCAGACCATTGATTTGGCTGGTCAGGCGATTCGAAATCTGCAAGCCGGCCGCATCATCTGCAGCGCTGTTGATCCGAAAGCCTGAAGACAGACGCTTAAATGCAACGTCCAGGTTATTGCCTGAATTAAACAACTGACGCTGAGCATTCAGCGATGAAGTATTGGTGTTTACGTATAAAGCCATGAGTCACTCCTTAGTTCAGGCAAGGTTCTGCAAAACCTGGTCGCCTTCAACTATTTGTTTTACTAAACGGTTTCGGTAATTCACTACCTACGTTCCGTGAATTGAGCCAAGCTGCAACTTGGCTTAACCTAGTTATCGGCGACAGTGATAAGAACTTTAGAAAAAAAATTATTTTTTTTAACGGCAAGGCTCCAAGCCTTAAAATACCTGGCCTTAGTGCTTAAAAAGAAAAACCACCTTGCAAGGTGGCTAATAATAGAGAGCAAGGATAGAGTCACTCCAAAACGCTAAAAATACCTTGCCAAGGACTTGATTAGTAAGCACGGCCTGACTGCAATCAATGGTGCTTTTTGTAATTTATCTCTCTGCCAAACCACCTGCTGCTAGCTTAAGCCAATACAGTCAATGCGGCCTGCGGTCTCTGATTTGCCTGCGCTAGCACAGCTGTGCTGCTCTCCTGGATAATCTGAACTCGTGTCAGCTCAGTCGTTTCTTTCGCATAATCAGTATCTTTAATGCGGCTGCGGGATGCAGACACATTCTCACTGATATTGCTTAAGTTTTTTATCGTAGAGAAGAGAGCATTCTGGATAGCGCCATAATCTGTTCTGGCTTGGTCAAGCTGCATTAATGCAGCATCAATTCCATTTAACACATCCTCCGTGCTGTCATTCACAAGACTGAGGCCATCCAGGTTTAGGCCAGCTGCATCGGTTTGATAGCTGGCGCCAAGCTCAATACTTAACTTCTGTCCGGCATTAGCACCAATCATAAACTCCAAAGTACCTGCACTTCCATCCAACAAGCGGATCCCTGCAAACTCGGACTTTTGTGCAATTGAGTTGATAGCCTGGCGTAACTGATCAAACTCTTGCTGCAAGGCTTCTAAATCAGCTTCAGAATTCACACCATTATCTGCCTGTATTGCTAAGACCCTCATCCGGTGAAGTGAATGAGTGGCTTCTTCCATTGCTCCATCGGTGACCTGCACCAAAGAAATTGCATCAGTAGCATTGCGTACAGCCTGATTAAGACCTGACACCTGATTCGTTAACCGGCCACTGATCACCAGCCCTGCCGCATCATCGGCTGCCCGATTAATACGATAGCCAGAGCTAAGCTTCTCAAAGGTTGCATTTAACCCTGAAGTTGCATTGCTCAACAATCGCTGCGAACTAAGCGAAGATTGATTGGAGTTCACCACCAAAGCCATTGCTTAACCCCTGTATAAAACTCATCGTCAGTGCATCTGTGTACGCACCAGAATGCAGTGGCTTGCTGGAGAGCTTTAAAACAAAGCCTCTCCATTCCCAAGCCATTACTTGCTATTACTGCAGCAGACTCAAAGCTGCCTGAGGCCGTTGATTCGCCTGGGCCAACACCGTGGTACTGGTCTGTTGCAAAATCTGCGTCCGGGTTAACTCAGCCGTTTCTTTGGCAAAGTCGGTATCCCGAATCCGGCTACGGGCACCAGAGACGTTTTCAGAGATATTGGTCAGGTTTCGAATGGTCGCCTGGAAACGGTTTTGGATCGCACCCAAATCTGCCCGGGTGCCATCAATGATGCCGATAGCACTGTCCAGCAAGGCTAAAGCAGCTGACGCGCCACCTACACTGGATACGCTCAGTGCATCCAGCCCCAGCGCCGTAGTGCCGTAACCATCTGTTCTGGATAAGGTAATACGGATATTTTGACCTGCATTAGCGCCCACCAAAAATGAGGCAGAAAAACCGCCATCCAGCAACTTGGTAACACCAAACTGCGTGGTATCGGCAATCCGGCTAATTTCCAGTTTCAGCTGCTCGACTTCTTTTTGCAAAGCGGCCCGGTCAGCAGAGCTGTTGATGCCGTTTTGCGACTGGATCGCCAGCACCCGGATCCGCTGCAGTGAATTGGTAATCTCATCCATCGCCCCTTCAGCAACCTGTGCCAGTGAAATACCGTCGTTGGCATTACGGGCAGCTTGATCCAGACCATTGATTTGACTGGTTAAACGATTCGAGATTTGCAAGCCCGCCGCATCATCAGCTGCGCTGTTGATACGAAAGCCTGAGGACAAGCGCTTAAAGGCCACATCCAGTGAATTACCGGAGTTGAACAATTGACGCTGCGCGTTCAAAGAGGATGTATTGGTATTGACATATAACGACATGATGATTCTCCTGTGTCTGTTGGCGCTCATAGCCACATCAAGTGAAACTATTCACAACCTATATATCGGTAAACAAAGGAAAATCTTTAGAAAATAAGGAAAAATAGATATCTAAAGTAAAATATATACTTAAACAATAAAAAGCAGAAGCACCATTAGATGCTTCTGCTTAAAGTATAATAGTTAACTGTGTTACTGCAGCAGACTCAAAGCTGCCTGAGGCCGCTGATTCGCCTGAGCCAACACCGTGGTACTGGTCTGTTGCAAAATCTGCGTCCGGGTTAACTCAGCCGTTTCTTTGGCAAAGTCGGTATCCCGAATCCGGCTACGGGCACCAGAGACGTTTTCAGAGATATTGGTCAGGTTTCGAATGGTCGCCTGGAAACGGTTTTGGATCGCACCCAAATCTGCCCGGGTGCCATCAATGATGCCGATAGCACTGTCCAGCAAGGCTAAAGCAGCTGACGCGCCACCTACACTGGATACGCTCAGTGCATCCAGCCCCAGCGCCGTAGTGCCGTAACCATCTGTTCTGGATAAGGTAATACGGATATTTTGACCTGCATTAGCGCCCACCAAAAATGAGGCAGAAAAACCGCCATCCAGCAACTTGGTAACACCAAACTGCGTGGTATCGGCAATCCGGCTAATTTCCAGTTTCAGCTGCTCGACTTCTTTTTGCAAAGCGGCCCGGTCAGCAGAGCTGTTGATGCCGTTTTGCGACTGGATCGCCAGCACCCGGATCCGCTGCAGTGAATTGGTAATTTCATCCATCGCCCCTTCAGCAACCTGGGCCAGTGAAATACCGTCGTTGGCATTACGTGCAGCTTGGTCCAGACCATTGATTTGACTGGTCAGACGATTCGAGATTTGCAAGCCCGCCGCATCATCAGCTGCGCTGTTGATACGAAAGCCTGAGGACAAGCGCTTAAAGGCCACATCCAGTGCATTGCCGGAGTTAAATAACTGACGCTGAGCGTTCAGTGATGAGGTATTGGTATTAACGTAAAGTGACATGGTAAGTCTCCTGCCTGTGGCGCTGTATCCTGATGTTGCTCATTTCATACAACATCAACTCAGATACTTATTTATCGGTAACCACAGACAGAAGTTTAGAGAAATTTCAGTTTTTTTTAGTTAGCCATTAAATACAGATGCAAAACCGTATTTATCGGCATAAAGTCTTTAGCGGATAAAATCAAACAAAGACACCGCAGATACCTTGGTAAAGGTAGCTGAAATCGCCTGCAGAGCAATTTCCTGCTTGGTTATTTCCGTTAAAGCTTTCGCATAATCCACTTCCGATAAGTCCGCCCGATACGACTTATTATTAATTTTCAGATCTTCATTGGTCTCAAACACACTGTCCAGCACATTGACTCGACCGCCGATATTGGCCATGACATTATCCACCCGATCTGTCGCATTGGTGATCTGCACCAGTGCATCCTGTATACCTTCATCCAACATGGCCTGATTGATATTCGGATCTTCCAAAATCTGAATAAACTCACTCAGTGTGTCCAGGATATTGACCTTGCGTGGAGCCTCCAATGAAAAATCAACCTGCCCCGGCACAGCAGGCCCGTTAATATCAATGGCAAGCCCTTGAAATGTAATGGATTGTCCTGACTGGAAAGTTCCTGTTACCGGAGGCACCAAAGAAGCACCGTTGCGTTGTATCTCGTACAGATCTGGCGCGGTAAGTACCACATTATAATCATTATTGGCCGGGTTGAGGCTGTCGTAATTTTCGCGGTAAAAACGGTCAAAGCGACTCTGATTGCTAACCGTAACAGCTGCTGAAGTTGCTCCACCGGCACTGATCACTGCCTCGGAAGTCTTATAGCGGCCATTGATATCATCAAAGACAAATTTGCCACTGTCATTGCCGGGCAATGCTATGGTTGCGGATAATTGTAAAGACTTTTGCCCATCATCCCCCTGAAACTCAAAACTTTCAGTCACCGGATTAAACACATAAGGCATGTTTTTATCCTGATACCCTGCAAAAATATAACCGCCTTCTGAGTTCTGTGTATTCATTAGATCAAGCAGCTCTACCTGAATATTGCGCAACTCTGCCGAAAGAGCCCGCAGATCCTGATCGGCATAAGCACCATTACCGGCAGCAACAGTAAGGATCCTGGCTCTATCCATCGAAGTACGCATATTTGTTAAAGCTGTTTCCTGCAGAGCCAAATTATTTTTCAACAAAATCGAGTTGTTCTGATACTGCTCGGTCTGGGCCAGGTTTTGGTCAAGGCCCAGCACCTTAGCTGAAGCAGCGGGATCATCTGCAGGCGTTAAGATGCGGGTTTGCTTTGTCAGTTGTTCCTGGGCTCGTGTCATCTTGGCATTGGTATTGATGACGCCATTTAAGCCCTGATTGAACTTCATATTAAAAGACATACGCATAATGCTTACCTCACTGCCGCCAGCAGCGTATCAAAAATAGTTTGCGAGGTTGAAAGAATACGGGTTGCAGCCTGATAGGTTTGCTGAAAACGGATCAGGTTGGCAGCCTCTTCATCCAGACTCACACCGGATAACGACTCAAACCATAACTGGCTTTGCTGCAATAACGCCTCGTTGGCCGCTTCACTGTTGCGCGCCTGGTTGGTGCGTTCACCTATCAAGCTGACCATGGAGCCATAGGTTTGATTAAAGCTGGCGCTGTTTACCCCACCTGGTGTTGACAGTGCATTCAGCCGGGTGGTACTGGTATCCGTTTGCAGACCAGCAAGAATTAACCCGTTACGGTTATCATTAAAACCACCACTGTTGTACTCAATGGTGAATGTATCCCCAATACTTGGAATGCCGGTAATTGAGAAATCAAACCCCACATCCAGTCCTATTTCCGCAAATACATTCTGGTAATTGGCTGAACCAAAGTTGGCGGTACCGATGACAGCACCACCACTGTCTTCAATCTGAAAACTATCACCTCCCAGATAAGTAACTGTCCAGGGTCCATTCACCAAACCACCAGGAGCGGTAAAACCATAATCCGGTGCTGTGGCAGGCGTAGTATTGGTAATTTTCAACCCTTCAACTTTCCCATTGCCCAGATTCTCCAGCGTTTGATCTATGCGGATCGGAGAAGCCAGTGCAATGTCTTCCGGCCGAGTGGTCGCCATAGCCACTTGTCTGGCGGCGGTAGCTAAAGGTTTAAACTCGAACTGATCCCCGACTGCCCCATCAATTTCAAACGTAAAGCCATAGAGATCGCCAGCGGCCGTATCTTCGGCGCTAATGGTGGCCGGAAAACCTGCCACGGTAGCAATCACTTCAGAGCCAGCGATAACATTTCCTTTTACATCCACCGCTTGCACCTGAACTTCGGTGGCAGAGAGAATGGTTACACGCAAGTCATTCGGTGGAATTTTACTGCCCTGACCGGCTTCAACAGTACCCGTTAAGCTGGCTCCTGCACTGTTGCCCTGATAGGGAAAGCCATTAAAGGTGGGGAAAGTAAAAAGCGGACCGCCCAGTTCACCATTTAGGTTCATGCCCAGCTTGTTCTGCTCGTTCAGCGCATCGGCCAGTGACAATGCCACCTGGCCTAATTTATTCTGGGTGGGATCCAGTATCTCTTCACGAAAAGCAATTAAAGCACCAATTTTACCACCTAATTTCTTGGTATTGATATCCAGTACCACATTGCTGTTGGCGGAATAACGTAACTTCAATTCTTTGCGCGATGGATCCGGATTACCCCGCGCAGCGAGTAAGGAAAAGTCACCATTTTCTACCACCAGCGACTGCCCCGTCGACATAAACACCAGCTTTTCGCCATTCTTGGCATCCAGGGTACGGATTTCTACCATTTCAGACAGCTTGCGAATGGCTTCGTCACGTTTGTCCAGTAAGTTCAATGGGATAGGACGGCTGGCACCAGTACCATAACTGGCAATTTCTTTATTGAGCTGGGCAATCTGTTTGATGTAGCCATTGGTTTCAGCAACATAGATATCGAGTTGCTGATTGATAAACAGATCCTGATCAAGCACCAAGGTCGACATGGTGTTAAAACGATCCAGTAAAGCTTCTGAACTACCGATAATCAGCTGTCTGTTCGCCAGTGTGGTGGGATCATTATTGGCAATCTGAAACTGATCAAACAATTGATTCATGCCGGTAGCAATGCTGTTGGCAGGATTGGAAAACAGTGCATCCACTCTGTTGGCTTCATCCAGATACTGCCGGGAAAAAGCATAAGCCGAAGTATCACGCCGAAGCTGTTTTAAGGTAAATTCATTAACCAGCCGCTCCGTGGTGCCTTTGCCCACCCCAAGGCCCAGAATTTGTGCTTCAAACTCAGTGCGCTGCCGCACATAGCCTTCGGTATTGATGTTGGCTATATTATTACTGGTGGTATTCAGCAAGGTGCTGCTGGCCAGCACAGCAGAAGACCCGATTCTGAGTAAATTATCTGACATCTTGCTACCCCACCTAAGCTACGAAATCACCGACAACCAAAGTTATCGGCCCATTCTGGTTAATCTTGAGTACCGGAACGCCAGGCTTTGAGTACCGGACTGTTCAGCACCGACTTAATTTTTTCGGCGTAATTCGGATCGGTGGCGTAACCCGCCGCCTGCAGTTGCCGGAAATAGGCCAAACTGTCCGACGCTACCTGCACGGCATCCTGATAGCGGGCACTGCCACGAATAAACTGCACATAATCATGCAAACTCTGCTCCGGTGACTGGTAAGCACGAAAGGTTGCTTTTTCTTTTTGCGCCACGCCCTGACGATACTCGAGCGTATTCACCACAGCGGTCTCCCCCTGCCAACCACGGCTGGCTTTAATGCCAAATAAGTTAAAGCTGTTCTCACCATTGGCAGTACGGATCATATGCTGGCCCCAGCCGGTTTCCAAAGCGGCTTGTGCAACCAGAGCCAGGGGATCAAGACCAAGCGCGGAAGCAGCCTCCCTGGCAGCAGGTAGTAAACGCTCGACAAACTCAGTCGGGGAAGATACCTGCCAGCTGATAGGTTGTTTGGCCGCGACCATAGCAGGTTGTTCTGACTCTGCAACAGGGGCTGCCTCAACCCTTGATTGCGGCTGGCTTTGACGATGGATAGCACGCGGCATCAGCAAGTCACCCGGCGTTGGCTTGTGCACACGCCCCAGCGCTGCGGCAGGATCAAGTTGCTGCACGATCAAATCTGCCAGGCCCAAACTACCGCTTTGCGACAGATCCGATGCCAGCTGATTGTCGTGCATATCCCGGTAGAATCGGGTGGTTTCGCTGTGCATCATGCCGTCGGCTTCAAAGTGTGCATTGGCTTCGCGCATACTTTTTAGCAGCATATTCATAAAAATGGCTTCAAACTGCTCAGCCGCCTGACGTAAGGCCTGCTGTTCATCCTGCCCTTTTGCTTGGCGGATTTGCTGCAAGCTGTTGATATCATGATACGACAGCGGTTGGCGGATTGAGTCCATATGCCTGCTCCTAGATCACCACCAGCTCGCCATGAATGGCACCGGCTTCTTTGAGCGCTTCTAAAATCGCCATCAAATCACCTGGAGCTGCTCCTACTGCATTGACGGTGCGTACCAGATCATCCAGCGTCACGCCGGGATCAAATTTGAACATACGCGAGCGCTCCGGATTCACATCAATAATGGTGTTTTCTTCAATCATGGTTTCCCCACCGGCAAATGGGTTCGGCTGGATAACCCGGGGATTTTCCGCAATGGTCACCGTTAAGCCACCATGCGTGACTGCTGCTGGGAATAAGCGCACTTCCTGGCCAATAACAATGGTGCCGGTCCTGGAGTTAATAATAATGCGGGCAGAATTACTGGCCGGCTCAAAGGTTAGGTTTTCCAGGGTAGATAAATAAGCGACCCGCTGACTCATATCGCGCGGCGCCCGTACCCGAACCGAGGAGCCATCCAGTGAATAAGCTGTCTCCGGGCCAATAAAGCCATTAATGGCCTCTGCCAGACGGCGGGACGTCGTAAAATCAGGCCGGTGCAGATTAAAAGTAATGTAGTCACCGTTGGCAAACGGCGATGGTACTTCCTGTTCCACCGTTGCCCCGTTAGGAATGCGGCCTACCGTCGGCGTATTCACCAAAATACGGGAACCATCCATTCCCTCTGCTCCGAGGCCACTGACAATCAGGCTGCCCTGAGCAACGGCATAAACTTCACCATCCAGACCCACCAGAAAGGTTTGCAGTAAGGTACCACCTCGTAAACTACTGGCACTGCCAACCGAGGATACAGTGACATCAATACTTTGACCAGGCTTGGCAAAAGGGGGTAAATCAGCATGCACCGCGACTGCAGCAACATTCTTGATTTGGGTGCGGGCTCCAGGCGGCAAATTAATGCCGAAGTTGGACAACATGGCACGGAAACTTTGCTCGGTAAAAGGGCTTTGCTCACCGGTACCGGGTAAACCAACCACCAGACCATAGCCAACCAACTGGTTACTGCGAACCCCTTCAACATCGGCCACATCTTTTATCCGGGCGGCTTGCACCGTCATTGTAACCAACAGGCAACCAAGCAACACCACACCTTGCCAGATCTTCATATGCGTACCTCAGAACGGCCAGGCTGGCCCTGAAAAGAAACGAGTAAGCCAACCAGGTGACTGACCACCATGGAAAGCCCCGGTACCACTGTATTCAATGCGGGCATTGGCAATTTTATTCGACTCTATGGTGTTGTCGCGCTCGACATCCTCCTGGCGGATAATGCCAGTCAGGCGAATAAACTCTCTGCCAGTATTAAGCTGTAGCCACTTCTCACCACGGATCAACAAGTTACCGTTTGGTTGCACCTCAATCACATTCACAGTGATGTCACCGGTCAGACTGTTGCTTTGGTTCGATTTGGCATCGCCTTTAAAGTCGTTGCTACTGTTAGTCCCAAGTTGAATGGTGTTCAACTGCCGGCCTCCCAAACCAATAATAGGATCAATCTGGTTGCTGCTGTCTCGCTGGGTTTCGGTGCGGGCATTTTTTGAGGCTTGTGTCCGTTCACGCAACACCACAGTAATAATGTCTCCCTCTCTGCGGGCACGGCTATCGGAATAGATGCTGTTGGCATAACGGGCCTGAAATAAAGAACCGTTGTGCTCAATAGCCCGTGGCGCCGGAGCCGGTGGCATAGGCGCGTAAAAAGGATCATCTTGCTTTGGTGATTGCATGCTGGAACAACCAGCAAGTACAACACCACAGGCAAATACCGATAAAGTCCGCATAACTGCCTCCATCACTTAAAGTTGCTGAATGGCAAAGCCAAGCATCTGATCAACGGATGAAATCACTTTTGAATTCATTTCGTACACCCGCTGACTTTCAATCAAATTGACCAGCTCTTCCGTCACATTGACATTGGAAGTCTCCAATGCGCCCTGCACCATCAACCCCAGGCCTTCTAAGCCGGGAATGCCCTGCACCGG
The DNA here is from genome assembly GCF_039631345.1 of Alkalimonas sp. NCh-2. NCBI lineage: Bacteria > Pseudomonadati > Pseudomonadota > Gammaproteobacteria > Alkalimonas > Alkalimonas sp. NCh-2. The sequence continues at coordinate 338,218 of NZ_JBDIUV010000003.1, forward strand.
ATCGCCACTGGCAGCGGTTTCCCGGAACAGGTTTTGCCCTATCGGCTCCAAACCTGCCGGATTGATAAAATTAGTGACCGTGATCTGGCCCAGCACCGCATTATCTGCCTGGCCAGGGATCCGGGCCGATACCTCACCATCCTGCGAGACGGTAATACCCGTTGCCTCCGGCGGTACCACTATGTTTGGTTCCAGTGGAAAGCCAGCTCCTGAGGTGACCACATTACCATCCTGGTCCACCGTAAACTGGCCATTCCGGGTATAAGAAATGGTGCCATCCGGCATCAGAATTTCAAAAAAACCATGGCCCTGAATCATCAGATCCAGGCTGTTCTCCGTGGTGATCATATTGCCCTGAGTAAAGTTTTTCTGGGTTGCCACCACCTTGGTACCGGCACCTATCATCAGGCCATTAGGTAGTTCGGAGTTTTGCGACGAGCGCCCCCCGGGTTGATTGACATTTTGATACAACAAGTCCTCAAATACCGCCCGGCTCTTTTTGAAACCTATGGTGCTGGCGTTGGCCAAGTTGTTCGATATAACGGAAATATCCCGTTGCTTGGCGTCCAGGCCCGTTTTACTAATCCACAATGCTGGATGCATGACAGCCTCCTTCGCTTAACCCATGATGTACAGAAGCGAATCTTGCTTCTGATCGATTTGTTGTGCGTTTTTCATCATCTTGACCTGCATTTCAAACTGGCGCTGCAGGCTGATCATGTGCGTCATCTCCGCCACCGCATTGACATTGCTGCGTTCAAGCGCGCGGTTAATTAACACCACATCAGGACTTTCGTCCTCAACGGCACCATCTTTGCGTCGGAACAAACCATCCAGGCTTTTTTCAACCTGCGTGAGCTCCGGCCTTACCAGCTTAATTCGCCCGGCTTCAAACAAAGCTTCGGCCGGTGCGCCCTGAGGCAAAACGGTGATGGTGCCATCCTGACCAATCTCGACTTTCGCCAACGGCAATGGCAACTGAATAGGCCCATCCTCACCTATAACCGGCAAACCACTGGCGGTTTCCAACATACCAAAGGCATTGATCTGCAAACTACCGGCCCGGGTATAGGCTTCAGAGCCATCCACCGATTGCACGGCAAACCAACCATCACCTTTGATAGCAATATCCAGATCCCGCTCTGTCATCACCAAAGGGCCAGCGTCAAAATTATGACCTGGGCGCTCTGTCATCGAAAACACCCGGGTCGGTAAACCGGCACCAAAAGCCTGCATGGCTCTGGCTTGCTCAAAATCCGCTTTAAAGCCGGTGGTACCGACATTGGCCAGATTATTGGCCCGCACACTGATGGCATGCTGGTTTTCTTTGGCTCCGCTCATGGCGATATAAAGTAAACTATCCATCACAGCCTCCTACAGATTGGTGTGGCTTTGGGTTCGTAGCAAATACAATGCAAAACGAGTGCCACAACATTTGCCAAACTCTGCAAATAACAAAGCCACCCGCAGGTGGCTTTGAAAAAGCAGAACAAAATATCAGCGGATCTGCAGGATAGTCTGCTGCAAGGTGCTGTTGACTTCCAACGCCCTGGAGTTGGCCTGGAAGTTTCGTTGAGCGGCAATCAGGTCAACCAGCTCCGTGGTCAGGTTAACATTGGACTGCTCCAGTGCCGATGAGTTAACCGCACCAAAGGTCCCTGTATTGGCCTGACCGGCAATAGGCTCCCCGGAAGTAATGGTTTGCTGCCAGGAGGTGTTACCCACCTGCTTTAAGCCCTGTACATTGGCAAACTGCACCAAGGCAACCTGAGCAAGATAGGCTTCATCACCATTGCTGTAACTGGCCAGTACCCGACCAAAAGCATCGATATCCACCCCGGTCAGGGTACCCACAGTGGTACCATTCTGGCTTAAGTTGGTCACGTTAAATGGCGATGCGTACTGCGTTGGAAAGGAAGTTCCCGACAAATCCCGGAAGTTCACTACCATATCCACATCAAACTGTGCACCATTATTCAAATAGCCATTGGCTGGATCGTTCAGGGCTGCTGCCGGTAACACCAAGCGAGGAGGCAAGGCCGGTGGCGCCGGAATAATCAGCTCACCACTGGGATCAAACTCCAGATTATCCCCTTGGAAATAACTGCCCGGAGCCGGAGGCGCAGCTTCATTGTCATTCCACACCACGTACGTTTCCCACTCGCCGGTATCCACTTTCCGAAAATAAATGTTCAGAATATGCGGCTGTCCCAGGCTATCGTACACAGTAATGGAGGTCTGAGAGCGCTCGTCCGTGGTGGTATAGGTGGTTGGATCTGTAGGATCAAACACTGTTGCTGCAGGAATGGCTTCAGCTGATGAGTTCAGATTCATGCTCACATACACGTTGGAAGTAGCTCTCGGTGCCCCAGCTGTGGTTGGGATCGAGATGGGCTGGGTGGTGCTTAAGCTGACCGACTGGTTCTGACCAGTGCGGCTATCTACCGGATAGCCCTGCAAAAAATTGCCGCGGTTATCAACAATAAAGTTGTCTTTATTAAGCTTGAAGTTACCGGCACGGGTATAGGTCATATCCCGGGATACCCGGTCCTGAGTAGTGACAAAGAAACCTTCACCGGTAATTGCCATGTCCAGCGAGTTGTTGGTAAATTGCAAAGCGCCCTGACTAAACTGCTGCGCCACGACCGAGGTCGTGACACCATCTCCCACCTTAGTACGGCCAGATGCAAAGATAGAGGTTGCATACACATCTGCAAACTCAGCCCGCGATTCTTTAAAACCTGTGGTATTGACGTTGGCGATATTATTGGCCGTCACGTCCAGATCTTTTTGTGCTGCGGCCAGGCCGCTTAAAGCGATATTAAAACTCATAACTCACCTCGTATCCAAGCTGATGGCAGCAGCCACTAAGCGTATGAAATCTCACGAACATCTGATAATTTAAAAGCACCCAACCCCACCAGGTTTAAGGTAATGCCTTTACCTGGTTGACCTAAGCTCACACTGGAAACAGGCGCATACACCATCACAGGTACCGACTGATTTTCCCCGCCCATTAAGGCATCTACTTTAATCTTGTACACACCGGGTGGCATGTCTTCTTCATTCGAATCGGTGCCATCCCAAACAAAATCAAACTTGCCTGCCGGCACTTCCGGAATGGTGATGGTTTGCACCAATTCACCATTTGGCTTTTCAATCCGTACCCGTACATCGGTTGCACGTTGCTCAAAATCGATAATGCCACGGGATAGATCCTGCCCGGTGAAAACCATTTCAGATGAAGGCACCAGCACACTACGCCCAACCAGTGACGATGCCTGTAGCGCTTGATTAGAACTCATGCTTTCAGCGAAGCTTTTAAAGTTCTCATTCAAGGAGCTAATACCATCGGCCATGGTGAAATTGGTCATCTGGGCAATCATCTGATCATTTTCCACCGGCTTGGTTGGGTCCTGAAACGCCAATTGTTGCGTCAGCAAGGCAAAAAAATCTGCCTGCGTTAAAGCACCGTTGTTGCGCTCTGGTACCTTGTTGTCATCCGGCCAGTACCAATCCTGGTTAGGACCGTTGGTTGCATTGATGGTCATGATTCAGTCCCCGTTACTGTTGCTGGCCTAAGCGCAAAGTACGAATTAACATTTTCTTGGCGGCATCGGCTGTGTTGACATTGGTTTCATACGACCGGGTGGCTGAAATCATATTGGCCATTTCCTCCATCACATTAATGTTTGGCTTGTAGATAAAGCCATCCGCATCGGCTAACGGGTGATTTGGGTTGTATTCCATATTCAGTGGCGCATCGGATTCAACAATCCCCAGCACCTGCACGCCAGAAACTTCCCCCTGCATGCGCCTGGCTTCTGCCAGCTCTGCTGCAAAGACCGGGTGACGACCACGGTAAGTTTGTTCCACACTGCTGCTGATGCTGTTGGCATTGGCAATGTTACTGGCGGTGGTATTCAGCCGTACCGACTGTGCTGTCATGCCGCTGCCGGCAATATCAAATACTTTGAAAGAGCTCATGGTTATTGTCCTTTCACTGCTTTTTTCAAACTGGTAATCCGGCCATCCAGAAACTGCAGGCTGGTGCGATAAGCCAAATCATTTTGCATAAATAAATTGCGTTCACGGTGAATATCAACGCTGTTGCCATCGCCGGTATCCGGTTGATCCGGATTGCGGTACTGCAGCTCTTTACGAACAGAGCTGTCGATATGGAAATGCTTTTCATGGGTACGAGACACTGAACGTCCTTGCCGATGTTGGGCATGGGCCAGTGCCTGCTGAAAATCAATATCGCGGGCTTTGAAACCCGGCGTATCAGCATTGGCAATATTCTCTGCCAACACCTGGGTACGTTTTTCACGTATCACCATTGCCTCAGGGTGCATTCCAAAGGCTTTTTGGAAACTGATTGACATGGCCCTAACCTCACTTCCATCCTATTGATGAAAATAAAGCAAAAGGTGGGCCAAATATTTTTTATGAAGACAACTTTTGTGGATTGAGCTTAGGCTAGTCTTTTTTTCGGTAGATAATGCCAGGATTGCAGCGAATCATTTCGAAGTCTGAATTGACACTGGATAGCGACTCGGAAGCCCCCAGAATCAAGTAACCACGCGGTGCCAGCGCACCAGCAAACTGCCGGATGATTTTGGCTTTAATCTCCGGGGAGAAGTAAATCAGCACGTTACGGCAAAAGATAATATCAAACTTACCCAACAACGCGTAGCTGTCCAGCAAGTTCAGATGGCGGAAACTTACGTTCTTTCGAACGGCAGCTTTTAGCCGCATCATGCCGTTACCACTGTCTTCAAAGAATTTTGTCCGGCGCTCGGCCGACAAACCACGGGATAAAGCCAGGCCATCGTATTCTGCGCGCTGACAGTGTTCCAACATAGTGTTGGAGATATCAGTACCCAGCACATGGATCCCCAGGCTAAAAGCACCAGGTCGGCTTTGCTGGTATTCAAGGCCGGTCATCGCTATCGAATAAGGTTCCTGACCGGAAGAGCTGGCTGCTGACCATATCTTTAAGGTGCGGCTGTTTTTTTCCAGTTCTGGCAAAATTTGTTTTTTCAACAACTCAAAGGGGTAGGTGTCACGAAACCACAAAGTTTCATTGGTGGTCATGGCATCGATCACAGCAGAGCGTAGTTGGCGTTCAAAAGGACTTAATGTTTTTGTTACCAGCTCGGACAAGGATGCGACATTAAAGCGAGCCATTAAAGGCCCAAGCCGGCTTTTCACCAGGTACTGCTTGTTGTCACCCAATACGATACCGCATTGTTGTTCCAGAAAGTCCCGGAACATCTTGTACTCGCTGTCTTGCAGCTCACGATTAGGCATCGATTGATTCCTTAAGCGCCATTAATTCACATGCAGCCACTTTTGCACGGACTCCGCCAGTTCATCCGGGTTAAACTTGGCGATAAAATCATCCGCCCCGACCTTCTTAACCATTTGCTGATTAAAAACCCCACTCAAAGAGGTGTGCAGTATGACATGCAGCTTCTGCAATTTAGGCTCTGCTTTTAAGGCCGCTGTCAGGGTATAGCCATCCATTTCCGGCATTTCTATATCTGAAATCAGCAAGCCTACTTTTTCCGTTATAGAGTGCTCACACTCAGCAGCCGTTTTTTGCAAAAACTCAAAGGCTTCACGTCCATTTTTTACCAGATGCATTTTTACCCCCAGATTCTCCAGGGCTTTTTTAACCTGGTTGCGAGCAACTGCAGAATCATCTGCAATCAAAATAAAGCGCTCACCCAAGTCATGCTGCACAGCAGCGGCAGAAATTCGTTCACTGACCGTGGTTGCGGATGGGCTGATTTCTTCCAGCACCTTTTCTACATCCAGGATCTCTACCAGTTCCCCATCAATTTCGGTGACCGCTGTTAAATAGCTTTGGTTACCACTGGTCCCATCCGGTGGTGCCATGATGGAGTCCCAGTTGATATTGATGATACGTTCAACACCATTGACCAGAAAGCCCTGCACCGAACGATTGTATTCCGCAATCACCACAAAACTGTTTTCCAGATCGGAAATGGCCTTACCCCCAATCGCCAGGCTCAAATCAATCACTGAAATGGTTTGGCCACGAATATGAGCAATACCGCGAACCCACTTATTCCGCTTCGGCAATGCCGTTAGGGGCGGACACTGCAGCACTTCGCGTACCTTAAACACATTGATGCCATAACGTTGTTTGCCTGCCAATTTAAACAGCAACAGCTCCAGCCGGTTTTGCCCAACCAATTGCGTACGTTGATTCACAGAGTCTAAAATACTTGCCATGTACAGCTCCTGTTAGCGGGCAAAAAGGATCAATTCTTGCAGTCTTGACAATAACGCTGGCGGCTCTGTGATTAACCGCCTGAATTTTGACACTGGTTCTACACCAAAACCTGTGACTAAGCATAGCCGAAACCTTATGAAAATGTACGATAAAATCTGCTGCTTTGCCAAAATTATCCTGTCGATAGTCGTTATTTCAACCACTGTTACTACTACTGCCCATGCAGCGACCCGCAGTTATACCACCGAACAACTGACCGATATCGCCTTGCAATGGTTAAACGAAGAACAACAACAAGCCGATCAAACGCAGCGGCAGTGGCAGGTTCAAGCACTGGATCCTCGTATCGGAGAAAAAAGTTGTGCCACACCACTGGAAATAAGTTTGCCTGGTGCCTTGCGTAACCGCCAGGCCACAGTTCAAATTCGCTGCACAGCCCCACAACCCTGGCAACTATTTATACCTGCCCGCTTCAGTGATTTGATCACCGCAGTGGTTGCCCGGCAAAACCTGTCGCCCGGTACCCGCATCAGTGCAGACATGTTGCAACTGGAACAACGTGAGCGACGTTTGCAGCGCGGTACACCGGTCGAAAACCCGGATTTAATCGTAGGAGCGCGTAACCGACGGGCGATTAGCCTGGGTCAAATTATCAGCTTGCAAGATCTTTGTCTTGTATGTCGTGGCGATGTTGTTACAATTCATGTTGACCATGCTACTTTAAGTGTCAGTGCTACTGGCATCGCTGAGCAGGATGGCAGCCTGGGCGACTTGATTCAAATCCGTAACCGGCAATCAAATAAACTGATTGATGCCAGAGTTACGGCCGTAAATGAGGTGAAAGTGCAGTTTTAATCACAATCACTAAAAAAAGATTAAAGTTTTCTCCAGCGCGGCCGTTAGCATGAGCATAGGGAGTTTGATCAGTAGGTAGAGGTTTCAGATGGTTAGTCAAATTAACAATACCCCACCAGCCAATGCTGGTAATCAGGTAAAAAAAGAGTCGGTTGAGCAAACCAATCAACGGCAGCAGGTTGCTCAGCAAAAACAAGCAGCGGCAACCCCGCAGCCTACTACGCCACAAGCGAAGCAAGACTCAGTATCCATTACGCCACAGGCCAAGCAAATGACGCGCCTGCAGGAAAAAGCTAACAACAGTTCAGGCATTGATCAGGAAAAAGTCGACAAGATTAAACGTGCCATTGCCGATGGCAAATACCAAATCAATGTTGAGCAGTTGGCCAAACGTATTATGCAATTTGAGGGCGAAATTTTTCGCAAAAGCTGATGACCGCCACTGATCTGAACACCCTACTGCAACAGCAAAAGGAGCACCTGGATGTGCTCCTTTCGTTATTACGGCAAGAAATTTCCGCCATCAGCAACCGGCAGCCTGACGAGCTGGAAGCTGTTGGCAGCACAAAAGTCGCTTGTCTCGAAGCCCTGCAGCAACTGGACCAACAGATAGCCACACACCCACAGCTGTCTGAAGCCAGGCAAACCAATACCTTTAAAGAAGCCGTCAGCGCGATGGACCAGGTCTTGGCTGAGTGCAAACAACAAAATGAAGTGAACCGATTGGCCTTGGAGCAAAGCCAGCTGAACTTACAGCATTTTAAAAACGAACTGCTGCAACTGCATGGTAAATCCGGCCTTACCTACGATCGCAAAGGCAAACCAGCGGTAGAACATAAAGGTACTGGCTTTAAAGCCTGATAAGAAAAGCCAGCACTTCAGCTAGTAATAACGGACATGGCGAATACGGCGTTGCGGTTGCTGCGCCTGATACAACTCATAGACATGGCGGAAATCCAGCTCAAGCTCAGTGGCGTAGGCATCGCCTATCGGATAGCTTTTTACTACCCTGGCTCCACGAATCACTCCCTGCACTGATGCTCGTAACTGCTCATTATGAATAAGCAGTTGCTGCATGCTGGTGTTGGCATCAATTCGCTGGCCATACACCTGCTCCGCCAGCTCACGGTAGGCATCTAACTTGGATGCCTGCAAGGCCATCAGCATCTTGTGCTGTTCATCCTGCCCTGGCTGCAAGGATAAAGGCGCATAGCCAACAGCCCGCAGTACTGGAAATTGCTCAGGAGCAACTGTTTCCCACTCGACATGGCGATCGGCTACCAGGCTACAGGCCGATAACAGCAGCAGGCTGCACATAATCAGGACTTTGTTCATCATCAATCTCCGTAAGTGATAAAATTTAAAAGCAAAACACGCGCCAACTTGCTATCTCTGGTGCCCTTCTGCTAACAATGGTACATAACTTGCTTTTTCAATCAGTAGAAACCACACAACGTCAAAAGTCTGGCGTAGTAAGTGTTGAGGAAATGCGTCATGCGAATGCTGTTTATCGGGCTGGGATTGCTGCTTATCAGCTTAAATACTGCAGCTGACTGGATTGAAGCCAGCGGTCAGGCCGTGATCCGAGGCGGAGATGAAACGGACGCACGTGCCAGAGCCACTGAAGATGCAGTACGGCGAGCCTTGCTCTATGCAGGTGCTTCCATCACTAGCGTGCAACAAGTTACCAATGGCCTGCTCACCGAAAGCTCGATGCAATGGCAGAGTCAGGCGGAAGTCCGGCAAATTGAGCTGGTACGGGAGCAACGCATTGGCCGCACCCTGGAAGTAACGATCCGGGCAGATATATTCCCACAACATGCCCAATGTCAGGGTGCCGGCTACAAAAAACCAGTCTTGATTAGCCCTTTTCCGCTGCGTCATCCTCAGCAAAGCGTGATTGGTGATCTACACCCCCTCGGTGAAGTCAGTGCCAGAAAGCTGCATCAGCAGTTGCAGGGATTATCCAACAGTACCATCCCCACCTGGCTGGAGCACCCTGATCTAAGTCGTCCCTTGTCCACACGCGAACGAAGCAGTTTATTGCAACAAACCAATGCGGACTACCTGGTGACGGCCAGTATAGAAGATATCTCTTTGGGCGAGCGCACCGATATGAACCTGCGCTTTTGGTCCGATGCCAGACGTGAGCGTTTTTTTCATATGCGGCTGCAACTGCAACAATTAAGTACAGGTAAGGTGCTGTTTCAACAGGAATACCGTACCCAGGCACGCTGGGATTTCCGTAAACGCACCAGCATCACTCCACATGATCATCGCTTCTGGCAGACCAGCTACGGCGAAGCGGTTAGCCGGGTCCTGGATGCTGCTGTGATGGATATTGACGATGCACTGCGCTGCGAACCTTTCGTTGCCGCTATCACTGAAGTTGGTAACAACCGGATCCAGTTACAAAGTGGGCAGAATGCCGGCCTCCGCCATGGAGATGAGCTGACTATCTTGTATCGTCAGCAAGGCATCCAAGGAGACAATACCCGCTTTCGTATCAGCCCACTCACAGTCCGTATTACTGAGCTGGGCTTCGACTGGGCCATCGCCGTGAGCAGCAACGAACAATTATTAAGCAATGTGCAGGTTGGTGATGTCGCCACAAAATTGACCAATAAATGATTCAAAAAAGCACTATTCATAAAGATGGCCAATACCACTTTTGGTGCCAGCCCTGAGCGTCATTCACCTGCAGCCCTGGTGATAACCGGGGCTTGGTACTTTATTCGGTATTACTTTACAGGTCTGACCATTATCTGTACAATCCGCGCCTCATCCTGGCAAGTCAGCTGAAAAGCTGAACACGCAAAGTCATGGGCCTAACGGAACTGAATTCCTATGGCAGCCAGACTGCACCTCTTCAAGCATTGGCTTGCCTCGATGGAAATTGCACTGTGTTAACAGCTGGATTGCCAAAGCACAGTGGTACAATCAACTACCGGGGTAGACATTCAACATGGTATCAAAGATCAAACAACTCAGCCTGGCTGTGCTACTGGCAGCAACCGCTTCAGCCGCACAGGCAGATGTTCGTTTCAATGGTTTTGCCTCCATCAAAGCAGGCAGCACATTATCAAGTTCAGATAACTTGTATGGTTATGATAAAGAAGTCGACTTTAAAAATGAGTCACTTTTTGCACTGCAGGTGCAGGCCGACTTAGCCGACCGTTTGTCAGTAACCGCTCAATTGATGGGCCGTGGTGCCAACGACTTCAAAGCAGAATTTGAGTGGGCTTATTTAACTTATGAGCTGAATCAGCAGACGCGGATCAATGCTGGCCGTCTGCGGACCCCCTTTTACCGCTACTCCGATTTTATGGATGTTGGTTATGCCTATGATTGGGCCCGGGTTCCTAACTCGGTCTACAACTTGGATTTTAATAATCTGGAAGGCGTTTCATTGGTACGTTTTGGTCAATTGGGTACGGTTGACTCCACCTTACAATTCATCCTGGGCAGCTACAGCGGCACCACCAACATGACTCCGGTGCCATTCGATGCTAATATCGACCGGGTGGCAGGGGCTACTTGGGAACTGACACAAGGCAATTTCAGCGCCAGACTTGCTTATTTAACCGGTAAATTAACCATGGTTGATCAGGATGGCGAACTGTCCGGTTTGCTGAACCTGCTGGAGCAGTCTGGTTTTGCTGACACCGCCAGCCAAATCCGCATTGATGATGCCCGCAGTGCTTTTATGGGTCTAGCACTTGGCTACGACAATGGCAGTCTGGTCTTGAGTGGTGAAATCGTCCGTGCCCGTACCAAAGATACCGTGATCCCAACGCAGAATGGTTTTTACCTGTCAGCTGGCTATCGCATCAACAGCTACACGCCTTTTGTTAGCTTTGAGCGTCGTGATAACGAAGGACGGTCTGAAATTTACCAGGCGATGGCCGAAGGCAACCCGCTCCGCCCTTTCGTTGCTGAGACCGTGGAATACTTCACCATCCAGCGCGATACCTGGAATATCGGCAGCCGTTACGATTTCCATCCATCTGCCGCACTGAAGATGCAGTTTAGCTCGCAGAAAAATAAAGTGGCCGATCGCCGTGATCAGTTGCTGACCGTCGGCATTGATTTGGTATTTTAAGGAGCCATCGCTATGAAAAAAACTCTGATTGCTGCATTCGCTCTGGTTTCCACGCTGTGTTCAGCCGAGATTGCTATTATCGCCCACCCGGCAGCGGCCGATGTCAGCTTGGAAGAAGTGTCTCGCATTTATATGGGACGCGCTGGTAGCCTGATGCCAGTTAACCTGCCTGAGAACCATGCCCTGCGTGATCAGTTCGAGCAGGAAGCTCTGGGTCGCAGCCCAGCACAAATGAAAGCTTACTGGTCTCGCCTGGTCTTTACCGGCAAAGGCCGCCCACCGGTGGAGGTCGACTCAGTTGCTGCTAAAATTGAGTTTGTTGCAGCCAACCCAAATAGCCTGGGTTATATCCCTGCCAGTGACGTGACGGATCAGGTACGAGTGATTGCTACCATCGCCAACTAAGGCGCTGCTTTACTGATTAAAAATGCCGGCTAGAAGCCGGCATTTTCTTTGGGTTAAAGCCCCTATCACACCAAAGCAAAGCCACTGGCCCGCTGCACACGCTGCGCTATGGTACTGGCCAGCACAGCATCATTATCGTAAATCAGGGTAAACCTTGTTTTGGCCCGGGTGATACCGGTATAAAGCAGCTCACGGGTCAGCACCGGACTACTGCTCGCCGGCAACAGCAAGGCAGTATGGCCAAACTCTGAACCCTGTGATTTATGCACCGTCATGGCAAACACCGTTTCGACGCTGTGCAACCGGCTGGGCAACACCCAGCGAATACCTCCCTCACCATCCGAAAACGCCACCCGCAGTACCGTGCCCGCTTGCTCCTGCATGGCTAAACAGACACCAATATCGCCATTCATCAGCTGCAAGTGATAATCGTTGCGGGTCATCAGCACCGGCCGGCCCGGATACCAGGCCTGGCTCTGCGGCTTGATCAGATCATGCCGGGCCAGTAGCTGCTCGATGCGGGTATTCAGCCCTTGCACGCCCCAGTCCCCTTCGCGCACAGCGCCAAGCAGCTGAAAATCACGTTGCAATGCCAAAATCTGCAGTGCAGCCTGGTTACGCTGCACTGGCTCGGCTGCAGGGTCAAACCCAGCCACGGCGGTTAAATACGGCCGGTAGCCGGTCAGCAGCAACGCCTTCAGGGCATCGCCAAAAGACGTTGCTGCAAAAGTGGATGCCGTGGTCCGGGCTACTGCTCCGACCGATGTGGACATACTTTGCTGCAGCAACTGTACCGGGCTGTCCTGCTTAGCGGCTATCGCTTTGATAACCGCTATTGCAGAACGGGCATTTTCAGAAGGATCCATGGCCGCAGCAGCTTCAACCTCAGTAGCAGTACCGCCACGATTGACCAGGCTGGCCAACTGATGAATAGCCCCCCCTTCTTTAAAGCGATAACTGTGGCGCAGCATCGCAGTAACCTGTGCCAGCGCCGGGGCATCCTCTGTTGCCACAAACTGCTCTGGCACCCTGGCTGCGCACAAGTCTTGCAAATAGGCCGCTATGCCTGGCCGGTAGTTGCCGGCTTCGGCAAAACGACACAAGTCCCCCAGCACCGATCCCGCCTCCACCGAGGCCAACTGATCCTTGTCGCCCAACAAATACAAGCGGCAATTGGCTGGCAAGGCCTGCACCAGCGCCGCCATCAGTTCTACATCCACCATCGAGGCTTCATCCACCACCACCACATCGGCGGCCAGTGGGTTTTGCCGCTGATGCTTAAAGTGCCGGCTGTCGGGCCGGGCACCCAGCAAACGATGCACGGTTTGCACCTGAGTTGGCAACCAGGCTTTTAGCTGCTCAGGCTCTGGTAGTGGTAAGGCGCTCACATCCAACTGCTGCAAACTCTGGGAAATGGACTCATTCAGGCGGGCAGCGGCTTTGCCGGTGGGGGCCGCCAGCAGGATCTGCAGTGGTTTTTGTTGCCCGGTCAGCTGAATCCCCTGCAGCAGTGCCAGCAACTTGATCACCGTAGTGGTTTTGCCGGTGCCGGGCCCACCGGTAATAATGGCAAAACGACTGCGCAGCGCTAAAGCACAGGCGGCCATCTGCCAGTCAAAAGGCATTGCGCGCTTATGCTGTGGGAAAAGCCCCTGCAACAAGGCCCCGACAGAAGCTACGGCCAGCTCCGGCACGGCTTGCATACGGCGGGTTATTTCACGGCCAATCAACTGTTCGTACTGCCAGTAACGACGCATGTACAACAGCGGCTGATGCGCGCTGCCTGCCATTACAAAAGGAGCACTACCCGCCAGTACCAAGGGAGCATTGGCAGGCGCTTGCTGATCGTGCAACTGGCAGCTTACCAGGCTGGAGCCTTGCAACAGCTGTAGCCAATCCTGCAAAGTGTAAGCGCTCAGGTACTGTTTTAAGCCGGCATCGGCCTGCTGCCAGAGTTCACTGCGCCCGGGCTGGGTCTGAATAGAGCCCTGCGCCTGATTAGTGCCTTGCGCCAGGGTAGCAGCGATATCCAGACAAACATGGCCGCGACCATTGGCCTCACTGCACAGCAAAATGGCCAGCAGCTCCAATTCGCTCAGCTCTGGCAATTGCCGGTAAAAAAAATGGGCCAGCATCCAGTCAAGCTTACGGACAAGCCCGGCCTCACTCCAGGCTTGCGCTTGCTGCAATAACCTAGCCCCATTTGAAGTTTCGCCCTGTGCTGTCATGTTCGGTGCTGTCATGCTCTGTGTTGTCATGCAAAGCCCTCCGTCACCGCATCGCTCTGCTGCCACAGGGAATCAGTCATGGTTTCCCCCTGAAACAGTGCATCCAGCTGCTCTATCAATGCCCGCTCTGGCCGGTACTGCCATAGTCCGTGCTGGTTGGGCTCGGCAGCACCACGCACAAACCAGTACCAGGCGCCGCCGATATGGCGATCGTAATCGTAATCCGCCAAGCGGCTTTGCAATAAACGATGCAGCGCAAGGACGTACAGCACCAACTGCATGTCGTAGCGATGGCTCAACATCGCCTGCTGCATCGCCTGTTGGTGGTAACTGCTATCCTCATCCCCCAGGCTGTTGGTTTTCCAGTCCAGCACAAAGTAGCGGCCCTGATGCTCAACCACCATATCGATAAAGCCTTTCACCATACCGTTTAGTTGCTCCGGCTCGGCCTGTGGCCGCGCCTCCCCTGGCAGCACAAAGTGATGGATCAGCCGATCCAGCTGACAACTGCTGACCTGTTCACTGGGCAATAAAAATTCCAGCTCCACCGCTATCTGCGCTGGGGTTAATGCCATCAGTTGCAGCGGCAGCTCGCCCGCCTCCACTGGCACCGACTGCTGCAAAAAACTCCCCAGCCAGTCGCTCAGAGCCTCAGCAGCCTCTGCCAGCCCCAGAGCCTGGCAACGGCTTTGCAGCTCCGCCAGCCGCCCCGCAGCATCCTGCACCGCAGCAGCAAAACCAGACCAGCTGCGGCCATCGCTATCCAGATAACGATGCGCAGCTGCCCATTCCAGTAAAGCGTGAATAAAGGTGCCAAAGGCCGCTCCTTTGGGCAGCTGATGCATCAGCTGTGATGAGACGGTCGAGACAGTTGGGCGCAGGGAGCTCGCTGTATTCCCGGTTATTCCGGCGCTGTCTGCTGCATACAGCTCGGCTTGCAGCGCCGCTTTGGCATCGTCAGGCTCGCTTACATCGGTTGCTGCCGCGCGGCTTGCCTGCGTATGGTGCTCATGGGCATGAGCCTGAAAACGAATGGCCGAGTAACTGGCTATCCACCAGCGCTGATAAGGTGGTAGCTGTGGGCAAGCGGCCGGCTCCAGCAGTGGCAGCGCCTCTGTAGGCTGATAAGGCTCAGTGTCAACCTCTGGCTCCAGCTGCAGCAGGACGCCCTCTCTAGGGAGATCCTGCAACTGCTGCTGCAACTCGGCTGGTTGCTGGTAAGGCGTATCCCCGTTGAACAAATAGCCAAAAGCGCCCTGATGGTTTTGCATTTTTTTGCCCTGCAGACAAACAGCCGCGGTGCCAAGCCAGAGGCCATGCCGTGCCCGGGTCAGAGCAACATACAACAGCCGCATATCCTCACTTAACCGCTCATCATCGGCTTGTTGCCAGGCAGCAGGAAAAGCCTCTTTGCCGGCCACTTCGGTGCCGCTATAGCCCGCATCCCGGTAAGGGACCTGCCGTACCTTGCCATCGATGGGCCGCCAACCGACCACAAAGGGCAAAAACACCAGCGGGTACTCCAGGCCTTTGGATTTATGAATGGTGATGATTTTGACCAGGGCCGCATCGCTTTCCAACCGGATCACCTGCTCTTCGCCCGGCTCAGCCAGATGCTCGGCCAGGTGGCGGATCAGTGCCTGCTCGCCCTCCAACTGCACCGCCTGTTGCTGCAGCCAGTCGGCCAGATGCAGCAGATTGGTCAGTTGCCGCTCGCCCTGTTGCTGGCGCAGTAAACGGGCCGGCAGCTGATACTGATCCAGCAATTGACGCAGCATCGCCAGCACCCCCTGGCTGCGCCAGCAGGCCTGCAAGCGCAAAAAACACTGAACCTGGGCTTCCAGCGCCAGCTCATCCTGCTGCCAGGCCATCAGTTGCTGCAACGAGAGTCCAAGGCTGGGGGTGGCCAGCGCAGCTTTTACCAAACTTAAATCCATCGGACTGGCACAGGCCCGCAGCCAGAGCAATACATCCGCCGCTTCGGCCGTGGCAAACACCGAGCCGCGATCGGACAAATACACCGCCGGTACCTGCAGCTTGCTAAGTTCAGCCTTGATCAACTGCGCCTCTTGCTGGCTGCGCACCAGCACCGCAATGTCTTCTGCTGCCAGCGGCCGGCTCTGCTCGCCCTCAAAGCGGCAGCGTCCGGCACTGGCGGCATTGAGCAAAAAGGCAATCCGGCTGGCACACTGAGTCGCACTGTACTCACGGTAAGCACCGATACGCCAGGGCTCATCGCCGGCCAGATGCTGAATGTGCAGCGCCGGCAACGGCTTGCCATCCAGCAGCAGTTGCTCGTTGCGACCACTTGCACTGACCGCCGTATAGGGCAGCGGATTATCGGCACCATGCTCGCTTTTAAAGCGAAAGGCAGCGCGCGGATGGGCCTCAGCCTGCATAAACAGCTGATTGCAGGCATCGACCACCGCCTGGGTAGAGCGAAAGTTGCGGCTTAAACTGTAATGGCGGCCGGCGGTATCCTGCCGTGCCTGCAAGTAGGTATGAATATCGGCACCGCGAAAGCTGTAAATGGCTTGCTTGGGATCACCAATCAGCACCACGGCGGTATGGGTATCGTTGTCAGCAATACGGTAAATACGGTTGAAAATACCGTATTGCACCGGATCGGTATCCTGAAACTCGTCAATCAGTGCCACCGGATACGCTGCCCGAATAGCGGCCGCCAATTGGCTGGCGTGCTCACCGGCCTGCTCCGGATCCAGTGCCTGATGCAGTTCGGTCAGTAAATCGTTAAACCCCAGCTGCGCCTGGCGGTTCAGCCGCCGCTTCAGCTCGCGCCGGCACCAGTAAAGGGCATGGCTTAAAATGCCCTCTTTCAGGCAGATCTGACTCGCATCGTCCGCCTCTGCCTGCTGCTCCAGCAAGTCGGCCAAAGCAGCCATAGCGATAAAGGCCGGGTGATCCGGCTCGGACTCTGGTGCCTGATCTTTTTTCCAGACAAAACGCCCGGTGGCAAAATTGGCCATTTTCTTATCGAAGGCGCGCTGCCCCAGGCTCCACTGCGCCAGCTCGCTTAACATGCGCTGAAACTTGTCTGTGGTATTGGAATAATGCCGGGTGGCATTAAAGCGACTTTGCAATGCCAGCAGCTGCTGCTCAAGTTCCGGCCAATGCTCAGCCCATAACTTTTGTACTGACTGCTCCAAAGTGGCAAAGGCGGCCTGCTGCGCTTGCTGCTGTTGCCTGGCGGCGATGGCTTCAGTTAGCAATGCCTGCAACTCAGCGTCCTGCTCAAGCTTAAGAGGAGCACCGGCAAACAGCAGCACCGGCTCGGCCTGGCTTAACAGGGAGAGCAAGGCTTTACGCAACCGATCCGGGTTCAGATAACACTGCTGCACCACGGCAGCACCATCGGCCGATAAGGGGTAAAAGTGCTGGCGCCAGTAGTCTTTAACCAGCGTATCCAGCAATTCCGTCTGATCGGTTAACAGCTCTCGTTGAAACAAGCCGCGGCTATCAAAGGCATGCTCCGCCAGCATTTTATGGCACCAACCATGAATGGTGGCAATCATGGCTTCATCCATGGCTTCCGCCGCCCGCTTTAAGCGCAAAGCACAAGCTGGCCAATCCTGATCCGGGTAACTCAGTACCAACTGCCACAACGGATCCGCCGCCGGGGGCTGTTGACGCAGCGCAGACGGGGACTGACGAAACAGGCGGGCCGCTTCCACCAGGCGTTGCCGCACCCGGCTACGGAGTTCCTCTGTCGCCGCTTCGGTAAAGGTCAGCACCAGGATATCTCGTGGCGTGAGCGGCCGGCTGTAGGCTGATGTTTCTGAGTTTTGCTCAGAACTATGTTCAGAACTAGGCTCATAGCTATGCTCAGAGCTAGGCGCATCCCCATGGCCCAGCACCAGCCGCACATAGAGCAAGGCCAGCGAAAAGGTCTTGCCGGTGCCGGCACTGGCTTCAATCAGGCGACTGCCATAAAGCGGAAAACGCAGTAAATCCAAGTCCTGTGCTTTCATCATTGGCTTCCTCCTAACGCCAGCTGCTGCAACAGTGGTGCATACAGCGCCTCGCCAAGAGCTGCAAAGTCGGCATCGATGCTAAGTTGCTCAAAATCAGGCCAGTAGCGTTGCAACAGCGGATAATCGCGCACTTCAGCAGTAATGGCGTAATCGCCTTGAAAATCACTGCCTTCGTAACTCTGGATGGCGGCTTTTTCATCGCCGCCGAAAAAGGCCAGCATGGTTTTACAGGCCAGCGGCAAAGGACGTTGCAGCGCTTGCAGGTAAGCATCCAACAATTGATTAAACAGCTGCATAGCCTGCGCTTGATCAAGCGACGGCAAGCGAAAAATTGCATCCGGCCCAATCAACAGGGTTTCAACTGCACCGGCCTGCTGTGCCAGCAGATGCGCCGGCCAAAAGCGACACAGATGGTAGCTTTTCAGTTGCTGCTTCGCATCAAACAACCGGCTGGGCTGCACCATTAAACGCAGCAAACGGCCATCCTGATGCTGACGAATATCGCTCAGGCTGTCTTCAAACACTACCGGCAGCGTTTCATCCAGCATCTGCTGCCAGTAGAGGGTGTCGCCATAAGGTACCGATTGCAGCTGCAGCTGTTGCCACTGCTGTAGCAACGGCGCCAGCTGTTGATTTTTTTGCTGCATCAATAAAGCGCCAAAGCCGCCCATCGGTAAAGCGCCGGCCCGCTGCAACCGGGTTGTTTCCTGCTGCAGCAGTTGCTCGGTAGTCAGTGGTTGGCCTTGGGGCGTACTGCCAGCACTTAACCCCTGCTCCAACCGGGCGATCAACGCCTGATCCAGCACCCAGCCATCCAGGCCACCAGCGACAAAAAGCTCATCGTCACGTTCACTGTCCGGCTCAAAGCCACTGTAAATTCCCAGCCGCTTTTGATACAGCACGCGGGCCGGATGCCGTAAAAAACTGGCCAAATCGCTCAGACGAATGTGCGTGGCTTCCAGTGGAAAATCTGGCGGCGCTGTATCCGCAGCCTCAGCCATGCCTGGCTCCAAAGCGGCGCGCCAGTCTTCGGCATAGCTGAACAAGCGCGGGTCCCGCACCGCTTCAAAGTAACGGCGGCTAAAGGGTTGCAGGGGATGATCCACCGTCAGCTGCTGCAACAGCTTTTGCTCTGGATAGGCTGTTTCCAGATAATCCCTTAACAGCCCAACCAGTACTGAAGGCGGTTTTTCGCTGTTATCACGGATACTAAAACCCACCCAGCTCAGCACCAATTTGTGGCGGGCCGCCTGCAGAGCTTCTAAAAACAGGTAATGATCATCGTCCCGGCGCGAACGATCCCCCGGGCGATAACCGGCTTGCATCAGATCAAAATCATTGCGCCGGACCGGACGCGGATAATCGCCATCGTTCATGCCCAGCAGCCAGATCTGACCAAAAGGAATGGCCCGCATCGGCATCAGGGTGGCAAAGTTCACCGCTCCGGCCAAAAAGCGCTGCTGCAGACTGGGCTGATCCAGCTCGCTTAACAGCGCATCGCGCACCACCTCCAATGCCAGCGGCTGCTCAGCCAGTCCGCTGTCGGCCAGGTGTTGCAAAAAGCGGCTTAATTGCTGGCGAATGCGGGCATCTGCCTGCTGATCGGCCGGGCTTTGCGGCACAAAAAATTGCTCCAGCAACATCAAGAGCAACGGTTGCCAGTCTGCCGCTTTATGGGGCTGCTGCAACTGCTGCCAACTTTGTTCCAGCGCATGCACCAGCTCGGCCAAAGGCCCAACCAAAGCGGCATCCAGCCCTGCCACTTCATCGTAAGGCTCGATGTCCTGCCAGGCTTCGCCCTCGCCAACCACATAGCCCAGCAGCATCCGCTTTAGGCCAAACCACCAGCTGTTTTGCTCCAGTTGTTCGGGCAAGCCAAAGGCTGCCCGTTGCTGGCCGCTTAATCCCCAGCGAATATTGGCCCCTTCAATCCAGGGCTTTAAGCGGGCAACGCCGGCTTCATCCAGCCCAAAGCGCTGTTGCAGCGCAGAGGTGTCCAGCAAGTCCAGCATGGCGCTGACGGTAAAACGGTTATCCGGCAAACGAAGCAGGGTTTCAAAAGCCAGCAACAGGCTATTGCGGTGACGCAGTCCCTGATCGGCAACAAAGTACGGCAAATACCGCGGATCTTCTGGCCGAAACCGCCCAAAAGTAGCCGCAATGTAAGGGGCATATTGGTTGATATCCGGCACCATCACCAGAATATCGCGTGGCGTAAGCGACTGGCCCTGCTCATTGGCCTGACTGAGCTCATGCAGCAGTTGGTCGTGCAGGACTTCCAGCTCCCGCAACGGGCTATGACAACGCATAAACTGCAGGCTGCGATCACTGACTGGTACCTTCGTTTTCATGCCGGCGCGCTCTTCGGCCGAGCGCAGCTCAAGAATATCCTGCTGCAGCTGCTGCAATAAGCTGTCTTCGCCTGGCGACTCAAACAAATCAATGCGACCGGCAAAATACTGCTGATAACGGCCGCTGTCATCCAGCTCATCCAACAAATGCAGGTAATCCCGGCCTTGCTTGCCAAGCGCTGCCAGTAAAGGGTTCCCGGCCAGGTGCAACTGCTCTGCCGATAACTGAGCCAGTGGGTGCTCACCGGGCCGCCTGGCCCGGCGGTATTCCTGGCGCAATAAATCGCGGCCATCAATCAAATCGCCCCAATACTGCTGGCAGGGATTGCTGACAAAAAGCAGCACCTGACAAAACGGCGATAAGGCGTGCAGAGCATCCAGCGTTTGGCGCGGCAATGAGGAAATGCCAAACACTACCACCCGCCGTGGCAAGCCGGCCGGTCGGGCCTGTAATTGCTGGCAGGCGGTTAAAAATTGCTGATGCACATCAGCACGGCTTAAAGCTGTGGGCTGCTGGCTTTGGATCTCCTGCTGCAACTGACGCCACAGCCAAGGCTGCCACAGCTGGTGAGCCGGCAGCGGATGGCCATCGATGCTGTCGTTGCCTTGCTGCCACTGCTGCAGCCAATCGGCCCGATACACCTGATACTGGTCAAATAAATCGGCCAGCTGAAACGCCAGCTGATAACAACGCCTGGCATCGGTGGGATCTTTGGCCAAAAAACCATGCAAGGGTGCAAGTTCCGAAAGCTCCGGCAACTGCTGAAGCAGGCGGTACAAGCGCCAGCCAAGTGCATCTTTGTTGTAAGGCGACTCGGCCGGTAAGGCCGGCAGCACAGTGCGGTAAGCCTGCCATAAAAACCGGCCCGGCAACTCGGTACAAATCCCGGCTGCAATGCCAAGACCTCCCTGCGCTTTTGGTGCGGCCAGCGCCAGTTTCAGCCACTGGGCAATCCCATTGCTTTGTACCAGAAAAGTTTCGGTTTCCAGCGGTGCTAACGGATAGCGCTGACACCACTGCAGCATCACATCACGCAATTGCTCCAGCCGGTTGCCCTGTAGCACCATAAAACCTGTAGGCCAATCCTGAGCTGTCATCGGATCCCTGTTCTAATCTGTGTCACTTACTTTTTCACAGTATGCCATAGCTTGTTGCATTCAATGAATCCTTCTGTGCTTGATAGGCAGGACTGACTGTTTAACTGACTGTTTAACTTACAGTGAAATCCACGGCAACAGCCGGGCCATGTTGCAGGCATCGTCGATACCGCGGTGATGGCGCCCTTCAAATACAAGCCCATGAAAAGCCAATGCAGCTTGCAAGCCAAAATTCGTGCCCCTTGCCATCTATACGCTTATCGCGTACAATTTGTAGATGAAAAGCGTATTTGTCGAATCATCTATTTTTGAAAAATACCGCGAAGCTTATCTCAATGATGAAGAGTATAGGCTCTTCCAGGCTGAGTTAATGCTTAACCCGAAAATGGGTGATGTGATTCAAGGTACTGGCGGTTTGCGGAAAACTCGAGTTGCAAGTAAAGGTAAGGGAAAAAGTGGTGGCTCCCGTGTTATCTATTACTTTCTTGATGAGAAAAGGCGCTTCTACTTGCTGACGATTTATGGCAAAAATGAAATGTCAGATTTGAACGCAAGTCAAAGAAAACAACTGATGGCTTTTATGGAGGCGTGGCGCAATGAGCAATCGTGATTTATTTGCAGAGTTAAGCTTGGCTCTTGTGGAAGCTAAGCAGCATTCTGAAGGAAAGTTGACGCTAAAAACACATCAAGTCAGTGATGTGGGTGAGTTGAATATTACACCAAATGAAATTGTGAGTATTCGAGAGCAGTTTAATATGTCCCGTGGTGTTTTTGCGCGGTTACTTCACACGTCTTCGCGCACATTAGAAAACTGGGAACAAGGACGCAGTGCACCCAATGGTCAGGCAGTCACACTTTTAAAGTTAGTCCAGCGTCATCCAGAAACACTGGCTTATATTTCCAAGCTATAACGCTTCGAAAAGTCGGCGTTAATGGCCTCGTCAGCACCAACAGGCGTGGAGCCGTTTGGCTTTTTCAATATCGCGCAACGCTTTATTCGATGCCATGCTTCAGCCCCTAACTCATAAGCTGTTCATTCGCCAGAAAAACTGCGGACTAGAAAAAAGTGATGGTTTGGCTTTTGTGTGTTCACGCCAACTCAGTGTGCAGTAGTGTCAGCTCGGGTAAGGTCCCACAGCGTGCCCTGCCAGCCTGATATCGTGCCATTGTCACCACAGACAGGGCAAATCCAAACAATCTGTTGATCGTCTGGATCAATATAGCTGGCAATTTCACCAACACACGACTTACGGTTGGGTCGCCTGCGACAAGGAACCTTGGGGTACAGATGTTCCCCATAGGGATCTCCCGTCGTTTCTTGTGTTATCGCAGTAAAGTACTCGGCCAATCGCCAGCCAGGGCCTGAGCTTATGGCAATGGCGCCATACTCATTGAGATAGTGGCGCAGATCGACAATCCAGGTATCACTCATGCTCTCCCCCGCTCAACTGGTATTTGCTGTGCTACCGATATCATTAATTTAAACCCAAAGCCTACAAAGGGATCCACGGCAGCAACCGAGCCATGTTGCGTGCATCGTCGATACCCCGATGATAACGGCCTTCAAAGACAAGCCCATGAAAAGCAAATGCAGCTTGCAAACCAGAGCGGCGTTTAGCGGCCCTGCCCTCACGCCACAATTGCTTCAGGTTTTTGTGCGGCAAAGCCAAGAATTTTGGCGCGCAGCCATGCCGCTGTTGTTCCGCTTCCAGTTGACGGCGGTCGTACTCGCCCCAAGAGGCCCAGCATACCGGCTGATATTTGGCTAGCCATGCATCTACGGCTAAAACCACCTCAGCATAAACCGGCGCGACAGCTACTTGCTGCTGCGTAATCCCAGTTAACTCGGTGCAAAAGGCACTAAGCTGTGGCCGTAACACTGGGCGCACCAGAAACGACTGAGCATCCACCACCGTGCCATCGGGATCTGCCACTACGCAGCCAAACTCAATGACTTCCATATCTTCAACAGTTTGACGACGATTAAGGCCAGGCACATCACCATCCCAGCAAGTGGCTTCCAGATCGACAATCAGCAGGTGTTTCGTCATAACCATCACTTTTTTCGAGCGGTTAAACAACTCTGCGTGGCACAAAGCGGGCGCTTAGTTTAAAACCACCCGGAGCTAATAGCTTCGCTAGTACGGACAAACGTGGATCCGTCTGACCTCTTTCAATGTCTCTGAGCGTTTTATCCGACACCTTGGTGTACGCTGCGTATTGCGTTTGAGTCATGTCATACAATTCGGTACGAATGCGCCTAATGGCCTCACCCAGCGAAAGGGACCCGGCCTCAATCGCCGTTTCAATGTCGTGGATTAACTCCAGCCGTTGCTCAGCTGACGAGCTTGTCATGCTGCACCCCCAATTCAGTTAGCTTTTCATGCACACGATAAAAACCAAGGGCCGGAAAGTTGATAATTTCAGCAGGGCAACCATGCTGCTGCAGTAACTCAGGTAAACGCAATAAGGGTTTACTAAGCATGATTAAAAAATCCAGCAGCTCTGAAGGAGAGCCATAATGCGCTAACTGCTGGACCACTTTGTCAAATCGAACAACACCAGCCATTTCAAAATGCTCGCCCCATTTAAAAAGCCGCGTGATGTTTTCGGGATCCGCTTTCATCGGCGCAAAATCATAAATGGGAGCAAACCGGATATCGCCCTGAGATTTCAAAAATGAGATATTGCGACCATGGTTGTCGGAATTACCAAACATCACATTCAGAAAATCCCTGGCCAGATACTGTTTGGCAAAATCAACCGACGACATGCTGGTACAGTGGCTTATTTTCGACCAAATAGCGTCCATCACCGCAAAATGGTTTTGATAACTGCCAGGGCCGGCATTCAGCATTGAGTAAATGCTTTCCATACCCAGCCGAACCGCTTTGCCCTCCTCAACCACAACATCAAAGCGCGGAAGCCACAAGCTGGTTTGGCCTTCATGTTCCAGCACCATCATTCGGCTTGCATCCAGGCTAGCAATCTCAGTGCCTTGTAAAACCTCGGCCAAAATTTGGTAAAATGCACCTTCGGCCTGCAAAATATGATTATCACGCGCAGTGCGCTGATTGCGGGCAAATTTGGTCAAATATGGAATGGCGTTTAGGGGTTTGCCAGCAAAATCTGCATCGATGTATACCAACTGCCCGCTCACCATCAACAGCAGCTTTGGTGCAACCCCAACAGCCCCGGTCGCACCGCCAACCGCAGCACCGTGTTCATTGGCATACTCTAAAAAGTCGTGTTGCAGCGCCACAACGGCATCGAGAGGAAAGGCTTTTTGGTTGACTCCACTTACTAAAGCAACGGACTCTTTAATGCGAAGATTACCAATAGGTGCCGTGCAGGCATGGGTTAGTAAAGCGAAGTTTTGCGAAAAAATACTTTGTCGGCTGACATCAAGATAATTCAGCCACCAGTCACGTGATTTGCCAACCGGCAACAAGTCGTCCAGCAACGAAGGCCAACCAGGGTAATCGACGGGCAAAATGCTAACCGGTGCGTTGACTGAACAAGCCCAACTGTCAACGGTGTCGTACTTGGCCGCATCACGAATATACGCGCTCAGATAGCTGAGCCGAACAGGACTGCTGAGATCATCACCCAGAAAGTTGAGTTCGGCTGCATCCCACCACCGCCCCTGATTGAACAACTGCAACGTAAGCTTCTTCACCCTACCACCGGAACTTTGTTACCGAATAAAAGCAATCATAGCTCACAAAACAGAGTCAATCTACCGTAAACCGGTATCAGACAGCAATAAAACGGAATCAAACTATCGTTCGCAGTCAGAACCAGTTCGACTTCCAGCTCAGCAGTCGAACTGCCAATACCTGCAAGGCTTGCAGACGATCAGATGGCTCGGTGGTGCTTCAGGTGTTACAAAACTAACGAATCCTTACTGCTTTGAAACACCTAAAGCTAAGTCGAGCTGGCTAACGTTGCTCGCGCTCGGCTACTTTACTCTGGATCCAATCCAGCACATCCTCTCTCACCCAAACGGCTACCCGCTCAGACAATTTAACCGGTTTTGGCAAGTGGAAAGCAAAAGACCTGCACGTAGAGTGGAAACAGCAACAGCAAAACCGGCAGCATGCCAAGTTTAGGCTGTACTGTACTGCATTGCGCCGCACAGTCTGGTTTTCACCCCACAGCGCTGGCATGTGCGGGCTTACTGCGAAAAGAACCGTGATTTTCGGGATTTTGTGCTAAGCCGCTTTCATAGCGTGGAAGGCAAAGCCTAGCAGCACCAGCAGGATGACAACCGCTGGAATACCCTGGTACCGATAGAGCTGATACCCGGTTAACCGAGTACCAAAAAGCCATTATTGAAACCGACTACAACATGAACCAAGGCAAGCGCATCATCGAAGTGCGCTCCGCCCTGGTGCCTTATGCCGTGCAGGCACTGAACCTGGATTTGACCAAAATAGACGCCAGGCCCGAGGCCCAGCAGATCATGGTGGCTAATTTAGCTGAGGTGCAGCGGCATGCTTTTTGATGGTTTTTGAGCAAATTTTCACAGTAATTCCGTACTGGGAATTTACTGCCAACTGCTTCCAATTAAACAATGAAAACAATAGCCAGTACCAACTGGTGAAATTTAAACGATACCTCTATGCTATAAGTTAGAATAATTTACAGGAATAAAAAATGGCACATAGTTCAAAAGAATTAGCCGAACAGTTTGAGTCAATGGCAGAGGAGTCTGAACTACTTGTTATTAAGTCATTATTAGAAGCGACTCGAGCAGTTTTTCATCAGTGCGATCTTTTTGTTGTTACAAATTCGAAAAAAATGAAGCCCGTTATTCGGATTGGATCTAAGCGAAGTCATCTCGATAACGAAGTTAAAAATCGAGTCGTACTTTCAATAGGTTCGCCAAGAAATGGCAAGGGGCCTGTTGTTTCGTGGGGGGGGCAAGGCACGAAGAAAGAAAAAGCCTTAAAGTCCAAAATCCATAAGCTAGATGGTGTAGAGAACGTATTTGGTACAGTTAAAGGGATCGAGCTTGGGGATATTGATTCTTCTGCTATAGAGCGATATTTCGAATTTTTACAGCGGCATGAGGGCTCTACTTTACTACAAAGATACTTTGATGGAAATTCCATTTGCGATCTCTCTTTTATGAGATTGCCTGAGGGGAATGCAGCTTCATCACCAAAGTCTGTTGTACGTAAGCCTAATGAAGGTGAAATTGAAGCATGGCTTAATGAAGTAACGATACTCCAAGAACCATTAGTGAAGTACTTGAAGCAACAACATGCCATTGATGAATATGAAGTTTCTTCAGAGCAGAAATCAGATATTGGCCGTATAGACATTATGTTATGCCCGAAAAATAATAATTCAGATCTCCCACTGGCCATTTTAGAGCTTAAATTTTTAGGTAATAGTGAATCTAACTCTATTGATCGTACTAAGATCCGACTTGCTTATGGTCAATTGCTTGACTACTCCATTCAACAAGCAAAACAATGCTCATTTAGTTTCATTGAAAGGTGGTTGGTTATTAATCATGTCCCATCTGACTATAAAATCTTCTTAGAAAAGCTAACTGAACTAGATTCCAAATTTTCAGTATGGACTTTCAATGAGGAAGATAAAGTACCGCTGAAGAAGCAAATTGGCGAATCGTATTTTCCGATTCCTTAGAGGTTGGTATTATATGAAAAGTCCATCAGTACCATTATATTACAGCATCCGAACTACCTAATTTTTTCATTAATGCCATAAAAGCCTACAGCTAAGCAAGCTTTTATGGCCAATATACTGACTATAAAACAAACCCAATTGGTCGCGAAGGCGCTACAGCTTTTAGCTTGCATTAAGCCGCTATCGCCTGGGGTCAGGCACGCTAGGCTTATAGCTTGGGCCATGGCTTGTTTGCATGGTTTTAGCTGCATCTGCTTGCAGTAACGCCTGAATAGTTGTTCAGTTTGCTACAGCTTCAGGTAGCCAAAGCAGTATAACCATGGACGGGACTTGCAATTGATTGGCTAGATCAGATGTGGAATTTTCCACCCTGGATACTTGCTTAGGCTTTACAGGCATTGCATCAACTCCTCTTCGCTTGATATGGGTACTTTAACGCCGCACTGCGACACCATACGTCGCGATTAAATGCTATCCTACAGGACATGAGATCCCTTTAAACTCATTGGATATCCGTATGTCTTCTGTAAAAAGCGCACCGACCATCAGCCGGCACTGGGAGCTGTTAAAGCTACTGCCAAGCAGAGCGCCCGGAGCTGAAGCAAAGCACCTGACCGCACAGCTAATGGATCGCGGCTTTACCGTCACCAAACGCACGGTTGAGCGCGATTTGCAGATGCTCTCTGGCATTTTCCCACTGCAATGCAACGACAAAGGCACGCCCTATGGTTGGTATTGGATGCAAGAAACCTCACTGGATTTACCGGGGATCAGCCTGATGGATGCACTAAGTCTGCAGTTGGTGGAGCAAAGCCTGCGGTTTGTGGTGCCCTCCTCCATGCTGCAGCCGCTGACCTCACGTTTTATGCAGGCGCACAATAAACTGCGCGCACTGCAGGAAGATGCACCTGGGGCGGCCTGGCTGGATAAAGTGGCGGTGGTTGAACCCGGGATGGCACTGCTGCCGCCGGGGGTTGATGCTGTCTTACTGGAAAGTATTCAGGAAGCACTGCTTCGCGATAAACAGCTGGATGCGCAGTATATGTCGCCGCACCACAATGCACCTAAGTCTTATAGGCTGAATCCCCTGGCATTGGTACAGCGCGGTGCCGTCAGTTACCTGATTGCCAGCTGCGTGCCCTACCATGATCCGCTGCGTTTTGTGTTGCATCGATTTAAGTCGGTAACCTTGTGCGACGAAGCGGCCATTCGCCCTGCAGACTTTAAGTTACAAGACTACCTAGCCAATGGCGCAATGCAATTTAGTGAGGGCGAGCAAATTAAGCTGGAAGCGCAGGTGCGTGGCGACTTGGTGACTCTGCTACAGGAAACTCCGTTATCGCATGATATGACACTGCGGCCATACCCCGATGAAAGCTACCGACTTACCGCTACGGTGTTTAGTGGCATCCAGCTGGATTTATGGTTGATGATGCAAAGCAGTTCGCTTACGGTAATAGCACCCGCATCGCTGCGCGAGCGGGTGATTAAGCGTCTGAGTAAGGCCATGCAGCAGTATCAAAGCACGGTGTAGGAGTTAGATAGCGTCTTGGGCAAGCCAGTTAGCCACCAGTTTCGGCACTTCTGCGGCAGCTTTGCCCTGCAGGAAGCGGTACTCGCTGACAAAGCCAGGTGACTCCAGATTAACCAGTACTTTTTCCGCCTTGTGGTGGGCGTAAGACAGCAAGGAGGCAGCCGGATAGACTTGCAACGAGGTGCCAACCACCAGAATTTTATCGGCACTTTCCACCTCTTCTATCGCCGTTATCATGGCGGGGACCTCTTCACCAAACCAAACAATGTTGGGGCGAAGGGCAGAACCATCGGCTGCGGTATCGTGCTCGGTTAACTCCACATCGCCGATGTATTCCACCAGTTCCGGGCTGAGGCTGCTGCGAGCTTCGCAGAGTTTGCCGTGCAAATGAATGACCTGTGTAGAGCCGGCTCGCTCATGCAAATCATCCACATTCTGCGTAATCACCACCACCTGATAGTGCCGCTCCAAACTGGCAATGGCAAGGTGAGCCGCATTCGGGCTGGCTGCAGCAGCTTGTTTTCGCCGTGCATTGTAAAAACGATGCACCAGCTCCGGGTTGGCAGCAAAAGCCTCTGCCGTGGCCAGCTCTTCAACCGCGTATTTTTGCCACAAACCATCGGCATCCCGAAAGGTGGCCAGGCCGCTCTCGGCGCTGATACCGGCGCCGCTTATCACAACGATTTTTTCTTTTTTAGATTGCATGGCTTTTCCGGCGATCTTCTTAGATTTACTCTTTGTTTTTTGCTGACGGCTGCAACCACGACAAATACGCTTCGTACAAGGCCAGCCGGCTTTGTTCACAGGCTAAGTGCAAGGGCAAGTACTCACCCAAGAATACTGGCTTGCCCAATCCCACCACGGGATAAGCCAGCTCTTCACCATTGACTACTGGTACGTCCAGCAGGCTTTCACTCAGGTAATCGATAAAGTCGTACTGCGTCATGGCCGGCTCAGTTCTTAACTCCGCATCGTAGGGAAGCTCATCCAAATCGCATGCGACGAAAAGATACGACATGGCAGCCTTTATGGCATGATGATCCCACAGCCGGTAGCGCATATGCTCTTTAGCATACCATTTGGCCGCATGGTCCCATAACTGCTCCCACTCCAAGCTGATAGCAGGATAATACACCTGTTCGCGCAGCTCGGCCTCACCCAGATAATGCAGCTCGCCATTGTTGAGGCATCCTTTGAGCAGATGAAAAGCTGCGCAGTATGGCCCGCCCTGCTGCTCTTGGTAGGACAATGCTTTGACTTTCTCCTGCATTTTGTTGGTAAGAGCCATCAAGTGTAGCTGCCGTCGGCGCTGCACTGTATTCGACAGCCAATCGTACATGTCGGCATAATCTTTGAAGTCGCCTTCACAGGGCCGTCCAATGCTTGTTGTGCCTAAACCAAAGTCACGCTGAAACTTCTGCAGATCGTGATTGACGCTTTCATAGTGCAATTCATCCATTTCCCAGACCATGCGGCCTCCAATTAAGGTTGTTCTGTTAAAGTACGCTGCACCATCAGATAATCCTCTTCGGTCAGCCGCTGAGGTAAGGGGCCCGAAGTTTCATTAAGTTGAAAACATAGCGTATCGGCTCTGTTTTGCAGCAAGGCAGCTTTGTGGTGCATCAGTGCATAGCAGACCGGGACGGGCAGCTCCGCTTGCTGAGTTTTGGCAACCAGATAACAGCCCAAACTACCTACCCCTAGCAGTAACACAGATGCAGCTGAACCGGCCTGAGCCTGCTGAGCATCCTGTGCAGTGGACTTTTGGTTGATGTTGCTTGAACGGCTGGCATGCAAAGACTCCGAATCTGTCATAACGACAGCATACGGCAGCATTGCGACAAAATAAGCCGCAGCAGAACCCAGCCGCAAAGCGACCTATTTTGTCGCTGGAAAACAGTAAGCTGGCAGCACATTGGTTTGAGGAATTACCATGGCCAAGCTGCTGCTACTTTCACCGACCTTGTGCTGGCAACAGCGCCTGCCTGAGTTGTCGCCTTATTTCATGGGGACGCTTCATGGTAATGAACTTACCCGAACCGAGCGTCTGACATTTGCAAGGCTCAACAAACGGCTTTGTGCACTGGAGCAAGAACTCGCAAACGACATAGCGGCTGTAATGGAAGAGCTACCAGCCCTGTCGCTGCATGGCCAGGCAGCCTCTTTCCAGTGCAATGCACGACTTTACTTTTGCCTGCATGATGACGATCCGTATTACAACGATGATGACAGCAATTACCTGGTGTTGATGGATCTGCAGGTGCAAACTGCACCTTGGGAACCTCAGCAATTGCCTGACGGCCCCGGGGCAATGTTGTGGCCCTGCCCTTCCTCTTCGCTTCAGCAACAACTCGCTACCGCTCCTCACAGCGGTATGCTGGCCACCTTAGTTGCAGAAGGCTTGAGCCTGGCGAATTGTTTACGCATTGGCAGCGTCAAGACTGAGCTGTTATTGACATGCCGCAGTAGTCATCGCTTCAACCTGCCGTATGCCAGACGCTTGTCCGCGATGGCTGATTATGCTGCCCCCTACACAGAGGCCATCGACCGGCTGGCCATCAGCAAAGATGCCTACCCATTGCTGCCCAAACAAAAAATCTGCTTAAAAGGAAACAAATGATGTGCGGTTACTGCATAGAGGCAGCGCTTTGTTGCAACTTTCACCACAGGGGACGTTTTGTGCTACCCGATAGTTTGGATGAACAAAACTCACAGCCTGGTTCGGATGAGGGCTGTTACGCTTTGTTTGAATCGCCTGAACCATCGGAACTGCCAGAGCTCTGGCTTAGTGCGGTAAAATCCTATCATCCCTACTGGCAACTGCGTGTTATAGAGCAGGAGCTGCTGAAACTGCCAGTTTGTTTTAAGCAGTTAAGTACAGAGGAGCCGCAGTCAAAAAGCGGCTGGCCACACCTGGAATCCGTCTGGCAAGCGGCCCTTCAACAAACAGAGCCTGCTTTGCCAACAGAGCTGTCAGATGCCATGCTGGCTGAGGCCAGTCACTGCCTTGAATATGCTGCCGCCCACTTCTACAGCAGGGGCGATTTAAGTGACGGTGATGCCAGCTCAGCTGCGGATTTTGAAACACTGTTTCCACTGTTTTGGCTGGCTTTTCGTTTAATGCAGCAGCATCAGCCGCTTCACCCGGTGTTTCGACAACTGGCTTGCTCTGAGCCAACCCACTGCCCTGACTTTTTGGGCAGCGATCTGCTGCTGATCCGTCATTCCCTGCAGCACTGTGTACAGCAGCTTGGGATGCCATTTCTCGAGCAACACGCCAATGAGCTGCGAACTGAACTCATCACTTATGTGCTGAATGCCAACCCATGGAGCCCTTCTCAATTATTGCATTGGCAAGCCTTGCTCGACAACTGGCAAGGCAGGCAAGAGGTGTATGGCATTGGCAATGCACAACGTCTGCTGGCGGCGTTGCTTTTGGAGCAGCGGCCCCATAAGTAGCGGCTCATTTTCCCCTTTAAGCCAACCATAAAGCCTGTAAACTCAACTCTGATCCTTCAAGCTAAGCTCCGGCAAAAGCTCGTAAACTGGGCAAGCAGCCGCGAGCTCTTGTCTGATTTGTTGTTTTTCCTCCGGTAGGTTAACGATGCCCAGTAACCAGGCCAGGTGGCTTTTCGCGTGCAGATCAAGCTCGTCTTTGACATCAAAAAACACCGCAACTTGCTGTGGCAGGCTGTCCGGTAGTGCCATTTCTGTCGTCAGCTTTTGCAATTTGGTTTGGTAGTACACTTTGTGCAGCAGGTCGCTTCGGGATAGATTCCCCAGCAGCTCATCCCGCTCAATCAAAGTCAGTGCATGGTTGTAATAGTGCTTTGCTGACTCGGGCTGTCCGAGCAAAAAATAAAGCTCGCCCAAGTTGCTCCAAACCTGATGGATGGCCACCTCCGGTTGCTCATTGATGGCAAGCTGCTTGTGTTTAATGGCCAGCTCATACTTGCCTTGCATCTGGTAAATAGTCCCTAAGTTTTCATGACCCAACCGGTCGTTGTCAAAGTTATTGATGACGGCCCAATAGGTTTCTTCTGCCTGTTCCAGTTCACCATAACACAGCTGCAGCGTGCCCAGATTAGCCAGGATTATTTCGTGCTGCATGCTTGCCTTTGCAAACTGCGCGATAGCCTGCTGTGCGTTGCCTTGCATAAAATACAGACTTCCTAAAATATTGTTGGCGTACCAATGCCCGGGGACTAAATCAACGGCTTGCTTTGCATACGCAATGGCTAGCTCCCCTGGAGGAACCGTGTCGTCCTCACCAAAACGGGCCTGATAAACGCTGGCTTTGACAGCAAGCGCATCGGCATCGGTGCTGGTTAAGCTAGCATGCTCGTTTAACAGTACTAAGGCTTGTTCGGTGCGGCCGCTCCGGGCCAGTAGCTCGGCTTGCGCCGTGATGACCTCAAGTAAGTCTGGTCGTTGCTCTGCAGCTAATTGGCAGTAGGTGGCAGCTTTTTCAAGCGAGGCCGTTTCTTCCTGGATCCAACTGCTTCGAACGTAAAGACGGCATAGCTCTGCATGAGCAGCGGCGAAGCTTGTGTCCTGCTCCAAAGCCTGCAACAAATGGGATTCAGCAAGCAAAAAGCTGTTAGCTGAATTACTGATAAATAACTGATTTTTTCCCTGTAAAAAATAGTTCAGTGCAACACCAGAGTTTGACAAAATGGGCGCAAGAGGCTCGCCGGCAATAAAACGCTGGCTTTGCAGCACAATCGAATTGCCTATCGCTGCAGTTTGAGCTGCAAAGGCGGCGTGATGAAACAAACTCTGATGGATAATCAGACTGTGCTGATTCGATATCATTGTGGCAGAAATGGCATCGTAATAGCGCTCTTCGTGCTGAGTGAGGTGTAAAACACCATGGGCCTGCCAGGTGGTCATCACCTCATTTGCCGGCAACAGATATGCTTCTGGCCTGCTGAGAACAATGGCTCTAATCGCATTCTGCTCAGATAGTTGGCTGGCAATTAGCTCTGCCAACTCGTGGAGATTGGCCGGTGCCTGCACCACAATCAACACCTTACCCAATGGTGACGTGAGCCTGGTGCTCGCAGGATGCGAAGAAGCATGATCTGCACTGCTCTGTTGCCACCAAATCAGACTCCCCATCAGGATCACCAAGGCTAGCATGGCGAAACCGATCTTAGGAATGACGCGGCTGGCTGCAAACGGGCCTGACTGCGAATACATTACATTAGCCTGCAATGTTTCTGGCTCATCGCTCTGGCCGGAGAGCACTTCAGAGAAACGGTTGTCGTCTTTTGACAGGTAAATAGTGTAGGTCGGAACCTGCAGCGCCTTGGCAATGCGCGCCAAATTATGAGGGGAGACTGCTTGCTCCCGGAAGACTTTGCTGACCAGGTCACGAGGTGGTTTCGTGATGCCTTCATTGTATGCGATTTGCTGTGCCAAATCGGCTTGTGTTTCAAAGCCGCTTGCCAACATAGCAGCTTCCAGCTTTTCTCTGGATGCTCTGACTCCGCGTTTACGTTTTCTACCGTCCATGTTCAGTTGACGTGAAGCAAGTGAGTAAATTGATAGTAGCGAAGCACTGCTCAAATTGCACGTTTAATCATCAATATGAACTGCATCTATGTATTCAATCGTCACTAAACGCCGGTTAATGGCAGTTAAAATTCACCCAATCCTGATTACGCTTGCATCCTCATCCACCACGACCTAAAACAACTTAGCTGTTTAACAAACAAAGCATTCCCTAGCCTGAAATAGTGAGTCGCGGCGCTCGAGTGCTATAGCACGGCTAGCAAGAATGAGTTGACATAGGAGTTAGCAACAAAAAAGCAAGCTGTTAGAGATGTCATTCTGTTGATACTCGCCGTCCATGGAATGACTAACTGATTAGGGGCGAGATTAGGAGCTTTTATGAATCAAGTGATTGTGGAATCAATGCAATGGAACGCATTAACGCACATTGCCGATGTCAGACCGATCGATGATAGTGATAGCGCATGTTTGGAAGAAGTACGTCAAGTATTACTCAAGTACAACTGTCTGGAGCGATTTGGTATTTCATTGTTGCATAGCCATTTTGAACTGCGTGATGATGAAATTTTACTCGAAACAACAGATCTTGAAAAAAGAGAACATTGGGTGAGGCCAGTGACACATACCTACTTACGTGAGAATAAAATTACAGCTCAAACCACTGTAATTGGTTTCGACGAAAAAGGGTATCATCAACACTGCGGCTGTAATCCTCGCTCGACGGGCCACCACCATCTTTGAAAGAAAGCGGTACCTGCTGCCGAATCTCTGCAATAGCGTTCATTTTGCAGTGGCACATTGAGATTCGGTATAACAAATGCGTTTGTTCCGCTCTGGTATGGAGCATAACAAGGAGTCCAAAAGGTAGGAAGCCCAAATGGCTGCCCCAGCAGGAATCGAACCTGCAACTGCCCCTTAGGAGGGGGCCGTTATATCCATTTAACTATAGGGCAATGGCGCTGAATTCTATCAGAAAATACCGGCGAACCGGAAGGATTGATTTTCAGATGCATTTGAAACCCTATATCGCTATAAAAAAAGCACTAAGACAGGTAAAATGCCCCTGCTTTTTTGGCCCAGCATCCACTTAATACCCAACAAGCTTCTAGCCAGCCAAGCCCCGCTGAGGATATGGCACTATGTTCATCCTCTGAACCATTGGCTTAAGTAATCCGTATTAATAGTTGAGCATTTTACTCGGGTATTATACAATACCCCCAGGCATATGGCCCAATAGCGTGCAGAGCAAGCAATTCAGTACGATAACAACAATGATGCCATTGATACGAAACAACGACAGCAGTGAGACAAAGTTATGACCGAGCAGATCCATGAGGCGTTATCCCGCAAATACGAAGCGGGTTTTGTCTCTGATATTGAATCAGAAACCTTTGCCGCGGGCCTGGATGAGGATGTGATTCGTCGTATTTCAGCCATGAAAGAAGAGCCTGAGTGGATGCTTGAATGGCGCTTGCGCGCTTACCACAATTGGCTGACGATGGAAGAACCGGATTGGGCTCATGTGAAGTATCCCAAAATGGATTATCAGGCTATTTCCTATTTTTCATCGCCCAAGAGCATGAAAGACAAGCCAAAATCGTTGGACGAAGTCGACCCGGAGCTGCTGCGAGTTTATGAAAAGCTGGGCATTCCATTGTACGAACAGGAGATGCTGGCAGGTGTGGCCGTGGATGTGGTGTTCGACTCCGTCTCGGTAGTCACCACTTTTCGGGAAAAATTAAAAGAAGCGGGCGTTATTTTCTGCCCTATTTCTGAAGCTATTAAAGAATACCCCGAACTGGTTAAAAAGTATCTAGGCTCGGTGGTTCCCCGCTCAGACAATTACTTTGCCGCGCTGAACAGTGCAGTCTTTACCGATGGCTCTTTTGTCTACATTCCCAAAGGTGTGCGCTGCCCCATGGAATTGTCGACCTATTTCCGTATTAACGAGCAAAATACCGGTCAGTTCGAGCGCACGCTCATTATTGCCGATGAAGGCAGTTATGTCAGCTACCTGGAGGGCTGCACAGCACCTCAGCGCGATGAAAATCAACTGCATGCAGCAGTGGTAGAGTTGGTAGCAATGGATGATGCACAGATTAAATATTCCACCGTACAAAACTGGTACCCAGGCGATGAAGACGGCAAAGGCGGTATTTATAACTTTGTGACCAAACGCGGCCTTTGCCATCGGAATGCCAAAATTTCCTGGACTCAGGTGGAAACCGGCTCGGCTGTTACCTGGAAATACCCCAGCTGCATTCTTAAAGGCGATAACAGCGTCGGCGAGTTTTACTCGGTGGCTCTGACCCGCGGTCATCAGCAGGCAGATACCGGCACCAAGATGATCCACCTGGGGAAGAACACCAAATCCACCATCATCTCGAAAGGTATTAGCGCCGGCCAAAGCAACAACGCATATCGTGGCCTGGTGCATATGGGCCCGAAAGCCGATGGAGCCCGTAACTTTACCGAGTGTGATTCGCTATTGATTGGCGATCGCTGTGGTGCACATACTTTCCCATACATTGAAAGTCGCAACCCAACCGCGAAGGTGGAGCACGAAGCTACCACCTCAAAAGTGAGCGATGATCAGCTGTTTTTGTGCAAACAACGAGGGCTGGATACGGAGAAAGCCGTGTCGATGATCGTCAACGGTTTCTGCAAAGAGGTCTTTAAAGAATTGCCAATGGAGTTCGCCGTGGAAGCGGGCAAATTACTCGAAATCAGTCTCGAAGGCTCAGTAGGATAATAGATAGATGCTAACCATTAAAAACCTGCACGCTCGTGTTGAACAAAAAAACATTCTTAACGGCTTGGATCTAACCATTCAACCCGGTGAAGTCCACGCCATTATGGGGCCAAATGGCGCCGGTAAGAGTACCCTGGGCTATGTCCTCTCTGGTCGTGAAGGCTATGAGGTACTGGATGGTGAGGTGTTGTTGCAGGGTGAAAACCTGCTGGAGCTCGATATCGAAGAGCGTGCCCGTCATGGCCTGTTTCTGGCGTTTCAGTACCCGGTAGAGATCCCTGGCGTCAGCAATATGGAGTTTATGAAAGAGTCAGTGAACACCATGCGTCAGCAGCGCGGTGAAGAGCCATTGAGTGCAGCCGAGTTCCTGAAAAAAGCCAAAGCAGCTTGCCAGCAAGTTAAGTTACCACTGGACTTTCTCAAGCGTGGTGTTAATGAAGGTTTTTCTGGCGGTGAGAAGAAACGCAATGAAATCATGCAGATGATTCTGCTTGAACCCAGCCTCTGTATTTTGGATGAATCCGACTCTGGTTTGGATGTTGATGCCTTGCAAGTGGTTGCCAATGGTGTCAACAGCCAGCGGGATGGCAAACGTAGCTTTGTGGTTATCACCCACTACCAACGCCTGCTCGATTACATTGAACCTGATTTTGTGCATATCCTAGCCAATGGCAAGGTAGTAAAAAGCGGCGATGCGAGCCTGGCTAAACAAATTGAAAAAGAAGGCTACGCCTTCCTTGGGCTGGATAGCAGCGAGGAGGCCAAGGCATGAGTGCATGGCTGCAACAGGTATTGCACCGGGGGCAAGCCATTTCGGACTGGTTAAGCCCGGTTCGCCGTCAGGCGCTGCAGGCACTGAATGATACAACCTGGCCTGGCCGTCGTACTGAACAATGGAAATACACCTCCTTATCTGCGGTCGAAGATTTGGCTTTGGCTACAGGTCAGAGCCAGTCCCAACCAGAGGTTGAAACCATTGATGGTATCGATAGCCTGGATCTGTTGTTTGTCGATGGCGAACTGCGCACTGATTTGACCACACTTAATCTGCCGGCAGGATTACACGTAAGTCAGTTGGAGCAGGCCGATGCCTTGCATCAAGTAGCAGCAACCAGCCTGTACGCTCAAATCAAACCTAAGCGTCACCTCTTTGGTTTGGTCAACGATGTATTGGCTCAAAACATCCTCTTTATTCGCATTGAACAGGACTGCCACATCCAGCAACCAATCCGCATTATCAGCCATAGCAGCGATGGTCATGAATCGCACCAGCGCGTACTGGTTCAGCTTGGCAATAAGGCAAAAGCAAGCATCATTGAACAAACCCAGGGACAGAGCAACAGTCTGAGCACTGGGTTTACCGAGTTTGATTTGGGTGAACACGCACAACTGGAGCATTACCGCCTGCTTATGCATACCAAGCAGGCTATCTACTTTGGCGGTTGTCATTTCTGCCTGCATGATCAGGCCCGCCTTGACAGCACCCTGATCGGTTATGGCAGTCAGTTGTCGCGCACCGATGTCGATGTGATTCACAACGGCGAGCATGCCAATGCTAAGCTGAATGCGGTGTATTTGCTGGCTGAAGGCGAGCATTTCGATTTACATACTACCATCGAGCATGCCAAGCCCAATGGCACCACCAATGAAAACGTACGTGGTATTGTTGGTGATAAAGCCAATGCAGTATTCAATGGCCGCATTCATATCCATCGCGATGCTCAAAAAACACTGGCAGAGTTGAACAACCGTAACCTGTTGCTATCGCGTCGTGGTCAAATCAATACCAAGCCCGAATTGGAAATTTATGCCGATGATGTGCAGTGTGCACATGGTGCCACCGTGGCAGAAATTGAAGAAGAAGCCCTTTATTACTTGCGCTCGCGCGGAATTTCACGCTCGCAGGCATTGATCATGCTGAACTTTGGCTTTATTCAGGAGCTAATCAACCAGATGCCAAACCAGCAACTGGCCCATTGGCTGGCACCACAGTTACGTGCCCGCTTTAAGGAGATGGAAGTTCGATGAATGCAGCCCTACGCCCATTTGATGTAGCCGCCATTCGGGCTGAGTTTCCAATTTTACAACAGCAACTGGAAGGCAAACCACTGGTTTATCTGGACAACGCTGCCACCACCCAAAAGCCCATGGCGGTAATACAGGCCATTACAGATTATTACAGCCAGTGCAACGCCAATGTGCATCGTGGTGCTCACCAGTTGGCAGATGAAGCCACCCGCCGCTTTGAGCTTAGCCGGGATAAAGTAGCTAGCTTTATACAAGCCTACGATCGCTGCGAGGTGATCTGGACCAGCGGCACTACCGAAGCCATCAATATCGTAGCCAATGGCATCGCACAGCGCCTGAAACCCAGTGATGAAGTTCTGGTGACGGAAATGGAGCACCATGCCAATCTGGTCACCTGGCAACAGGCATGCCTGCGTAGTGGTGCCAGCTTAAAAATAGTGCCTATCCACGACAATGGTGCTTTGGATACTGAAGCCTTTGCAGCCCTGCTATCAGCCAATACCAGGCTGGTTGCCCTACCCCATGTCTCCAACGCACTTGGCACCGTGAATCCCATTCAGGATTTAACCAGGCTTGCCAAAGCCCATGGTGCACTGGTCCTGATCGATGGTGCTCAGGGCATTGCGCATGGTGGCGTCAATGTCCGCGAGATAGGCTGTGACTTTTACGCTTTCTCGGGTCATAAAGTATTTGGCCCAACTGGCGTTGGTGTACTTTGGGGCAAAGCAGAAGTGCTGCAAGACTGGCCGGTATGGCAAACCGGTGGGGAAATGATTGCTCAGGTAACTTACCACAACGCGACCTGGGGCGAGTTACCCAACCGATTGGAAGCTGGTACCCCCAACATAGCCGGCGTGATTGGTCTGGCAGCGGCTATTGATTGGTTAACTCAGTTTGATGTATCGGCCATCCAGGCACACGAGCGCGCCCTGCTGGCTTACGCAACAACGCTGGCAACCGACTTTGAAGGCATCCAACTGGTGGGTACCGCTGCCGATAAGATCGGTGTTTTTAGCTTTGTGCTGCAAGGCAGTCACCCGGCAGATGTCGGCTTTCTGCTCGATAAACAAGGTATTGCCATTCGCACTGGTTCACACTGCGCCCAACCGCTGATGCAGCGTCTGGGCCTACCCGGCACCGCCAGAGCCTCATTTTCGGTGTACAATACCTTGGAAGAAGTGGACGCCCTATTCCGCGCATTAAAGAAAACCCAGCGTATGCTCGCTTAAGGATAGATTATGCAGGTAGAAACCTTTACCCCAAGCAAGACAGTTAGTGGCGATGCAGTGCAGCTGACAGATGCCGCTATCCGCCACTTTGAAAGCAAAGTCGCAAAAACTCCTGGCCATGTGGTGCGATTATCCACCAAAACCAGTGGCTGCACCGGCTATGCCTATGTTCTGGATATTGTCGCACAAGCTACAGCTGGCGATACTGAGCTGCATGTCAGTGAACAGCTGACGTTTTGCATTGCAGCTGATGCGCTGCCGCTGGTGCGCAACACGGAAATTGATTACGTCAAAGAAGGCTTAAACGGTGTGTTGAAGTTCAACAATCCGAATGTGGTCGCAGAATGTGGTTGCGGCGAAAGCTTTAATGTGAGCTAAGCAGCACTGCTGTGCTGCTGCTGTTTGCTCTGCAGGTGGATGAATGCAACAAAAAATAGTTTCTACCGAGCGCGATTGCATCGTGCGGCGGGTTCCCAATGGGGATAAGCAGCTTATCCCCGAGGGAGAGTTTGTCACCATTACCCAGGATCTGGGAGGTAACTTTACCATCACCTGGCGCGGTAACATGTACCGGGTAGACGGTACCGATGCCGATGCGATTGGCCGCAAACCACTCAAGCTGGAGTTCAGCACACCCAAAGATGACAAAATCGAAGAACGTCAGATCTATCAGGCGCTTGAAACTGTTTACGATCCAGAGATCCCGATCAATTTATTGTCACTGGGGCTGATCTACCGGGTTAAGGTAGAGCAATCAGACCATAGCGTTCATATTGATATGACCCTGACCGCACCTGCATGCGGTATGGGGCCAGTCCTGGTTGGCGACGTAGAGCACCGGGTTAGTATGGTACCCAACGTGAAAAAAGTGCAGGTGAACCTGGTGTTTGATCCGGCCTGGTCACGTGAAATGATGAGCGAAGAAGCCCAATTGGAAGCCGGCCTGTTCTTTTAATCTGAATGCAACTATTACAAGAGTGTTTTATGACCTTACCAAGCCATCAAGATATCGTAGACGACATTGCTTTTTTTGATGACTGGGAGCAACGCTATCAGTACATCATTGATCTGGGAAAAAGCATTCCTGCACTGGACGAACACTACAAGACCGATGCCTTGTTGGTCCCTGGCTGCCAAAGCAAAGTTTGGTTATTAAGCCAGTGCAAAGATGGTGTCTTGCAATTTCAGGCCGACAGCGATGCAGTCATTGTCAATGGCTTGCTGGCGATTGTATTGGCTGCTTATCACAACCAAACTCCTGCCAACATTCTGGCTTTTGACATTGATAACTATTTTAAAGCATTGGATTTAGAGCGCCATATCAGCCCTACCCGTGGTAATGGCTTGCGTGCCATTGTTGGGAAAATTCAGGCACTGGCTAAAGCGCAGCAATCAGCTTGAGTCCAAGCAGGCTTAAGGCCGAATTTGGTTTAAAACCAGATGAGGAATAAAGCCCGTGGCGCTGCTGCTGATAGACTGAGTGTCCAGCTGTACCACCCTGGCCTGAATTTCCATACCACGCTCAGTGGTCACCAGGGTCCCGGTTAGAATTGCATCCATCTCCAGCTGTTTTGCCAGTAAGCGGGCATCCCGGGATAAAGCAAAATCACCGTGCGGGCCAACCCACAGGCGACTGGTTAGCTTGTGCTCTACGACAGTAACCCCATGCTGTGGCAACAAAGTACGGAGCAATTCCGACAGCTGGTTGCCAAGC
This sequence comes from Alkalimonas sp. NCh-2, assembly GCF_039631345.1. Taxonomy (NCBI): domain Bacteria; kingdom Pseudomonadati; phylum Pseudomonadota; class Gammaproteobacteria; genus Alkalimonas; species Alkalimonas sp. NCh-2. Next base: position 379,949 of record NZ_JBDIUV010000003.1, read on the forward strand.
GGTGTGCTTTGGCTTAGGGTTTCATCCAGCTCGACAAAGCTGCTGATAGCCAATCGCTGCCCTTTGACCGCATCGGCCTGAGCCAGTTGATACGCCAGTTGGTCCGCGTAATGTTGCAATCGTTTTTGACTCTGAGCCCAGTATGGCATCTGGTAGCTGGCTGGTTCACTTTGTTCAGCCGTTGCCGGCACCCTGTACCAGGGAGTTGGCTCTGGCAACGTTACCGGCTCTGGGTCGATAGTCTGACAATGGGAAGCCCCACAAAATGATAAGTTACTGCAAGCGGCAAGTATCAGCGGCACTAAGCAAATCAAACCCCGCATCATTCAGCCCCCTGCTGCAGGATCACCCGCTGTTGGCGTTCAGAAGGCTGCAAGCCGGCGATCACAGCTTGAGGAATAAACCCCTGAGCCGAAGCCAGTACCCGCTTTGAGTCAATACCGACCAAACGCGCATTCACCATAACACCGGATTGATGCCGGACTAAAGTTCCACCAAGCACATACTCAATGGGCTGCTCTTCACGCAGCTCCAGAAAATCACGACTAAAAACAAAGTCGCCTTGTGGGGTGACCCGAATAAAGTCGGTGGTTTTAAAGTCTATCTGCTCCAAACCAAACTGATGCACTTCATGCATAAAGCTTTCAGCCAGTTGATTGCCAAGCAGATCGGTATCGTCATAGGCTCCATCAAGATAGACGAAACTGGTCACGGCAAAGACCGAATCAGCAATAGACGGGCTCATCACTGCAATCAGATCATGCATCATGCCTTGGACATAATGATTCAGCGAGCGACGCTGCTCCCCCTGGTAACGCTGCTCTAGCCGAGCTTCAGCCCGACGATTGCTGCTGTAGCTCGCTTGTTGGCTAACCAGGCTCTGGTAATAACTGGCATCCGCCGCAGACTGTGCCGGAGCTGTTGCCGGCGCCACTTGCAAGGAGCGGTCGCGGTAATCCTGCCACTTTTGCTGCGATGCACAGCTTGTTAGCAATAAGCTGATAGCCAGCCCCATGATTCCTTTGTGCATAATACCGCTGCGCATAGTACCCTCGCTTTCGAATTAATGAGACGACCGGTAAATCATTTGCTGACGTAGTTGTACCTGCTTGGCAGATCCTAATACCGCAGTTGGGATTTGATCGGCAGCAGCTGCCACTACCCGGTTCGTCTTTGTATCGACCAGTCGTGCATTAACTATAGTAAAATCTTCATGTTGTGACAGGGTTCCGGCAATGATGTAGCGGATGTTTTGTTCTGTTGCCAGGCTGGCTAGTTGCCTGGTTAGCAAACTATCATGTTGGCTATGCAACTGCAGGCTCTGGCCGGCCCGAAACTCAGTGACCTGATAGCCAAGCTGGCTGGCCACTGTCAGCATACTTTCCTGCAGCTGCAAGCCTAAATGGCGCATCCGTACATTGGTGGCATCCGGTTGCAGGGTTGCGCTGTCGGTAAAGGTAACGGCGGTCATGCTACCATGTGGCAGTGCAGGTAAGTCCCTAAGCAACTGCTCTGCCAACCGCTCCGTATAAAACAGCACAGGATCAAGGCGTGGTTTTGCCGCAGTATCGGCACTTTGTTGCCTTGCAGGAGACTGACTGCATGCAGTCAGCGTAAGCGCCAGTGTTAGAAGTAGCCAAATTTTCACGGTACGGCCTCTGGAATGATCCTTTACTGGCAGAAGCAATACAAAAACAGTGCCAAGCTTGCAGCAAGCACTAAACCGAGAAAGGATACTGGATCGCAGGATGATGCTGATAGCCTTCAACCCGAAAATCGTCCATGCTTACCCAGGTTTCCAGATCCTGCAACGATTGGATTTTTGGGTTGATAATAAGCTTGGGTGCCGGATAAGGATCCCGTTTTAACTGCACATCCCGCATCAAAGTTAGTTGGTCTTCATAGATATGTGCATTGACAATTTTATGATACGCCTTACCCGGCTTCACACCACAAATTTGCGCCATCAGAGCAAGAAAGGCAAATACCTGTACCTGATTAAAGTTCAGTCCCAAAGGTACATCGCAGGAGCGCTGATAACTGGTCAAATAGAGGGTATCTTCCAGTAAGGAGAAAGTATGAGTATGCATGCATGGACGCAAACAGCCACGGTCAAATTCCCCCGGATTGTAAAAAGTAATGATTTCGCCACGGTCGTCCTTGCCTTGGCGTAAATCATCCACCACTTTTTTTAACTGATCGATCACCTGCCCCTCAGGCCCGGCCCACGCCCGGCCCTGAACACCATAAACCCGCCCCATATCATCAACGCCTTTGCGATGAGGGTTCGCCAGCCAGGCAGCATTATCATTGGCATTGGCATCCCAGGTTTTGGTACCAAGGGCTCTGAAATCAGCCGCATTGCTGTAACCGCGTAGGTAGCCCAGCAGCTCCGCAACGGCTGCTTTCCAGTAACTTTTCCGGGTTGTAATCAACGGGAACTCATTGTTGCCAACATCGTATTCCAGATCGGCGTTAATCACCGTCAGGCATCGCTTACCAGTGCGCTCATTGTATACCCAGCGTCCTTCGTCCAGGATACGCTGACACAGTGTTAAATAGTTTTTCATGCCGTCCTCGCTGCTGCGTTTTTGTGTGTCTGGCTGTAGATAATAAGTCCAAGCCCAGCCAGTATCATTGGCAGACAGAGCCACTGCCCCATGGTCATCCCAAGTGACAAAACACCTAAATGTGCATCTGGCTCACGGAAAAACTCGACAATAAAGCGGGCCACGCCATAACCTAACAAAAAGACGCCTCCCAGAGTGCCTCTGGCTGGCTTAAAGTGACGTACCAACAGGATGATCACAAACAGCAGAATCCCTTCCAGAGCGACATGGTACAACTGCGATGGATGCCGCGGCAGTGGACCCGCACCAGGAAATACCATGCCCCAGGGAACATCGGTCACCCGTCCCCAGAGCTCGGCATTAATAAAATTACCGATGCGACCAGCGGCTAATCCCAGCGGGATTAACGGGGCAACAAAATCCCCAAGTGCCAGATAGTCCTTGCGGTACTTGCGGGCAAACAAAGCCATGGCAACCAACACGCCCAGTAAACCACCATGAAACGACATACCACCAGTCCATATTTTTACCAGATACAATGGATCGGCCAAAAAACTATCAAATTGATAAAACAGCACATAACCGATGCGGCCGCCTAAGATAACCCCCAAAAAACCATAAAACAGCAGATCACTCACCTGCTGTTTGTCCCAGCCAGAGGCGGGTGCCCTGGCCTGACGGTTTGCCAGCCACCAGGCAATCAAAAAAGCCACCAGATACATCAAACCATACCAATGAACGGCCACTGGGCCAATACTGATAGCAACGGGATCGATACTTGGGTAATTCAGAAAAGTCTGTGACATGAGCTCTGTTAAATCCTGCTTAAGCGAAAAACATGCGAAGCGCAACCAGCATCAGAAAAACACCAAAAAAGCGTTTTATTTTCATCACTGGTAGCTGCTGTGTTAAACGGGCTCCGACAGGAGCCGTGAAAATAGATGTCAGGATAATACCAAACATCGCTGGTAAATAGATAAAGCCAAGGAATCCATCGCTCAGTTGATACTGCTGCCAGCCAGCAATAACATAGCCCAGAGTGCCAAAAAGTGCGATGGCTACCCCACTGGCGGCAGCACAGCCAATGGCTCGCTTCATATCAACCGAATAATAATTAAGTACTGGTACAAACAAAGCCCCGCCACCAATACCAAGCAAACTGGCCAGGCCTCCCAAAACACCGGATGCGCCAATAACAGCAGAGTTGCCGGGTAAAGCCCGTTTGCCAATCACGGAGCGTGAAGCCAGCATCCGCAATGCAATTAAAGTAACCGCTACTGCGAAAATCCGTTGCAACACAACACCATCGACCAAATGCGCAAGATAACCAACACACCAGGCACCAACTGCAGAGCCGAGCATAATACGGCTGGCTAAAGGCCAGGGTACATTCCCCCACTTATGATGGGCCCGGATGGATGAAGTAGCAGTAATCACAATAGAGCCAAGCGAAGTGGCAATCGCCACCAACATGGCATGCTCAGGGGCAACGATACCAAAGGCAGGCAACAGTACCAACAACACTGGTACGACAATCAAACCGCCACCGATGCCTAACAAGCCGGCCAACAAACCGACGATAGCCCCCATCAGGGCAGAAATAATAATGATACTGAGCAAGGAGTGTGTCCCATTAAAAAAGTTAAGCCTAGTCTACCAGTTTCAACACAAGGTCGCAGCTTAGGAACGCAGCTGAGCAGTTAATGATTTCTGCTCGAGGAAGCGGTGTACTTTATTTCTGACTTCTTTGGGCGACTCGCTATCGAGTGCATCTCGCAACACAGTCTGTAGTTCTTTCAGGCTTACCCGCCTTAACAACCATTTAATTTTTGCCAACTGACTGCTGTTCATACTGAAGGAATCGTATCCCATCGCGGCCAACAGCAACACACCGGCAGGTTCACCCGCCAGCTCACCACAAATGCTGGTAGGTAACTGCAATGCCTGCAACTGCTGTCCCATCTGGTAAAGCGCACGAAGCACAGCGGGATGCATGGCATCGTATAAACTGGCCACCCGGGCATTGTTCCGATCCACCGCCAACAGATACTGGGTTAAATCATTGGTACCCACCGAGCAAAAATCAACCTTAGCGGCTAACTCGGTCAACTGATACATGATGGAAGGCACTTCTATCATCACACCGACTTTGGGCTTGGCCAATTCCAGGGCCAGTTCGTCGCCCACTTCAAAGCAAGCTTGCCTAATCAGACGTATGGACTCATCTATCTCCGACAAGTCGGAGATCATTGGCAACAAAATGTGCAAATTATTGGATTGAATACTGGCTTTTAACATAGCGCGGATTTGCACCAAAAAAATCTCAGGATGATCGAGGGTCAAACGGATGCCGCGCCAACCTAAAAACGGGTTTTCCTCATTGATAGCAAAATAAGGCAAAGGCTTGTCGCCACCCACATCCAGAGTTCGCATGATCACCGGCTTCCCTGGGTAAGCATTCAACATCCCTTGGTACAGCTCGACTTGCTCCTGCTCTGTTGGGAACTGATTGCGGACGATAAACGGAAACTCTGTCCGATATAGGCCAACGCCATCGCTCACATCGCTGTTGCTTTGATCTGGGTCGACAGCAAGGCCGGCATTGATCATCAAAGAAAAGCGATGACCACACAGGGACTGAGCAGCCAGGTCAACTTCAGCCTGGTAATGCGCTGATAATTCGGCATCTTCACTGATAAGCTGTTGGTATTCTGCATAAATGGCTTCAGCGGGATCCAATAAAATTTGCCCCTGGTAACCATCCACAATCAAACGAAGCCCTTGCCATTGCATCAGGGATAAACCCTCTACCCCCATGACGGCAGGAATACCCAAAGCTCTGGCCATAATAGCTGCATGCGAGTTCACTGAGCCACAAAGCGAAATAACAGCAACCAGCTGCGCTCTGGGAACTTCTGCCAACATAGATGCCGTGACATTTTCAGCAACCAGTACTACTTTTTCGGGCAGCTTGAATTGTCGCTTTTCGGTATCGAGCAAATGAATAAGCACACGCTCACCCAGGTCACGAATATCGGTTGCCCTCTCTTTGAAGTAGGCGTCTTCCATATCCTCAAACTGGCGGGCAAACTTCTCCACCACCCGCTTGAGGGCACTTTTAGCACACCATCCTTCGGCAATTTGCTGCTCAATTTCATTGCCGAGACTGGCAGCATCCAGCAACTGCTGGTACACATCAAAAATGGCCAGAGCATCGGTTGGCAGATGATCTGCCATGCGCTCAGATAAACGCTTAAACTCGGCTTTAGTTATTTTTACCGCCCGATAAAAACGCGATAGCTCTTTATCTGGCTCCTCCGAACGCTGCAAGGAAACTGCATTAAAGTCACAGGCAGGCTGCAACACAAAGGCTTCACCTATGGCAATGCCGGGTGCACCTGGCAGACCATTCAACTGGCTGGAACGGCTTTTCGAGCCAGTGCCACTGCTGGCAAGTTCACGGAGCTCTGCATTGGCGAGCACAGCGGCTAGCTGTGCGCCCAGTGTCACCAGAAAAGACTCTTCATCCTCGCTAAAAACACGCTCCGTGCCTTGTTGGATGGTTAAAACCCCCAAAACTTTGCGGTGATGAATAATAGGACAGCCTAAAAAAGCAGAAAAGCGATCCTCACTGACTTCAGGAGTCACTTTAAAGCGGGGATGTTGCTGTGCAGCAGCCAGATTAATGGGTTCTTCTCTTTGTCCAACCCAACCAATCAGTCCTTCTGAAAAACCAATGGCAACCTTCCCAACCGCATCAGGGTTAAGACCATCGGTTGCCATCAGCATAAAATGTTGTTGATCGTAATTCGCAAGATAAACCGAGCAGCACTCCGTTTTGAGTGCTTGCTTCACATCCGCAACCAGCCCCGACAACGCCCTGCTCAGAACAGGCTCTTGTGCCACATCCTGAACAATGCGTCTTAACTGGCTAAGCATGACCATGGTTTATCCATCCGAGTTACCCTTTTTGTTTTCCTGTTTTACGGGGAAACGGCAAAGCGATCGGGGCAAACTCTTTCATAACTTTACGGTACACATCGCGTTTGAAAGCAACAACCTGGCGTACAGGATACCAGTAACTCACCCAGCGCCAGCCATCAAACTCTGGGTGCGTGGTTTTTGCCAGGTCTACATCGCCGTCAGGGCAGGTTAATCGCAATAAAAACCACTTTTGCTTTTGCCCAATGCAGACAGGGTTACTGTCTCGCCGAATCAGTCGTTTTGGCAGCCGATAACGAAGCCAATGCTTAGTTACCGCTAGAATTTCAACATCCTCTGCCTTTAAACCTACTTCCTCATTCAGCTCACGGTACATGGCTTGTTCAGGGGTTTCCCCTTGATCAATGCCCCCTTGCGGGTATTGCCACGAGTGCTGTCCGTATCGTCTTGCCCAAAACACCTGTCCCTGGTGATTGCAGATCACTATGCCGACATTGGCCCGAAAACCTTCGGCATCAATCACATAAACCTCGAGCTTATTTACAGCAGCTATACCAAAGATTCTTTCACAAAGTCTGAAAGACGGCAATCTCTATTTTCTTGCCGCGTCACAACAAAGTTACCCACAGAAAGTGCAGCTGACAAGATGAAATGTGCACTTCTTCACAGTATCTGTGCATAACACTGTGAAAAACCATGGTTTAATCCACGAACAACTTCTATCAGATGACGTAACCTACCGAGAAAGTCCAAAAATAACAATATATATCATGCAATTACAGATTCACCTAAGAGACGGAAGTCACTATTATCTGTGCATAACACAGATCGCTGACTTTTTACGCAACGGCCAAAATTGCTTCGTGTTATGCTGCATTCATCGACAGACTTACCTTTAGTGTCCATGAATCCACCAAAAACAACGAATGAACTTATGCAACGCTGCCAGGCTCTGGCCGGTTTAACCCTTGGTCAGCTAGCCAGGCAACTGGGAGCTGCTGTTCCGGCCAACTTAAAAAAAGATAAGGGCTGGGCTGGCCAGCTTATAGAGCAGGCTTTAGGTGCAAGCTCGGCTTCCAAAGCTGAGCCGGACTTCCCTCATTTAGGCATTGAATTAAAGACCCTGCCCATCGATCAACACGGAAAACCATTAGAAAGTACCTATGTTTGTGTGGCTCCTCTTACCGGGCTTACACAGCAGCGTTGGCAAGACTCCTGGGTTTGCCAAAAGCTAAGTCATGTGCTTTGGCTGCCATTGCTTGCTGAGCGCAGTATTCCGGTAGCCGAGCGCGTCATTGGCACCGGCTTTTTATGGCGGCCGGATGCGCGTGAAATGCAGTTATTACAACAGGATTGGGAAGAGTTGATGGACCTGATTACGTTGGGGGGAATCGATCAGATCCGGGGGACACATGGCCAGGTCCTGCAACTCAGGCCCAAAGCAGCTAATAGCAGGGCACTCACCTCAGCTTATGGCACCTCCGGGCAACCAATCAAGGCTTTACCCAGAGGCTTCTATCTTAAAACAGCCTTCACTCAGCAAGTGTTGCGGAAAGTTTTCTGCTAATGCTTGTTGAAGTGCAAAACCTTACTTTCCAACAATCCGGCTAATGATCATATTTCTCAATAATTTTTTGATACCGTCCACTGGCCTTAATCTCTGCCAGCCCCTGATTAAAAGCCTGGACTGTTGCTTCGTCGACCGACTCTTTGCTGAACATCACATAGACTTCAGAGCTGCCAAGGCTGATGCCATGCGGCTCGATGAACTGATCCAGACCTTTACGCCGCAATATGGATGCACCAACAAAACTGTCTTCTAAAAAGCCATCTATTTCTTCATCAATTAAGCGGGCCATATTCATTTCGCTGATAATAGCGCCGACAAACTGGTTGTGGTAACTATCATTGGTATAAAGGCTGGTAATTTCGTCACCATAAAAGTACTCATTGACTATCCCCAGCTTATGACCCGCTTCAACGAACTCGGTGATGGTCTGGTACGGCAGATTGCCTTCGTAACGCCGTACGTAGAGGATAAAGCGCTCTTCACGGTAAGGATCAGAAAAATGAGCATACTGCTGGCGGTCCTCGGTCATGGAAGCACCCAGGACAAAATCAACCTCCCCATTACGTAAAGCATTTAATAATTCAACCCAGGTGGCTTGCTGCTTTGTTACCGAGCAGCCCATGGTCTCAGCAATGGCATGCACAATCTCAACATCCAGACCGGTGACAACATTACCAACACCAATGTATTGGTATGGCTCCCAAGCATCGAACCCCATGGTAAGCCGGCATTCCTGCAGCGGGGTACTTTGCGGTTCCTGGGAAGCCTGACTGATCTCCAGCGGTTCGGTGTCATCTGTGAGGCTGGGTGGTTGTACCTGAGGTTCGCAACCCACTAAGAAAAAAACAGTAGAAAACACTACAAGCAAGAAACATTTCATAAAACACCTCTGCAATTTGTGTAACTACTTCAAGCTTAGTGGAAATTTAGAAAATTTCCTCTTGCATCAACCTCTTTTCCTTAAATCACTCCACTTTGATAGCTTGCTTTTTATCCGATGCATTAGCTTCTGCTTGAGCCTGCGACGGCACAGCTTTAGCCGGAGCTGCAACCAAGACCGCCAGTTTTCGACGCCAACCTTTGGCCTGACGCCAATCCAACCACAGCAAGCGCCATTCATCAAAAGTAATAATCAGCGGATTGTAGGATTGAAAATCTGTGGTAATGCCATAGCGACAAGCCTCTTCGCTGCTTTCGGCAGCAAAAGTACCAAACAGCTTGTCCCATAGAATCAAAACTCCGCCAAAGTTCTTATCGATGTATCTGGAGTTGCTGGCATGATGCACCCGATGATGGGATGGAGTGTTCAACACCCACTCCAACCAGCCCAGTTTTTGTACCGCTTGTGTATGCACAAAAAACTGAAATGCCAGATTGAGCGCCACTACAGCAAGTACCAGCCAGGGAGAAAAACCCAGCAACATCATTGGCAACCAAAACAGCCACATACCTGATACCGGATACATCAGACTTTGGCGAAAAGCGGTACTGAAATTTAAGTGCCTGGAACTGTGATGCACAATATGTGATGCCCAAAACCAGCGAATGTGATGCGAAGCACGATGAAACCAGTAATACAGAAAGTCTTGCATCAAAAAAGCCAGCAGCAAGGTCCAGGCATTGAGCGGAATATCCAGTAACCGGTATTGAAACAGCCACCAGTAAAATGGCAGCAGCAACAGCAAGGTTAATAATTCAGCCGCCTGGTGCATCAGCGCCAGGGCAGCATTGGCAAGTGTATCCCGCCATTGATACCAATCTAACCGTAAGCGCAGCCCATACCAACACTCCAAAGCGACCAGTGTCAGAAAAACCGGGCTTAACGCCAATAAGATCCATTCAGCCTGCACCATACAAAGCTGCCGTCCCGTTTAACTGTGCCATACTTATAGCAAAATATTGTTTCAAATGCGAAATACTCACAGGTAATCAAGCATGAATGATCCCTATCAGGCTATCTTGCAACAAGCCATGCAACTGGCAGAACAAAGCAGCTGGGAGGCTTTACGACTTCGTGATATCGCCCAGGCTCTGAATATTACCCTGCTGGATATACAGCATCATTTCAAGCAGAAAGATGATTTGGTGGATGCATGGTTTGATCTGGCCGACCAAGCCATGCTGGCCTGCCAACACAGGCCTGACTTTGAACATTGTACCCCTCAGGAAAAATTACAAACCGCCATCATGCAGTGGCTCAATGCCCTGGCTGCACACCGTCAGGTTACCAGGCAGATGCTCTATTACAAACTGGAGCCTGGTCATGTTCATTTGCAGGCAGCGGCATTACTGCGGATCAGTCGTACAGTGCAATGGCTGCGTGAGCTGGCCGATCTGAAAGCACAGAACATGACCCGGATTGAACAAGAGATTTTCCTGTCCGCTTTGTTCAGCTCTACGTTTGTTTGCTGGCTAACCACAAAAGAGCCAGCCAGTCGTGCTGCTCATCAATGGCTTCAGCGCGGCTTACAACTTGGCCGCTGGCGCAACCTTTGGCATTGATGCTCAAAAGATCAAAAAAACAGAATGATTGAAGCTAATTTTAGCAGTTATTATTCGTTTTTCACTCTGCTACAGTCCCTCTATCGATAGATTAAGGAGTACATTATGGGATTGTTAGTTGAAGGCAAATGGCAGGATGACTGGTACGATACCAAAAAGAGTGCCGGTAAATTTCAACGTCAGGATGCCAGTTTTCGAAGTAACATAACGCCATCACAGCAAGCCAATGCCAGTCGTTACCAACTGTATGTCTCGCTGGCTTGTCCCTGGGCACACCGGACTTTAATTTTTCGTCAATTGAAATCGCTACAATCTCTGATCGATGTGACTGTGGTATCCCCTATTATGCTGCAACATGGCTGGGAGTTTGCTGGTGACAACGGAGACAAGGAACCATTATATGCAGCCAGCTATTTGCATCAGCTGTACACCAAAGCCAAGCCAGATTACAGCGGTCGGGTTACAGTGCCGGTGTTATGGGACAAAACCAAAGGCAGCCTGATCAATAACGAATCGGCCGATATTCTGCGAATTTTCAACAATGCTTTCAATCATCAAACCGGTAATCAGCTTGATTTTTATCCACGAGCACTGCAAGCCAGCATCGATAAAGTCAATGAGTGGGTTTATCACGACATCAACAACGGGGTCTACAAAGCAGGTTTTGCCACAACACAAACAGCGTATCAGGAAGCGTTCACTGCCTTGTTTAAAGCCCTGGATAAAGCAGAGCAGTTATTAAGTGAACAACGCTTTTTAACCGGTGATTATCTGACAGAAGCAGACTGGCGTTTGTTTACCACCCTGATCCGATTTGATGCGGTCTATGTTGGGCATTTCAAATGCAACCAGCGCCGTATCGCAGACTACCCGGTGCTGAGCAATTACCTGCGCTCTTTGTATCAATTGCCCGGTATTGCCGATACGGTGAACTGGTCCCATATTAAACGGCATTACTACATCAGTCACCCGATGATTAATCCAACCCAAATCGTCCCTGCCGGACCAGATCTTGATTTTAGCGCCTCTCATAACAGAGGCTTATGGTCGCTTGAGCAAGTGGTGATGAAGGCCAGTTAGCTACAGGTCTTCATCCTCGATTAAGCTCTATGCGCCCGAATCGTCGTCCCGGACACTGCCAAGCCAGTAACCGTCTCGGAACTTGTCTTGTAAAAAGTGAAGCAACTCTTTTTCAGGCACAGCTTTGGAAAAGTAAAAGCCCTGGGCATAATCGCAATGATGCTGGCGCAGCACCCTAAGCTGCGCACTGCTTTCGACACCCTCAGCAACCACTTTCAAATCCAGCTTATGCACCATCGCTATGGTTGAGGTAATAATCTGGAAGTCGGCATGGTTATCCAGCATGCCGAACAAAAAGCTTTTATCAATTTTAATGGTATCAACCGGCATCTGTTTCAAATAACTCAAGGATGAATAACCGGTTCCAAAGTCATCAATCGCAAAACCAAACCCCATGCTTTTCAATGCATGCATGCTAGCCAGGGTTTCAGCAACATTTTTTACCAGCGTACTTTCGGTCAATTCCAGCTCAAAATTACTGGCGGCAAGCTGATACTTGCTCAACTGTTGCTGCAGAAAGTCGGATAACCCCGGATCGGCTAACTGATCAGCAGACAAATTAATGGCAATTTTTAAGTTGTGATACCCCCGTTCGACCAGTTGCCGGGCAATCACAAAGCAACGTTCCATCACCCAATAGCCCAAAGGCACCATTAAATGCGAGTTCTCAATAACCCCAATAAAATCATCTGGCGGTACCATCCCCCGCTCGGGGTGTTGCCACCGTAATAAGGCTTCAAACCCATACAGTTTGCCACTGGCAACGTTAATTTGAGGCTGTAAACTCAAGCTGAACTCTTGCCGCTCCAGCGCTCCCCTTACTTCATTTTCCAGTTGCAGCCGATAGGCAAAAGCACGATACATTTCTGCGGTGTAATGATGCCAACTATTGCCACCTTTTGCTTTTGCCTGGTACATGGCCAAATCAGCCTGACGGATTAAATCCTCAGTCGGCGTCGCACTATCGGCGGTGCAGCTGATACCAATACTGGTGCCAATCAGAAAATCTTCACCCAGTACAGTCATGGGCTGACTGAAGACCTGCAACACAGCCTGAGCCACTCGTGCGGTTTCCTCTTCATCAGCCATTTTTGATAAAATAATGACAAACTCATCACCACCAAAACGGCAAACCGTATCGGAGCTATGAATGCAGGCCCGTAAGCGGGTCGCGGCTTCAATAAGCAATTGGTCGCCCAGCTTATGTCCCCGGCTGTCATTGACTTTTTTAAACTGGTCCAGGTCCATAAATAGCAAGCCAACCAGGCCAGGCGCTTCATCCAGAGCTGCCAGTGCCTTTTTTAACTGATATTGCAGCATATTGCGGTTGGGCAAACCGGTTAGTAAATCATACATCGCAATATTTTCCAGCTCTTGCGTATGCAACTCTACCTGTTCATTTAAAGCTTCCAGTTGCCAGCTTAGTTTTAATGTCGCCTCATTGAGATTATCCACTTCATCACTAAAAAAAGCCGTTTTACGTTCACTGGCTGCCCGGAAACGACTGAACTCACGATTGGCTAACAGAGGCAAACGAGCAGCCAGGGTCATTAATCGTGCACTCAGTCGCTTGGTAATTGCATAGGTCAATAAAGCCAGTAAAACAAACGCCAGCAGAGCAATTAAAATAATACGTAGCTGATAGCGCTGATTTGCCTTCGCATAACTGGTAATGTCTTCGATCAAAATTAAGTGAAACTGACGCTCATGCCGATCATCCAGCAGTTGCATTTGAGCAAAATAATGACGATTGCCCGCGCGCAAGCGCAACCCCTGGCTGCTGATACGATCCACATCCAGCAACTGCGGCAGCTCACCATACAAATCACTGAGCAGCGAAGTATTGGAACTGGATAATAGCTGAATATCAGACGGCCGGGCCGTGCTACTACGCTGATGACTGACGATAGCAACCTCGGCCTGCAAAGAGCGGTTCAGATAAAATAGAATATCCACCAAGGTGGTGGTCATCGCAATCACGGCAATATTGTCATCGTCCAGCAACAGTGGAAATACCAGTGATTTTACACAATACTGTTCGCATAGAATTTTGCTTTGAGGCTCTTGCCGGACAAAGGCTTGCTCTACCAAATCATCAATGGCGGCAGGAATCACTGCTGTGCTTTGATACAGCACCACATCGGCATTAGAGTACAACCAAACATTATCAACATTTAAATGCAGATGTAAGGTTTCAATTTGCTGCGCCAGCGCCCGCTTAAAATCAGCCAGGCCAGAATCCTGCTGCGACACCAGGCTAATCTCGGCAAAAGACTCTACCCAGATCCTTAACTGATTCTCAATCAGTTGGTTGTACTGACGAAACTGCTGCTCACCAAGCACACGCTTGTGCTGTTGTTGCTGATAGAATTCATCCTGCACCCGCATTAATGAAAAACTGGTTAAAGCAGATGCCATAATAAAAAGCACCAGCAACATCACCAGCAGCAGTTTCCATGGCAAACTAATAAAACGACGCATCTGTTAAAACCAGTACATGAGCTGTACGGCCCAAAGTTGCCAGTATGGCTGTCGGTTTTTATCCAGCTCCGGTACAATAACCGGAGCTAACCGTCCCGTTCCATGAACCCAGTGATGCTCCAACTGCAATCGGACACGTGGTGCCAGCTCTCTGCTGGCAGCCAGCATAAAACTATGCTGATAGCCAAAGTGTTCAGGGACCATCCCCTGACTAGCCTCGGCCAGTTGCCGCCCTTGGCGATCATCTTTATTTGCCACAAAATAATCCATAGTTGCATTAAAGCGTAGCTTTGAGTTTAGCTGATAGCTCCCCTGAAGATAGCCTCCCTGGCCAAACTGTTGCACCTCAAATGCCGGCGAAAAAAAGCCTCGCGTATCCATCCGCTCCTGAAAAATCTCAGATACCAGTTGCCAGCGCTCCTGCTGATATTGTGCATTAAACATAACGCGTTGCACCACAAAGTCAGCATCCCAAAAATCATCACCTTCGGCCCGACGAAAGCTGAACTCAGAATCCAGTAAAGAAATACCCAAGGTCCAGTTACTAAGCTCAGGTTGCCAAAACATACTGGCCTGATGCACATATTTTTGCTGTGATTTCCCAAGCACTGACTCGCCAAGCAATAATGAAGTCTGCTTATCAGACAAGGGCGTGGCACCCAAACTCCAGTTAAGCTCCCAGTGCCCAACGGCCGAGTTCACACGAGCTTTTAGTGCGACACCATCACTGCTAACCGCAATATCCCGAAACGCATCAAAATACACCGATTGCGGCAATACGATACTTGGCCGGGTTAACGGCACATCGCGAGTACTTGAATACAGCCAGTGCTGGTTCTTAAAACGACCGGCATAAGCATTGATTTGCCAATCCAGTTGGCTCATCAGTGACCAGTCTACAAACAGATAATCCAGCTTTAAGCCATCCGGATATCGGTTACCACCATCCAAATACACCACTTGACCGGCCAGGCGGAAACTTGGTTGTAACTGCAACGATGCATTCAGCCCTACTTCGGTTAATGCAAACGAGGGATCACCACTTCGATTAATAAAATTACTTTTATCCGCCTGGATCATGCCTTGCGCCATAAAGCCATGCCATTGCCATTCCTGTGCCTGACCTGAAAAGGCCATGCCACCAAACAATGCGGCAATAAAGCCATACAGAAGTGGCTGAAAGGAAGCAACAGCCTGGCGGAGTGGATTAAAGTATTTCAATGATACGAACCCCTGTTTCATCTGCACTGATCGATCGGTAGCCTATGCTGCCTGGTGTCTGTTGAATCATCTGTACCAACTCAGCCTCTGAACTCACCAACTGTGGCCTGGTACCAATCCCTGAAAAGCTTAAGCGATTCCAGATATTATCCAACTGATAAGGAAACATTCGCAGTTGCTGCTTGCAAAAATTCTGATGCACCAAGTGATCATTGCTTAGCACATAAACACGCACAGCCGTGCCGTCCGGCCACTGAGTTTGTCGCATACTGAATAGTGCCCGAAGCTGTGCCGGGCTTAGCTGCTGCAACTCGACGGACGGGTGTGCTATCACCTGGACAGCATGGCAGTCGACACTGAGAAAGAATAAACTAATGAGGAAAAAATATTTAATCATGCTGCACCAGTATCAGAGCTCCCAATGGCATTAAAGTCCCTGAGTAAGCCATAGACCCTGAATACATGTGAAACGGATTCGTGTACAAACAGCTGACCATTCGTCCTGCTGGCAGGATCTGTCGTACGCACCCTGTCATTTCATAGTAAAATCAACCCTATATCAAGTTGGATCATAGTTTTATTCGTTTATCATCATGTCCCTGCAGGAAATAATAGATGCAAGCTGCGCTTTTTGTACAGTTTTCAAGCAACTCCATGCAGCAGGTTTGGCATTCCCTCAATGGACTGCGTATACTGAGGAACTAAAGGCAGTCCAATCATCTGGGAGTAGTACTCCTGCAAATGAAACGGACCTGAACAGACATCTGAATCGTGATTCTCTGCGTACTGACCAGCCAACCCTTACGACTTTTAGGCAGAAAACCCAATGCGCTATACCAACAGCCAAAACTTCCAACACCAACAACAAGATAAAGTAGGCGTCCTGCTAACCAACCTGGGCACACCCGATGCCCCTACCCCGAAAGCACTCAGGCGTTACCTTGCTGAGTTTTTATCAGATCCGAGAGTGGTTGAAGTACCACGGCTGCTCTGGTGGCTCATACTGCATGGAGTGATCTTACGTATACGCCCCCGGCGTTCAGCGAAAGCCTATGCCACTGTTTTTACTGAGCAAGGCTCACCATTACTGTTCCACACAGAGCGGCAGTGCACAGCGATTCGTAACCAGTTGTTCGCACAAGGACATCAGAACCTGGAGGTTGCCTTTGCCATGCGTTACGGTAATCCCAGCATGCAAAGTGTGCTGAACGATCTGTTTGACAAGGGGGTAAGGAAGCTGGTGGTGTTGCCACTCTACCCGCAGTATTCAGGCTCTACCAGTGCGTCCACCTTTGATGCCATTGCCCGCGATTTTACACAACGTCGTTGGTTACCGGATTTTCGTTTTATCAGTCATTACCATGACTTTCAACCTTACATCGCTGCGGCTGCTCAACAGATCAAGTCGTTCTGGCAACAACATGGCCGCCCGGAAAAACTGCTGTTTTCCTACCATGGCATACCAAAGCGCTATCTGCTAAATGGCGATCCCTATCACTGCGAATGCTATAAAACATCACGGTTAATTGCCGAGCAATTAGGCCTTACCGATGCAGATTACCTGACTTGCTTTCAATCACGCTTTGGGCGGGAAGAGTGGCTAAAGCCATACACCGACGAGACTTTAAAAAGCCTGCCAGCACAGGGCGTGAAACATGTTCAGGTTTTTTGTCCCGGTTTTTCTGCTGATTGCCTGGAAACCATTGAAGAAATTGGTGAAGAAAACAAGGAATACTTTCTGCATGCCGGAGGTGAACACTACCAATACATTCCTGCCTTGAATGATAACCCGGAGCATATTGATGCCTTGTGCCAATTAATTGAACAGAACCTGGCTCATTGGCAGTTAAAAAGCGATCCGGAGCGCCAACAAAGAGCCCGCCAGTTGGGTGCTGAAAATTAACCTGATGGCAGAGAAACGTTATGTCGCCGCGGATAGAGCCTAAGTTTGGTTCAGCCCCCCTGCTAAAGCGCAAAGATTTCGGTGGTCCGGCTGAGGCTCGCTCTACTCTCTCAGTTCGTGCCACTCGCCGCTGGTGGCCCTGGTTATTGCCAGTGACTATTGTCCTGCTTGCAGTACTACTATGGCAGGAGGTGCAAACCAGCTTTTATCAGGCGCATTTCCTGCATCGTTATGCGCAGCAACTGGAAAGCAAGGTGATAAAAACCGGTTCCACGGCCATTCGCTACCCTGCTGATGGCCCTTACAATCAACAGCGAGGCTACAGCCTTGCTCCGGAGTGGCAACGCTCACTGGCTGCACATGGTTTTATGATCACAGAGCAAAGTGAGTTCTCCCCCAGTTTGATGCGTTATACCCGGTTTGGTTTCTATCCGCCTTACCAGGAAAAACAACAAACGGGTTTGCATATGCAGGATTGCCAGCTGACGACGATTTACCGCTTTGATTATCCGCAACGTCAGTTTGACTCTATGCAGCAGATGGCACCGATTTTGCCGCAGTTACTGGCTTTTATCGAAAATAAGAGCATCTTATCAGCGCAATCAACTTATCATAACCCAGCAATAGAATGGCCGCGATTAGGAGCGGCGGCACTGAGCCAGGCCCAGCAATGGTTGGGTAACAATGATGCTGCTGCAGGTGGTGGTAGCACTTTGGCTACTCAACTGGAAAAATACCGCCATTCCGCATCAGGCCGTACCAGCAACATGAGCGAAAAATTCCGACAGATGCTCTCGGCCAGTGTTCGTGCCTATCAGATATCACCGTCTACCGAAACTCACCGTCAGCAGTTGCTGCTGCATTACATCAATACCGTCCCACTGGCTGCTGCGCCTGGCTTTGGCGAGGTGCATGGCTTGCCGGATGGCCTTTGGGCCTGGTTTGGTGCTGACTATCAGCACAACAATCAGTTGCTCACAGAGCTGGATATCAATCAGGAAACCGCTCTCGCACTAAAACAAGTGCTGGCATTGATGATTGCGCAACGCCGCCCATCTTTTTACTTAGTGCAAGGTCGGGCTCAGCTCGAACAGCTTGTTCATCTGTATCTGCAACTCCTTGGTTCTGATCATTATCTGCCACCCGAGCTGGTGCAATTGGCTCTGACAACACCACTAGAATTTACTCCTAAGGGCTGGCTGCCACTGCAACAAAATCACGATGCTAAAGCCAGCCAACTGCTGCGCCAGCAACTGTCACCTATGCTCCAGTTGCATCCATACGATACCGACAGGCTCGATTTACGGGTAGAAAGTAGCGTGTCCCTCTCTTTACAACAACAAATAGGCTACTTCCTGCAACAGCTAAGAGATCCAGCCGTAGCGGCTCAACATGGCCTGATTGGACACAGGTTACTATCCGCCCAAGACAGTGCACACATCGAATACAGCTTCGTGCTGTTTCAACGCCAGGAAAACGGTTATCAGTTGCGGGCCCAGACAGACACTTCTGCCACAGCTTTTGATTTAAACAGTCAGAGTAAACTGGAATTGGGATCTACCGCCAAACTGCGGGTATTGGTTACTTACCTGGAAATTATTGCCGAGCTGTATCAACGCTACGCTGGTGAAGCGGTACAGGAACTGCAGCTGTTAACCATAGCACCACAGGACCACATCAGTCGTTGGGTGATCGATCAATTACTGCTGAAACCTGACATGGAGCTGACCGATTTACTGCAACTGTCCCTGCAACGTCGCTACAGCGCCAACCCGGCAGAAAGCTTTTTTACCGGAGGAGGATTGCACAGCTTTGGCAACTTTATGGCTGAAGACAACAGCCGAAATCCAACCATACTGGAAGCAACCAGAGAATCCATCAATCTGCCATTTGTCCGTTTATTGCGCGATATCATTAATTACAGCACTTACCATAAAGACACTCAGGGTGACCGACTGCTTGAAAGCGATGACGACACCCGTCGGGCAGCTTACCTCAGTAGCTTTGCCGAGCGTGAAGGAGCCAGTTACCTGCAGCAATTCTGGCGCAAGCATCGCCAGAAATCATCAGAACAACGCTTGGAGATGTTATTGCAAACGGCCCGTCAACGCCCGGATCGCATGGCGGCCATTTATTTATGGTTGTATCCGGATGCCAGCCCCGAGCAACTGACACGCTTTTTGGAAAGAGAGTCCGCAGGCGGTGTAAGTAGCCAACAATTGCAACGCTGGTATCAAAGCTTTGCCGCACGCAAGCTTAGCTTACCGGATCAAGCGTACCATGCCCGGCTCCACCCTTTGGAGCTTTGGCTGGTAGGGCAGTTGCTAGAAAGACCTGATCTGAGCTGGGCGGAACTGCTGGCAACGAGCAAAGCTGAGCGACAAGAAGTGTATCAATGGCTGTTTCGCACCCGTCATCGCAGCGCCCGCGATAATCGCATCAGTATCATGCTGGAAGTAGAAGCCTTCTGGGATCTGCATTACCGCTGGCAGCAACTTGGTTACCCTTTTGATTATCTGGTTCCCTCGCTGGCTACCGCTTTGGGCAGCTCTGGCGACAGGCCGGCTGCCTTGGCCGAATTAATGGCCATTATTATGAATGATGGTCTGCGTTATCCCAGTCAGGTGCTGCGAGCCGCCACCCTGGGTGAGAATACGCCTTACCACACCCGTTGGGAGCAAGCTACCAATCAGGGTAGCCGGGTTATGGAACCAGAAGTTGCAGCCACACTGCGCTGGGTATTAAGTGAAGTTGTGCGGGACGGGACTGCACGACGCTTGCAGGGTATGTATCAGCAGCTTGGTATCAGCGGCGGAAAAACAGGTACGGGCGATAACAGAATCACTACAGTTGATAGCCGGGGTAACCGCTTAGATCAGCGCAGCCTAAACCGCACTGCAACCTTTGTGTTTTATCTGGGACCAGATTATTTCGGCACCTTAACCGCATACGCGGCCGGAGCTCAGTCTGAACAGTTGCGCTTTACCTCGGCCTTGCCGGTGCAAGTTCTCAAGAGCCTGGAGCCGGTGTTGTTACCTCACCTGCTTCAAAACAATTGCACACTAACAGCAAGCAATACCGATTAAGGCTGCTTGATGCAGTTAGCGTAAAGCTCTGCTCAATTGCGCATAATCCTGCATCACCCAGTCCGCATTCACAGCGTACTGCTGATTACTCGCGTTAAGTAACAGGCAAGATTGAGCGCCAGCATTGGCTGCTGTAGACAAATCAAAGTGAAAGTCTCCGACATACAACAGGCGATGCATGGCGGCCTGATAATGAGTAGCAATGCGTTGCAACCCCTCAGGATCCGGCTTTGCCGCGCAATCTTCCCGCGTCAACACCAGCGAGATTGGAATACCAAGCTTATCAATCATCAACTCAGTTGCTGCACGCATATTACGGGTCAGTATGGCCGTAGCGATGCCACTCTGCTGTAACTGCAGCAAGCAATCCAGCACGCCTGGGAATAATGTAGAGTTTTCTGCTGCTTGCATCTCATGCCGATAAATAACCTCAGCAGCATGTTGCCGGCTGGCATCATCCGGCAACATCGCCAGTGACTGCAATAAATCACAGCCGTCTTGCCAACCCAGTTCCTGACGAATGGCGGCTAAATTCAACGGACTATCAACCAGAGTCCCATCCAAATCAAAGGCCACCACATCAAACTTGGCACGTAAAAAAGGTGTCAGCATCCGCATTCTCAATTGAACCCATCGATTATCTGGTTGACACCCGCGCGCTTAACGATTGCCAAACAACCATTGCCAGAAACTGCGTTTGCGCAAACGATGGTACTCAATACGCAACTGGTCAATTTGTAGCAACTGCTGCTCAGCCTGCGCCAGCTCACCAGCCAGGATGGCCTGTTCAATAGCATCCAGCTTTGCTGCCACTTTTTTAAAGCCTTCGACAAATTTTTCAGCCAGATCATCACGCATTGGGGCTTGTTTCGCAGCAACCATGCCCTGCTGCATCTGCTGTACATATTCTAGCCGTTGTGCAGCTGATTCTGCTTCAACTGCTTGTCGGTATTGAAATGAAAAGGTTTTCATAATCACTTCCAGGCTCTCAGACTGCGAGGTATACGCAGAGAGCGGAGCGCTACAACACAACAGAGCCAGCAACAGCACCGGGTAGCTAAATTTCATACCATTTCTTCTCCTGAGTTTTCTACAAAGATCCTACCATGCCAGTTCCTTCAAGCCTAGCGCGAATGAAACTGATATACTCTGCAACAGAAACTATCAGGAACCATCCATTATGCAATTTCCAGACGATGCCAATGGCGATATGTTGCAACTGCTTGTTGAGTCAGGCTTTGTGTTACATCAAGCAACCGAACTAGATTTTTACGTGTTTTTTAAACGACAGGACAAGGCAGAAGCGGCCCAGACCGCCCTTAGCCTGCAGTTCCCTGAGGCCAGTTTGCAACTGGCATTAGATGCCGCAAGTCAGTGGGAGCTGAAGATAAGCCAGTTGCTCCCTCTTTGCTACGAAGCTGTCACAGCCTTTGAAACTGAGCTGGAAACTTTAGCAAAAAAGTTCGCCGGCAAATACGATGGCTGGGGCGTGCAAGAACCTGACGAGCAGACTTAAACCTCGGTTTGGGTAGCCTGGCGCTGATAATATAGGATCAAAACGATTAAATAGAGCTGCAATAAAGCAGTACCCAGCAACCCAAGCAAAGCCTGCCATTCCAAGTATTTTTCAGTGTACACATAGAGTGCCAGATTGCCTACAGCAAAGGCACTCCAACTAAGAGCGGACACCCCGGCAGCGTTTTTAACCCGCAACAAATGGATAATTTGTATCATGGTTGCTGCCGGAAAAATAATAGCAGGGATCATCCCCACCCAGTGGATCCAGTTCATTGGCTATCACCTGTCATTTATTTTGCTAAAAGCTGAAAAGCGTAGTGGCTTTGTTCCGGCTGATGCCGAAAAGTTAAGCTTCGAAAATCAAAGTTTTGCCAATAGTCAGGTTGCAGTAAAGGGAGGTATTGCTGCACATTGTCACTGGATATCACCTCTAGAGCGAAAGCGGGGCTACCAGCTAACTTACCTGCTGGCAGGGCACCTTGCCAATGATCATAAACCGCCACCATTGCCCAGGCTCCCATCATGTAATGCCCTCCGACACTGGCACTCAATTGACCATTTTGAATGGCTGCAATGCCTTCCGGCAACCAGTCAAAACCGCCGATGCAGTACGAGGCTGACTCTGTGGCCTGCTCATTTAGCATGTCCAGAACCCCAAGCGCTATCCAATCAGATGCAGCCCAGATCACACTGGTTTTCGGATAACGCCTTAGCAATTGCTGGCTTTGTCTGGCTGCAAGATCACGCTGCCATTGTGAGTAGACCAATTGCTGAAAACGATAATCCGGGTCATGCCGGCTTAACTCAACAATCATGCGTCCGCGCTCTTCAGACTCGAAACCATGAGCCCCATTCAATCCAATCACATCATGTCGCCCCGCTTTGGCTTGTGAACGGCAAGCCTCTAACAGAGCTTTGCTCAGGGCCAAACTGGCACGGGCATTGTCAAAATATATTTCAGCAATCCAGTTTGAATAATGCTGACCGGGAACACCAATGCTCATCTCCTCCGACGCCAGCAAAATTCGCTCAAAGGTGATAACCTTCAATTGAGGATAGCCTGCCAGCAAGTCCATCAAAGCCTTGGCTCCACCAGAGTATGGCTGAACCACTATGTAATGGGGCTGCTGCTGTTTAAGGTAAGACTCCAACTGTTGTAATTGCAATAAACGATTCCCATCACCGTAAATCACCTCGAGTTCCAGCCCCAGATCTTCAGATGCAATGCGAGCATATTGCTCTACATACTGAAAAAAAGGATCTCCGGCATGGGAAGGGGATACAAAAAGCACCTTGGGTGCAGCAAAGAGCACAGGCATAGACCCCAGGCTAAATCCCATGATAAGAAGCAATAATCGGCAATGACCTGACACTACAAAGTCTCCTTACGATTTGTGGTCTCTAGCCACTAAAAGCAACCCACAAACTGCGCCCGCTCAACACCAAAGTTGAAACCAAAACAACAGATGCAAGTACATTCTGACGCAAACCATTGCGGTACTTACCCAGTATAGAAGAGTTCGCTGCCAGCAACAGGATGAAAACCAACACCGGCAACAAAATACCATTGGCAACCTGAGCAAACCAGATCACCGACACTGGCCTTAAACCCAGCGAAGAAACCAGCACACCAATGCCGATGATACCAAGCCAGGTGGCTTTGAACTGAACGTTCGAAAGCTGGAGTATCCCTTTAAGCGCAAAGGCAGCAGCTAGCGGAGCCGTCACCGCCGATGACAGCCCGGCGGCTAACAAACCAAGTGCCATCAGGTAGGTGGCTGAGCGGCCAAACAGGGGCTCCAGCGACACAGCCAAATCCCCGGCATTTTCTATCGCCAAACCATGCCCAAAGTATGCCGTCGCAGCCGTCGATACCACAGCGACCGAAATTAGCCCTCCTAACGGGATGGACGTACGCAAATCCGCACTTGATGCTTGCAATGCCAGTGCTTTATCTGCCGTATTCTGCCATTTGCTGGCTGCACTGGCTGCATGCAGAAACAGCGAGTAAGGCACGACAGTCGTACCAATCAGTGCTATCACGGTGAGCGTGGCCCCACTCGGAATTGTTGGTATAAATACACCACGCAGCATGGCTGCATAATCAGGACGGGTTAAAAACATGGTGCTGATAAAAGCCAGGCTCATTAGCAGCACCAAAGCAATCAGACAACGTTCTATCAACCGGTAATTGCCACGCCATAGAACGGCTGCAGCAACAATACCAATCATCAGAGCCCATGGATTCAGGCCACTGTACTGGCGAATCGCCGAGATGAAGCGGGTATTTCCCCAGATGGCATCGGCCCCTAAACTGGCACCGCTAATGTTGCCACCTTGATAGGCACTGTTACCAATCACAATGGCAGCAATGACTAGCACAAATAACACGAATCGTAGCACGGGCTGTGCTACCAGCAAACGCAGGTTTTCGCCCAGCCCTTGTCCTGTCACAATACCAAGCCGGGCAGCCATTTCCTGCAAAATCATCGTAGCCAGTACAGAAAAAAACAGTGCCCAAAGCAAAGCATAACCGAAATTCGCACCAGCCAGCGATGCCGTTACCACTGTTCCAGGGCCAATAAAGGCCGCAGCAACCAGCGTTGCCGGACCAAGACGAAACCAAGAGCGCATACCGATGGATATCCTTACATCAAAGTGTTATCGCTTAGTATGCCGGCTCGCTGCGACAATGCAATTGCCAGGTGTGAATAGATGAGTAGTCCTAACATGGGCTGCTGAAAGAGCAAACTCAAAACACAAAACTGAAATAAAATGAAGCTGTTGGTTTTCCAATCAAACCTTGCTACATTTGAAGTGCCTTTGTACGAGCATGAGAGCACCTTTGCCTAGAACAGCCCTAACCTCGCTATTTCGTTGCGGCTCATTGCCTATCAAAGCATGGCTGATGTCCCTGCTGCTTGTATGCGTCCTGTCGGCTCAAGAACAGACCACAGATTGGCTAGAACAAGGCATTGATACTTATCTTATGCTGCTTTATACCTCACCCGAAGAGGCCTATCTGCAGTTGGATGCATTGCATGCTCAGGTCAATGATCAAACCGCCACGGATTCATTAACCCGCCTCTACGCCAGCTTCACACTGCACTACCTGCACACAGGTCAAACGGAGCAGGTTGAGCCGGCATTAGAGCGTTTACTGACTTACGCCAGGATACACGGCAGCACCGATAGCATGGTCGAAGCACTGGCAACAAAGGTAGAAGTATGTTTTGTTCAGCAACGTCTGAATGAGGCTTATCGGATCATAGTCGAGCTGGAGCCTTACCTTGCCCATGCGCAACAACCCAGGGTCCGCTATTACGCCAACAACCTGCTGGGGCGAATCTACATGCAGGATAATCATTTTGAACTGGCCAGTGAGCATTTGTACCGGGCGCTTGAAGCCGTTCAGGAGACGAATGATGATCGTACTCTGCTTCGCTCTACCTTTTTGTTGGGACAGTTAACCCGCCTGCATGCCGATATGAAAAACTGGGAGCTGGCTGAAGAACTGATGCAGCAAGCACTAAGCTATGCCGACCAGATAGCTTCCACGGAGTTTTTGGCCGACTATCTGCTACTCAAAGGATATATTGAAGGAGAACAGGGTAACCATGAAGCGTCTGCCCTCACCCATCATCAAGCCATTGTGCAAGCAGAAATTATCGACCGGCAAGATATTATCCTGCTCAGCCTGAACAACATAGGTGCATCCTATATCCTGTTGCATCAGTATGATGCTGCAATAGAGCCATTGCACCAGGCTAAAAAACTGGCCAAGGCGTTGGACGACGAGAACACCTACCAGTTGGTTTTATTGAACCTGGCTTATATTGACGTACAACAAGGCAGGACTGAGCAAGGTTTGACACAAATGCGCGAAAGCATTAACTACTTTCGTGAACATGCCAGACGCAGTGATCTGGAGCGCTTTTTAGGCGAGTTTGCCAATGCACTGCAACATGCGGGCTACCATCTTGAAGAAGCCGCAATTTTGCGCGAGCAACGCGATCTGAGCAATGAACTGTTTCAAAGCGACCGTCATAGAATACTCAGTGAAATGCAACAGCGCTTTCTGGCCCGCGAGCAGGCGCACCGTATACAACGGCTGGAACAAACCAATGCGTTGCAGGAACGCACCATAGAGAACAAGCAACTGCAAAACCGGTTGATTTTACTGGCTGCTTTTGCCACAGCTCTGGCTGGGGTCCTGATGTGGCAATTGTATCGAAAGGTCCGGCATACCAATCGCAGGCTGAAAGAAGCCAACAAGCAACTTGAATTTCAATCGTTACGCGATCCCCTCACAGGCTTGTTTAACCGGCGTTCATTCCAGCAACGCATGGCCAAGCGCTGGCAACACAAAGAACACCGCCATCATGGTCAAGAGCGTGATGCATTGATCCTGCTGGATATCGATCACTTTAAACAGATCAACGACCAACACGGTCATGCTGCTGGCGATGATATCCTGATAGAGGTTGCAAAACGTCTTAGCCAATCGCTACGACAACATGATCAGGCCATTCGCTGGGGCGGTGAAGAGTTTTTACTTTATTTGCACCGAATCAAGCCAAAAGATTTAAGCACCCTGGTCGAGCGCACCTTGTATCTGCTGGCCGAAAAACCATTTTTGGTCAATGGGCAATCCATAGTGGTCACCGCTACGGCTGGCTTTATTACCCTGCCATTTGACAACATTCCGGAAGAAAAACTGAACTGGGAAAAAGCATTGCAACTGGCCGATTTGGCACTGTATTCCGGCAAAGCAAAAGGGCGGAACCAGGCTTGCGGTGTCACCGGTCTTCGCGTACCTTTGGCTGATATCATGCAGTGTTTTGAGCAGGACCAGAGTCAACCTCTGACGCTGCAACAACTGACCTGCAGCACAATTGCCGGCCCTAGCGTCCATCGTACATAGTTGCCTCAACCTAAGGGAGAGCTCACAGGTGCAAGAAGAACTGCATATTAAAATCCGCAACCTCGAAGTCAGCGATTACCCACAATTAAAGCGCCTAATGGACCGGATCTATACCGATCTCGGTGGTGCCTGGCCCAGACATACCATTGAGAAACTAATCCAGGATTTTCCGGATGGCCAGGTCTGCGTGATAGATCACGATGACATTGTTGGCGTTGCCCTCTCGTTACAGGTGGATTACGACCGTTTCAGTAACCCACACACCTACGATGAACTGATCAGCCAGCGCATGACCATTCTGAATAACCCTCATGGTGATGCCCTCTACGGCCTGGATGTACTGATAGACCCGGATTACCGCGGCTATCGCTTAGGCCGCCGCCTTTACGAAGTTCGAAAAGAGCTGTGCCGCCAGCAGAACCTGCGAGCCATTTTAGCCGGAGGACGGATCCCAAACTTTCACCAATACGTTGATGAGATGTCGGCTGCCGACTATCTGGAGGCCGTAAAACGTCGGGAAATTTACGATCCTATTCTCACCTTTCAGCTGTCCAATGATTTTCAACTAAAGCGTTTACTGAAAAAGTACCTGCCTGAAGATGAAAAATCGCAAGGCTACGCCACCTTGCTGGAATGGAACAATATCTTCTACGAACCGCCTGGCCGCCTGATAGAGAGCCGTAAAACCCAGATTCGGGTAGGTGCCGTGCAATGGCAAATGCGTCAGGCCCGCTCAGTCGATGAAGTGCTGCAACAAGTGGAGTACTTTGTTGATGCTCTGTCTGATTATAAAAGTGATTTCGCCCTTTTCCCGGAGTTTTTTAATGCCCCCTTAATGGGCCTCTGTGACAACAAATCCAACCAAACGGAAGCTATTCGCTTTCTGGCTGGCTTTACTGAGCGTTTTCGCCAGGAAATGTCCAATATGGCGGTTAGCTACAACATCAACATCATTACTGGCTCTATGCCTTTATTGCTGGGAGATGACTTATTCAATGTCAGTTATTTATGCCGCCGTGATGGCACCGTTGACATGCAAAGCAAAATCCATATTACACCCCACGAGCGGCGCGACTGGGTCATTCAGGGTGGAGATACTTTGCAGGTGTTTCAGACCGATGCCGGCCGTGTTGGTATTCTGATTTGCTACGATGTCGAATTTCCAGAGCTTAGCCGCTTGCTGGCTGAACAAGACATGGATGTACTCTTTGTACCTTTTTGGACCGACACCAAAAATGGCTACTTGCGAGTACGGCACTGCGCCCAGGCCAGGGCCATTGAAGATGAGTGTTATGTGGTCATTTGCGGCAGTTGCGGCAACCTACCATCTGTCGATAATCTGGATGTACAGTATGCACAGTCGGCGGTTTTCTCCCCATCAGACTTTGCCTTCCCACACGATGCCGTGATGTCGGAAACCACGCCGAACACGGAAATGCTGATGTTTTCCGATCTGGATTTGGACCGTTTAACCCAAATCCGCAATGAAGGCTCCGTCACCAATTTAAAAGATCGACGCCATGATTTGTATCAAGTAAGCTGGCTTGGCACGAGTAAACCCAAAGAGAGCCCTTCGTCATGAAACTTTTAATCACCACCCTGGCGTTGCTGGCGCTGCATTGTTGGCTGGTACTTAGCCTGACAGCCGGGCTGCATACACTACCACTACTCTCCTTCTGGTTGGTACTTCCCGCAGTAGTGGCCGCCGGTATTAGTGTTTTTTTGCATTGTAAGTATTCGCTGAAAAAGTTGTTTCCGCTGGCTGCACTCCTTGTTCATCTACTGGCGTTACTGCCCTATGCCGGCCTGGTGACCAATCAGGCTGAAGGTGAACGCGCTGTGTTGATTCTGGCCATGGTTCCTTTGTATCAAAGCCTGGCGCTACTCATTGTTGGTCTTATCGATTATGTCCGACGTCGCGAGGCCACCAAACGGCTGGTTGCCCAGTAAAACAAGGGGAACACCACAAGCTCATCGTGTTCCGTCACAAAATCGGATACACTTAGCCCATGCGTGTTTATCCCTTTTTTCTATGCACAAAGATCATATTTATGCCGAACCATTGGCGCACATTCAGGATTTCCGCTTTGACGATCAGGTAGCCGACGTTTTTCCGGATATGATCCAACGTTCAGTCCCTGGCTATCAAAGCATTATTCAAACCATTGGGCAGCTAGCCAGCCGTTATCAGCAAGCCAACAGCCACTTTTACGATTTAGGCTGCTCGCTTGGAGCTGCCAGCTTAGCAATGCGGCGCAATATCAGTGCTGCTGGTTGTAAAATTATTGCCGTCGATAACAGCCCAGCCATGGTACAGCGTTGTCAGCGGCACCTCGAAGCCTTCCGCTCTGAAGTACCCGTTACTGTGCTCGAAGGCGATATTCGTGAAGTCGCGTTCGAAAACGCAGCCATGGTAGTCATTAATTTCACCTTGCAGTTCCTCGCTAAGCAAGACCGAAGCCCTTTATTGAAAAAAGTGTATCAAGCGCTCAAGCCGGGCGGCATTTTAGTCTTATCGGAAAAAATCATCAGCGCTCATAGCCGCAGCAATCAATTGTTGGTGGACTTGCATCACGACTTTAAACGAGCTAATGGCTACAGCGAGCTTGAGATCAGCCAAAAGCGCACCGCGCTGGAAAATGTAATGCAACCCGATAGCATCGCCGCACACCAACAACGATTAGAGCAGGTAGGCTTTACTGAGAGTACCGTCTGGTTCCAGTGTTTTAATTTCTGCTCCATGATTGCTTTTAAACAGCCCTGAGGCACCGATGACCGATTTGTTTACTCCTTTTTACCAGCAAATCGCTGGCAATCGCCTGGCACATTGGCTGCAAACATTGCCAGCACAACTGGCGCATTGGCAAAAAGAGGCTTTGCATGGCGACTTTCATCGCTGGCAAAAAGTACTGGCACAGCTGCCAGCAACCAAAGTTTCTAAAATAGAGCTTGGAGATACTATCACTCTCGGCTTGCCTGATGCGATTGATGATGGCCAACGCAAACGCATTGAGCACTTACTTCGTCAATTAATGCCATGGCGTAAAGGGCCTTTCGCAATTCATGGCATCCACATTGACACAGAATGGCGTTCAGACTGGAAATGGCAACGCCTGCTTCCCCATATTCAGCCGTTGGAAAATCGCTTTGTGCTGGATGTCGGCTGTGGCAGTGGCTATCATCTGTGGCGTATGCGCGAAGCAAATGCCGCCTTTGTAGTTGGCATCGATCCTTCGCAACTTTTTTACAGTCAATTTGAAGCCATTAAACACTTCTATCCAGATCCTAAGGTGCATCTGCTGCCCATAGGCTGTGACGAACTGCCTGAGCTGCAAGCCTTTGATACCGTGTTTTCTATGGGGGTACTCTACCATCGTCGCTCACCACTGGATTTTTTAAACCAATTAAAAATGCAACTGCGCCCAGGGGGGGAACTGGTGCTGGAAACACTGGTGGTTGAAGGCGATGAGCAGACGGTACTGGTGCCAGGTGATCGCTACGCTAAAATGCGTAACGTCTGGTTTATCCCAAGCAGTGCAGCTCTTTGTCATTGGCTTAAGCGATTAGGCTTTAAAAATCCACGGCAGGTGGATAGCAGTGTAACCAGCCTGACTGAACAGCGCGCCACGTCCTGGATGGAAAATGAAAGTTTAATTGATTTTCTCGACCCAAATGACCATAGTAAAACGATAGAAGGCTACCCGGCACCACTTCGTGCCGTGATTGTTGCTGAGCGTTAACTGCTAACGCCTACAGGAGAGTGACTCTTCCATGCCATATCGTCCAAAAACTACCATCGAACAATGGCGCATCTTACAAGCCGTTGTTGACGCCGGTGGCTATGCACAAGCTGCTACCCTCTTGAACAAAAGTCAATCCTCGCTAAATCATGCCGTCGCTAAATTACAAAGCATGCTTGGAGTGGAATTATTGGAAGTAAAAGGCCGCAAAGCCTTTTTAACTGAAGCTGGTGAAGTGATGCTACGCCGATCGCGCATGGTGACCCAGCAAATCGAAGATCTGGAACGGCTGGCCGACACCATAGACAAAGGCTGGGAGCCGGAAATCCGTATTGCCGTTGAGCTGGCGTACCCCAAGCAGTATCTTTATCAGGCCCTACTGCAGTTTTATCCCCAAAGCCGAGGCAGCCGGGTGCAAATCATTGATGCCGTGCTCACAGGTACAGCCGAGATCATCCGTGACAAACGTGCCGATCTGGTAATCACCGGCCTGATACCCAAAGGCCACCTTGGTGAACCCTTGTATGTGACCCGCTTTATTCCTGTAGTTGGTAGTCAGCATCCCCTGGCCGGCCATAGTAAGCTCGAGTTGGCAGAGCTGAGCCAACAACTGCAAATTGTCATTCGCGATACCGCTCAAAAGCCGCAAGAACAAGGCGGCTGGTTGAAGTCCGAGCAACGCTGGACCGTCGATAACTTTTACGAGGCCATCGAAATCTTGCAGTTGGGGCTTGGCTTTTGCTGGCTACCGGATTACACCGTACAAACCGGCTTACAAGACGGCAGCCTTAAAGTAGTGCAACTTGCCAGCGGTGGTGAAAAATTAGCCCCGATGGCTTTATTAAGCCCATACGAAGAACAACTGGGTCCCGGCAGCAAACTATTGCGGCAATGCCTGCTAAGCGCTCATCAATCCGAACAAACCAAGGAGAATCTATGCACGATCAACAGCTCAGGGACCTGATGGTTCAGTCAGCCGACGATGCCGTCAATTATGCCAAAGAAGAGTTCCAGCTTGAACTGGACTTTACCAGGTCCAGCCTGCTGCAACTGGACACTTTGATTTCAAACCTCCATCAGCGACAGAAAAAACAGGCCCATGCTCAGGACCTGCTGTTTACTTTGTGTACCATCCTGGGTGCTTACACTGGCGAAGTCTTTCGCCGAGAGTTGGGAGGCGAGTGGTTTCACGATAAAAGCAGCCAGGATGCACCTTACCTTTGCCTGACCTACCTGGATAAGGAATTTCCTTTTGCATCAATCGTTTACCATAAAATCATGCAAGACGACAGTATCAGTATTGCCAGCTATGTAGAGCTGGCAATATCAAATGCTACCCAGTAATGCTTTTGTCACAGGGATTATGCAGGTAAAATAGCGACCATTTTCAGCCCTTGTCCAATTGAGGAATGCCGTGAGCAACCAAAATCCATCCTTAAGTTACAAAGATGCCGGTGTCGATATTGATGCTGGTAACGCTCTGGTCGATCGTATTAAGGGTGCCGTCAAACGCACTCATCGCCCTGAAGTCATGGGTGGCTTAGGTGGTTTCGGTGCCCTGTGCCAAATCCCGGCAGGCTATAAAGAGCCGGTGTTGGTATCAGGTACCGATGGTGTCGGCACCAAATTACGGTTGGCGATGGATTTAAAGCGCCATCAAGGCGTCGGCATTGACCTGGTTGCAATGTGCGTCAATGATCTGATTGTGCAAGGTGCCGAACCGCTGTTTTTCCTGGATTACTACGCCACTGGCAAACTGGATGTAAATACCGCAGCGACTGTGGTTGAAGGCATTGCCGATGGTTGTGCTCAATCAGGTTGTGCTCTGGTAGGCGGAGAAACAGCAGAAATGCCAGGCATGTACCATGGTGATGATTACGACATTGCCGGCTTTTGCGTTGGCGTGGTTGAAAAATCTGAACTGATTGATGGTAGTAAGGTGCAAGCCGGTGATCAACTGATTGCCCTGGCCTCTTCCGGCCCACACTCCAATGGTTTTTCGTTAATTCGAAAAATTCTGGAAGTAAGCGGCCAGTCTCCTGACAGTGAGTTGGAAGGAAAATCCATTGCAGATCATTTACTGGAGCCAACCCGCATTTATGTGAAAAACTTACTGAGCCTGATCAAACAGCAACCGGTACACGCGCTATGCCATATTACCGGTGGTGGTTTTTGGGAGAACATTCCGCGCGTGCTGCCAGAGCACAGCAAAGCGGTGATAGATGGCACAAGTTGGCAATGGCCAGCGATTTTCAATTGGTTGCAACAACAAGGCAATGTCAGTACGCATGAAATGTACCGTACTTTTAATTGCGGTGTTGGCATGATCGTTGTGGTACCGGCAGAGACACTTGCAGCAACCCTGCAGTTGCTGCAGCAGGCTGGCGAAACAGCCTGGCATCTGGGCGAAATCCAACACGCCACCGCTGATGATGAGCGTGTGATTATTCGCTAAGGGCTGGCATGAAATCCATCGTTGTACTGATTTCCGGCAATGGCAGCAACCTGCAGGCAATTCTTGATGCCTGCGCCTCTGGCTTTATTGCCGGCAAAGTAACCGCCGTGATATCCAATAAAGCGGATGCGTATGGCCTGGTCAGAGCACGTGAAGCAGGCAGTGTTACCCACTGCCTGGCACATACCGACTATGCTAATCGCGATAACTACGATCTGGCACTGCAACAATTGATCGATAGTTTTGCACCTGATTTGGTTGTGTTGGCTGGTTTTATGCGGATCCTGACTCCAGACTTTGTACAACACTTTTCCGGAAAATTATTGAACATTCACCCATCCTTGTTGCCAAAGTATCAGGGCTTGCACACCCACCAGCGAGCCATCGAAGCCGGTGATACTGTGCATGGTTGCAGTGTGCACTTTGTTACCGAAGAGCTGGATGGCGGGCCGGTGGTATTGCAAGCCAAAGTCCCTGTGTTTGCTGACGACGATGCAGCAACTGTGGCGGAGCGGGTACATGAACAAGAGTACCGGATTTATCCGCTGGTGATCCGCTGGTTTTGTCAGGGACGTTTGCAGCAACAAGGTCAGCAGGCCTTGTTGGATAATGAGCCTTTACCGCAACACGGATATGCCCATGACGATGATGAGTACGATCTCTAAATGGCGCCAACGGGCGCCTTTTTTATGCTTGCCATTGCTGGCAATGCCCGCAATGGCTGAACCGGCTTCAGAGCCACTACCGCTGGAGCTAACGCCCTACCAGGCCGAGTATGTGGTCTACCGTAATGGTCGAAGCCATGGCAAAGCCGAGCGAGAACTGAAACAAGTGGATGGTGTTTATACCTTGCGCTACCGCAGTGAAATCAGTTGGATGGTATTCCGTGACCGTAGGGAAGAGCAAACAAGGTTTCACATTCAGGGCTCACAGGTACAACCACTTGAATACCGTATGAACCGAAGTGGCACAGGTCCAAGCCGCAATTATGTATTAACCTTGGATCCGCAGAAAGAAGAGCTGCGTGAGGGGGCTAAAGGCGAGCTGAAATCCCACAGCTGGGATGATAGCTGGCTCGATCAGCTTAGTTATCATCAACAACTGGCGATAGATCTGGCTGCAGGCAAGCGCGCTTTCAGCTATGAAGTGTTAAATCGGCGTGGTGATCCCAAAACCTATGACTTTCGGGTTGTCACCAAAGAGCTACTGCCATTGCCTTATGGCAATGTGATGGCGTACCGAATTGAGCGCGTAGAGGAAGATTCTGAGCGGCAAATTTACGCCTGGGTAGCGCCAGATCTCGACTACCTGCTGGTGCGGATCTGGCATGGCGAAAATAATGTGGAGCAAGTCGATGTCCAGTTGCACAAAGTGCACTGGCAGCAACCGGATGCCACTACGGCTGCTGCCAGGCTGCGTTAAATCGGCTCACCATAACGGAATAACTGACTCTCACCAGGCTGCATCTTATGCCACTGCTCATTCAGTGTCAGAGGCTCTGTCGCTATCACCGTTACCACATCTTTTGGTGTGGTCTCACGGGAGAAATCAATATCCACATCCACATCCGATAAGCGGGCGATACCAAAAGGTGCCCGCCGGGTGATCCAGTGTAGTTTGGTGGTACAGTATGTCAGCAGGTACTCGCCATCCGTCAGCAGCATATTAAAGACACCCAGCTTTTGCAGCTCAGAGGCCCTTTTTTGCAAAAAACGAAAAGCCGCCTGCCGGGTACGCGGCTTATTCGGATAACGCTTATCCAACTCACTCATTAAAAAGCAAAATGCTCGCTCACTGTCGGTGGTACCAACGGGTTGAAAACGTGCTACCGGCAGATCTTTGTAATCATGCAACTGACCATTGTGCGCATAAGTCCAGTAACGCCCCCAAAGTTCTCTGGTAAAGGGATGAGTGTTTTGCAAACTAACCCGGCCTCGATTGGCCTGACGAATATGAGCTACCACAGCACAGCTTTTAATTGGATAATCACTTACCAAACGGGCAATCTCAGACTCATAACTTGGCAGTGCATCTTTAAAGGTACAAACCCCTTTTCCTTCATAAAAAGCCACGCCCCAGCCATCCCGGTGAGGACCTGTTCGGCCTCCCCGCTCTTTTAAGCCTTTAAAACTGAAGCAAATATCGGTGGGTACATTGGCCGACATCCCAAGCAACTCACACATAAACCACTGTACTCCTTTGTCAGACTGCTACGCTAAAAGTGAGCCAAACGACTATACTCATTCGTATGAATAGATGTAAAGCGCTTTGTACGCAGCTTTTTTCGTCAGCGTTGAAACACTTGCAACTTGCTTTGGAAGATTATACCCTAAACAAAATAGTGGTCAGACCTCTTAGGAGATATGTATGGAAGGGTTAGTGTTTAGCCTGTTACTTCTGGTTGTGATTGGCGTGCTGGCATATTACCGTGCCAGCCTTACGCTGTTCACTGCTGCCATTGCAGCTGTTCTGGCAGTAGGTACCTTTATCGGCCCGGTCGGTGTCGTCAGTTGGGTGGTATTCCTGGTGATTGCCTTGCCCCTGAACATTGCTTTTATCCGCCAAATGCTGATAACGAAACCATTGCTTGGCGTTTATCGGAAAATCATGCCGGAAATGTCCAGTACAGAAAAAGAAGCCATTGATGCCGGCACTACCTGGTGGGAAGCCGACCTGTTTCGTGGCAACCCAGATTGGCAAAAACTGCATAACTTCCCAATCCCACGGTTAAGTGCAGAAGAACAAGCCTTTCTGGATGGCCCGGTGGAAGAGTTGCTGGATATGGTTGATGATTGGGAAATCACGCACGAACGTGCCGATTTGTCACCGAAGGTGTACCAATACCTGAAAGACAACGGCTTCTTTGCCATGATCATCAAAAAGCAATACGGCGGTCTGGAATTCTCTGCCTATGCGCAATCCTGTGTCCTGCAAAAACTGACCAGTAAAAGCATGGTTTTATCCAGTATTGTTGGCGTACCTAACTCGTTAGGGCCAGGCGAACTGTTACAGCATTACGGTACTGACGAGCAAAAAAATCACTACCTGCCCCGCTTGGCTAAGGGTATTGATGTGCCCTGCTTTGCATTGACCAGCCCGGAAGCTGGTTCGGATGCAGGCTCAATTCCTGATTTTGGTATTGTCTGCAAAGGCCAGTGGCAAGGCAAAGAAGTGCTGGGGATGCGCCTAACCTGGAACAAACGCTACATTACGCTGGCACCTATTGCTACCGTGCTTGGCCTGGCCTTTAAATTGCAGGATCCAGACAAGTTGTTAGGGGATAAAGAAGACTTAGGCATCACCTGTGCACTGATCCCTGCCGATACACCAGGCGTGAAAATAGGCCGTCGCCACTTTCCACTCAATGTGCCATTCCAGAATGGTCCGACCCAGGGCAGCGATGTATTTGTACCACTGGATTACATCATTGGTGGTGCAAAAATGGCTGGTCAGGGCTGGCGCATGCTGGTTGAGTGTTTGTCGGTAGGCCGCGCTATTACCCTGCCTTCCAACAGCACAGCCGGCATTAAAGCTGCGGCAATGTCAACGGGTGCTTATGCCCGCATTCGTCGTCAGTTCAAAATCCCTATTGGTAAAATGGAAGGAGTGGAAGAAGCCATGGCTCGTATTGGCGGCTCCGCCTATATGGCATGTGCCTCCACCACTATGTCGGTCGGCTCCATTGACCTGGGTGAAAAACCATCGGTTATCTCTGCCATTACCAAGTACCACATAACCGAGCGCATGCGCCTGGCAATGATTGATGCCATGGATGTGCATGGCGGTAAAGGCATCTGCATGGGTCCGGACAACTACCTGGCACGTGGCTATCAGGGCGCTCCTGTTGCCATTACCGTTGAAGGTGCCAATATTCTGACCCGTAATATGATCATCTATGGTCAGGGTGCCATTCGCTGCCATCCTTATGTCCTGGCAGAGTTACAGGCAGCATACAATGAAGACAACAGAGCCGCTGTTACTGCTTTTGATAAAGCTTTGTTTGGCCATATTGGCTTTGCCATTAGCAACTTCTTCCGCACCTTCTGGTTGTCTTTTACCGGTGGTGTGTTCAGCAGCGCTCCATACGGTGATGCCACAGCCAGGTACTACAAACAAATGAACCGGTTCAGTGCGGCACTGGCTTTGATGTCGGATGTGGCCATGGGCACTCTGGGTGGTGATCTGAAACGTCGTGAGCGTATTTCTGCCCGACTAGGTGATATCCTGAGCATGCTGTATCTGACATCCAGTGTGTTAAAACGTTATCAGGATGAAGGCCGTCAGGCTCAGGATCTGCCATTAGTACAGTGGGCCTGTGAAGATAACCTAGCCAAAGCACAACTAGCTCTGAACGAGTTGTTTGATAACTTCCCCAACCGGTTGGTTGGCGTGGTACTAAAACGTGTGGTGTTCCCATGGGGCCGTACTCTGCGCCGTCCAAGTGACAAAGTAGAGCATCAGGTTGCCCGCATTATGCAAACCCCATGCGAAGCACGCTCTAGGCTGGGCCACCACTTGTATCTGGCAGGCAAAGACAACAACCCTATCGGCATGGTTGAGCAGGCACTGCGCGATATTTTGGCTGCAGAGCCACTGTTTGATAAAGTTAGCCAGGCTGCAAACAAACGCCTGCCTTTCTTTCGCTTAAACGAAGTGGCCGACTTAGGCCTGGAGTTAAAGGTGATTTCTGAACAGGAAGCACAGGTGTTGCGTCAAGCCGAGATAAGCCGCTTACGCACCATCAATGTCGATGACTTTGACTTCAACTATCTGGCCGCAGATAAAGAGCTGCTGGCTTCTGAACAACAACAGCTGGCCAAGGTGAATGCCGCCTAAGCTAAGTAAATCTTTAAAAACCCGGTGCAAGCCGGGTTTTTTATGCCTGTATTGTTAACAGCTAAACGCCCTATCTGCTTCTACCTTAGCCTTTGCTAAAAAAATTAATGAAACTGACACAAAACACTTCTATAGTATTGGCCTCACTTTGTTGCCTATGGCTCTGCATGCATGGCCGCAGATAGATGCCGACAAGTGCTGACCAGGACGTACAGCCGTACCACGTCAAAATGATACAATAAAAACATGGATACCGAACGATGAAACAACTACTAGCTCTGGTGCTGCTACTCTGCACCTTTGGCCTGTGGGCGCAAACACCTATCGCCTACTGGTCACAAAACTTCAATGAATTGCCCGATGGTAGTTTTGGTTTTAGTCCAGACACCTTTCCGCAACAACCGGATATTGGTGCCGGCACAATTTACCTGACCAACTTTAATCAGGATACTGACAACAATGGTACCTACATCACTATTCAGTCTTTTGCCGGCAGTACCATTAATGCACTGCCAGGCTATATCGCTGGTGGTAGCCTGTCAGTACAAGGTGGCCCTGGCACCAGCAACAATGGCGCAGCTATCGTTATTCAAATTAATAGCGAAGGTTATCAGGACCTGCAGCTAAGTTGGGCACAACGTGGCACGGCCACAGGTTTTAATGAGCGCCGTATCAGTTGGTCACTTGATGGTGAAAACTTCACAGAGTTCGCAGTGGATCCAGGTGCCCTTGGCAGCAGCTTTCAACTTCGCAGCTACGATTTTTCAGCCGTGGAAGCATTGAATAACCAGGCCAGCGTCTATTTTCGTATCACGCTCGATGGTGCCAGCAATGCCACAGGCAACAACCGCTTTGACAACCTGCTGGTCACTGGAACGCTGACTGCTGATGCCGATCGCATTACCCTGTATCAGCGTGATTTTGCCAGCAACCCCTTTGAGAAGGGCTGGCAACAATGGAGTTTGCAGGGTGAGCAGCAGTGGCAGTGGGATGGCGGCTTTAACAATGTAAGCTTTTCTGGTTTTGTCGATGGCAGCTGCAGTGCCAATGACAGCTGGTTGGTATCACCAGCCTTTGATGTCGACAACCAAACCGGTGAACGCCTGGCCATTGATATTGCCCGCGGTTTTGCTGGTGTGAATAATTTGGATATTTACTATTCTACCCAATTTACCGGCTCAGAGTTGAACCCGGCAGACTGGGTATTACTCACCAGCATCAGCCCGGATGATTTTAGCAGCAACAATGTGCCGGTTCGCTTTGATGGCTTTGAGCAACTTTCAGCATTAAATGGCTCGGTGCATCTGGCATTGCGTTATCAATTTGACAGCGGCAACTGCAGTACCTGGCGTTTGTCGAATATTCAGCTCACCGCAGAAAACCCGATTGCATCAGAGACTTTTGCCTGTGACAACCCAGTCACCCGCATCCATCAGGTGCAAGGTGCCGGCTTCCAAAGCCCGCTGCAAGGTGCTGAAGTGCAGTTGCAAGCTGTAGTCACGGCCGTATTCCAACAGACCGACAACGGTGGTCTGGGTGGCTTTTATCTGCAGGAAAAAGATCAGCATCGTGACAATAACCCGATGACATCCGAAGGTATTTTTGTCTACGACAATGGCTTTGGTACACCGGTACAGCTGGGTGATTTGGTACGGGTACGCGGCACTGTCGCCGAGTTTTTTGAAGAAACGCAGCTGTCCAATGTCAGTGAGTTGGCCGTTTGTGATACCAACCGCCTGCATCTGGTAAGCCCGGCAGAGCTTAGTTTACCTGTGGCCAGCTTTGAACAGCTGGAGAGCATCGCCGGCATGTGGGTTCAAACCGCTAATGACTTAACCGTTACCGATGTGTTTAATGCGGTACGTTTTGGCGAATTTACAGTGTCGAATGGCCGCTTATACAATCCGACCCAGGTGGTCGCACCTGGTACAGAGGCTCAAGCGGTCATCGCCAGCAACCGGCTAAACCGAATCATCATTGATAATGGCCTGACCGGCGTGAACCGTCAGCCTTTCATCACCGGTGAAGATGGCATCAACGAAATTTCCGCCAACAACCCGATCCGAAATGGTTATTTGCTGCAAGCTGGTTTGGATGGTGTAATGAGCTATGCCTTTGGTGCCTACCGCGTTCGCTATCTGAGCACACCCAACTTTATCACCAGCAGCAACCCAAGAACGAATGCTCCTGAGCTCGTGGAGCAAGGGGATATCAAAGTAGCGACCTTTAATGTCGAAAACCTCTTTACCACCTTCGATCTGCCCGGCAACAGTTGTGGCCCGAATGCATTAGCTTGCCGTGGAGCCAGCTCTGAAAGCGAACTGGCACGGCAGTTGGATAAACTGGTACCCGCCATTCAGGCTCTGGAAGCCGATGTACTGGCTTTGATCGAAATCGAAAATGATGCCGATGACTCTACTCTGGAGCATTTGGTGGCGGCACTCAATGCTGCAGCCACTACTGCAGACTGGAGCTATGTTGCTACTGGCTGGCTTGGCACTGATGCCATCAAGCCTGCCTTTATCTATCGCGCCAACCGGGTCAGCCTGCATGGTGACTTTGCTGTATTAGATTCAAGCGTGGATCCAGACTTTGATACTTCCCGGCAACGCCCGGCGTTGGCACAAAGCTTTGCTACTGAGCAAGGGGCTGTGTTTACTGCCGTGGCAATACATTTACGAGCCAAATCTTGTGGCAGTGCCAGTGGAATTAATGCTGACCAAGGCGACGGCCAGGGCTGTTGGAACAATTGGCGCACCCTTTCTGCCCGGGCTTTGTTGCGTTGGTTAGAAACCGACCCAACCAATTCTGGTAACAACGATATGTTGGTATTGGGTGACTTCAATGCCTACGCCAAAGAAGATCCGCTGGCTGCGATGGAAGCAGCAGGGTTTGTCAATCTGGCGGTGCAGAGCAACGACAACGATTACCGGGTGTACAGCTACACCTTTATGGGCGAGTCCGGCAGTCTGGATCATGCCTTTGCCAGCCCTTCCTTGGCGACTAAAGTGTTGCAGGCCAAATCCTGGCACATCAACTCGGATGAGATCCCTGCCTTTAACTACAGCGAAGGGCCGCTGCAAGGTGGCCTGGTGAAACCCGATAACTTCTATCAGGCTGACCCATTCCGCACCTCGGATCATGATCCCTTGGTGATCGCTTTGCAGTTAAGTTCTAGCTTCCACCCAGCAGACCTAAACCAAGACGGTGTTGTGGATCAGCACGATATCCAGCTGTTTCAGCAACGTTTGCGTCAAGGCGGCGAACTGCCGCTGACACTGGACTTTAATGGTGACGGAGTTGTTAATCAGTTGGATGTTCGAGCCATGATGGCTCTATGCGACTTGCCTCGTTGTGCTGTCGCAAATTAATTGGAGAAAATACGAATGAAAGCTTTATTTCTTACTTTTTGTTTAGTGATGAGCGGCCTGAGCCATGCCGCGCTTATCCAGCTGCAACCGGATCAAAACGAGTATCGGGTAGGTGACAGTATCCAGCTGAGTATGACAATTAGCGGGCTGAGTGAAACCCTTGGCGCTTTTTGGTCCGAAGTATTCTATCAGCCATCCGCTTTCTTACTGCAAAGCTGGCAGTTTGGTAACGGCCTTGATGATGGCTTTGGTAGCCTGCAATTTGCAGATCATGATGCGGTAGTAGGAAGTATTACACTGGATGACTACGCTTTTTGGGATGCAGACGAGTCCATACTCGCGGCACAACAAGGCACCGGCTTTGTGCTTGCTCAGCTAAACTTTATTGCGCTTGAAGCTGGTGATTTCTTACTAAGCTTTAATCCGGGCTGGTTTGGGGTAGAAAACTTTGCCGGAACTTTTATCGACGCCAGCTTTGCGGATTTAAGCCTGCGCATCCAGCCCACTCAGGTCCCAGTGCCTGCAACAGCCTTCTTATTACTGGCTGGTCTTGGATTGCTGTATCGCCGCCGTTAATGGGGTGCTTGTCAGGGAGAGCTTTGGCTCTCCCTGATTATCCATCCAGCTTTAACCTGTTTTGCCAGAACAACAACGCTGCAGCTGTGCCAATTGCTCCGGTTTTATCCTTTCCCCTTGCTTTAGCTGTAGTTCCATGGCAGCTGCCAACTCAGAAATTTCACGCAAACCAAAGCTTCCGGATGTACCTTTTAGTTGGTGCAACAGCGCCAATGCGGCCTGGTCATCCGCATTCTTCAACCAGGTCAGCAATTGTTGATACTGAGTAGGTAGTTGCTGCACATACACTTGCTTTAACTCGGCAATACGCTCTGTAGCAGTTTTACCAGGGGTGGTTGTAGCATCCTGGCGTTTGCGGGACATAGCCAGGTAGTGACTCAGCGCCTTATACAACAAGCCTGGCTGAATAGGTTTAGTAAGCACTTCATTGCATCCTGCTTGTAAAAAGTGCGCTTTATCTTCTGGCAGTACATCCGCAGTAAGCGCCAAAATTGGTAAGGACAGGCCGGATGCTCGCAATTGACGTGTGGCCTCAGCGCCATCAAGTACCGGCATATTCATATCCATCAGGATAAGGTCAAAAGGCTGCTGCTGTGCTAACTGCACCGCTGCCATGCCATTTTCTACCTGCTGTACCACCAAACCACATTGTTCCAGCAGCTCGGTGATCAGCAAACGAATATCCAGCACATCATCCGCCACCAATACCTGGCCGGTTAATGCAGGTGGTTGAATAGCGTCTGATTCACCCTGATGATTCCGGGTAAGTTGACCAGGCTCCGGCTCATGCAGCGGCAGCTCCAGTATAAAGCTGCTACCGCTACCAAGCGTACTACTTACCGACAGCTCCCCTTGCATCAGCTCAGCCAACTGATAGCTGATATGCAGCCCGAGTCCAGTACCGCCATATTTTCGGCTGGTACCGCTATCGGCCTGTTCAAAAGCACTGAACACCTTTTCCAGTTGCTCCATCGTCATACCGATACCGGTATCCGAGACGACAATCTGCATACGATGAGCTGCACTGCGGCGAGCTTGTACGGTTACCCTGCCTTTTTCAGTAAACTTAATGGCATTGCTTAGCAAATTAAGCAAAACTTGCCGCAAGCGAAGTGGATCCAGCACCAACCAGTCCGGCAACTGCTCATCATAATGAAAGTCTAAGAACAAATCTTTGCTGCTGGCCTGACTGGCCATATCAGCACATAG
The DNA here is from genome assembly GCF_039631345.1 of Alkalimonas sp. NCh-2. Taxonomy (NCBI): domain Bacteria; kingdom Pseudomonadati; phylum Pseudomonadota; class Gammaproteobacteria; genus Alkalimonas; species Alkalimonas sp. NCh-2. Next base: position 422,933 of record NZ_JBDIUV010000003.1, read on the forward strand.
TTCCTGCAGCAGCGGCTGAATTGCAACCGCTTGGGTTTCAATCGACAGCTTGCCCTCTTCCAGTTTGGCGGCATCCAGTATATCGTTCACCACTCCCAGTAAATAACGGCTGTTTCTGGCGATAACCTGCAACTGTTGCTGCTGTTTTACTTGCAAATCTGTACTGCGTTGCAACTGTTCGGTATAACCGATAATAGCCGTCAGAGGCGTACGCAGCTCATGGCTCATGGTGGCTAGAAAACGCGACTTAACCTCAGCCAAGTGGGTAGCTCTGTCACGCTCACTGGCCAATTCTTCTGTACGCTGTTTTACCCGCTGTTCCAGACTGGTATTCAACTCCTCCAGCCGGCTACCAGCCTGATGCAGGCGCGAAACCATGGCATTGTATTCATCAAACAGCTGCTGCACCTCCAACCCGCTGGCTCTGGCTGAAAGATCGCAAAAAGGAGCTCCGCCCTGCAGCTCCAGCCGCTGAATGGACTGCACCAAATGCTGCAACGGCCGGGTGTAAAAACGCACAAAATAAAAAGAGGTACGGTTCAGTAACCAAAGCGCCAGTATCGCCAGCAAAATAACCATTAAGGTAAGCAGGTTATAGCCGATAAGCACGGCATCCAGCCCATACTTCATTAGCAACAACCAACCATCATCAGTTTGATAACGACGAATAAAACCACGTCCATCCTGGTTCAGTTGCATGCCGGTAGATGGCGTTAACCAGGAGCTGGCAAATACTGACTGCCCTGGTTGCAAGCCAGATTCAATTGAAAATGGCTGACCATATGCAGGAGAAGCAGGAACCGACCAAATTAAATGATCCTGGCTATCCAACAAAACCGCCCGGATCCGTGTCGAACCCGAGGAAGGCTGCAATTGCTCTGCCAGTGAAGACAATAACACTGAAGCCTGTACCACACCAATAAACTGCCGCTGGCTATTTAGCATAGGTGCACTGACAGCAAACAGCAGGTCCTGCCCTAACCCCCGCCCAACATAAGCATCACTGACATAGCTACCGACTGGTTTTAACTGCAAGTGCTTAAAGTAGTCCCGATCCGCTACATTTACCGATCGTGTCAGCACTAAGTTACTACGGCTACGATAGCTGGTCACATCTCCATGCTGATCGGTAATAGCCGCTGAAATAAAATGAGGCTGTAACTGCAGTAAATCATCCAGCATACTGTCATCCTGATAGCGTGGATAGCCTAAGGCAACCAACTGCACTGCAGCACGGAACTGTTGCAATTGGTCCTCGCTGTAGGTAAGTAACTGCTGTTCTAAGCGCAATAGCTCATCGTGACGTTTATTCAAATCCCAAATCACAAAGGCATGCAACACTGCCAGAATAAGCAATAAGGTGGGTACAGCCGAATAGACGGTAATTCGCCCTGCCAGTTGCTGAGGTAATGGTTGCAGGCGGCTTAAGCGTGTACTGATAGCCACATTCAGAATCAGCTTGGCACCCACCAAATTAAGTGCGCCTGCCAAGCTTACGACCAGGCTAATTAGCAAAGCAAAACCTGCAGCATGGGTTTGCCACAACCAGAGATACAAAAACACAGCCGGTGTCAGCAAGAACCAGCAACGCACATAAAGCTGTGCAATATGCAGTTTTCCTGCCCGCCAGGCCAGAAATACCAGGCTAAACTCGGCTAGACTCAACCACCACAGCCAGGTCCCCCAAAGCGGCAGCACTACTAAGGCAAAAGAGGCCAGCCCCCAAATTGGGCCAAGTCGCAGCAAAATAACCAAGAATGCCACATTGCCCAGCAGCAAAGGAGCCAGCAAAGGCATTTGCAGTGCCAGTAAGTTGCTGATCAGCCCAACTGCACTGATGTAGCACCATAGCCATAGCTGACGCCGGCTGAAGGTCTTATAGCTCTTGAGCGTAGTGTACGGAGTGAGCAAGCAGCATCCTCAGTGCAGGTAAAAACTCTGTCACTGAGTATAGCTGCTTTCTTGCCAGGAAAAAGCTGTGGAATTGCTTTTAGCTCAAGGGTTTATTACCAGCGTCTTATTTTATGGCCTTTGAGCGCATAAAACAGGATAAAAGCATAACAAGGGATCAGCATCCAGTAAGCTGACTGGCTGTTCCCACTGCTGTGGGCCAGATACCCATACAGCAAAGGCAATAAAGCACCGCCGGCGATCCCCATAATCAGCAAAGCAGAACCTGTCGCCGTTAAACGACCCAGCCCCTGCAGCGCCAACGGCCAGACAGCTGGCCACACCAGAGCATTGGCAAATCCCAACAGGGCAACAAAAAGCACGGTATCTGGAACCAGCGGAATGCCCAGTAAACCCAGACTCCATGCCGACAACGCTGAGCTCTCGCTGGAGCCCAGTAAAATACCGAAACTAAACAAGATCCCAGCCAAGGCCGAACAAACCAATGCAGTCGATTGAGATACGTAGCGAGGTATCAGCAAAATCCCAAGCAGATAACCAGCCACCATAAAAGCCATGGTGTAGGAAGTAAGAATACCAAAGTGGGCTACACCAAGCCCTTGGCCATAGAGTCCAATGCTGTCGCCGGCTATCACCTCGACGCCAACATAAAAGAACAGTGCGATAAAGCCGAATACCAATTGAGGATGGCGCCAGATAGCCCGCCAGTCGGATTCTCTGTGATGCACGGCATTGGTTGCGTGCTCGGTTTCTGCTACCAGAGTCGTGACGGCATCGGTCGCAGGCTCCGGCTCAGATAAATCCGGCTCGGGCAAACGGGAGAAATGCACAAACACCATCAGACCCAGCAACGCAGCTGTCATGTAAAGGTAAGGCACCACCAAGCGATTGGATAAAGCTTGCAACTGTTCGGCCTGCTGCTCTGGGCTAAGCAGTGCCAATGCTTCCTCACTGTATTGTTCCATCCCGGTCAGGATCCATGCGGCAAATACCAAAGGCACAATAAAACCGGCACCTTTGTTCACAATGCCCATAATGCTGATACGCATAGCGGCGCTTTCACGCGGTCCAATGCAGACGATGTAAGGGTTGGCTGCCGTTTGCAAGATAGTCAGGCCGGTACCAAGCACAAAGAGCGCAAGCAAGAAGAAAGCATAGTGTGCGCTTTGCGCCGCTGGGATAAACAGTAAGGAGCCAACCACCATAATTCCCAAACCAATGGTCATGCCGTTGCGATAACCAAAGCGGGTTAATAAGGTGGACATCGGCAGTGCCATCACCACATAGGCAATGTAAAACGCAAATGCCACCAACAGCGCCTGAAACTCGTTTAGTTCGCAGACAATTTTTAAGAAAGGGATCAAGGCACCGTTTAGCCAGGTGACAAAACCAAACACAAAGAACAAGATACCAATCAGCAGCATGGGGAAAAAGCTGCTTTGTTGCCTGGAGCTTGTGGTCATAACGCTACCTTCGATTGTGGATGAACATAAAATGGCCGACCGGCGACCCAGCTTTGTCGAACTTGCTGCGAGTCGTCCAGCCAGACCAGATCGGCCTGTTTACCCGGTGCCAAACGACCCAGCCGGTCGGCACAGCCCAGAAAGTCTGCCGGATAAGCCGAAGCCATCATCAGCGCTTCGGCAAAGCTGATACCAAGTTGTTGGCTCGCCTGCTGCACAGCGGTGATCATATCCAGCACAGAGCCCGCTAAAGAGCCGGATGGATCCGTCAAACGACTGCCATCACGCACCACCTTGCCGCTAAAAAAATCAAACTGCTGCTGCTCGGTACCTACCGGCGTCATCGCATCGGTGACCAGCATTAACTTGCCTTTGGGTTTGGCCTGATAGGCCAGTAAAGCAGCGAGCGGATGCAGATGATGGCCATCCAGAATAATGCCACACCAGCTACGGCTGTCGGTAAGAGCAGTCCCCACCATGCCTGGCTCACGCGATGTCAGTGGGGACATGCCATTGTACAGATGGGTAAAACCGGTCGCTCCGGCGTTCAGAGCCGCCTGTACCGTGGCACTTTCGGCATTGGAGTGCCCCAGACATACCCGGACATCCTCGGCCACCAGTGCCGCTATCAGCTCAGGAGCGACCGTTTCCGGAGCCAAGGTCACGACTTTAATGCCCAGATCTTTCCGTCGATACAGCTGCCACTCGGCATCTGACAAGGAGCGAATATGACCAGGCGGATGCACCCCTTTTTTTGCCAGTGACAGATGAGGCCCTTCAAAGTGAATGCCCACCACGCCAGGCTCTTGCTCGGCAATGGCTGTGGCGATAGTATCTGCAGCCTGGCGCATCACGGCGATAGAGTCGGTAATCACAGTGGGAAGCATCGCTGTGGTGCCGAACTGGGCATGGGCTTTGAGCATGGTACGTAGTGCCTGACAGTTGGGTGCCTGATTAAACAAGACACCCCCACCACCATTGACTTGCACATCGATCAGCCCAGGTACCAGGCTGCCTTCCTCCAAGGTAAGCAATGGCAAATCAGCATCGGAGTCTTGCCCTATGCTGAGAATACGATCATGCTGAATAGTGACATAGCCATGGTACAGCCAACCAGTTGGGGTCAAAATTTTTGGCGCCAGAATTTGAAAGACATTAACCATTGGCCTTTGCTCCTAACAGCGCAGCACCACGTTTGCCACTGGCTGCACCGCCTTCTGCCACTTTGATTGGCGGTACTTGAACACCGGCAAAGAGATGTGCCTGTGTTGCCTCTGGTGCTGCGGCAACTATTTCAGCAATATCGGACAAGCCACCACCGAGCACGATTACATCCGGATCGTAAGCAAGCAGCTGTGCTGCCAGCACTGAACCAAGCGCATCCATATAAGCGGCAAACGTATGAACAGCTGCGGGCTGCCCGGCCCGGTAATCTTCCAGCCATTGATAGGTACTCTTTGGCTCACCGGCAAAGTGCTGATACAACCGCTCCAGCCCTCGCCCGGAGACATAGGTCTCCGCACAACCTACCAGACCACAGCCACACGAATAAAGAGGTAGCCGGTGCTGCTGCACCACCCGGGCTGCCAGGTTTTGATGACCAAACTCCCCTACCAACTGCTGCCTGCCTTGTTGCAAGGCGCCATCAGCATAAAAGCCACCGCCACACCCCGTACCCAAAATAACACCTAGCACCCGTACAAAACCACGGCCTGCGCCAAGCACAGCTTCGGAGAGCACAAAGCAGCGGCAATCATTGCCAATGGCCACCGGGCGCTGCAGCAGCTGCTGCAAATCAGCCACAACCTGCCGACCGTTTAAACAAGGCACATTACTTGAAACAACCCGACCGTTTGCATCCTGAATGCCCGGCAGCGCGATGCCCAGCTGCCCCTTCTGCCCACTGAACTGATCGGCTTGGGTAATTTGATCACAAAGTTGCTGCAGAAAATCGGCATAGTTGGTAGTTGGCGTAGCCAACCGCCATTCTTGTTGCAACTGCATCTGCTGGTCAAAAATGGCCAGCTCCATTTTGGTACCACCAATATCGAGGCCATAACAAAGCTTCATGGTCCTTACCGCTCGAATAAAGGATAGATGGTCACGCCCTGCACCACCCGATTGACCAGGCCAGTCGGGCACGGATTATCCGGCGATATTCCAAGCTCAATGGCTTTGAAAAATGCCAACAACTGACCGCACAACGCATAAGGAAAGCAAAGCCAGCTATCATCATCTGGTAGTAAGCCAGTATCCAGCAACTCCGAACACAGTTGCACCGACAAGGCCTGCTGGTCTTGGCAAAGCTCCTGCTGCATATCCAGATCGTAGCGCCGACTGTATGGGTCAAGCGCATCCAGCAGTACAATCTGAGTGCTCTGATTGACTAAAGATTTCGGGCCATGCCGAAAACCCAGGGACGTTTCATAAAAGCTTGGAATTTGGCCGGCCGTCAGCTCCAGATACTTCAAAGCCAACTCCCTTGCCACCGCCTTTAAGGGTCCGGAACCCAGGAAAACAATACGATCACAGCTGTGCGCCGATAAGCTTTTTAAGCGGGTTACACTGTGCTGCAAAAGATGCTGACTTAATGCAATCATCCGGCTTGCCTGCGCCTTGTCAGCACCAAACAACAGCATGGTAGCAAACAACATGCAGCTGTAACTGCTGGTCATGGCAAAGCTCTGATCGTTGGCTTCGGCAGGCATGAGCCAAAGCTGAGTAGCGGCATCATCTACAGCCATTTGAGCCAGTTTGCCATCGGCATTGCAACTGAGCACCAGATGGTGGCTGTCAGGGTGCAACTGACGCACCATCTGTGCAGCCGCCACACTCTCCGGGCTGTTGCCCGAGCGACCATACGATACCAGCAACACCGGCTGATCCCCTGCCAGATAAAGCTGTGGGTGACTGACCAAATCGGTGGTTGCCAGTGCCTGCACCTGAGCCTGACTTCCGAGTTGCTGTTGCAAATAAGGAGCCAGTGCCTCTCCGATGTAAGCAGAGGTACCGGCACCGGTCAAAATCAAGCGCAGCCCTGGCTGTTGCAGTACCTTAGTCAGCCAAGGTAACCAGCCCGCGGTTTCCTGCTCAAAACCATCAAGCAGAGTGCGCCATAACTCTGGCTGCTGACTAATTTCTTTCGCGGTCGCCTGGGCACCGGCCTGACGTAACTCAGCCTGCGATAATCCCAGCATCAAACCTGCATCGTGATTCAAAGCCGTTGTCATGACGATTGCTCCTGTTGGTAGCGCAAACCACAAGCACTGGCATAGCGTGCCAGTACTAATTGTATATGGCGAATCACCAGTTGCTCTGGATCATTCACCAGCTCACTCCCGGTCTCAGGCAACGCATGCTGCGGTAAAAACTGATGCAGAACTGGCTGACTGACTTCCAAGTGCCGTATATTGTCAAATAAACGCTGCACTGCCTGTTGCAGCTCAGGCTCAGGCCAATAGTAACGAATGCGATCGCTGTAGCTGTATAGCAGCAACTCCGATAGCCTGGTATCTTGCCCCTGGTAGAACTTTTGCCAGTAAGCAGGTTTAGCCTGCATCAGCTCAAGACACTTAGTTTGCAGTTGCGAGCACTCAGCAGCGGGCAATAGTTGCTGCTCCAGCTGTGCCAATGCAAATAATGCTTCACGCAACGCAAAGGTTAACTGTGGCCCAACCTTCAAAATAGCAAAGTGACCTTGCACCAGAGCGTGGTAAGCCGCTTCGGTTTGATAATCGGTAGAATGGGCTTCAAACACCAGACCTGGCTGGCTGGCAATAAATGCACTCAAAGCATTGGCTTTCTTAGCATCAAAGGCATGCACCCTGCTGTTATCAAACTCGACGCCAGGCTGCACCACCACAGCAATCACCCTAGACCAGACCTCAGCCGATAAACCCTGCCTGACAAAAGCTTGCTGATGAGCCAAAAGAGTCGCCTGCACACTGTCCAACGAGGTCGGCACAATACCCTGCTCCAGCTCAGATACGCCCCCTGGTGGTGGCACTTCAGTGCCAATCACATAACTCAGGCTCCCGACTCGGTTGGTTCGAAGCGCATTTTCTTCAGCAACCTGACACAAACGTGCCGCCCGGCTGGCTATTAGTTGATCAGACAGCACAGGCGGATCATCGGCACAGCGCATGCTGGTATCCAGGTGAATTTTGGTAAAACCCGCAGCGACAAAAGCAGCAATCAGGTCTTCCGCCTTAAGCATTGCCTCTGCCGCCGGCAATTCCTGCCAGCAGACCGGCCCTAAGTGATCGCCACCAAACACCAGGTGTTCGGGATTGAAGCCTACTTCTGCAGCCAGTTGCTTTACAAAGGCGATAAAATCGGCCGGCAGCATGCCGGTGTAACCGCCAAACTGATTGACCTGATTGGCGGTGGCTTCAATCAGTAACAAGCTGTGATCCTGCTTCGCCTGGAGCAAAGCCGCTTTTAGGACCAGCGGGTGGGCGGAACATACGGAGTAAATTCCTTGCTGCTGGCCAGCCTTGTTGGCAGCAAAGATAGAGTGCAATGCGTGCATGCGATCCTCAAACTATGTAAAAAAGACCGGGGCAAGCCCCGGCTAAAAGGCAGAAAGGTGTGAGCAATAGGTTGTCTCTGCTAACTCACTATCCCAAGCGGCTGGCCACTTTGCCAGGCACCACGGGTAAAGTCCGGGATATCTTTTGAGTTACCGCGATCGGCCACCGATGCCACCGACAGTGGCAGAATCACTGACCAGGCAGCACCGTCGTACACATCCTGATCCAACGGCTCGCCATTGCGCAGGCAATAGATCATGCGCCAGCACATCAGAAAATCCATGCCACCATGGCCGCCCTGCTTTTCTGCTTCTTTGCCCATCCGGGTCCACAACGGGTGATCGTATTTTTGATACCAATCTTCCATCTCATAATCCCAGTGATGAAAATCGAGCCGGCCGCCAGTTTCCAACGCAATACGATTGGGGAAGCCGGCAAAGACGCCATTGGTCCCCTGGATCAGATTGTGCCGGCTGTAAGGTCTCGGGGTCGTGGTGTCATGCTGCACCATGATGGTTCGGCCTTTTACCGTTTTGATGATGCTGGTATTGATATCCCCATGCACAAAGTTCAGTTGATTACGCGGATGATCGGCTGGAAATTCGCGCTTGGCATAAGCTGCCCGCCCCAGGGCTGGTGAGCTCATCGAGGTCAGGTAATCGAAGCGATCACCGCGATTAATGTTCATGTACTGTGATACGGGGCCAAGGCCATGGGTCGGATAAATATTGCCATTGTGGGTGGTATGGTAATGGGTGCGCCAGGAACCGGTTTTCCGATCCATTTGCTTCATTTGCCAGCGTAGTTCATGGATGTAAGCCGCTTCGCCATGCAACAGCTCACCAAACAGGCCCTGACGTACCATATTCAGCACCATCAGCTCATCCCGACCGTAATTGACATTTTCCATCATCATGCAGTTGCGCTGGGTTTTCTCTGCGGTATCGACCAGATCCCACATTTCTGCCACAGTCAGCGCTAGCGGTACTTCAACAAAAGCATGCTTGCCGGCCAACATGCTGTCTTTGGCCATCGGATGGTGCCATTCCCAGGGGGTAGAAATAATGACGATATCGATGTCATCCCGCGCCAACATGTCCCGATACGCATAGGGGTGCTCACCATAGAGTGCTGGCTTTTCGCCACCCAGCGAGGTCACAATACCAGCCGCTCGCTCCAATACAATTGGGTCGGTATCACAGACAGCCGTCACCACAGCACCGTCGATATGGCAGAAATGGCGGACAAAACCCACACCACGCTCACCAACGCCTATCAACCCAACCCGAACCGTCTCCATTTTTGGGGCGACCAGGCCCATCACGCTTTTGCCTTTTGCTGCAGGTGTATAGGCACCTCCTGCCTGACTGCTACTGCAGGCAGTCATAGCACCCAGGGCTGCGGTTGCCATGGTGGCTTTTAAAAACGATCGACGATTCAGTTTGGACATTGCCATGCTCCTGTTATTTATTTTGTTTGACCAGATGTAAACGCACACCCTGTCGCTCTAATGCCTGCACATACTCATCCGGAATGCCATCATCGGTAACCAGGGTATGGATCCGCTGAATGGGGCAAATGCGATGAAATGCCCGGGCATTGAATTTGGATGAGTCGGTTACTACTATGATTTCACTAGCGATTTCGCACATAATGCGATTAAGCACCGCCTCTTTTTCAAAATGTGTTGCCAGCCCGGTTTTCAGGTCAAAGCCATCAACACCCAGGATCAACTTGTTAAAGTGAAAATCCTGCAAACTCTTCTCAGCCAGATGGCCATAAAAGGACATCGATTTTTTCCGCAGCACACCGCCGGTCAACATCACCTGAACGTCGTCTGCTTGAGCAAGCTCCAACCCGATATTCAAACCATTGGTCATCACCACCAGGTTTTTCCGATCGACCAGGTTGGCTGCAACTTCTTGTGTGGTAGTGCCGGAATCCAATAAAATTTGCTCGTTATCGCCGACCAATTGAGCAGTTGCTTTACCCAGCAACTGCTTTAACGCATGGCGGTGGTGGCTCTTCTCTTTCAGTGACAACTCCCGACTTAGTTGCGAGTTGACCATAGCGCCACCACGGGAACGTACCAGCATTTTTTTACGATCCAATATCCCCAGATCGTTACGAATAGTCACTTCCGATACTTGAAAACGATCGGATAACTCTTTGACCGATACCTTGCCCTGCTCTTGCGTTAACCGCACAATTTGCTGTTGCCGCTCAATCGTATTTAATCCACTCATATCAACGTTGCTCTTAGTTTCCTGCCTAAATTTAACCTTAAGATAACACCTCAGTTGATACTTTCAAATGCTTACGAAAGATACGAGCCAACAAATTACGGTCCCCCGCTCTACCAGCAGCCTTTTATAGATGTACCAGCCACCAAAAAGAAAAGCAAGCAATATTTTTTTTTGCCTTCGGTATTGATCGCTGAGCAAAAAACAGGCTATAAGAATAACATCGAAACAAAATACATCTTTCGATATGTTTCGAATAAAGATTTATTGCAGTGATTCAAAAGACAAGAGCGCACAATAACGAACACAGGGGAACACATCATGATACAACGCTCATTTATACCTACACCTGTCGCGCTGGCGCTGGCCAGTTTCTTCAGTATGCAAACACCTGCTTTACTGGCCGGACAGCAACAAAATACAGAAGAGGAGGTTGAGCGCATTCAGGTTAGCGGTATCCGCGGCAGTATTAGCGAGTCGCATTTTTTAAAGCAACACGCCACCAGTGTGATTGATGTGGTGGTGGCTGATGATATTGGTAAATTTCCGGATGAGAATTTAGCTGAAGCCTTGCAACGCATTCCAGGGATTACCATCACCCGCAACAGTGGCGAAGGCCAGAATATCTCGGTTCGGGGTTTAAGTGGCAATTACAACAGCACCACCCTGAATGGCAGGAAACTGGCATCCGAGTTTGCTGGCAGGGACTTCAATTTTGACACCATCGCCTCCGAATTGGTCAATGTGCTAAGCGTGTATAAATCGCCCGAAGCCAGGTTGATTGATGGCGGCATTGGCGCAGTGATTGATATTGAAACCCGCAAACCATTAGCTCTGGATGGTCGTACCGTGGCCGCTTCGGTCAAAGGCATTCATGAATCCCGCTCCGGTGATATTCATCCGCATGCCTCCTTTATTCTTGGCGATAAAACGGCCGATAACCGCTTGGGGGCGTTATTCTCACTGGTTTACTCACGTAAAACCCTACGTGCTGATACCTACAGGGCCTCAGGCTTTGAGGATGAAGATGAGGACGCCTTCCTCAATGTGGATATGAATGGCGATGGCGTCATCAGCGATGACGAACGTTTTCCATCTCAAATCCCCATGTACATGTATTTTGCCAATGCACAGGATGTGCGCACCCGCATCGGTGGCTCACTGGCCTTGCAGTGGCAACCCAGTGATCGGTTGGATCTGAATCTGGATGCTCTGTACTCGCGATATACTACCGATGGCAGCTTCTACGAGATAGGTTTTGTGAATTACGACGAGGACTGGACGCCCAGTACCCCCATCTTTACTGAGCCGGGCTTTGATGAACTGGGAAGGGTCAATAAAATCCGCCAGACCGGCCCCGAGACCATGGTGGAACTATTAAACCGCACCACCCCCCGACACAGCGATACCTGGCAATTAGGCACCAATGCCCGTTATTACCTGAATGATGAATGGACGTTGGAAGCAGATGCAGCCTATTCGGAAGCCCGGAACAAAAACAATGGCGACAATCGTTTTATTGTTGCCCGTGGTTTTGTTGATGCCATTGATATTGATTACAGCAGCGGCAACATGCTGCCCGATGTGGTGATTGAGCCAGGTCTGACCGCCGATCAGCAGTATGGTGCGCATTACAGTTTGAGTTCTGGCACTGGGGTAAAAGATACCGTTACCGATCTAAAGCTCATTACGCAATACCAACCCTTTGGCAGTCGATTAACCCGACTGGATGCAGGTCTGACCTACCTACGTCAATCCAAGCAACAAGATGGATTTCGTTCCAGAAATCCAAGCCAGTTTAGCCGCGGAGGCTTCTTTTTAGAGCGGGATGGTTACGCATTTGACAACAGTACCGTATTTCAAAGAGGAGCTTTTGAGCTATTTGAAATCCCCTCTTATGTCTTTCGCCCTGCCAATTTTGATAACTTTTTAAAAGGCGAGAACAGCATCACGCCAAACCCTTGGCCAAGTTTTGATTACGACGATTTGGTAGACTATTACCGCAGTATCAATGCCGATGCTGCCAATGCCGGCATCGTTGCCAGTGTAGTGCCACAAGACAGTTACAAAGTAACTGAAGCGGTTAGCGCTGTCTATCTGCAAGCCGATTTTGAAAGTGAACTATCAAACCTGCCTTTTGTGTTAAACCTGGGGCTACGGGCCAGCAGAACGGCTGTCGATGCATCAGGCTTTGGCTACGATTTTAGTTTCATTGAACTGGATCCAGCGACTGGAGAGCCGGTAAATAATGACTGGCAAGATGAGGTGGTGAGTGTAGGCTACAGCGGCAACTACTCCAATGTGTTACCGAGCATGAATTTCCGGATCCAGTTAACGGATAGTTTGCAGCTTCGGGCTTCAGCTGCAGAGGTACTAAGCCGGCCAAGCCTCAGCTACCTTCGTCCATGGGCTGAGGCCAACTTCACCAGCCGTGAGCAGGGTTTACCAGTGCTGACCCGTGGTAATGCCAGTGTTAAACCTGAGCGGGCTCGTCAGGGCGATTTGGTGCTTGGTTGGTACTTTGCCGAAGCCAGTGCATTGAATGTGGGTGTTTTCTATAAGGATATTCTGTCCTTTATCAGCTCTGAGGGTAAGAGAGGCGTAGTTGAAGGTATTGAGTACTTAATTTACGAGCCGGTAAGTGGTGATTATGGCGCCTCAGTGCGTGGTTATGAACTGGCCTGGCAGCAATCCTTTGCTGATGTTTTGCCGGCACCTTTCGATGGACTGGGCTTTTTGCTTAATTACACTTATGTCGACAGCAACTACGAAGACCCAGAGCTAAAAGCTGCCGGCCTGCCCTTTCAAGACATGTCGAAAAACTCCTACAACGCTGTGCTTTATTACGAGCAGTATGGCCTGCAAGCACGACTGGCTTATAACTGGCGTAGCAAGTACCTGTTAAACCCGGATGCCTGGGGTGGACCTGCCTGGCATGCTGCCTACGGGCAGCTGGATGCCAGCCTGAGCTACGACATCAACGACAAGGTCACGGTGTTTGCCGAAGCCTCCAACATCACCAACAACCGCGCCTGGCACTACATCGACCGGGACGATCAAGTGGCCTACCTGGAGCGCTTTGGAACCCAACTTTCATTGGGGATCCGAGCCTATTTCTAAAGATAGCGCCGTCTAAATCATACTCCCATTGGGCGCAGCTACAGCGCCCTTTTTTATCCAAAAATACCAGTTCATCCAGCTTGCTGTAGATCAAGCCAATTCGCATCAGGCTGTGCCATACTAAGCTATTGCTTTTACATAAGGAAATGTGGTGTCTGTCACAACCGAACGCAAAGAGCCGGTTTTTTCTGCCCATCAGATAACCCGTCATTACCAGATGGGGGATGTGCTGATCCAGGCGCTGCGTGGGGTCGATCTGGAGCTGTACCGCGGTGAGTTTGTGGTACTGTTAGGCGCCTCCGGCTCTGGTAAATCAACCTTACTCAATATTCTGGGTGGGCTGGATACGGCCAGCTGTGGTGAGCTGCGGTATGGCAATACGGTATTAAGCCAGGCCGATGACAAAGCATTAACCCGCTATCGTCGCGAACAGGTCGGCTTTGTGTTTCAGTTTTACAACCTGATCCCCAGTTTGACCGCGCTGGAAAATGTTGCCTTAGTCACCGACATCAGCTCCAATCCGATGTCGCCGCACGAAGCTCTGGCGATGGTGGATCTGACTGAGCGCAGCGGTCACTTCCCGTCACAACTCTCCGGTGGTGAACAGCAGCGGGTGGCGATTGCCCGCGCTATTGCCAAAAAGCCCAGGGTGCTGCTGTGCGATGAACCAACCGGCGCGCTGGACTCCAAAACCGGCAGCAAAGTGATGGCTGTACTGCATCAGATTAATCAGCAATTGGGTACCACCACCCTGGTGATCACCCACAACGAAGCCATTGCCGCTATGGCGGATCGGGTCATTCGGTTAAAAGATGGGCAAATTGTCGATATTCAGCACAACCCTGCTCCCAAATCCGCCTCGGAGCTCAGCTGGTAATGCAAGCCCTGCAGCAAAAGCTATGGCGCGACTTACTGGCGATGAAAGGTCAGATCCTGGCCATCGCAGCGGTGATTGGTGCCGGCGTTATGGTGCTGTTCCTGGCGGTCACCACCCTGGATATGCTGGAGCGGGCGCAACAACGCTTTTACCAGCAGGCTCATTTTGGTGATGTCTTTGTCGATTTGACCAGAGCGCCAGAACACTTGATCCCTCATTTGCAACGGCTACCCGGAGTGCAACAGGTGCAAAGTTCGGTTCGGGCTCCGGTACGGCTGGAGGTGGCCGGTTTTGAGGCTCCAATCCGGGGCCTGATGCTGTCACTGCCGGAGCAAGGCCTGCCGCGTTTGAATCAACTGGTGTTGCTGCACGGGCACTTTCCGGCCGAAGCCAATGAAGTCGCCATCACCGAGCCCTTTGCCAACGCCCATCAGTTGCAACCCGGCGATACCATCACCGCCGTGATTCAGGGGCGCCTGCAGCGCCTGCAAGTCAGCGCCATCGTGCTGTCGCCTGAGTTTATTTATCAACTGGGTCCGGCCGACTTGCTGCCGGACTACCAGCGCTTTGGTGTGCTTTGGATGCCACGACAGGCGCTGGCCCATGCTTTTCAGATGGATGGCGCATTCAATCATTTGAGTGTGAGCCTGCAGCGTGGCGCCAATCCAATGCCGGTGCTGGATGCACTGGATCTGGTATTGGCGCCTTATGGCAGCCGGGGCAGTTACCTAAGAGCCGAACAAGCCTCGCATCGCTTTTTAACCGAGGAACTGGAGCAGCTTAGCGTGATGGCCTGGGTACTGCCGCTGTTGTTCCTTGGCGTGGCTGCTTTCCTGCTCAATGTGCTGATTGGCCGACTGGTGCGCAATCAATTGCAGCAAATTGCGGTGCTAAAAGCTTTTGGCTACAGCCACAGTGCTTTGCTACTGCATTACCTGCAACTGGCCTGCGTGATTGTAGTGCTTGGAGTGATCACTGGCATCGGCTTAGGGCTTTGGGCTGCAACTGGCCTGGCTGAGCTCTATGCCGCTTACTTTCATTTTCCCGAGATGGAGTTGCGGGTACAACTGCGCCACCTGGCTCTGGCCTTATTGGTGGCATTGTTGGCCGCCATGGTTGGCGTATTTAGTGTGCTACAACAAGTCGCCAGACTGCAGCCCGCAGCAGCTATGCGCCCGGCTGTCCCCCCGCAATTTCATCAAGGCCTGGCAGAGCAGCTGTTGCTGCGCCCCTGGCTGGGCCAGCTAAACCGAATCATTGTGCGCAACCTGCTGCGTTACCCCGGCCGTAGCCTGCTATCGGTGTTGGGGATAGCGCTGTCCTCAGCCTTGCTGTTGGTCGGTAGTTTTCAGTTTCATGCCCTTCATGCCTTACTGGATATTCAGTATCGCCACATTCTGCAGATGGACACCCAACTGATGCTCACCGAAGCAAGTCCGGAGCGGGTACTGGCAGAAATACGGGCAGAACCTGGTGTACTGGCCGCTGAAGCCTTTCGCATGGTACCGGTGCGACTGCACCATCAACGTACCTCCTACCGCACCGTGCTGCAAGGACTGGAAGCCAGGCCGCAACTAAGGCAACTGCTCGACCAGGAACTAACACCGATAGAACTGCCCGCAGAAGGCCTGGTATTAACCCGGTACCTGGCCGACTACCTCGGGCTAAAACCCGGTGATAGCGTGCAGGCAGAACTAATGGAAGGCGCCAACCGCTTGGTGGAGCTGCCACTGGCGGCTGTGGTGGATGAGCCGGTTGGGGTCAGTGGCTACATGGAGCGCAGAGCTTTAAACCGCTTATTGCAGGAAGGCCCTGCTATTTCCGGCGTCTGGTTACTGACCGATCCGCTTAAGCGTACTGAATTGCAACAACGCCTGCAGCAGCGCCCCAAGATTGCCGGTATTAGTCAGATGGCTGATATTGAGCAGCAGCTGAGGAATTACATTGCCGATACACTGCTTGGGATGATGGCTATCCTGCTACTGATGGCAGGCTCCATCACCTTTGCGGTGATCTACAACAATGCCCGCATTGCGCTGGCTGAGCGCTCACGTGAGTTGGCAACCTTGCGGGTGCTGGGGTTCGAGCGCTATCAGGTCGGTTGGGTGCTGGCCGGTGAAGTACTACTGCTGACCCTGCTAGCGATCCCTTTGGGTTGGCTGCTGGGTACCGGTTTCGCCTGGTCGTTGCAACAGGCGCTGACCATGGATCTGTTTCGCTTACCCTTTGTGCTGGAGCCAGCCAGCTTTGCGCTGGCAGCATTGGGTGTATTGGTAGCAACGGTTTTGTCACTTAGCCTGATGCTCAGGCGTTTTCAGCAACTGGATATGATTTCGGCTTTAAAAACGGAGTAACCTCATGATCATCCGAACCAAACACTGGTTTCTGTGCTTACTAGCCGCCGCTGTGCTGCTGGCGCTGTTGCTGGCCCTTCGGCCTGCTGCGGTGCAGGTGTCGGTCAGCGAGATACAAAGCGGCTATTTTGCAGAAACTCTGGCCGATGAAGGCAAAACCCGGCTGCGTGATACCTACACCATTTCGGCACCAATAGACGGCTACCTGCATCGGGTCGAACTTGAGCCGGGCGATGCTGTGCAGGCCGGTCAGCCGCTACTCACCCTGGAGCCTGCACCAACACCGGCACTGGATGCACGCAGCCTGGAGCAGGCCAGAGAGCAGCTTTCTGCCGCCAAAGCCAGGTTGCTGGCCGCTGAAGCCAGTTTTGACAGCAGTGAGCAAGAACGCCGTTACGCTGAGCAGGAATACCAACGTCATCAAGGCCTGCAGCAACAAGGCGTGATATCTGCCACTCAGCTGGAGCGACTGCGCCACGAATGGCAGCGCGCCCAAGCCGGTGAACGTATGGCCAGGGCTGCCATGGATGTCGCCCGCTACGAAGTGGAAAATGCTCGTACCCTATTGGCCATTACCGATGGCAGCCGCAGCGGCGATGAACGTGTGTTGCAGGTGCTGGCACCGGTTAGCGGCCTGGTACTGCAGCGCCACCGCTGCTGCGAAGGTGTCATAATGGCCGGCGTGCCGGTGCTCACCCTTGGCGACTTGCATCAGTTGGAAGTTCAGGTCGATTTGCTATCGGCCGATGCAGTGCGGGTGCGTCCTGGTATGACGGTGCACCTGGAGCGCTGGGGGGGTGATAGCACCCTGCAGGGACTGGTCCGACGGGTGGAGCCAGCCGGTTTTACCCGCGTGTCGGCACTGGGCGTGGATGAGCAGCGTGTGCCGGTACTGGTAAGCATTGAATCGAACCCTGAGCTGTGGCAGCAATTGGGCGAAGGCTACCGGGTAGAAGCCCGCTTTGTCCTCTGGCAAGGCGATGATGTGCTCAGCCTGCCCACCAGTGCTTTATTCCGTGAGCAGCGTAACGATGCCGGACAAACGAATGAGCAACCGGGCTGGGCGGTGTTCGTTGCCAAAAACGGCAAAGCAGAGTTACGATTTGTCGAGATTGGCCGTCGTAGCGGACTGGTGACACAACTGGAGTCTGGCCTTACAGCCGGTGAGCTGGTGATCACTCATCCACCGACAAGTCTGCAATCCGGTGATCGCATTCAGTACTCGCGCAGTCATTGAGACAGATCAAGCTCATACAGATAAAATCCACTACACTACGCTTTTAGCATAACCACAGGAGAGTACGATGCCTCTGCAAAAACTAAAGCAAGAGTTACTGCAACGCAAAATGAAGCTCGAACGTCAGATTGCTGCCATCGAACACGACTTTCGCCAGGGCCGCAGTTCCGATCTGGCCGAGCAAGCGCAAGAGCGAGAGAATGATGACGTACTCACTGCCCTTGAACTTAAAGCCGAGCAGGAGCTGCAGCACATCGATCGTGCCTTGACCCGGATGGAACAAGGCAGCTATGACCGCTGCTCAGTGTGCCAGGATGTTATCGCTATCGAGCGGCTTAGCGCCATCCCTTACACTACTCTTTGCATCAGCTGTGCAAATCGTCAAAGCCAATAGCCTTCGGCTCAGTCAAGCTGAGCCGTGCCTTTCAGTGGGATCTTGATGTAAGCCGTGCCATTACCTTCTTTTGATGGCAACTGCCCCGCACGGATATTCACCTGCACCGAAGGATAAATCAGCCGCGGCACGGCCAGAGTGGCATCGCGTGCCGTACGCTTTTGCACAAAATCCTGTTGCGGTGTTTGCGCCGCAACATGAATATTTTGCTGCTTTTGCTCCCCCACCGTGGTTTTGTAACGCAGTTCACGGCCATTGGGCTGGTAATCGTGGCACATGTACATCGGGGTCTCATCCGGCAATTGATACAACCGCTGAATGGATTGATAGAGCACAGCCGCATCGCCGCCCGGAAAATCGCAACGTGCCGTGCCTGCATCCGGCATAAACAAGGAGTCACCCACAAAAAGATGACCGGCTATCAGATAGCTGACGCTATCGTTGGTGTGCCCCGGTGTGTTGATGACCCGTCCGGTCAGAGCGCCAATCTGGAAAGTCTCGTCATCATGGAACAAATGATCAAAGCACTCCCCCCTGGCAGTCAGCTCCTCGTCGCCAATATTAAACACCACCTTAAAGGTCTGCTGCACCTTGCGAATGCCCTCACCAATACCGACCCGAGCGCCGGTTTTTTGCCGCAGGTAATGCGCAGCCGATAAATGATCGGCATGGGCATGAGTTTCTAAAATCCATTGCAGCTTTAGCTCATGCTGATTCAGGTAAGCCAATACCTGATCGGCACTGCAGGTATCGACTGCGCCGGCAGCGGCATCGTAATCGAGCACAGGATCAATCAATGCCGCCACTTTACTGCTCTTATCCACCAGCAAATAGCTGAAAGTACTGCTATCGTTATCAAAAAACATCTCAATGTGCATCGGCTGCTGTTGCGTGGTCATCGGGGCACCTCTTTTAAATTAGATTTCACTAAATAGTGATTGCATCATAGCTGAGCACAGTTTAAAATGCAATTCAGTTATATGCATATTCTTTTTTGGAATATAAAAATTATGTTAGCACTCTTAGGCGCATTAATTATAGGTCTTAGTCTTGGTTTATTTGGTTCAGGCGGTTCAATCCTGACCGTCCCGGTGCTGTTGTACCTGTTGGGCATGCCGGCAGAGTTAGCCATAGCTTCATCCTTGCTTATCGTCGCAGCCATCAGTGCTTTTGGCTCTTTTCACAATGGTTTTAAGCGACTCATCAGCTGGCGTCATGTCTTTTGGTTTGGTATCCCGGGTATGTTTGGGACCTATCTGGGGGCATGGGCCGGGACTATGGTCGACAGCCGTTGGCAGTTGCTGGTGTTTGCCCTCTTGATGATCGTCGCTGCTTTCTTTATGTGGCGCAGCCAATTGAAAGATACCGCCAACCAACTCGCTTTTAACAAGGCCAAAGTCCTGGCTGATGGCCTGGTGGTAGGGGCAGTGACTGGCTTTGTCGGCGTCGGTGGTGGCTTTCTTATCGTGCCGGCATTGGTGCTGATGGGCGGCTTACCCATCGTCATTGGGGTTGCCACCAGTCTGGTGGTGATCGCCTTAAAATCCTTTGTCGGCTTTGCCAAATACTATGTGGTCTTTACCGGCCAGGGGTTAAGTTTTGATTGGACCGTCATTGCTCTAATGATCGTGGCAGGTATTGCCGGCAGTTATTTAGGGGCCTGGATAGGCCGCCGTTTACCTAAAGAAAAACTGCAGAAGGGTTTTGCGGTATTTTTAGCCGTTATGGCAGTGGTTGTCGTAACGCAGTCCGTTATCTAACAACTTGGAGATACAGATGAAAACAGCACAACAATTGGTAGCAGAAGCTAAAGCAGGCATAAAGGAAGTCAACCTTGATCAGCTTTCAAATTACCTGAACACACATCCTGAACCCAGATTGATTGATGTGCGTGAGCCAGCAGAGTTTGCTCAGGGCCATATTGCGGGGGCGGTCAATTATCCCCGAGGTGTGCTTGAAATGCAGTTGGCCAACCATCCAGCCGTCGCAGCCAGTGGTTGTGCTGCAGAGGTCGCACTGGAGCAACTGGCTGCAGAGCCACTGTATCTAATTTGCCGCTCTGGTGCACGATCCGCTCTGGCAACAGAATCACTGCAACGCATGGGCTTTTCAAAGGTGTACTCCGTTGCACCGGGCATGCAGGGCTGGCTGGACGCCCAATTGCCTATCGTGAAATAAGAGGTGATCATGGAAAACTTTACTCCGCTATCCGCTTTGATTGGTGGCACCTTTATTGGCTTGGGAGCCTTATTGCTGATGGCCGCTCTTGGCAGAATTGCCGGGATTTCCGGCATTGCCAGCCAGGCCATTTTCCAAAAGCAAGACCGTAGCTGGCGGCTGGCTTTTGTTGCCGGCTTGCTGCTAGGGCCTTTGCTGGTGGCACTGGTTATCAGCGATTTTAGTTTCAGCACCCCTGAGCTAGGCCCTCGAACTCTGATTGCCGGCTTGCTGGTTGGGTTGGGCACCGCATGGGGCAGTGGTTGCACCTCGGGGCACGGCGTTTGCGGCATTGGCCGTTTCTCGCCGCGCTCCATTACTGCCACCCTTATATTCATGGCGGCAGGTGTTCTCGTCGCCAGCTTGTTTTAAGGAGTCATCCATGCAAATCATTATTGCTTTTATTGCCGGTTTATTGATGTCCATCGGCATCGCCGTTTCCATGATGATCGATCCGGCCAAAGTATTGGGCTTTTTAAACCTGTCAGGCAACTGGGATCCCAGCTTGGCTCTGGTTATGGCCGCTGCTCTTGCCGTGTACAGTGTTGGTTTTCGTTTAGTCCGGGGAAGATCAGCCCCCTTGATGGCAGAAAAGTTTCAGTTGCCAAGCGCCAGCAAGATCGACAAGCCTATCCTGATTGGTGCGGCAGTTTTCGGCTTAGGTTGGGGCCTTGTTGGCTATTGCCCAGGCCCTGCTATCAGTGCTCTGAGCGCTGGTAATACCGGCACTATTGGCTTTGTCATAGCCATGATAGCTGGTTGGTACATAGCCAGAAAACTGCCTTTAGCTAAGGTTGCCCCAAAAAAATCCACAGACTGCTATAGTTAGTACAAAAGTTGCGTTAAACATTATGATTTTACGAGCCAGGGGAAAATATTTTTCCTGGCTCCTCTGCTTCAAGTAGCAAGCGCTTTCAACCAATCAGGAAAACTGCATGAAGGCAACCTCGACTCCATCATCGCAGGGGGTGATTGGCTGGTTTATGTCCAGCTACTTCCCACCGATGCTGATCTTGCTAGCGCTGGTGCTTGGCGCTGTATCACTTTGGCTCACTCCCCGAGAAGAAGATCCGCAAATTGTGGTGCCAATGGCCGATGTACTGATCGAGGCTCCTGGCTTGTCTGCCCGGCAGGTGGCCACTCAGGTCACCGAGCCGCTAGAGCGCTTGTTGTCACAGATCGATGGCGTGGAGTATGTGTACTCCCAATCGATGACCGGCCAGGCCTTGGTGATTGTGCGCTTTTATGTCGGTGAAGATCGTGAAGACTCCCTGGTGAAGTTGTACAACAAGCTCTACTCCAATCAGGATCAAATCCCGGCGGTGGTGCACAACTGGTCGGTCAAACCGGTTGAAATTGACGACGTACCTATTTTGGTGGCTGCTTTGTACAGCACCGACCCGACGATTGATCACTTTCAGCTTCGGCGTCTCGCCGAGCAAGCCACCCAGAAACTGAAAGCCATTCGCCACACCAATCAGGTTAGCGTCAGTGGTGGTTTATCCCGTCTGATCCAGATCGAACTGGATAATGAAGCCCTGGCCGCCCACCACACCAGTGTGCAGGATGTCGAACGGGCCATTCGCGTAAGCAATCAGCGCCAGCAGGCCGGCACATTGCAGCGGGATAATCGCAGCATTGCCTTGCAAAGTGGTGACTTCTTGCGCTCTGCCAGCGAAGTCGGTCAAACCGTGGTCAATGTGATCAATGGCCAGCCGGTTCATTTGCGTGATATCGCCACCGTCACCGACGGTCCCGCCGAGCCCAGCCAGTACAGTTTCTTCTACCCGGGTGCCGCCTTTAGCGAAGCCACGCTGAACCAGCATCAGGGCCTGCCTGCCGTATTCCTGGCAGTGGGCAAGCAAAAAGGGGCCAATGCAGTCTGGGTCGCCAACGATGTGCTGCAAGCCTTTACCGAGTTGGAACAACACTGGCTACCTGCCGGTGTAAAACTGGAGGTGATCCGCAACTACGGTGAAACCGCTGATGAGAAGGTGATGGATCTGGTATCCAGCCTGGCCATCGCCATTATTACGGTGGTGATTTTTGTTGGCTTGTTCCTGAACTGGCGCGCAGCACTGGTGGTCGCCATCGCCATCCCTATCAGCTATGGCGCTACCCTGGGCATGGATTTGCTGTTTGGCTACACCATTAACCGGGTGACCTTATTCGCCTTGATTCTGGCACTGGGTTTGATTGTCGACGATCCCATTGCTTCCATTGACAACATCGAACGGTTTTTGCGGGAAAAAGGCCTGCCGCCCAAGCGTTCCATCGTGCTGGCAATGGCCGAAATTCGCAGCGCCCTGTTGATGTCGACGCTGGCCATTGTCATCGTGTTCACGCCAATGTTTTTTATCACTGGCATGATGGGCCCCTACATGGCGCCGATGGCCTTCAACGTGCCAATCAGTGTGATCTTCTCCACCGCTGTGGCTTTTCTTATCACCCCCTGGCTGGCTCGTCGCATCATGGTGGGCGCACGCCAGCAAGGCCACTATCAGCCACAAAGCACCTTGCTCTATCGGGGCTACAAAGCCCTGCTAGGTCCGTTGCTGCAGAGCCCAAAGCGCAGCTCACTATTTTTATGGGCCGTTGCCGGGCTTTTTGTGCTGGCTGCGGCTCTGCCTGCCATGCGCTTAGTGCCGCTCAAGCTGCTGCCCAACGACAACAAGAATGAATTTCAGCTGGTGGTGGATCTGCCTTATGGCAGCAGCGTCGAGCGGACCGCAGCTACCTTGGAGCAACTGGCACGTCATCTGCAGCAAGTGCCCGAAATCAGCTCCATATCAAGCTTTGCCGGTTTGGCTTCACCGATGGACTTCAATGGCATGGTGCGGCACTACTTTTTGCGTCATCAACCACACCAGGGCGAGCTTAGGGTGGTGCTGGTCGATAAGAAACAACGCCGCCTGCAATCGCACGAAATTCTGCTGCGGCTGCGCGATGAGTTGGAGGCCATTGCGCACAGCAATAATGCCAAACTCAAACTGGTGCAGGTGCCACCGGGTCCACCGGTGATCAGCACCCTGGTTGCTGAAATATATGGCAGTGATAGCAGCGACTATATGGCCCTGGAACAGGCAGCTCTGACGGTTGCCGAGCGACTGCGCCGCGAAGACTTTGTCCGCGAAGTCGATACCTCAGTGCCAGAAGAAGCCATGCTCTGGCGCTTTGTCGTCGATCAGGAAAAAGCCGCTTTATCCGGTGTTTCCGTGCAGCAAATCAATCAGACACTGGCCGCTGCCGCCTCCGGCCTGGTGATCGATTACTTGCAACTACCGGACGAAGTGAACCCACTGCCAATCGAAATTCGTCTGCCGCGTGGCCAGCGGGATAATCCGCAGCGCTTGCTATCGCTGTATGTACGTGGGGAAGCCGGTTTAAGCCGCACCCGGAAAGTGCAGGGCGTAGCCGACGCCGCCTTGCCGATGGTGCAACTCAGTGAGCTTGGTCACTTTGAACAAATAGCTGTGGATCGACCTATATTTCATAAAAACCTGCGCCCGGTCAGCTACGTCTATGGCGAAACCGTCGGCCGGGTACCAGCCGATGCGGTGGTGGATGTGATGGTTGATCGGGGGCGTGAGGGCGACAGTTACCGGCCACTGTGGCGCCGTCACTACTTTGGCAATGGAGCCGGTCTTGGCTGGTCGGTACCGGATGATATTCAGGTGGTCTGGAGCGGTGAAGGCGAGTGGAAGATCACCCTGGATGTGTTTCGCGATCTGGGTATTGCCTATGGCGTTGCCTTGCTCGGTGTTTTTGTGGTGATGGTGCTACAAACCGGCTTAAAAGCCGTATCCGGCATGATGATGCTGGCTATTCCGCTGACGATTATCGGCATCATGCCAGGCTTTTGGCTGCTGAATCTGTTTAGCTCTGACATCGCCGGCTACCCCAACCCCACGCTTTTTACCGCCACAGCCATGATAGGCATGATAGCGCTGGCGGGCATTGTCGTGCGGAACTCACTGATCCTCATCGAGTTTATTCAACAGCGGTTGCGCGAAGGCTGTGAGCTGAAAGAAGCGTTGTTTGAAGCCGGTGCAGTACGCACCCGCCCTATCCTGCTAACAGCCGGAACCACGATGCTGGCCAATATTGTCATCACACTGGATCCAATCTTTAACGGCCTGGCCTGGGCTATCATCTTTGGTATTGGTGCCTCCACCATTTTTACCCTGCTGGTGATCCCGGTGGTCTATCACCAGGTGTACCGCAATCACCCAAGCCATGGCCTGAAAACTGCTGGAGACGATGAATGAAAACAACTTTTTTAACCCCTGGTCGGCGTTTTGCCCTGACTATCCTGGCAGCTATTCTGTTTTTATCCCTGATATTTCTCTGGCTGGCTGGCGCCTTTGTTAGCAAAGTAGCAGAAGAGACGCGTCCTATAGTGCAGCAGGCACCATCAGCAGCGCTTTATACCGTGACGTCACAGCCGCTGGCAGATTACCGCCATTTTAGTGGTAACCTGCAAGCCCGTCAGCAAACCGCCTTATCGGCCCGGATCACCGCCCGGGTGGCAGAGGTGCTGGTAGAGGCAGGCAACAGGGTGCAAGCTGGCGATGTCTTGTTGCGGTTGGATAACGACGACTTAAGCGCACGGGTGCGACAACAGGAACAAGCGCTGGCCTCGGCGCAGGCCAGAGCCAATGAAGCGCGCAGCCAGTACCAGCGCACCATAGCGCTGGTAGAGCAAGGTTTATTGCCGGCAGCCCAGTTGGACGAAGTGCGCAGCAATCGTGATACCGCTGAAGCAGAACTGCAGCGCAGCCGGGCGGCTTTATTTGAAGCTCAAACCAGTGAAGGCTTTAGCATGATAGTCGCTCCCTATACTGGCATTGTCAGTCAGCGACTGGCCTATGCCGGTGATACCGCCACGCCGGGGGCTTTACTTCTCACCTTGTATGCACCGGATAGCCTGCGTTTTGAAGCCGCTATCAGTGAATCGGTGCTTGGCTTGCTGCAATTTGGCCAGCAGTTGGAAGTCATGCTGGACGCCAGCAAGCAGCCTCTTTCAGCTGCAGTCAGTGAGATTGAACCGGCTGCCGATACAGGCTCCCGCAGCTTTCGGGTGCGGCTGGATATTGATCGCACTGAAGGACTCTATCCCGGTATGTTTGGCCGGCTGGCCGTTCCTGTTGGAGAACGCGATGCGTTGTTAATTCCAGCCGACTTCATTGAGCAGCGTGGACAATTGTATTATGTGCAGGTGTACACCAGTGCGAGTGAAGAGCGGCGGCTTATCCGGCTTGGCGAGCAACATCGACTGCAAGGGCACGTCATGCAGGAAGTAGTAAGCGGCCTTTCTGCTGGGGAGCAATTGATCCGTCCATGAGCAAACACCAGCACAGTGCCAGAGATGCGCAAGCCAACAAAGTAACCCTGGTAGGTGCCCTGTTTGATACCCTACTTGGCGTTCTGAAAATCATCACCGGCCTGCTTGGCCACTCTGCTGCCCTGGTGGCCGATGGTGTGCATTCTTTGTCGGATTTGGCAACCGATCTGGTAGTCCTTATCAGCATCCGGCTGGGAGGGCGAGCCCCCGATCAAAGCCATCCCTTTGGCCACAGGCGCATAGAAACCCTGGGCACGATGATCCTTGGCTTAATGCTGCTGGCCGTTGCCATCGGGTTGGTCTGGCAGAATGCTTTCAGCTTATGGCAAGGCCAGAGCAGCACTGTACCGATCTGGCCGGTATTGCTGGTAGCAGGCCTTTCCTTTGGTATCAAAGAAGGACTGTACTGGTATACCATCAAAGCTGCCCGCTCATTGCACTCAGAGCTGCTGAGCGCCAATGCCTGGCACAGCCGCAGTGATGCGTTCTCTTCCATCGTGGTGCTGCTCGGTGCCGGCGGTGCCATGCTGGGTGTCTGGTGGCTGGATGCAGTTGCTGCTGTGCTGGTGGCCGTATTGATTGGCATGATCAGCTTGCAGTTGCTAGCGGGCAGCCTGGCAGAGCTAATAGATACCGCCATCCCCGAGCAACAGCAACAAAGCTACCGTCAGTTGATTGTACAAACAGACGGGATCCACGCCATCAACTCCCTGCGCAGCCGAACCAGTGGTGGCAAGGTCCTGCTGGAACTAAAACTGGAAGTTGCGCCACGACTTACTGCTTCCGAAGCACACTTGCTGGGTACTCAGGTTAAACAGCAGCTGCAGCAACAATTCCCCGAAATCGGCGATATCCTGGTCCACATCAATAGCTCAGCTTCAGAGGTGTCATCATCGCTACAAGCTTTGAATATCCGGCCAGCTTTAACCCGGGCTATCGACCAACTACTGCACTCCTACCAACTTAACAGCAATGATGTTGAACTGAACCTTTACTATCAGAGCCCCATTCAGGTCGATATCTTGCTTAACGCAAAGGCCCAACAGGCACTCCATGATGTCCCTCAGCAACAGCTCGAACAGCAATTGCAGTTGCTCTGGCCAATAGCCAAGACCTTGAATATCCGCTTTTATCTACTCAAGACCAGCTAGCTATCTGTTTTATCTTTGATTTTCTCCCCTAAGCGAACTACCATTATGACAAAAATATGACGGATCACTTTTCCATGAAAAAACACCTTCTCCTTGGCTGCCTGGCAGTCAGTAGCATCCTTTTACTGCCCCCTGCTCAAGCCACTGAGTTTGGCATCTACGGCCGGGCGCACCTGTCGGTTGATCAGTTGGACAATGGCAACGACAATGGCCTGAATATATCCAGCAATGCCAGCCGTTTTGGCATTCGCGGCTCGCATCAGGTGCAGGACAATCTGACTGTGTTGTTGCAAATCGAAAGCCTGATCCGCCTCGATGAAGGCAGTGGTGATTGGGCCTCGCGCAACAGCTTTTTAGGATTACAGGGCGATTTCGGCCTGGTACGGGCCGGATTTTTTGATACTCCCTTGAAAAACGTACGCAGCCGCACCGATTTGTTTGGTGATCAGGTAGGTGATGCCCGCAACATCGTTCGGGGTGGCGGAGTCGATTTAGACCGGCGCTTTCGCAACGGCCTGCATTATCAAACCCCTGCTTTTCAGCAATTGACCTTCGATCTGCACTACTCCACCCATGATCGCACCGGCAGCACCAGTGACAATAAAGACGATGCCATCAGTAGCTCAGTCACCTTTGATAACAAAGCGCTAATGCTGATGCTGGCTTACGAGCGGCGCAACCGGCCGGACAATAGCGCACTGAGCGGTTTTCGTGCTGGCGCCAGTTATCGCCTGAGCGAACAATGGCGGCTGACGGCCTTTTGGCAAAGCAGTGAAAACTTCGCTGGTGGCAACAGAGATGCTTACGGCATCGGGGCTGCTTATCGTATCAATGACGCCTACAGCGTGAAAGCTCAGCTTTATCATGCCGGCAACGCCGATGCTGACAACAGCAGAGCCACCATGCTGGCATTAGGTCTAGACCGGCGCTTTGGCCGCCAGCTCACGCTTTATGCAGCAGCGGCCTTCACCAACAACGCCGACAATGCCAACTTTAATGTATCGGCCGGAGGCGGCCATGGTAAGCAACTGGCCATTGAACCTGGCCAGGATCCCTATGCACTGTCACTGGGCGTGATTTACAATTTTTCGGCCAACTTCGGTAGCTAATGCTCTTTTACTGATGCCCCCAGGGTGCCGGGGGCAGTCTATCCAAGGGTTTGCTTAAATCAAAGTCCAACCGCCAGGTCCAGTTATCGCCACTAAAAGTACCGTAGGTATAGCGCACACCAGGAACGATTTCGATTCGCCAACCAAGCGCTGAGCCATCGTCAGCAGTGCGTTCAGTAAATAAGAACTGTTGTTGCTCCGGTGTGCCTCGCCCTATCGATAAACCACCATACATGGTATTGCTTTCATCAGGCTCACCACTGCTTAACCGGTGATCATGACGCAGTTCCAACTGACCATCCCGCCAACTGTAACGCCAGGTACGGGAGCGATCCCAACTGCCATCGACCGCACCAATATGAAATGGCAGTGCCAGTAATTCACTGGAGCACTCACGAAAGTGCACAATCAGGCGTTCATTACCCTCCAGCAAATCCGGCCGGTCATCCCGGGCTACTACGCGCCGCCCTTCATAAGCCTGACCGCAGTGTTGTGCCATATGCAACCAAAACTGTGCTGCAGCTTCGTTCTGCGTTGCTACAGCAGGTATCGCTGCCCCGATAACTAATGCCAGTATCCACTCCATCTGTTTATGCCTTTTCTGCTAGCTCATACTCTGATGCAATCTACCACAGCTGGTATGTTCAACAAAACTGCTCTCGCGGCAAAGCAGAAAAGCAACTATGCTAAATCACAGGCATTCATAAAAAGTCGGGGTAACGATGACAGATCTTTTTATGCAAGCAGCTATTGATGAAGCAAAAAAAGGCTTGGCTGCAGGAGGTATTCCCATCGGTTCCGTATTGGTGATCGATAATAAGATTGTAAGCCGTGGCCATAACCAACGGGTGCAGCAAGGCAGTGCCATCTTGCATGCTGAGATGCACTGCCTGGAGCAAGCAGGCCGTCTATCGCCAGCCGATTACAAAAAAGCGACACTCTATTCTACCTTATCCCCTTGCGATATGTGCAGTGGTACAGCCTTGCTATACGGTATTCCGAATATAGTGGTGGGTGAAAACAAAACTTTTCAGGGACCGGAAGATTACATTCGCAGCCGTGGGGTAAAGTTAACTATATTACAGAATGCAGAATGCATCCAACTGATGGAAGACTTTATTGCCAGTTCACCGGAACTATGGTACGAAGATATAGGCAAGGAATGAATTAGCTTTCGCTGTTAAAAGGAATCGATCATGCGGTCTGTTGTGATTTCTACGTTAATTGTCCTGGTCACTTTCTTTAATCAGGCGTCTGCAACAACTCTGGTGCGCGTTGGTGGCTACCCATTTCCTCCTTATATCGAGCTAGAGCATGGGCTGGCTAAAGGCTTCACCGTGGATTTAATCCTTCAGCTTAACCGCCTGCAACAGGACTACCGCTTTGAGTTGGTACTCACAACGCCCATACGGCGTCATCAGGACTATCAACAAGGCCTGTACGATGCAATTTTCTTTGAAGATCCGAGCTGGGGTTGGATTCAACGCAACATAAGCATTGATCATTCACCGCCCTTTGCCAAAGATGATGAAGTTTTTATTGCACTTAGCAGTAAAGCCAGCACTCAGTCCTGGTTTGACGATCTTACCGATAAAACCGTTGCCGGAATTCTAGGTTATCATTATCGGCTAGCCAACTATGAAACCGCCCCTGATATAATAGCTAGCAACTATCAAATGACCTTGGTCAACGATCATCAGGCCAGTATCGAGCTGGTGTTGAAGCAGCGCACCGATACAGCCATCGTGACCCGTTCTTTTTTACATCAGTATTTAATGGCTAACCAACAGAATGCCAGGAAAATCATCGTTTCCGAACGGGTTGATCAAAGTTACCAGCATCAGTTGTTGATCAATCCCGAACATGATCTTGCCATAGAAACACTGTACCAATGGGTTTACCGCATACTGCAGCAAGAACCGTTTAGCAATGAGTTCCGCCGATTTGGTTTGGAGTTATTGCCGGAAGTGACTTCCAATTAATAGCCGCAAAAAAGGAACGAAAACCTGTGCTGAAACAATAGTCAGCAGCAGCAGTTATGCTATGCTGCATTTATTCGATTCGTAACTGATGCATGGAAAAGCTATGGGGAGTTTTGCCAAAGTGTATAACTTTATTGAACAAACTTTCTTCTATACTCTCACTCGTAAAATCATCGGCAACATTGGTTTTTTGGCGCTCTTCTTTGCGCTGACCCTCTATCTGGCTTACCCGGCGGATGATGCGGCTACCACGGGGTGGTGGCTTTTGTTGCTGCTGGGTTCGGCAGCCTTTATCTTCACCATTTTCTATTTACATCACTTAATCGTTCGGCCAGTACATGCTCTGGTATCCGCTTTGCAGGAAACCAACAGTAAAGGAACAGATTTGAACCACCGACTGCCGGCTTTTACCCACGACGAGTTTCGAACCTTGTCTGAGCAGTACAATCAGTTTGTTAATCAACTGGGGCAGTTATTGGGTGATATTCATCAGGAAGCTAAACGCACCCATGAAACCAATGAGCAAGTATCCAAAGCTGTTCGCACCACCCGCAGTCACTTGCAGGATACGGAGAAGCGTAGCCATCAGATCCGCGGCGAAAGTGATCAGGTACTGGAGTACTTGTCTGACATCGTTCAGCACGGTGATCAAATGAGTGAAGTGGCATCAGTGACAGTAAAAAGTGCACAGGGCGCCAGCAGTCAGATGCAACAGCTGTCGGGTCAGTTAGCCAGTATCGTCAAGCTGCTGGATACCTTTGGTCAGACCATCAATGGTCTGCATCAAAATGCTGAGAACGTACGGCAAATTCTGGTGATGGTAGAGAACTTTTCCGACCAAACCAACTTACTGGCGCTTAATGCTGCCATAGAGGCGGCACGAGCCGGTGAGGCTGGCCGTGGCTTTGCCGTGGTAGCTGATGAAGTACGCACACTGGCGGCCAAGGTCAACGATGCCACCCGGCAAATATCAGGCTTTTTAAACGATATGGAGCGGCTGGTACAGGAAACCCGAACCGAATCGGAAAGTCTGCACCAGCAAGCCAAAGATGCCCAACAGCAAACTGGGGTAACCAGCCACGAATTTGTTAATTTACAACAGCAGTTGGCCGATGCCAAAAACCGGGTACACAGTATCAATGACACCGTAGGGGCACTGGAAAAACGTTACCAGCAAACCCATAAGCACTTATCAGCTATTGAGCATGTGACCAATGAAGCCAATGTGCAGATGACTTCTATTGATGATGCCGCCAAAGCTTTGTTGGATGGAACGGCCCGAACACAGCAACAACTGGGACGCTTTGCACGGAGCAGCCATTAACCTCGGCTGGTGTACCTGTTTGGTGTACCAGCTACTATCTTTGTGAAAAATCAACAAAAAATGAAAGTCCAGCTGATTAAATTTTGCTACACTAACCAGCAATTAAGGACAGCTTTAACGGGGGAGTTATGCCGGTCAGCAGCCAACACAAAGTTTATATTCCAACCAGCTCCAGGGACAACCAATATCTGCTAGCAGAGTTCAGCCTGACAGATGCAATTTTGGCGCGCTTTGGCGCCCCAATGGTTGATAGTCCCGAGCCTTTCAAAGAATTTTACCTGCAATTGAGTAAGATTTTTTTCGAACTGGCCGATCAAGCAGGTTTACGCAATGTCCACCTGATTGCCAATGGCAAAACGCCGGTGGTGCGTTTTCATACCGAAGCCTATACCCTGCAAACCGCCGAACAAATTCTGTTTTTCTACAACCCGGCCTACCATGAAGCGCAAAATAGCTTCTTTAACCCGGCGGAAAAAGCCCGTAAGATCTCCTTACTATTTATGGCAACAGATGCAAACATTCGTGCCAACGCAGCAGATTTTCACAATAAAGTTCGCGCCTTGTTGCAACGCTTTAGCGATGAAATTAACAGCCCAGAGCTCGCCATTAAAGTTCGCGACCACCAACACCTGACGTACGACTTATTTGCTAAGCAAAAAGGTGTCAAAGAAAGTTATGGCTACAAACTTCGCTCTTTGGATGCGCGCTACAAGGCACGCCATTGTGAACTACCGGCTGAGCACAGTGCCCTGACTTATGCCATTATTAACTTGCCACTTAGCCGCTATGTCAAAGAGCAAGTCACCATTGATGCTAAATCTGATCGTCCTTACACTGAGTTGTACCAGTTGATTCAGGACCAGTTTGTTGAAGCCACCAGCCTGAATAAACTGACCCACAGAGCTGTGCTGGCCAATGGCTTGCTGCCACTGGTTCGTAACAGCAAGTTTGATAAAATGAGTACCGGCAAAGAATTGCAGATGATTGGTTTTGATACCAGCATCAGCGAAGGGCAACTGATTGCTGACTGGGATGATAGCAACTTGGTTGAATCCGCTCAGTTTATTATCTTTGCAACCAAAGACGATTACACCGATATGGGTTATGGACGCTTTATGAATCAGGTCGAAACCGCCCTGCGCCGCTTTGCCAAAGGCGTTAATCTGAATCCGGAGCGAGATGATCTGGTAGTGCGTTTTCATCAGCACATCAGTTATCATCTGTAAGTCGCTGCAAATACGCATAAAGCCACCGCGAGGTGGCTTTATTGTTTGGCTTACACCATTCTTGGTATTAAACCACTCTTTGTATTAAACCACTTTGGAATAACGCTGCTGGCCCTGCTGTAAATACACATCAAAGGCGCTGCAAATGCTGCGCACCCATAGCCGACCTGCATCGGCTATCTTAATGCCTGTCGGGCTTAACTCAACCAGACCATCCTCGATAAAGGGGGACAGCTTTTGCAGGCTATCAGCAAAGTATTGGTCAAAATCAAGCTGCCACTGCTGTGCAAAAGCCGCTGTATCCAGCTCAAAATGGCAAATCAGCTGTGCGATTAACTCTGCACGAATGCAATCGTCTTTGGACAAGACAAAGCCTTTGGCCAGTGGTAACTGCTTAGCTTCAATCGCCTGATAGTAATCCGGCAGATCTTTTTCATGTTGCCACAGCACACCATCCACCTGACTAATCGAAGAAACCCCAAGACCCAGCAGCGCATTCTGACCATGGGTGGTATAGCCCTGAAAATTACGTTGCAACCGCCCTGCCCGCTGCGCTTTGGCTAAGCCATCTTCTGGCTTGGCAAAGTGATCCATGCCAATAAACTGATAACCGGCCCGGCTGAAGGTGGCGATGCCTTGCTGCAACAAAGCCAGCTTGGTTTCAGCGCCTGGCAAGGCGGCCTCCGGCAACTTGCGCTGCGCAGCAAAGCGCGCTGGCAAGTGGGCATAACTAAATAAAGACACCCGATCCGGCTCCAACGCCACCACCTGATCCAACGTCTGCTGAAACGAAGCCGCCTGCTGGTAAGGCAAACCATAGACCAAATCAAGATTAATGGAGCTAAAGCCAAGTGCTTTGGCCGCTTGCACCAACTGACGAATTAAATCGGCATCCTGTACCCGGTTGATGGTGATTTGCACCTGCTGATCAAAATCCTGCACGCCAAAACTGACCCGATTAAAGCCCAACTGGCGTAGGTGCGCCAGTTTTTCCAGGCTGCAACTGCGCGGGTCTATTTCAATACTGAGCTCATCCAGCGCTGTACAATCGAAGTACTGATGAAATAGCTGCATTAACCGGCTTAACTGCTGCTCGGTTAGAAAAGTCGGGGTGCCGCCGCCTAAATGAATCTGGCCAATGGGCCGGTGCGCTACCAAGGGCTGATACATGGCCATTTCCTGCACCAGTGCATCCAGATAACGATCCGCCTTGTGCTGATGCCGGGTAACCACCTTGTTGCAGCCACAGTAGTAACAGAGCTGATGGCAAAACGGCAGATGCAGATAGAGGCTCAGTTCACCGGCCGATGCCAGCAAGGTGTCGCGCACTTGTTGGCTATCAAAGGGTGCCTGCAGTGCCAGCGCCGTCGGGTACGAGGTGTAGCGTGGGCCATGGATGTTGTATTTGGCAATCAAAGCTGGATCCCACTGGATACTGGGCATAGGAACTCTCAAAGCAATGAACTCTGCGCTTAGTCTAACGAAACCACAGCAACAGGCCTTGATCTGACGCAACAAGCGGCCACTTAGCCAACTCCGAGTTGCCAGTTGGTCATCAAGGCCGCCAGAGCCTGTGCCTGATGCGACTCACTCTGCTGCAAGGCAGCAAAAACCCCTTGCTGATCCTCGGCTGAGCGCTGCTGACCCAGCTTTAACTTGCCTGTCAGCTGCTTTATCGGCACCCGGATCCCGACAATGGCCCTGGCCAGTTGCTCGCGGTACTGGGTTGGCATCTTCGCCAATGCCGCCGGCTCAGACTCATAACTGGCCACCTGCTCCTCCAGCACTGCCAACGTTTCCTCTGGCTCCAGCAACTGTGCCTTGCCCTGCACATGCGCCACCGCATAATTCCAGGTCGGCACCGCCAGCTTACTGTGGTACCAGCCCGGTGAAATGTAGGCATGGGGGCCGGTAAAATTAATCAGCACCTGCTGGCCGTTAAGGGCTTTGGCATGCGGATTTTGCCGGGCCAGATGACCATAGAGCACCCCTTGCTCGCCTTGCTGCCGCTTCAGTAACCAGGGTAGATGACTGCAAAAAAATGGCTGGCTCACCAGGCAGCCAAAAGCATGCTGTTCGATAAAATCATGCAAAGCGTCCGTGCTGGCAAACGCCATGGCTTTGGGGCAATACAGCATGGGCTACTCCTTACGGCCGATGGCAAAAGCATTGCTAAGCGGCTGAAAACCCACCTTCGGGTAATAGGCCATGGCCGATGGTGCACTTAAGAGCAATTGCTGCACTTCAGGGCCGGTGATGTGCTGTACCTCTGCCAGCAACTGCCGCCCTACCCCTTGCTGCTGATACGCTTTGGCTACCAGCAAATCGGCAATATACACCACCCAGCTGTAATCGGTTAAACAGCGAGCCAGCCCGAGCAACTGGCCGTCCCGCCTGGCGGTAACGGTCAGATTGGCATGCTGTAGCATCCGCTGCATCCGCTCACGTTGCTCTACCGGCCGGGCGATGCCGGAGCTTTGATACAGCCCTATGACTTCATCAAGATCAAGCTGTGTTTCGATAGCAAATGTTAAAATCATCAATGTCTCCTGTTCTGAAAACATCATTTCACTGCTAAACTGGATTGATTGAAATAGCCAGTTTTAGAAAAAGGAGCAATCCAGTTGCCCGGTACCCGTTTGTGCAGCGATGCCCTCTGTTTATCCGGAGAAGGTGAGCTGCAGCAGCAACTCTATCTGTGCTTACGTCAGCAATTGCTGACTGGCCGCTGGCCGGCTGGCGCCTTGCTGCCGTCGGAGCGGCAACTGGCCAGTGACCTTGCGCTTAGCCGCACCACAGTGCAACAAGCGCTGCAGCAACTGGTGGCAGAAGGCTATGTCGAGGCACAGCAGGGCCGGGGCTATCAGATCGTTGCAGCCCTGCCCGATCACTACTTCACGCCAGAACCAGTCAAGTCGTCCGCTGGTGCGGCCCTGCCGATGCAGCACTACGGCCTATCAGCCAAAGGCCAGGCTCACAGCGGCCGGCTGCAGCCAGGGCTGGCGAATGTGCAACCCTTTCCATTTCGTATTTGGCAGCAATTGCTGCAGCGCCATGGCAACCGGACTGCGCTCTGTGGCATGGCCGATCCGCTTGGCTACCAGCCACTACGACAAGCTTTGGCGCACTACTTAGCTCAGTCGCGTCAGCTGCAGTGTGATCAGGACAACATCCTTATCACCGCGGGTGCCCAGCAGGCATTGTTTCTGGCGGCCAGGCTGGCGGCAAAAAGCCATGAGTTGGTACTGATGGAGTCCCCCGGCTATCCTCGGCTGAAACAAGCACTGCAATTGGCAGAGCTCAAAGTACAGCATCTGCCGGCGGCTGGCCCCGATGGGTTGGATCTGAGCCAGCTGCCGACCGATGGCAAGGCCAGAGCGATTTTTTTAACACCATCGCACCAATACCCTTGCGGCGGCATCATGCCCCTGGCCAGGCGACTGGAATTACTGCACTGGGCCAGACAACAGCAGTGCTGGTTGGTGGAAGACGATTACGACAGTGAGTTTCAATACCGCCACCGGCCTATTGCCAGCTTGCAAGGACTGGCCGGAGGTGAAGGAGTGCTCTTTGTCGGCTCCTTCAGCAAAACCCTGTTTCCGGCCGTACGGCTTGGTTATTTAGTGGCACCCAAAGCCCAGATCCAAACCGCCAGTGCCCTGCTGCAGGCGGTGCAGGGCGATGTGGCTTTACTGCCCCAAGCCGTGCTGGCCGACTTTATCATTGAAGGGCACTTTTTACGCCACCTTCGGAAAATGCGTCGCTGCTATCAGCAGCAAAAGCAATACGCGATAACCCTGCTGCAGCAACACTTTCCAAATGCCACCTTGCTGGCACAGGATGCTGGCTTGCATCTGACGTTGCTGCTGCCCGACCTGGCGGACGATGTGGCATTAAGCCACAAGCTCTGGCAACACGGCTTTAAAGTACAGCCCTTTAGCCGCTATTGTTTTATGCATGAGCCAGAGCGTGGCCTGGTCATAGGCATTGCCGATGCCAACACCGATAGCCAGGGTGCTGCCATCGAAGCCTTGATCCCACTCGTCAAACAGTGGCTAAGCGGTTAAACTGAACCGATTTTCAACCAGGAGTAGTCAAGGTGAAATTACAAATGTTTCAAGTGGATGCCTTTACCGAGCAGGTGTTTGGTGGCAATCCGGCAGCGGTCTGCCCACTGACCAACTGGTTGGACGATGCGCTGTTGCAACGCATTGCTGAAGAGAACAATTTATCGGAAACCGCCTTTTTTGTGCCTGCAGGCGATGGCTACCAGTTGCGCTGGTTTACTCCGGAAGAAGAAGTAGATTTATGCGGCCATGCAACTCTGGCTGCTGCCCATGTGTTGTATAGCCAGCTTGGCTTTCATCAGCCAGAACTGGTGTTTAGTACCCGTAGTGGCCTTTTGCGGGTAACACGCACTGATAAGGGTTATCAGCTGGACTTTCCAGCCAGTATGCCACAACCAGTTTCAGCGCCGGCAGAGCTGATTGCCGGGCTTGGCCAAGCCCCCCTGGAAGTGCTGGCAGCCTTTGATTACATTGCGGTGTACCCAACTGCCGATGAGATCAAAGCCCTGGCCCCCGACTTTGAGCAACTAAAAAAGTTGGGCTTGCGTGGCGTGGTAGCAACCGCTCCAGCCTCTGACAAAGATAAAGACGTTGATTTTGTCAGCCGCTGTTTCTTTCCCAAGCTGCGGGTAAACGAGGATCCGGTCACCGGCTCGGCGCACTGTGAGCTTACCCCTTACTGGGCCCACAAGCTTGGCAAGCAGCAACTGAGTGCTTACCAGCTATCCAAAAGAGGCGGCGCCCTGCGCTGTGAACTCAAGGGCGATCGGGTGCAACTGACAGGCAATGCGGTAGATTATATGATTGCCGAAATATACATCTAAAACTGGCACCAAGTTGTGGGCAAATTACAGCAATAACGTCATGGCCAAAGGGCTGACCAGCAACAGCACCAAGGCATAGCCCATAGTGCGTTGACGCTCAGTAAAGACATAGCCAGTTTTTAAACCCACCAGAGCGGAGCACCAGGGCAGTTGCCAAAAGATCCAGACAAAACCGATAGAGCCAAGCACTGTGATCAACAGCACCAAACCAGCTTCCAACCAGCCTCCCAGTGCATAAG
Source organism: Alkalimonas sp. NCh-2 (assembly GCF_039631345.1). Lineage (NCBI taxonomy): Bacteria > Pseudomonadati > Pseudomonadota > Gammaproteobacteria > Alkalimonas > Alkalimonas sp. NCh-2. The sequence continues at coordinate 460,547 of NZ_JBDIUV010000003.1, forward strand.
GGGTCAGCCAGAGTGCGGCCACAATCAGCAGTGTTTGATGCAGCAGGTAGCAAGCAAATACCGCCCGGTTCGCCAGCGATAAATAGCGATAAGGCCAACAGATACCACTTTCCCTTCGTTTCAAAGAAAACTTCAAAGCAGCTGTTGCCGGTTAGTTCTATATGCTTATGCTGGTGCTACTTATGACCTAGAAACTGTAGCGCTGACCAAAGCAACAGGTTATATTGATGTAATCCAATGCTTTACTTAGTATTTCTTATGAAAAAAACGACTCTTCTTCTTTGCGTTGCTGCAACCTTTCATCTGAGTGCGAACAGTCAGCCATGGCAGCAATTGGCCAAAACCGATTTGGAGTTTGTTTATCAGAACCTGAAAGACAACCACCCAGGCGTGATTGATGAACAAAATCCAGGTTTCAACCATTGGCTGGAACAGGGCTATCAACAAGCACTCAGTAGTATCGCTGCGATAGATAATCTGGATGGGGTGCTTAATTTACAACGTCGCTACATAGCGGGTTTTGCCGATGGGCATGTGGCTATCTCGTTCAATCACCAACGCTCACAGGTGCGTTGGCCTGGGTTTATTGTTCAGAAGCAAGGCAGACACACGGTAGTGACTCAAACGGCTGAGGAATGGCCGATTGCTTTGCCGGCGACAGGTGCTGTTCTAAAACATTGCGATGGTTTATCACCCCAGCAGTTGCTGGAGCAACGGGTGCTCCCTTTTCATATTCAGCTACCTGAGCTTTTAGCCGTTCAGGCCAACTTTACGCCACTGATCCTGCGGGAGGATGGCAGTTGGCAAGGCGACGCGCTTACAGAATGCGTATTTGAGCATGCTGATGCAAGCGTTCAGCACCGCTTGCATTGGCGCAGAACATCCAGACAGAACTGGCAACAACACAACGAAGCACATACTGCCAGCAAGGATTTCAGCTTGAACTCCTTCGCTCCAAATAGTTATTGGCTCAGCCTGCCTACGTTTGCACCTTCAGCGTTGCAACAAGTTCAGTTAAAGCAAATGACCAGTCAGTTGGAGGAGCTGCGCCATGCTAAGGTGATAGTGTTTGATGTTCGCGGCAATGGCGGTGGTAATTCACAATGGGGTGCAGATTTGGCCATAGCACTCTTTGGCCAGGAGCATGGTTACAGCGTGCTGATGCCAATCTTCGAGCAGGCTGTGCCTTACTGGCGAGCCAGTGACGACAATACCACCGCAGTTGCTGAAATTGTAAAGGAGTTGACCGAACAGTTTGGCGCAGATGCCGACATCACTCAATTATTTCATCAGCTGGCAAGTCGGATGGCTGAACACAATGCCAATGAGTTGGTACCACAAAGCACCAGCGACTCGCAGCAAGACAGTACAGCTGCGTCCAGCCCTTCACTCACCACCGCCAAAGTGATACTGCTGACAGATGGTACCTGTGCCAGCGCCTGCCTTGATTTTGCCGATATGCTGCTACCGCTTGGCGCCATTCACGCTGGTCAGCCTACATTTGCAGATACAGTTTATATGGACATTCGTTATGTAGAGCTACCGAGTCAATTAGGCAGCCTGGCTATTCCACAAAAGGTATACCGCAACCGACCCCGCGGCCATAATGAGCCTTACACACCAACTGCTGGTTGGCTATACTCAGACAATATCAACAATACGGAGGCAGTTCGTAGCTGGCTGTTGCAGCAATTACGCACTGAATAGCGAGGCATTTCTCAAGGATACAGCTCATGAAACAAAGTGGAAAAATCAATTACATCGAACTGCCCTGCCGGGATATGGCGGCGACCAAAGCATTCTTTAGCAAGGTATTTGGCTGGGGGTTTGTCGATCACGGCCCGGAGTATATGGCCATTACCGATGCTGGCATTGATGGTGGTTATTACCAAAGTGAACACCTAGCGCTAACTCAGCATGGCAGCGCCCTGGTGGTGCTGTATAGCTCTGAGCTGGAGCAAACCTTAGCTGATGTGAAAGCGGCAGGTGGTCAGATCCTGCAAGCTATTTTCAACTTTCCGGGCGGGCGGCGTTTTCACTTTACCGACCCTAGTGGCAATGAATACGCGGTTTGGTCGGAGCAATAGACAGCAGAGAAATAAAAACATTATTTTTTATAACTATGAGAAATAAAGTTTGACAGCGCAAAGAAAACCTATACACTGGCTGTGCTTGATTAGTTTGTTCGTTATTTATGCAAAACCTCGAATGTTATTGCCGTTTTAGTAACTCTTCCTGTATTCATAAGTTAAAACATCTCTCACAGCACAATCGCCTGACATCAGGCATCTTATTTATTAATTAATACAGGTACATACCATGTCTAATACAACTACCGGCACCGTCAAATGGTTTAACGAAGCTAAAGGCTTTGGTTTCATCGAACAAGCTTCTGGACCAGATGTTTTCGCTCACTTTAGTGAAATCCAAAGCTCTGGTTTTAAAACCCTGGCTGAAGGCCAACGTGTTCAGTTCAGCGTCACTGCTGGCCAGAAAGGCCCACAGGCGTCTAACATTACTGCGATCTAATCGTTAGGATAGCGCCGCTGAGTTCAAACTGTTCTGAACCTACGGCCATCTTAGTCAAAAAAGGCAACTGCAATGCAGCTGCCTTTTTTATTGGCAGTCAGAAAGTTAAATTCTCAATCATGCAAACTACCGTTATAAAACGGGATCCTCCATACTGCATATACAGCAAAGCCCGCACCAGGCGGGCTTGATCACACAAGAAGCGGGTTACACTTTCTTAAATAGGATGGAGCCGTTTGTACCACCGAAGCCAAAAGAGTTGCAAAGCGCATACTCCAGTTTGGCATCACGAGCTGTATGTGGCACATAATCCAAATCACAACCATCATCTGGATTATCCAGGTTAATGGTTGGCGTCACCAGTTGATCGCGCAGCGATAAAATGGTGATGATTGATTCAACTGCACCGGCCGCACCCAGCAAGTGACCAATCATCGACTTGGAGGAGCTCACCATAATGCTGTCTTTGTTGGCCGCAAATACCGACTTAATCGCACAGGTTTCCGCTAAATCGCCGGCATTGGTCGAGGTACCATGCGCATTGATATAACCAACTTGCTCCGGGTTCACCCCAGCATCATTCAGCGCATTTTGCATCGCCATAGCGCCACCACGGCCATTTTCCGGCGGTGATGTCATATGAAAAGCATCACCGCTCATGCCAAAACCAGCCAGCTCGGCATAAATTTTGGCGCCACGGGCTTTTGCGTGCTCGTACTCTTCCAGTACCACCACGCCAGCACCATCGCCCAGCACAAAGCCATCACGGTCTTTATCCCAGGGACGACTGGCCTGCTCCGGTGCATCATTGCGGGTAGACAATGCCCGGGCCGCACCAAAGCCCCCCATTCCCAGTGGGGTTGAGCCTTTTTCAGCACCACCAGCCAGCATGACATCGGCATCACCATAAGCAATCATCCTGGCCGCCTGACCAATGTTATGCACGCCTGTGGTACAGGCAGTCACAATACTAATGTTGGGGCCTTGCAGGCCCAACATGATAGACAACTGACCCGAGATCATGTTGATAATGGTCGAGGGCACAAAAAACGGCGATAAGCGACGAGGGCCGCTGTTTAATAGCTTGGTATGGTTTTCCTCAATCAAACCAAGGCCACCGATACCAGAACCAACGGCTGCACCTATGCGGCCAGCGTTTTGCTCGGTCACTTCGATACCAGCGTCGCGAAACGCCTGGATACCTGCCGCAACACCGTATTGGATAAACAAATCCATCTTTTTGGCTTCTTTCGCCGGAAAGTAGGGCTCGACATCAAAGTCTTTGACCATGGCAGCGAATTTGGTGCTGTAGGCTTCGGTATCAAAGTGCTCAATCAAGCCTGCACCACTTTTACCTTGTTGCAGGGCTTGCCAGCTGGTGGCTACATCATTACCAACCGGGGTGAGTAAACCCAGCCCCGTCACTACGACTCGACGTTTTGACACTGCATCCTCCAATGGAGCTGATGAAAATAAATTCTACTGCAGCATCAACAGGCGATGCTGCAGTAGAATTTATTCTGGACCGACACTAAGCTTGCTGCAAGAGTTGCCGGATAAAAGCATCCAACAAAAAACGGGTAGCCAGGCTACCCGTTTTTAGCCAGAACGGCTTACTCTGCGTTGGCTTTGACGTAGTCAATCGCAGATTGTACCGTGGTGATTTTCTCTGCTTCTTCATCAGGAATTTCAGTATCAAATTCTTCTTCTAAAGCCATTACCAGCTCAACGGTATCCAGAGAGTCTGCACCCAGGTCATCAACAAAGGAAGCTTCAGGCTTGACTTCTTCCTCTTTAACACCCAGTTGTTCAACAATGATTTTTTTAACGCGTTCTTCGATGTTGCTCATCTTTTCTTCCTTTTTTCATTTAAATCGCAACAGTTCGTGCAATTTTATGTGGCGCTAGTTTATGCGTAAGCCTGCATTGATGCAAGTCGTCCTACCGGCATTTTTTTGCTGGTCTGACATGCTGGGCTTACACCATGTACATACCGCCGTTGACATGAATCGTTTCGCCAGTAATGTAGGCTGCAGGTTCTGATGCCAAAAAGGCAACAGTTGCAGCAATTTCAGCAGGCTGTCCTAAGCGATTGGCAGGCACCTGGCCAAAAATAGCTTCTTTTTGCTCATCCGATAACTCTTTGGTCATGTCCGTATCAATAAACCCCGGAGCCACTGCGTTCACCGTAACACCACGCGAAGCGACCTCTCGTGCCAGTGACTTGGTGAAACCCAGTACGCCAGCTTTGGCGGCTGCGTAGTTAGTTTGACCCGCATTGCCCATACTACCCACTACCGAACCAATAGTGATAATACGACCATAACGCTTTTTCATCATGCTGCGCAACACGGCCTTACTCAGACGAAACACCGATGTCAGGTTGGTTTGCATGATATCAAACCATTCGTCGTCTTTCATGCGCATCAGCAGATTGTCCCGGGTGATACCGGCATTATTGACCAGAATATCAATATCACCAAAATTATTTTTAATACTGGTAAGGCAAGCTTCAATCGAATCAGTATCGGTCACATTCAGCACCAAACCAGTATTTGGCTGACCAAGGTACTCAGTAATGGCAGCGGCCCCTTTTTCACTGGTCGCAGTACCAACAACAGTAGCTCCCTGTGCTTTTAATTGCTCCGCAATCGCCCGGCCAATACCACGGCTGGCACCTGTCACCAGGGCAACTTTGCCTTCTAAAGAAAATAAAGCTGTCATAAAAAATCCTTTCTTGTGTTATTCGTTGGCCAGTGCCTGAGCTAATGAGGCGCTGTCATTGACAGAAACAGCGGCCAGGGATTTATCAATGCGCTTAATCAAGCCAGAGAGTACTTTGCCAGCTCCCAGCTCAATAACATCAGTCACCCCCTGAGCAGCTAACCACTCGATGGTTTCAGTCCAGCGCACCGGGCTATACAGCTGCCGCACCAAGGCATCCTGAATGGCTGCACTGTCGTAGCATACAGCCACATCCACATTATTAACCACCGCAAGAGTCGCTGGCTGAAAATCCATAGCAGCCATATCCTGTGCCAACGTATTGGCAGCAGGCTTCATCAGGGCACAATGCGACGGCACACTAACAGCAAGAGGTAATGCCCGTTTGGCACCTGCAGCCTTGCATGCTTCAGCAGCCCGTTCTACCGCCGCTTTATGGCCAGCAATAACAACCTGACCAGGTGAGTTATAGTTCACTGGAGCCACGACTTCATTGTTCGCAACCTGAGCACAACTTTCGGCAACGGCCTGATCGTCCAAACCGATGATAGCGTACATAGCCCCGGTGCCAGCAGGCACGGCTTGCAGCATGTAACGACCTCTATTGGCAACCAAAACAACAGCTTCCGCCAGCGAGAGTACGCCTGCACAAACCAGTGCTGAATACTCGCCCAGGGAGTGACCGGCAAGATAGGCTGGACTGGCTCCACCCTGCTGTTGCCAGAGACGCCAGCAGGCCACAGAAGCAGTCAATAAAGCGGGTTGGGTTTTATCGGTTTCATTTAGTTGCTCTTCCGGCCCTTCCGCAACTAATGCCCAAAGATTGTAACCCAAAGCAACTGACGCTTCAGCAAAGGTTTCACGAACCACGGCATGAGCAGCGTAAAGCTCACTAAGCATACCAAGGCTTTGTGAGCCCTGCCCTGGAAACACAATGGCAATTTTCTTTGTCATAATCTTAATCCTGTAGTAAAACCGGTGCCATGAGTAAGCGGGCTAGTACTTAACCAACGCAGATGCCCAGGCAAAACCACCACCAAAAGCCTCTAGCAGTAAAGTTTGACCACGCTTAATGCGACCATCACGGATAGCCTCATCCAGGGCAGTTGGCACCGTTGCCGCAGACGTATTGCCATAACGGTCCAGGTTTATCACCACCTGCTCCATCGGTAAGTTCAGCTTACGGGCGACAGCAGATATAATTCTCAGGTTGGCCTGGTGTGGTACCAACCAATCAATTTCAGATTTATCCATCTTATTGGCAGCCAGTGTCTGCTCTACAACTTCCGATAGCTTAGTGACGGCGACTTTAAAGACATCGTTGCCCTTCATCGAGCCCCAGGAATTATGCACAGACTCGACATCACCACGGATTGGATTATCCACATAAAGTAACTCTGAATATTTGCCATCGGCATGAATATGAGTAGATAAAATCCCTGGCTGCTCAGACGCTTCTAAAATCACAGCACCGGCAGCATCACCAAACAGGATCACCATGCTTCGGTCTTCCGGGCTTATCAACTGGGACAAGCAGTCGGAGCCTATCACCAGAATGCGTTTCGCCATACCACTTTTGATGTATTGATCCGCCACACTAAGTGCATAACAAAAACCAGCACAGGCTGCGGCCACATCAAAGGCAGGAATAGCAGGAATATCCAGTTCACGCTGCACTTCACAGGCTGAGCTGGGTAATGAACGCGCCCCACTGGTGGTAGCGACAATAATCATATCCAGGCTGTTCTTATCAATATCAGCGGCTTCGATGGCCTGGCGGGCAGCGGCTGCCCCCATGGTAGCGACACTCTCATCTTTGGCAATGATACGACGTTCACGAATACCAGTGCGCTCAATGATCCACTCATCGGTAGTTTCGACCATGGTTTCCAGATCGGTGTTGGTTCTTACTTGAGACGGGAAATAACTTCCGGTTCCGATAATGCGAGAATACATGGCAACCTACGCTTTTCCAATTAATACCTGTTCCAGCCGATCTTTAATTTTGGCCGGGACCTGACGTTCAACCTCTAGGACAGCTTGCCGGATAGCACTGAAAAAGGCCTCTTTGGAGGCATTTCCATGACTTTTCACGACAATTCCGCGCAATCCTATCAGACTTGCGCCATTATACTGGTCGGGGTTCACCCCTTTGACCATGCTTTTTAACCAGGGTTGCGCCAGTTTGCCGACAATTCGTCCAATCAAGCTGCTCAGCAGTGTGGTCCGGATTTGATTTACAATCAACTTGGCCACGCCCTCGCAAGTCTTCAAAGCCACATTGCCGACAAAACCATCGCAAATGATTACATCGGCTTTGCCGGAAAAAATATCGTTGCCTTCGATGTAGCCGATATAATTCAGCTCATCGCACTCACTAAGCAACACCGCTGCTTGCTTAATTTGATCGGAGCCTTTAATTTCCTCTTCCCCCATATTCAGCAAAGCCACCCTTGGGGCATCCAGACCTTCTACTTCTTCCGCCATCACCGACCCCATCACGGCAAACTGAAACAAGGTGTCGGCATCGCAGTTTACAGTAGCACCTAAATCCAGCATGTAGACAGGCTGTGCTGCTGTAGACGGCAAGGTGCTTATGAGGGCAGGACGCTCGACACCTGACAACATTTTCAATGCGAAATGCGCCATAGCGATTAATGCACCGGTATTGCCTGCACTGACACAAGCTGCGGCTTGTCCTTGTTCTACCAAGTCAAGAGCTACACGCATTGAGGAGTCACGCTTATTTCGCAACGCTGAGCTGGGTTTTTCGCACATACTCACTTGCTGAGAGCAGTGTTGAATACGTAAACGGGGATGATTGCCAAAACCAAGCTGGCTGAGCTCACGCTGCAACAAAGCTGCATCACCGCAGAGGGTAAGTAACAGATAAGGGAATTCCTGCACAGCCAGAATGGCTGCAGGTAAAGTAGCAAGGGGGCCGTGATCGCCCCCCATCATATCTAACGCGATATGTATTTGTGTTGGCTGCACCAGGTGCATCCAGACTTACTTGACTTTACGGCCTTTGAAGAAGCCGCTATCAGTCATGTGGTGACGACGATGCGTTTCACCAGTGGTAGCGTCGACAGACAGCGTAGGGCCTGTCAGTGCGTCGTGTGAGCGACGCATATCACGCCGTGAACGAGATTTTTTGTTTTGCTGAACAGCCATGGCTTTCTCCTAATAAATCACTTTTTCTTTAATTCTTGCAATACTGCAAAAGGGTTCGGTTTTTCCGGCTCATCAATCACCACACCAAAGCTGCTAAGCTGATCCGATGCTGAACAAAAGCTTTCGTCATGCACCGGATACATTGGCAGGGTCAGGATTAACTCATCCTCTACCATTTGCTGCAAATTCACTTCACCGTGTTCGTCCGGAACGACCACGTCATAGCGCTCAGGAATATGATCCAGCGCTGTATTATCGCTGCGAACCGGCGTAAACGCAAACTGACAATGCAATGACAGGTTCATCGGTTGTCGACAACGCTCGCAGCTTAGCTGCACGTCACAATTCGCTTCCCCTGATAGCACGACCAGCTTTTGCTCGTCGATATCACAATCAATCCGTACAGTTACCTCACCACTGGTATCCAGCAGTTGCTCTGATAACCGGCTTAAATTTTTAAGCGGCACCACACCATCATACGATGATCGTTTCTGGGCCGCCCGCACCGGGTCTAAGGTAACTGGAATTTTTACTTTTTGCATAAGGCGCGCATCATATAGATCCACTGCAAAGCTGTCAAAGGATTCTGCATCCTTTTCGGCTATTTTATCGCATTTGTAAAGCCAGATCCGTATAGTAACAGCTCATGATGTTGTTTTGTTCAAGGTTGATGTATGCGTAAACCCTTCCAAACTGAGCTTTGGCTGGCTTCCACCTCCCCGTACCGCCAGCAATTATTGCAAAAAATCGGCTTGCTATTTCAGGTCGCCACTCCGAACATTGATGAAACCCCGATAGCTGGTGAAGCACCAGCTACGCTGGTACAACGACTGGCCCTGGCCAAAGCCAGCAAAGTAGCGGGCACCCTTACCAATGGATTGGTGATAGGATCAGATCAGGTCGCGGTTTTTAATGGCGACATTCTTGGCAAGCCGCATACCGCGGAACGCGCCATGGCGCAGTTGCAAGCATTCAGTGGCAACACAGTCACCTTTTTAACCGGGCTGGCGTTGGTTGATGCCGCTACAGGGCAAAGCCAGCTTTGCTGCGAGCCATTTCATGTACACTTTCGTCAATTAAGCCATGCCGAAATTGCCAATTATGTGGCCATTGAACAACCGCTGGACTGTGCCGGTAGCTTTAAAAGTGAAGGTCTTGGTATTAGCTTGTTTGCAAAGCTCGAAGGAGCCGACCCAAACAGCTTGATCGGCTTACCGTTAATTCGATTGCTTGAAATGTTGCGCCAGCATGACATCAACCCGCTGGCATAACCGGTTTAAAGTGGCAACGTAACTGCAGGTTGGGTAAATAACCGCTGCAGCTGGGGTAAATTATCAACGATAGCCAACGGTTGGAACTGTGACAGTACCTCAATACCATGCACCCCATGCGTGACGCCAACGCGCGGTATACCGGCCTGCTGCGCCATCAACATATCGTGGCTGGTATCCCCCACCATCAACGCTTGCTCTGGGTGCAGACGGGTTTCTGCCAGAATTTGCAGCAGCATATCCGGATCAGGTTTGGATTTGGCATCGTCGGCACAGCGGGTAGTATCAAAGTAGTGCGCCAGGCCGGTTTCGGCAAAGATACGATCCAGGCCTTTTCGCGCCTTGCCGGTTGCTACCGCCAACCGTTTTTGCTGCTGGCGCAATTGCAAAAATAGGGCTTCGGCACCCGCAAACATTGGCGTCGGGGTCGGATCGCGCTCCACGTATTGTTCACGGTAATGCTCAAACAAGCGTTGATGCTGGGCTGCAGTCATGGCAGGAAACAAGGTGCTAAAGGCCAGATCCAAACTCAAACCTATAATTTGTTTCACGCTATGATCAGATGGTACCGGCAATTCAGTCAACTGCGCAGCGCTTTGCATGGCAGAGACAATACGGCCGACAGAGTCCATCACAGTGCCATCCCAATCAAAAATAACCAATTCGATACGTTCTATCTCAAACGCCATACTAAACCCTCTGCAACTGCTGAAGCAGCATGGCAAGATCATCGTCCAACGGTGCTTCGATACTTAAGGTGGTTTCTGTGATCGGGTGTAGCACCCGTAAGCTAAATGCATGCAAAAATAATCGCGACAGCCCCAGCGCTTTCATCTGCTGAGTAAAATCGCTATCGCCATATTTATCATCACAGGCGATCGGATGGCCTTTACAAGCCGTGTGCACCCGGATTTGGTGGGTACGACCGGTCACCGGAAAGGCTTCGATTAAGGTGCCTTGCTGATAGCGCTGCAAAATCCGAAAGCGGGTTTCAGACTCTTTGCCTTCTACGGCATCCACCCGCACGACCCGCTCACCAGATTGCAGGGTGTTTTTGCGCAGTGGCTCTGTCACTTTACGCAATTTAGCCGACCAATCACCGGCTACCAGTGCCTGGTATTTTTTTTCTACGGTTTTATCACGCAGTTGCTGATGCAAATGCCGCAGTACCGAACGTTTTTTGGCAATCATCAGGCAGCCAGAAGTATCCCGATCCAGCCGGTGAACCAGCTCCAGATGGCGCGCATCCGGGCGCAACGCACGCAACGCTTCAATCACACCAAAGTTCAAGCCACTGCCGCCATGCACTGCCATGCCGGATGGCTTGTTGATGATTAACAGGTGCTCATCTTCAAACAGAATTTTATGCTCCAATTGCTTCACCACAGCCAATTGGGTAGAAACCGCATCGGGCTCTTTGCGTACAGAGATTGGTGGAATTCGGAGCAAGTCACCTGCTTGCAATTTGTACTCAGGTTTGACCCGCTTTTTGTTTATTCGGACCTCACCTTTGCGTAACACCCGATAAATCACACTTTTAGGGACGCCTTTCAGCCTGGCGATCAGGAAGTTATCTACCCGTTGACCAGAAAATTCTGATTCTATTTCAACAATTTGCACACCTAATTTTATGTCTTCCGTCATGAAGGCTTTGAACTCTGCTAAAATTACATTTAAGTTGCTATTACTGGTTGATTAGTGGGATAATGCCCGGGCTAATTCAGCCAGAATGATGGCAATTAGGGCGCTCTGAGCGACATAAGAGATGCTGTGCGGCACCGCTACCTGGGCGGATCATACCGAAATCGTGGTGAAAACCAACGTTTTTCCTCCCCCAGCGCAAATTAATCGCCACTTTGTCTGAGGCAATGCTGAGTAATTTATTGCCAACACCGACAAAACACAGGATCCGGTCAGCAGAGCAAAAATTGAATAAAAATGCTATAACGCAGCGCAGCGAAATGCGGTGTGTGTCAGATTTGATGAATTACAGCGATAACTGTCAATTTTAACAATAGGTTTCCTCAAGCATTCCAGTCGGGAGACTGCACCATTTGATGTTTGAAAGCGTCTGAGCACCCGTTGATCGGAGTCCTTGCGTTGTGGCTTGAATACAGAGTCACTACACAATGAAAAGAATGCTAATTAATGCAACGCAGGAAGAAGAAATCCGCGTTGCGCTGGTCGATGGCCAGCGTCTGTTTGATCTGGATATCGAAAGCCCTGGTCACGAACAAAAGAAAGCCAACATCTACAAAGGCAAAATCACCCGGGTTGAACCCAGCCTTGAGGCCGCTTTTGTTGACTACGGTGCCGACCGCCATGGCTTCCTGCCACTAAAAGAAATCTCCCGCGAGTACTTCCCTTCTGGTTATAAATTTGACGGCCGTCCCAACATCAAAGAAGTGGTGAAAGAAGGCCAGGAAGTTATTATCCAGATTGACAAAGAAGAGCGTGGCCAAAAAGGTGCTGCCTTAACGACGTTTGTCAGCCTGGCTGGTTCCTACCTGGTGTTAATGCCCAACAACCCGCGTGCCGGTGGTATTTCCCGCCGCATTGAAGGCGACGAGCGCCAGGATTTAAAAGATGCATTAAGTCAGTTAACCATGCCCGATGGCATGGGATTGATTGTGCGTACTGCCGGGGTTGGCAAATCGTTTGAAGAACTGGATTACGACTTAAAGTCCTTGCTGAAACATTGGGCTGCGATCAGCGATGCCGCTGCCAACCGCCCGGCTCCATTCTTAATTCACCAGGAAAGTAATGTGGTGTTTCGCGCCATCCGCGATTACCTGCGCCGTGATATCGGCGAGATCCTGATCGACAGCCAGAAAATTTTCGACGAAGCGCGCCTCTATATCCAGCAATTCCGGCCGGACTTTGCTCATCGGGTGAAATTGTACACCGGTGATGTGCCACTTTTTATGCACTTCCAGATTGAAAATCAGATTGAATCGGCTTTCCACCGTGAAGTACGCTTGCCATCCGGCGGCTCCATCGTGATTGACAGCACCGAAGCGCTGACCGCAATTGATATCAACTCGGCCAAAGCCACCAAAGGTGGTGACATCGAGGAAACTGCTTTTAATACCAACTTAGAAGCAGCCGATGAAATTGCCCGCCAATTGCGTTTGCGTGACTTGGGTGGCCTGATTGTTATCGACTTTATCGATATGACGCCGGTACGTCACCAGCGTGAAGTGGAAAACCGTTTAAAAGATGCGGTAAAGCAGGATCGGGCCCGGGTTCAGATTGGCCGGATTTCGCGTTTTGGTTTGTTGGAAATGTCCCGTCAGCGTCTGCGCCCATCCTTGGGTGAGTCTGCAGGTCATCTGTGTCCACGTTGTCACGGTCGCGGCACTATTCGCAGCACTGAATCATCCGCATTGTCGATTCTGCGCCTGATTGAAGAAGAGTCCATTAAAGACAATACCAGCCAAATTCAGGCGCAAGTGCCTATTTCGGTAGCCACCTACCTGATGAATGAAAAGCGTGATGCCGTGCGCCGCATTGAAAAGCGTCATGGTATTGATGTGTTCATTATTCCAAATGAGCACATGGAAACCCCTCACTTTGAAGTAATCCGGGTTCGGATCGATGAAGAACTGGATGAAAGCAGCTACCAGATGGTAAAAACACCGGATCTGAGCAAAGATCTGTACCAGCCACTAACTCAGGAAAGTGTTGCCAGAGAGAAGCCCGCGTTGGCAGCTATCAGCATTCCCGATGCAACCGCGCCTGCTCCTGCCGCTACTCCTGTAGCCCAGCCAGCTACCAGCAAAGTAGACGCAACACCTGGTTTGCTGGCACGCTTGTCGAGCTGGGTTAGCCAACTGTTTGGCAGCAGTGAGAGCAAAGAAACCAAGCCTGCGGAAAAGCCAGCGGCCGAGCAACGCAATGAGCAAAGCCGTCGCGCCAACCAAAACAACAACCGTCGTCGTAATAACAACCGCCGTCGCGGTGGTCAGGATAGTCGTCGCAGCCCAGAGCAAGAGCAAACGCAGCAAACGGCTCCACAGCAGAAACAAACTGCCAAACCAGGCAGAGCAGCTGAGCAGGCCAAAAAACAAGAACCAAAAGCAGAAGCTAAACAAGAGGCAAAACCAGATGCCAAAAACACTGCCGACCGCACGGAGGAAAAGCCAGCTCAGCCGCGTAAAGCCGCTGAACGTCGCCAGCGTCGTCAGTTGCAAAAGTCAGTCCGCCTGGAAAAGGCAGCTGCAGAGCCTCAACAGCAACCTGCAGTAGCCGAAGTTCAGGATACAACTGCCACTAAAACTGTTGTGACCAACACAGAAACGACTGATGCTATACCAGCAGCAAATACAGCAGCTGAAGCGACTATGCCGCAGCCTGTGACGAGCACAGAAGCCGATCAGCCGACAGCTGAGCAAAGCGTTCCGGAGCAAGCTGAAGCGAATGCCAAAGCGGCAAAGAAGGTACAGCCGGTTGACGAAACTGTAGAGGCTGAGCAGGCCACCAAGCCTACCGATGCAGCTGACAGTCATACTACCGACAAAGATGCAACTGAAAGCGATGCTGTCGATAGCGAAACAGAAGACAAAGAGCAAAGCGATCAGCGCAAACGTGCCCGCCGCTCGCCACGTCATTTGCGTGCTGCCGGTCAAAAGCGCAAGAAAGAGCAAAATGGCGATGCGGAAGAAACGTCAGCAGAGCCAACCACCGAGCAGCTCGACTTACTGGCCAGCCCACAAGTTGATACGTTCGAAACGTCTGCACCTGCTAAGCCAGCTAAGATCAGTGAGGCAGCAACAAGCAGTGAAGCAAGCACTGAACAGCCGGCTGAGCCAGCGACCACCACCGAAGATGCTGCGGTTAAAGCTGACGCGGCCAGTGGCACTGAAGTAGCGGAACCAACAACTACGGACAAGGCACCAGATGAAGCGCCGGCCAAAAAACCACGCAAACGTGCGCCGGCCCGTAAAGCCAAAGCAAAACCAGCTGATGATGCTGAAGCCTCTGCACCCAAAGCAGTGAAAGCGGATAAGTCTGAAACCGGACAAGTCGAAGCAGCACCTGCTAAAGCCGTAGAAACGGCCGTGAAAGCTGAGAAAGCACAGAAAGCTGAGAAGGTTGAACAAGCCGAGGTGACAAAACCGACCACTGAAGCAGCACCGGAAAGCAAAGCTGACGTAAAAGTAACTGAAGCAGTTGCTCCTGCACCAGCAGCAGAGCATGCTGCTTCGGTAGCCAGCACACCAGCCCCGGCAGCACCAGCCCGAGCCAATCGCTACCAACAAATGGTGGTATCGCAAATGGCCAAGCCGGTAAAGGTGACTGACGAGCCAGCTGCGGAGCTGCCAACGGCGATGCCAGCCGAAGCACGCCCAGCGGTTCAAAGCTCAGAGCGTAAAGCGGGCACCGGCTCTGCTCGTCAGGCAGCCACAGCCCCGATGAGTAAAACCAAAGCCGATTAAGCTTAGCGTTTAGCACAAAACAAAAAAGGTGTCCTGCGGGGCACCTTTTTATTTTGTCTCTGCTTATCATTTGCAGTTGTTCAGCTACTACATTCCTGTCCTTACCACGATATACTGCAGGCCCAAACGTCAGTCCTTGGGTTACCGCTTGATTGAGCCACATCAACCCTATAAAAAACCCCAGCCGAAGCTGGGGTTGGATGCTATGCCCTGCAAGGGTATTAGCTTAAAACACCTGTACGCCAAAGAAACGGCCCAATACATTGAGCAGGAAAATCACCGCCAGGATGGCTGGAATAAAGGTACCCAGCGAGACATCGATGTATTTCTGCATCAGGCTGCCTTCAAAATCAGGGTTGCCTTCTCGCATCTCGGCGTGCAGATTCACTTTCTGCCAGCGGTAAATTACAAACAAACATAATAACAAGCCATTGAGCGGCAGGATGCTGTAATAGAACACATCCATAATCACATCAAAGAACGACTTGTCCGCGCCACCATAGCTCAGGAAGCTGGTGAGCCAGTCGACCCGGCCAAAAGACAAAGCCGATAGTACCGACAGGGCCACCATCACAACACCCAAAGTAATCAGAGAGCGGCGGCGGGAAATGCCTTTGGTATCCATCAGGCTGGCTACCGGCACTTCAATGATCGAAATCAGTGAGGTCATAGCAGCGAAGAACACCAGCAAAAAGAAGAAAGACGCGACAAAAGATGCCCCAAAGAAACCAATATCCTGCTGCAATGCCAGGAATATTTTTGGCAATACCATAAAAATCATGCCAATACTGGAATCAGTCAGCTCTGATGGATCAATCGTTGGATCCGACCAGAACACCGCAGGTAAAATAAGCAAGCCGGCACAACAGGCCACCAACAAGGATAAACCTGCCACCATCTTACCGGCACCAACGATATCATTGTTCTTCTGAATGTAAGAGCCGTAGGTAATCAAAATGCCCATCGCCAGCGATAAGGAAAAAAACGCCTGCGCCAGCGAATCGGTAAGTACCTGCACATTGATCTTGCTAAAATCAGGGATTAAAAAGAACTGCACACCGAGCATGGCGTTGTCCAGCGTCAGCACGTAGCCCACCAACAACAGCAGCATCACGAACAACGCAGGCATCAAATAAGTAGCCGCCCGCTCGATGCCCTGCTTGACCCCACTCTGCAAAATTAAGAAAGTCAGGCCAATCACCACCGCCATGTACAGATAAAGCTCATTGCTGTTGATGAATAGACCAAAAGCGCCATCCTGTGCCAGCGTATCCAACTGCCCCATCACCGCCTTGGCCAGATAGCCAAAAATCCAGACCGTAATTACCAGATAAAACACCCCTATCATAAAGGGCGTAATAACAGCCAACCAGCCAACGCCATTCCAGAGTGGGCTTTGCCCGATTTTACTGTAGGCACCATGTGGGTTCTGCCGGGTATGGCGACCCAGGCTCATTTCAGCCAGCATTACCGGCAGGCAGATAAAAAATACAAAGAAGGCGTACATGATTAAAAAAGCGGCGCCACCATTCTGGCTAGCCATTACCGGAAAGGCGACCAAATTACCGATACCAACAGCAGAACCTGCCGCGGCCAGAATAAAGCCAATCTTAGAACTAAACAGCTCACGTTTCATTTTGGTTGGGACTCCCTGACATTTATTGTTAGAATTGTTTTTCGTTTTTTCAGCATGCTATCAGGGCCCGTGCTGAAATCCTAGCTTTTCGGTCGCTGCATGCAGGCAGCCATCGTTTTTTCAGTTTCAACCGGCTTATATTCAAGGAATGACCATGTTCTATATGATTTACTCGGAAGACGTCCAGGCTAGCCTGAGCAAGCGACTGGCTAGCCGCCCAGCCCATTTGGCTCGGCTGGAACAGTTAAAATCGGCCGGTCGGCTGCTTTTGGCCGGACCGCTACCTGCCATAGACAGCCTGGAACCCGGCGAAGCTGGTTTTACCGGCTCTTTGGTGGTGGCTGAATTTGAGTCTCTAACCGAAGCCCAGGCTTGGGCCGATGCGGATCCTTATCTGGCAGCCGGTGTTTACGCACGCTCGACGGTCAAGCCATTTAAAAAAGTGTTGCCCTAAGGAGCTTTGATGAGTGCAATTTTATTGACCGGTGGTGCCGGCTACATTGGCAGCCATACCGCACTGGCACTGCTGCGGGCAGGCTTTGCTGTGATTAGCATTGATAACTTTAGCAACAGTAGCGATGAGGCACTTAAACGGGTGCAACAATTGACTGGCCGCTCTCTGCTTAGTCTGCAAATAGATATCCGAGATGAACAAGCGCTAACAAAGCTTTTTGCAGAGCATGCAATTAGCGCTGTGGTACATTTTGCTGGCTTAAAAGCCGTGGGCGAGTCTACTGAGCAGCCTCTGGCATATTACGACAACAATGTCGCGGGTACTATTACCTTGTGTCGGGTGATGCAACAAGCCGGGGTGAAACGTCTGGTATTTAGCTCATCAGCCACTGTCTACGGTGACGCCAAAACCATGCCCATTGTTGAAACCGCGCCCCGCTCTGCTACCAACCCCTATGGCCAGAGCAAGTTGATGATTGAACACATACTTGAAGATCTGACTGCTTCTGATCCTGCCTGGTCCATTGCCTTACTGCGGTATTTTAACCCGGTCGGTGCCGATAAAAGCGGCCTGATTGGTGAAGATCCTAATGGTATTCCTAACAACCTGATGCCTTTTATCAGTCAGGTAGCCGTAGGTAAACGAGCCGAACTCAGTGTCTTTGGTAATGATTACCCCACCAAGGATGGCACTGGCGTGCGGGATTATATCCATGTAGTTGATTTAGCCGAAGGCCATTTAAAGGCCCTGGAATATGTGCAGCAGCACTCCGGCATTGATGCCTTTAACCTGGGTACCGGAGTAGGTTACAGCGTACTGGATATGGTACAGGCTTTTACCGATAAGAATAAAGTACCAGTGCCTTATCGCATTGTCGCCCGCCGCCCTGGCGATATTGCCACCTGCTACGCTGACCCGGGCAAAGCCAGCCAATTACTGGGCTGGCAAGCAAAGCTTAGCCTGGATGATATGGTGCAAGATAGCTGGCGCTGGCAGCAACAAAACCCGGATGGCTATCAGTCGTAATCACCCGAGCAGCAAAATGTTTCATTTAGCATTTTGCTGCTAATCCCACTATTTAGCGCTTAGCCCCGGCCAGCCCGGCTTGGTTTTTTATTGGCTGGCTTTGCTGCCGGGCGCTTCGCCGGTTTGTCCTCTTTCACTTTCGGCTTTGGCTTAGCCTTGGTTTCAGTGTTTCGCCCCGGTGTTTTTTCTGCGATCTGGTGTTTACGCACGGCACGGCGCATACCAGCAATGCGGCGGCGACGCTCACTGCGGTCTTCGGCTTTGATCAGGCTCTGCGTTTCGGCTGGTAACTTCACCAGCTCCCGTAGATAGTTGACTTCATCCAGGCTGCATTCGGCGTAACCACCGGCAGGAATGTGTTTTGGCAAATGCAAATCACCGTAGCGCACCCGTATTAACCGGTTGACCACAGTGCCCTGCGACTCCCACATCCGGCGCACTTCACGGTTGCGGCCTTCAGTTAGCATCACATGAAACCAGCGATTTAACCCTTCGCCTGGCAATACTTTGATTTTCTTAAAGTTGGCCTGACCATCTTCCAGCATCACCCCGGTACGCAGCTTTTGAATAATGGCATCGGTGACTTCACCAAACACCCGCACCGCGTATTCGCGCTCTACTTCAAACTTGGGGTGCATCAGCCGGTTAGCCAACTCGCCATCGGTGGTAAAAAGCAACAGCCCAGAAGTATTGATATCCAGGCGGCCAATAGCAATCCAGCGCGAGCCCTGCAACTTCGGTAAGCGATCAAATACCGTTGGCCGCCCTTCTGGATCATGCCGTGAACAAATCTCTCCTTCCGGTTTATGGTACGCCAGCACCCGACAGACTTGTGCGTCTTCGCTGATGGTTTTCACCACATGCCCATCGACCCGGAGTACTTGCTGCGGCTCGACCCGATCGCCCAAATAAGCCACCTTGCCATCAACCGACACCCGGCCGGCACTGATCATGGCCTCCATTTCCCGGCGTGAACCCACGCCTGCCCTGGCTAAAACTTTCTGTAGTTTCTCACTCATACTATGCTCTCCTGTCGTCCCGACGGTGGTGTAGCGGCCATGCCATCTTCGGCACCGGCCTCATTTTCTGCTAACGATAGCTGCCTAAAAGTGGTTAACTCAGGCAACTGGCTTAAACTTTGTAACCCAAAGTAATCTAAAAATTCTGCTGTGGTGGCATAGAGCCCTGGCCGCCCTGGTACTTCTTTGTGCCCAACCACTTTGACCCAGCCCCGATCCAGCAAGGTACGCATGATCTGCGAGCTGACACTGACGCCACGGATATCTTCAATCTCACCACGGGTGATGGGTTGACGATAAGCAATCAATGCCAACGTCTCCAGCACTGCACGCGAGTAACGGGGCGAACGCTCTGGCCAAAGCTTTGCCAGGAACTCGCTAAGCTCTGGCCGGCTTTGGAAATGATAGCCCGACGCGGTTTCCTGCAATTGTACACCACGACCGGCATAATCCTGAGTAATTTGCGCCAGGATTGCCTGCAATTTCTTCTTGCTGGGAGCAAAGTCTTCGAGCACTGTACTTTGCAAGTCCTGCAGCGACAACGGCTGCTCAGCGGTGAAAATAGCTGCCTCTACCAATTGCAGCAATTGGCTGTCGGAAATAGCCCGCTTCATGCTTTGGCTCCGGTGGCAACTTTCAGGTGAATAGGCCCAAACAACGCTACCTGGGTCAGTGTAATCAGTTTTTCTTTGCTTAACTCCAGAATGGCGAGAAAGCTCACCACTACACCTTCACGGCCCTCCTCG
This sequence comes from Alkalimonas sp. NCh-2, assembly GCF_039631345.1. Taxonomy (NCBI): domain Bacteria; kingdom Pseudomonadati; phylum Pseudomonadota; class Gammaproteobacteria; genus Alkalimonas; species Alkalimonas sp. NCh-2. Next base: position 480,564 of record NZ_JBDIUV010000003.1, read on the forward strand.
AGCTCAAAGCAGGCTTCAAAAGGTAAGTAATCTTTGTGCTGCAACAGCATGAGGATACGGCTCATCCGCTCCCGGGTCGACATCTGCTCACGCTTGATGTGATGGTGCTGAAAATCACTGGCCCGCTTCATAATATCTTTCAGAGCCAACACCAACTCTTCCAACGCAACCTCCGGCAAGATCACCAGCGGCTGAAAGTTATCGGCCAGCTTGGCCTGACCGCTAAAATAATCGCGTTCCTGGCGGGGCAATTCATCCAGATCGCTGGCGGCTTGTTTGAATACTTCATACTCCTGCAGCCGGCGGATCAGCTCGGCTCTTGGGTCCGCTTCATCTTCATCCGACTCCCGATGCTTAGGCAACAACAAGCGGGATTTAATTTCTGCCAGCATGGCCGCCATCACCAGGTATTCAGCTGCCAGCTCAAAGTTCATTTCCTGCATCAATTCGATGTATTCCATGTACTGTTGGGTAATTTCCAATACCGGCAGTTGCACGATGTCGAACTTGTGCTTTCGAATCAGATACAGCAGAAAATCGAGCGGCCCTTCAAAAGCATCCAGTAATACTTCGAGCGCATCGGGTGGGATGTAGAGATCTTCCGGCCGCTCCAGTACTGCCTCGCCACGAACAAATGCCAGCGGCAAGGGTTGCTGGACGGTTAAGGGGTCGAGTGAGCTTAGTTCATCCATCAGGCAGCTTCAACGAACGGGCATCATTAACGAAAAGGAGCCGTATTGCCCACACCTTCACGCACAATCACAGGGTCGCCATCCGATAGATCCACCACAGTGGTGGGTGCTTCAGCGATAACGCCACCGTGCAGAATAAGATCGACCTGCTTTTCCAACTGCGGACGCATCTCATCAGGATCCGCTTCCGCAAACTGCTGGCCAGGAAGTAATAAAGAAGTAGACATCAAAGGCTCACCCAGCTCTTCCAGCAGCGCCAGCGCAATGCGGTTTTCCGGAATACGCAAGCCGATGGTTTTCTTCTTGTCATTCAAAAAACGCCGGGGTACTTCCTTCGTTCCTTTCAAAATAAAGGTGTACGCGCCCGGGGTGTTGTTTTTAATCAGCCGAAAAGCAGTATTGTCCACTTTGGCAAAGAGGGATAGCTCGGACAGATCGCGGCACATCAAAGTAAAATGGTGATCCCCGCTGATTTGCCGGATGCGCAAAATACGGTCATGGGCGGTTTTATCGCCCAAATGACAGGCCAGCGCATAACCACTGTCGGTCGGATACACCACCACACCACCGCGCTGAATGATCTGCACCGCTTGTTTGATCAGGCGCTGCTGGGGTGTATCGGGATGAATATGAAAAAACTGACTCATGTTTATTCTTCTTATTACAGGTAAAACGGCGCAGCCGTCGACATAAGGATTACAGCGGAAGTGCCTGTTGCCCTACCAACGGCCAATTAGCCCAGACTGGTGTCATCTCTTCTGTTAAATATAGATTTTTTCCCAGCTCATTCCAAGGCGTTGGCTGATGAAAATCGGAGCCAACCGATGCCAGCAAACCATATTGCTGGCACAAAGCCCATAATTCAGCGCGTTGCTGCGGTGTTTGCTGAGGGGAAACCACTTCCATCGCGTCTCCGCCAGCAGCTGCAAAATCAACCACCAGGCGGCGCAACCATTTCCCAGATAACTTGTACTTTAGCGGATGCGCCAGCACGGCCTGACCACCGGCTTGCTGGATCCAGCCAATGGCTTCAGCCAGCTCAACCCAACTGGGTGGCACATAACCAGGCTTGCCCCGCCCCAGGTACTTATCAAAGGCTTTGCCCATATGCTCAACCATGCCTTGCTGCACCAGATAGCGTGCCACATGAGCCCGGGTTAAGGCGGCGCCATTGGCCATGGCTTCAACCCCGGCATAAATATCAGGGAGCTTACAACGACGGCTTAGCCGCTCAGCAATGGCAGCCACCCGCTCGGTGCGTTTTTGCAATTGCTGTTGCAAGCGACCTTGCAGCACAGCGCAATCCGGATCGATATTCAGACCGACCACATGAATTTCAAAGCTTTGCCAGTTGGTAGACAGCTCCACTCCGGCAATCAGTTGCAAACCAGTTCCGTGCTCTGCCAGATACTGTCGGGCCTCCGGAATGGCAGCAACGGTGTCATGGTCGGTGATGGCCAGCACATTCACACCACGCAGCTCAGCTCTTTGCAGCAGCTCCTGTGGCGTGAGCAAACCATCAGAATAGCGGGTGTGGCTATGCAAATCGATTTTCATACAAACTCCTAGCGAGCTTGCATTATCGCACACTTTAGGGGTAATAACGATTCAAAACATAAGGCTTAACCGAAGTCCTGCCCCCCATTGAGTGCTGCGTACAAAGTCACCTTTTCGGTCCCGATCAAACCTGGATTCCGTTGGGTCATAAGGCCGGCGGCTTTCAAAAGAGTACATGGCACCATAAGCATCCAGACGTAGAGAGGAGCCGGAACTCTGCCAGCTCAGGCCTGCCTGAGCATGCAAATCAAGACGCATCTCCTCCACGCTATCCAGCCACTGCAATGGATTAAAGCCAATCATACCGTATGGGCTGATTGGCTGATTCAGGGTAAAGCGCACCGTCATAAAATAGCGGGTTTTATCCGGCTGCTCGGCGCCAGCTCGCGGTAGCCGCTGCCCAAGCACACCTATTTCGGTAAAGTAGTCAGCAAAACGGACTTGTGCCGCCACATAGCCTCCCCGATGCAAGGTATCATCCAACAAATCGGTACTCACCCCCATCACCCCATGAAGACGTTGCTTTTTTTTGATAGGGCTGGCCCGATAACGTACATAGGGGGTAATGGCGTCCCGGGCGTGAAAGTCATATGCATCTTGAATCCGTGATGGCACGGACGAATGCGCATTGGTAGGGCCAGCAACAAGCGTCAGCGGCAGGCACAAGCAGCTACTCCAAACAAATAATCGAAACAACACAGGCATAACAACAGCTTCCATACAATTGTAAAAAAAATGCACCTTAATTGCTGTTTACTGAATGGGATCTGAACATGCCTTTAAAACATATTAGCCATCCAGACATTTATAGGTTTATAATGCTGGACATACAATGAACCGTTTTTTTTCTGCAGAGCTCTTGACCTGAACTGAAAATCGCGGTTTGATAGCACAAACGATAATCAAGAACGTGATTAAAGCTAATGCAACTTCTCAATGTTTGTTCATTCACTGCAATCAACTGGTGGTGGCACACTCCCAACGGGCGTGTGTTGTAGGCGTTGTTTTAGCTTTAATAACCTGAGCCCGTTTCGATGAAACGGGCTTTTTTTTGGTGTAAATTTAGAGAATATTATGATTTTCAGTCACATAACAGAACAAGCCGGGGAAGTCGCCAGCATCGCCATGGCCATCGACTACCAACAGGATCCGTTGACCTGTTACCAGCAACTGGCTGCCGTCAATCCATGCTCTTTGTTGCTCGAGTCGGCTGAAATCGACAGCAAAGATAACCTGAAGAGCTTATTGCTGATTGATGCAGCCCTTCGCATCGAGTGCAATGCTGATACCGTGCTGATTGAAGCTCTCAGTGCCAATGGCGTCACCCTGCTGCCCTTTTTAGCCGACAAGTTGCAAGCTGAAGCCGAAGTGAGCCTGCTGCCAGAACAGTTGACCGTGCGCTATGCCAAAGCGGATCCGCTGCTGGATGAAGCGAGCCGCTTGCAGGTCGCTAACCCTTTTAGTGTGCTGCGCTGCATTCAGTCGCAACTAAACAATCAGAGTGACGAGCAGTTCGCGATTTTCTTAGGCGGCGCCATTGGCTACGACATGATTGCGACGGTTGAACAATTGCCGGAAGTAGCAGTTGGTGATAATCAATGCCCTGACTACTTGTTTTATCTGGCCGAAACCTTGCTGATCACCGATCATCAGGCCCGTAGCAGCAAGCTGATCGGCAATGTGTTTTGCGGTGAGCAAGCCGCAGCCAACTGTTTTGCCATTGGTAAGCGTCTGGAGCAACTTAAGCAACTGACCCAACAACAGCAGCCTTTTAAGCGCGCAGTATCCGCAGCTGGTACAGGCGAGGTGCAAGTTGATATCAGTGATGATGCCTTTAAAGCCGAAGTAACACGGTTAAAGCAGCATATTGTCTGTGGTGATATTTTCCAGGTGGTGCCTTCACGTTGCTTTCAACTGCCTTGCCCTGAGCCATTGGCCGCTTATGCCCGGCTGAAACAGCTGAACCCAAGCCCCTATATGTTTTACCTGCAGGATCGGACCTTTACCCTGTTTGGCGCCTCGCCCGAGTCGGCACTTAAATTCGATGCCAGCAATCGTCAGGTCGAGATTTACCCGATTGCCGGCACCCGCCGCCGTGGTTTTCATGCCGATGGCAGCATCGATGCCGATCTGGATAGCCGCATTGAGCTGGAGCTGCGCCAGGATGAAAAAGAAAAAGCCGAGCATCTGATGCTGGTAGATTTAGCCCGCAACGATGTGGCCCGGATTTCCGTGCCAGGTACACGCTATGTCAAAGAGCTGCTCAAAGTAGATCGCTACTCCTACGTCATGCACCTGGTTTCCCGGGTCATTGGCACGCTGAAACCAGAACTGGATGCATTGCATGCCTATCAGGCATGCATGAATATGGGCACTTTGGTGGGGGCGCCGAAAGTCAAAGCCGCAGAACTAATTCGATTGGTGGAACAAAAACGCCGAGGCAGTTATGGCGGTGCTGTCGGCTACCTGAGCGGTGATGGCAGCTTTGACAGTTGCATTGTGATCCGCTCTGCCTATGTGCAAGATGGGATGGCCTCCATCCAGGCCGGTGCCGGTGTGGTGTTCGACTCCGATCCGCAGGCCGAAGCCGACGAAACCCGCAATAAAGCTCAGGCAGTGATCCGCGCCATTCAAACAGCCGCTCAGCAGGAGGCGCTATGACCACCTTGTACATGCTCGATAATATCGACTCCTTTACCTACAATCTGGTGGATGAGTTTGAACAACTGGGCTATCAGCTGAAACTGTACCGCAATACCGTGCCGGCTGATTTTATTATGCAGCAACTAACCAGCGAGCCAGTTCCCACTGCTCTGGTGCTCTCTCCCGGACCGGGTGCGCCTGAGCACGCCGGCTGCATGCCAGAGTTGATTCGTCAGGCCGTTGGTAAGGTGCCTTTGCTTGGCATTTGCCTGGGTCATCAGGCGCTGGTGGAGCATTTTGGTGGCGTGGTGGGTCAGGCTGGCGAAACCGTGCACGGCAAAACCTCCGCCATTGCACTGACTGAGCATCCGGTCTTTGCCGGTCTGCCACAACCCTTTCCGGTAGCACGCTATCACTCGTTGATTGCCACTACAGTACCGGAGTCTTTGCAGGTGATCGCCCACTTTAACAGCATACCGATGGCCATCGCGCATCGTAGCCTGCCAATCCTCGGTTTTCAGTTTCATCCCGAGTCCATCCTGACCACACTTGGCAAGCCCTTGCTAAAACAGAGTCTGGATTATTTGATGTCAAGGAGCCCTTCATGATTGCAGAACTGGTGCAAAAGCGCCTGAATGGCGGCAATTTCAGCCAACAAGAAGCTCAGCAATTTTTTTCAGCCGTAGTGGCAGGTGAAGTAGATCCGATAGACCTGACTGCTGTGCTGGTTGCCGGTAAACTGCAAGGCATTCAGGCCGATGAAGTGGCCGGAGCGGCGCAGGCCCTGCGTGCTGCCGCCACGCCTTTCCCGGTACAGGCACACAACAGCATCGATTGCTGTGGTACCGGCGGTGATGGCAGCAATACCATCAATATTTCCACCACAGCCGCGATCGTTGCCGCCGCTGCCGGGCTTTCGGTGGCCAAACATGGCAATCGCAGTGTTTCCAGCAAGTCCGGCTCGGCCGATTTACTGGAAAGCCTGGGTGTGAATATTCAGCTTTCGCCCGAACAGGCAGCCCACAGCCTGCAGCAGGCTGGTTGCGCATTTTTATTCGCTCCCCTCTACCATGCTGGGATCCGACATGCGATGCCAGTGCGTCAACAACTGAAAACCCGCACTCTGTTTAATGTGCTGGGGCCACTGTTAAACCCTGCGGCGCCGGGTTTTCAATTGCTTGGCGTCTATGATCCGGCCTTGGGGCCTGTAATGGCACAGGCACTGGAGCAATTGGATGTCCGTACAGCCTGGGTGGTGCATGGCAGTGGTTGCGACGAAATTGCCTTGCATGGGCCCACCGAGGTCACTGAGCTGCATAATGGCGTTATCCGCCAGTTTACACTGACACCCGCCGACTTTGGTTTGCCTGAACGCGACCTTGCTGAACTGGCTGGGGGCGATCCGGCTGAGAATGCCGCCGCCAGCCTGGCCATACTGCAGGGCAAGGGTCTGCCGGCACATCAGGATGCGATTGCCGCCAATGTTGCTGCCATGATGGCGATTACCGGGGTGAACGCTGATCTTAAAGACAACGTGGCCCATATAAAGCAGCTGCTTAGCACCGACCAGGGCTACCGCACCCTGCAATTGATGAAGGAAGCGTCCCATGGCTGATATTTTAAAGAAAATCGTTGATTTTAAACGGCAGGAAGTAGCCCGTTTTAAAACCGAGCGCCCGCTGGAGAGTTTTTTAGCTCAGGTCAAACCGAGTAACCGTAACTTCCTGGCAGCACTGCAACAAGCTGGGCCTCGCTTTATTTTAGAGTGCAAAAAGGCCTCCCCTTCCAAAGGGTTGATCCGGCCTAACTTTGATTTGGATGAACTGGCAGAGGTGTATGGCCAGTACGCCGATTGCATCTCGGTACTGACCGATGCCGAGTTTTTCCAGGGCAGCTACGACAACCTGAGTCAGATCCGCGCTTTAGTCAATCAGCCCTTGCTGCACAAAGACTTTATTATCGATAGCTATCAGATGTATCTTGGCCGCTTAAGTGGCGCCGATGCTGTACTGCTGATGCTGTCAGTACTGACCGATGACGAATACCAGGAGCTGCATCAGGTTGCCGATGCGCTCGCTATGACGGTATTAACCGAAGTCAGTAACGAAGAAGAAACCAAACGGGCCGTGCAGCTTGGCGCTAAATTGATTGGTATCAATAACCGCGATTTACGCGATTTATCCACCGATCTCAATACCAGCTTCAGGCTCAGCAAACTGCTGCCAGCCGATGTGACCCTGGTATCGGAGTCTGGCATTTACACCAATCAACAGGTACGCCAGCTAAGCCAGGTCGCCGATGCCTTTTTGGTCGGCAGCTCTTTAATGGCACAAGCCAATCTGGCTCTGGCCTGCAAGCGCCTGACCCGGGGAGAGCATAAAGTCTGTGGTCTGACCCGACCGGAAGATGTGCTCGCAGTGCAGCAAGCCGGTGCCTGTTATGCTGGCTTGATTTTTTACAGCAAATCACCTCGGGCAGTGACGCTTGCTCAGGCCAAATCCCTGGTCGAAACCGCACCTCTGCAATTTGTTGGTGTCTTTGTCAATGAAAGCGAGCAGCAGGTGGCCAGCATCGCTGCCGAGTTGTCACTGGCAGCCGTGCAGCTACACGGCGATGAAGACGATGCCTACCTGGAGCGCCTGCGGGCCCTGCTGCCAGCCGGAACCGAAATCTGGCGCGCTTACCGCATAGCCGATAGCTTGCCCAACTTTACCACCCAAGCCGACCGCCTGTTGCTCGATACCTACCAGCCCGGAGTTGCCGGCGGTACTGGCGAGCGTTTTAACTGGCAATTGCTAAGCAAACTGCAAAGCAAAATACCTGTGATGCTGGCAGGTGGCTTAACCCCTGACAACATTTCGGATGCACTGGCCTTGCCGGTTGCCGGGCTGGATATCAACTCCGGCATTGAGCAAGCACCTGGCATCAAAGATCACGACCTATTATTGACTGCTTTTAACCGTATCAGAGAGTTTTCTTATGACAAAGCGTAGTTTATCCGCCTATTTTGGCGATTATGGCGGCATGTTTGTCCCAGAGTTACTGGTACCCGCCTTAAAGCAATTGGAGCAGGCTTTTATCGATGCTCAGGATGATGCTGAGTTTCATGCCGAGTTCCAGCATCTGCTCTCCAGCTATGCCGGCCGGCCCACACCGCTAACACTGTGCCGCAACATATCTCCCAACCCCAAGGTTAAAATTTACTTAAAGCGTGAAGACTTACTGCATGGCGGTGCGCATAAAACCAATCAGGTTTTGGGCCAGGCTTTACTTGCCAAGCGTATGGGGAAACACGATATTATTGCTGAGACCGGTGCTGGCCAACATGGTGTAGCCACCGCTCTCGCTTGTGCATTACTCGGCTTAAAGTGCCGCATTTACATGGGCGCGAAAGACATCGAGCGGCAGCAACCCAATGTGTTTCGTATGAAGTTGATGGGTGCTACCGTGATCCCCGTCACCGCAGGCTCTGGTACCTTAAAAGATGCCGTGAATGAAGCCATGCGCGACTGGTCTGCAACCTATGAGGAAAGCCATTATCTGCTCGGCACAGCCGCAGGTCCTCACCCCTTCCCAACCATCGTACGTGAATTCCAGCGCATGATTGGTGAAGAAGCCAAACAGCAGATCCTATCTGAAGAAGAACGATTGCCGGATGCAGTGATCGCCTGTGTCGGTGGTGGCTCCAATGCCATTGGCATGTTTGCCGACTTTATTGACGAGCCATCGGTGCAACTGATTGGTGTTGAACCCGGCGGGATGGGCATCGATACCCACCAACACGGCGCTGCGCTCAGTACCGGCAGTTACGGCATTTTGCACGGTGCCTATACCGCTATTATGCAAACAGCTGATGGCCAGATTGAAGAGTCCTACTCGGTTTCTGCCGGCCTCGATTACCCGGCGGTTGGGCCGCAACATACCCACCTGCAGCAATCCGGTCGGGCCAGTTATGTCGCCATCAACGATGACGAAGCACTGGCTGCCTTTCAGGCATTGGCCAGACACGAAGGCATTATCCCAGCCCTGGAAAGCTCGCATGCACTGGCCTATGCCCTGAAGCTGGCTCAGCAAGCTGATAAAGAGCAAATCCTACTGGTCAATTTATCCGGGCGGGGTGATAAGGACTTAACCCATGTGCATAGCATTTTAACTGCGCAAAGCGCACAGGAGGAGCAGGCATGAGCCGTTATCAGCAGATGTTTAATCGCCTGGAGCAGCAGCAACAAGGCGCCTTTGTTCCTTTTGTTACCATCGGGGATCCGAACCTAGAGCTATCGTATCAGATCATTGAAGCCCTGATCGAAGGTGGCGCTGATGCGCTGGAGCTGGGTATTCCATTTTCTGATCCGGTGGCCGATGGTCCCACCATTCAGGGTGCGAATATCCGTGCTTTAGCCGCAGGGGTCACCCCAGGCGGTGCGCTCGGACTGATCAGCCAGCTGCGCGCCAAATATCCAGACTTACCTATTGGCCTTCTGCTCTACAGCAACCTGGTGATGGCCAGGGGAATTGATGCCTTTTACCAACAGGCAGCCGCTGCCGGCGTTGATTCGGTGCTGATTGCCGATGTGCCGCTGCATGAGAGCAAACGCTTTCGCCAGGCCGCCATGCAGCATGGCGTAGCACCCATTTTTATTGTGCCGCCAAACTGCGATGATGACAGCCTGCGTCAGGTGGCGTCGTACGGCCGTGGTTATACCTACCTGCTAAGCCGGGCCGGCGTTACAGGTACTGAAACCAAAGCAGCAGCACCTGCCCATCACCTGATTGAGAAACTGGCCGAATACCATGCAGCGCCCACCTTACTCGGCTTTGGCATCTCAGCACCAGAGCATGTGAAAGATGCGCTGGATAGTGGCGCCGCAGGGGCTATTTCAGGCTCAGCCATTGTGCAGCGGATTGAAAAGCTGCAACACCAGCCAGAAGAGCTGTTGCAAGAGCTCACCGCTTTCGTCCGGCAGATGAAAGCGGCTACGCAGCGTTAACTTAGCTTAGTCATCCCCGGTAGCTTCTGCAGCTACCGGGGCTGAATCCGCAACCTTGCTAAACGCCATATCACGATAGGCATGGCGGCTTCCAACCTGCACCCGGTGCGGCATCAATTCAAAGCCGGTAACTTGACGCTTTGCATTCAGTTGAAACTGGATCAGCGTATCTGCTGCCACATTGGGATCCTGCCAGCGGATCACAAAGCTGTGATCGACAAAAGGCTCCATACTGCCTACTTTATTTATCATCCGCTCAGAACGAAAGCTCAGGCCTTCGGGACTGTGCAGGATCTCAATCCCACCAAACCAGCGATCGACAAAATAACCGGCGTAAGCACTGAGTGGAAGTAACACTTCGCCGGTCCCGACCGGCAAATCCGGCGTCCGGCTGGCCGCTCTTTGCTCGCGCTCTTCACGTTCTTGTTGTAAAAACGCAACCCAGTTTTGTGGCTCAGGTACTACCAGATAGCTATCCAGAATGGACTGCATCACTGCCATCCTGGCACCACTGTCCGAGCCATTATTCAGTACCACCACACCCAGATCCAGCTCTGGTACCAAAGCAACATAGGCCTGATAACCGGATAAGGTACCGGTATGGTGCACCACCTTATGGCCATGCATGTCCTGCATCCGCCAGCCAAGACCATAGGCACTGAAATGGGTTTGATGCAGCTGTCGGGTGCGATTAGTCACGGCCATCAGTGTATTCGGTGACCACATTTCCTGCAGTTGCTGCTGACTAAATACCCGGAAGCTATTGGTTGATGCCTGAGACTGCTCGAGCAGATACTGCAGCCATTTGGTCATCTCCGCCGCGCTACATACCAAGCCACCTGCTGCTGCCGACATCAGTCCTTTGCCATCAATGCCATTGCGCGGAATACTAAAAAAGTCACCATTACGAGTGCCATAACCTACCGCACTGTTGGCCACCGCCTCTGCCGGCATATCACCGGCATAACAGGCCATACCAAGCGGCTGGAAAATACGTTCTGCTACAAAATCTTCCCAGGCTTGCTGCGCGACACGGGCGACCAGTTCTGCAGCTGTAATGTAGAACACATTGCTGTAACCGTAATTGCTACGAAAGCTAAATTCAGGGGTCAGATAGCGTAGATTGTGGATCACTTCCTGGCGGCTAAAACCGGAAGGTTCAGGCCAAATCATACTATCACCAGCACCACCAACCAGGCCGCTGCGATGCGATAGCAAATCACGAATGGTAAACTCACTGGTGACCCAGGGATCCTGCAGCCGAAACTCCGGCAGGTGATCGACCACCTTGTCATCCCAGCTCAGCTTACCCTCATCCACCAAGATCGCCACACTGGCCGCCGTAAAAGCTTTGCTGGCAGAAGCCAGCCGGAAGTAGCTGTCGGCAGCAACCGGTAACTGGTTTGCCAAATCCCGGTAGCCATAACCAGCAAGATGCACCACTTCCCCCTGATGCACCACAGCGACTGACATACCAGGTGTATCAAACGCCTGCATGGATTGCGTCACTAAATCAGAGATGGACAGCTCAACGGCAGGCTCAGCCTGGCTCACACTGCACGACAACCAAACAGCAGCCGATACCAGTTTTATAGTAGGAATTAAATATTTCATGATAGGAATAATTTATTACGAATAATTCCAGCTTATCACAGCAGGATGAATGCAATCCAGTGCATCATTGTGATCATCTGATGGCTTCGGCTAGTTGGATGATGCACTGAACCGGCATGGCGACAAATGATCGCACAGGGCGCATTTCCCAAGGGCAGTAGTATTAGTTTCTTTCATACTGGTGGCTTGCAAGGATTGGCAGGGTTACGTTATAGAGGGTCACTCACTGAAGCAGACTATCAAATTTTAGCGGC
>NZ_JBDIUV010000004.1:0-331366 GCF_039631345.1 Alkalimonas sp. NCh-2
CAGGGTGTGGAAGCGTGGCGACACGTTAAGCTAACCTGTACTAATTGCCCGAGAGGCTTAACCATACAACGCCCAAGTGGCTTGTATGCACGCTATCGAAATCAGCTTGCTAGTTAAAGACAGACAAACAGTTTTTGCCTGGTGGCAATAGCGCTGTGGAACCACCTGACTCCATTCCGAACTCAGAAGTGAAACGCAGCTGCGACGATGGTAGTGTGGCATTCGCCATGCGAGAGTAGTACACCGCCAGGCACCCAATAAAGCCAAGAGCCCACTCATTTGAGTGGGCTTTTTGCTTTATGCGCCTGACTCACATCTATCCGCGAAGGCTGAGACGCTCCTTCAGGCTCGCCACAACAACTCCCTCGCTAGTCGCTCAGTCAAACATGTTGATGTCGATCTGAACGAGCGTCTCAGCCTGGAGCCACTAGAAACGAGAATTGACTTCAAGGATTGCGTTTCAGGTTGCCGTGTCGATCAAAGCTCCAATGCTCTGGGCCAAGTAACTCCAGATACGATCTGGCTTCTGTAAGAGGTACGGCGCTGATAAAGTGTTGCTGATGGTTGAGGAAGATGAGCCATTGCTGGCTATCGTCGGCCAGCTCTGCTGCAGATAAGTAACGGTGCATCCCAAGAAAGAGAGGCGGATAGTGTTTCCAGCCTTTTTGGCTGCGAAAGATATAATCGCTTTGGTAATCCAGGTGCAGGTAATTGGCTTGTTCAATGGCGGAAAGCTCACTCTTATGCACAATGTTCGCAATAGTTATGCTGTTGCTGCTAGCAATCAATTGTTGATAACGCTGTTGTTGCAGAACCTGGTTTTGTTGTCTGAGTACCAGAGTATCTGCAAAGCTTAGATCCAGTGGTGGGCTGAGCTCTAAAGCAAAATACGCCTCGCGGTACTCTCTGAATAGTTGCTCCCTGCCATCCTCATCATCACAGGCTAACTCCCGGTTTTGCCAAAGGCGGACATTTCGGGAGGGTAGCAGCGCTAGAGTCTGGACAAAGTCCCGGTACGACTCCATAGGCAGTTCCAGTGTTTGTTCGATCACATTGAGAGCAGGCAAGCTTTCAAGCTCTTGGGTCAAGGCGTTCCATTGAATCGCTGACTCACCATGCTGACAGTTGCTATAAGCTTTTGTCAGCTGTTGACTAAGCGTTTCGGTATCGAGCGCAACCTGAAGCAAACGCACTTGTTGTGCCGTAAAGTCCTCAGCAGTAAGGCTTGCGAAGAGTGTAAAAGCAGCAATCGAGAGCATAGTAAGGTCATCAGCTAAAACGCCAGATTAACATTAGTTTGGCTGATACGCTACTGAGAGCCGGGTGTTGCCAATGCTGCTGCTACAATGCGCCGTAATCGGTCGATGATTTGTTTTTTTCCGGTCAAACCACAGGTGTTCGCTAAATTCTCAAAGCTTTTCTTTTGCCACAACAGCGCTATGCAGAGCTCGGCATCTGCGGCTGCAAGTTCCTGCAGATGCTGATTAAACCAATACAACAATTGGCTATACACCAGCTCGAAAGGGCGCTGCTGATCGGCAAACAGGATCAGTGCCTGGTAATCCAATTGACTGAGTGCTTGCTGTGGTGGTGTGACTAATTGTCGAAGTAGTTCAGGGCAAAGCTGCGGGTATAGGGCCGGGACCTGATCATAGAGCTGGCGGCGAAAACAGCTTTCAAGTTGCCTGATGGTACTTTGGTGCTTAGTGCTTTGCTGCAGCATCAGCAGTGAATGTTCACCGCTGGCCTGATCGGCTTTAACACCAAGCCGCACCGGCACAAAGTCAGCTTTTGACCAGAAGCTCAGCACTTGTGTTGATAAAGCGAAACTGGTACCGAGCAAATGTTGGGTGGGTTGATAGTGCGTACTGATACGTCTTAGCAGCTCAGTACCAAGGCCTTGCCCCTGCAACTTGGGGTGCACTACGATGCGCTGGATACGGGCCATTTGCTGTTGGGTTAGTTCGGGTTGTTGCAGGTGAAACGCCAGACTTTGGGCCAGCAGGTGCCCCTGTACCCGCCGCTTACCAAGCAAAATTTCTTTGCTGAGTAACTCCGGCAACTCGCCTTCCAGACTAACCAGAGCGCAGGCTAGCAGGCTATCATCATGCAGCAGGGCAAAAACTTCCAGTTGAGGGTTGTCCAGTAGTGCAGCCAGATCATCGACTCTGGTTTGGTAATGCGCCAAAGACAGCAAATGAAACAAAGATTGCAGCAGCTCAGGCTGCTTAAGCAGCTGGCCGGAGTTTAGTTGTTGCAACTGCAATGCATTGATAGCGCCATCCCATAGCGGATCCTGTTCCGATAGATTTAACAGCAAGCTATGAAACAACAGTTGCTCGAGTGGATCGCCATCCGCATAACGAATGGGTTGCTTGAGCTGCAGCTGTTTATAACCAGCAAAGTGCTGCTGCAAATAGGCCTGAAAACGCAACTGAAAGCCGCGGCCGGTACCTTCATAACCATGTTCGGTGGTAGCAAAAACGACTCTGGGATAGGCCTGCACCAGCTGCTGCAACAAAGGGGTGGGAATGGCGGCTGCTTCATCCACAAGCACCAAGTCGGCGTGCGGCTGCTGTTTTAGCAGTACATCAATCGGCAGGTAACGCAGCTGCGATTGCTGCTCTGTGCTGACATGAGCACGAAAGTGCTGCTGACAGATAGCGGCAGCTGACTCATTGGGCGCAGTCAGCAGGATTTGTTTATCGTGTTGCGCTAATTCAGCGCCGGCCAGGCCCAGTGCCGCTGATTTACCCCGTCCACGATGGGCTGTCAGCACCAAGGGCCGTTTGCGATGGCCCTGCGCCACTTTATGAATGGCGGCAACCGCAGCTTGCTGCTCGAGGCTGGCATAAGGTACCGGTGCTGGTTCACGGGTGGTAATTTTCGGAAAGATGGGGGCTTGCAGCACTTCATCGGGTGTCAGCCAGGCCAGTTCGCATTGCTGCAAGCGCTGACAGAAAAACCGCAGAAAATCACCCTGATGTTTGCTTGCATCCAGTGGATAGGGCAGCAGATGGCGATGGTCAGGGTTCGGTTGTTGCATCCACTGCTCAGGCTCTGGTGTCAGCAGCAACCAAAGACCGCCCGCTTTCAGGCTGCCGCTGACGGCAGCAACCAAATCGGCTGGGAAGCCTTGCTCTGCATTAATGATCAGCCAGTCGCACTCGGTGCCGAGCTGCTTGTGTTGCCGGCTAGGTACCAGTGCACCAGCCGGTGCATCTGGGCCAATCCAGCATAGCTTGTCCGGTTGGTAGTGTTGCAGCAGCTGTTGTACTTGGGGCAATAAGCGGCTGTTGCTGCCACTGAATACCACCGGCAGCCGGCAATGCGCCGCGCTGGCGGCTCTGAGCCAGTCAGGCAGCTGCTGCCCCAACATCAGGCGATGGCCTCCAGCCGGGCATAGGCCGTGACCAGCCACTTGCTGCCGACTTCATCAAAGTTGATTTGAATACGCGACTGAGGGCCGCTGCCTTCGTAATTCAGCACAGTACCTTCGCCAAACTTACTGTGCAGCACCCGCTGGCCCAGTTTGTAGCCGGTGTTCTCAAAGGCAACATGGCTGGCTTGCTGACTAAAGCGACCGCTACTTACCGGCTGCACCACCCGGGTCGTCAGACGGATAGGCTCCAGGTATTGTTCGGGGATTTCGCGTAAAAAACGCGAAGGCAATTGATGATGTTCCTGGCCATAAACCCGCCGGCTTTCGGCATGGCAAAGGTACAGCTTTTGCATCGCCCGGGTCATGCCGACGTAACACAGCCGCCGCTCTTCTTCCAACCGGCCGGGCTCATCGGCGCTTTGCTGGCTGGGGAACATGCCCTCTTCCAGGCCGTTGATAAACACCAGTGGAAACTCCAATCCCTTGGCACTGTGCAGTGTCATCAACTGGACCGCATCGGCATGCTTGTCGGCCTGATAATCACCGGCATCCAGCGCAGCTTGGGCCAGAAAGGACTCCAGTGGAGTCATTTGCTCGTCGGCTTGGTAGGGGGCGGTCTGACAAGCGGTGATCAGCTCGTTTAAGTTTTCCAGCCGGGTTTGGGCTTTTTCACCTTTTTCTGCCTGATACATGGCATAGAGGCCAGAGCGCTTGATGGCATGCTCGGCTTGTTCGTGCAGCGGCAAGTCGTCGCAGGCTTGGCTAAGCTGCTCAATTAATTCGATAAACTGGCCAATGGCATTGGCTGCCCGGCCAGAGAGCTGTTTGGTGGCAAGCAGCTGTTGCAGCGTTTGCCAGAGCGTCAGTTGCTGCTCACGAGCCTCGGCCCGGACCTTGGCCAAGGTCGTTTCGCCAATACCGCGGGCCGGGGTGTTGATCACCCGCTCAATAGCGGCATCGTCGTTGCGGTTGGCAATCAGTCGCAGATACGCCAAGGCATCTTTGATCTCCTGGCGCTCATAAAAGCGCAGCCCGCCGTAGATGCGGTAATTTAACCCCGCCTGGATCAACGCTTCTTCCAGAATACGGGACTGGGCATTGTTGCGGTACAAAATCGCTGTATCGGTCAGGGTATTGCCCTGCTGCTGCCAGTCTTTGATACGGCCAACGATAAAGCGGGCTTCATCCAGTTCATTGAAAGCGGTATAGACGGAAATCGCTTCGCCTTCACGGCCATCGGTCCATAAGTCTTTGCCCAGCCGATCGCTGTTGTTGGCAATCACCGCATTGGCCGCTTTTAAAATGGTGGCGGTGGAGCGGTAGTTTTGCTCCAGCCGGATGGTGACAGGCTCATTGAAATCGCGCAGAAAGCTCTGAATGTTCTCGACCCTGGCGCCACGCCAGCCATAAATCGATTGATCGTCATCGCCGACAATCATCACTTTGCTGTCCGGCCCTGCCAGCAGTTTTAGCCAGCGGTACTGAATGGCGTTGGTATCCTGAAACTCATCCACCAGCACATGCCGAAAGCGCTGCTGATAGTGTGCCCGTACTTCAGGGTGTTGCTGCAATAACTCGACCGATCGCAGCAAGATCTCGGCAAAATCGACCAGACCGGCCCGATCGCAGACATCCTGATAGGCGGTATAAATCTTCACCATGGTTTGCAGGCTGAAATCACCACCGGCTTCAATCTGGCCGGGCCGCTCGCCTTCGTCTTTGCGGGCATTGATAAACCATTGGATTTGTTTGGCCGGCCAGTGTTTTTCATCCAGGTTCAGGCTTTTCAGGACCCGGCGGATCAACCGGTACTGATCGTCAGAGTCCAGAATTTGAAAGCCCTGCGGCAAGCCCACTTGTTGATAGTGGGTGCGCAATAGCCGGTGCGACAACCCATGAAAGGTGCCCATCCAGAGGTTGTGCAAGCTGACGCCCACGGTGTGCTCAATACGGCCACGCATTTCCTGCGCTGCTTTGTTGGTAAAAGTCACCGCCAGCAAGCTGTATGGTGCCACCCGCTCGACCTGCATCAACCAGGCCAAGCGATGGATCAATACCCGGGTCTTGCCACTGCCAGCCCCTGCCAGCACCAGCATATGCTGTGGCGGCGCTGCCACAGCTTCGCGTTGGGGGTCGTTCAGATCATCCAGCAGGCTTGATACATCCATCGGGGCACTCATTGATTGCAGAAAAAGCCATTATAACAGGCCTAAGCAGCAGGCCAAGACTTGGGTGGATGAATATCCAGTGTTTAGCCCAGCAGTTTGGTTAATTGCGACAGCTCGGTGAGCCGGATATGCGGCAATACAGGGACTGAGCTTTGCTGGTGATCCAGCCAGGCGGCCTGGCAACCGGCGTTTAATGCGCCCATCACATCGGCACGGTGGCTGTCGCCGATATGCAGGATCTGTTGTGGTGGAAGCTGCAGCTTTTTGGCGGCGGCCAGAAATAGATCCGGAAAGGGTTTCATCCGGCCATCCGGACCAGCCTGCAGACTAAACTGAAAGAGATCATCAAGCCCCATGCGCTGAATGCAGGCATTGCCATTGGTGATGGCGATCAGTTGATAGCGGCTGGCTAATTGCACCAGCAACTGGCGCACCTCTGGTGCTATGGTGATCTTGGTGCGGGCCTGCCAAAAGGCCTGATAAGCAGTTTCGGCTACCTCGCCGGCTTCGCACGCTGCCAGCCCAAGCTGAATTAACCCTGCTTCCAGTCCCAGCAAGCGCCAACGGCCAATATCGTGCCGAATGTCCGGTGTTTGCTGGCCCAGATGCCAGCGCTGCTGACTCCAGTAATCCAGCGGTTTGTGCAGCTCAGGCGCCAGTTGTTGCTGTAAGCTGTGCAGCATCGCTTGTTCGGCCGCCAGCAAGACCGGCCGGTTGTCGTACAGGGTATCGTCCAAATCGAATGATAAGATCTTAATCGTGTAAAGTTTTTTAAAGATATGCATGTCTTTTTGTACTCTGTGAGCTTCAATGCTTGGACTGAACCAGTGGTTAGTATTACGTGTATGGCATGGAAAAACACGTCAAATTATCCGTCTGAATGCTTTTTATTTGCGCGATTGATGTAAACTAAGTGCTGTATTTCTTGTGTTTTTTTTGTTTTGCTCGATAGTATGCAACCTGTTTTTTTCTTGGAGTGCAATGAGTGATTGTACGAATTTTTTTCTTGAGCTTTGGTTTATTGCTGCTTTCTTTCAGGGGCGGGGCAACGGAGTGGCATCAGGTGATTGCTTGTGACAATTGCAGTGAGTCGGCTGCCCGGGCTTTAGTCAATCGCAAAGCAACATTATCCATTTCATGCGAGGCCCTGCCTGGCCATCACTTAGAGCGGGGCAGTCGAGCTTGCTATAGCCAGCCCGGGGAGCTGTATGTGCTGAACCTGCACTCAGGCCAAAGTTATGCCTTTTATCATTACCACAGCGGTCAGGGTGGGGAGGCTGGTGACTTGCAACTGCATATTCAGGCACGGCCGGTTGCGGCTGGTTTACGACAGTTACTTAAGGACTTTAGCGACAGCGTTGGCCGATACACCCTATTACTGCGTGAAATCAGCCATGAAGCACGACTGGATACTTTGCAAAGCTCACCCTTGCATCAGGTGACGACTGCTAGCGCAGGAGGATGCCCTGCTGGTAATCCAACCGAAAGAGCCATAGAGGCAGCACTATCTCACAGAGTTCGGGCTCAATTGCAGTACGGTGTTCAACAGCGTTTTAATCAGGCTTTGGCTTCAGGCCGCTATCGCAGCGTACAGGGTGCATTTGAGCGGTTAAGTATCACCAGTGTTGGTGCCCAGGCCAGCAAAGGTGGCCTAGGCTTGAGTGTAACCTGGGAAAGAAGGGTGCAGGGGGCGACACAACGCTATGTGTTTGAGCATGAGGTACCACCTAGTAGTGATGGCCCTTGGAATGAAGTGGCTTTCTTTGTGAATCCTGATGAAAATGGCAATCTAGTAGTTAACCTGGCAGCGCAGCAAACCTATATAGAAGGACTTTTTTTTCAGGATATTATGGCTGGGGGAGGGCAATTTTCTGATGATGCGTCCGCTCTGTTGAGCGACTGTGCGAAAATGGCTTTTGTTAGTGCTTTGGCTAAAACGGGAGGTAGCTTCAGTAAACGTCCAGCTGGTGGCGGGAATTCTGTCCCGATTTCGCCAGATAGAATTGGTTTAGGACATGCTCACGTAGACAGCTGCACTGTTTATTTTTATGATTCAAGAGGCGAGTTACTTTACGTGTTTCCGAACATGAAGTGCAATTAACTTTTCTTCCTTGCTCTGGGGTGCGCGCCATCGTACACCTTGGCTAGATGCTGGAAATCCAGGTGGGTATAGACTTGGGTGGTGCTTAAGTTGGCGTGGCCAAGCAACTCTTGCACGGCGCGCAAGTCGCCACTGGATTCCAGCAAGTGGCTGGCAAAGGAATGGCGCAGCATATGCGGGTGCAGCGATTGTGGCAGCCCCTGCAGTTTGGCCCAGCGCTCGACCCGCTGCCGTACCTGGCGGGTGGAAATGCGCTGCTGTTGCAGGCTTAAAAACAGCGCCTGGCTGTCCTCTGCTGGAAGCTTAGGCCCTGCCAGTTCAGGTCGGTGCTGCAACCAGGCTTGTAAGGCTCTGATGGCGTAGCGGCCAATCGGCACCATACGTTCTTTGCTGCCCTTGCCGCGCACCCGTAACTGCTGCTCCGTCCAACTGATATCCGGCAGATTGATATTGACCAGCTCTTCTAAGCGTAAGCCAGACGAGTAAAACAGTTCCAGCATGGCGCGATCGCGATACCCCAAAGTATCATCCGGCTCTACATCCAGCAGGTGACGCATTTGATCAACATCAAGCTGTTTCGGCAGGGTTTTCGTGGCTTTGGGCACTTTCAGATGTTGTGCCGGGTTGATGGCCTGTGGATTTTCTGCCTGTAAAAACCGAAACAGGCTGCGCAGGCTGGCGGCGCGCAGTGCCAGTGAACGGGGCGCCAGACCTTGCTGAAAATCCTGCATCAGCAGGTGTTGCAGCATGGTTTGGGTGACGTCCTGCCAGCTGTGGACCGGCAACTTCAATGCTATGGTTTCCAGCTGTTGGCGGTAGCTGCTTAGCGTGGCCCGGCTGTAATTGCGCTCGTTGCGCAAGTTCGCCAGGAATTTTTCCAGCGGCTCTGCCAGGCTGGCTGGCAAAGCGGTTTGTCCGGTTTTAGGCGGCATGATGGGCCGGAGAGAGCACCCGCACTACCAGCTCAGCCAGATGGGCGAGGAATAAATTGTCCATGTCCGGTTGGAAATGGTCGTCCTGCTCACTGCCAAAAGCCAGCAAAGCCAGTGGCTTGTCTTGCACCTGGATCAATTGCAGTGCTACCGAATGAATACTGGCCGGGAAAATATGCTGCTGCTCTTCATGATTGAGCCGGCCCAAATAGAGCTTACGGCCATTGAGCCGGCGATTTAGCAGCAGTTCAAACTGGTTAAAATCGGGCTGGTTACTGCTATCGACAAAGGAAAACAGTTTGCAGGCGTGCACACCGGGCATGGCGGCAGTAAAGCTCTGTAGATGTTGTTGCAGCTCTTCTGCATGTTGGCACTGCATCAAATCGACATGCAGCTGGTTCAGCGCTTTGAAAATCAGCTCATTGTGACGGGCAATGCTCATTAAGCGGGTAATTTCTTCTTCCAGCGCGTTAATTTTTTCGCGCTGCAACTCCAGCTTGCGCTCGACCAGCGAGATGCTACCTTTTTGCTGGTGCGGCAGGCGCAGCTCTGTTAGCAGCCCCGGGTGCTGCAAAAAGAAGTCCGGATGCTGCTGCAGATGATCAATCACCAGGGCTGCCTGCATCAGTTGCTCATCGGCCTGCAGCTCGGCTGCGGTCAGGGGTTTGTTGTCCTTGCTCTTGCTCATAATACAATTTGTCCATCGTACACATGGGTGGCCGGGCCGGTCATCCGTACTGGTTGCCCCGGACCTTGCCAGCGAATGGTCAGGCTGCCACCGGGTAAATCCACCCGCACCTGTTGTTGAAGTTTCTTTTGCATCGCACCTATCACCACAGCTGCGCAGGCACCGGTGCCACAAGCCAGGGTTTCGCCAACGCCGCGCTCCCAGACTCGCAGTTTAATATGTTGTGGATTAAGAATTTGCATAAAGCCAATATTGGCCCGCTCAGGAAAGCGCTCGTGCAGTTCAAATAACGGCCCGAGAATATCGACCGGGGCTGCTTCCAGTTGCTCGACAATGGTGACAGCATGAGGGTTGCCCATTGAAACTACACCGGCCAACAGCGTTTGATCATCGGCCCGCAGAATATAGGTGGTTTCCTGCTTCTGGGCTTTAAAGGGAATGCGATCCGGCTCCAGTTGTGGCACCCCCATATTGACGGTGACCTGACCATCCTGCTCCACCAGTAGCTGAATGGTGCCCGACTTGGTGCTAACACCAATTTTGTGCTTGTTGGTCAGACCGCGGGCGCGGACAAAACGGGCAAAGCAGCGGGCGCCATTGCCGCATTGCTCGACTTCGGAGCCATCGGCATTAAAAATGCGGTAATGAAAGTCCAGATCCGGATCATAGGGTGGCTCTACCATCAGCAGTTGATCAAAGCCGATGCCAAAATTGCGATCGGCCAGCCGGCGGATTTGTTCCGGTGTGATGTACACATTGTTGCTGACATTGTCCACCACCATAAAGTCGTTGCCAAGGCCGTGCATTTTGGAAAACTGCAACAAGGTACCACGCTTATCGGGTCGCTGTGCATTCATGGGAGAGTGTGTTCGCCGCGCCATAGATCCTGCCATAATTCACGCTGCCGGATCAGGTAGCTCTTACTGCCATCCACCAGCACTTCGGCCGCTCTAGGCCGGCTATTGTAATTGGAGCTCATGGTAAAACCATAGGCGCCTGCGGAGCGCACTGCCAGTAAATCGCCTTCAGCAATGGTTAAAAGCCGATCTTTACCGAGGAAATCACCGGTTTCGCAGACCGGGCCCACTACATCGTACAACTGCGGTTTGCCAGCAACTTGTTGCTGCACCGGTACAATGGCCTGCCAGGCACTGTAAAGCGCTGGCCGGATTAAATCGTTCATGGCGGCATCGACAATGGCGAAGTTTTTCTCCTGACCTGGTTTTAAGTACTCCACTCTGGTCAGCAGCACACCGGCATTGGCCATAATGGCGCGTCCTGGCTCGAAAATCAGCGTCAGTTCCGGGTAAGGTTTTAACCGCTCTACCACAGCGGCAGCATATTCACTGGGGTGCGGCGGGGTTTCATCCTGATAGCGCACCCCGAGGCCACCGCCGACATCGATGTGTTGTAACTGAATGCCGTGGCTTTTTAGCCGATCGATTAAGGCTAGCAACTTATCCAATGCATCCAAGAAAGGTTGGGTTTCGGTCAGTTGCGAGCCGATATGGCAATCGACACCGACCACCTGCAAATGCGAGGCGGCCGCTGCTTGCTGATAAATGCGTTCAGCGTCGTTGATATCAATGCCGAATTTATTGGCTTTTAAGCCGGTAGAAATATAGGGATGAGTTTTGGCGTCTATGTCCGGATTGACCCGGATGGAGACAGGGGCAGATAGATCCAGCTCTTGAGCAACCTGCTGCAGCCGGTTTAATTCGGCTTCAGACTCGACATTAAAGCACTTAATACCGAGCTGCAGGGCATAACGCATTTCATCGGCGGTTTTGGCCACACCGGAAAAAACCACTTTTTTAGGGTCACCGCCGGCGGCTATCACCCGGCGTAGTTCACCCTCGGAGACGATATCAAAGCCAGAACCAAGCCGGGCCAGCAGGTCCAGTACGGCAATATTGCTGTTGGCTTTCACCGCATAGCAAATCAGGTGCGGATGATGTTGGGCGGCGTCGGCAAAGGCATGGTAATGCCGCTCTATGGTGGCGCGGGAATAGACATAGCAAGGTGTGCCATAATGAGCAGCAATGTCACTAAGTGACACTTCTTCGGCAAAAAGTTGCTGCTCGCGGTAATTAAAATGGTCCATGTGGTTTACTCTGTGGTACGACGAGTTGGTATAACGACAGCGGGATTTTCTGGCCCGGTAACCGGCTCTTCTGCGACAGCTTCCGGCGGTTGTGGTAAGGTAAGGGGGCCTTTCTGACCACAGGCTGACAGGGCCAGCAGGGTAACTGACACAAGCAGGATGCGAGTACGCAACGAACAAAAGCGATAGCTTGGATGCATGGTGATGTATTTCATAAATTGCCAGAGGCTCTATAATCGCATCCTTAGCAGCAAAAGCAAACAGGTGACGCAGCGAATGATCGTGAATATGACGAATTAGCCGATGCCACCCTGCATCCGTTGTGGGTAGCTACCAAGTGTAACGCCGTTACTGCAAGTGGCGGCAGAGTATGAAATAGAGAACCGTACCGGCCTGAAATTTTTGGCCTTGATTAACGATGCCGCCAGTAAGTAAGCTGGTGTTGTCATTCAATTAGAGCAATAGCATGACAGTACTTCCTTTTGTTGATACGCCAGCCCAGGGGCCTTGCAAGGCCGTAGTCGTCTGGTTGCATGGCCTCGGCGACTCCGGCCATGGTTTTGCCCCCATAGTGCCTGAACTTCGGTTACCCGCCGGTGCCGGCATTCGCTTTATTTTCCCTCATGCGCCGGTGCAGCCGGTCACCATCAATGGTGGCATGGAAATGCGCTCCTGGTACGATATTAAAAGCATGGACTTATTAAGCCGGGCCGATGAAGCCGGAGTGCGTGACTCTGCGGCTAAAGTGCAGCAGTTGCTGGATCAACTGATCGCGCAAGGCATGCCCTCCGAGCGGATTGTGCTGGCCGGCTTTAGCCAGGGTGGCGTGATAGCGCTGCATTTGCTGGCGCGCTTGCCTTATAAGCTGGCTGGTGTGATGGCCTTATCCACCTATATGTGTGCACCAGAAAAACTGTCAGATGAAGCCCTGCCTCACAACAAAGCAACCCCGGTCTTTTTTGGCCATGGCGTGCAGGATCCGGTGGTACCCATCGCAGGTGGCCAGCAGGCGTTTCATGCGCTTAAAAAGCAGGGCTTTGCGGTCAGTTGGCACGACTACCGGATGGAGCACAGTGTCTGCGCGCAGGAAGTCGCTGATATCAGCAGTTTTTTGCAGCGGCTGTTGCTGACAGACAAGGATAATTGACATGAGCCAGATGGTACGAATTGCCACCCGCAAAAGCGCGCTGGCGTTGTGGCAGGCCGAGTATGTCAAGGCCGAGTTGGAAAAGCACCATCCTGGAATAATGGTCCAACTGGTGCCGATGTCGACCCAGGGCGATAAAATCCTGGATACGCCGCTGGCTAAAATCGGCGGTAAAGGCCTCTTTGTCAAAGAGCTGGAAACGGCTTTGCTGGATGGCCGGGCTGATATTGCCGTGCACAGCATGAAAGACGTGCCGGTGGCTTTCCCTGAAGGCCTGGCGTTGCAAACCATTTGCCCGCGTGAAGATCCGCGCGATGCCTTTGTTTCCAATCGTTACGCCAGTCTGGCGGAGTTACCGGCTGGGGCTGTGGTTGGCACCTCCAGCCTGCGCCGGCAGTGTCAGTTAAAAGCCCGGCGACCGGATTTGGTGATCAAAGATTTACGTGGCAACGTCAATACCCGTTTGGCCAAACTGGATCAGGGCGACTTTGATGCCATTATCCTGGCTGCGGCCGGTTTGATTCGGTTGGGTTTTCAACAGCGCATTGCCGGCTGGCTGGCACCGGAGCAAAGCTTACCTGCCAATGGCCAGGGTGCTGTCGGCATTGAATGCCGGGCCGACGACCCGCGTATTCAGCAATTGCTGGCGGCACTGCATGATGCCGATACGGCGGATCGGGTGCTGGCCGAGCGGGCAATGAATCGGCGTTTACAAGGCGGTTGTCAGGTACCGATTGGCGCTTATGCCGAACTTGACGGCGATACCCTTTGGTTACGTGGTCTGGTCGGCTCGCTGGATGGTGGGCAGATTTTACAGGCCGAAGCCAAAGCGCCACGTCAGCAAGCGGAAGCTTTGGGTGTACAGGTGGCGGAAGCGCTGCTGGCACAGGGGGCGGCTGCACTGTTGGCTGCTGCCTACCAGGAGCGGTGATGAGTGCTCAGACACTGTTAATCACCCGGCCGGCAGGCAAAGCGGATGCCTTATTGGCCGGCCTGGATGAACTTGGTCTGGTTTATCTGTACCAGCCGCTGATTGCCACCCAACTGGTACCCGTTAAGCCAAAGGAGCTGCAGTGGTTGCAGCAGGCCGATCAGCTGGTGTTTGTCAGCGTCAGCGCGGTGACATCGTTGCAGCAACAACTGGACGCCAGTGAGCTCAAAGCTCCACTGCGTGCGGTTGGCCAGACCACCGCATCGGTTTTGCAGCAATGGACCGGGCGGGAGGTAGTGTACCCGGACGATCAGCGCAGTGAAGGAGTGTTGTCGATGCCCTGCATGCAGCAGGTCGATGGTCAGAACATTGTGATCGTGCGTGGTCAGAGTGGCCGCGAGCTGATGAAACAAGGATTGCAGCAACGCGGTGCCCGGGTGCGTTATGTGCAAAGCTATCATCGGGTGCCGATTGAGCTGGATGGTGAGGCGCTGTTTGCTCTCTGGCAGCAGCAGGTCAGTTGCATTCTGGTCACCAGTGAAGAAATTCTGCGCCGGTTATTCTCATTGCTGCCGGTTGCCGGCCATGACTGGTTGCGCAGTCGGCACTGGATTTTGGTCAGTCCGCGCATGCACGATTCGGCGCTGGCACTTGGCATCCCGGTCAGCAAGATTATACTGGCAGATAATGCCAACGATACTGCGCTTATGGCAGCGATATGTCATTACAAGAGGGATTATTTATGAGCAGTGAGCCAAGCAAAGCCAGCGAAGCAGATAAGGTAACTGAGCAGCCACCGGCAAATGCCGCTAAGGCGACGCAGTCCGGCGATGAGATGCGTTATTTGTCTGAAGCGGACTTGCACGATCCTGTGGTGAAAACCGGGCGAGGTATAGCCTGGCTGGCTTTACTGGTTAGCCTGCTACTGACGGGCGCTTTGGTTGCTGCAGGCTACTGGCTTTACCCACAGTGGCTGCAATTGACGGAGAGCCAGCAGCGCCAGCAACTGGTCCTGGAGCGTCAGTTGGATGATGAGCGTACTGAACTGCAGCGCAGCCAGCAACGGCTTAGAGATGAGCAACAGGATCAGCTGTCACAATGGCAGCAGCAACAACGCCAGCAGCAGGATGAGCTAAGGCGCCAACTGCAACAGCAGCAAACGCAATTTCAGCAGCAGTTGCGTTTTATTGAACAGCGCTTAGAGCAACAACAAGGGGCTGCGCCCAGTATCTGGTTGCTGGCAGAGGTGGATTACCTGCTGCGGATGGCCAGCCAGAAAATCTGGTTGGAGTTGGATGTAGCAACCAGTCTGCAACTGTTAAAAAGTGCTGATAGCCGTTTGGCCCGTCTGGGTGAGCCTGCTTTATTGACCGTGCGTGAAGCCATTCGTCAGGACGAGCAAGCCTTGTCCAGATTGCGTATTCCAGACCCGATCGAAATCCAGCTCAGTATCCGATCACTGCGGGAGCTGGCGCGGCAACTGCCATTTAAAGATCAGCAGCAGGCACTGTCAACGCCTGCAGAAGGCACTGATTCCAGCTGGGGTGAGCGCTGGCAGCGGTTGTGGCAACAGGGCTTGAAACAACTGGTGCAGGTGCGTCGCAGTGTGGCAGAAGATGATTTTAGCCTGAGCCGCGAGCAGCAATTCCTGTTACGGCAGCGTTTGCAGCAACAACTGGTGCAAGCCGAACTGGCAGCCATGCAGCAGCAAAGTGCTTTGCTTCAGGCCAGTTTACGCGAAGCTGCTGATTTAGTGCAGCGCTATTTTGAGGCCTCCGATGCAGGCACTCAGCAGCTGTCAGCCCGCCTGGTTGAGCTGGCCCGGCTGGAATTGCACCCGGGCTACATTGCTCCACTGCAAAGTCTGGAAGCC
The DNA here is from genome assembly GCF_039631345.1 of Alkalimonas sp. NCh-2. Classification (NCBI taxonomy): domain Bacteria; kingdom Pseudomonadati; phylum Pseudomonadota; class Gammaproteobacteria; genus Alkalimonas; species Alkalimonas sp. NCh-2. Next base: position 15,327 of record NZ_JBDIUV010000004.1, read on the forward strand.
TTGCAACGCTATCAGCGCACCATACAGCTCTTGGGTGAGGATGCAGGAGACGCGCTATGATGATACGTTTGCTGCTGATCATACTGCTGCTGGCAGCAGCGATGTGGCTGGGCCCTCTGGTGCTGGCCGAGCCGGGTTATGTGCGCATTGTGTTGGCGGGCTATACGCTGGAAATGACAGTGGTGGGTCTGGTGGTGCTTGTGCTCGTCAGTGGCCTGTTGTTATGGCTGACAGCCAAGCTGCTGCGGGCCCTCTGGCGTCTGCCAAGTCGCTCCTGGCGTTTCTGGCAATGGCGCCGGCGGCAAAAAGCAGAGCAGGCTTTTCAGGAGGGGTTGCGGGCGTTTGCCCGGCAGCAGTGGCAGGATGCGGCGAACTTGCTGCAGCAATCGCTGGCGCACTCGCAGTATCAGGATGAAAAACGCATGCTGGCAGGTTATGCCGCCTTTTATGCCGGTCAAACGCCTCAGGCCGAGCAACTGATCCAGCAACTGGCAGCAGAGGACCCAAATACCTGGTTCGTGCAGGCCGATCTATTGATCCAGCAAGGGCAGGCTGCACAAGCCGCGCATTTGCTGCAGGCCAAAGTGGACCAGCAGCCCAAAGCCTGTGGTCTGGGGCAGTTGTATTTGTTCAGCCTGCAGCAGGCCGGGCAGTGGCAGCAATTGCTGGAGCAGGTGCCTGCTGCACTGAAGCATCGCTGGTTTAGTAAGTCGCAATGGGCGGTACAACGCTATCAAATTTACCCGAAAGCCATCAGCAGTCTGGTGCAAAGCGGGCAGTTTTCCGAGCAGGCAGAATACTGGCAAGCCTTACCAGGGCGCGAGCGCAAATCGGTCGCTGCGGTCATTGGCCGAGCCTGGGCCAAAGCCAATCAGGGCCAGACTGAGCAGGCAGAGCGTTTGCTGGTCAACACCCTGGCACTGGCCGATATTGAGCTGGCCTGGCCGTATTTACGCCAAATCCCACTGGGAAAATCCGTACTGCAACTGCGTAAGCAAGTACAGCATTGGTTGCGTGATCACGCCGGCAACGGTTATCTGTATGCACTGCTTAGCTGGCTGGCGGAGCAAGAAGGGGAGCTGGAACAAGCGCGCCTGGCCTGGAAGAAAGCACTGCAGTACCAGCCTGAGCTGGCTGCCAGTAAGCGCTAAGTCCAATGAGTCAACTCACCGGCCTGGCGCCGGTCAGCCGCCCGGATGCGCGTGTGCTGCTGCTTGGCAGCATGCCGGGTGCTGTGTCCCTGGCTCAGCAGCAGTATTATGGCCACCCCCGCAATCACTTTTGGTCCATCATGGCCGAGCTGTTTGGCTTTGAGGTGGCTTTATCTTATCCAGAGCGCTTGCAGGCGTTGCTTAACAACCAGGTTGCGCTGTGGGATGTGCTGCAGCATTGTGAGCGGCAAGGCAGTTTAGACAGTGCCATTCGCCATGAAAGTCCGAATGATTTTGCCGGCTTTTTCCAACAGCACCGGCAACTACAATTGATCGCCTTTAATGGCAAAAAAGCTGAAGCCAGTTTCCGCAAGCTGGTGCTGCCGACGACAGCATTGCCAAAAGCCTGCAGTCTGCTAGCTTTGCCCTCCAGCAGCCCGGCCAATGCCGGTATGTCCAGGTCCGTTCGATTGCAGGCATGGCGGCAACTTACAACAAGCAGTGAGCAAGTTGAACCACTTGACAACATTAGCCGCATTAGTGAATAGTAGATGGCATGGTACTTTCTGGTAACCGAGTGAATGACGCTCACCCAGCAACCAATATGTCTCGCCTGAGCTATGCCTCTAGCAGGTTGCATGCCTGCGCCTCGGATTATCATCTCTCTGAATGGTTTGACGAATAGCCTATCCTTTTGACCAAGTTGTGTGCTGCAAGCCATCGCGGCTTGAAGTCTTGTCTGTCAATGTGGAGTCAAGCTATGACTATCAAAGGTGTTTTATTCTCCATTTCTATGCTGTGCGCTCTTTGGGGTTGCAGCAGCCAGTATAACCAGTCCGAATTACTACATAGTATAGAGGCTCTTGCCAATGCCGCAGCCTGTGGTTATGGCCCCAGACCTGATAAGCCAGGCAGCCTTACCCGCTATGCGGTTGGTTACACAGGGGATGTCTGTGTGGAACTGGATAAAGAGCGGGCCGGGGTGATTCTGATGGGCGGCAGTACCGATGTGGACGATATCTTTGTACAGAAAGTGCGCCCGCATATTCAGAGTGGCAATGTGCTGGTGCTGCGCACCCGCGGTGGGGCTGGCTACAACGACTATTTGCAACAGCTGACCCAGGCCGCCTCGGTGGAAACTTTGATTGTTGACAGCCGGGATAAAGCCAACAGTGACTATGTCGCCTGGGCGGTTCAAACTGCCGAGTTTATCTGGTTTGCCGGTGGTGACCAGTCCGAATACATCCGCTACTGGCAGGATACCCGCTTGCAGCAAAAGCTGCACTACGCCTACCAAAAAGGGGCCATTATTGGTGGTACTTCGGCGGGTAATACGATTCTGGGCGAAGTGGTGTACAACCCGGATGGTGTGGGCAGTGCCGTTTCCAGCGAGGTGGTGCAGGATTTTTGTGATCCGAACATTAAATTCAGTGGCGATTTTTTGCAGGCGCCGATGCTAAGGGGCACTATTACTGACACCCACTTTAAACAGCGTGATCGTATGGGGCGTTTGATGGTATTTCTGGCTCATCCTGCCCATCGCAATCTGACAGGGATTGCCGTTTCAGAGCAAACCGCGCTCTGGGTGGCGCGCGATGGCCAAACCGAGGTGTATGGATCGCACGAGGTGTATCTGCTGCGGGCGGATGCAGCAAGCCGTTTTCGGCAAACAGAGTGTGGAAAGCCGGTGATTATTGATCATCTGCTGCGTTATCGCCTGGTAGCGGGCGATCAGTATCAGCTGCAAAGTCATCAGAGCAGCGTGCAGCCGATGCGCATTTCAATCGATGGTCGGCAGATCCCTGCTTACCAGCCCGGCAACCCTTATTAATTGTTAATGAATCTTTTAAATTAAGCGCGGTCTATACAGCACGTTCACATTGCAGGCGGAGCCGCGCTTGATATCACAGCCCTCTCCATGGTTGGAGATACCGCTTGACGCTGAGCCCGAGCCTGCGCAGTTCATTTCGGTCTCTTACTGGCAGAGCTGGCGCTTTCCGCTGCTGCTGGCGGTGCTGGTGCATGCGGCTATCGGCTTGCTGCTGGTGCAACACAGTTGGCAACGCCCGGTTACAACCCTGGAGTCACCTCGGGCCATCGAGGCGTATTTTTATCAGCCGCCTGTAGTCGCTGTAGCCGAACCGGCGATATCGCACGATGAGCCTGAGCCAGCAACACCTGAAGAATTGGCTGCTGCGCTGCAGGTTGTCGAGGAGGCCGCTGCTATGCCGCCGCTGCCAAACGAAACAGCGGCGGATGCTGGAGTGTCAACTGCTGAGGTACCTGAGCCTTCGCTTGAAACCGCCCAAGGCAACCAGGCAGTGGGGCGGGCTTTTGCACAAAGCAGAGGCAGTCTGATGGATCGTGCTTTGCAGCAGCTGCAAAACACGGATGATTTGGCCAGTGCACATCGGGCGCAGCAAATACAACGGCATGCGCAACCCAGCATTACCGTAGAGAAGCGCTATCAGGAAATCCAGGATGGCAGTCAGCCGATACGTAACGCTCGTGGCTGCCTCACCAGTGATCCGAGCAAAGACGGCTTTGATGCCTTAATGGCAGCAAAGTATGTGCCCTGTGGCGATGAGATAAGTGCAGCTCAGCAATTGCAGGAAATCCTGCAACGCCGCTCCAGGCATTCGGGCCGATCAAATTAAACTTTGCGTGTCCGGATTAGCCTTGTAACTGCTGCTCCAGCCGCTCTTTTAAAGCTCCTTCGATGGGCACCGCTTTGCCGGTTTTCTGATCCAGGCAAACAAACGTAATGTCGGCATCGGCGGCAATACGATCGCTGCCTTTTATCCGTACTTCCTGACGTACCATCGCACTTTTACTACCAATTTTACTAAATTGAGTGCTGATTTGCAGGGTATGCCCCATAGTAGCGGCTTCGCGGTAATTGATGTTGATGTTGACAATGACCCAGGCCAGGCCAAGTTCACGAAAAAATTCAATATCACCATTATCTTCCAGATAGCCCCAGCGCGCTTCTTCCAGAAACTCCAGATAACGGGCATTGTTTACATGCTGGTAGATATCAAGGTGATATCCCCGAACTTTAATTTCAGTCAGGTGGGTCATAGTGAGCTCACAGTCAACAAAGAGAACCACATTGTGCCATAGCCGAACTGGCTAGACCAGTGTGGCTGTCGGGCTGTAATACTAGATATAAGCAAAGGCATCGGCGAACATCTGTTCTCGATGCGCGCCTTGTTTTAAAAACGCATCACGCACCACCCCAACCATAGGGAAGGGGCCTGCGATGTATATGTCATAAGCATCCAGTGAAATAAAGTCATTCAGCACCGCTTCGTGCACCAGGCCAGTGCGGCCTTGCCACTGGTTATCGGCTTGTTGCACCACCGGAATAAATCGGAAGCTGTTGTGACTGTTGGCCCATTGCTGCAATTCTTCGAGCAGGTACAAGCTGCTTTGTTGTTGCACGCCCCAGTACAAAAAAACCGGCCGTTTCTGTGGCTGCAGCTGCAGTGCTTTCGCTATGCTGTACACATAGGAAAATCCTGTGCCACCAGCCAGCAGCAGTACCGGGTTGTCGCTGGGTCGCAGATGCGCCTGGCCCAGACCTGCTTCAACCATCACTGGTTGGTTGGTATGGAGCTGTTGCTGCAGATAATTCAGTGCCTGGCTGCTGTACTCATCCGCTTTGGAGGCGCCAATGTGCAGCTCTAATTGCTTGCCATTGGGTAAACAGGCTAGTGAGAAAGGCCGTTTATCGTGCTCCGTTAAGCACAATTGCAGGTACTGGCCCGGCAAAAAATCGACTGCTTGCAGTGGGCTTAGCAGTACCTGTTGCACAAAGGGAGTGAGCGGGGTGATGGCATCTACGGTGCACTGGGTTTGGATCATGCTGGTCTCTTTAGGCTTGTATAAATGGATGTTGCAGTACCAGATCCGTTAACGGATAGGCTAAACAACCATAGGTAAATTTTTGCGCTTTGTCGATGTCGGTCAAGGGTGAAGGCGAGTCGTAACGCACTTCACCACTTTGCAGCCGGCAGACACAACTGGTACAAACACCCTGGCGGCATCGGTTTGGAAAGTCGATGCCATGCCGCAACGCGGCTTGCAGGATGGTTTCGCCAGCTTCGGCCTCAAAGGTCAGGCCTGACGGCTGAATGCGGATACGACAGGTCGTCATGGCTGGTCGGGTAACTCGATGCCAAGGCTTGGCCAGAGTGCATCGATCCGCTCCTTCACTGCCGGGTCCATCACAATAGGCTCGCCCCACTCACGGTCGGTTTCACCCGGCCACTTGTTGGTAGCATCCATGCCCATCTTGGAGCCCAGGCCGGAGACTGGCGACGCAAAGTCCAGGTAGTCGATCGGGGTATTCTCGACCAGCGTGGTATCACGAGCCGGATCCATCCGGGTGGTGATGGCCCAGATCACATCTTGCCAGTCACGGGCATTGATGTCGTCGTCGCAGACAATGACAAACTTGGTGTACATAAATTGCCGCAAGAAGGACCATACCCCCATCATCACCCGCTTGGCGTGGCCAGGGTACTGCTTTTTCATCGTCACTACGGCCAGGCGGTAAGAGCAGCCCTCCGGTGGCAGATAGAAATCGACAATCTCCGGGAACTGCTTTTGCAAAATGGGTACAAAGACTTCGTTCAGTGCTACACCTAAAATGGCAGGTTCATCCGGTGGCCGGCCGGTGTAGGTGCTGTGGTAAATAGGGTCTTCGCGATGGGTGATATGGGTCACGGTAAACACCGGAAACTCATCCACTTCGTTGTAGTAACCGGTATGATCACCGTAAGGACCTTCCGGTGCCATTTCACCCGCTTCAATGTAGCCCTCCAACACAAACTCGGCACTGGCGGGTACCTGCAACTCGTTACTGATGCATTGCACCACTTCGGTGTTGTCGCCGCGCAGCAGGCCGGCAAAACCGTATTCGGACAAAGTATCCGGCACCGGTGTGACGGCGCCTAAAATGGTGGCGGGATCAGCACCCAGTGCCACTGCAACCGGGAAGCGTTCGCCGGGGTGGGCTTTTTGCCATTCAAAAAAGTCCAATGCACCACCGCGATGCGATAACCAGCGCATAATGACTTTATTCTTTCCAAGCAATTGCTGGCGGTAAATGCCAAGGTTTTGCCGTTCTTTGTGCGGTCCTTTGGTTACGGTCAGGCCCCAGGTAATCAAAGGAGCAGCATCACCGGGCCAGCAGGTCATAATAGGCAGCTTGGTGAGGTCCACCTCATCACCTTGCAGTACCACCTGCTGACAAGCGGCTTTGCGTACTTTTTTCGGTGACATATTCAGCACCTGCTTAAAGATCGGCAGTTTGCTAAAGGCATCTTTTAACCCTTTTGGCGGCTCTGGCTCTTTTAAGAATGCCAGCAGCTTGCCCACTTCGCGCAGCGCACTAACTTCTTCTTGCCCCATGCCAAGCGCGACCCGTTCCGGGGTGCCGAATAAGTTGGCCAGCACCGGGATGGTAGAGCCTTTGGGGTTTTCAAACAACAAGGCGGGGCCACCTGCCCGCAGGGTGCGGTCGGCGATTTCAGTCATTTCCAGCACAGGGTCAACTTCCACCGCAATGCGTTTTAATTGACCGCGCTGCTCCAGTTGCGCGATAAAATCTCGCAGATCTTTGTATTTCATGGGTTCTGCTCACTGCAAAGCGTCAAAATACGGGGCTCTTCCTTGGCAGGATCAGCCAGCGTTAAAGGGTGCCAGTATACATGGAGTCTGTACTGCTGTCAGTGTAGACGGCTGCGAAGCCACTGGCTTTTGTCGCTGAACCTGGCGCAGACAGCCTGAGCAAAGTTATGGCTGCTAAAATCCGGTTATGATTCGTCAAACGGTGCTTAGATTCGGATAAAGCTTTGGAGCGTGCGCTGTAATCTGCTGAAAACTGTGACTATACTGTTTGTAATAGCCGTAAAAGAGAGCCGTGAGCATGGATTTTCCTGCCAGGATTAAACAGCAGACCTGTAGCGATTGTTTAAGTGGCCAGGAGTTGGGATTTGCCATAAAAATGGCATTTCAACCTATTATTGATTGGCAGCAGCAGTCGATATTTGCGTATGAAGCTTTGGTGCGGGGGCCAGAGGGGCAGGGGGCTGCCTGGGTGTTTGCCCAGGTTAACAAAGACAACCGCTACTACTTTGATCAAGCATGCCGGGTAAAAGCCATTGAAACCGCTGCTCGTCTTGGTTGCAGCAGCTATTTAAGTATCAATTTTATGCCCAATGCAGTTTATAACCCGGAAACCTGCATTCAAGCCACGCTGGAAGCCAGTGAGCTTTATGGATTTTGCAAAGAAAAAATTATTTTTGAGGTGATCGAAACGGAGGAAATTCCGGACAAAGGTCACCTGACACGGATTTTTCAAAGCTATGCCCGGCATGGCTTTTTAACGGCCATCGATGACTACGGAGCCGGCTTTGCCAATCTGGAGTGGCTGCAGGCACTAAAACCCAATATATTGAAGTTGGATATGGCACTGATCCGGGATATAGAGCAAAGCCCGGCTAAGCAAGCGATAGTGCGCAGCACCATCGCTCAGTGTGAGCTACAGGGCACCACAGTGCTGGCAGAAGGCATTGAAACTGCCGCTGAGCTTAACTGGCTGGTTGCGGCCGGGGTGCGTTACCTGCAAGGTTATTATTTTGCCCGGCCGGCACTGGAAAGCCTGACGCCCTGGTCGGATATTGATACTTTGCAGCAATAAGCGGATCTCCTTCCACGCGAAGATAAAAGGCGCCGGGTGGCGCCTTGGTGCTGTTAGTGAACCGATGGCTTAAAAATCGTAGCTGATACGGGCATACAGCATTCGGCCGGAACGGCCAAAGGGTGAATAGTTGGAGAAAGACGTCGCTCCGGTGGTATTCAGGTTGATAGGGAATGCATCCGGGTAGGTATCGAACAGGTTATCGGCACCAAAGGCAATCCGCATGCTGTCGGTCATTTGATAGCGACCCTCCACATCCACCAGAACTTTCGAGCTTAGGGTGAAATCGTTGGCTGCGCTGGTACCTGGTGCCAGTACTTCACCGTAACGGGTGGCTTTGAAAGTGGCGCCGAAACGATCCTGAGTCCAGTTGACAATGGCACCCAGCTTATCCTTCGGATTGCCTTTTTCAAAGGTAAGCACATTCACCCGGCCAAACAGAGTGGGTGCTGGATCCAGCGCGGCCAGCTCGGCGGTTTCCGGTAACCGGGTCACCTTGGTTTTGTTGTAGTTGCCCACCAGGGTAAAGTCAAAGTTGCCCATGGTATCGGTGATGGTGGACCAATTCACTACTACATCGACCCCTTGTGTTTCGGTATCCACGCCATTGATAAAGAAACGGCCGCCGCCCACATCGGTAAAGCCCCGCTCATCAAAGAACTGCCGTAACGCTTCACCTTGAGCGGAATCATTGGCAAGCAAATTCTCAGACAAGACAATGCGATCATCAATATCGATACGGTAAGCATCAACGGTGATAGTGACGTTATCAAAGCGCATCACAGCACCCAGTGAGAAATTAATCGACTTTTCTGCATCCAGTTCTTTCGCGCCCATGGCAATGGCAACCGGATCACTGACCGGAAATGTCGTGATGTCATAGGGGATGCCATTTACAAAGTTGGTGGAGGTAGCGGTAAAGTTCTGTTGTTGTAACGAGGGAGCCCTAAAGCCATTTTGCACCGAGCCGCGTACTGCAAAAGTATCGGTAAAGTCATAGCGGCTCGCCAGTTTACCAGATAAATTGCTACCAAAGTCGGAATAACGCTCGGCGCGCAGGGCGGCCGATGCCAGCCATTGCTCGGTAATATTGGCTTCCAGATCAACATAAGCCCCGATGGCTGTCCGGCTTTCATTGACTTCATTCGAGGGGCGGAAGCCGGCAAATACTTGGGAGCCGGAGGCAGCAGGGTTGCCATTGGGTAGCAGCACACCGCCATTGCGATAAGAGTCCGGCTCACCGGCGAAGATGGAATAGCCCTCACGGCGGGCTTCCACGCCAAGCGCAATGTTCAGCGCCGAGGCCAGGCCATCGACATCAATGGCTTTAACACCCGAGAGGTTATACACCCATTGATTGTATTTGTAGCCACCGGCATCAAATTCGGTTTTGCTGGCCGGGCCTAACGAGCGGTTTAAGGTGTTTTCAATGGTGAAGGCCATTTTATTGTAGCCATACACCAAAGAGCTATCCAGTTGCCATTCGCCCCAGTCCCACTCGTAGCCAAAGGCGGCGCTAAAATCATCCACATCCGGCGAAATCAGCGGCAAAAAACCATCCGGGTAGATTTCAGGCACGTTCCTGGCATCATTGGCCGGGCGGTAAAAACCAGCCGAGGTGGCCTGGCGGTTTTGGTAGCTGGCCCAGCCATACCACTTGCCGTGATCGGTGGTGATGCCGGCGTTGGCAAATAAGGTCCACTGCTCCAGCTCGGGTTCGCCATACCAGGCATTAAAACGGTCAAAGGTCAGTTCGCGTGGATCCAGGCTGCCGTCTGACAGGCGTGGATATTGGCGTCGATGGTCCCAGCCGCCGCGCTCGGTGCGGTCTTGGTCTTTGTATTCGGCCGAAAGGGTTAAAAAACCATTATCACCCAGTTCAAAGCCTTTCCAGCCTGAGAGGGTGTATGTTTTTCCATCCGTTCTTGAACGTTTAATGGTGTTGCCTGGAATTCCCCAGGTGGCATCCGGTTCGGTCTGGCTAGCGAGAAATGGATTGGTCGGGTCGGTCGTAGGGATCTTGTAACTTGTATCACGGAAACTGTAACCCAGTGTCACTGAGCCACCATCACTGGCTTCGCGCAGCCGTACGTTCATTACACCGGCAATGGCATCGGAGCCATACTGGGCTGAGGCACCATCCCGTAGCACCTCAATGGCGCTGATGGCCCCCATCGGAATGGTGTTTAAATCTACCGCTGAAGCACCCCGGCCAATAGTGCCATTCACGTTCACCAGAGCAGCCGCATGACGTCGCTTGGAGTTCACCAGCACCAGGGATTGATCTGGCGACAAGCCACGTAAGGTGGCAGGGCGGATGGTATCAGTCCCATCGGCCAGGCCGGGTCTTGGAAAGTTAAAGGATGGTAGCGCAACCGACAGGGCCTGGTTGAGCTCGGTGGTGCCAGAGCGCTCCAGTACATCGGAGCGAACCAGGTCGACCGGTACTGCGGTATCAGAAATAGTGCGGCCAGCGACCCGGGTGCCAGTGACAACAATGGTTTCAACCCTGTCGGCACCATCATCGTTATCGGCAAGCAGCAAGGGGGAGGCTAACAACGACGAGATGGCCAGAGCCAAAGGGGTAAATCGAAAGTGACGCATACAGTTTCTCCTAATGGATGTCGAGTTTCTTGTTATCCGTTCTATCCTTGGTGGTTCTTGTTATTGTGAGGTTGCTGGCCTTTGCGGCTTCTTGCTTTCGCAACAACAGACTGCATTGAGTTACTTTTGTTGGATGCTACCGCTAAGCATAGACCATAAGTGCTTGATTGTCCTTTCAACTATGGTCTGACAGATGATTTAAAACGGTAAAAGCAGTACCATGGCAACACTATCGCTTCCATGGAGTTGTGGCATGAAACAAAATACCAAATTGATCCAGGCTGGGCGTGGCAAAAAGTGGACCGGCCAGGCGGTTAATCCACCAGTGGTTCGCGCCTCCACTATTACCTTCGATACCATGGCCGAGCTGGCGCATGCCAGCCAGCACAAAGGTGAGCGGGTGCCTTACTATGGTCGGCGGGGTACGGCTACTCACTTTGCCTTTCAGGAGGCTATCTGCGAACTGGAAGGTGGCGCCGGCTGTGCGCTCTATCCATGTGGGGCTGCTGCCGTTAGTGGGGCTTTGTTGTCATTTTTGCAGCAAGGCGACCATTTGCTGATGGTGGACTCGGTGTACGAGCCAACCAGAGCGCTGTGTGAAAAAGTGCTGCGGCCTATGGGGGTGGAAACGGAGTATTACGATCCAATGATTGGCACAGGGATTGAAGCCCTGCTCCGGCCAAACACCAAAGCCATCTTTCTGGAGTCCCCTGGTTCGCTCACCATGGAAGTGCAGGATGTGCCTGCTATCTGCGAACTAGCCCGTGCCAAAGGTGTGATCACTGTGCTGGATAATACCTGGGCTTCCCCCATTTTATGCCGGCCGTTTGAGTTAGGGGTGGATATTTCCATTCAGGCGGCTACCAAATACATTGTTGGTCACTCCGATGTGATGCTGGGTACGGCCAGCGCCAACGAAAAGTACTGGCCGCAGCTGCGTGAGCACAGTTATATCCTGGGGTACTGCGCGTCGGCCGATGATGTGTATCAGGCGAGTCGTGGCTTACGAACCTTGGGGGTGCGGCTGGCTCAGCATCAGCAGAATACCCTGAAAGTTGCTCACTGGATTGCTCAGCGGCCTGAAGTGGAAACCGTACGCCATCCGGCCTTTGCCAGCAATCCGGGGCATCAGTACTTTGCACGTGATTTCAGTGGCAGCAATGGCCTGTTTTCTTTTGTGCTGAAAGAGGGAGGAGCCAAAGCTGTAGCCGCTTTTGTTGAGGGGATGCAGTACTTTAAAATGGGTTTTTCCTGGGGCGGTTATGAAAGCTTGATCTCTCCCACACTGAATGTGCAAAAGTTGCGTACGGCCAGCCAATGGCCCTATAGCGGGCCTTTGATCCGGTTGCACATTGGCCTGGAAGATCCGGATGATTTAATCGCTGATTTGGAGCTTGCTTTTAGCCGCTATCAGGCAGCACTCTAAGCTATCCCATAACGAGGTGATGGCGGTGGAAACGCCATCACTTTGTATAATTATACGACTAAATCTGCATAATAATTCATCAAACGCATCCTGTTTCGCCATTAGTGCTGGATTTTACGCCACCTTTCCCTACAATGCGCCCCAATTTTGGGTAAATCATCCTTGCTCTTTCATTGAGCAAGGTCTTTGAACTATAGAAAGACCCTAAGGTCGCACTTTTCCAGGGAGCACATATGTCTCAGATGTATTCTACCAGCCGGTTATGCCGTGCTATTCAGCTTGGCCTGCTTGGCAGCAGCGCGATGATTATGACGGCTCATGCCGGGTCCGATGCAGTGACTCTGGCCGATACGGTGACCCCAGAGCGCATTCAGGTGACGGGCTCGCGTATTTTGCGTGAAGGTGCTGTGGCACCATCACCAGTTACGGTGATCAGTGGTCAGGAGCTGGTAGAAACCGGCGCCATGAACATTGGTGAGGTACTGAATGTACTGCCTTCGCTGGCGGCTACATACTCGCTGGCAAACTCAGGTCGCTTTATTGGCACGGCCGGTTTGAGCCTGCTGGATCTTCGTGGCATGGGGTCATCCCGTACACTGGTATTGGTAGATGGTAAACGTCATGTTTCCAGCAGTGCCGGCTCTGCCGCTGTGGATACCAATGCAATTCCAACCGCCTGGATTGAGTCGGTAGAAATCATCACTGGTGGCGCCTCTGCCGTGTATGGTGCCGATGCGGTGACCGGTGTGGTCAACTTTAAGTTAAAGCGCAACATCGAAGGCTTTGATGTGAATGCTATGCTGGGGACAGCGGAAGACAGCCCTTACCGGAACCACAAATTAACAGGCTCTTTTGGTACGAACTTTGCGCAGGATCGTGGTAACTTCGCTATCTCGGCTGAAGTTTCCGGCCAGCGTGGCATGAATGCGACTCAGCGCCGCCAGACGCGGACTTCCTATATGGAAGTGCGCAACCCGAATGATGGTGATTATCGCGATGCCGATGGCAACTGGGTGCACGATGGTATTCCGGATACCATCACCGTTGCTAATGCCGGCTGGTACGATAGTTCGACAGCAGGTAATTTTTACCTGGATGCGGCTGACGGCGGCGTCGATTGGTTTATTTTCAACCCGGATGGCAGTGTCCGCCCTCAGGATTTGGGCACCACCTACGGTCAGTGGGGCCGTTGTTCTGATTGCGAGTTCCTGGACCTGCGTCGTTACACTGATTTGCAACCAGCTTTTAATCGCTTTAATGTGAATGGCAAGGTCAACTTTGAGCTGACACCTGATACTCTGATTTACGCGGAAGCCAAGTTTGTCCGCAGCAAAGGTGACAGCGAAGGCCAGCCATCTTTCTTCGAGTATGACACTGCCCTGATGGTAGGTCGTGATAATGCTTATCTGGATCCAAGCCTGGTTCAACTGATGGATACCTACGGCATTGATGCGATTGCGGTACACCGCTTTCAGGAAGATGCAGGTCGTCGTCTGGAAAACAATACCCGTACCACATCCCGTTTTGTTGCCGGTATCGAGGGCAGCCTTGGGCTGGACTGGAACTATGAACTCTATGGTGTTTTTGGCGAAACCAAGCTGGAGCAGATCAATCGTAACAACCTGATCCGCACCAATTTTGCGCAATCCATTGATGCCATCGTGGTAAATGATGAGATTGTCTGTCGGGATGAGCTGGCGCGGGCCAATGGCTGTGTACCTACCAGTATCTTTGGTGACAATGCCATCAATGCTGAGGCCCGTAACTGGTTTAATACCAATTCCTACAGCAACAGCACCATTCGTCAGACCGTACTGAGCGGTCATTTGAACAACAGTGGCTTGTTTGAATTGCCTGCTGGTTTTGTGGGTGTATCCTTTGGTGCTGAATACCGCAAAGAAGAAAGTGAAAGTGTGCCTGACAGCTTTGCGGCTACCGGAGCAACCTTCCTGAACTCATTGCAGTACGAAAAAGGCAGCTTTGAGGTAAACGAAGTATTTGCTGAAGTTTCTATTCCTTTATTGGCCGATTTACCGCTGATCCAGGATTTGGTGTTTGATACCGCTGTCCGTTACGCTGATTACAGCACCATCGGCAGTGCCGTTAGCTGGAAAGTTGGCTTAGACTGGCATTTGAACTCGCAATTACGGGCCCGTGCTACCTATTCAGAAGCACTGCGCGCACCTAATATTGGCGAGTTGTACGGTCCGCAAAACCAAACCTTCTTCCGGGTTACCGACCCTTGTGGCTTGGATCAAGTGCAAAGTGAAACCCGCCGTGTCAATTGTCAAGCGCTAGGCATTCCGGTCGATTTTGATCCGCAGGCGACTGCATCCACCATTGAAGGTTTAAGTGGTGGCAATCCGGATTTAACAGAAGAGAAATCTACCAGTTATACGCTTGGTCTGGTGTATCAACCTGATTGGCTGCCAGGTTTTAGCGCCACTGTGGATTACTGGTCGATTGAAATCGACGACGCTATTTCCTCGGTATCGGCGCAAAACATTCTGAATAAGTGCGTAGACTCAGAAGCAGGCATTAACAATCAGTTCTGTGCTCTGATTGAGCGAAACAACCAGAGCGAGTTGGTGCTGATCACTTCGATCACGCAAAACGTGGCAGCTTTGACCGCTGAAGGGGTGGATTTTGAGCTGGGCTATGCCTTTGATGCACTGGGTGGTCGTTTTAACACCAAGCTGATCGGGACTTACCTGGATTCCAGAAAAACCTACTCATTCCAGGATAGCCCTGAGGAGTTTGATCAATACGCTGGTACTGTGGGTGATGCCCGCTGGCAGACCAACCTTAGTATCAATTACCGCTATCAGGCATGGAGTGCCAGTTGGAAAACCCGCTTTATTGACAGCGTATCTTTGTATCGTCAGCAGGAGCTGGCCATTAACCCGGATCCAAGAGATCTTATGAGCTATGGCAGTTATTTTGTGACTGACTTGCGACTGGGTTACGAGTTTGCCAGTGGTGTGCAGTTGGCATTCGGAGTAGATAATGTGTTTGATCGTGGCTTGCCAGGGGTGACTACGGGCACTACCGGAACGACAGCGGCATACAACAACATCGGTCGCTTCTACTACACCTCGGTGTCGTACAGCTTCTAATCCGAGCGTGATTTGCCAAGCCCGCACAGTTCGTTGCGGGCTTTTTTATGGTCACAATAGTTTCAGCTGATTTCGGCCGGCTGCTTTGGCCTGATACAAGGCTTTATCGGCTAAACGGTATAATTGTTCGAAGCTCATGCCCTGCTCGCTGATCGTCAGGCCCATGCTGGCGGTAATATGAAAGGCATAGTCATCGCTGATTTTGGTATCGGCCAATGCATTCAGCAGTACTTTACATAATTGCTCGGCTACCTCTTCGCTGGTATCGGGCATAATCAGCATAAACTCTTCACCGCCAATTCTGGCCAGAACATCGCTATCCCTGCGGGCATAAGTGCGAAGTATCTGCGCCAGCATTTTCAAGGCCGCATCCCCGGCCGGGTGGCCATACACATCATTGATTTGTTTGAAGTGATCCACATCCAGCAGCGCTAAAGCAAGCGGCTGCTGATTACGTTGTGCCATGGAGCAAAGCAACTTGCCTTGCAAAAAAGCACTGCGACGATTTAACAAATGGGTCAACCCATCTTCGGTGGCCAGCCTTACCAGTTGTTTATTTTTCCTGCTTAGTAAAAGAAACACTGCCAACAAGATAAAGCCAATACTAAAGACCGCCATGCTCAACCAGGCCACAGCACTGCTGTAACGGTGCAATTGCCGGGTTTGCTCAGCAACAATTTCCTGCATGGTGCGGTGCACATCGCTGGCAAAAATTTCCATATCTTCCTGAATAATTTCTACCAGCTCGTGCAGTGCTCCTTGATCAAGGTGCTTGGGATCATGCTCAATCATCTGGCGCAACTGCGCTATCTGCAGCTCCAATACTTTGAAATTACTCTCTAAATCAACAAATTGCTGCAAAAGCCCTTCAATGGTATGTTGGCGCGCAACTACGCGGATCCACAGTGGTCGTGCTTTCTCGATATTGTTGGTGCTTGATAACTCCTGTACATAGGCTGCAACCTCCCGGTTCAGCATTTCAATCTGGCGTGCAACATCGACTACCCGCATGGGCGGCCGTGCCTGCATGCTTTGTTTGGTCTGCCAAATCCAAATGCAGGATAACACTGCAAGGATGGCATAACTAAGCAACAGCAAGATTGCCAGCTGACGTGACTTCGGCGTTGCCGCAGGCATCAGCGCAGCACCCTTATCTCAGCCAGGCTCCAAATCCACAGTGCTAACGGCGAGGTACCATCCAACGCCTGTTGCGCTTGTTCGGGCCAGATTAAAATCACCGGACCATTGCGCTCCAAAGGGATAGGCTCCCCATTAAAGCGGGTCGCCAGCACAGGCTGCCCCTTTGCTATATCGTTTTGTGTAATGCGAATGCGGTAATCATTCAGGGCGTTTAACCGGATATCCTGATGGCCGTCCAGCTGGAAATGGGCTAATAAATCATGCAAATAAACGCCCTGCCACAGCCCATCCGGGCCCCAGGCGGCTTGAAAGCGGGCTTGCTGTTGCGGCAGGTTATCAAGATCATGCAGCCACAGTTTTTGCTCCAGCTCCGCAGAACGTATCAGCAGAACAGGGCTTTGGGTTACTTCGTCTGCCACCAGTGTTGTGGTAATGAACAGCAGTAAGCAACAGAGCCACCGAAACTCAGTAAGATGCACCACAAAATCTCCCTTTTCAGCTAATAAGGTAAGTCCTGTCCACCGACCCCTAATGCTGATCATAGCGCGGCTTGGTGGTTTTTCAATGCTCAGTTGGTCGTATAGACCCCATGCCGGGGCCTATGCTTTTAACGGCAGTGGGATCAGATGAACATTATGACTGGCATCGCTCAGCCAGATCTGTGCTTCGGTAATGGTGCACTGCAACGTCATGTGCCTTTGTACCAGGGGCAGGCACTGTTGCAAAGCATCTTCCGGCAATTGCCAAACCGACAAGTTCTGGTAACGCTGCAGCACCGTTTGCTGTTGCTGCCACCAAACATCGGTGCTGCGGCCACCATAACAATACAGGTGCACCTGTTTTGCCCGGCCACAGGCTTTACGCAGCCACTTCTCATCCGGTTGGCCAAACTCCACCCATACATTTACGTCACCAGACAGCGAGCGATCCCATAGTTCCGGTTCATCGTCTTCTGAGCTAAGCCCTTTGGTGAAGGTCAGGCTGTCACTTGCGTTCAATGCAAAGGCCAGAATGCGCACCATCAGTCGTAAGTCGGTTTCCGAAGGATGCTGCGCCAGCGTTAGCTGATGATCGCCATAATAGCCCCGATCCATATCGGCAATATTCAATGTCACTTTGTAGATGGTCGATTTCAGTGCCATGCCAGTCTCTGTCAATCAAAAGGGCAGTGTAGCTGTTGCAGCTTACTGGCTCAATAAAAGTTGCAGTAAAGCAGCAAAAGCAGCTATAACAGCGATACCAGCAAGTCATAAAGGTTAAGGAGATATCAGATGAAAGTAATAGGTTTGGCTGCAGGCTGTCTTTTAAGCCTTGTTATCGGAGCTGCTCAGGCCAGCAGTGCGATGACAGAGCAGAATTTGCAGCGGTTTGTTGCCATGATGCCAGAGATGGAAGCGCTGGATGATCGCTTTCCGGAGCAGAGCAATGCCTTTGAGCAAGAACTTGAACTGCAACAACACTGCAATTGGCAACGGCATTACGACAGTACTGTGGTAAGACTGGCTCCGGCAGGCTACCGGCAGGAACTGGAAAGCATCTTAAAAAGGCACAACTTTAGCCCGGCAGAATTTACTGAGCTTAGCTTTAAATTTAGCTGGGGTAGCTTTCAGTTGATGGCGCCGATGTACGAAATGATGCAACAAATGCTGCAGCACTTGCCGGAAGAGGAGCGGGCAGAGCAGGAAGCAGAAATGCGCAGTCTGGAACAAATGAAAGCCCTGCTGGACCGCTGCATGAGCGATGCAGAAAAAGCAACAGTTACGGCTTTAGTGGCAGACATGATGCAACAGATGATGCAGATGGATCATGAGACGATGCAACAAATGGAACAGATGATGCAGCAGATGCAGTAAAAAATTTGCCGCAGCTTGCTTGAAAATTTTCCGCAAAACCATACATACAGTAATGACGGGGCAGGTCTCTATGAGAGTGCCCTTAATCACAACTCGTATTGCTTTTCGGAGAATATGTTATGAACACCATCGATTTTAGCCCATTGTACCGTAGCAGCATCGGTTTCGACCGTTTTGCCTCTTTGCTGGATCACGCGCTGCGTTCGGATCAAAGCAACAACAGCTACCCTCCTTACAACATTGAAGTGCTGGATGAAAACCGCTATGCCATCACCCTGGCTGTGGCTGGTTTTACCCAGGACGACCTTAGCATTGAAGTCGAGCAAGGCGTGCTGACCATCAAAGGCAGCAAAGACAGTGACAGCAAGGAAAAACGTCAATTCCTGCATCGCGGCATCGCCACCCGTTCCTTCGAGCGCAAATTTAACCTGGCCGAGTTTGTCGAAGTGGTCGACGCCTCGATGGATCACGGCTTATTAACCGTGAGTCTGGTAAAAGAAATTCCAGAGAAAATGAAGCCAAAGCAAATTGCGATAAACACGGCTACTGGCAGCACAGCCATTGAGCACAAAGCGGAGAAAGTCGCTTAATCGCGCCGTAGGTTGAACAGTAGAGGCTGCTTCGGCAGCCCCTACTGTTAGTATCAGAAACGAACGCTGATACCAAGACCCCAAATAGAGTCGTCACTGTCAAAAACATAGTCACTGTACAGATCAATCTGATGATTCAAGCGGTAACGGCCGCTTAACTCACCCAGATTGGAGCGATCTTGATCGGATAAATCCACATGGCGCAAAGCAATACCCAGCTCAAGCGCTGGTGTGGCCTGATACCGGAAACCAGCAGCAAGTTGGTAACCATTGCTGGAATCGTTGATCCTGAACGCCACATCATCCACGAAGACGACGCCTGTTGATGTCTTGGCGCTGGCATAACCGGCCTCAAAAAAAGCATCCACACCTGGCAGCGAAGGGCGACGTAAACCCAGACTAAGCCAGCTTTGCTCAGCTTTGATGCTTACGTCTTGCCAAATGTCGGTGACCCGGTCATGACGTGCCCGAACATACAAATACTCATTAAGCAAAAAGCTGCCTTGCAACTGCCAGCCATCAGGCTTTAGCCGATCCGCATCGGTTTTGATACTGGCTTTCGCATAACCCGCCGACACATAGTTCCAGCTAATATCCGCAGTGTTAGCCGCTGCCACTCCAGATGCCATCAAAAATAAAGTAGCACACAAAGCTTGTTTACATCGCATGTTGTTATGTCCTCGGTTATGAACTACAAATAAAAATCATGGTATCACAAAACATTTACAAGGAAAAAGTTTTGCATACTACTCAGGGAGTTGCTATTGCTGGTAACTGCCGTAAAGTGGTTTCAGGGGCGCAATACCGCAATTGGCATGCATACACCCGGGTGGTAAAGGGACATGGAAGTAACAACTCTGGCGGCACCTCATGACGTGAAACCCTAATGGTTTAGCTGATTTTTCCGTGGGCGAACAGGCGCAAAACCGTGTCGACGTCTTGTCACTTGGATGATTTGTTGAAGGGCGATGATGATGAATAAGTGCGGGAGTCAAACTGATGGTATTGGATAAGAACAATCGTAAGCTTGAAGTGTTTGATTAAGCCTGCGCGGTTGTGGGGCTGCTAGTTCAAGATTACATCTCATTACTCGGGGACACTTCCCTCTTATTCATCACCCCGTATTCTAATCAGAACAGTTATAATTCCAAGCTTCTTGATTGATAATCATTTGCATTTGTATTATTGTTTGTGTTAATTTGTTGGTTGCAAGAATCACAGCCAAAAAAGCATCACTTGGGGAGAGAATGTTATCGTTTTGTCTCTGAGAGAATTGTAATCCGTCTCAAAGGAGGTAAAAGTGACACATTCCAGTCTAGTGCCTGAAAAGGCAAGCAATGACTCTCACTACGATGCCGCCGGTCATCCGCCATCCGCACCTCACACTGAACTCTTTGGTATAGCCCCTAAGCATCACTACGCCTATTTGATGAAGTTGGGAGTAGAGACTTTGCAACATTGTCTTAAAAGGCTTGATGGTCCCAGTAGTGGTATTCGTCCTGAAGAGCTACAAAAAGCCTTTGCCAATATCGATCTCAATTGTCCTCTTGAGGACATGGCTCTGGTTCTGACTGAACTTGATGAACTCTATCTGAGGCATGCAATCTATTTCCAACATCCTGATTATCTAGCGCATCTTAACTGCCCAGTTATGATCACATCTCTGTTGGCTGAGCAATTAAGCTCCGCTATTAATACCGCTGTAGAAACTTGGGATCAGAGTGCTGGAGGAACGCTTATTGAGCAAAAAGTTATCGATTGGGCCTGCGAACGTGTAGGTTTTCAGGATTGTGCTGATGGAGTTTTCACCACGGGCGGTACTCAGTCTAATCTGATGGCATTATTATTTGCTAGAGATCGAGCTGGTAATCGCGAGCCAAATCATCAAGGTAATATTGTAGCGGGGCTGACTCCTAATGCGAGTCGTTATCGTATCCTTTGCTCTGAATTTAGCCATTTTAGTATTCAAAAGGCCGCCGCGCTTCTGGGGCTTGGGCATCAAGCGGTGGTAAGTGTTGATTGTGATGTTAATCGGTGTATCGACCCTAGGGCGCTGAAGGGCAAACTCGCACACTTAAAAGTAGCAGGGCTTATTCCTATTGCGGTGGTAGCTACCGCAGGAACCACCGATTTTGGTGCGATAGATCCTATCGTTCCAATTGCCGAACTATGCCGAGAGTTTGATTGCTATTTGCATGTTGATGCCGCTTACGGTGGTGCTCTGTTACTGTCATCTACTCAGCGTCAACGTCTTGAGGGAATTGAGTTAGCTGATTCAGTTAGTCTGGATTTTCATAAGTCCTTCTTCCAGCCCGTATGCTGCTCTGCCTTATTAGTGAAAGATAAACGCATGCTCGGCTATCTGACTTATCATGCTGACTACCTCAACCCTGAATCTCAGGCCCGAGCTGGCGTGCCAGATCTCGTCAATAAGAGTCTTCAAACTACGCGCCGATTTGATGCTCTGAAGTTATGGCTAAGCCTGCGAGCGGCTGGACCGGATGCCATAGGTAAGATGTTTGACTCTCTCGTCACTACTACGGCTGAGCTTTATGACCGGTTTAGCCATTTTCCAGAACTTCAGACGGTGCAACGACCTTCGCTAACCACCTTGGTGTTTCGTTTTAACGATCCCGAATTGAGTTGCGACGATCTCGATGAATGCAATCGTCATATCCGTGCCCGTCTCGCTCGAGAAGGGCGCGCTATGATTGCTGCAACTAAAGTACAAGGTCATCAATATCTAAAATTTACTCTGCTGAATCCGCATACACGTCTTAAGGATATTGAGGCTGTGCTGACTGATATTTGTAAAATTGGTCACGAGTTGTCCCATCAATACAAGACTAGGGCGATTTATAGTGTTTAAGGAGGATACGATGCAAACCAAAGTTTACGATATTCTGGGCATAGGCATAGGTCCATTTAATTTGAGTCTGGCAGCGCTTGCGGAACCGTTAGAGGATCTTGAATGTTTGTTTGTCGATGCTAATTCTGGTTTCAATTGGCATCCTGGAATGTTGTTGGAATCCTCTCGATTGCAGACGCCTTTCATGTCGGATCTAGTGACCCTAGCCGATCCTACTAGTCGTTACAGCTACCTTAATTTTGCCAAAGAAACTGGTCGACTATACCGTTTTTATATTCGAGAAAACTTCTTCCTACCTCGACAGGAATATAATCTTTATTGTCAATGGGTCTGTGCTGAGCTAAGCAACCTGAGGTTTAACTTTAAGGTCACTCAGATTAGTTTTGATGGTGATGCAGACGTTTATTTGGTTAAAGGACAAGATAGGGCCAGTGAGAAAGAGATAACTCTTCGGGCTCGTTACCTAGTTTTAGGGACTGGGACTCAGCCTTGGGTGCCGGATTTCTGCTCAGGTGCTGATAAGCGGATCGTTCATTCAGCCCGCTATCTGCACAATAAGCAGGCGCTACAAAATCAGAGTGAAATTACTATTGTTGGTAGCGGTCAAAGCGCGGCAGAAATTTTTGAAGATCTGCTGATGGATATCGATAAGCATGGCTATCGTCTGCGCTGGCTTACCCGTTCATCAAGATTCTTTCCACTTGAGTATACCAAGCTGACATTAGAAATGACCTCGCCGGAATATATCGATTATTTCCATGCTCTACCGGAGGAGAAGCGTCGCGAGCTTATTGCTGCGCAGAAAAGCCTTTATAAGGGAATCAACGCCGATCTGATCAATAACATTTATGATTTGCTTTATCAAAAACAGCTACATGGTGATGTGGATGTGCAGTTACTGACCAATACTGCGTTGCAAAGTGTTAATAGCGACGAGCAACCATTGCGTCTGACCTGTCAACATACCGAGCTTAAACAGAACTTTGAATTAACCAGCTCAGTACTAGTGATGGCCACTGGTTATAGCTATCAGTTACCGGATTTTCTGGATCCGCTCCGTTCACAGCTACTGTTTGATCAGGCGGGTTGTCCCGATGTCCAGCGTCATTACCATATAGATAAGGCTGGGCGGATTTTTGTTCAAAATGTTGGACTGCATACTCATGGCATTTGCTCTCCGGATTTGGGTATGGGTTGCTATCGTAACGCGACCATTTTACGAGAGATCCTTGGTGAAGCGCCCTATGAGGTAGAGCAAAGCATCGCCTTCCAGAATTTTGGACTTCCTAAGCAAGCCTCGATGGTGGTCGATATGACAAAACCATTGGTAAGTTTTCAGTCACAGTTACAGCAGGAAGCGAGTTGATGACACCCATTCATTCTTCTCTCAATTCCACTAGGTTTGCGACCCGATATGGTTTTGTGTCAGACCAATATATCAAGGTTAACGACTTCAATTTTTGTCCCTATTGCGAAGATGAGCACTTTGACATTCTCAATGACTGGCTGAGTCGCGACTATGCCACATTTTGGGGAATGCAGTCCTTAACGTCTGATGAGCGGCGAGCTGAGCTAGCGCCGACGGTAGATAAGTTTGGCCTTGTGGCTTATCGCGGCGGTAAAGCTGTGCTCTATATCGAATTGTATGATCCTCAATACAATGAAATAGGTAAGCACTTTGACTATCAGCATGGCGATTGTGGCATGCATTTGATCTTAGCTCCTGTAGAAAAACCACAAAATGGTTTTAGTCGCCAAGCTATCACAGCGGTGGCTTCACTGATATTAGAGCACTTAGGATTTAACCGCCTCGTGGTAGAACCCGATATCAATAATCATAAGATACACCGTCTTAACCGTGCTGTGGGTATCAACTACAGCCATGCAATTCAACTCGAAAATAAACAGGCCATGTTAGGCTTTTGTACCTTGCCTGAGTTCAATGCCGCACAAGCAATAGGAGCTTTATAATGACAGAATTCCTCATCGAACAAACTCGCCTTAGTCATCTCACTCCGGCTATCTGGAATCAGGCAAGCAACCATTTGTTAGCAAAGATCATTAGTGAATTTAGTCATGAGAAGTTGATAACACCGGAGCTTGTACGACAAGCCGGTATAAGTGGGCAAGCTGAGTGGCAACTTAAACTGGATATCCCCGATGGTCAGCTTTGTTACCGCTTTACAGCCAAACATTATCAACTGGATCACTTACAAATACAGCCTCAGTCTATTGAGTGTTTTAAAAACGGAGAGTACCAGCTACCGGACGCCATGTCACTGATCCTTGCTATCAAGGATCGTCTTGGAATAAGTGATGCTTTGTTACCGACCTATCTTGAAGAGGTCACCAGTACGCTTTATAGCAAAGCCTTCAAACTCTTGTATCAGGATAAATCAGTGCAGGAGTTATTGGATTGCGATTATCAACAGATAGAAGCGGCTATGACAGAAGGTCATCCCGTATTTGTCGCCAATAACGGGCGCATAGGTTTTGATATCGATGACTGGTACGCTTTTACTCCTGAAAGTGGCCAGCCTCTACAACTAGAGTGGCTAGCTGTCAGCCGTGAAAACACCAGCTTAGCCCTTATCGAGGGACTCGATTATTGCCGGTTACTAGAAAATGAATTAGGTGATGCTTTATTACACAGGTTTAAACAGAAAATTCAGCAACAAGGCAAAGACCCAGACGACTATTTTATGATGCCTGTTCATCCATGGCAGTGGCGCGAGAAAATCAGCCGGATTTTTGCCGCTGATTTAGCACGAGGTTGTTTGATTTATCTAGGGCAAAGCCATGATAAATATCAAGTTCAGCAATCGATACGAACCTTCTTTAATTTGAGCCAATCTAAGCGTTGCTATGTGAAGACGGCATTATCGATTCTTAATATGGGCTTTATGCGAGGGTTATCGCCTTATTATATGAGTCGTACCCCAGAGATTAATGCCTTCATTGCTGAACTCATTGATAGCGATTCCTTCTTTGCTGGACAACGATTCTTCCTACTTCGGGAGATTGCCGCGATTGGCTATCATCATCGATATTATGAGCAGGCGTTAGAGAAAGATACTCCCTATAAGAAGATGCTGTCGGCACTGTGGCGTGAAAGTCCGTATGACTTGAGTTATCAAGGTGAGCCTTTGATAAAACCGGGTCAACAATTAATGACTTTGGCCGCTCTACTGCATCAGGACAGCGAGCAACATAGCTTACTGGCGGCGCTGATTGATGCTTCGCCGTTGAATGCTTACGACTGGATGAGCCGCTTGTTGGATCTTTATCTTCAGCCTCTGTTGCATGCTTTCTTTGCTTACGATCTCGTTTTCATGCCCCATGGTGAGAACCTTATTCTCGTACTCGATGAAAAAGTGCCAGTCACCATACTGATGAAAGATATTGGTGAAGAGGTCGCTATTCTCAATGGTAGTAAGCCTCTACCTGGGCGGGTAGCACAATTGGCCGTTTCACTCGACGATGAGATGAAGCTTAATTATATATTGCTGGATATTTTCGATTGTATTTTCCGTTTTATAGTACCACTGCTCGATAGTTATACCAGCCTGAATGAACAGAAGTTCTGGGCGTTAGTCGCTGATAAGGTACGTGATTATCAACAATCTCATCCTCAGTTCGTCGATAAATACCGTCGCTACGATCTGTTCAAACCAACGTTTGTGCGCACCTGTTTGAATCGCATCCAGCTTAATAATAATCAGCAGATGATCGATCTTGAAGACCGAGAAAAGAATCTGCGTTTTGCTGGTGATATAGACAATCCGCTTTACCCCTTTGCTAGCAGTCACAGCGTTGAATTAGTGTCAGCCTTGACTGAACATCTTGAACATTCAGCCGTGTAAACCATAGAGGAATTAACTAAAAATGAACATAAGCAGCACCCCCACGATTAATCTTTTTAGACCGACACTTATTGCTCTATTTTGTTCAATCTTGCTGAGTACTCCAGTACTGGCTACCGCGAATAGTGAAGCGCAGGAGAAAGAGATTGAAGTAATGACCATCGTTGGAAAGAAAGGTAACCATGTGAGTTATAAAGTCAGCGACATGAATACCGCTACTGGAATGCAGCTCTCGTTTCTTGAAACACCACAATCTGTCACTACTGTTACTGAAAAAGCCATCGAAGATCAGCAACTCAACTCGGTTAATGATGTGATGACCAGTGTTGTAGGGATCAACGCTCGTCCCGCTGATAATGATAGATATTCGATCAGTGCCCGTGGGATCTCGGTCAACAGTATCCTCTATGACGGTGTAGCAACGACCTATGATACTCGTTTTAATTATGGCGATAATCTAATGGATACAGCTCTTTATGAGCGTATTGAAGTGGTTCGTGGTGCTACGGGGTTAATGTTAGGTGCTGGCAGCCCTTCGGCTGCTATCAATTTGGTACGAAAGCGTCCCACGACAGATTTTCAAGGACGAGTCAGTTTGAGCAGCGGATCTTGGGATATGCGACGTGGGGTGGTCGACCTTTCTGGTGGCCTTAATCATGATGCGACTCTGCGGGGCCGGATGATAGTGGTTTATCAAGATAGAGAGAGCTGGCAGGATCGATATGAACAACAAAAACAAACGCTTTATGGCATTTTTGAAGCTGATTTGAGTGATAATACGCTGCTCACTTTAGGGAGTGATTTTCAGCATACGAAGCCTAAAGGAACGATGTCTGGTGGTTTACCGTTGTTTGATAGCGACGGCAATCGTACTGATTACGATCGACATGTCTCCACCGCTCCAAGTTGGGCGTCAGCTAAAACAGAAGCCCTGAATAGCTTTTTAACGCTAGAACATCATTTCAACCCAGATTGGAGTGTTAAAGGGAGTTATATCTATGGTGATAACAGCCTAGAGTTTGATGTGCTCTGGCCAACAGGGAACCCTGACCCGATTAGCAATGAGGGGATGGTCCCTGGCTCTCTGGCTTTTATCGATGGTAATCGTACTCAACATACTTTTGATTTAAAACTGAATGGACGCTTTGAAGCTTTCGGGCGCAGCCACCAGCTCGTCGCTGGTGCTAATCAACAGAAACAGGACTTTGCGAATCCCTATTACGGAGCAATAGGCTCTCAACCACCTTTGGGCGATTTTCAGCAACCGAACTATGATTATCCACGGCCTCAATGGAGCGATAATGTGCTTTATGGTTCTTGGGGAACAACTAAGCAGCAGGCTATTTACATCGCTTCTCAACTTGAGTTGAACGATGATTTGTCGATGGTGCTCGGTGGCCGTTTAGATAACTGGGAGACGGATCAGGATAATTTTGGAGCTAAACATAACTACAAAGTGAATGGTGAATTTACAGGTTACTTAGGGCTGACCTATGCGTTGAGTGACGAATACTCCCTTTATGCTAACTACACGGATGTCTTTACTCCGCAAAGTAAGGTGAAAAGTGATGGTCGCTATCTTGATCCTATCAAAGGTATTAACTACGAGGCGGGAGTAAAAGCAAGTTTATTTAATGAGTCGCTAGACTTATCACTCTCGGCATTTGAGATTCGTCAGGATAATGTTGGTGAGTCCACTGGTGAAACTCTTCCTAACAGTACTATTCCTATTTATCGAGGTGTGGATGGTACTAAGACTCGTGGTTTTGAGTTTGAAGTTAATGGTTCCATTAACGCCAACTGGGATATTTATTTAGGTTATACCCAGTTTGAAACGAAAGATCCTGAAGGTAACAAGGTCAATACCAATAATCCTAAGCAGCAACTTAAACTCTTTACTACCTATGCGCTCAATGATTGGATCAACGGTCTGCAACTGGGAGCGGGAGTTAACTGGCAAAGCCGAATTTATAGTCAAGTTTCCAAGCCGGATCAAACTAAAGTTGAGGTAGAACAGGACAGTTACGCTTTAGTGCGGTTGATGGCGAAATACAGCCTGAATAAGCAGCTGACTTTACAAGCCAATTTGGATAATGCGTTAGACAAAAGTTATTACAGCCAACTCGGTTTTTATAATCAGTTTCAGTATGGCGCGCCACGTAACTTTAGTGTCACTTTAGATTATCGTTTTTGAACGCCGTGACATGGGGAAACTATCCATTATTAGGAGCGCTCCGCAGTGCGGAGCGAACAATATTTATGCTCTATGAAGCAAGGCAGCGATTTCCGTGGGTCGTGTTTCTAATCATGGGTTTAATCGGCTGTTATGATTTTCAGCAACCAGAATTTGAGACCACTCAGCAAGACGGATTTCCAGTTTGTATTACTACCGCGCACGGGACAAGTTGTATTAAGGCTCCTCCCCAGCGTGTAGTAACGCTTGGCGCTGGCGCCGAAGACTGGGTTTTATCGCTTGGTGTTGTTCCTATCGCGATTGAACCACACTATTGGGGGGGCGATAAGCAAGGTTATCTCCCTTGGTTTCGTGAAGCGATTGAGGCACAAAACCTGCCGTTACCGAGCATTATTAGTAGCTATCCAGAATTGGATGTGGAACGGTTACTTGCGCTGAAACCCGATCTCATCTTAGCTCCACAATCAGGGATTACTCGTGAAAGTTTTTTGCAACTGAGCGCGTTAGCTCCTGTTATCGGCTACCCAGGTGAACCGTGGTTAACACCGGTACAACAGCAGGTAGAGCTTATTGCTAAGGCTCTAGGTAAAGAGCAGAAGGGCAAGGAGTTGCTGAGAAAAAAGCAGGCTTATCTCGCACAAGTCGCCTCTGGCCATCCTGAATTTAAGGGGGTCAGTTTCGCCTATATCAATGCAGCTAGTCGAGTAGGAAATCTTTCGGTTTATGTCTCAGGCGATCCCAGAGTCGATTTATTTTTAGAGTTAGGCTTTGTTTTACCGCCAAGTATTGCCAATCTGAATGCCAGTCGTGGTCATTTTACCGCTCATATTGGTCTAGAGAGTGCAGATATACTCGATGATGCTGAGCTGTTGCTCAGCTGGTACAGCTCAGAAAAAGCGAGAGAAGACATGGAGACTATGCCAGTTATCCACCGCTTACCTGCGATGCAACGTGGTCAATATTTGGCGATCACCGATCCTACTTTGGTCATGGCGAGCTCATACGGATCATTACTCAGTCTGGAATGGACGATTCCTAAGTTGGTGCCTAAGTTGCAACAGGTTCTGTCTACACAAAAAGCACTATCCTCACAAACCAGCACCACGGTACCAGACCTGTAGTGGGATAGTAATAGGAGGTCAGGATGATGGAACCAGAGCTCTGCTTGGCAAATACAAGCACAAGAAATCACCATCGATTTAACCGTAACGCAATGATATTTGCTGGCTTGTTTTCGGTGTTGATATTGCTCATTTTAGCGAACTTACTTTTCGGAGCCCGCACACTGCCATTGTCAATGCTAGGCAAGCTTTGGCAACCGACCGCTGATGACCATCTTTCTCTGGTGCTGCAAGCAAGGCTACCTAGGTTATTATGCGGCATGTTAGCCGGTATGGCTTTGGCCATGGCGGGTTGTGTTATTCAGGTTCTGTGCCGCAATCCTCTAGCCGATCCCGGTCTTCTGGGTGTTAATGCTGGCGCGAGTGCCTCTTTAGTCACGTTGAGCCTTTTGCCTGCAACGGCTGGCTTAAGTTTGTTATGGCAAGCTTTACCTGGAGCACTACTGGCGAGTAGTCTCATTTATTTATTATCTCGTGCTCAACAATCTCTGGCGTCATCTTCTCCAATTCGGCTGATTTTAGCTGGTGCTGCCATTAGCGCGGTTCTTGGAGCTTATGTCCAAGCTCGAGTATTACTGAATCCGCAGTTATTTGAGGGTTTTAGATATTGGATGGCAGGCTCTTTGTCTGGACTGACTTGGCAAGATGTTCATCTGCTCTGGCCTTACGTGCTATCCGCCAGTGTGTTGTTGTGGCTATTGACTCCAGCGCTGAATCTGATGCTATTGGATGCCCATACTTCTAAAGCGCTCGGTTCATCTCAACGCTGGCAAAACTTGCTAGCTTGGTTGGCTGCTACTTTGTTATGCGCTGCTACGACCGCGATTGTCGGGCCATTGGCTTTTGTCGGCTTGGCCAGTGCCCATCTCGCTAGACGTTATTTAACACTGAACTTGAGACTATTATTACCGGCTTCGGCGTTAATCGGAGGGATTATGGTGTTGCTTGCCGATCTCTTGGCTCGGGTATTGATGCCCCCCACTGAGCTGCTGACTGGAATCATGGTGGCCATACTAGGCGCTCCTTTTCTTTATGTTATGGCTCGAGGGCAACATGTGAAGGAGACCTTATGAATTACACTCGTTTCCCCATTTGGCAATGGAGATTGATCACCTTACGAGCACCTACATCCCGTACAATTAAGGGGGCTTTATTCGCCATCATTTTGCTTATTGCTGCACTCTTGCTGAGTTTGCTGTTGGGACACCAAGGGCTGTCACCCATGAGCCTTGTTAAGGCTTTATTCGGTAGGGCGTCAGACTATGAGCATTGGTTACTTTGGCAATCACGGCTACCAAGAGCGCTATGTGCTGTTGGCGCCGGAATGGCTTTGGGGCTTTCTGGCGCGGTGTTTCAGAGTCTGACTCGTAACCCTTTAGGCAGCCCAGACATTCTCGGTATTAACGCTGGGGCCAGTGCTGGTGCCGTTCTGTGGCTATTATGGCTACCCGCATTACCCTTATTATTCGGTGCTCTTTTAGGTGTCGTGGCTGTACTGTCATTGTTTTTTGTTGGACTTGGACGTCAATGGCAGTTTTCACGCAATTTGATATTGATGGGGATTGCTATTAATGCTTTTGCTATAGCCTTGGTGCAGTTTGCGCTGACACTAGTACAAAGAGAGCAGGCTCAGCAAATGTTGGGGTATCTTTCGGGGAGTTTGGCGCACCGTACTTGGTATGACGTGTTGTTAATCAGCAGCGTTTTATTACTCGTACTTCCAAGTATTCTATTGCTCTCTCGTCGTTTGGCGATCTTGTCTTTGGGTCGAGAGTTAGCGCAAGCTTTGGGTAACCCTGTACGCCAAACGCAGACAGTGGCACTACTGCTTGCCACCTTGCTCGCTTTAGGGGCTGTACTTTGCGCAGGCCCCGTTGCCTTTGTTGCTTTGGTCGCCCCTCATTTGGCTCGTTTTGGTCATCGTCAACTGGCCCTGTTACGTTCAGCGTTGATTGGTGCACTCTTGTTACTTGGCGCTGACACCTTGACCTTACTATTGCCCAGTAACCAAAGGTTGCCCGTTGGAGTCTTGACCGCCCTGATAGGTGGTCTCTATCTAGCATTGCTTTTGACTCGTGAATTATGGGCACAAGCACCATTGATAAAAAACCGAACAGGAAAGTAATGATGAGCTTATACACAGATGATGATATTGCGCTTAGTGGGCATGATCTTGCTCTAAAGTATGGGCAGAGAACCATCATTAATGCCATGGATCTGACGATCCCTAAGGGCAAGTTAAGCGTAATTTTGGGGCCTAACGGTTGCGGTAAATCCACCTTGCTCAAGTGCTTAAGTCACGTGCTGCCGCCTACTCGTGGTCACGTTATGCTTGGTGAAACCCCATTGGTAACCTTGAATAACAAGGCGAGAGCCAGAGAATTAGCGCTGCTGATACAAAAGCCTGAACTGCCAGAAGGTATTGATGTACAAGAGCTGGTTAGTCGCGGCCGTTATCCTCATCAGAGCTTATGGCGTCAATGGTCAGAACAAGATGAAAAAGCAGTTAACCAAGCGCTGAATGCAACGGGGCTAACCCATCTGGCACAAAGGCCAGTAGCCGAACTTTCTGGTGGTCAGCAACAGCGAGTTTGGCTGGCAATGGTTCTGGCGCAGCAAACGGAGGTGCTGTTACTGGATGAGCCAACCTCGTTTCTTGATATTCGTGCCCAACTGGCGGTACTCGACTTTTGTCAAGCGCTGGTGGCGCAGGGGCGAACCTTGGTGCTGGTATTACACGATATTAATCAGGCTTTGCGTTACGGCGAACATTTACTATTAATGCGTGATGGAAAGCTAATTGCACATGGTTCTCCTCAAACCTTGCTCAATGAAGCTTTACTTGAACAAGTATTTGGCATTAATGCCAGCATCATTACCGACCCTGAAGCGCTGTGTCCAATGATCATCCCTCGGGTGAGAATGGCGAGTAGTTATCACCGAAGTGATGAACATAATGAAGTCAATGGGGGGCTACCATCATGGGAATAATCACCCTAGCTAACCAGCTCAACCATTTACTCAGCCAAAAAGCGACTTTTTATGCTGAACATTTCAAAGCCATCGATAACTTGCAGCAGTTACCTCCAAATGTCCATTGTTTAAACTCGGTGCTCAGTGCGACACATTACAGACCATGGTTGGAACAGTTTGCTCTTAGCTATCGAGTAAAAGGGAGCATTGCTGGAGAGGCAACGCGAGAAGTCGATGCGAGGGCATTACATTCAATGTGGAGTCAGTGGTTTTTTGGTCTGCAACTGCCTCCTTTATTATTGTGGCTGTTTTGTTGTCCGCCCGGTAGTGAGCTTCAGCGTGCCATTGCTGCGGCATCCAGTTGGGATAATTGGTACTTTGAAGCGCACGAAAGTGGTCGAGTAGAAACTTTTTATTTATTGCTTAGTCCAGAGGCGAATTATCTCGCTTCCGTCAGTCAGCTTGCCAGTTGGGAGCAGCTACTCGAACGATTGCTCATCCCGATCGTCGAGCGTTTAACTTGCCTTAGCCCTGTGGCTGCAAAGCTTCATTTTAGTCATCAAGCTTATATTGTGCATTGGTATCTGGGGGAGCTGTCACTCCCTGATAGCTGGCGTGATCAACGGATAAAAGAAATATTCGCTCGTCCAGAGTTATCATTACGGGTAAATGATCAGCCGACAATCAATCCCTTTTGGCGAAAATTAAGACTTAAAGATCAGCAAAGCGCGCGTATAGTATGTTGCCTGCGCCACAAGCTTCCTTGTACTCAAATGTGCGCAGATTGTCCGCTAGATAAGAAGCCTCGCATGCATGCTGCCCAAAAAGCTTGTGGTTAGTTTGTGGCTTAAGAAGGGTTGTGGCTCGTTTTGGGATGCTTTTTACAAAAACCTCATGGTTGGACAGGCCATATCCACGACATGCTCTAATCCGTATCGACGGATAAACATCGTGGCTTTATTGATGGCGTGGTGACAACTTCGATGTGGTCAGTTTCCAAAGCCCGATGGATGGAACTGCTCTTCGAAGATCGGCGTTAGGAGATCATTCAGGGTTTGTAGGGCAACTCTATCCCGTACTGTTGGTGTTGCACACTACGCGGGGGAGTGGATTGAAATAAATTAAGCTACTGGCAAGTCAGCGCAAAGATTTTGGGTGTTAATTTATACTAAGAGTCCAACTTCAAACAGCTAATTTGAGCTTAAACTCATTGTATTCGAGGACTTTAGATTAGCTTCGGGTATAAGCAACCCCATCGAATTCGATGGGGTTAGGGCACTTGCGTTTTCGGCTGTGAGCAAGTCAAACCCGCCGAATTCTACGGGTTTGGTGGGCGGCAATTACCCCGGCACCTCCAAAATCCGCAGTGCCATTTGCAGGTGCTCGGCGCAGTGCACACCCAGATCGGTGAGGTAGCCGCCATCTGGTTGGGTTAATAAGCCCTTTTGGTGCAACCGGGCGATGGCGGCTTTGGTGGCTTCGTCGGCCTCTTTGTGCGCTTTTAAGCCTTCACGCACGCTGTCGAGGTTGTACAGGTTCAGAATACGGATTTCGGCATTCAGTTCGGGTGTTATAGGCATAGCGCTTCCTTCGTTCTTATTCTTAATCCAACCTTAGCTGTTTTTGGCGGTTTTACCATGCAGTGATGAAAAAAATCAGGGCTGTGCTGTCAGCGCCTGACCCAGCGCGGTAAAGTACTGCAACCAATGAGCACTAAGTTGCTGCAGCAGGGCTGTATCCGGGTAGGCTCCGGCTTTTGCCAGCTTGCTTTGACGGGTACCGCTGACCAGAAAGTGGTTTTTCAGCGGTTGAGCCTGGAGCATGGCCTCGAAGGCTCGGGCGCACAGTTCTTCCGGTTGCGATAGATACAGTTGCTGCCGTTGACGGTCCAGCATTGCACAGTGCAAAAACCAGGCACTCGCTTGGCTGCCATCGGGGGATAGCAGCAGGGTTTTAAACCCTTCCAGCAGCAATTGGTTTAATGGATGCGGATTGATGCGCTGTAGGTGCAAAAAGCAGCGACTGGCAAAGTCTTGATTGCCGGCACCTGGGAACACCTTGCTGGCAATGTAATGATCAAAGGCATGAAACCATTCATGCGCCAGGCTGCCGGCACCGGCGTTTTTGGCCAGCGCTAAAATGCGGCCACGCGGTTGGTAGTGGGCACAGACACCGGGCCTGCCGCCAATGCCAAAGGTCAGGGTGAGTGTTTGATTCAGAGACAGCACCTGCTTGGGTACCTGCAGCAGCTGCTGCAAATCGCACAGCGCATCAAAAAACAGGTTGGCAGCACGCTGCTGTTCTTCAGCCGTCACCCAGCGGCCAATGCGAATGCCACGAAAGCCAAACAACTTGACGATATCAGTGAAGCTGACGTCGGCCCCGGCTCTGTGGTTGGGGCCATTGCGGTAAAAAGACTGGTCCAGTCGCTGCATCGGCTATGGTTGCCAGCAGTGCGCTTGCAGCAATGCCAGAGGGATCTTGCTCAGTGCTTCCTGATGGCAACTGGCCAGCACTAAGGGCGGTGCCAAACCGGCATCCTTCGCTTCCAGCCAACGGCTGACACACAGGCACCAACGATCACCGGCTTTTAAACCAGGGAACTGAAACAAGACTCTGGGGGTGATGAGATCATTGCCTTGCTGCAGGCTGAAATCCAAAAACGCCTGGGTCACTATGGCACACAATAAATGCTGCCCTCTGTCCTGCGCAGCATGGTGGCAAAAACCATCGCGGAAAAAGCCGGTGGCAGGCTCGGAGCAGCAGGGCTCAAGGGGTTGGCCGAATACGTTAAGAGCATTAGAGGTCATGCTGGTTACTCTGATTGACTTTCGATGCTGTGGAGTATGCATGGGTGCATCGAAGCGATCACTTTGCGTATCGATTGGCTATACTGAAAAACACGGCCGCGATGTGAGAACGACTTATGCTTCATGATGCAGCGCTGAAGGTGCTTGGGCAGACGACCAGTTTAGTCGAAAAGTTGCAGCACATACATGACTATTTAAAGCGCCATCATGCCTTTATTTCCCGGATTGCCATTGCCTTGTACGATCCCAGTACCGACATGGTGCGCACCTTTATTTACAGTGGCGAAAAAACGCCTCTGAATCATTACCATGCAAGGTTGTCTGGCTGCTACTCACTGCAGCAGCTGGCCGTGCAGCGAAAAGCCAGGCTGGAGCAAGACTTATCGGTTTTTAACGGCAGCCAGCATCTGCATGCGCAGCGAATTTATGCGGCTGGCTTTCGGGGCAGTTACACCATTCCAATGATTTGGGGCAATGAGTTGCTGGGTTTTTTATTTTTTAACAGCCAGCAAATCAACGCCTTTGATGATTTCGCTATTGAAAACATGGATGTGGCAGGCCATTTGGTCACGCTGATGCTCTACAACGAGCGGGCGCAGATAAAAACCTTATCCGCTACTCTAAAATCTGCCCTGGATTTAACCCACAGCCGTGATCCGGAGACTGGGGCTCATCTGGAGCGAATGTCGCGTTACGCCCGTCTGATTGCAAGGCATTGTGCGGATGCATTTCATTTGGACGATCACTTTATTGAGCATGTTTTTTTGTTTGCACCTTTGCATGATCTGGGAAAAATGGCGATTCCGGATAAGGTTTTGCTTAAGCCTGGCCCTTTGACCGAAGAGGAGTTCAACGTCATGAAAACGCACTCTGAGGCCGGCCTGGCGATGGTGGATAAACTGATGGAGAACTACGGCCTGTCCGGGCTAAGCCATTTGAGTGTGCTGCGCAATATTGTGATGCATCATCATGAAGCCATGGATGGCAGCGGCTATCCCAGTGGCTTACAAGGTGATGCTATTCCGATAGAAGCTCGTATTGTAACCGTAGCGGATGTGTTTGATGCGCTCACCAGCAGGCGGCCCTACAAAGAGGCCTGGACGAACCAGCAGGCATTTGCGCAGCTGCAGCGTTTGTCCGGCACCAAGTTCGACGGACGCTGTGTGCAGGCCCTTTTGGACAACGCTGCGGAAGTTGCGCAGATCCAGGCGAGTTTCAACGACAATGTGTTTGGGTAAGGCAGCTTAGCAGCACTGCTACCAAAACCAACGATGACTGCGAATCAGTCCGGCAATCAGGCCGGCATAGCCAGCGCTGGCGCCAAGGGCCAACCCGGCCCAGCTCCAGAGTTTTTGGCGTTGATAGCGCTTTTGCCCTGCCATGTTTTGTTCGGCTTTGGCTGCCAGCTCAGGCTGCAGCGTCCGCCAAACACGCCATTGCAGCCAACCAAGGCCAGCAATAAAGAAGCTAAAGCTGCTAACCGGGCCGCTGGCGCCCTGAGTAAAGCTGTAAGCGGCGGTAAGCAGCAGGCCATTCAGCAGCACCCAGCCGATGGCCAGGTTCCTTAAGCGCAGCAATTGTTTACGGCTGTCGGGCTGCTCGGTGCTGTTGATGGCACTGCGCATCCCCAGCACAACCCCGATGACACCGGCCAGAGCGCCCAGCATAGCGCCACTCAGTAGCCAGCTGAGCTTCGCCAGGCCGCTGCTTTGGCTGGCGAGGGTACTGGCGGCGGCTGCGCTGGCAGGTGGGCTGGTTGCCAGTAGTGCGGACGTGATCAGGCTGGACAAGCCAAGGCCCGGCGCGCTGGTTAGCACCAAGTGGCCATAGCGCTGCAACCATTTCTTTTGCAAAGCTTGCCGAACCCGTTGCAACTGTTTGCGAACGCTGGCTTCGGTGATACCGAGCAATTGCGCAACCTGGCGGCTGTTTTGCTCTTCACGGTAGTACAGCAGAGTAATTTCGCGGCTTTCCTCAGGCAGCTGGCTGATAAAATGGGCCAGAATAGCGCTTTGCTCGGCTCTTAGCAGCTCGCTATCCGGCTCCTCATGGCTGATAAAACTTGCCAAGGCCTGCTCGGTGTCTTCAGCGCTGAGGCGCTGTGATAGCTTGTGATCACGCAGGTAGTTCAAGGCGCGGTAGCGGGTGATTTGCCGAACCCAGGGCAAAAAGCTGGCCGGGTTTTGCAAGGTATTCAGCTGTTGCCACAAGTGAATAAACACCTGTTGGCAGATATCTTCACTGGCATCGAGATCCCGGACAATGGCCAAAGCAATGCTGCTAACACTGCGCTGACACTGATGGATCAGACGCTCAAATGCCTGGATATCGCCCGCTTGCGCGGCTGTTACATCCGGTAAAAGCAGCAGTTCTGTCTGGTTGAGGCTCATTGGCTGGCTTCCTTGAGGGCAGTCAAAATGTGGTGTGCAACCCACTCCGGCTGATCCAGCGTCATAAAGTGCCGTGATTGCGGATGAAATGCAAGCCGGGCCTGGGGGAGCTCAGCCAGCTGTTGCCGATACAGCTGTTCAATTTGCTGGCGCTCCTTATCGCCGGTGATGGCACCGCTGGCCCCCAATAGCAACACCGGAGACTGGATGGCACTGATTTGCTGGCGTAGATCGGTGGTCAGTAACTCGTAGAGTGCCTGGCCAACACTGGCAGGGTCTGAGGTGGAAGCCATCTCCAGCACCAACTGTTGATGTGGCTGACTGCTGGCCTGAATACCCAGCCCATGCTGTGCCATAGCAGCCAGTTGCTGTGCAGACATCTGTTGGTATTGGCTGCGAATGGCCGAGGCTTGTGCTTGCATATCACGCACCTGCGTTTGATTGCTCCGGGTAAACACCGGCGCAAGATAGGGGAGGCCATCAATGGCAATGACCGGGCCAATCAGCTGCGGCTGATGACTTGCCAGATCAAAGGCAACAAAGGCTCCCAGGCTGTGGCCAATAATGGCCGGTTGTTGCAGGTTTTCGGAGAGAATGTAGGCTTGTAATTGCTCACGTACTTTGGGTAGCAAAGGGCCGTTCACAGGGGCATTGCCGGCGAAACCGGCCAGGGTAATCAGGTGCAACTGATAGGACGCTGCCAGCTCAGCTTGCAATGGCTGCCAGGTACGGCTATCGGACATCAGGCCAGGGATCATCAGTACCGGCTGGCCCTGACCTACCACCTGCACCTGGAAGTGGGTTGGTTCGGCTTTGAGGTTGGCGCTTAAAACCCCGATCACAATACTTAGCGCGATAACAAGGTAAGTCCAGAATCCAGGTTGTTGGGTTGTTTTCTTCATGCTGAGGTTCCTTAGTAAGTTCAAGTGTCCTAACTAAGTACCCTCAGCCATCCAGAGTGTGACAATTTTTTTAGTGGCTTAGCTCATTCGCACTGATACTACTGAGTTTTCCACGCCAAGTGGGGTGGGCCGGTAGCCATCGGCTTGCCAGTCGTTGTCGTACTGCTCGTTGCCGGCATCATCCAGCAGGCAGTAACGAAACTCAAAATCGTCCTGCTGATCGGTGGGTAGCTCCAGCACGGCTTTAAAACCACCATTTTTTAGCCGTTTTAATGGCTCTTTTTGCCAACCCTGAGCTTCGCACAACAGGTAGGCACTGGTGGCTTCTTTGGCAGCTTCGGCCGGAATTTCAAAGGTCACTTTAACAACAGGGCGGCTTTTCAGGAATTGTTTTTTCAGTGGCATCGGGATCTCCTTGTTTCAACAGTTCATCTGGGCCCAGCTGCTTTAGTTTGGTGCGAAATGCGCACAAAACAGGCAGTGACAGCGGCGCAAGGTTGCTTTTTACAGCTATGCAAATCAATACAGAAATTGTGCCAGTTTGGTCGCAACAAGCTGGCAGCTATCCTGCCAGCTCGACATGACAGGGACATGACAAGGCAAAGGCTTTACCGCGGCCTGTAATAAAGATAGCAGAGAATAAATGAGGCGGTTTGATCTGGATCGCCTGGATAGGGATTGATTGCGACCATGGTCTCACTAAAAAAACAGCGGTATTAACAAAAAATCGGCTATGCTTAACTGCATGAGGTAAAAACAATTATTTGGCCTCGTTGCGATTTGGATAAGGAGATGGGGATGAACTTTTTTTCTACTGTGGCGGGCCGGTTATTGACGATACCACTGTTGGCATTGCTTGGCTTTTCACTGCTGGCTGTGGTGGCGTTAAATGCACTGAATACCAGCCTGGTTCAGGGACGTGAAGCCCGGGTGATGGCGGTTATTGAAGCGGGCTTGCATCTGGTGCAGCATTACCAGCAGTTGGAAGCCAGTGGTGAGCTCAGCACAGAGCAGGCACAGCAGCAGGCACTGCAGGCTATTAAAGCCATCCGCTATGATGGAACCGAGTACATCTGGATCAATGATATGGGCCGGCCCATTCCGCGAATGATTATGCATCCAACCGTGCCCAGCCTGGATGGTACTGTTTTGGACCGACCAAATTTTATGCATGCTACTCATATGCGCAGCAAAGATGGCAGTCGCTCACAGCGACTGGACAATGCCAATCTTTTTGTCAGCTTTGTGGATGCGATCAATCGTTATGGCTCGGGTTTTGTCGAGTACGAGTGGCCTAAACCTTTGGCTGGAGGTGGTGTGACCGATGAGCGTTACACCAAACTGTCCTTTGTCGATCGGGACCCACACTGGGGCTGGGTGCTGGGTTCGGGTATTTACATTGATGATGTCAAAGCCGCTTTTTGGTCGGTGGCGCGGCGCATTGCGCTGGTGGTGGTACTGGTGATTGCGATTACGGTAGGTTTGTCGCTGTATATCCGCCGTTGGCTGCTAGCGCAGCTGGGGGGGGAGGTGGCCAGCGCCCGGGCCCTGGTCCGCCAGGTTGCTGGCGGTGATTTTCGGGCCGAGTTTGCACTGAAGCCCGGCGATAACAGCAGCTTGTTGGCGGCATTAAGTGGTCTGGTGCAGCGATTGCGGGAAATCATCAGCCAGCAAACCGAGATGGCGGAGCAATTGGCTGAACAATCCGAAATGCTGGATGATACCAGCCAGCAAAGCCAGCAGATCCTGCAAAGTGTGATGGACCAGACGGCGCAGGTGGCAACCGCAGTCAGTGAAATGACCGCTACCTGCGAAGATATGGCACGCAATGCCGCCACTGCGGCGCATTCGGCCCGGGAGGCCGATCAGCAGACCCGCTCCGGCACCAGAGCGGTGGAAGACACCATTTTGGCGATTGAGGCCTTAAAACAGAAAATTGAGCAGGTCGGTGAAGTGATCCAGCAGCTGTCCAAGCGCAGTGAAGAAGTGGGGGCGGTCACCGATGTGATTGGCAACATTGCCGAGCAAACCAATTTACTGGCATTAAATGCCGCCATTGAAGCAGCCCGGGCCGGCGAGATGGGCCGCGGCTTTGCGGTAGTAGCTGATGAAGTGCGTACCCTGGCCAGCCGCTCACAAGAATCAACACAAGGCATCAATCAGCGCATTCAGGATATCCAGCACGACTCCGAGCAAGCAGTGCAGTCGATGGCTTCCAGTCAGCAGGAAACCGAGCAAACCATAGAGCGTTCGCAGCAGGCTGGAAAGACGTTGGCACAAATCAATAAAGCCGTGTCCAGTATTACCGATGTCAATGATCAACTGGCCAGCGCTACGGAAGAGTTGGCCACAGTATCTGCCACCATCAACGAAAATATGGAGCATATTGCCAATGCGGTGCAGGATACCACCGCCAAATCGACTGAGCTGTCTGGTGCCAGCCAACAATTGCGCAGCATGGCAGCACGGATGAAAGACTCATTGCAGGGCTTTAAGTTGTAAGGCTTCAGCAAGCACAGGCCAGGCGAAGCCTGGCCTGTGGCATCATCACCAATACTGTTGCATAAATTTCAGATAAGCTTCCTGGGCGGAAATACCGTTTTCCCGGCGCAGGAAACCATGGCCTCCGTCCGGGAGCACTAAGTACTCGACCAGAACTCCCTGAGCGCGGATGGCTTCGACCATTTCATCGCTTTCAACTGGCAGCACCCGTGGAACATTGGGGCCTTGCACCACCAGTACCCGCTCTTGCACCTGATCGGCATGAAACAGTCTTGTGATCTGGATCAAGCGTCTCTTGATTAATTTAGAGCAATTACTCCAATTATGCATTAGAGTAATTGCACTAATTTTCTGTTGGAGATGCGGGATGGATATACCTGTTTGGCAGTATGTGTTTACGATGAGCTTTTACATTCTGTTGTTGCTTGGTCTGGTAGAGATCATGCGTAAAAAGCCCGTGTTTGCCATGGTGTTCTGGTTGCTGTCTTTGCTTACTTTTCCGCTTTGGTTTGAGTATGTTGATGGCTGGTTTCGTTGGGTAAAAGTATTAAGTGTGCTTTTGCCTACCGCTTTGGTGGTTGGGTTTGCCCGTGTAGCCTGGCTGTATAAAGACAACAACCATGCATTTTGGCAATTCTTTAGAGGAGATTGGGTTCTTACCTTTCTTTATGCCTTTTTGTTCCTGAATATAGCGGAGGCAACATTCAAAGATTTTGAAACCGCAAACTACTTTAACGCAATTTGTGGTGTCATTCTTTGTATTACCATTCCATTTCCGCGCTACAAAAATGGCAAGCGAGTATATTGGGTGATCGGGAAAGATAAACCAAACGATGTTCTTTTTTACTCAACCGCGGCCTGGAATCTACTATACACAACCTGGAATATGGCTTTCGTATACGGAGAGGCGGGAGCGTTCTTTGCGGCTTCAATGTGTATTCTGATCGCTGCGGAGCTGTATCCTATCCTGAAAAAGCGTCCTGAGCTTTATATCATTGCCCGTGTTTACACCCTTGCATTTCATCTTTTAGTGCGTGCTTGCAGTGATGTCTTTGAAAGAACAATGGATTCCAGTAACTGGATGAATGAGCAAGTGTTGTGGTGGTGGGGGCTGATTAATCTGGCAGTGCATCTTCCTTTTGCTGTCTGGTACTTTTACCGTAAACGCAAAAGTGAGACGAAGGAGCCTCCATATGGCAACCGTCCTCCACCGAAAGCAGAAGACTACCCGGTCACCAAAGCGTTTGGTTAGAGGTGCCAAGCGAGCAGCTGTTTGCCTGGCGGCCTCCCCGCCAGGTACAGGGTAAAGTGTAAGCAGACGTTGCTGAGTAGTGCAAAATCATCCGGCTGATTAGTGCTTACAGCTGCCAGGCGCGGAAATTACGGCCTTTCATTTTGTCGTGATTGAGAATCTGCAGCGCTTTTTTCGCTGCACTGCGCTTGACTGCCACATAGGCCCATAAATCATGCAGCTGAATTTTACCAACGTCCTCAAAGGCGATTTGCTGATCGCGGGTTAAAGCACCGACAATATCGCCGGGGCGCAGTTTTTGCTTTTTACCACCCTGGATCTGGATGGTCACCATCTCGGCTTTGGCCGGCGCTTGTTCCAGTAAGCTCAGGGGCGGCAGAGGTTGCAGCTGGATAGCATCGCTCAGCGTATCCTGCAGCAGGCTTAATTTGTAGTCATCTTTGTTATCGGCCAGGGTAACGGCCAGGCCTTTAGCCCCGGCGCGGCCGGTGCGGCCAATGCGGTGGGTGTGGGTGTCTGTATCGTGCGCCAGCTCGGCATTGATCACCAGGTCCAGCTCACTGATATCCAGGCCACGGGCGGCCACATCGGTTGCCACCAGAATACGGGCGCTTTTATTGGCAAATTGCAGCAGGGTTTGATCACGGTCTTTTTGCTCCAAATCGCCATGCAAGGCTTTGGCGCTAAAGCCCTGTTGCTGTAGGGCATTGGCCAGTTGCTGGGTCACCCGTTTGGTGTTGCAGAACACCACGCAGCTGGCAGGTTGCAGCTGCTGCAATACCAGCATCACCGCTTGCTCACGGGGGCTGTTATCAAGGGCGTAAAATTGCTGGGTGATGCTGCTTTCCTGCTGGCTGCAGCTGACCGACACCCTTACCGGTTGCTGCATCAGACTGGCCGCCAGTTGCTCGATTTTGTCCGGATAAGTCGCGCTGAATAACAGGGTTTGCCGTTTGGCAGGCATAGCCGCTGCGATACGGGCCACCTCGTCCAAAAAGCCCATATCCAGCATGCGATCGGCTTCATCCAGCACCAGCATCCGCAGCTCGGATAAATCCAGCCGCTGCTGCTGCAGATGATCCAGCACCCGGCCTGGCGTGCCGACAATAAAATGAGCACCATGCTCCAGCGATAGGATCTGGTGTTTGCTTGGCACCCCGCCGCACAAGGTCAGCACCTTGATGTTGTGAATGCTGCGGCCCAGGGTTCGCAGTTCTTTCGCGACCTGCTCGGCCAGCTCACGGGTAGGGCAGAGTACCAGCCCCTGAATACGGAAGCGTTTTACCTGCAGGGCACTGAGCATACCCAGCGCAAAAGCGGCGGTTTTACCCGAGCCGGTTTGCGCCTGGGCAATCACATCCTTGCCGGCCAAAATAGCCGGCAGGCTTTGCTGCTGAATGGGGGTCATCTGCTGGTAGTTCAGCTCCTGCAAAGTAGAAAGCAGGGCTGGGGCTAAGGCAAGAGTGACAAAATCGGTAACAGGCATAAGTTCTGGCTCCGTGACGATGGCAAAGAGCCAGCGGTTATTTTTTCGGCCGCCAGTATAGCAGATTGCATGCCTTCACAGCATGGCTTTTAAATGCGCCACCACACTGCGCCCGAGCGAGCTTAAATCGTAGCCGCCCTCCAGCATCGAGACGATACGGCCATGGCAATGACGGTTTGCCAATTGCTTTAACTCCCCGCTTAGCCAGGCGTAGTCGTCTTCTTTCAGTAAAAACTGCGACATCTCGTCTTCAGCATGGCCATCAAAGCCGGCGGAAATAAATATCAGCTCGGGGGCAAAAGCATCCAGCGCGGCAAACCAGCGCTGCTGCACGGCCGCGCGCCATTGTTCACCCTTGCAGCCAGCTGGCAGTGGCAGGTTCAGTATGTGTTCGCTGCTGGTGTCATCGCCGCTATTCGGGTACAGCGCCTGCTGATAGGACGAGCAAAACAGCACCCGATCGTCGTGACGGAAAATCGCCTCGGTGCCGTTGCCATGGTGCACATCAAAATCCACAATGGCTACCCGCTGCAGCTGATATTTATCCAGTGCATAGCAGGCGGCAATGGCGATGTTGTTTAGCAGGCAAAAACCCATCGCCTGATCGGCGGTGGCGTGGTGCCCTGGCGGTCGTATGGCACAAAATGCCTGCTGGTTATCGGCCTGCATCACTTCATCCACTGCCTGAATGCCGGAGCCTGCCGCCAACAGGGCTGCCGGCAGGCTTTTGGGGGTCATGGTGGTATCCGGAT
The DNA here is from genome assembly GCF_039631345.1 of Alkalimonas sp. NCh-2. Lineage (NCBI taxonomy): Bacteria > Pseudomonadati > Pseudomonadota > Gammaproteobacteria > Alkalimonas > Alkalimonas sp. NCh-2. Next base: position 59,030 of record NZ_JBDIUV010000004.1, read on the forward strand.
CCAGCCAGATCTGGCCCTCACTGGGCGCTTTGGCATACAGCTCGTCAATATAGAGCTTGCTATGGGCCCGGTATAAATCGCTGACCTCGGCCGGGCGGGCATCCACTTGCTTGATCACATACTCAAGGCCAGAGCGCACCAGTTGATCATTGATGGCATGCAGCCGGGCCGGTTGTTCCGGGTGCTCTGGATCCGGGTTGTGCAGTGCGCAGCGGGCATGGCTGAACAGGGTCAGTGGCATCAGTTACTCCTTGGTCTTTGGTCGCAACGTCAGCTGCAGCGTGATTTCACCCGGCTCATCGGCTGGCAGCCGGACAAAGCCGGCTCTTTCAAATACGCTGAGCATCGGCTGGTTATCGGCCCGCACATAGGCCAGCATGGCGTCCAGGCCGCGCGCTTTGGCAATGGCAATCATTTCATCCAGCAGCCGTTTGGCCATGCCCTGGCCCTGGTATTTTTCCCGGGTGACAAAGGCGACTTCGCAGCTGTTGGCTGCAGGCAGCAGGTAATAGCGGCCCACCGCCTGAATTTGCACCGCCGAGCCTTTTTGCCGCACGATACATAGCGCCAAATCTTTCGATTGATCGACACTGACCAGGTTGCAGGACTTTTCCCGGCTCATCTGGGTCGGCACGGCGTTGTAACGCAGTTGCAGGGTTTCTTTGGTGTGCGAATAGAAAAATTCCTGCAAGCGCCGTTCATCGGATGGATTGAGCGGTCGTAAATCAAAGTGTTCGCCGCCAATAATGAGCTCCTTAAAACCCACCTTGCCAAGCTCCGGCACTTCGACCGGGGTTTGCTGCTGGTAATGCGGCACCCAGTAATGCTCGCGTACTTTTTGCAGCAGCTGGTGGCGAAACTTGGGGTGGGCAACCCGGATCAGCTCCAGTGCCCGCTCGCGGATGCTTTTACCGCGCAGGGAAGCCACGCCAAACTCAGTCACCACATAGTGCACGTGGGCCCGGCTGGTGACCACACCGGCACCTTCGCGGATATGCGGTACGATGCGCGACGTTTTGCCATCTTCGGTGGTGGACGGCAGGGCGACGATGGGCTTTCCGCCCGCACTCATGGAAGCACCGCGACTGAAATCGACCTGGCCACCAATGCCGCTGTAAAACTGATGCCCTATCGAGTCTGCCACTACCTGGCCGGTTAAATCGACCTCAATGGCGCTGTTAATCGCCATCATGCGCTCGTTGCGGGCAATGTTGGCCGGGGAGTTGACGTATTCGCTGGGGTAAAAACCAATATGCGGGTTGTGATGAACAAAATCGTACAGCGCCTTACTGCCGACGCAAAAGCTGGTCACTACTTTGCCAGGATGGAAGGTTTTGCGCCGGTTGGTGATCACGCCTTTTTGAATCAATGCCATGATGCCATCGGTGATCATATCGCTGTGGACACCGAGGTCTTTGTGATTGCCTAGGTACTTCAGCACCGCAGTGCAAATGCGGCCGACACCGAGCTGTATGGTAGCACCATCCTCCACCAGCAACGCAATGTACTGACCGATGCGCTCACTGACTTCGTTGTCGCTATCCACTTTTGGCAGTTCGGGCAGTGGCTGCGCACATTCAATACTAAGGTCAATCTGGTCACGGTGAATAAAGCTTTGGCCATAGGTCACCGGCATCAGCGGGTTCACCTGGGCAATCACAATTTTAGCGGCTTTGGCAGCAGCGGCGACGACATCGACCGACACCCCGAGCGAATGGTAGCCATGCTGATCGGCCGGGCTGACCATAATCAGTGCCGCATCCAGTGGCAGAATGTCGTCGGTAAACAGATGTGGAATATCCGACATAAAGCAAGGGGTGTAATCGGCACGGCCCTCGGCCACTGCCTGGCGGATGGTATCGCCGCCAATGAAGAAAGTATTTACTTTAAAACGGTGCTGCTGGTCCGGGTTGGCCCAGGCATTGTCGGACAGGGTGAGTAGCTGCACAATTTCAATGTCATGCAACTGACGGCCATGGGCTATCAGATCGTCCATCAGTGCGCCTGGCACAGCCGCATGTGAGCCAATAAAGATGCGCTGGCCGGATTTTAGGTACTGTTTCCAGTCGATACCAAGGGCTGAGGGCATAAGGGCTCCTGTTTTATTGCAGTATCTATCAGTATGCAGCAGGTAGCTATTCGACTTTAGGCGATTTGCCCGGTGCTGTTCCTGAGGAAAGTGACGATGCCATTACCCGGATAAATTGTAAACTAAAAAGCAATAGGTTTAGCGGATTTTGTCTGGTAGAAGTGTGCTTTGTTGAGATGAGTTATTGACTGGTGTTTTTGGTTACTTTAAGATTGCGGAAAAATGGAATTAAGCTGTAATTATGGAATCTTTGTCAATATCCCGCTCTGCGTTGCTTGAAAAGTTGAATGGCATGGATTTGCTGTTAACATTGCACGATCGGTTTGGTGGTTCATTTCAAGGCAAGTTACTGCACTACTGTGCTAAGTCGGGCGCTGTTGTGCTGGACGGTGCCGACACTGCTGATTGTGTGAGTTTCCATCAGTTGGAAGACCTTTCCTCTATCAAGTTGCATACGAAAGTAGAGCATCTTGGCTGGTTAACAGGCAAGACAGTTAGTCCGCTTGTAGAATTGCCGGCCAGTGATTTCGATCTGGACGACTATGTCTATCAAGCAGAACGAATGCTTGCCGAGCAGTTAAATCACGCTATTCAAATTTCCCTGGAGCAGGTTGCTGCATCTGATTTAACAGCAAAGCTGGCCAGTCGCCGTGTGATTGAGTCTGCTATGGCTATTGTTACCAAGATAGCGGCAGACAGTTTGGGCATGGAACTGTTAGGAAGTGTAAACACCCTTTGTTTTGTTAACACTTCGGAAGACAGTCTCAAAGTGAAGCGGTCGCTTGCGACCATTAAGATTTATTTTAATACCTCGAATATGCCGGGTACCAACCTGGCAGAAAAACTTGAACGTGATATTGAGCGTGTTTTGTAGTTCATTGAGCGATCAATTTGAAAGCACTATCATTGCCAATTAAGGAGTAAATAATGGGATTAGCAGAAAAAAAAGCCTCGCGGGATTTCCAGCAAAATCGCTTGGAAGCATTGCAGAAGCAACTGAATAAAGAAGCCGGTTTTGATATTGAGCTGGAAGTGAACTGGGACACACTGGAAGTAGATAAGTATGCCCATCTTTATGATGAAGCCTGGCCAAAAGTCTACTTCCACCCACTGATCAAAGCCTTTAAAGAAATGTGTTCTGACGACTTTGCCCGGGACATTATCAAAGAAAGCCTGAAAAAAGTTGTGATTCAGAATTACAGTGACAACTACGCTTATGATCGCTTTGCAGAGTTCAAAAAGGGTGTGTTGACGCTGAATCATTCTCCGATCACCAACATCCATCACGAGAATGAGCGCGCTGCCAATATCCAGTTTGTGGTAGAAAAAGAGCTTTAATCTCTCCGCCTGCTCTGCTGCATTGCAGCGCAGGCTTCTTTTTGGGAGTACTGTAAGCCCATGAAATATTTTATCTTTAGTCTTATTTCATTGCTGTGCGCATCACTCAGTTATGCCAATGTCTATCACAGCATTGATGCTGAGATCGAGTCTCGTCTTGTTATCTTGCCCACTGAACATCCGGATCGCTTTTTAATTGGCTTTGATGGCTTCCAGCATGAACTAGATCGCCAGGCGATGCTGTATGAAAAGCGCCTGAACAGTCGTGATGCCAGAGACGGGCACTATTACCAAATGCTTGGTATGCCGTATACGCATGTGCGCAATAATGGTCGCACTACCCTTATTTTTGGTACTTCGGTGCCTTACCTTGAAGTACATCTTGCTGGCCGGGCACCGGTGAAAATGGTGCTGACCGGGCCAAGTGATACAGCGATGAAAGAACGCATTGAGCAGCGCTATAGCAAGCGCCAAGGCTACAGTCTGAGCCGCATTGAAGCAAGAAAACAAGTCGAGCAGGCGGCAGCACAGCTGCATAGCGACTGCGCCGCAACGATTCAGGTGCAGGTAGACTGGGATAGCTTTGCAGGCTCAGAACATCGGACTACCCCAGCGGTGGGTGCTCGCTACATCGAGGCGCTGAACCAGATTTGCCAGCGTGATGACGATTATCGCCAGGCTGTGCTGGATATCAGCGAGGTGACACTGGTATTGGCCGAGAGTCCTGAGCAGCATCAGATTAAGCGAAATGGCAGTCAGATTGTGGTTGGGCTGGCATCGGCGGCACCGAATATTACCGAAACCTCGTATGCCCAATTAGTGGCACTATTTTGATAAATAAAGGAATTATAACAATGAAATTAAAATTAATGACAATCATTCTGGCAGGGCTGGTAAGTCAATCGGTGATGGCATCCACAGTGGTGGAGCGCAAAGCGATGCGTGAAGCTGAAGCAAAAATTGTTGAAGCGGCCGAGCAAACCAAAGCGACATGTGGCAATGCAGAGCTGGCTGTATCGGTGAACTGGGATGAGTACCGCAGCATGATCAGCGCCAATGAGAAAGTACTGCAAGACAATCGTTACCAGGGACAGTGGGTCTTATCGCATACGGCGGATCGGAATACCTCTGTGTTCGAAGCCTTAAGCAACATTTGCAATGATGATGAAGATTACAAAGAAGTGATTGCTGAATTAAGTGCTGTTGTTATTACGCCTAAGCCAGCATTTACTGATTCGGATAGCAGCTTTAAGCTGGATGGTACAACGCTGGTGATTGAGTCTGGTCACCGTATGAATCGTAGTGCTTCAGATTTTGTACGGCCAATCAAGCAACTGTTCTGAGTTACTTTTTTGTAAAGAGCAGCTGCTTATCAGGCCCGGTTTACCACCGGGCTTTTTTTATGGCAGCATCGGGTGGTCAGCCATGGTTGATGCCGTACTTTTGCTAACAGCAATGGGCAGGGCAAAGGATTGTACTCGGCCGTGCAGCAGGGTTGTGTTAGGCTGTGGGCCGGAGGAAGCATGATAGCAATCAATGATCAGTTCGAGCTGGCAGAGGATGAGTTGGAGTGGCAGTTTATCCGTGCCAGTGGCCCGGGTGGCCAGCATGTTAATAAAACCTCGACCGCGGTGCAGCTGGTACTGGATATACGGGGCAGCTCGCTGCCGGATTGGTTGAAACAGCGGTTGCTGAACCGGGCCGATCACCGTATTACCCAAAGTGGCAAAATTCTGATTAAGTGCCAGCAAAGTCGTAGTCAGGAGCAAAACCGGGAACAGGCACTGGCGCAGCTGATCCAGTTGTTGGCTGCGGCCTCGGTGCAGCAGAAAAAACGCACCGCCACCAAGCCAACCTATGGCAGCCAGCAACGGCGCATTCAGCAGAAAAAGCAGCGTGGTGCTACCAAGGCGCTGCGTCAGGGCAAACCAAAGCTGGAATAGCCCTGTTATTGTGCCTTTATTTGCCGAACCTGATAGCCACGCTCTGCCAGCAAGTCCAGCACATTGTCTGGTCCTGCCAGATGCAGAGCGCCTACCAGCACAAATTCAACTTGTGGGGTTTGCAGCATGGCATCGATTTGCTCTACCCAGTCCTGGTTACGTTCGGTGAGCAGTCGCTGATAAAAACGCTGGCCAACTTCGGTGTCCTGCATCTCGCTGACCAGCCCGGACAGAGCCTCGCGATCACCACTGCGCCAGGCAGCAAGTGTTTGCTGCATAAAGTGCTCGGTATCATCCAGTTGGTCCAGATTTTGTACTAGCCAATCGTCTTCAAAGCCATCAGAGACCGAAAAAAGCAGAGCAAATTGCTGCTCCAGTGTTTCTAAAAAGCCTTTACTTTTGCCATCTTGAGCCCCTTTTTTATAAAAGTACATATCGACACCGTCACCCGCCATACCTAGTTGCTGCAGTTTAAACTGCATCATTTGTACCAGTACAAAGTCTGGTTTAAAGGCTGCCAGGGCTGTGATATCAATGCCCAAATCCGCTGCTGCCTGTTGCAGTCTCTGGTAGCTTTCCTGGCTAAGCACTGAGTTGAGCGTTCGGCCATCCTGGTACATGGCATAGCTCAGCATCAGGGGACCAATGCTTGGATCCGACAGCTTGCTGATATCAATTTCAAATACCAGTTTGTCGGCTTGCTGATAAGCTTTATCAAACTCTGCCGGCAGCGGAAACTCACTGGCTGGCAGCAAGTGCACGGTGCCGCCGATAAACAGCTGATGCTGGTCGTTACTGACTTGCCAGACTGCACTTTGTGCCAGCAGTTGCTGACAGAAAAACAACAGCCCAACTGCGATCAGGCGAAAAAAGGTATGTGAGAACATCGCGAAGCTCCTTGTGCACTAAAAGCATTATCATAATGGTAATTTGTCGATAACAACAGCCTTTGCGGCAGCTATGCTGGCAGATTGTTGCTGCTTTGGTAAGCTATCATGGTTGAGTACAGTACAACGAAGTATTAGGGTGAGAGAAGAGCAAACGGTGTGGAGAGAATCATGGAACATTATGCGGCCTTGCGGGCCAATGTTGGTTTACTGGGAACCCAGTTAGGTGATTTGATCCGCCAGCAATTGGGTGAGACGGTGTATCAGCGTATTGAGCAAATCCGCCAGTTGTCGAAAGAGGCGCGGGCAGGTGACCTCGGGCAAGAGCAGCAGTTGAAGCAACTGCTGCAATCATTAAGCGATGAGGAATTGCTGCCTGTTGCTCGTGCTTTTGCTCATTTTCTCAATTTGGCTAACCTGGCGGAGCAGCAGCACAGTACCAGCCAGGAAGTACTGGCAGAAGATCGTCAGGCCGCGCCTTTGCAGGCGATGCTTAATCATTTGCAAGCCGCCAACCTGGCTCCGGATGAGATTGTAGCTGCGGTGGAGAAGTTAGCGATTGAGCTGGTGCTGACCGCACACCCGACTGAAGTATCGCGCCGTACTGTGATCCATAAGCTTACTGAAATAGCGGATTGCTTAACGGCTCTGGAGCAGCAGCGTGCCGATTGCCAGCAGCAGCGGCTGCGTGACAGGATGCAGGAGCTGATAGCTCAGCTGTGGTTTACCAATGAAATTCGTGAGCAGCGCCCAACCCCGGTCGATGAAGCCAAATCCGGTTTTGCCATTATTGAGAGCTCACTGTGGCAGGCGGTGCCGGCCTTTTTACGCGAGCTGGACAGCTGGATGCGTGATGCTGCTGGTCAGGCGCTGCCGCTTGCGGCCACGCCGGTGCGTTTTGCCTCCTGGATGGGCGGGGATCGTGATGGCAACCCTTTTGTTACTGCCAAAGTGACGCGGCAGGTTCTGCTGTTAAGCCGCTGGAAAGCAGCCGATTTGTTTATGCAGGACCTGGATGTGCTCAGCAAAGAGCTGTCGATGAACCAGGCCAGTGATGAGTTGCAGCAGCTCAGTGAAGGCGCCTTTGAGCCTTACCGGGCAGTACTGAAGCAATTACAACAACAATTGAGCTATACCCGTGATTGGCTGACCGAAGCGCTGAACCGGGACCGGCTGCAGCGCCCGGCCGATCTAATCTGGCAGCAGGAGCAATTGCTGGAACCTTTGCTGCTGTGCGATCGCTCCTTGCGTGAATGTGGCATGGCACAAATTGCCGATGGCCGGCTGCAGGATACCATTCGTCGGGTTTATTGCTTTGGGGTGACGCTGTTAAAACTGGATATCCGGCAGGACGCGGCCCGCCATACCGGGGTATTCAGCGAGCTGACCCGCCATCTGGGGCTGGGTGATTACAGCGCCTGGAGTGAAGACGACCGCCAGGCATTCCTGCTGCGCGAGCTGCCCAATCGGCGGCCGCTTTTTCCAAAGCAGTGGCAACCTTCCGAAGAGGTGCAGGAGGTGTTGGACACCTGCGATATGGTCGCCCGCCATGGCGAGGAGGCCTTGGGCACCTACGTGATTTCGATGGCGGGTAGGCCTTCGGATGTGTTGGCCGTGCAATTGCTGCTAAAAGAAGCCGGCATAGGCTTTGCGATGCGGGTGGCGCCTTTGTTTGAAACCCTAAGCGATTTGCAGCAGGCACCGGATTGCATCCGGCAGTTGCTGGCGATTGACTGGTACCGTGGTTACATTCAGGGCCAGCAGGAAGTGATGATTGGTTATTCGGACTCGGCCAAGGATGCCGGAGTGCTGGCTGCCTCCTGGGCACAGTACAGCGCCCAGGAGGCCTTGGTGCAGGTCTGTGCCGGTGCCGGGGTGCAGCTGACCCTGTTCCACGGCCGTGGTGGTACCATTGGCCGTGGTGGAGCACCGGCCCATGCTGCCATTTTGTCACAGCCACCAGGATCCCTGGATGGCGGTTTTAGGGTCACTGAGCAGGGCGAAATGATCCGCTTTAAGTTTGGTTTACCCAAGCTGGCTGAACGTAGTTTAAGCCTCTATGCCAGTGCCGTGCTGGAAGGCATGCTGTTACCACCACCGGTGCCCAAAACCAGCTGGCGCCGGGTGATGACAGAGCTGGCTGAAAGCTCTTGTCGGGCTTATCGGGCTATGGTGCGCGAGCATCCGGATTTTGTCCGTTATTTCCGGGCGGCAACGCCAGAGCAGGAATTAGGTCAGTTGCCTCTGGGCAGCCGTCCTGCCAAACGCAATCCCAAAGGTGGGGTCGAAAGCTTACGTGCTATTCCCTGGATCTTTGCCTGGTCGCAAAATCGTCTGATGCTGCCGGCCTGGCTGGGTGCCGGCAATGCTTTGCAGCAGGTGCTTGATCGCGGTGAGCAGTCGGTGCTGGTGGACATGCAGCAACACTGGCCGTTCTTCGCTACCCGTTTATCGATGCTGGAAATGGTGTTTTTAAAAGCCGATGCCGCCATTTCCGCCTACTACGACCAGCGCTTGGTGCCCACCGAGTTGCATGGGCTTGGTGAGCAACTGCGTCAGCAACTGGCGCATGATCAGCAGTTGCTGCTAAGCCTGACGCAGCATCGTGAGCTGATGGAAAATGAAAGCTGGATCCGTGAGTCCATTATGTTGCGTAATACCTATGTAGACCCGCTGCATCTACTGCAGGTAGAGCTGCTGCACCGTCAGCGTCAGCAGGCGGAAACACTGAGTCCGCAGATCCAGCGTGCACTGATGGTTACCATTGCGGGAATAGCTGCAGGAATGCGTAATTCGGGCTAAATTGCGCTACAAGTCCCAGACCCGGCATCCTGCCGGGCTGGTTTCCCCTGGGATGACATTAACGCTGAGCAGTCAGGCCTTCCAGTCGGCTGGAAAACTGCTGCAAATTATGTTGTACCAGCTCGCTGTCGCTTAGTTTAGCGGCACGCTGAAAGTCTTGTTGCGCTTTGGCTAAATCCTGCGCCACCCAGTGCATCACACCGCGGTTGCTGAGTGCCAGCGCTTGCATTTCGCGTCGCTCGGCTGCCGAAGCCTGAGCCTGGCTGCGAGCCAGCGTGATGGCGCGGGTACAAGCCGAACTGGCAACGCTGATATCGGCTAGCTGGGTGTTGGCGACACAAAGCGCCATGGTTCGGGCAAAAACATCGCCATCGGCTTTGCTGCTGTGCAAGGTGCTCAGGCCTTTGGCTGCATCGCCCTGTTGAATGGCGCTGGCGCCGGGCGTTGCTTCGACAATAGCCATCTGATAGTGGTCACTGGCGCTCACCAAGCCTGCGTTGCAGGCAAGCAGTAAGGCTGCCACAGGTTGTACAATCAAAGAAAGTTTCGCTTTCATGGTGATTCTCCAGTTGCTGTCAGCCAAAAGTGCTGACAGTCCTAACTTTAGAGAGTCCCACCCAATCCTACAAACGATAAAAACAAGACCGATGGATGAGCAAAACTCATCTGTACTGCTCAAAACTGGCCAGCACCCAGTCAATCAACCACTGGATTTCTGGCCGGTCCGGTTGTTGCCGGTGTTGGATCAGGTAATACTTATCCCGGGTAGTCCAGCTGCCATCAAACAGAGCCACTAAAGCGCCGCTATGAAACCAGGACTGACTGATCGGCATCGGGATCAGCGCAATCCCCAATCCTTGTTCTGCTGCCCGTGCCATGCCAAACATGCTGTCGAGTTGCAGGATTTGTTTAGGGCGAAAATGCTCGATACCGGCAAATTCAGCCCATTGATGCCAGGCATGGGGCCGGGATTGATGCAGCAGCAAAGGCAATTGATTGAGTGCATCCAGCCCCAGCCGGCTACATTGTTCATACAGGCTGGGGTTGCAGGCGGGTTGGTAACTGATGGCAAAAAGCTCATGGCACAGGGCTGCCTGCGGCGGGCTGCCAGAAAGGATAATGGACACATCCGTTGGCCGGCTCGGGTCGCTGCGGGTTTTCACTGTATCTACCCGCAGGTTAATGGCCGGGTATTGCGTCGACCACCCCCGTAAACGTGGCATAAAGAGTTCGCTGGCAAAAAATTCCGGCATACTGATGCTGACTTCCTTACTGCCGGCATTTTGGCTGAACTCGCTGATGGTATGAACCAGCTGCTGCATCACAGGCTGAATGGCCAGATAAAAGCTCTTGCCAGCCGGAGTCAGCTCCAGCGCCCTGGTTTTTCGAACAAACAAACTTAAGCCCAAATCCTCTTCCAACTGCCTGATCTGGTGGCTGACCGCCGACGGGGTGATGTACAGCTGTTCGGCGGTATGTTTGAAACTGAGATTGTCGGCAGCCAGACAAAAACAGCGCAGGCCTCGCAAGGGCGGCAGGCGTGTCGACATTAAAAAAACTCCTGATAGTCATATCCAAAGTACTAGCCAAAAAGGTACAGCAAAACTCGTGCCTTTCTTTCTGCCTGCTTTTAGTCAACATTGTAACCAAAATACGGCTATATACCGCTCTTTTTTGGTGCAATTCACCTTGCTGGTGCAACCGGGGCTGGTCGTTTTTTCTTGGGGCCTAGTCGCAGAAAAGCCTAAGCGCTTGATCTACCCCCGCCAGGATGGCGTACACTGAACTGCCAAACCAAACGATTTGTGATTCGATGATACGACAGCTATTGATGGTTCTTTGGTGTTTGCTACTTGCTGTGCTTGCAACCAGTGTGCAGGCGGTTTCGACGGGCTGGAAGCAGGCGCCGCATATTCAGGTGGAGCTGGTGAGCTCACACCAGACCGTATCTCCTGGCCAGACATTTATGCTGGCGCTGCACTTATTACCGCAAGAGCATTGGCATACCTACTGGCAAAACCCCGGTGACTCCGGGATGCCCACCCAGATCCGCTGGCAGCTGCCAGAAGGGGTGACCGTTTCTGATATTCAGTGGCCAGCACCACAGGCTTTTTCCATCCCTCCCTTGATGAATTACGGCTTTGAAGGCTCCACAGTGCTGCTGAGCAAAGTGACTTTGCCGGCCAATTACACTGGTACCGGCTTGCTCGTTAAAGCCGACGCCTCTTGGCTGGTGTGCGAAGAAATCTGTATTCCGGGTGATATGGCGTTTGAGTTGCCGCTGGCGGTGGCACGTCAGCCGGCAGTGTCGGAGCATTACCGTCCGCTGTTTGAGCAAGGTAAAGCAGCGCAGCCGGTGGCTTTGCAGCGGACTGCTTCCTATCAGTTGCAGGATGGTGTGTTTTCTGCAGTGATCGAGTCCCAAGACGATTTGCTGGTGGACGCCTTTTTTGTGGCGGCTACCGATCTGGTTGAGCATGCCCGTGAGCAGGAGATCAGCTGGCAGGATGGCAGCTTGCTGATCCGCCAACCACAGAACACTTACTTTCATCAGGCGCCAGAGCAGATTGAGATTGTGCTGACCAGTGGCCCACAGGCTTTCGTGGTGCAGGCGCAGCGGTTGGATGCAGCTGGCGCTGCGCAGGCGGGTACCGACTTTGGCCTGGCTGCCTTTTTACTGGCGCTGCTGCTGGCGGCGGGTGGCGGCCTGATCCTTAATTTAATGCCCTGTGTTTTTCCGGTATTGTCGTTAAAAGCCATTAGTCTGGCCAGCAGCAGTGGCGATGCCGCCAAACAAAAACGCGATGCCTGGAGCTATACCTTGGGTGTACTGGCGATGTTCGCAGTACTGGCCCTGGCACTCATTGGCCTGCGGGCGGCAGGCGCTGCAGTGGGCTGGGGCTTTCAGTTGCAAAACCCCTGGCTGGTTGGGGCACTGGCTTACCTGTTCTTTGTGCTGGGTCTGAGTTTGTCCGGGTTGGTGCATTTTGGCAGTCGTTTAATGCAGTTGGGATCACACCTTGGCCAGCAACAGGGGGCTAAAGGCTCGTTCTTTACCGGGGTATTGGCGGTGATTGTGGCCAGTCCCTGCACCGCGCCTTTTATGGGTGCAGCACTGGGGTATGCGGTTACCCAATCAGCACCGGTGGCCTTGCTGGTGTTTTTGGCCCTTGGTTTTGGCATGGCGTTGCCATTCTTGCTGCTTGCTTACAGCCGCCGGCTGGCACGTTTACTGCCTAAACCAGGTGCCTGGATGGATACGCTCAAACAATGGCTGGCGTATCCTTTGTACTTAACCACGGTCTGGTTGCTGTGGGTACTTGGCCGTCAGGCCGGGGTGGATGCGCAGGCGCTGGTGCTGGTGGGTTTGGTTTGTCTGGCTGCTGCGTTATGGCTCTGGGGGCGTCAGCAACTGGGGAAGGGCTTTCGGTTGGCGCCGCAGCTGAGCTGGGTGTTTGCTTTGCTGGCCATCTTGTTGCTAGTGCTGTTGCAGCCACAGCAGCGGGGGGCGCTGCAAAGTGCGGAAAACCGGCATTGGGAACCCTGGAGCCCGGCACGCCTGGCTGAACTGCAAGCGGAGCAGCAACCGGTGCTGGTGAATATGACCGCTGACTGGTGCATCACTTGCCTGGTCAATGAACGGGTGGCGCTTAATACCGACAGCAGCCGCCAGGCACTGACGGACTATGGCGTGACCTACTTAAAAGGTGACTGGACGCTGAGAGGTGCTGATATTCATGCTTATTTGCAACAGTATCAGCGCGATGGTGTGCCTTTGTATGTGTTGTACTGGCCGGGACAGGAGCCAAAAATTCTGCCGCAGATTTTAACGCCAAATACGCTTCGCGATCAGCTTGCACAATTGGCAAATACAACGTCAGGTCATTAGCGCCTGACACTTTTTATGCAGCCAGAGCCGTAGTGGCTGTTTATTTAACAATGAAACGGAGTAATACCATGAAACTAAAGCAACTTTTCAGCGCCCTGGCGCTGGCTGGTACCGTGACTGCGGTGGCTGCCGCACCACAAATCGGTGCTCCGGCTCCGGATTTTACCGTGGTCGATAGCCACGGCCAAACCCATTCACTGGCAGATTTTGCCGGCAAGAATGTGATTCTGGAGTGGACCAACCACGAATGTCCCTTTGTGGTAAAGCACTATGTTAGTGACAACATGCAGGGCCTGCAGCAGCACTTTGCGGATGCCGATACGGTCTGGCTAAGCGTGATTTCATCTAAACCAGGCAGCCAGGGCCATGTTAGCCCGGAAAAAGCCAATGAGCTGACAGCCAGTCGCAGCGCCCAGCCTGCAGCGGTGCTATTGGATGAAAGCGGTGATATGGGTCGTGCCTATGACGCCCGTGTAACGCCGCATATGTATGTGATTGGTAGCGACGGTAATCTGCTGTACATGGGCGGTATTGATAGCATACCAACCGCCAATCCGGCTGATATTCCTAAGGCGGAGGCTTACCTTGCCAATGCTGGCAATGAAGTTCTCGCCGGTCAGCCAGTAAGCAAGCCAGTCACCCGCCCTTATGGCTGCAGTATTAAGTATTAAACTATCATCATCAACCAGCAGGCCTTGTTGCCTGCTGGTACCTGCTTTGTAAGCACATTTGTGTTCTTTACTCCAGTGTAGATATTTTTGTAGCAATATCGGAGCTGGTTTTATGTGATATTTAAGTGATAAATTCTTCCGTATTGTTGTATTGCTGGGTCTTCATTGATATTGATGTGCTGCTTGATGTGATTCAAGCAACATCAAAAATTAAAAATGAAGGAAATAACTATGAAGTTAGATCTGAAAAAATCCGAGCTTGTCAACCTGTCCCAAGATAACAAAGTCTTACCAGAGGCGTTAACTCCGCAAGTGGCCGGTGGTACCCGCCCCATGCCATCTTCACCCTTTAATGGTTGTATCACTGCCAATATGGATACATGTGTATCCAATCCGGATGGTTCAACCATAGGGTGTTGCATTATCCCCTGATTTTTAGGCCGTTAAGGGAGAATGCCAGCTCTGCTGGCACTCCCAATGATAGCTATGTGTGCATTCAGGCACATTTTTATGTCGTTTACTAAGTCCAGTATGGATGATGAAGTCAGATAATGAGGATTTTCAACATGAACTTACAATTAAAAAAAGAACAATTGCTTAACCTGTCAGAAGACACCCTGGTTTTACCACTGCAACTTACGCCACAGGTTGCAGGGGGAAATACGCTTCAATGCCATTCACCGGTTAGTAGTGAATGTCCTCCAACCGAAACTACGGCAACGATCAGGGAGCTGTTGACCGCTGCTTGTTAATATTGGGTCCTTGTTTTTGGTTGTGATATATATATGATAATTTTTGGTATCTATTGCTGTGCTAAGTTGTAGTTGTTATGACTGGTGTCCCTGCTTTTTGCAGGTGATAGCAAACTAAAAGGAAACAACAATGAAACTAAATCTAAAAAAATCGCAACTGGTGAATTTGTCACATGACAACAAGGTGCTTCCTGAAGAGCTAACTCCACAAGTTGGTGGTGGTTTTGATGGTGGGACTATTCGCGCAACTCGGGATACCCCCAATCAACCAGGCTGTCCATCCGATCCCTTTGGCTGGACCAATGCATGCTGTCAAATCCCTTGATTATTCTTGGGTGATAGGGAGTAAAGCGAGAGGCTCTCCTCTCGCTTTCGTTTATCTTAACAGGCTGTGTAGGAGTTAAGCTTTGTGGCTGATACAACCAAAATTAAAAACATTATTGCATTGCTGACTGCGCATATTATCGACAATATGCATCCCCCCTCTCAGCCAGGGATTTTATCAGGCCGTGCCGGCCAGCTGTTATTTTTATGGTATGCCGCGCGTTGGATCCCCGGCCTCATTTCTGAAAGCCAGTTTGAAGACTTGCTTGCTGATTTATCACCGAATATGGAAGTGCCCTATGCCATGTGCTTTGGCCATGGACTTTCCGGTATTGCCTGGTTTTACGAAGTCATACTGAATGATACGGAGTATCAGGCTGAGTTTAATGCCAACAGCGACACTGTATTGCATGACTATGTGCTCTCTGCACAGGGCAATGCTGAGTTTGAATATGTGCTGGGGTTAAATGGTATTGCGGCTTACGCAGCAAGACGCGCACATCATGGACAGGGTAAGCAGTTGATTGAGAGTCTTGTTGCAGAGCTCATCGCCAGAGCTCACTTTTTTCATGAAAATGAGTGTTCCTGGCCCACACAGCCAACGTCAGCCTATCGTTTGGTGGAAGATAAAGATGAGCAAGAGTTTAACTTAGGTTTGGCTCATGGCGTGCCGGGAATACTGGCCGCACTGATTGCATTAATTCCTCATTTAGATGACGAGGATTGCAAGCTTAAGGCGACCAAAGTACTGCGTGCAGGCTGTCACTGGCTGGTGAAACAGCAGCAGGATCCAGCTACCTATGGCAGTTATTACGCTAATCTGGCGGGGTACCCTGCAAAATCCAGGCTGGGTTGGTGTTATGGCGATCTTACCATCGCGTTGACTCTGTTTCGGGCAGGTGCCTTGCTGTCTGAGCCGGGCTATTCCAAACTGGCACAGGCTATCAGCCTGCACGCCAGCAGCAGGGGGCCGACGGATGCCATGATTCAGGATGCCGGGCTTTGCCATGGCGCCGCTGGTCTTATCGTCATTTTTAGCTTGTTACAGCGTTATTACCCTCACCCAGAAATAGCTGCTGCATCGGCTCATTGGCGAGACTTTGTGTTGTCGCGTTTTGAAAAACAAGGCTTGGCGGGCTTTAACAAATTAAAAGATGGGCCGGATAATCTGCACTTTGAAGAAGATTACTCATTCTTAAGTGGCTATGCAGGGGTAGGTCTCTGTTTATTGGTTGCCGCTGGCCAAGAGCCGGATTGGATCGATGCGCTATTGCTGGCCTGATAAAAAGAATAAGAAAGGAATGCTATGAGCAGTAAAACCACCCTTATCGCTGACTTTCATGTGGTCAGACTGACGCGCCTTAGTGTTAGTAAAATCAAACAACTCCCCAAAACGAACCTGGCTTTGCAAGATTATTTGGCCAGTTGGTTAGCGTCTCCTGGGGTACTTGAGGCCATCTATCTGGCCAGCCCGTCTTTGGCCGAGCGACTTGAACTTTGGCGCAGCAAGCCAGACAGCAAATCAGGCCGTAAAGTGACTGCCGCTTTGTTAAAGTACTTGATTCGCATGTGCTGCCGGCCTACTCCTTTTGGGCTTTTTGCCGGTGTTGCGCTGGGAGAGTTTGCTGAAAGTAGCCGGCTAATGCCGGGTGATTTGCTGCAGGATAAACGCAAAACCCGTTTGGACATGCATTATCTGAGCACTATGCAACTGCAATGGGCACAGAGTGATGATGGGCGCAAGCAGCTCCGCTACCAGCCCAATACCACCTTGTACCCACTAGGTGCCTTTATGCACTACATTGAATCGTATCAATCGTCTGCGCAGCGGCAGTATCGACTGAGCTCGGTAGAACGTGATGAAGCACTGGAGGCCATGTTACGGCTTGCCACAGCATGCATGACAGAAGCGGAGTTGATCCAGCAATTTAGTGCCGATTTTCCTGATGCTGCAAAAGACGATATTGCGGACTATGTCCGACAGTTGATTCAAGAGCAAGTGCTGGTGGCCGAGCTGAAGCTGCCCTTAACCAGCGGTCAGCCGGATCAGGCATTTCTGCAGCAGTTACTTCAGGCTGGAAATCTCGAGGATAGTACTCAGCTACAGGCTGCTTTGGAACGGTTGGCCTGGATAGATCAGCAACAAGCTGCACAGCCAGATGATTATCAGGCCATTGTGCAGCAACTCAAGCAGCTAGTGTATCCGGTGTCGGAAAATAAATTATTTCAGACCGATACTTACCGGGCGATGATGCAGAACCAATTGGATAAGGGTGTGGTCACGGTGCTGGAAAAAGCATTGCTGGCATTAAAAGCTCAGAGCTCACCAGCTGAAAGCTCATTTAAAGAGTTTATCGGCAGTTTCCAGCAGCGTTTTGAAGGTCAGTTTGTACCTTTGTTGCAATTGCTGGATGATGAAGCGGGTATTCCTTACTCCAGTGATACGGGTTATGAAACGCCATTACTGGCAGGCATCCATATTGCCAGCCGGCGACGCAGTGGCAAAAACCAGCCGCAAAATGCGCTGGAACAGAAGCTGTTATCAGCCATGCAGCAACAGGCGCGAGTAGCCGTTATTCAATTAAGCAGCGATGACCTTTTAGCCCAGGCCAATAGTGAGACCTTATGGCAACAGCTGCCGGCATCCTTTGCGGCCAATATCAGTTGCTATCTTGATAACGAAGGGCAGCCATTGCTGCATTTCCATGGCTGTTCAGGGCCTTCTGGTGCCAATTTGCTGGGGCGCTTCTGCCATTTGGACGATGGCTTAGAGCAGAAGGTGCGTGCTTATTTAGCCGCAGAAGAAGCCTTGTCGCCCGATGTGGTGTTTGCCGAGGTGGTGCATATGCCTGATGGCAGGCCAGGCAATGTGATTGCAAGACCAGCACTGCGTCAGTATGAGATTGTGTTTTTAGCCGATTCGGCTTTGCCGGAACAGCAGCAGATTCAGCTGCAGGATCTCTATGTTTTTGTCGAGTCCGGGCAGGTGAAACTGTGGTCACGCCGGCTCAATAAACAAGTGATTCCCCGGCTTAGCTCTGCACATAATTACTCCGCACGAAGTCTGGGCTTGTACCGCTTTCTTTGCATGCTGCAGCATCAACAAGGCAGGTTGCCATATTTTAATGCCCCTGCCAGCTTTATGCAGATGGAGCAGCAGCCAAGGGTGCAATTGGATAATCTCATCTTACATGAGGCGCAGTGGCTGGTAGATCGCAGCCTGCTGCAAGCTTTGGTGATTGATAACATCTGGCAACCGGAAGCCTGGCATGCACTGGAGCAGCGCTATCAGTTACCCCGTTATGTCTGCTATGCGGTCAGCGATAATGTGCTGACCATAGACCTGCAAAATCCGCTGTTGCTTACGGCTTTACTGGATGAAACAAAAAGTCAGCAAAAAGTTCTGCTAAAAGAATCCCTGGCCATGCAATATCAGAGTGCGGTGCGCACAGGGGATGAGGATTTTGTGCATGAAATCATTGTGCCGCTGTTAAACCCTAAGGCCAAACCTTTTACTACCTTGCACCCCAATCCGGCCAGGCAGTTGGGAATGACCATCCAACGTCGCTTTGCACCTGGTTCACAGTGGCTAAGTCTTAAAATTTATGCCGCTCAGAGTACGGCTGAGCTGGTGCTAAGCGATATCCTGGCTCCTTTCCTAAAGCAGTGTCAGCAACAGGGGCTGTTTACGCAATGGTTTTTTATTCGCTATGGCGATCCGGACTGGCATCTGCGAGTACGCCTGCGTGGTGAACCTGCCATGCTCTATGGCCAGGTACTGCCGCTGTTACAGCAGCGACTGGCTCCCTGGTTGGAAAGTGGCCGGCTGCATAAAACCGAGCTGTTTACCTATCAACGTGAGGTTGAGCGCTATGGTGGCGATGCCGCTATGGTGTGGGTCGAGCGGCTTTTTCAAGTCGATAGCAGTTTGGTGCTCGATACCTTGGCACTAATTCGTGAATATGGCGAGTCGGTTCGCTGGCGCATGGCACTACAGGGGGTGGACGCTCTGCTGACAGCCTTTGGTTATCAGGCGGGACAAAAGTTGGCGCTGATTAGTGAGTTGCGACAGGGCTTCGGGCAGGAATTTCAGGAGCATGCGCAGCTGCGCACGCAACTGGGCAAGAAGTATCGTGAATACAGTTCACAGATAGAACAAGACTTCCGGGCGCTGGCAACAGGCAGCAACGAACAGCCATTGCAACAGATGCTGCAGCTCAGACAGCAGTTGTTGCAACAGCTGGGCCCAATTACTGCAGAGCTATTAGTGTTGCAACAGCAAGCGCAGCTTAGTTGTTCGCTGGATTCGTTAATGCATTCGCTGCTGCATATGTTTAACAACCGAATTTTTAAAGCCTACGGTCGTGAGCAGGAGTTTGTGGTGTATGACTTTTTACGGCGCTTGTATCTGGCGGAGCAAAGTAAACAGCAACGGCAACAACAGCATGCTGGCTAACAGTTGTCGTTGATATCGAGTCTGGATGATCCATCCGACAGGTCTGATAGCCCGAAAAGTAAGTTGTGCAAGGCTATGGACTCACCTGGCCAATACGTAATTAAAGTAGTAGTACTGGTTTAAGTAATCGTAACCCAAAGGAACAGAATCGTATGAAGCTTACCTTACAAAAAAAGACGTTAATCAACTTGTCGATGGACTCTGCGCAGTTGCCCATTGGCCTGACACCTCAAGTCGCGGCGGGGCAGGGCTTTCCGTCAGAGCGTGGCTGCACAGGCCATCTGGACTGCAATACAATCTCACAATACAACTGCGATACTTTGATTGAGTGCGGCCCGTCCTATGCTGTGGCTTGTAAAACCATCCCTTGCCATACCGTAGAGTGTTAAAACAAGCTGAACCTGTCGGTTGACAGGTTCACTTTTTGCTTGTGTTATAGTTACATCCATTATGTAGGATGAATCAGGATCCTTAAGTGCTTTTTACAGCAGAATTCTTACCGGGGTATGTGTCAGTGATAAGCTGGAATTGTGAGGCGACAGAGCGGGTATGAAATCTCTTTTCCGTGAACAGGTCCTGACCCAGCAAAGTGCACGCATGCAAGGTGAAGTCAGTTTGGTGCAAGTGCCTGCTTTTGCCTGGCTTACTGGCTTGATCGCCTTTATTGTGGTGTGCTCGCTGATTTTCCTGCTGAGTGGCAGTTACAGCCGCAAAGCGGTGGTCTTTGGTGTATTGCAGCCACAGCAGGGAGTGATTCGGGTGCAAGCCTCTCAGTCCGGTACTGTGGAGCAATTATTGGTGCAGGAAGGCGATTGGGTGGAAGCCGGTCAACCCTTGCTGCAGCTAACCATGCAACATTTCTCCTCAGAGCATTCCGAGCTGAATGCTTCACTGCAACAGGAGCTGGCTGCTATTCTTGCCAACCTGCAGCAGCAAAAACAGCAGGAGTTAAGCCGTTTTAGCATTCGGACACAAGAAATCAATGAGCGGGTGCTGAACCTGGAGCAACAGCTTGAGCAAGTGCTGCAACAGCAAGCGACTTTTCAGCAGCGCTTAGCGTTAAATCAGCATTTGGTGGAGCAGCTTTCACAGCTATCCGGCACTGGTTTTATTTCCAATCTGGAGCTCAGCAGGCAGCAAGATACGCTGTTGTCGTTGCAGCAACAGGATCAGGTTCTGCAAGGCCAGCAACTCACCCTGCAAGAGCAGTTAAAGCAACAGCAAAGTCTGCAACAACAACTGCCGCTGGAGCACCAGGCCACGCTGGCACAACTGGATAATCAAATCTCAGAGCTGCGTAATCAACTGACACGCTTGCAGCATGAGCAAAGCAGCATGATCCGAGCGCCGAAGGCCGGTACCGTCAGTGGCATTTTGCCAAGGCCTGGCCATTTTATGAATGCGGGCAATAGTGTGTTGAGTTTATTGCCCGCAGGGGCCGAACTGGAAGCTATCGTCTATGTCCCAACCAGCGCCATTGCGTTTATTGAACCTGGCCAGGATGTCCGGTTGCGTTTTCATGCATTTCCCTATGAACGGTTTGGTGTGCATCAGGGGCAGGTGCGGGAGGTGAGCCATACCGTCCTGTTACCCGAGGAAGTGCCAGAGATGACGTTGCAGGAGCCCAGTTACCGGGTGCGGGTGCAGCTGTCTGCGCAGCAGATCCAGGCTTACAATCGTGACTTGCCACTACGGGCGGGTATGACCCTGGATGGCGATATTATCACCGAGCGTCGCAGCCTGTTGCAGTGGCTGTTTGATCCGATTTATAGCTTGAAAGGACAGTTGTAATGCAGGCCATGACCGAGAAACTGACATTCTGGCAGCGTAGTAGCCTGCCGATGGTGCACCAAACCGAAGCGGCGGAGTGCGGTCTTGCCTGTATGGCGATGGTGGCGGGTTTTCATGGTTACCAGGCCAGCCTGAATGAATTGCGGCAAAAATTCTCCCTGTCCATTGAAGGTTGTACCTTGCTCGATCTGATGAATTTTGCCGAAAAGCTGCAACTATCAAGCCGGCCACTTAGAATTGAGCTGGAGGATTTGGCAGCACTTAAGACACCTTGCATCTTGCACTGGGATTTGAATCACTTTGTGGTGTTAAAAGCAGTGCAGGCCAGGCATGTCATTATTCACGATCCGGCCATGGGGCTGCGCAAGCTGACGCTGGAAGAAGCCAGTAAACACTTTACCGGTGTAGCACTGGAGTTGTTACCAACCAATGAGTTCAAGCTTAAACCCGGTCAAAGTCGGTTGGGTTTGGCCAATTTCTGGACAAAAATTACTGGCCTGAAGCGTTCTTTGCTGTTGCTTTTTACCTTATCCATTTTGTTGCAGGTGTTTACTCTGGTTGCACCCTATTACATGCAACTGGTCATCGATGATGTGATTTTAACCAGCGATACCAGCTTGTTACTGGTACTGGCGCTTGGCTTTGCGCTGGTGCTGTTGTTTGAAGTGGCCACCAGCGCAGTGCGGGGGTTCGTATTGTTGCATTTTGGCAACTTGCTGAATATCCAGATGGCGGGTAACTTATTTCATCACTTAATCCGTTTACCGCTAAGCTATTTTGAAAAGCGCCATATGGGTGATGTGGTCTCCCGTTTTGGCTCGTTGCGCCAGGTGCGTGAGCTGTTAACTACCGGGGTTATTGAAGCTTTAATCGATGGCCTGATGGCGGTTGCGATTTTGGCTGTAATTCTTATCTACAGCCCAATGCTGAGTCTGGTCGTACTGGCGGCCGTGTTGTTGTATGCCGGCTTTCGGTTAGTGATGTATCGTTCACTGCGTGCTGTGTCTGAGCAGGAGATTCTGGCTCAGGCGAAAGAAAACTCCAACTTTATGGAGACAGTACGCGGTATCCAGACCATTAAACTCTTTGGTTCAGAAGCCAAGCGGGAAGGGTTGTGGCAGAACCATTTTATTGATGCGACCAATCAATCCATTCGCCTTGGTGTCTTCAATATTTCCTATCAGACGGTTAATCGGCTGCTGTTTGGCCTGGAGAATATTCTGGTGGTGTATCTGGCGGCGCTGCTGGTGATTGATGGTGGCTTTAGTACCGGGATGCTGTTTGCCTTTATAGCGTACAAAAGTCAGTTTATGGACAGAATGGCGCGCCTGGTAGAAAAGATGATTCAGTTCCGTATGCTCAGTCTGCACTTTGAGCGTTTGGGGGATATTGCCCTGACCGCCAAAGAGCAGGTGTATCCGGCACAGGAGCGTGAGCAGCGGGTACTGCAAGGTCGGCTGGAGCTGCGTAACATTGACTTCTCCTACAGCGATGTCACCAAGCCGGTGTTGCAGGATGTTAGCCTGGTGATTGAACCCGGTGAGTCTGTGGCTCTGGTTGGCCCTTCTGGTTGTGGTAAAACTACTCTGATGAAGGTGATGCTGGGCTTGTTGCAGCCATCAAAGGGTGAGGTGCTGGTGGATGACATACCACTGCCGCAGTTGGGGTTGGCCAATTACCGGCGCCAGATAGCTGCGGTGATGCAGGATGATCAGCTGCTATCCGGCTCCATTCGCGACAACATTGTGTTTTTTGAAGAGCAGTACGATATGCGCCGGGTCGTGGAATGCGCCCAAATGGCCGCGGTGCACCAGGACATCGAGCAGATGCCGATGGGCTACAACAGCCTGATTGGCGATATGGGCTCAGCGCTGTCTGGCGGGCAAAAACAACGTATTCTGCTGGCCCGGGCGTTGTACCGACAACCGCAAATTCTGTTTTTGGATGAGGCGACCAGTCATTTGGATACCAAAACGGAGTCCTATGTCAGCAAAGCCATTCAGCAATTGCACATCACCCGGGTGGTGATCGCTCACCGGCCAGAGACAATTGCCTCGGTAGATAGGGTGATTGAGTTAAACGCGCATCAAATATAAAAGTCATTGCTAAACAATGTTTTATATGGGCCAAAAGCAAAGGCATAACCTCTGCTTAGGCTGGAAGTTCCTGGTGCTGCACCAGCGTGAGTAGTTGCTGAATGGTGGTGAGGCTGTGTCGCTGCATAATAAGCTGCCGCCCCAGCATCAGCGCTAAACGCTCACTACGGGCACGAAGCTGCTCATTACGGATCAGCTCTAAATCCGCGACATGAGCCAGGCCAACGGTACGGCGGATCAATTCACAACCGGCATAGCCGATGCTGTCGGCCAGCACTTGTTGCAGGAAAAAGTGCTGATAGCTGCTGTTGGCAAAGCTACTTTCTTTGGTCTGGGTTTGCATCAATTGGCTAAACTCACTGGCAAAACCTTGCCAAAGTGTTTCGATTTGTTCGAGCAGATACCTATGTTGTTGCTCGAGGGCAGTAGTGTCTTCCTGCAAACCAAACTGACCGGCGTAGTTCAGCAATAAATTGCCGATCAGGCTGCCGACGTCGAAACCGATAGGGCCATAAAAACCAAACTCAGCATCGATGACTTTGCACTGTTGTGCATCAATAAAAATACTGCCGCTGTGCACATCGCCATGCAACAGGGCTTGTGGCTTGGAAAGAAAGTCCGCTTTCAGTCGTGCCACTTCGGCCTGCAAGGCCTCATCGTGCCAAAGCTCACGCGCCTGTGGCAGAATGGCCTGATGAATGTTGTTGCGCTCGTGATTGCAGTAGGGATCGGTGAAGAATAAATCTTCAGTAATCAGGCAGAGTTCCGGGTTTAAAAAGCGGGCAACCTCGGTTTTCTTCTGTAAACCATTTAGCACAAAATCACTGGTATGAAACAAGGTGTGCGCCAGATACTGCGCCATTTGGCGGGCAAGCCTGGGGAACTGTTTGCCCGCTACCAACTCGCTACGCAAAATAGTCAGTTGCCCTAAATCCTCCATCAAAATCGCTGCTTTGGCTGCATCGTAATGCAGTACTTGGACGGTATGTTCCGGGCAAATCCGACCGTGACGTAGCAATACTTCAGCCTCTATTCTGGCTCGGTCAATGGTAAGCGGCCAGCTTTCACCAACACAGCGGGCGTATGGCAGGGCTTGCTTCACAATCAGGCTTCGGCCCTGTTGGTTTTTAACCCGAAACACCAGATTCAGGTTGCCGTCACCAAATTCTTCGGCTTCAAGTTTGTCGCTGTCACGAAAAGTATCACTATGGCTGAGTGCAAACTGTCTGGCATCGTCTGCGGTAAAAGTTTGGTAGTCGCTCATGCTGGATCCGGACTTGTCAGGGCAATAGAAGAGCTGCATAATCGCAAACATTCTAGACGTCTGCAAGGCTAAATTGGGCATAAAGCATGAAAAATATAGCGGGTCTCAGCATTAAAACCGAGCAAAGCCAACTGTATATACTGGATCAAACGCAGTTGCCGCATCAGCAAAGCTGGCTGCACTGCACCGAAGTAAACCAAATGGTTACCATGATCCAGCAGTTGCAGGTGCGGGGGGCGCCGGCCATTGGCATGGCTGCTTCCTTATTGTTGGCATATCGGGCAGAGCAGGGGGATAGCCGGGAGCAACTGCTGCAAAGCGCTGAAGTGCTTCGGGCAGCCCGCCCGACAGCGGTAAATCTGATGAATAATCTGGATGCCATGGCTGCGGCCATGCTGCAGCAGGATTATGTGGGTGCCGCAGTGGCATGTGCGGAGCAGCTGTTTGCCGAGGATGTGCAATTGTGTTTGCAGATGGCTGCCCATGGTGCCGCGCTTGTGCAGCCGGGGGAGCGTTTGCTGACACATTGCAATACGGGGGGCCTGGCAACCGCAGGCGTAGGCACTGCCTTTGGGGTGATTCGGTTAGCACATCAGCAGGGGAAGCAAATTCAGCTATGGGTCGATGAAACGCGGCCCCTATTGCAGGGCGGGCGCTTAACTGCCTGGGAGTGTCAGCAGCTCGGCATCCCTTACCAGCTGATATGCGACAATATGGCGGCCATGTTGATGGCACGCGGCCAGGTCGACCGTATTTTTGTCGGGGCCGACCGCATTGCCGCCAATGGCGATTTTGCCAACAAAGTTGGCACTTACAGCCTGGCAGTGCTGGCACATTATCATCGGATCCCTTTCTATGTGGTAGCGCCGCATACCACAGTAGACCCGGGTTGTAGCGATGGCAGTCAGATCCCGATCGAGCAGCGCCCGGCGGCGGAAGTGCGCGGTGTGAGCGGTAGTTTTGGCAGCGTCTGCTGGTCACCGGAGCAGGCATCCGTTTTTAACCCTGCCTTTGATGTTACGCCAGCTAAGCTGGTGACTGGCTGGGTGCTGGACAGTGGTGTGTTTGAGCGGGCTGCTGTTGCTGCCGGCGTCTTAACGCGGCTGCGTTGAGCATAAAAAAATGCCCGGAGCAAGCTCCGGGCGAAAGACAAGGATAGACAGGGTGGAACCGCCTTTTCGGGGCGACAGGTACAGACTAAGTTGTTTCTGCTTTGCTGACAAAGGAGATAAATCCATCCGTCGAATGAGAAAAACTCAGCTATACAACCCTGTTGGTTGTCACATTGGATTGCTAAGGCCTTAAGGCAATAATGGAAAGCGACTGGCAATCTGGCTACCAGTAAAGTTAGCAACCCAGCCTTCCGGGTTATTGAATAACCGGATCGCGGTGAAGTTGGGATCGCTGCCCATATCAAACCAATGTGGGGTATTAGCCGGTACACTGATTAAATCGTTTTGCTGGCACAGCACCTGATATATATGCTCGCCCAAATGCAGACAAAACAAGCCTTCCCCGCGGACAAAAAAGCGCACCTCATCTTCACTGTGAGTATGTTCGGCCAGAAACTTTTGCCGTAAGGCCACTTTATCCGGGTGATCACTGCTTAGTGAAATCACATCTACCGTCACATAGCCGCCTTGCTGCTTAAGTCGCGCGATGTCATCGCTGTAGGCTGCCAGGATGCTGGCGTGATCGGTGCTGGCCTCGATGGGTTGATTGGCTTGCCATTGTTCAAAGCGGATCCCTTGTTGCTGCAGTTTCTCGGCAATCTCAACCAGGTTGTCGCTTTGGAATACTGGTTGAGTGGGCTCCTGGGCTGTGTAGATGGTTAAGCTGGACATAATTAGACCTCGATTTGGTTAAAATCCTGGGCAACCGGGTGCATCCCAGAGGCTTGACCGTCACGAATTAACTGGGTGGTAGCGATCCCCAACTTGCTGGCGGCATCCAGTTCGGCCACCACATCGGACAAAAACAGCACCTGGCCGGGTGGCAGTTGCAAATGTTGCAAAATAGCCGCGTAGGAGGAGATCTCCTTTTTGCCACCAATGCGGGTATCAAAGTAACCACTGAACAAGGGGGTTAAGTCGCCAAAGTCACTGTAGCGAAACAGCAGTTGCTGCGCCTCTACCGAGCCTGAGCTGTAGACAAAGAGTTGCACCCCCTTGGCTTGCCATACTTTGAGCTGCTCGGCAGCATCCGGGTACAGGTGGCCGGTAAAGTGCCCTTGTTGATACCCGAGCCGCCAGACCATGCCTTGCAGGGCTTTCAGTGGCGTGATTTTTTCATCAGCACGGATCCAGGCCTGCAATTGGGCAATAATGTCGTTCAGGCTGGCTTCCGGTTGCTTCATCAACTGGCGGACCGCCTTTAGTTGCAAGGCTACTTCGGCCTGTTCACTGCGCTGGCGGATAAAGTCCGGTAGCTGCTCTGCGGCATAGGGAAACAACACCTCGGTGACAAAGCTGATACGGGTGGTAGTGCCTTCAATGTCGGTGATCAGGGCGCGGTATTTCATAAAGATCCAGTAAGTCGAATTCGTTCCAGCTCACAGTGTATAAGAAATTCCCAGGCCTCTAAATGTCTTTTTGCTTCATCCAGATTCTGGCCCCAAACATAAAGACCATGGCCGCGAACCAGTAAGGCCGAGGCGCCTTTCACCTGTGACCAGTTGGTAGCGACCTGAGCGGCAAGGGCTGGCATGTCCTGAGTATTCTCAAAAATAATCAGGGGGCAGGGCTGGTCGTGGCTGAGCTGACCGCGAATGGCCTTTTGCATCTCGTAGCCGGTAAATGTGTGCTGTTCGGTTGGAATCAACCGGGAAAACACGGTGGCTTGTACCGAGTGAGTGTGCAACACCGCTTTTATTGAATCATCCAGTTGATAAAGCCGGGCGTGCAATGCTGTTTCTGCAGAAGGCTGACCGGCGCAAACCAGCTCGCCTTCTGCCCAACTGACTGGCAGCAGATCGTGCGGGCTGAGTTCGCCTTTATCTTTGCCGGATGCGGTGACCAGGGCACTGTGTTCAGCAGTGCGTATGGAAAAGTTACCGCCAGTAGCAGGCACCCAGTGACGGCTGGCAATCCAGCGGCCAGTAGCACACAAGGCGATCGCGTAAGGATTTAATTGTTGTACCTGCTGCGTTGTATGATTCATTAGCTTACACCCCTGAACGCCCTGACGTTTAGATGTCTATACATAAATAGGGCTGAAATGATAGCATGCCTGAGTAATTTGGCAACCAGTGCGGCTTAGTGCCGGCTTTGGCCGGTTGCAGCGAGCCTGCTGCAGGCGTTAAGGTAAGGATAGTTCACTGTCAGGATAAACTATGTACTCCAACCTCCAATCCAAACTGCCCGCAGTGGGCAGCTCGATTTTTAGTCAGATGTCGCAGTTGGCTGCTGAGCAGCAAGCGATCAACCTGTCACAGGGTTTTCCTGATTTTGGCTGTGATCCTTTCTTGCTGCAGCAACTGGCAGCATATAGCCAGCAGGGGCTGAACCAGTATGCACCCATGGCTGGGGTGTTGGTTCTGCGCCAGCAGATCGCCGCTCTGATTGCGCGTTGTTACCGGCAGCAGCTATGCCCGGAGCAACAGATCACGGTTACATCTGGTGCAACCGAGGCGCTGTTTTGTGCCATCCAGGCACTGGTTCGCCCCGGTGATGAGGTGATCGTTTTTGATCCCGCTTACGACAGTTATGCCCCGGCTGTACAGTTGGCTGGTGGCAGCACGGTGCACCTGGCTCTGAAGGCCCCTGATTTTCAGGTCGACTGGCAGCAAGTGGCGGACTCGATTACCGATAAAACCCGGCTGATTATCGTCAATAGCCCGCATAATCCAAGCAGCCAGGTTTTTACCGCGGATGACTGGCAGCAGTTGCAGCACCTGGTTTGCCAGCATGGTTTGTATTGCCTGAGCGATGAAGTCTACGAACACATGGTATTTGATCATCGGCCGCAACTCAGTGCCTTGTGCTTTCCAGACTTAGCAGCGCGCAGCCTGGTAGTCTCATCCTTTGGCAAAACCTTTCATGTCACCGGCTGGAAGCTGGGGTATTGTGTGGCGCCAGCACCGCTGATGGCGGAGTTTCGCAAAGTACATCAGTACGTCACTTTTTCCAGCTTTACTCCAGCGCAATATGCGGTAGCGACCATGCTGCAGCAGCACCCGGAGCAGGTCAGTGGTTTAGCTGCCTTTTACCAGCACAAGCGTGATTATTTTGCATCGCAACTGAGCCACAGCCGCTTGCAGTTGCTGCCTGCACAGGGGACTTATTTTCAGCTGGCCGATTACAGTGCCATCAGCGATCTATCGGATGTTGAATTTTGTCGCAGGCTTACTATCGATCACAAGATAGCAGCAATCCCGCTGAGTGTGTTTTATCAAGCACCGCCGGCCCAGCGGTTGATTCGGTTTTGTTTTGCGAAGGACGAATCTACTTTGCGCCAGGCAGCGGAGGTGTTATGCCAGCTGTAAAGGTTGCCGCAGTCCAATGCAGCCTGCATTGGCAGGATCCCAAGGCCAACCGGCAGCAGTTAGCCGGGCAAATTGCAGCTTTGAGCGGTCAGGATTTGATTGTGTTGCCGGAAATGTTTACCACCGGCTTTTCGATGGACAGTGCCGCCGTTGCCGAGCCGGCCGGTGGGGAGAGCCTGAACTGGCTGAAACAGCAGGCGGTGTTATCCGGCGCGGCACTTTGTGGCTCGGTGGCGGTGACAGAGCAGGGCAGGTACTACAACCGTTTGTACTTTGTTACACCTGAAGGGCAGTACTTTCAGTACGATAAGAAACATCTGTTTCGGATGGCGGGCGAGCATGATGCCTACCAGGCTGGTACTGATCGGGTGATTGTACCCTGGCGCGGGCTGCGTTTTTGCCTGCAAATCTGTTACGACCTGCGTTTCCCGGTATTTAGCCGAAACCGGAATGATTACGATGTGTTGATTTATGTTGCTAACTGGCCGGCACCGCGTCGCTTGGCCTGGCGCACGCTGCTGGCAGCCCGCGCCATTGAAAACCAGTGCTACGTGATTGGTTGTAACCGCATCGGCAGCGATGGCAATGGTGTTGAATACAGTGGTGATAGCTTGCTGCTCGATTATTTGGGCCAGTCGCTGGTGGATGGTGCTGATAGGGCGGCTGTGTTGGCAGCTGAGCTGGATGGAGCCGCATTGCAGCAGTTTAAAGATAAATTCCCGGCTTATCTGGATGCGGATGGGTTTGAACTAACGACGAGGAGATAAGAATGAAACATCAATGGTTAGGGTTGTTGGTATTGCTGGCGCTGCTTGGCTGCAGCGACAGGTCAGCAGTTCCTTCTGCGGTCAAGGGTGAATTGGATGCACTGGACTGGCGTTACGCCACCGATCCTCATGGCAGCAAGGCAGCTGTCGATGGTGACCTGGTGCAAGATGGTATTGCCCGCATTGCCTTTACCCGTGTCCCCCGGGTTGATGAGCAAAACAACTCCTGGGTCGAGCTGATTTATGATCTACCTTCAGGCAGCTTGGGCGGTTACAGCAGCATCTCGCTGGAATACCTCAGCAGTAGCGATCTGGTGGTGAAGTTATCGCAGCTGGAGTATGGCGAGCAAGGCGATCAGAGCTATGCGCATTATCAGACAGTGTTATCGGCGGCAACCGACTGGCGGCAAGTTACCCTGGTTCTGAGTGATTTTGAGCGTCCGGACTGGACACCTGCAACATCCATCGATCATGGCATAGTAGCAGCGCATGTGAATGCCATTTATCTGGTACCGGATTTGACCGACGACGCAGGCGGCCAGGCATCGCTCAGCATTCGTGCAATTCGTTTAACAGAGTAACACTATTTCAACCTCTGCTCTTGATCTGTGCAGGGTTTGCCGTCATAACTGTTGATCCGGGTCGGTATGGCCAGATTGAATGAGAATGACAAATGACAGCGATAACGTCTGAACTTGAGCCCCTGTATCAGGCAGCAAAAGCAGCGGCAGCACAGGCTTACGCCCCTTATAGCCAGTTTCCAGTGGGGGTCGCAGTACGCGCCATCAGTGGCCAAATCTACACGGGATGCAATGTAGAAAATGCGTCTTATGGGGGCACTGTCTGTGCCGAGCGCAACGCCATTGCCGCTGGTGTGGTGGCAGGGGTACGCCAGTTTGATGCTTTAATGGTTTATACCCCACAAGAGCAGTTAACGCCGCCCTGTGGTATATGCCGTCAGGTGATTGCCGAGTTTTTCTTGCCAGACACTATGATTTACAGCAGCAACCATAAAGAGCAGCTGCAAGGCTGGACAGTACAGCAACTGCTGCCAGAGGCCTTCACCCCTATGTATCTAGCAAACAGCACTAAAGTAGCGACGGAGTAAGGCATGCCTATCCCTCAGGAAATTATTAAAATTAAACGCGATGGCAAGGCACTCAGCCAGGCCGATATTCAGCAGTTTGCCAAAGGCTTAACCGATGGCAGTTTCAGCGACAGTCAGGCCGCCGCGCTGGCCATGGCGATTTACCTGAACGGCATGTCGGTGGATGAAAAAGTGGCGCTTACCCTGGCGATGCGTGACTCAGGTTCCTGCCTGAACTGGCAGGGCCAACTGAATGGTCCTGTGGTGGATAAACACAGCACAGGTGGTGTTGGCGATAAAGTGACTTTGATGCTGGCACCTATGGTGGCGGCCTGTGGCGTTTTTATGCCCAGCATTGCCGGCCGTGGGTTAGGCCATACCGGTGGTACAGTCGATAAACTGGAGAGTATCCCAGGTTACAGCTGCAATCAGTCGCTGAGTCGTATCCGCCAGTTGCTGCCAGAGCTGGGCTGTTTAATCGTCGGTCAGACCGATGAGCTGGCACCGGCCGATCGGCGTTTGTATGGCATTCGCGATGTCACAGCCACAGTGGAATCCATTCCGTTGATAACCGCTTCGATTTTATCAAAGAAGTTATCGGAAGGGCTGGATGCGCTGGTGATGGATGTTAAAGTTGGCAATGGTGCCATTATGGCCACAGCAGAAGATGCGCATGAATTGGCCTGCAGCATTGTGGATACCGCCTGTGGCGCAGGGGTCCCGACGGCAGCGCTGATTACCGATATGAACCAGATCCTTGGCCTTACAGCCGGTAATGCACTGGAAGTACTGGAAACCCTGGATTATCTGACGGGCAAAAAACGCGAACCGCGCTTGCATCAGCTAACACTGGCACTGGGTGCTGAGATGTTGGTGCTAACCGGAGTCGCGAAGGACAAAGCCAGCGCTGTGGATGCGTTAGAACAAAGCCTGAGCAGTGGAAAAGCTGCGGAGTACTTTGCCCGAATGGTGGCCGCACTTGGTGGGCCAACGGATTTGCTGGAGCGGCCGGCGGCTCATCTGGCACAGGCGCCGGTGGTGCTGGATGTACCGGCACCGACCAGTGGCTACCTGCGGATCAACGATACAGTGGCGCTTGGGATGGCCGTGGTACGTTTAGGTGGTGGTCGTTCGCATCCGGAGCAAAAAATCAATCCTGCGGTAGGTTTTAGTGCTATGTGTGCGGCGGGCAGTCCGATCACCCAAGGGCAGCCGCTGCTGCAGGTGCACGCAGCCAGCCGACAGGATGCTGAGCAGGCGGTGCATGAAGTATTGGCTGCTTGCACCATTGCGCCTGAGCCGGTTGACACTATGCCTTTGATCCATCAGCGTCTGGGCTAAGCAGGCAATAAAAAAGCCAGCCTGGTTGCAGGCTGGCTTGTTAGAGCTACGGAAGGCTGTTAGCTGCGCTGACGCTTCATGGACTCAAAGAACTCGTCGTTGGTCTTGGTCATGCCCAGCTTGTCGATTAAAAACTCCATGGCATCTGCCTCATCCATTGGGTTGAGAATTTTGCGCAGGATCCACATTTTCTGCAGTTCTTCCTGGGACACCATCAACTCTTCACGACGGGTACCGGAGCGATTGAAATCAATAGCCGGGAAGATCCGCTTTTCAGCAATTTTACGAGCCAGATGCAGCTCCAGGTTGCCGGTGCCTTTAAACTCTTCGTAGATGACTTCGTCCATCTTCGAGCCGGTATCCACCAGGGCAGTAGCGATAATGGTTAAGCTGCCGCCTTCTTCCACATTACGGGCGGCGCCAAAGAAACGCTTTGGTTTGTGCAGCGCATTGGCATCGACACCACCGGTCAGTACCTTGCCTGAGCTTGGGATCACGGTGTTGTAAGCCCGGGCTAAGCGGGTGATGGAATCGAGCAGAATAATAACGTCTTTTTTGTGCTCAACCAGGCGCTTGGCTTTTTCAATCACCATCTCAGCGACCTGCACGTGGCGGCTGGCAGGTTCATCGAAGGTAGAGGCAATCACTTCGCCTTTGACCAGTCGCTGCATTTCCGTGACCTCTTCCGGCCGCTCGTCAATCAACAGCACCATCAGCACACATTCCGGGTGGTTGGCGGCGATGGACTGAGCGATGTTTTGCAGCAGCAGGGTTTTACCGGCTTTGGGTGGCGCCACAATCAAACCACGCTGGCCCCGGCCGATGGGGGAAGCCAAATCCAGTACCCGGGCCGTGATGTCTTCAGTACTGCCGTTGCCACGCTCCATTCGCAGGCGGTCATTGGCATGCAGCGGGGTTAAGTTTTCAAACAGGATCTTATTGCGGGCGTGTTCGGGTTTACCAAAGTTTACTTCGCTGACTTTCAGCAGGGCAAAATAGCGCTCACCTTCTTTCGGCGGCCGGATCAGCCCATCGATGGTGTCACCGGTACGTAAATTGAAGCGACGAATTTGGCTGGGGGATACATAGATATCGTCCGGGCCTGCCAGATAGGAGCTGTCGCCAGAGCGCAAGAAGCCGAAGCCATCCTGCAGAATCTCCAGTACGCCACCGCCGTAGATTTCTTCACCTTTTTTGGCATGGGACTTTAAAATGGCAAAGATAATGTCCTGCTTGCGCAGACGAGCCATGCTGTCTAAGCCCATGGACTCGGCTAATTCCACCAGTTCATTGATTGGCTTACTTTTTAATTCTGTTAAATGCATAGTTGATGGGTTCTAGTTGATCTAAATAAGGGTTGTTAGCTTATCAGCGGGTTTGAAAAGGTTTGGAGTTGGTCTACTCGACAGACAAGCGTGGTCATGGGTGTTGTACTGCTGGTAACAATAGCAGGAGATACTGCAGGCGTCTATATTTTATCATGAAAAAATTGCATAAAAAGTCAGCAGCATTGCAGTTCAGCTAAGTAAACTGCAATGCATGGCTGAGTTATCAGATATTGCTGTCCAAAAACTCTTTTAATTGCGTTTTGGATAGGGCGCCCACTTTGGTCGCTGCAACCTGACCATTTTTAAATAACAGCAAGGTAGGAATGCCGCGAATGCCGTATTTAGGCGAGGTATTCGGGTTTTGATCGATATTCAGCTTGGCAATGGTGACTTTTCCTTGATATTCACCCGCTACATCGTCCAGAATGGGCGCGATCATTTTACAAGGGCCACACCATTCAGCCCAAAAATCGACTAAAACAGGTTGTTCAGCGTTCAGTACATCGGTTTCAAAACTATCGTCTGAAACATGTAAAATCAGGTCACTCATTGATTGTCTCCGTTATTGAACTGGGCAGATCGACTGCAAAAAATGTCATCAATTTAAACGCGGCTGTTTCCTAATGCAAGGCGAACAGTTATGCTAGGCTGGTATGAATAAAACACACTTAACATCGCACAAGTTCGCCGATTTCGCATTGGCACCACAGATCCTGGACGCACTGAACAGTCTGGGTTTCAGTTATTGTACTCCAATCCAGGCGCAGTGTCTGCCCCTGGCGCTGCAGGGCAAAGACATCGCCGGCCAGGCTCAGACCGGAACCGGTAAAACCCTGGCGTTTTTAACCGCCACCTTTCACTACTTATTGAACAACGAGCCCAGAGGCTCGGGTCAGCCGCGCGCTATCATTATGGCTCCTACGCGCGAACTGGCGGTTCAGATCCATCAGGATGCGGTGGCACTGGCAAAAAGCGCTGGTTTTCGCCTTGGTCTGATTTATGGGGGCGAAGGCTATGATTCTCAACGGCAGTTGCTGGAACAAGGCGTCGATATTTTGATCGGCACCACTGGCCGCTTGATTGACTATCAGAAGCAGGGCCTGTTTCAGCTGGATCAAATTCAGGTGGTGGTATTGGATGAAGCCGATCGGATGTTCGATTTGGGCTTTATCAAAGACATCCGCTTTTTATTCCGCCAGATGCCCCCGGCCAACGAGCGCCTTAGCTTGTTATTCTCGGCGACTTTGTCCTACAAGGTGCAGGAGCTGGCGTTTGAGCAAATGAACGAACCGGTGCACATTCACATTGAACCGGATCAGATGACGGCCAGTCGCATCAGCGAAGAGCTGTTTTATCCATCCGATCCGGACAAAATGAAGTTGTTACTTACCCTGATGGAAGAAGAGTGGCCGGACAAAGCCATTGTCTTTGCCAACACCAAGCACAGCTGTGAGAACGTCCATGCCTGGCTGGAGGCCGATGGTCATCGGGTAGGTTTATTGACCGGCGATGTGGTACAGAAAAAACGGCTGAAAATTCTGGAAGACTTTACCAGCGGCAAGCTGGATATTCTGGTGGCAACCGATGTCGCCGCCCGTGGTCTGCATATTCCGAAAGTGAGCCATGTCTTCAACTTCGATTTGCCGGACGATTGCGAAGATTATGTCCACCGTATTGGTCGTACCGGCCGGGCGGGCGAAAGTGGCAAAGCCATCAGTTTTGCCTGTGAGCGCTATGCGCTAAACCTGACGGCGATTGAAGACTACATCCGGCATCCGTTGCCTGTGACCCAGTACGATCCGGATGCGTTGTTAACCGATTTAACGACACCCAAACCTCGGGCTCGACGTCGAACCACCACAGCACGCAGTGGGGGTGGTAACCGTGGTCGCAGCGGATCCAGCTCAAATGCCAGCCGACGTCCACGCAGTCGCTGAGCCAGCCCGCTCAGATCAACAGGATATCTACGCCGTCATCGACCTTGGCTCCAACAGCTTTCATATGCTGATGGTCAAGGTGGTTGGCGGCAGTGTGCAGGTGATAGGCCGGGTCAAGCGTAAAGTTCGGCTGGCCGCCGGTTTGAATGAAAACCTTGTGCTAAGCCGCCGGGCGATGAAGCGCGGCTGGGAGTGTCTGGCGCTTTTTGCCGAGCGTTTGCAGGATATTCCGCCACAAAATGTCCGCATTGTTGGCACCGCTACTTTAAGGTTGGCCCGCAACGTCAAAACCTTTTTGCACGATGCCGAGCATATCTTAGGGCATCCTATCCGGGTGATCAGCGGCGAAGAAGAAGCCCGCATTATCTATCTGGGCGTGGCCCACACCTCCAACTGCGAACAAAACCGTCTGGTCATTGATATTGGTGGGGCCAGCACGGAAATTATTATCGGCAAAGGTTTTGAACCACTCAAACTCAGCAGCCTGCATATGGGCTGTGTGACCTTCCTGGACGCTTACTTTGCCGATGGCTTACTGACTGAAGACAATTTCAATGCTGCTATTGCTGCTGCAGAGCAAACGCTGGCGCCGATTCTGGCGGAATTTACTGAGTTGGGCTGGCAGGTGGCAGTGGGGGCTTCTGGCACGGTGCAAGCAATGCAGGAAATTCTGATTGCTCAGGGGCTGGATGAAACCATTACCTTGCAGCGACTGGAAGCCATTATGCAGCAAGCGGTGGTCTGTGGTCGGCAGGATCAACTGAGCCTGATTGGTTTAGCGCAGGAGCGGCGGCAGGTGTTTCCATCGGGCCTTGCCATTTTGATTGCTTTGTTCCGTGCGCTGGGTATCAAAGGCATGACCTTATCGGGTGGTGCTTTGCGTGAAGGCGTGCTGTACAGCATGCTGCCTCAGCTGCAGGAAAGCGATGTGCGTCACCGCACCATGGCCAGCCTGATGGTGCGTTATCATATCGATCAGCAACATGCCAACCGGGTGGCGGATATGGCTCAGTCGTTGGCACAGCAACTCAGCCCGCGCTGGTCACTGACTGCGTTTGATGGCCTGGGTTTACTGCATGGTGCAGCACTTTTGCATGAGCTGGGCCTGTTGATAGAATACAAAAACCACCATCACCATGGTGCTTACATCATCAGCCACTCCGATTTACCCGGTTTTACCCGGGCCCAGCAGCAGCTGCTTATGGCGCTGGTGCATAATCACAGAGCCGATATCAACCGGGAACTGATTGCTAAACAGACCATGACTTCGGTGCTGCTAACGGTGCGACTGACGCGGATACTGCGATTGGCCGTGGTGCTGTCGATGCGCCGGCGGCACGAAGCCCTGCCCAATGTCACTCTAAGCGGTAAAGGTGAGCAATTGGTGCTGCAATTGCCCGCTGGCTGGCTCGATCAGCACCCGCTGATGCGGGCCGAGCTGGAGCAGGAAGTACAATACCAGCAGGCCGCTGGTTGGGAGCTGGAGCTGCAGTGAACATCACGCTGCGTCCTTGCCCTACGCCGGTGCCAACCGAAGTCAGGCAGTTGAGCGTAGCGTCGGCGCAGCAGGATTTTGTTCTGCCTGTTAGCGACGTGATCACTCAACAGCGTGAAGGTGAACATTTCCAGTTGGTGTGTCATCAGCAACACGCAGTGGGCTTCTTTTTGCTCGATAGTCATTACAGTGCTTATCATGCCTTTGCGTTGCCAAAGGATTTGGGGTTGCGTTGTTTTTTTATTGACCAGACGGCACAAGGGCGGGGCATCGCCGGAGCGGTTTTGCGTGAGCTGCCAGCCTATTGTCAGCAGCACTTCCCCGGCTTCCAGCGGCTGGTTCTGACTGTTAATTGCCGCAATCAGCAAGCTGCTCGTTTGTACCAAAAACATGGTTTTGCAGACAGTGGCCAGTTGTACCTGGGTGGCTCGGCCGGGCCGCAGCATATTTTTTGTCAATCTCTGAGGAATTAACATGCGCTACGCCATTGAGCACCAACCCGAGCTGCAGCGTTTTCGCATTGTGCAACAAGGCGAAGAAGCGTTGCTGGAATACCAACTGCTTGGCGATAGTGTCGATTTCTGGCGCACTTATGTACCGGATGCACTGCGTGGCCAGGGTATGGCTGAGCAACTGGTTCGGCATGGCCTCGCCTGGGCACAGCAACAGCAATTGGCAGTTCAGGCTAGTTGCTGGTATGTGCAGAAGTTTTTGTAATCCCACTCTGGGCACTATAAAAAGCGGATACCTCCATGTTACACCGCTTGTCGCCATCTTCAGTTACATGCTATAAAAGCTCAGTTAATGTCTATGGTGCTTGAATATGAAATCTTATCCGTACACCTTTTTGGTGCTGTGCTGTGTGTTTCTTACTGGCTGTGCCGGGCAACAACAAGGGGTCCGAAGTAGTGTGGTGGATTTTTTGTATCCGGATGCACAAGAAGTGATTCAGCCGGGTATGGCGGAGCTGACCTTGCCACTGCGGGTTGGTATTGCCTTTGTACCAGAAGACCATAGCTACCGACGCGGTGAATTGATTGGCCGCCCCGGCAGTGGCTACAGTGAGCTGACAGCTCCAATGAAAGCTGAACTGCTTGAGCAGGTCGCCAACAGCTTCCGGCAACTGGACTATGTCGAATCGATCGAAGTCATTCCAACCACCTACTTAAGACCTAGAGGTGGCTTTACCAATTTAAATCAAATCAAGACGATGTATGGCATCGATGTGATCGCGCTGGTGTCTTATGACCAAGTGCAGTTTACCCACGACAGCGCTCTGTCTTTAACCTATTGGACCCTGGTTGGAGCCTATCTGTTTAAGGGTGATAAAAATGATACCAGCACCCTGATGGATACGGTGGTATATGACATAGCCAGTCAGCGCCTGTTGTTTCGCGCACCGGGTCAAAGCGAAGTGAAAGGGCGCTCAACCCCAGTAAACTTATCGGCTGAGTTACGGCAGGACAGTCGTCAGGGCTTCGCGTTGGCTATTGATGACATGACCATGAATCTGCAGCAAGAGTTAAAGCAATTTGAACAGCGACTGAAAGATCGCCCTGCCGACATCCGGGTCGCGCAGCGCAGCGGTGGCAGTGGCGGTGCGGTTGCTGGCTGGATGCTGTTGCTGGGACTGTTGTGGCTGACAGTGAAGCATGCCAGGCGGAGAGGCTAAACATTCACTAATCGCGTAGAGCGGTCTTGTTCAGACCGCGCTTTCTTTCAGCCAAACCGCAACTTTTTTGGCGAAATAGGTCAGGATGCCATCGGCACCAGCCCGCTTAAAGGCCAGTAGGGATTCCATAATGACCGGCTTTTCTGCCAACCAGCCGTTTTGAATGGCAGCCATATGCATGGCGTACTCGCCGCTAACCTGATAGGCAAAGGTCGGGACGCCAAATTCGTCTTTGACCCGCCGCACTATGTCTAAGTAAGGCATACCAGGTTTCACCATCACCATATCGGCGCCCTCCGTTAGATCCAACGCCACTTCGCGCAAGGCTTCATCGCTGTTGGCCGGATCCATCTGGTAGGTCTTTTTATCACCGCCCTTTAGGTTAGCGGCAGAGCCAACTGCATCGCGGAAGGGGCCATAGTAGCTGGAAGCGTATTTGGCGGAATAAGCCAGAATGCGGGTATGGACGAAACCGGCTTCTTCCAGCGCCTCACGAATCGCGCCAATGCGGCCATCCATCATATCCGATGGCGCTACCACATCGGCGCCGGCTTCGGCATGCGACAGTGCCTGTTTCACTAAAGCTTCGGTGGTGACATCATTCACCACATAGCCACTATCGTCGATAATGCCATCCTGACCATGAGTGGTGAAAGGGTCCAGTGCCACATCAGTAATCACACCAAGCTCCGGCACGGCAGCTTTTAGTGCCCGCACTGCCCGCTGGGCCAAGCCATCCGGGTTCCAGGCTTCTTCGGCCTGCAGCGATTTCTTTTCTGCTGGTGTAACAGGGAAGAGCGCGATGGCAGGAATGCCCAGCGCAGCCAGCTGTTTTGCTTCTTCGACCAGCAGATCCACACTCAGGCGTTCAATGCCCGGCATGGAGGCAATGGCTTCACGCTGCTGCTCACCTTCCAGCACAAAAACCGGGTAAATCAAGTCATCCACAGTTAGCCTGTGTTCTGCCATCAGCCGACGGCTAAAATCAGCCTGACGCATCCGGCGCATCCGGGTCCATGGAAAGTCATTAGGGTTTGGCATGTTTGGGAGCCTTTTGTTCGGTGGTGTTGGTAATACTCTTTAGCACAGCAGGTGAGCTGATAACCTGATTACGGCCTGAATTCTTCGCTTGATATAAGGCTTTGTCGGCATTGTGGATATAGAGCTCCATACTGCTGTCCGAGCTGGCAACAGCCGCATAGCAACCCGCACTGATAGTGATGGCAAGTTGGTGCTGCTGTACCGGCAAAGGCTTCGCTGCCAATTGGCTGCGAATCCGCTCTGCCACCTGCAAAGCGCCCGTGATATCGGTGTTGGGCAGGATCAACGCGAACTCCTCGCCACCATAACGACAGACCAGATCACTGCAGCGCTTAAGTTGGCTCTGAATAAAGCCTGCAACTTGCCGTATCACCTGATCGCCTGCCAGGTGGCCGTACTCATCATTCACATGTTTGAAAAAATCGATATCAAGCAAGATCAGTGCTAGTGGCCGCTGTTCACGACGGCTACGATTTAATTCGGCCTGGATTTTGCGGTCAAAGTAAGCCCGGTTTTTAACACCTGACAGCGCATCGGTGGTACTTTGTGTTTCCAGTTCCTGGTTCTTCTCTGCCAGTTCCTGCAAGGTAATCTGTAGTTCCAGCGTACGTTCTGAGATGGTGTTTTCCAGCTCTGCCGCCAGCCGTTCAATATGCTGGCGATGACGCCAGATAAGCCATGGCACCACCACCACCAGCCCGCCTACCGCACCTAGCAGTAGCGCGAGCAAGATATCAGGCTCTGTCCAGGCAACCGGACTCATTCAGCGCCTCCGGCTTGTTGCAATAAAGTCTGGCTGTTGTGCCAGCAATGCTGCTGCAGTTGTTCAAGCGTAATATTTTTCAGCTTAGCCACCTGCTGAGCGATAGCCAGCAAAAAAGCAGGTTCATTGCGGCGGCTTTTGGGTTTTGGTTGCAAAGTACGTGGCAGCAGATAAGGCGCATCAGTTTCCAGACAGATCCGGTCCAGAGGTAAATACTGTAAGGCAGCCACCAATTCCTGATTACGGCGCTCGTCACAGAGCCAGCCTGTAATGCCAATATAGAGCCCTAAATCCAGATACGCTTTCAGTTGGTCCGAGTTGCCGGTAAAGCAATGGGCGATGCCATGCCTGACATGGTGCTCTTTCAGCAGAGCTATTTGTGTGGTAAAGGCATCGCGTTCGTGCAGATAGACAGGCAACTGAAGCTCTTGTGCTAATGCCAGCTGAGCACTAAAAACCGTGACCTGTGCTGACTGGCTGGAGAAGTTACGGTTAAAATCCAGGCCACACTCACCGATGGCAACGACGCTTGGGTGTGCAACCAACTGCCGGAGCTGTTCCAGCCAGTCATCAGCAATGTGCTCAGCCTGATGGGGATGGACGCCGGCAGTACTGACACAGGCAGTATGTTGGCTGCACCAGTGTTGATTGTGTGCTGTCTCGGTCAAATCTGAGGCAATCAGTAACAGCTTGCTGATACCGGCCTGGTGCGCACGTGCCAGCACCTGTTCTCGATCGCTATCAAATTGCGAGCTGAGCAGATTTACACCAAGATCAAACCAGCTCATGGCTTAATTGACCCTGCGCACACGCGTGGTACGGTTGTTATTATCATTGCCCAGCATAAACGAGCCTAAGGCGGCACGACGAATGAAGTGGACCTGGCCTTCTTCCACCGGGTAATGTTCCACTGAGTTCTGCCGCCAGATCTGGCCGTTATCGAAGCTGATCACTCGATGTCCGCGGGCATCCTGCCGTACTGCGGTGACTGTCGCATAAATTCGCTCAAGTTGTTCTTCCGGCCGTTGGGTTTGTCTGCCAAACTCTGCCTCGTAGGCTTTTGTTGTTTCAGGCAGGTTGGCGCCCTGCGGGTTCTCTGCAAACTGCCTGGTGGTGTTTTGCTCTGGCTGCTGTGCCGTGCTTGCCAACTGATCATAGCAATGCAGGCGTGAGGCGGTATCCTGCTGTTGCTGGCATTGGGCTAAAGCCTGACGCAAGGTTAATTCTGCAGCTTGGGCTGGAATGGATAGTGGC
Organism: Alkalimonas sp. NCh-2; assembly: GCF_039631345.1. Classification (NCBI taxonomy): domain Bacteria; kingdom Pseudomonadati; phylum Pseudomonadota; class Gammaproteobacteria; genus Alkalimonas; species Alkalimonas sp. NCh-2. The sequence continues at coordinate 100,500 of NZ_JBDIUV010000004.1, forward strand.
GCAAGGGCAACAAGCAGGAACATGAGCTGTTTAGCGTTCATCGTTGATCTCCTGGTCTGACTCGGCTTTGGGCTGGTAGAACCGACCTAGCAGTAAGCCACACTCGAATAAAATCCACATAGGGATAGCCAGTAATGTTTGTGAAATTACATCCGGAGGTGTTAACAGCATACCGGCAATAAATGCCCCAACAACAATGTAAGGGCGTTTGGCAGCCAGCGCCTGGGGGGTAGTGGTACCAGACCAAATAAGCAGTAAAATCACCACCGGTATCTCAAAAGCGATACCAAAAGCAAAAAATAGCTTCAGTACAAAATTCAGGTAGCTGCTGATATCGGTAGCGATGGTGATGCTCTCAGGGGCATAACTGCTGAAAAAAGCAAATACTATGGGAAAGACCACATAGTAGGCAAAAGCAATACCCCCATAAAACAACAGGGTACTGGATATCACCAAAGGTGCGACCAATCGCCGCTCCTGCTGATAGAGTGCCGGGGCAATAAACTGCCAGAGTTGAAACAAGATATACGGAATGGCCAGCGCAATGGCGACCATAAAGGTGAGCTTAAAGGGCGCGAAAAAAGGCGAAGCCACGTCGGTTGCAATCATGCTGCTACCTTCTGGCATGGTGGCAATCAAAGGCATCGCCAGCAGCTCATAGAGATCGGCAGCAAAATACGCCAGACTGGCAAAAACCAGCAATACGGCAATAATGCAGCGCAATAATCGGTTGCGCAGTTCGACCAGGTGCCCCAACAAACTGTCAGGTTCGGCGTGAGTCGTCATGATGCTCTGTTGTATTCTCTTTCGGTGCCGTGCTGGCTTTGTTGACATCGGCAGCAGCCTGCTTTAATTCAGCAACTGCCGCTTTTTCATCATCGGTTAAATCAAGAAAGCCTTTTTGCTCGGCCTGCTTTAGTTTCTGATGCAGCTCATGGACCCGCAGGTTGTCGTTCAGCTCTGCTTGCATTTGCTGACCAAAGTGCTTCACCGAGTTGATGGTACGACTGACGGAGCGAATCGCTCCGGGCAAGCGCTCAGGGCCCAGTACCAACAAGGCGACAACAGCAATAACAAGCAGTTCCCAGAAGCCCATTTAGTGCTTTTCGCGCTCTTTGGTTTTCGTGGCGTCAGCCTGTTCACGCTCCGTAGGTTTACTCAGCTGCTCCGGATCCTCTTTAGGTGTTTCATCATCTTTTACGGAGTTACGAAACCCTTTGACAGCGGAACCCAAATCCGAGCCAATCCCACGTAATTTCTTGGTACCAAACAGCAACACAATGATTGCCAGGACAATCAATAATTGCCAGATACTAATGCCACCAAATCCCATATCAATGCCCTTAAACCACAGTATTCAATTCAGGTTACGACCATACTGCTTTCGCAGCAAAAAATAAAGCACCAGTTGCGGTTAATGCGGTTGCGAGCAAGCTGCCCGAGCTAAGCAGAATGCAGCTGGCAATCAACAGCGAGCCGGCAGCAATGGTTGCCAGCAAACGGCGGTGCTGCTGCTGGCGCTGCAAGAGTTGCTGTGCGACCAACTCGTTGAGAGCTTGTTGTTGTCTTGGCAACTGTTCCAGGGCACGATGCAATAAGCTGGGCATCTGCGGCAGCTTTTCAGCCCAAAAGGGGGCATTGTCCTTAATTTGCCGCCACAGCGCCGGCAGGCCTATCTGCTGCTGTAACCAGTTCTCTAAGAAGGGTTTGGCGGTTTTCCATAAATCGAGCTGTGGGTACAGCTGGCGGCCTAAGCCTTCAATGTACAACAGTGTTTTTTGCAACAATACCAACTGTGGTTGTACCTGCATATTAAAGCGCCGGGCTGTACTAAAGAGGTTAAGCAGAACATGACCAAACGAAATATCCGCCAGAGGCTTTTGAAAGATAGGCTCACAGACGGTACGGATGGCACTTTCGAATTCTTCCACATTGGTGTCAGCTGGCACCCAGCCAGAGTCCAGATGCAATTGAGCTACTTTGCGGTAATCCCGGTTAAAGAAGGCAACAAAATTTTCTGCCAGATAGCGTTTGTCTTCACTGTTCAAAGTGCCGACGATGCCGCAATCGATGCCAATGTATTTTGGGTTCTCCGGGTGGTCTCGTGAGACAAAGATATTGCCAGGATGCATATCCGCATGGAAAAAGCTGTCGCGAAATACCTGGGTAAAGAACACCTCCACACCACGTTTGGCCAGTAGCTCCATATCGGTGCCCTGGGCCTCGAGGGCTGTGATGTCGGAGACCGGAATGCCATAAATGCGCTCCATCACCATCACATTGCTTCGGCAGTCATCGCTGTAGACATAGGGGATATACAGCGAGTCGGAGTCCATAAAATTGCGTCGCAACTGAATGGCATTGGCTGCTTCGCGTTGCAAATCCAGCTCATCCAGAATGGTCTTGCGGTATTCGGCGACCACTTCACGAGGGCGGAAACGTTTACCATCCGGCAAAAAGCGTGCTGCAGCTTCGGCTGCTGTTTCCATCAAGGACAGATCTGCCAGGATTTGCCTGCGTATGCCTGGGCGGATAACTTTGATCACCACATCGGCATCAGGGCCATCCACTTGCTTCAAGGTGGCCGCATGTACTTGTGCGATGGAAGCGGATGCCAGCGGTTGCAATGAGAAGGCACTGAACTTGTCGTTAATGGCGTGCAGGCCCATTGCCTGCTCAATCAACTGCTGGGCTTGTTCACCAGGAAAGGGGGCTACTTTATCTTGTAGCTTAGCCAGTTCATTGGCCCAATCGGCGGGTAGCAAGTCCCGACGGGTTGATAGCATCTGTCCCAGTTTGATCCAAACAGGGCCCAGACTTTGCAAGGCAAGCCGAAGTCGAACGCCCTGAGGCTCATCCGGGTGCTGATTGCGTAGCCAAAACGCACTTTTACGAAGCAAGCGCAGATACCAGGGACGATGCTTACTGGGAACCAGCTCATCCAGTCCGTATTGCAATAAAGTTTTTTGGATCTGATAAAACCGACCGATACGCATCGGTTACTCCTGCCATTGTTTCAGTTGATATTGCAGTTGCTCCAGCCTGGCATGCAACTGGCTGACCTCTGCACTGAATTGTTCAAGTTCATAGTTGCTGGGTGTCAGTTGCAGTTCATCTTGCACCAGCTCACGGCTCATTTGCTGTAACTCACGACTTTTGGCGCCAATCAAGGCAATGAGTTGCTGTAGCAGTCGCTGCAATTTGTGGGTCAGGCCATCGCCAAGATAGCTGGCCGCTTTGGCCTCCCAATCGGGTTGCAATTGTTGAAAGAAGCTGCTGAATTGTTGCGCTACCTGGATGTCACCTTCAATCTGCACGGCCTCTTGCTTGATTAAATGAGTCAGCTGGTTCGGATCGCGCAATTGCTGCAGGCTGACCAAATCGGCTTGAATGCTACAGTCCACAGGCTCTGCGTGCAGATTCAGCAGGATAGTTTGCCGGGTGGCTGTGAGCACCAGGCGCCAGTCGAACTCGGTCAATTGGAAGGCCAATTGGCGGCCTGCCAGCCGGTGCAACTTTGTGATGGCTGCTGGATCCATTGCAATGATTTCAGCCAATGCTTTTTCAGCCAAAGTGCACAGCAGTTGTGGCCCCAAACGCAGCATCAGAACTTGTAACCCCGGTGCAGCGCAACAATGCCACCTGTCAGGTTATGATAACTGACTTCAGCAAAGCCCGCTTGCTCCATCATCTGTTGCAGGGTGTCCTGATCCGGATGCATGCGAATAGACTCTGCCAGATACTGATAACTATCGGCATCGCCAGCAATCAGTTGGCCCATTTTTGGCAACAGATTGAACGAATAAAAGTCGTAGGCTTTATTCAGCAGCTCGGACTGTGGTTTGGAAAATTCCAGCACCAGCAAACGACCACCTGGCTTCAGTACCCGGAACATTGACGCCAGGGCTGCATCTTTATTGGTAACATTACGTAAGCCAAAGGCAATAGTAATAATATCAAAACTGTTATCGGCAAAAGGCAGGGCTTCAGCATTGGCTTGCACATAGTCGATGTTATCGACCAGCCCTTGATCACGCAGTTTATCGCGGCCTACTGCCAGCATCGAGGCATTGATATCGGCCAATATCACTTTGCCGCTGGGGCCAACCCGCTTGGAAAACAGGGCGGTTAAGTCCCCTGTGCCGCCGGCCAAATCCAGCACTTTCTGGCCAGGCCGAACGGCGCTGCAATCAATGGTAAAGCGCTTCCAGAGCCGGTGAATGCCAAAGGACATCATATCATTCATGACATCGTACTTGGCGGCTACTGAATGAAACACATTGGCAACTAAAGAGACCTTGTCGTCTTCTGCCACGGTTTTGTAGCCAAAATGAGTGGTTTTAGGAGTGCGGTCAGACATGTCAGAACCTTGCAAATCAATTCAGCCGCTAGTGTAAAAGATCTGGCCCTAAGACGCCAACGGATCCGGCAGCGATGCTTAAATCGTTTGCAGCATGACCTCGGTTGCGACCTGGTTACGGCCCCGGTGTTTTGCCAACTGCACTATCTGGTTGGTGCGAGCCAGGAACTGTTGCCAGTTCTCTTTTGCCTGAAACAAGGACACTCCCAGTGAAATAGTGATTTTGGGCAGCGTTTTCTTATTGCGTGACGAGACAAAGCGCAGCTTTTCGACCCCTTTTCGTACCTGTTCAGCAATTTCACTGGCCGTACGTAAATCGACATCCGGTAGCAAAATTAAAAACTCTTCCCCACCTGCTCGTACCGGCAAACCACTGTCTTGCACATAGCTGCGTACTTTGCGTGCCACCTTACTCAGAATGACATCACCGATGGTATCGCCATAATCCCGGTTAAACTGGCGGAAATGATCCAGATCAACAGCAATGGCTGCAATGTGTCGTTCTGGTTGCTCACTAAGCCAAAGCTCCAGATGCTCTTGCATGGCCAATCGGTTGTACAGGCCGGTAAGGGGGTCAAGCAACCGTTGTTGCTTCATTTTCTTTAGTTCAGTGCGTAGCTGTTGGCTTTGTTGACTGGCATGATCCAGTTGTTGATAAAGCTGCTTGTGACTGAGTCGTATTTTTTCTGTTGCTTCAATAAGCTGAAGCATATTTAACTTAAGGGCTGGGTCCTGGCTGCTTAATTCCGGCAGATGATGATCAAGCAGTTCCAGATAATCGCTGGCCGCTTCCTGAGCCTGATTGGTGCAACCAGACAGCCGACTGACCATACCACTTACCCGCTGCACCAGTTGCTCGTTCTGTTGCGGGGATTTTTCAATCCAGTGACTGTAAAACTCAGCCATTATGAAGTCATCAAAATGCAGTTTAGCTGAAACACGTTGCTCAATGGCCTGACACAAGCCAGCATTTTGACCACTGCTGTATTCGTAGCTGACGGTATAGTTGACCGGGTGCGGCGCTAAATTGTGCCTTAACAGGAAAGCCGCTGCCTGAGACGATTTTTCGCGCGCCAGGGCAACCGGGTCATTATACATCATGACAAGGTGAACTCCGTTTGGATACTTGATGAAACCTAGTTCTGCTTCGATAGAGCAAGAACCAGGCGATCTGTTGTTTTGCCAGGCAAAGCAATACGTATCGCTTGTAATTTCCTATAACATAACGGCTTCAGCTGCGTTCGCCAAGTTTTTTTTAACGCTCAGTCCGGAATCTTCCAAAGCCGGTGAGCAGTCATTGCTAAAGGCAGTTGAAATGCGTTTAACGGACCGGTGGAAGCGTTAGTAGCTGCTGGACTTCTGTAACAGTCGGGTTAGAATTTGGCAACAACACCGACGTTGAGGGAACACCATGCGATTTATGATTTTGGGTGCGGCTACTTATATGCTGCTTGGCTGTGCCAGCCCGTCATCCATTCCTGTACTTCAGGATACCACTTTCGATACTTTTGCTACCGAGTTATGGCAAGCGGAACAGCAACGCAGCAGACCGGTGGCTGGTTCGCTGGCTGATCTATCTGCCAGCCACCTGGCTGCGATGGCTGCCGAGCGGCAGGACTGGCTGGCGCAGCTGGATGCAATAGATGTATCGGCCTTGTCTGAGCAAAATCAGATCAATCATGCCATTTTGCGCTACCGGTTGGCCAATAGCTACGATCAGTATCGCTTTGGTGCTCACCGCATGCCGTTAACTGCAGAGTCTGGTTTTCACAATAGCCTGGCGTTTATGGCGCAGCGGGGTGGGTTCCGTCAGCACAGTGATTTCGAGAATTATCTGAGTCAGCTAGAGCAGATGCCGCGGTATTTTCAGCAGCAAATGGATTGGATGCGGCAGGGCCTGGCCGATGGCATGACACAGCCACAACAGGTACTCGGTGGTTTTGAACAAAGTATCATTGCCTATGTGACCGAGCGCGCAGAAGACAATGTGTTTTATACGCCATTCCGGCGTCAGCCAGAAGGGATTGCTAATGCCGACTGGCAGCAACTGACCGAGCGCGCCAAAGTATTGATCCAGCAAGCGGTGAATCCGAGTTATCAGGCGTTTTATGACTTTTTTGTGGGCGAGTATTATCCCAATGCCCGTCAAAGCATCGGTGCCAGTGAACTGCCCGATGGCCATGCGTACTATCAAAACCGGTTAGAACATTACACTACTTTGCAGCTGACACCGGCAGAAATTCATCAGATCGGTCTGGACGAGGTGGCTCGTATCCGGGCTGAAATGCAGCAGGTAATCGATTCTCTGGGTTTTGAAGGAAGTTTTGCCGATTTTGTAAATTATTTACGGACCGATCCAAAATTCTACGCCGAAAGCCCACAGCAACTAATGCATTATGCGGCTTACCTGTCGAAGAAAGCCGATGCTGCCTTGCCCCGGTTTTTTCTGCGTGAGACGTTGCCCAGAACCCCATACGGCGTAGCACCGGTACCAGATGAGATTGCACCCAAATACACCACAGGTCGTTATTTAAGTGCTAATACCGATCGGGATGCCGGTTACTACTGGGTCAATACCTATGCGCTCAATCGCCGGCCTTTGTATGAAATGGAAGCCCTGACACTGCATGAAGCAGTTCCAGGCCATCATTTGCAAATTGCACTATCGCAGGAAATGGCGCAGTTGCCGGATTACCGCCGAAGCTTTTACACCTCGGCATTTGGTGAAGGTTGGGGCCTGTATGCGGAGTACCTTGGTCTGGAGATGGGCTTTTACCAAAACCCATACGACAACTTTGGCCGGCTGTCCTTTGAAATGTGGCGGGCGGTGCGCTTAGTGGTGGATACCGGCTTGCATGCCAAAGGCTGGAGCCGGCAAGAGGCGATCGACTTTTTGGCCAGCAACAGCGCTTTGTCGATGCACAATGTGGTGACGGAAATTGATCGCTACATCAGTTGGCCTGGTCAGGCGCTGTCCTACAAGCTGGGTGAGTTGACCATTCGCCGTTTGCGTCAGGAAGCAGAGCAAGCACTGGGTGCCGGCTTTGATGTACGTGAATTTCACCATCAGGTGCTGAAAAATGGCAGTGTGCCACTGCAGGTACTGGAGCAACAAATTCATCAGTACATCGCAGAAAAGCGTCAGAACTGACGCACATAAAAAAACAGCAGCTCAGGCTGCTGTTTTTTTAATGCCGCACGGAAATTTTCGGCTCAGTATCAATTTCGCCGTCCTGATCGATGGCGGCGATCCGATTGCCGGCCAACAGTACGGCCAGATTACCGGTGGTGGAGTGCCGGACAAAAGCAAGTTGGTAACCGTACCGCTGTAATTCGGCGACCGAGAATTTTTGGGCCAGATTAAGTTCGTCCCAGATTTGCTGCGTTTCCCTGTTCGACTGGCGCCTTTCAATAAGAGCAGTCTGCATGATTGAACACCTTATTTTCCAGTTGCGTCGAAAAGTTACAGTCCTGATTGGACTAAGTCGTCAGGCTAACAATAAACTGCCACTGCGCTGCTGTCACTGGCATGACCGATAAACGGTTGCCTTTTCGGACCAATGGCATCTCAATCAGTGTACTGCTTTTTTTCAACTTGTCGAGTGGCACAAACCGGGCAAACTTTTGTGTGAACTGAACATCCACTGCTATCCAGCGTGGAGCTTCAGGTTTGGCTTTGGCATCAAAGTACGGACTGGTTGGCTCAAACTGGGCAGGATCCGGATAGGCAGCTCGGCTGATACGGGCAATACCCGCTATGCCGGGGGGCTGGCAACTGGAATGATAAATAAATACCAAATCATTGAGTTGCACCTGGTCGCGCAAAAAGTTGCGGGCCTGATAGTTGCGCACACCATCCCAGACAAAACTACGTGCTGGCTCTGCCGCCAAATCGTCAATACTGAGTTCTTCCGGTTCGGTTTTAAAGAGCCAATATGCCATCAGGTGAATGCTTCCGTCTTGGAATTTATTGCTATACTAGCGCCATCGTTCAGGTTGTTAAAGCAAAATGCAGGTTGCTATGAGTCAGGTATTGGATAAGTTGTTGTCGTTACTGAAGCTGGAACCCATCGAGCTAGGGCTCTATCGTGGGCAGAGCCAGGATTTGGGTTTTAAAGCCGTATTTGGTGGCCAGGTGATGGGGCAGGCCTTGTCGGCAGCCAAGGCAACCATCGAAGAAGATCGCAAAGTGCACTCGTTTCATTCCTATTTCTTGCGGCCGGGTGATGCCAGCAAGCCCATCGTCTACGAAGTGGAGAATATCCGTGATGGCAAAAGCTTTAGCACACGTCGGGTGCGGGCTATTCAGTTTGGCAAGGCTATTTTTTACCTGACCGCCTCTTTCCAGCGCGAGGAGAGTGGTTTCGAGCATCAGGATACAATGCCGGAAGTACCGGGACCCGATGAGCTGGTATCGGATTTGGACTTTTACCAGCAACATGCTGATAAAATTCCTGCTGCGCTTCGTAGCAAGTTTATTTGTGAAAAACCGATTGAAATGCGGCCGGTTGATTTTCAGAACCCGTTCGAGCCTAAGCACAGTGCCCCTAAGCGCTATGTCTGGTTCAAAGCCAATGGCACCATGCCGGACGACTTGCGGATACACAAGTACTTGCTGGCTTATGCATCGGACTTTAACTTCCTGCCTACGGCGCTGCAACCGCATGGTCATTCCTTTATGGCGCCGAATATGCAGGTGGCCACCATCGATCATGCCATGTGGTTTCATCAGGATTTTCGCTTTGACGACTGGCTGCTGTATGCGGTGGATAGCCCAAGCGCCTCGGGTGGCCGGGGCCTGGTGCGCGGCCAGTTCTATGACCGTGCCGGCCGTCTGGTGGCTTCGACCATGCAGGAAGGAGTGATTCGTCAGTATCCGGTTACTGCAAAGCCAGCCTAAAGGGCTGGCTGACACTGCCCGTTGGCACAGCTATGCACCAGACGCTGAATGCTTTGCAACACATCCGAATGCAGCATGGCATTGACTGTGTCGGTCAGCAGGCGCAGGCTGTTGGTGCCGTGCAAGCTGCCATCATCGGCAATCTGCAGGTGCTGCGCTTTACGCAGTGCCTTCATTAAGGTGGCAAATAACTGTTTATCCAGATACTCCGGTGCTGTGATGCCGTGCAGAGTTAGTAGCCTGCCGGCCAAGGCCTGGCTTTGTTGTTCCAGCTGCGCACGCTGCCAGCCTGAGCTTTGTTGCAACAGGTTCAGCACAATGGCATAACGTTGCAAGGTATCTGTGGCGATGCCTGCCAGCAGGCCGAGTTGGCGATAGCCGGCGTCTTGCTGTGGTACAGGCCTGGGTCCTTGCTCGGGTTGCTCAATCAAGCCGGCTTTTGCCATAAAATCGAGCAATGGGTCGGATAAAGCACTGTGTTCTGTTTTCAGGTAGAGCTCGGTAGCCAGCAAAGGGTAAAGCAATGCCATGGTTTCGGCTAGTTGTTGCCCACTCAGATCCCGTTGTCGCAGCAGAGCCGATGCCAGTATGGCAGGCAAAATAAATAAGTGAATGATGTTGTTACGGAAGTAACTTAACAAGATCGCCTGCTCCGGCTCCAGCGTGATGATCTGACCAAAATGATCACTGCTTTGCTGAATTTTGCCAAGGGCAAGGGCGTGCTCGATCATGTCGGCAGCACTGTGCTCTGGCAGGCTGATGCGGCTATGGTAGGGTAAGCATTGCTGCAGCCGGATATAAAGCTCTAATTGCTGCTCCAGTTCAGAGCGAGCCAAGGCTTTATGGCGGGTAGCCAGCAGTACCAAGGCAATCAGATTGATAGCATTCAAGGCTGCAGACTGGTTGATGTGCACCATAATGTCGGCCGCCAGCTCATCCACCACGCTTCCTAACCAGGCAGGTTTAGGCACAGTGCTGTATTCGCGCAGGCGCTTCCAGTCGGGTACCCGTTCGGAGAGATAAGTATTTAATGAAATCGGCTCAGCGAAGTTGATGTAGCCAAAGCCGTAATTACGCAGTTTACGAATGGCTTTAAAGACACCAAATACCGACTCTTTTTGTTTGGCTGAACCTTTTAGTTCGCTCAGGTAGGTATTCACTTCCATCACATGTTCGTAACCCAGATACACCGGCACCAGCGTGATAGGCCGATCGGTGCCTTGCAGCAGGGTTTGCACCGTCATGGCCAGCATGCCGGTTTTTGGGGTCAGCAACCGGCCTGTTCTGCTACGGCCACCTTCCGGGTAAAACTTTACCGCGTACCCTTTGTTAAACAATTGGCTCAGGTACTCACGAAATACGGTGGAGTAGAGCTTATCGCCGCTAAAACTGCGCCGGATAAAAAAAGCGCCACCACGGCGAAAGATAGGGCCGGCTGGCCAAAAGTTCAGATTCACACCGGCCGCAATATGCGGTGGTACTAAGCCTTGATGATAAATAACATAGCTCAGCAGCAGGTAATCCATATGACTGCGATGGCAAGGCACATAGACAATTTCATGGCCTTTTTGCGCCAGCTCCTGCAACTGCTTGCTATGATGAATCTTCAGGCCATGATAAAGCTTGTGCCATAACCAGCTCAGGACTCTGTCGCCCACCCTGAGGGTTGATTCACGGTAATCAGCGGCAATTTCCAGCAGTAACTTACGGGCATGTTGTCTGGCTTTTTCGGTTGTTATCTGACGGGTTTTCGCTTCATCGGCAATGGCCTTTTTCACCGCTGGTTGCGCCAGAATGGCGTGTTGCAGTTGTGTGCGGCTCATCAACCGTGGGCCGGTGGCTGCCAGCCGCTGCCGGTAAAAGTGAATGCGTGACATCCGCAACAGCTTGCGCGCAACCACCGGGTTAGCACCAAATTGTGCTGCCATCTGTTGCAACTGAACCGGTGGACTAAAGCGGATCAAAGTATGGCGGCCGGAAATCAGAACGATTAAAAGTTTTGCCAGCCAGTTGGGTGAATGGGCCTCACCGAGCAGCCACTTGATGCTGTTTTCTTTGCCTGGAGTACGACCCCATAGAATGGCAGCAGGGATCAGCTGGGCATTCAACTCGTCTTGCTGTTGGTGGGCTTCTAGCAAGGCCAGTCCTTGTTGTAAGGCGGTGGTTTGGCGGCGACCACCCAGCAACTGATGCGGTTTCTCCAAAAACAAAATGCGAGCATGACGCTTAGAACCCAGCTTCACCGTGCTAAGGGGATCAGGCAATTGCAGCTGTTGACAGACCCGACGCAGCGTTGCCAGGTCACTGGCTGACTCGGTATGACAAATATAAAAAATCGGCCGCTTGGTATCCAACTGCAAGTCGGCAACAGGATCGGCCGGCAACAATTTAAAACGCACAAAAGGGCGCAATGGCCATTTCAGTAGAGATGCGAGCCACTTTAATCGCAGCAACATAGCGAGCTTCCGTCCAGATAAAACCGCTATTTTAGCATGGCTAAACCAGAGGCGGCAGTGCTGGCTGTTTCGACTTGGCATTTGCTGAAATGCTGTATATACTGACAGTATTTACTGTACAGGTAGCCAGCATTATGAGACCACTTACTGCACGCCAGGCCGAAATTTTACAGTTACTGCGTGATTACCAGGCTGAAACCGGGATGCCACCAACCCGGGCAGAGATTGCCCGCCAACTGGGTTTTAAATCAGCCAATGCGGCCGAAGAGCATTTAAAAGCGCTGGCGCGTAAAGGGGTGATTGAAATGTTGCCCGGTACTTCCCGGGGTTTGCGTATTATCGAAGAGGACGATGCTGCACCTGAACAACTAGGCTTGCCACTGATTGGCAAGGTCGCTGCCGGCCAGCCTATTCTGGCGGCAGAAAATATCCAGGATCATTATCAGCTGGACGCGCACCTGTTCAAACCTCATGCTGATTTCCTGTTGCGGGTTCAAGGCATGAGCATGCAGGATATCGGTATTTTGGATGGTGATCTCCTGGCAGTCCATAAAACCAGCCGCGCGGAGCAGCGTCAGGTGGTGGTGGCCCGGGTCGATGATGAAGTGACAGTAAAGCGCTTTGAACGCCAGGGCAGTATGGTCTTATTGCATCCCGAGAATCAGGATTTCGAAGTGATTCAAGTTGACCTCAGCCAGCAAGAGTTTCAGATAGAAGGCTTGGCTGTAGGTGTGATCCGCAATGGCAGCTGGCTATAAGCCTGGCACTGCTTCTTCGCTAAACTACTGAAGCAAAAAATAGAAAGAGCGCTGGTACGACCACTTGGTTTTGCCGGCGCTTTTGCTATTTAGGGGTTTACACTGAGCACGATTTGGATAATTCTTAGGCAAGAACTGGTGAAAAAATAAGTACCCAAAAAGGGACAGCACCTGTTCCGTAAAACTTTGATAGTTGTCAATCCCTGGCTGGTTGTGTCAAAGCGTTGCGATAAATAATTACAATAAATTCAAATCAGCAATTGCGAAATGTCGGCATGGATTAGGGTAGTACTGTGTGCTTCGTTTCGGCAGTTTGCTTTTTGCAAAATGTCAGAGGAGAAGTAAACGTGGCGAAAACGAGAAGTTGGCGTTGGTCGCTACCGGCCTTGTTGTTGGCAGGCCAGGCTCATGCAACTGGATCTCAGTTTAACATGACCCCTGGAGTAACCGATATCAGTCAGCGAGTCTATGACTTGCATATGACGATTTTCTGGATCTGCTGCGCTATTGGTCTGGTAGTATTCACCGCGATGTTTGTATCCATTATCCTGCATCGGAAATCCCGTGGCGTAGAGCCCGCAACCTTTCATGAAAGTACCAAAGTGGAAATTATCTGGACAGCGATCCCGGTGCTGATCCTGATCGTGATGGCTATTCCTGCCACCAAGGTACTGATTGCGATGGAGGATACCAGTGACTCCGATGTCACGGTATTGATCACAGGCTCGCAGTGGCGTTGGCATTACGAGTATCTGGATTACAACATCGATTACTTCTCCATTCTGGCAACCCCACGTGGTCAGATAGAAGGCCGCTTGCCAAAAGGTGATAATTACCTGCTGGAAGTCGATAGGCCGCTGGTGATACCGACCGGCAAGAAAATCCGCTTTTTAATGACTTCCGATGATGTGATTCATTCCTGGTGGGTGCCTGCTTTCGCGATTAAAAAAGACACCAATCCAGGCTTTATTAACGAAGCCTGGACCATGGTGAATGAACCCGGTATTTACCGTGGCCAGTGTGCCGAGCTGTGCGGTATGGACCATGGTTTTATGCCGATTGTGGTGATCGCCAAGGAACCTGAAGACTTTGCCATCTGGGTGGAACAAGAAGAAGCCCGGATTGCTGCTATCCGTGAAGAAGAGCAACGTTTGCTGGCACTGCGGATGGACATTGATGAGCAAATGGCGTTGGGTGAACGGGTGTATCTGGCGCATTGCGCTGCCTGTCATCAGCCAAGCGGAGAAGGCTTACCTCCCATGTTCCCGGCGCTAAAAGCCAATCGCGTCACCACGGAAGATCGCGCTGAGCATATCAAAGTGATGGTGGATGGCCGGCCTGGTACCTCGATGGCATCTTTTGCCCGTCAGCTGAGTTTGCGTGAGCTGACCTCCGTCATCACCTACACCCGAAACGCCTGGGGCAATGATACCGGCGATGTGGTGCAGGCGGTTGAAGTCTATGAGTACATGCAGGGCAAAGGGGAGTAAAGCATGAGCACAGTAACTACTGCAGATCAGCATGATGCGCATCACGATCACAAGCCAACGGGCATAAAACGCTGGCTGTTTACCACCAACCATAAAGATATCGGCAGTCTCTACCTGATGTTTGCCCTGGCGATGTTTTTCCTGGGCGGCGCTATGGCCATGGTGATCCGGCTGGAGCTGTTCCAGCCAGGCTTGCAATTTGTCGACCCGCAATTCTTTAATCAAATGACCACCATGCATGGTTTGATCATGGTGTTCGGTGCTGTGATGCCAGCCTTTACCGGCCTGGCGAACTGGATGATCCCGATGATGATTGGGGCACCGGATATGGCGCTGCCACGAATGAATAACTGGAGCTTTTGGATCCTGCCGTTTGCCTTTTTGATCCTGATTATCTCGATGTTTCTGCCTGGCGGTGGCCCGGACTTTGGCTGGACCTTCTACGCACCTTTATCCACCACTTACAGCAATGATAGTACTGCGTTGTTTGTGTTTTCGGTACACATTATGGGAATCTCATCCATTATGGGGGCCATCAACGTCATTGTCACTATCGTCAATATGCGGGCACCGGGCATGACCTGGATGAAGCTGCCATTGTTTGTCTGGACCTGGCTCATCACCGCCTTTCTGCTGATTATGGTAATGCCGGTACTGGCCGGTGTGGTCACCATGGTGCTGACTGATAAATACTTTGCCACCAGTTTCTTTGATGCGGCCGGTGGTGGTGATCCGGTGTTGTTCCAACATATTTTCTGGTTCTTTGGTCACCCGGAAGTGTACATCATGATTTTGCCGGCCTTTGGTATTGTTTCAGCCATTGTACCTACCTTTGCCCGTAAGAAACTGTTTGGTTATGCTTCTATGGTCTATGCCACTGCCAGTATTGCCATCTTGTCGTTTCTGGTTTGGGCGCACCATATGTTTACTACCGGTATGCCGGTGTTCGCGACGCTGTTCTTTATGTACACCACCATGTTGATTGCCGTACCCACCGGGGTGAAGGTGTTTAACTGGGTGGCTACCATGTGGCGCGGTGCTATGACTTTTGAAGTGCCGATGATGTTTGCGCTGGCCTTTATTGTGCTCTTTACCATCGGCGGCTTATCTGGCGTGATGCTGGCAATTACCCCGGCTGATTTCCAGTACCATGATACCTACTTTGTGGTGGCGCACTTCCATTACGTGCTGGTGTCCGGTGCGGTGTTCTCCATCGTAGCAGCCGTCTATTACTGGCTGCCGAAATGGACTGGCCATATGTACGATGAGAAGCTGGGCCAGCTGCATTTCTGGTGCTCGTTGATTTCGGTCAATCTGTTGTTCTTCCCGATGCATTTTGTTGGCCTGGCAGGTATGCCGCGTCGTATTCCGGACTATGCGCTGCAATTTGCTGACTTCAATGCCTTTGTCAGCGTTGGTGGTTTCTTGTTTGGTCTGTCGCAGTTGATCTTCCTGTGGGTGGTGATCAAGTGCGCGCGCGGTGGTGAAAAAGCACCGGCTAAGCCCTGGGAAGGAGCCGAAGGGCTGGAGTGGGAAGTACCGTCACCGGCACCTTACCATACCTTTGATACCCCACCAGAGATCAAGTAGGAGGCGGTGATGAATGCGAAGCACAGCACCCTGATTGGCAAGCTTAGCTTGTTGGTGGTCGCCATGTTTGCGTTCGGTTATGCCCTGGTGCCGTTGTACGATGTATTTTGTGACATCACCGGCATCAATGGCAAAACGGCGTCCGAGCCGGTATCGGCAGAAGCGGCCATTATTGACACCAGCCGGGAGATCACCATTGAGTTTATCGCCCGGCCCAATCAGCAAATGCCGTGGATTTTCAAACCGGAAGTACGCCGGATGCGGGTGCACCCGGGCGAGATCCATATTATGAACTATCTGGCCGAGAACCCAACCGGTCGGGCCATAGTTGGCCAGGCCGTACCGTCAGTATCGCCGGGTCAGGCAGCACTGTTCTTTCATAAAATAGAGTGTTTCTGCTTTACCCAGCAGTACCTGGCCGGTGGCAACGACATGTTGATGCCACTTCAGTTTTATGTCGATCCGGCGCTGCCAGCACAGTTTAGTACCATTACGCTGTCTTATACCCTGTACGATGTTACCAGCCAGTGGCAGGACAGCGGCCAGGACACTGCAACAGAATTTGGGGAATAACAATGAATAACGAAGGCTACCAAAAATATTATGTGCCCGATCAAAGTCCCTGGCCGCTGGTTGGCGCCATTGCTTTGTTCTTTATTGCGCTTGGCGCGGGCTTTTTTGTCATTGATATGAGCAAAGACCAGAGTGGCTGGGGCGGTTATATGCTTTTGTTTGGCATCGCAATTTTATTTGTGATGCTGTATGGCTGGTTTAAAAATGTGGTGGATGAGTCGATGGCAGGGCTTTACAGTCCGCAGATGGATCGTTCTTTTAAGCAGGGCATGAGCTGGTTCATCGTGTCCGAAATTATGTTTTTTGCGGCTTTAATCGGTGCTTTGTTTTACGCCCGTTTTATTGCCGTGCCCTGGTTGGGTGGCGCCAGCAACAACGAAATGACCGGTGCTATTTTGTGGCCAGGTTTTGAGGCTGTCTGGCCTCTTCTGACCACGCCGGGTGGTACGGAAACTCAGGCCATGGGCTGGGGCTTGCCTGCTATCAATACGGTGATTCTGGTGGTTTCATCCATTACCCTGCACTTTGCTCATACCGGGTTAGAGCAGAATAAGCGTAGTCAACTGACTGGTATGTTGGCTATTACCCTGATCCTGGGGATGATCTTTCTTTGTCTGCAAGGCTATGAATACGTGCATGCCTATCGCGATCTGGGGTTGCGCTTTGATTCCGGCGTTTACGGCAACACCTTCTTCTTACTGACGGGTTTTCACGGCATGCATGTATTGCTAGGTGCTTTGATCCTGTTCTTTGTGTTGATGCGGGTGATAAAAGGACATTTCACACCGGAAAAACATTTTGCCTTCCAGGCGGGTGCCTGGTACTGGCACTTTGTCGATGTGGTTTGGTTAATTGTGTTCTGTCTGGTGTATGTGTTGTGAGCCGCTGGGGTGCAGACCCCAGCCATTGTCAACTCAATAGGGGCGAGGGTTGGGGGTAATGATGCCGGTGGCCATGGCTAGCAGAATGAGTACCAAAACCAGGGCAGAGAACAGCACCCGTTTGCCTAAAAACTGACTCATACGGACAGTGCCGGGGTCACTACGCAACATCGTAAAGAGCGCACGGAATAAATTAAATACAATAAAGAGCAGTAGTGCGATGATGACAAGCTTTAACCACATAATGTTTGATCTCCTGGATTGGTGTGATGCATTTTAATGTTGCAGGGGCCGCTGTGCGGGTGCATCCCGTCTGGTTGTTAATCACTTTGACGGTATTTGCCGTTTTAATCAAGCTTGGCTGCTGGCAGCTAAGCCGTGCCAGCGAAAAAGCCACTCAGCTGCAACAACTGGCCAGTTGGCAAGCGGAAGGCCCATTGGACTGGCTGCAACTACGCCAGCACCCTTTGCAGGATATGGACCTGGTGCAATTTGCCGACGAAGGACGCTGGCTTTCTCCGATGGTATGGTTACAGGACAACAAAATTGTGCAGGGCCGGATTGGTTATGATGTGATTATTCCGGTGCAATTTAATCGCTTTGATCCGCCTGTACTGGTGAATCTGGGCTGGGTAGAGGCGGCACAGAACCGCACTGAGTTACCTGAGATCACGATTCCGGCACAATTGTCTGTGCGAGGAGTGCTCAGAACCTCATTTGGTAGCTTCAGGTTGGGACAAAACTTGGAACCTGGCACGGATTGGCCAATGCGTATCCAACAGATTGAACTGGAGAGTCTAAACCCCTACTTACCTGAGCCAGCATTGCCTGCGGTAATTTACCAAATGGAAGGGAGCCCCTTTCTGTCGCATTATCAACCTGTGGTAATGCTACCGGAAAAACACCGTGGCTATGCGCTGCAATGGTTTTTGCTGGCGGTTGCGGTACTGGGTGTGGCACTGGCTGCCAGTTTGCGTAAAGAGGAAACCAATGAATAAAACGAAATTCCTGAGTATTTTCCTGCCTCTGTGTTTACTGCCATTGCTGCTGGCAAAGTTGGCGTTGCACTTTGGCTGGTTTGAAGGTGGTACTGTCAGTAAAGGGGAGTGGCTGTCGGAGGAAATCTTTGTACTGCCTGCCCTTGAGGCACACGAAAAAGTCTGGCGTCTGGCGGTGGTGCCTGCTGAGCAGTGCAAGCAACAGTGTGAACAGGCACTGCATACGGTGCAACAGCTGTTTATCGGGCTGGGACGCAAGCAAGTTCAGGTGCAGCCGGTATTGCTGGCAGATGGCTCGGCGGAAGCAGTTTTGCAACAGTTTCCGGTATTTCAGCGCCAAACTCCTGCACCTGCCGACGCTGTTGCTATTCAGAATTACATCGTCATCGTCGATGTGCAAGGACTGGTATTACTGCGTTATCCGTTGCCAGATGCGGATCATGCACCGGCAGACATTGCCCGTGATATTCGCACTGATCTATTAAAACTGATGAACTACGATCGGATCCGGGTATGAACAAGACATTGCTGCAAAAACTTTCCAGCTGGACTATTTTGCTGACCATGCTGGTGATTATTCTCGGCGCATATACCCGGCTCACCGATGCGGGGCTGGGCTGTCCGGACTGGCCCGGCTGCTACGGATTTATTAAGGTACCGATGACAGAAAGTCGCATCGCTCAGGCTGAAATGGCTTTTCCGGAGCGGCCACTGGAGCCCTTTAAGGCCTGGAATGAGATGATCCACCGTTATTTTGCCGGTACTTTGGGGCTGATGATTGCTGCTATCTTCTTTATCAGTTGGTTTGGCAAAACTAAGGTGCCTCGCCTGTTGCCAACTATGTTGGCTGCGCTGGTAATTTTCCAGGCTGCGCTTGGCATGTGGACGGTAACACTGAGCTTGTTACCTATCGTGGTGATGGCGCATTTGATGGGTGGTTTCACTTTGCTTTGCTTACTCGGCCTGTATTGGTTGCAACTGCGGCCACAGCTACTGCAAGGCATGGAGCCACAGTTACAAAAATTAAAACCTCTGGCAGTACTGACCACTGTGGTGGTGGCACTGCAAATTGCTCTTGGCGGCTGGACTGCAGCCAACTACGCGGCCCTGGCATGCCTCGAGTTACCCGTTTGTGAACCAGGCTGGGCCAGCCGATTGGCGCTGGGTGAGGCTTTTAGCTTGCATCTGGGCTATGACGATTATGAGTTTGGCGTGATGTCACAAGATGCTCGTCAGACCATTCATGCCTTTCACCGTATTGGTGCTGGTATCACTTTGTTGATCACGGGTTTGTTCAGCGTTTTGCTCTGGCGACGGGCCAAAATGACATTGATGAAAAAGTTGGCATTGGCGCTGGCGGCAATTTTACTACTACAGTTTGTATTGGGGGTGCTTAATGTTGTGCTGCACTTACCACTGCTCAATGCAGTGGCCCATAATTTTGTCGGGGCAAATTTATTGCTATGCATGGTGCTGATCCTGTATCAGTTCCGTCACCGTACCAGGGCACAGGAGAATTGATCATGGCCATTGCTAAACCACTGAATCGCCATGCTATTACCAGTTGGCGCGACTATCTCGAACTGACCAAACCCAAGGTGGTGGCTTTGCTGGTGCTGACAGCCTGGGTGGGTATGATGCTGGCAGCGCCAGGTTTACCCGATTTAGCCATGATGCTGCTGGCAACACTCGGGATCGGTTTATTGTCCGCTGCCGCAGCCACTTTAAATCATGTGGTCGATCAGAAAATTGATGCCAAAATGGCGCGCACCCATAGCCGGCCGGTAGCGAAAGGGCGCATCAGTTCCAGCCAGGCCATCGCTTTTGCTCTGGTGCTGGCAAGCAGTGGCTTTGCCATGCTGTATCTGGGCGTGAATGCGTTAACCGCCTGGCTGACGTTACTCAGCCTGTTTGGTTATGCGGTGGTGTACACCATGTTTTTAAAGCGCGCTACACCACAGAATATCGTGATTGGAGGCCTGGCCGGCGCTATGCCGCCGCTGCTGGGCTGGACTGCGGTTACTGGTGAGTTGCACGGTTATGCACTTTTGCTGGTAATGATTATCTTTACCTGGACGCCACCGCATTTCTGGGCGCTGGCTATTCACCGCCGCGATGATTACGCCAAGGTCAATATGCCGATGTTGCCGGTGACCCATGGCATCGAATTTACCAAAAGCGCTATTTTGCTCTACACCATCATGCTGTTTATTGTGTGCCTATTGCCTTATGTGGTGGGGATGACGGGGTTGATTTATCTGGTCGGGGCTTGTTTGCTGAACCTGCGCTTTATGCAGCACGCCTGGCGTTTAAAGTTTGCCGATACCGCAGGCCAGGCGATGGCCATGTTCCGCTTTTCGATTGTTCATTTGATGGTGCTTTTTCTGGTACTCTTGCTGGACCACTATCTGAAAATAGCACCTATCTATGGCCAATAAGATATTTTATCCGCTGATTGCCTTGCTGGCGCTGGTTGCCGGCTTTGTCGGTTACCATTTCCTACAGCCCAGCCATACGCCCGAGCATACCTTGCTGTATCCTCAACCCAGGGTTCTGGCTGACTTCCGCTTAACCAGCCATACCGGTTCTGCGGTCACCCGCGAGCAGCTGTATGGTCAGTGGACCCTGGCTTTTGTCGGCTATACTTACTGTCCAGATATTTGTCCGCTGACGCTGGCACAACTGGCCGGTTTGCATGATGAGCTGCAACAGCATGTGTCGGAACCGCTGAATATCTGGTTTGTGTCGGTGGATCCGAATCGCGACACGCCACAGCAAATGGCCAGCTATGTGCAGTATTTCCAGCAGGCAGCCATTACCGGGGTAACGGCCGGTCATGATCAACTGTTTCCCTTTGTGCGTCAGTTAGGGCTGATGTATGCCATGTCCAGCACCACCGATGAGTATTATCTGGTGGATCACAGTGCTTCCATTGTCTTGATCAATCCCAAAGGTCAGTTGGTGGCGATGTTCAAGCCAGAGCTGGCAGAAGGGCGGGTACCAACAGTGCGCAGCGAGGATCTGCTGGCCGATTTCCCCTGGGTTATTCGCCAGCTCAGACGGGGTTAATGGGCTGCTGGGGGTGGCGCTCTGGGCTGCTCTGCCTCGCTGGCAAAAAGCACTAAATCAACCAGCCTGGGTATTGGCCAGGGATAGCGAAATTGATCTGTCAGTTGCAACTGCAGCAGAGTGTGTGCCAGCTCTGCATTAGCTTCCTCGCCAAATAGCTGAATTTCAAGGTAAGGCTGCTGCAGTCGTTCAGGCCTGTTGCTGGCAAAATGCACCCGGATAGTCCCTTGTTCTGCTGCATGCTGTGCGGGTAGCTCCATGCTGGTCCAGTTGAGCCGGCTAAGCGTGCGCAGGAAGAGATCAATAAAATTGGCTTGCTGCTCTACCGTCTCCAGTTTGGTCAGGGCATCCATAAAGCGCGTGCCTAAGCCTTCTACGGTAAGGGGAGCCAGGTACTGAGCCTCTGCATTGCTTGGCTCCAGCATCAGGCAATAGCGCGGAGAAAACAAAGCCGGAAAAACCGCCCGGTGGCCCGGAAGGTCCGATAGGGTTGTCCCGAGGCTGCAGTGAAACTGCTGACGCTCTGCAGCTGCTGCGCGGGCTCTGGCGAGCTCATTATACAAGATAGACTCCGCCAGCCGGGTAATATGCGGCTGATAGCTTCGCTGAAAATCACCTTGTTGCAGATAAGCCCACCAGTCATCCAGTAACACCTGCTGCTCTGGCTGAAAGAACCGCAGCCCAAAGTACATCACGCGGTCGTTTTCTCGAAGGGCGGCAGCAACAACACTGCCTTGGCTATGGGGTGGCACCGAAAGCCAAAAACGTCGGCTGGCACGATACATCACCGCATCGGCCAAGGCTACTTGATCCTCTGGTGTGAGCTGTCGCATCGCTCTGCTCAGTTGCCGGATCATACGGCCAGCATGCTCGCTGTGGGTAATCAGAGCCCCTTCAGCCGGCTCGCGCTTTGCCATCAGGCAATAGCGTGGATGGTACCGAATATCCTTGACAGCAGCTGTGGCCTGTTCGGAAAAGGCGGCTCTATCCGCACGTTGGCAATAGGGTGATGCGGCATCAGGAGCCGGAGAACTAAGTACAAGCAGAAGCAGCCACGCGGTCATAACGACGTCCTTGCTTGGTGCTGCATCCAGCGATTAATCACTGGAGCGGCCATAAAGCCAGGGCTGCGAGTACCAGTAAAAGTAGCCGGCTTTACTGATGGATGGGGCTGTGCAGTTGTAACGACTGCGACCTCGGTTCATCGGTTTGCTGGCGCTGGCAACAAAGGTTTGGCCATCCTCCAGCCAATCCGGTTCGATCACTTCCATACCGGCATAACAGCGCAGCTGCGAGGGGCGGAAATCCTCGACTTGCAAACGCAGCGACAGGGTAGGGGGATTTTGCCCACTTTGCACTATAGGATCGGCTTGCACATGCTCTAGGATGGTAAAAGGTAGAGTGCGCAGTTTCTGTGCCAAATCCGACATCTCAGCAAAACGCCCGGCGGCAGGAAAGCGCGGCACCCGGGTGAGCTTGGTGCTGGGGCCGACCGCACCTGATTGCTGGCCAATACCAATAAAGCCAAGCTCTTTGACCAAGGCCTCCAGTTTCGGGCTGAATTCACCATAAGGGTAAGCCAGGTAACGATGGCTTTGGCCGGTTTCTTCTTTGATACGGCGCTCAGCATCCAGTATGCTTTGCTGCATCCGCTTAAGCCAGTCCGCTTCGGACTCCCCCGGCTCAGGCTGAGCCATTTTTTCATGCTGCATGGCATGGTTGGCGACCAGCACGCCATCGTCACTCATGCGGCGGATCTGCTCCCAGCTTAACACCGGACCGGTACGACTATCGATATCGCCGGGGCTGATAAAGATGGTATAGGGCACGCCAAACTCCATCAGGATAGGATGCGCAGCGGTGTAATTGTTGGCGTAACCATCATCGAAGGTGATGGCGACAGCATTGTGCGGTACCGACTCGCCGGCTTGCAGTTTGTTAAGCAGTATATCCAGTCCTATGACTTCAAAGCCATGTTCCTGCAGATGCGTCAAATGCTGGCGCAGTTCGTCTTCCGTAGTGCTGCTGACTCTGGGCGTTGTATCAGCGATATGATGATAGATCAAAATCACGGCCGCATGGGCTGGCAGCAGTGCTGTCAACCCAAGCAGTAAAAGCGTAGGAAGGGTGAGTTTCATGGCCGCACCTCAAAAATCGTCTTAGTAGTAGGAATGTTCACCACGCTGGTGTTCAGTAATGTCTTTCACACCAGTCAGTTCACCGGCAAAGCGATTTAGCAGCTCTTTTTCAATGCCTTCTTTTAAAGTCAAATCAACCTGGGCACAACCATTGCAGCCACCGCCAAATTGCAGCACGACCACACCTGCTTCACTCAGCTCCACCACGCTAACATTACCGCCATGATTGGCTAGCTGTGGATTAATCTCGGCATCAATCATGTATTGTACCCGTTCACGCAATGGCGCATTGTCACTCACCTTGCGAACTTTGGCATTCGGCGCTTTTAATGTGAGCTGCGAACCCATTTGATCGGTAACAAAATCGATTTCAGCATCGACCAGAAAAGATTGGCTTTCGGCGTCAACCACGGCTGAAAAGCCATTAAAAGGCAGTTGAATATCGCTGTCTTCGACCGAATCCGGTGGGCAATAGGAAACGCCGCATTCCGCACTGGCGGTACCGGGGTTAACAACAAAAACGCGAATATGGGTACCTGCCGGTTGCTTTTCCAGCAGTTTGACAAAATGGCCTTGGGCGCTTTCGGAAATAGAAATCATCGGTAGTACCTGACTAATTTACTAGGTTATAAGCTATGATACTCTTCCTTGCAACCGGTTTCCAGCCCAGCTTGAGTTTGTCCCTACTTTATTGGACACTAAGTACAGTGTCTTTGGAGAGTCTGTTATGAAAAAAATCCTGCTTCTTCTGCTGCTTGCCTGCAGTTTTCGTCTATCTGCTGTCTGGCCGGAAAGTATGCTGGATCCACAGATCCCAACGCCAGCGCAAACGGCAGGTTTTGCTATGGGCGAATGGCATTGGCGTCACGATCAAATACAACTGTATTTTGAACGGTTGGCGGCGCAATCCCCGCGGGTGATTCTGCAAGAAATTGGCTACAGCCATGAGCGGCGCCCTTTGCTGCAACTGGTGATCTCCTCCGAGCACAACCTGGCTCGGCTTGACAGTATTCGTCAGCAAAATTTGGCACAAAGTCAGGGGCAGGCGCTGGCTGCTGATGCTCCGGTAGTGATTTGGCTAGGTTATGGCGTACATGGCAATGAACCCAGTGCTGCTCATGCCGCTGTGGCTTTGGCGTATTATCTGGCTGCGGCCAAAGAGCAAGAAGTGCAGCAATGGCTGGATGAGGCGGTGATTTTAATACAGCCCAGCCTAAACCCGGATGGGCACGACCGTTTCTCACACTGGGTGAATATGCATCGTGGCCGTACTCCGGTAGCTGATCCGCAGCACCGGGAGCATGTGGAACCCTGGCCCAATGGTCGGCCAAACCACTACTGGTTTGACTTAAATCGTGACTGGCTGTTGTTGCAACACCCCGAAAGCCAGGCCCGCATTGCCGAGTATCACCGCTGGTTACCGCAAGTGCTGGCCGATTTTCATGAGATGGGTACCAACAGCACCTATTTCTTTCAGCCAGGGATCCCAAGCCGTAATTATCCGCTGACTCCCGAGCGCAACTTTGAGCTAACCCGCACCCTGGCCGAGTTCCATGCAGCCAGCCTGGATCAAGCGAAAGAGTTGTATTACACCGAAGAAAGCTTTGACGATTTTTACATTGGGAAAGGCTCAACTTATCCGGATGTGACGGGTGCTATCGGGATCTTGTATGAACAAGCCAGTAGCCGGGGCCACGCTCAGGAGTCCATCCATGGTGTTCTGACCTTTGAGCACACCATCCGTAATCAGTTGCTGACGTCTTTATCAACCATTCGCGGTGCGGTGGAGTACCGTACTGAGTTGCTACGGTATCAGCAGGACTTTTTCCGGCTAGGGCAAACTGAGGCCAGGCAGGAGAGCTTTCGTGGTTACATGTTAACCGAGTCTGAGGATAAAAGCCGGCTGCATGCCTTGCTGCGGTTGTTGCGGCAGCATCAAATCGAGGTGTATCCGCTGGCTCGAGACTGGCAGGATGGCCAGTACAGCTACAAAGCGGGGGAAAGTTATTATGTCCCTTTGCAACAACCTCAGTACCGCTTGCTTAAAGGTGCTTTTAGCACCCGGAGAAACTTTCCGGACAATACCTTTTACGATGTTTCCAGTTGGACCTTGCCGTATGCCTACAACATTGAGTTTCGTCGGGTGCAGCGTGATCCGGGCCGTACTCTGGCCAGTGAACCCTGGGTTGAAGTGATCCAGGCTGTGGTTGCGCCGGAAGCTGGCGCTTATGCCTATGCGTTTTCCTGGCAGGATCAGCGTGCGCCTTTGTTGTTGCAGACCATACTGGCAGCTGGCATCAAAGTGAAGATGGCCCAGGCTGATTTTACCGCCATTACCAGTGACGGACCTCAGTCCTTTATTGCCGGTTCGGTACTCATTCCTGCAGGCTTGCAGCAACAACCTGACTGGTTTGCCCGTTTGCAAGCGGCACAACAGCGCTTTGCCTTACCCGTAGCCGCGATTCAAACCGGCTTAACACCGCAGGGCAGTGACTTAGGTAGCTTTCGTTTTGTGCCGGTGCAATTGCCGGAAGTGCTGCTTATCGCCGGGCCGGGCATGAACTCAACCGAAGCAGGTGAGTTGTGGTACAACTTAGAGCGGCTGGCCGGTATTTCGCCAAGCATGGTCGAGCCTGAGCGCTTTAGTCGCATTGATCTAAGCCGTTACAGCCATATTGTGTTGCCAGATGGTAATTATCAGGCCTGGAACAGTGCCGAGCAGGAACACTTAAAGCGCTGGTTGAATAATGGCGGTATTTTATGGGGACAAAAGCGCGCTCTTAGCTGGCTGGTGCAACACGATGTACTGCAAGCCCAACTGTGGCAGCCCGCAGAAATGAACCGGATGATTTCGCATCAGGGGTTGCGTTATGGTGATCAGGAAGCGCTAGCGGCCAGGCAGCGTATCGCCGGTGCTATTTTTGAAGCTGAATTGGATCCTACCCATCCGCTGACCTTTGGTTTGCCGCGAGAGCGCCTACCGGTGTTTAAAAACAGTACCCTGCTGTTGCAGCCATCGTCTGCGCCTTTTGTGAACGTTGCCTTGTACAGTGAGCAGCCACATTTGGCGGGTTATACGGCACCTGAGTTTGTCCCCCGGATTGCTCAGTCGGCTGTTCTGCTGGCTCATAATCATGGTCGGGGCCGGGTGATTGCCATGACGGATAACCCGGTATTTCGTGGCTACTTTAAGGGCAGCAGCCGCTTGCTGGTCAATGCCATGTATCTGGGGCATGCCTTCAATGCCAGAGGTCAGGCTGAAGACGAAGAGTAAGCGGGGTTGGAAACTGGTAAGAGCGAACGGCGCAGTATGCCAGTCAGCGCGCTCTGCGGTCTTTGGCTGTAATCGCCAGAGTCCAGAGTTGTAGCGGAGTTGCACCGCCTTGCTGCAGGCAGCGACAGGCATGCTGCACTGTGCTACCAGTGGTAATAACATCATCCACCAGTGCGATCCGGCCAAGCTCCGGCAGTTGCTTGCGAAAAGCCGGATTAAGCTGAAATAACCGCTTACTGTTGTGCTGACGCTGCGCACGTTTTAGCAGCCGTTGGTGCTGGCCGCTACGTTGGCGTTGCAGCAGTGGCAGCACTGGTACTTGCCAGGTTTGTGCCAGTGTCTGAGCCAGCAATTCGGCCTGGTTAAAGCCCCGCCGCAGATAGCGCCAGGCCGGCATCGGTATGTAGCAAAGACAGTCGGGTAGCGGAAAACCGGCCGCCTGATACCGCTGTGCTAACTGTCGGAATTGTTGCAGCAGAAAATGTCCTGCAGCCAGCTGGTGTTGGAGCTTCCACTGACTGATGGCATAATCGAAAGGTGGTTGGTACCAGCTCAGGCTAAGCAAGCGTTCGGCGTACAGCTTCGGTAAGCCTTGTTGTACGGCAGGTAACCACAGCAAATTACCTTGATAAAACTCGATATCAAAACCAGGCAAAGCTGCTTCACAACAATTGCAGACTTGCTGGCCCGGACTATGAACTGGCAGATCGCACCACAAGCAGCGATTGGGCATTAGTTGATGCAGGACTTTTTGTAGCATAATTGTTTATTTGTGTTTTTATGGAGTATGCTTTACGTGAGCAAGTTGCGCAAGCCGGATCTGGTTTTACTGCATGGCTGGGGTATGAATCAGGCGGTCTGGCAGCAGTGGTTGCCATTGCTGCAGCCTGACTGGCAAGTACATACCCTGGATTTACCGGGCTTTGGTCTGAGCCCAGGCTGCCCTGAGCCTTATAGTTTAGCTGCGATTTGTACGCTGTTGCAGCCACAACTGCCAGACAGAGCCGTGGTATGTGGCTGGTCACTCGGAGGCTTGGTTGGCATTGAGCTGGCCCGGCGCTATCCGCAGCAAGTGCGGGCACTGGCGTTGCTGGCTGCTTCCCCCTGTTTTATGGCGCAACCGGATTGGCCAGGCATGTCGGCGCAGGTCTTTACGCAATTCCAGCAGCAGTTAAGTAAAGACATGGCATTGACGATTCAGCGTTTTCTGGCGATACAGGCAATGGGCAGTCCAAGTGCCAAAGAGGATATCAAGCAGCTACGCCATGCTATTTTGCAATTGCCTGCTCCATCGCCAGCAGCCGTTAGCGGTGGTTTGCTACTGCTGCAAGACTCTGATTTGCGAACTGAATTGGCCCGGTTGCCACTACCGGTATACGCTGCCTTTGGTCGTTTGGATACCCTGGTACCGATTGGAGCAGAACAAGCCCTGCAGCTGCTCATGCCGACGGCTAAAACGCATTGCTTTGCCCATGCCTCGCATGCACCTTTTATCTCGCATCCAACAGAAAGTACGGCCTGGCTCAGGTCGATCCGGCAGCAATTACCGGCTTAACCTCTGCGCCATGGCGAGCAAGCTTTATTTTTGACTCAAAATGGTTAATAATTAACCATTGTGGTCAGGTGACGCGGGGTAGGTATGAACATACAATCGGCTTTTGCCTCTGGCATGCAGGGGCTGCAGTCAGCCAGTGATGGTATCACGCAAAGTACCCTTGCTATCAACCGGCAAACCCGGCCCCAGACCGGGGCTGTGGCAGAGAGCCTCGCCAATACTGAACCGCCGGGCGCGGCAACCTTGCCCAGTCTGGAAGCCAGTCTGGTTGATTTGGTGGTGCAGCAACGGTTGGCGCAAGCCAATGTTCGTTCCATTGAAACGGCCAGCAGTGTGCTTGGTAGCTTGATTGACACCAAGGCTTAGCTGCTATGCTAATCACGTCGAATTATCCTAATGTCAGCCTGAATACCGCCAATCCGGCAACGGAGATGGCGCGACGGGATAATCAGCGACGGGATCTGTTTGAGCCGGTACAGGAAGCGGCTAAAACTTCGGCTGAAAAGCCAGTGGTTAGCGATGATAAGAGGCAGCAGCAGTTACAGCCCGGTCAAACCCCGCAGCGCAATGAGCCAGCCGACACCGAAACCAATACCGCTGTGCGTGGTCGGGAACAGGATGCGGCGCAGGATCAGCAAGGCCGCTCCGACGATGAGCAACAACGTCAGCAAGCAGCAGAGCAAAAAGAGCAACAAGCACTGCGTGAACTGCGTGCCAGAGATCGGGAAGTGCGCGCTCATGAACAGGCGCACGCGGCTGTTGGTGGTCAATACGCCAGTGCCCCCAGCTACACCTATCAACGTGGCCCGGATGGTAATCAGTACGCTGTAGGCGGTGAAGTACAAATTGATTTGTCTGAAATCCCAGACAATCCTCAGGCCACAGCACAAAAAATGCAGCAAGTCCGTGCAGCAGCATTAGCACCCGCAGAGCCTTCAGCGGCCGATCGGCGTATAGCCGCCGAGGCCAGCCGGCGGATGCTGGCCGCCAGAGCGGAGATGGCCAGAGAGGCTATTGCCCGCAGCGATGAACCTGCAACACCGCGCCGTGTTAAGGCCAATAGAGCGGCCGAGGAGCAAATCCGTGTATCAACTGCTGGTACTGCAGCCAATTCTG
Source organism: Alkalimonas sp. NCh-2 (assembly GCF_039631345.1). NCBI lineage: Bacteria > Pseudomonadati > Pseudomonadota > Gammaproteobacteria > Alkalimonas > Alkalimonas sp. NCh-2. The sequence continues at coordinate 129,658 of NZ_JBDIUV010000004.1, forward strand.
ATACCGAAACACTGCAACGTCGCAGTCAGGTGATTGCCGGCTTCTACCAGCAAGCCACCCGGCCTTCACTCAGTAGCCTGCTTCAACAAGTATAAATCACTTCATAACGTACTGAAAAATAAACAATAGATAAAGAAAAGACAATCACCAGTTGCAGAATGGAGCTTCAGCACTGGTGATTCATCCTGCTTTATTCCACCCTGCCAGCTGAGCATTCGTTTTGTATCTGGAGGGCTGTTCCATGGCTATGCGTCGTGCCATTGTGCCATTGTTGCTGATTGCGTTAGCAACAGTAACTTACCTGTTGTTGTTGCAGCTATTCACCATGCTGGAGGCTGAAGCCGCACCGGTGGAGGATCTACGTTTGCTGCAATTGCAGGATGGCCCCTATGCCCGTTACCTCACCGAAGATGCGTTGCAAGTCAGTTGGATTTGTCGGGGCAGTGTACAGCAACAGCAATTAAATCTCGCCCAGACCAATCAGATCCCGGCACGTTGTGCTCAAAGTGAAGCTGTGATGTTGCATGATAAAAATAGCGCTGACAGCCTCGACATAAAGTTCTCAGCACCCAGGGTTGCTATTTTTAGCGACTTGCATGGCCAGTACCAGGTAACTGTACAACTGCTGCAAGCGCATCAGATCCTGGACAGTGAACTGAACTGGAGCTTTGGTGATGGCCACCTGGTACTGGCCGGAGATTTGATGGACCGCGGCGACAAAGTCACCGAGTTATTGTGGCTGTTTTACCGGCTGGATCAGCAAGCTCAGGCTGCTGGTGGTCGTTTGCATCTGCTGCTTGGTAACCATGAGACCATGGTACTGTACAACGACTTACGCTACATCCATCCCAAATACCGCCAGGTTGAACAACTGCTGGGGGTAAGCTACAGCGAACTCTTCAATGACGACACCGTACTAGGGCGCTGGCTTCGCAGCAAACCCGTGCTGGTACAGCTGAATGATATGCTGATTATGCATGCTGGCGTCCACCCGGATTATCTGGCGCTGGGTATGAGCCGGCAAGAGGTCAATGAAGCCTATCGTCAATCGTTGGGGATTCCCCGGGCAGAGCTGATGGAACAACCACTGCTGGCCTTTCTTTATGGCCGCCTGGGACCGCTCTGGTTTCGTGGCTACTTCCGTGAGCGGGATGCAGTTACTGCTGCTCAGGTCGAAGATCTGGTGCAACGTTTAGGAGTGCACCACCTGGTGGTGGGTCATACCTCCATGGATGGCGTCTATCAACACTTTGATGGCCGGGTGTACTCGGTCGATAGCAATATCAAACGCGGCGAAAGCGGCGAGCTGCTGCTGTGGCAAGAGGGCCAGTTTTATCGTGGAACTATGACTGGCGAACGTTTGCCGGTGCCGGTGTTTTCAGCCGTAGCCGAGGTGGAAGAATGAGTTTTGTCAGTTGTTTTGAGTTGTTTCGCATCGGTATAGGCCCATCCAGTTCCCATACCGTGGGCCCGATGCGGGCGGCTTTGCACTTTATTGACTTATTGCGCCAGCAAAAGCTGTTCACTCAGGTCTCGGCGATACGGGCAGAGCTGTATGGCTCCCTCGGCTTGACAGGCATCGGGCATGGCTCTGATCGGGCGGTGATTCTGGGCTTGCTGGGTGAGACACCAGAGGCAGTGGTGCCGGATCAGGTGCCCGCTTTATTACAGCAAGTAGAGCGCAGTGGACAGTTGATGTTGGCCGGCTGTCAGCCCATCGCCTTTCCAGCCGGGGCCATCCTGCTGCACCGGGATAAAAACTTATCACTGCACCCCAATGGTATGTCGTTGCATGCCCTGGTTGGAGACAACGAAGTATTGCGCCAGACTTACTTCTCTATAGGTGGCGGTTTTGTTGTGACAGAGCAACAGTTGCAACAGCCATCTCAGCATACGGGTCCTACCGTACCTTACCCTTTTAGCAGTGCCGCTGATTTACTTAGGCTTTGCCGGCAGCACAACCAGAGCATTGCCCAGTTAATGTGGGCCAATGAACAAGCACTCAGATCCCGGCAGGCCCTGACTGAACAGCTGCAGGCGATTTGGCAGGCGATGCAAAGCTGTATGCAGCGAGGGCTGTCCCAGCATGGGGACTTGCCGGGTGGTTTACAGCTAAAACGCCGGGCAGCTGCCTTGCAACAGCGTTTGCTGGCAGAGGCCTCCATCGATCCGATGCGTTGTATGGATTGGGTGAATGCTTTCGCTATGGCGGTTAATGAAGAAAATGCTGCCGGCGGTCGGGTGGTGACAGCTCCCACCAATGGAGCTGCCGGGGTATTGCCGGCAGTGATGGCTTATTACCATCAATTTGTGCAGCCGTTTCAGCAAGAGACCTTGGCGCAGTTTTTACTGACAGCTGCCGCCATTGGCGGCTTGTTTAAACAAAACGCGTCAATTTCCGGGGCTGAAGTGGGCTGTCAGGGCGAGGTCGGGGTTGCATGCTCCATGGCTGCTGCGGGATTGACTGCTGTGCTGGGCGGTACAGTTGCGCAGGTTGAGATGGCCGCGGAAATTGGTATGGAGCACCATCTGGGACTTACCTGCGATCCGGTCGCTGGCCTGGTACAGGTGCCTTGCATTGAGCGCAATGCGATGGGAGCGATGAAAGCGATCAATGCCAGCCGTATGGCATTGCGTAATCAGCACCCAGCCCTGGTATCGCTGGATAAAGTGATGGCAGCGATGAAGGCCACCGGCCGGGATATGCATCATCATTATAAAGAAACTTCTCTTGGTGGCCTGGCAGTAGCCGTGAGCTATTGTTGATTGTTGGAGTAGCAGTGTATGCGGTTGTATTGTTGTGTCATTCTGATGTGGTTGGCATCCTTTATTTTGTTGCAGCTGCCGGTATCTGCCCTGGCAGCAGCATCTATTCCGGTGGTGCACCATGTTAGCCGGGATAGTCAGGGGCAAGAAGCGGTTGTATCGGAGCAAACGATTGCCGAGGCCATGCAGCGATTAAATCAGGCTTTTGCAGGCAGCGGATTGTTTTTTTTCAGCATGGAAATTCGTTACATCGACAGGGATGACTGGTATCAGGGCTGGGATAGTGACAGTTATTGGCAGAGCTTGGATGAGTTGACAGTGTCCAACGCACTCAATGTATTTCACCTGAACTCTTTAAGTGGCAATGGCCGGGCTAACTTCCCGTTCCGTCAGCGTGATTATGTTTTTGTGCGGGCTTCACGCCTGCCTTACACCACTTTGATCCATGAAGTTGGGCACTACTTTGGTTTACTTCATACCTTTAGCAGTTCACGCTTCGGAGCCTTCTGCTGGAACAGTGGCGATTTGCTGTGCGACACCCCCTACGATCCTGTGGAAAGCCGCCGGGATTTCGATCCGCAAAGCTGCGAGTACATAGGAAAGGAGCCATTGGATCCCGTACCTGATGGCCGAAACTTTATGTCACGCGGCCGCTCGGAGTGCCGAACGCACTTCTCGCCCGAGCAGATAAGCCGCATGCAGCACACGTTAATTAATGACCGTTTTTATCTTGGCCATCAGGTAGGGGGAGTTTATCAGCAAAAGATGCCGACCCTGACGGCTTTGCCCTTGTACGAAAGTTTTGAACCCGCACCCTGGCAGCAATTCAGCTGGCTTAATGATGTAGTAACCGATGATGCCAACTGGACAGTAGCCCCTTCAACCGGCACCAGACGCAGTGGGCCCCAGCATGGCGCGGCTGATGGACGACACTTTATTTATCTCAATGGCAGTGTCGGTGCTGGTGCCGTTGCACATCTGCTAAGCCCCTGGTTCCGGCTGGACTCGGAAAATAAGGTGGAGTTTTGTTTTTCCTACCATATGCATGGCGCCACCATGGGGCAATTGCAGTTGCAGCAACGGCAACCGGGAACCGATTGGCACACCCTCTGGCAGATGGCTGGTGAGCAGCATCAGGCAGACAGCCCCTGGAGTCAGAGCTGCATTCAACTTGAGGCCACAGCGGCGTTTCAATTGCGTTTTCGTGGCCAGGTCGGTTCGGGCCGTCACAGCCATATGGCGTTGGATCAACTGCGTTTGCAATCCATCCGGGTACTGCAGTAACGCACGCTGCTGTCCGCGCAGCACACTTAAGGAGAACCTATGAAGATGTCATCTTGTTTGACTGGCTTGCTGGCCAGCTCGCTGCTGCTTGGTTGCAGCTTAACCAGCACTGAGATACCAACGTCAGAGCGACAGGTCGGGGAAGCAACCGCGCCTAAAAACATTATCTTTATGATAGGGGATGGTATGGGGGCCAATTACCTGACGGCTTACCGTTACTACCTGGCTACAGAACCTTCGGCTGAGGTTGCAGCCACTATTTTTGACGAGTTGTGGCTTGGTATCTCGAGCACTTATCCGGCGGATAACACCTTTGTCACCGACTCCGCTGCTTCGGCAACAGCACTGGCAACGGGAGTGAAAACCTTCAATGGTGCTATCGCGGTCGACCAGCAACATCTGCCAATCGGCACCATGATGCAATTGGCCAAGCGGCTGGGGAAAGCCAATGGCATTGTTGCCAGCTCCCAGGTGAACCATGCTACCCCTGCAGGATTTCTGGCACATAACCCAAGCCGGCGTAATTACGATGCCATTGCGGATATGTACCTGGATTACCGGGTCGATGGTCAGATCGTTGCAGATGTGATTCTGGGCGGTGGTACTGAGTATTTTATCCGTGAAGATCGCAATTTGGTGGCTGAGTTTAAAGCCAATGGCTATCAGTATGCTGATAACTGGCAGGACCTGGCCCAGCTAACACAAAAGCCCGCATTGGCCTTGTTGGCGGAAAAAGGCTTGCCATCGGCACTGAACAACCCGGAGCCAAGGCCGCTGGCCCGCTTAACGGAAAAAGCGTTGAAACTGCTGGCACCCAATGAACAGGGTTTTTTATTAATGGTAGAAGGCAGCCAGATTGATTGGTGTGGCCATGCCAATGACATTGCTTGCGCCATGGCTGAAATGGCCGACTTTGCCGAAGCGGTTGCGGTGGCGAAGCACTTTGTTGATCAGCATCCGGATACCTTGCTGGTGATTACGGCGGATCACGAAACCGGCGGCCTGTCGATTGGTGCCGATGGTATTTATGCCTGGTTACCACAGGTGATCATGCAAGTACAAATGACAGCAGCAGCGTTGGCAGAAGAACTTCAGGCGCTGAACAGTGCTGCAGCGTTTTATCAACGCTGGATGGAGCTAACCGCGATTGAGTTGCCTGAAGACGTGCAGGCCTCGCTTTTTGCCGCTCGGACCTTGGATCGGCGGGCTTTCCGCTTTGCGCTGACTGAACAGATCAACCGGGCCAGCCATACCGGCTGGACCACGACTGGCCATACTGCAGCGGATGTACCGGTGTTGGCTTATGGGAAGTGGCAACAAGACTTCGCCGGTTTTCAGGACAACACCGATATTGCCCGGCAACTGATGCAGTATGTGCTGCGCTATGCCGGGAAAAATGATGACAATATCATTTCAACTGATTGATAAATAAACAATAGATATTCAAAAGAGATAGAAGCGGTGTAGAAAAGAGCCTGCAAGCATTGTGTTGCAACCCTGTCGGGTAATGATGGAATGGTCAGTTTTTCTTCATCTCCCTGGAGTGACTGACCAAGCCATCAGGCGGTGGGCAGGCTGCAGTCGCCCGCTTACAAAATAACAAAGCAACAATGTGTATTGAACAGGAACTGAAATCATGACCAGAAAGAAACAACTGACGTGGGCCATTCAGGTGGCGATGGCCGGTGGCTTGCTAGGGCTGGGTACAGCCAGCCCGATATACGCCGCAGACAGCGACACTATCGAACAGACGGTAGAGCGGATAGAAGTCACCGGCTCCAGAATTAAGCGCACGGATCTGGAAGGAGTGGCCCCAGTGACGGTGATCAGCGCTGCAGAGATTGAAGCCAGTGGCTTTACCAGCGTCGAAGAGCTGCTGCAAGCCTCAGTGTTTAACTCTGGCCGTACCATTGAGGGCAATGAAAGCAGCTGGACCCAGGGAGCCAACACCATCAATATGCGTGGTATGGGAGCCAACCGTACTCTGGTCCTGGTTAATGGCAAACGGGTACCGCAATACCCAACGGCAACCGGTGGCTCCAGCAACTTTGTCGATACTTCAACCTTTCCAACCAGTGCCATTGAGCGCATCGAAATTTTAAGTGGTGGTGCTTCGGCGATATACGGTTCCGATGCCATTGGCGGTGTGGTCAATATTATTCTGAAAAGCACCTTTGAGCGTACTCAATTGGATCTTCGTCATGAAAATCCGCAATTAGGTGGGCGTGATAAAAGCCGGGCCACACTCACGCACGGCATGAACAGCCGTCTTGGTCAGACCATGTTTGTACTGGAATACCGGGATGATGAGATGCTGCGCCGTGGCCAGCGCGATTTTACCCAGGTGGGTGGGCCGGATGGCACCGACACTTTCAGCTCTACCTCGGCTTACTTGCGCGATTACAGCCGGGTGTTCCACAACCAGGGGCAGTCGGGTTCTGCGACCACATACATTATGGCCAATGAGCAGCAGTGTCAGGAGCTGTTTGGCAGTTATGGCATCTGGAACGATGACGAAAGTCGTTATAAGTGTCGCTATGATTCGGACCGAGATGCCAGTTTGCATACCGGCAAGAGAGAATGGAACCTAGTGATGAATCATCAGGGAGAGCTGAACTCCGACTGGAGTTACAACATCATGCTGCAGGGCAGTGATCGCGAAACCACCCGGGGGAATGGTCAGAAGAGCATCAGCCCAACCATTTATATGGATAGAGACAACCCTGGTGTTTACAGCTACGATGCCAGCGACTTTGAGCGCAGCCGTGAATTCCGGGTATACCGCCGGTTGGATGACTACGGCCAGCGCCGTGATTACACCGGTTTGCAAAAAAGCCTGAACAGCTCCATTGGCCTGCAGGGGCGCATTGGCGACTATGATCTGGAGCTAAGCTGGGCCTATGGCAAAAGCACTTTCGAGCGTATTGGCCGCAACCAGATGCGGGCTGATCGTCTGCTTGAGGTGATTAGTTTTGATCCGGCCGACTCGGCCAACCCGGATAAATGGTACCCGCTGGATAAAATGACACCAGCTCAGGTAGAACATTTATACGCTGAAACCCTGACCGATGCAGGCTCTGGCATGAACCAGCTTTCTGCAGTGTTAACCGGTGATTTATTTGAATTGCCCGCAGGCACTGTGCAATTTGCCTGGTCGGCCGAATGGGCGCGGGAATGGTACTTTGATCACAAAGACGAGCATACCCTGAACGATAATCTGTTGGGACAGGGGGGCACGCAAGGCCGCGGTGATCGCAAGCGGTATGCAACCGCCGGTGAGCTGGCATTGCCATTGCTGGATCAGCCTGGCGGTTGGGGGCAGCTGGAAGCCAGCCTGGCACTGCGCTATGACCGTTATGATGATCAATCCGATGTTGGCGGGGCTTTAACCCCACAAGCTGGCCTGGTGTACCGGCCGACCGAGAATACCTTGTTCCGTCTTAATGGCGGTAAAAGTTTTCGGGCGCCGGATTTGCATCGGTTGTATGCTGGCCCCAGCCGTTCATTTACCAGTACCAATCAACACATCGACCCAAACCATCCAGCGGATGTGACCGATCAGTTTGAGTCCATTACCGCCGGTAATGTTGATTTGGAAGAGGAAAAAGGCAAATTTTTTAATCTTGGCGTAGTGGCTCAATTGACCGACGATCTTAGCATGAGCCTGGATTACTGGCGCATCTCGTTAACAGGGGCTGTTTATCGGGAGTCGGTACAGCGGGTGCTGGAGAACCCGGCTTATGACATGACGGGCCAGGCCAGTAATTGCCGTGAGTTGGAAAGCCTTGGTTACATCATGCAGCAGCAACAAGGCAATGACTATCTGGATATCTTGTGTGTGCGCCGTGGTGAAATCAATAGTTCGTATGAAGCATCGCAAGGTATAGATTTTGAAGTCGAGTACCGGATGGATTTAGGCGACTATGGTCGACTGCGCTGGAAAGCAGATCTTTCCCATACTCTGAAGAAAGAATACCAGTCCTTTGCCGAAGCCGAGCGCATTGATGAAACCAAAGATGACTATCTGCCAGCCTGGAAAGCGGGCGCCTCGGTGCGTTACAGCCTGAATGATTTAAATCTGAACCTGAGCTGGCACTATCTTGGCAGCGCCGAAGGCTGGCATACCTGGACTTTGCGTGACGAGGATAACAATGCATACACCGAGCGGGTATGGAGCAAGTTAGCACCTTACACCAGGGTGAATCTTAATGGCAGTTATCAATTTAATCGCAATTTGCGTTTGACACTGGGTATTAATAATTTAACCAATACCATGCCACCGCAGTATGTCGAAGGACACCCCAGCCGGAACAGCCAACCGTACTTCCGCACCAACAGCGGCTACAATGTGGTTGGACGGACCTTTTATGGGGCCGTACGGTATCAGTTCTGATCACCAGTGCCAAGGCTCCCACTCCGGGAGTCTTGGCAACCTCAGTGATTGCTGTTGTTGAGAGGGGCAGGAAAAATTGTTACAGTCTGCCATGTTAACCGACCTACAACCTCTGGTACCCATACAGCCGATGAGCAGTTGCTTTTATCTTGGTGCTATTTTGGTGGATCAAGCCAGCCTGACCTTATCTGATGGCAAGGCTGAGCCCGTTTGTATGCAGCTCAAACCGATAGAGGTCCTCGCATTTTTGGCACAACAGTACCCGCGGCTGGTCAGTCGGCAAGAGCTGATTGACTCAGTATGGGCGGGAAACAACTATGTGGGTGAGAAAGCCCTGACCAATGCCATCTGGCAATTGCGGCATCAATTGCAGCAAATGGGCCTGCCCGATTGCATCGTAACGGTGCGGAAAAAAGGCTATCGGCTGGATATAGCCCCGCACTTTACCGCTGCAGCATCCAACATGAATGGGCAGCCCCAGAGCCGGCCAGCGGTCCAAGTACAAAGTGGACCTGAGGCATCCTGGTGGCGCTGGTGGCCCTTGGGAGCTGGGGTGTTGTTGGCAAGCTTGCTCTGGTGGCAGTGGCCATTTTCCGGAAACTCTGAAGCCGGCAAGCCGGCACCTGCCTGGCAGCTCGATGCCATTACCCGGGGTGATGGCCGGGCCATGTATCCGGCGTTAAGCCGGGATGGTCGTTTGCTGGCATTCAGTTGGCAAAAAATTGATCAGGCAGCCAATCTGTACCTGGTGGAACTGAGCCGTGCGAATGATTTTAAGCAACTGACGTTTGGTGAAAACCGCGATGGTGCCATGGTGTGGTCACCGGATAATCGTTACCTCTATTACTCCAGCCGCAGACCGGTAGACGGGGTCTGCGCCATTAAACGCCTGGATGTGGTGACGCTGAATCAGGAACCGTTAGCCAGTTGCAGCCGGCATAGCAGGGTCTATCTGGATGTATCACCCGATGGGCGTTATCTGGTATTTAGCGGGCCTTATACCGATGAAGGCAACAGCCTTTACCAGCTGGATCTGCTGAATCCAGAAGCCAGGGTAGAGCCTATTGCCTGCCAGAACCACTGCGATGCCCGGGTGCGGGATCTGGCATTCTCACCGGATGGACAGCAGCTGTTGCTAACCCGCCGGTTGCACCGCTTATCGGAAGAGCTTTTTGTCCGCAACCTGACCACCGGCGATGAACGCCAGTTAACCTTTGGGGAAGAGGATATTATTGGTATCAGCTGGCATCCCGCAGGGGATAAGGTGCTGTATGCAGCCTTGCATCATGGGCAGCGGCAGGGCTTTGTGCTGGACTTAGCAAGTGGTACCACTACCAACCTTGGGTTGGAAGACTTTGGTGGTCAAAGCCGGATCTCTGCCAGTGGGGAGGTTTTCTTTCACAGCATGAGCAGTGCGCCCCAACTGGCATATCTACCGATCAATCCGCGTTTGGTCAGTGCACTGTTTCCACTGACGGTATCGGATAACCGTTTTGAAAATCCGCATTACAACAGCAAGCGCGGTGCTCTGGTATACATCAGCAATGAATCGGGTTACTCCGAAGTATGGATGGCAGATGCTTCGATGCAGAATCGCCGTCAACTGACTTTTTTACAAAGCAGGGTGAAATACCCCCGTTGGTCGCACTCAGGAGATCAGGTCGCTTTTGTAGCTCGTTTCCCTGGGGAAGATCACGATACCCTCACCTTGCTGGAGGTGGCGACCGGCAAGTTAACCAGTTTAAACACCGGGCTGCGTTGGCATGTGCGGCCTAGCTGGTGGTACGACGACAGTGCTGTGATCTTTAGTTCCAATCGCAATCTATACCGCTTTGATCGCCATGACCAAAGTGTGCAACAACTCACTTTTCAGGGCGGCTTGTTGGCTCAGATGTGGGATGCTGAGCGGCTGCTTTTCACCAAAGGGCGTAACCTGGGCTTGTGGCAACTTAGCGCCGATGGGGAAGAGTTGCAGCTGCTAAGTGGCGAAGACTTTACCTCAAGCTACGCCTGGACCGCAGACAGCAGCGGCCTGTATTTTCTGCAGCAAAGCACCGAGCAGTTGGTGCTGCGTTATCTGGATTGGCACAGTGGTATCCTGACCGATAGGATCCAACTGTCGCCAGAGCAAATCAGTGAGAACAACACCTTTAGTTATGCGGCCGATGTGCAGCGGCTCTATCTGGAAATTGATCAGCAACCCCGAGTGGATATTATGCGGTTGCGCCATAGCTTGTTAACTGCAGCGGAGTAACCCGGGTGGTATCTGTGTCGATACCACCCTGGCTTGTTACTTCTTCAGTTTTGCCAGCGCATCGGCAAAGGCATTGCCCATAGCTGCGTTGGCGGGAGCTGCTGTTTTCGCTGGCTTGGCAGCACGTGGCTGTTGGCTTTTTCCTTTGCTGGCCGGGGTTTTTGCTGCTGTGGCCTGACCCGGTTGCTCGTCCATTCGCATGGTCAGGGCGATGCGTTTGCGTTCTTTGTCCACATCCATCACTTTGACTTTAACGATATCACCGGCCTTGACCACTTTGTGTGGATCACTGACAAAAGTGTCGGACAAGGATGAGATATGTACCAGACCATCCTGATGTACGCCAATATCAACAAAGGCGCCAAAGTTGGTAACGTTGGTGACTACACCCTCCAGCAGCATGGCTGGCTTCAAGTCGTCGATGGTGTTGATACCTTCTTTGAAGCTGGCCATTTTAAATTCGGGGCGTGGGTCCCGGCCCGGTTTCTCCAGCTCTTTTAAGATGTCACTAATGGTAGGGATCCCAAAGTGGGCATCGGCAAAGTCCTCGGGTTTCAGTTTGCTGATAAAAGTACTGTTACCCAGAATGTCCTGCACCGACTTTTGATGTTGCGCCAGTATTTTTTCTACCACCGGGTAGGCTTCCGGGTGCACACCGGAGCTGTCCAGCGGATTGTCGCCAGCGCTGATACGCATAAAGCCGGCGGCTTGTTCAAAAGCTTTAGGGCCAAGGCGGGCTACTTTCAGCAACTCTTTGCGGTTATTAAAGCGACCATGTTGTTCCCGGTGCAACACGATATTTTGCGCCAGGGTTTTATTCAGGCCAGCTACCCGGCTCAGCAGGGGAACGGAAGCAGTATTCAGGTCGACACCAACGGCGTTCACACAATCCTCTACCACAGCCTCGAGTGATTTGCTGAGCAGGCTTTGGTTCACATCGTGCTGGTACTGACCCACCCCTATGGCTTTCGGTTCAATTTTTACCAGCTCGGCCAATGGATCTTGCAGCCTGCGGCCAATGGAAACAGCGCCACGGTAGGAAACGTCGAGATCCGGAAATTCCTGAGCGGCAAACTCTGAAGCGGAATAAACCGAAGCACCAGCCTCCGATACCATGATCTTGGTCAGTTTCAGTTCCGGATGCTTTTGCATCAATTCAGCGACCAACTGGTCGGTTTCACGCGATGCTGTCCCGTTGCCAATAGCAACCAGCTCTGGTTTAAATTGCTGACAAAGGTTCAGCAGGGTGCGCAGCGACTTGTCCCAGTGGTTTTGCGGCGCATGCGGGAAAATGGTCTGGCTGCTTAGTAATTTGCCGGTTTCATCCAGCATCACTACTTTGACACCGGTACGCAGGCCTGGGTCCAACGCCATGGTTGGCCGCAGGCCAGCTGGCGCGGCCATCAGCAGGTCTTTCATATTGCGGGCAAACACTTTGATGGCCTCTGCTTCGGCGCGCTCACGCAGCTCACTGAGTAGATCATTTTCCAGATGCAGATAGAGTTTCACTTTCCAGGTCCATTGCGCCACGGTCTGTAAAAAGGCATCAGCTGGCCGGCCTTTGTTGCTCAGATTAAAGTGGTTAACTACCAGCGCAATGCAATTGGCATGCGCCTGGGCTTCGTCACTGTCGGGCAGTAGTTGCAGCTGCAAGAAGCCTTCATTACGGCCGCGGAACATGGCCAGTGCACGATGCGATGGCAGTTGACGCCACAACTCGCTATGCTCGAAGTAATCGCGGAACTTAGCTCCTTCTTTCTCTTTACCGGCAACAAGGCTGCTTTTTAGCACGCCGTGCTGGCTTAGCTGCTGGCGCAACCTGGCCAGCAGATTGGCGTCTTCGGCGAAGCGCTCCATCAAAATGTATTTGACTCCCTCCAGCACCGCTTTGCTGTCGTTGTAACCGGCTGCTGCATTCAGGTAACTGGTTGCCTGCTGTTCCGGATCCTGGTTAGGATCGGCCAAAATGGCATCAGCCAATGGCTCCAGGCCGGCTTCAATCGCCATCTGGCCTTTGGTGCGACGTTTGGGTTTGTAAGGCAGGTACAAATCTTCCAGCCGGGTTTTGTTGTCGGCGGCCAGGATCTCCTGTTGCAGCTCGGCACTTAGCTTGCCCTGCTCGGAGATGGTTTTTAAAATCAGCTGACGTCGTTCTTCCAGTTCGCGTAAATAAGACAAACGCTGTTCCAGCGTCCGTAACTGGGTGTCATCCAGGCCGCCGGTCGCTTCTTTGCGGTAACGGGCGATAAAGGGCACAGTGGCGCCATCATCCAGCAATTGAATGGTCGCCAGCACCTGCTCGGGGCGGGCAGAAATTTCGGCAGCAATTTGTTGTTCAAGCTTTAAGGTCATGCGTGATTCCTGTAGCCAGCCGTAGGGGGGCTGGTGTCGGCCTGGGATAAGCAGGCAGTTGTATAATGAAAGTGGCTAAATTGTCCCTGTTCTGACAGGAAAAATCCAATGGCAAATGCTTAACCTGACTATACCTGTACAGATTCATACTCTATTGCATTGATATACCAGCGTTTATTGCCTGTTGGTGTGGCAACGACAACTTCGTCATCTACCTGTTTTTTGAGCAAGGCTCTGGCCATGGGGGCGTCGATGGAAATGTAATCCCGTCGGCCATAGATTTCATCTGGCCCCACAATGCGGAACCTGCGTTTTTCTCCGTCATCATTTTCGACCTCTACCCAGGCACCAAAGAAAACCCGTCCTTCTTGTTCTGGTGCGTAATCAACCGGGCGCAGTACCTCCAACCGCTTGCGCAAAAAGCGCACGCGCCGGTCAATTTCTCTCAACTGTTTCTTATTGTACTGGTAATCTGCATTTTCACTGCGATCACCAAGGCTGGCAGCCCAACTGACTTTTTGGGTGACCTCGGGGCGCTGCACCCGCCAGAGTTGATCCAGCTCCTGCTGAAGCTGCTGGTAACCCTGCCGGCTGATTAAGTTTGTTCTCATAGTAAAGCGTACTGTGGTAGGTGGATGACAGACACATTAAGACTAGGTGGGGGCAGGCAGCGACATTTTAAAGCGGTTTATCTTGGCCAAATGGCTATTTGTCACAATCGTGGGTGGCAATGGTCGGATGCTCAAAAAATGAACTATACTGAAAGTGGAGCCGCCATCCTGGAGGTGCAAGATGAAAAAGCTTTGCGTTGTTTTACTACCCCTGTTGTTACTGATTGGCTGTGCCAGCACGCCAGTTACCGAATATGTCTGGGTGAAAGACTATGAGCGGATGCAGCAGATCGAAACATCCAGCCGTAATAGTGCTGTGCCCAATCAATTGATGTGGATAAATCCACCTATGAAAAAAGTGCCACGTGCAGAGTGGGAGCAACAGCACAAGCAGTAACACAGAACCTGGAAAAATCTTGTAACACTGTTTTCATAACCCGGGGCTTACCCCGGGTTTGTTTTGGTTTATAGTGGCAAAAAACGGCTGGGTACTAGGGTATGACGACGGAAACCACAAAAATTCTGGTTGTAGACGATGATGTACGCTTACGCGCATTGCTGGAGCGGTACCTGGTTGAGCAAGGCTTTCAGGTACGGGCAGTGGCCGATTACGAGCAGATGGTGCGGGTAATGGAGCGGGAACATTTTCACCTGATGGTACTGGATTTGATGTTACCTGGTGAAGATGGCCTGAGTATTTGCCGCAAACTCCGTCAGCAAGACAATCAAATTCCGATCATTATGCTGACAGCTAAAGGCGATGAGGTTGATCGCATCATCGGCCTGGAAATGGGAGCCGACGACTACCTGCCAAAACCATTCAACCCCCGGGAACTACTGGCTCGGATCAGGGCGGTGTTACGGCGCAAAAGCAAAGAGTTGCCCGGCGCACCGGCGCAGCAGGAAAGCATCGTTGCGTTTGGTCCTTTCCGCTTTAACCTGGCCACCCGGGAAATGCGCAAGGGAGAACAACTACTACCGCTGACCAGTGGTGAGTTTGCTGTGCTAAAAGTACTGGTTAGTCACCCACGTGAGCCTTTGTCGCGGGATAAACTGATGAACCAAGCCAGAGGCCGGGATTATTCCGCAATGGAGCGTAGCATTGATGTGCAGGTATCCAGGCTGCGGCGTATGCTTGAAGACGATCCTGCCCATCCGCGCTACATTCAGACCGTTTGGGGCCTTGGCTATGTATTTGTCCCGGATGGAGCCGTCAGCTCGTGAGGCTATTGCCAAAAAGTGCCTTTGGTCAAACCGTTCTATTGATAGGTTTATTGCTGCTGATTAATCAGTTGGTGTCGTATGTGACCGTCGCTTTTCATGTGATTAAGCCGACGGCACAACAAATCAACCATTTGATTGCCAAGCAAATTAAAGTGGTATTTATTGACTTTAATCAGGATGAGCCTTTGCTTACTGAAGCCATGGCTGAGCGCTTTCAGCAAGCAACCGACATCGACATTTATCCGGAAGCGCTGGCCGAAGCGCATGGTTTGCTCAACGCGCGCTTTTACCAGTTTATGTCGGCTGATATGTCAGAAGAGTTGGGAGGGCCAGCCGAAGTCAGAATTGAGCAGGGGGAGCAGCTTGCGTTCTGGGTGAGGGCACCGCAGGCACCGGATTTTTGGATCCGTATTCCACTGGCAGGCCTGGACGAAAGCAACTTTTCTTTGCTTACGTTTTACCTGTTAATGATTGGCTTTTTGAGTGTGGCGGGCGGTTGGTGGTTCGCCAGAACGCTTAACCGTCCTCTGAAAAGCCTGCAGCAGGCGGCGCTGCGCGTTGGCCAGGGTGAAATACCGGAGCCTCTGGCTGAAAAAGGTTCCAGTGAGATCCGTGCCGTGACCAGAGCCTTCAACCAGATGGCCACCGGCATCAAACATCTGGAGCAGGACAGAGCCTTGTTAATGGCGGGTGTATCGCACGATCTGCGTACTCCGCTAACCCGTATCCGGCTTGCCAGCGAGATGTTGCCCGAGCAGGATGCCTGGATCCGTGATGGTATTATCAATGATATCGAAGATATGAATGCCATCATCGATCAATTTATGGATTACATCCGTCACCACAAAGACGAAAGCCTGCAGTGGGTCTCTTTGAATGACTTGATCGAAGAGCTGTTGGAATCGGAGCATTTGCAGCAGCGGCAACTGCTGCATGAGTTGGCTGCCGGCCTGCCTAAGGCACCACTGCGGCGTATTGCCATCAAGCGGGTATTAAATAATTTGCTGGAAAATGCGCTGCGCTACAGCAGTGGCGATATTGAAATCAGCACTGGCTTCGAGCGAGGTCGGCGCATGGTATTCCTGCAGGTACGGGACCACGGTCCAGGTATCCCCGAAGCCAACATGCAGACGATGTTTGAACCTTTCACCCAGGGCGATAGCGCCAGGGGCTCCGGTGGCTCGGGCCTTGGGCTTGCCATCATCAAAAAAATCATCGATATGCACCACGGTGAAATCACCCTGCACAACCATGCTCATGGTGGCCTGGTTGCGCGGGTGTACCTGCCGCTCAAGGCAAAGTCTGACCGCTGAGCGAAAGACTACTGGATAGACAGCAGCAACTGGCTAAGATCGGTTGCATCAAACCGGTAGTTGGTCAGGCAGTATTCGCACTGAATCTCCAACTGGCCTTCGGCCATGTGCTCCTGGATCACCCCAGCGCCCAGATTGATAATGGCAGACTCACATTTTGTGCGGGAGCAGCCACATTCAAACCGGACTGGCTGCAACGGGAAGGCTTCGACCTGCTCTTGATGGAACAAGCGGTGTACCACTTCAGCTGCGGGTAACTGCAGCAGCTCATCGGCGGTAATGGTATCGGCCAGAATCACCAGCTCATCAAAGTCCTGGCGCGACTTCTCTTGCTCTACCGGCAACACTTGCAACAGCATACCGGCGGCCTTCACCTGCTCCGATTGCATATCGGTATACAAATAGACACGGGTAGGCAATTGCTCGGACTGAATAAAGTAGGCTTCCAGGGTTTCTTTTAAGCTGTCACCTGTCAGCGGAATGATACCCTGATAGCGTTCGCCCTGATGGGGGGTGATGGTGACCAGCAAATAACCATCGCCTACCAGTGCTTTTAGGCCTTCGCCCTGCACTTCGGACTGCAGACGGACCACGCCACGAAACACTTGTTGGTCGCTGCCATTGACGGTGGCGTAGCGAATGGGGCCGTTGCCTTGCAATTGAACTGAAATATCCCCTTCAAACTTTAAGGTGGCGGTAAGCAAACTGGTAGCCGCTACCATCTCGGCCAGCAGTTGTTTGACCGGGTAAGGGTAATTGTGGTTTTGCAGCATCTGCTGCAGGCTACCGGCTAAATCGACAATTTCACCGCGAACATTGCGGTCTTTAAACAGAAATCGGAATAAGGTATCTGAACTCATAGGGCTCTCATTGCTGGGATTTGAGCAGCAGCAATTGCCGCCGCATCTTTTTGTCGGGCTTGGTTTCAGGGTGCGGCGCAAACAAACTATTGGTTTTGCGCAGTTCAGCACGCTCTTGCCGCAGGGCCAGGCTGTCGCTGCTCTCTTCATACAGGGCTTGTGCCAGAGGAGCCGACAGCCGCTTTTCGGCTATTCCCGTAACCCGTACGGTTTTCTCATCGTAGCCTTGCGCCAGTTTAATGGTGGCGCCAATTTCTACCAATTTGCTGGCTTTGCAGCGCTGACCATTATAATGCACTTTGCCGCCATCGATCATGCTTTTTGCCAGGGTTCTGGTTTTGTAGAAACGGCAGGCCCACAGCCATTTGTCCAATCGTACACTTTGTGGTTGCTGGCTTTGTGTTGTGTTCATCATAATCCTCTGGTCGCTTGCTCTCATCTGTTATACAGTAGGTCAGTTGCACCGGGCTTGCAGTTAACAAGCTGTGAAACTTTGTCGTGCCCCTTGTTGTCTGAGCGACAACTCAGTAAGATGAGCCGTCTTCTATTATAAGAATATGACCGATGAATTGGCAGTCCCTTTCCTTACAATTGAATCAACATATTCAGCGTTTGCCACAAGCACTGCTTAGCCGTGTGTTGGCTGTCGTTCTGGTGTTGCTGCTGGGCTGGCTGCTGGCTCGCCTGAGCTGGCAACTGCTCCCACAGCCTGCGGCGGAACCCTGGCAGGTTGCAACCGGTCAAAGCACAGCGCCCTCAGGCCGCAGCACCGATTTGCAACGCCTACTCAGCTTTTCCTTATTCGGTAAAGTGAGTGCACAGCCCGAAGTGCGGCCGGAGCCGGTAGTGACCGAAGCCCCGAAGACCCGGTTGAATGTCAAGTTAACCGGTCTGGTGTCGGGGGTGAATCCGAACGAAGGCAGTGCTGTGATCGAAAGCCGTGGCTCCGAACTGGCGTATAAGGTAGGGGAGAAAATTGAAGGCACCAATGCTACCTTGTACCAGGTATTTAATGATCGGGTCTTGCTGCAGGTGACGGGGCGTTTTGAAACTCTGATGCTGGATGGCATAGAGTTTACCCGTATTGCCGAAGCCAACCTGGGCCTGGGACGGCAAGATCAGGACGAGGAGCCACAGATGATAAGCCCGCAGCCGGAGGCCCCATCCTTGGATCAGGCCGAGCTGGCAGCGCAGCGTGAAGTGCTGCTGGCAGAGCCAAGCCGCTTTTTCGATTTTATTCGTCCTACCCCGCATCACCGGGACGGGCAGCTGGCCGGTTTTCGCCTGATGCCAGGCCGGGATCCGGGGCTTTTCCAGCGACTTGGTTTCCGGCCAAATGATCTGGCGGTAGAAATCAATGGTACACCTTTGACAGATTTACAGCAGGCCAATCAGGTGCTTGGACAATTGCGCGAAGCAACCGATGCTTCGGTGCGGGTAGAACGGGATGGTGAACTGATCGACATTCAGTTTAACCTGTCCCAATAATAACGATTCAGCAGATGGTGATAGTCAACATGCAGTCAGGGTCTTTTATTACACGGCTTGGCCGTAAACTTGCCGTAGTCAGTTTGGCTGCCGCGCTTAGCTTTTCCGTGTACAGCAACGATGAGGTGATGTATTCGCCGAATTTTCGGGGCACCGATATCAATGAGTTTATCAATATTGTTGGCATGAATCTGGAGCGCACCATCATTGTCGAGCCTCAGGTGCGTGGCCGGGTCAATGTGCGCAGTTACGAGATGCTGAATGCCGAGCAGTACTACCAGTTTTTTCTGAATGTGCTGGAAGTCTATGGCTTTGCCGTGGTGGAAATGGAAAGCGGCATTTTGAAAGTGGTACGGGCCAAAGACGCCAAAACCTCCAATATCCCGGTGGTTGGGGATGAGAATCCCGGAGTGGGCGATGAAATGGTCACCCGGGTGGTGCAGGTACGAAATGTCTCGGTGCGTGAACTGGCCCCCTTGCTGCGTCAATTCAGCAACCAGGCCGGCAGTGGCCATGTGGTGAACTACGATCCCTCCAACGTGATTATGATGACCGGACCGGCTGCGGTGGTCAATCGGCTGGTGGATATTATTCAGCGGGTCGACAGAGCGGGCGATCAGGAAGTCGAGATTATCCGGCTGAATTATGGTTCAGCCAGCGAAATGGTGCGGGTGCTGGAAAGCATTTACCGCTCGCAGGGCCGCGGTGAGCAACCGGATTTCCTGATCCCGCGCATTGTGGCCGATGAGCGCACCAACAGTGTGGTGGTCAGTGGGGAACCCCAGGCCCGGCAGCGGGTGGTGGAGCTGGTGCGCCGGCTGGATGCCGAGCTGGAAACCAGTGGCAATACCCGGGTGTTTTACCTGAAGTACGCTAAAGCGGAAGAATTGGTACCGGTATTAAAAAGCGTTGGGGAAAGCATTGTCAGCGAAGTGGCAGGCTCACAGCAGCAACAACCACAAGGACGGCGCAGCACCCAGGGGCGAGGCGTCAGCATTGAGTCCCATGCCGACAGCAATGCGGTGATTATCACCGCCCAACCGGACTTGCTGCGCTCACTGGAAGAAGTCATTCGCCAGCTCGATATTCGCCGCGCCCAGGTACTGGTCGAGGCCATTATTGTCGAAGTCTTTGATGGTTCCGGCACCGATTTAGGGGTGCAGTGGATTCATGCTGAAGGTGGCGGCACCAATTTCCGCACCGGCAATGTGGTACCTATTGTCGATGTTGCTGCTGGCGCTGCGGTGGCATCGCAAATTACTCGCGGCACTATTACCAGAACGAGAGATCCTGTTACTGGTGAACTTTTTGACACTGTGACGCAAGACTCTCCGCGGGATTACTCGGTACTGGCACAAGCGCTACAAGGCCTAAACGGCGCCATGCTGGGTGTGTACAAAGGCAACTGGGGGGCTTTACTGCAGGCAGTGCGGACCAGCACCAATTCCAATATTCTGGCCACGCCGCATATTACCACCATGGACAACCAGGAAGCCTTCTTCCTGGTCGGTCAGGAAGTGCCGGTGATTACCGGCTCTACCACCGGCTCTAACAACACCAACCCCTTCCAGCAGGTGAACCGGCAGGAAGTGGGTATTAAGCTGAAAGTGACACCGCAAATCAATGAAGGCGATGCGGTGCAACTGATGATAGAGCAGGAAGTCTCCAGCATAGGGGGTGCCACGGCAGTCGATATCACCATCAACAAGCGGGAAATTCGCACCTCGGTAATGGCGGATGATGGTGCTGTGGTGGTGCTGGGTGGTTTGATTGATGAAGATGTGCAGGAAAGTGTGTCCAAGGTACCAATCCTGGGGGATATTCCGGTGCTGGGCCACTTATTCAAGTCCACCAGTGTCAGCAAGCGCAAACGCAACCTGATGGTCTTTATCCGCGCCTCCATCGTGCGCGATGGCGCGACCATGTCCAGCATTAGTCAGCGCAAGTACAATTACATTCGCGCCGAACAAATGATCCGGGATGAGCGAGGGATCCCGCTGATGCCACGTACGCCTCAGACCGTTTTGCCAGAATGGGATGACAGCCTGATTTTACCGCCCAGCTTTAATGAGTACCTGCAGCAGGAAGGGAAGCGCGACTGATGAGTGATGTGTTGACTCAGGAGCTTGATGAGCTGATGGATGATGAGATAGTGGAGGTGCAACCGGTCAGCACCCGCATCCGCCTGCCTTTTGCCTTTGCCAAGCGTCATGCAGTATTGCTGCAGCAATTGCCGGAGGGGTTTGTGCTTTCGGTGCAGCCGGCTACTAAGCCCGAGGCGGTGCTGGAAGTAAGACGGATGCTGAGCGAACCTTTTCGTATTCAGAAACTGGGCGCCACTGAGTTTGAAAGTCTGCTTGAAGCCAGTTATCAGCGGGATTCCTCGGAAGCCCAGCAAATTATGCAGGACATCGGCAACGAGGTAAATTTAGCCTCGCTGGCAGAAGATATCCCGGAAACGGAAGACTTGCTGGATAACGAAGACGATGCGCCCATTATCAAGCTGATCAACGCCATGCTGGGTGAGGCCATCAAGCTGGGGGCTTCCGATATCCATGTTGAAACCTTTGAAAAAGCCCTGGTGGTGCGCTTTCGGGTCGATGGTATCTTGCGCGAAGTACTACGGCCAAACCGTAAGTTATCCAGCCTTTTGGTGTCGCGTATTAAAGTTATGGCCAAGCTGGATATTGCGGAAAAACGGGTGCCGCAGGATGGCCGTATCAGTTTAAAAATTGCTGGCCGGGCGGTGGATGTACGGGTTTCGACCATGCCATCCAGCCATGGTGAGCGGGTGGTATTGCGTTTGCTGGATAAAAACACCTCCCATCTGAATCTGGCCGACCTGGGTATGACACCAGCCATTCAACAGCAATTTTCCAAACTGATTTTAAAGCCTCATGGCATTTTACTGGTAACTGGCCCCACCGGTTCTGGTAAAAGTACCACCCTGTATGCCGGCCTTACCGAAATCAATACCAAAGATCGCAATATTCTGACGGTGGAAGATCCCATCGAATACGAGCTGGAAGGCATCGGCCAAACCCAGGTCAATACCAAAGTGAATATGACCTTTGCCCGCGGGCTGCGGGCTATTTTGCGACAGGATCCCGATGTGGTGATGGTAGGTGAAATCCGCGATCTTGAAACGGCGCAAATAGCGGTACAGGCCAGCTTAACCGGCCACCTGGTGATGTCGACCTTGCACACCAATACTGCTGCAGGAGCCATTACCCGGCTGGAAGATATGGGGATCGAGCCTTTCCTGTTGTCATCCAGCTTGCTGGGTGTGTTGGCGCAGCGGCTGGTGCGTACCTTGTGTCCGCACTGCAAAGAGGCCCATAGCCCGGACAAAGAAGAGCGTAAGCTGCTTGGGGTCGAGAAAAAGGATGAGGCCATTATCTACCGGGCCACCGGCTGTGACCAGTGCAATTTTACCGGCTACCGTGGCCGGACCGGTATTCATGAACTCCTGGTGATTGATGATCACAGCCGCGAAATGATCCACAACCGCGAAGGTGAACAAAGCATTGAAAAGTATGTGCGGCCAAATTGTCCCAGTATCCGCCGTGATGGTTTTGATAAGGTGCTGGCCGGCCAAACCACGCTGGAAGAGGTGCTGCGCGTCACCCGTGAGGATCTGTAGTGGCAGCGTTTAGTTACCAGGCGCTGGATAGCCGCGGCAAAAAAAGCAAAGGGGTATTGGAAGCCGATAATGCCCGCCAGGCTCGCCAGCTGCTGCGCGAGCGCAAGCTAACCCCGCTGGCGGTGGAGCTGGCATCCAGGCAGGAGAAATCAACCGCCAGCAGCAAAAGTTTTTTTAAACGCTCCATTCCAACCGCCGATTTGGCACTGATTACCCGTCAGTTGGCGACCTTGGTGGCAGCCGCCTTGCCGATTGAAAATGCCTTGCTGGCGGTGGCTGAGCAGTGCGAAAAGCCACGCCTGAAAAATATGTTGATGGGTGTGCGCTCCAAGGTGGTAGAAGGCTATAGCCTGGCCGAAGGGCTGGCCGAGTTCCCGCATGTGTTCGATCATTTGTACCGCTCCATGGTGGCGGCGGGTGAAAAGTCCGGCCATCTGGATCAGGTACTCAACCGGCTGGCCGATTACACCGAGCAACGTCAGCATATGCGCAATCAAATTCTGATGGCATCCATTTATCCGGTGGTGATGGTGATGGTGGCAATCTCGGTGATTGCAATTTTGCTGGTAGCGGTGGTGCCACAAATTACGGAACAGTTTGAGCATATGGGGCAACAACTGCCACTGCTTACCCGCGTGATGATTGCGGCCAGCGACTGGGTACGCGATTACGGTATTTGGTTATTGCTCGGGATATTATTGCTGGCTGTGCTGGTCGAACGGTTATTGCGTCGGCCACAGATGCGTTATCGCTACGATCAGTTGATTTTGCGCAGCGCCTTGTTTGGCAAGGTGATCCGCAGCATCAATACCGCCCGCTTCGCCCGCACCCTTAGTATTTTGAATGCCAGTGCGGTGCCTTTGCTTGAAGCGATGCGCATAAGCGGTGATGTACTGGGCAACAGTTATATGAAGCAGGCGGTGGCGGATGCAACTTTGCGGGTGCGGGAAGGTAGCTCGTTGCGCAATGCGCTTGAGCAAACCAAGCTGTTTCCGCCGATGATGCTGCATATGATCGCCAGTGGCGAGAAAAGCGGTCAACTCGATACCATGTTAATCCGCACAGCGGATACGCTGGATCGGGAGTTCGAAATGACCATGACGGTGACACTGGAAATTTTCAAGCCGGTGGTGGTGATCACCCTGGCGATCCTGGTTTTTTTAATTGTACTGGCAATTTTGCTGCCGATTTTAGAACTTAATCATATGGTAGGTGGGTAATATGAACAAACAGCAGGGTTTTAGTTTATTGGAACTGATGGTGGTGATCGTCATTTTAGGCATCATCGCCAGCCTGGTTGTGCCCAATGTGATGGGCAATAAAGAAGAAGCGGATCGGCAAAAAGCCGTGGTTGATATTCAGCAGTTGGAAAATGCACTGGATATGTATCGGTTGCGCAATGGTTTCTATCCAACCAGCGAGCAAGGCTTACGGGCTTTGGTTGAGCCTGCAACCACAGAGCCGGTACCACGCTCCTTCCCGGAAGGTGGCTTTATTCGTCGCTTACCGCGGGATCCCTGGGGCCGCGATTATCAACTGGCAAGTCCGGGCCAGTTTGGCCGCATTGATGTGTTTAGCATGGGGCCGGACGGCATTCCAGGTACCGACGATGATGTCGGCAACTGGGACATTGACAAGCAATAAATTCAGAGCCAGCCGATGATGCCGTCACAACGCTACAGCCAGGGGCTTACCCTGTTGGAAGTTATCTTGGTGCTGTTATTATCTGGCTTGCTGGTCAGTGCTGTGGTGGTAAATTTTTCCTGGGATAGCCGGGATGATCAACTGGAAAAAGAGGCGTACCGTTTTCAGCAGCTGTTTCATTATGCTGCTGAAACGGCATTGATGCGCCAGCAGGAGTGGGGGGTACAGATTACCCCCAGTGGCTATCAGTTTTTGGTGTACCTGCCAGAGGAGGATATCTGGCAGCCGGCCGACACGCCGGCATCACTGGGCTGGCATGATCTGGCACCGCATCAGCAACTGAAACTTGAGCTGGAAGGCTTGCCCTGGCAGGAAGATAGTTTGCTGGGCTCCCTGAATTGGGACTCTGATCGGCTGGAGCATATGCAAACGGATGATGAGGAAGCCGCGGTGTTGCCGCATATTTTTATTTTATCGTCCGGTGAAATTACCCCTTTTGAACTGGTACTGCAGGATGAAAGCCAGCGGCCTTACTGGTACGTGCAAATCCGCGGGGAGTTTAGTATACCGATCCAGCGTTCTGAGGTTGGGAGCAGCTTACCATGATGCGTCGCGGCTTTACCCTGATTGAGGTGCTGTTTGCGCTGGCGATTTTTGCCACGGCCGGCCTGGCGGTGATGCGCACTGTGACTGAACATATCCGCTCAATAGCCATGCTGGAGGACGCCACTTTTGCCAGCTATGTCGCTTCCAATCAGTTGGTATTGCTGCAATTGGAAACCGATTGGCCGCCGGCAGAGCAGAGCCGGGGTGAGGTGGAAATGGCGAACCGGCTCTGGCAATGGCAGCAGCGTATTAGTCAGGTCGAAGATGATGATTTACGCCAGGTGGAGCTGAGCGTGAGCCTGGCAGAGCAGCCGGATGAAACACTGTACCGGTTGATTACCTTTATCGGGCGGCCGCATGCCAACTAGCTGCGCAGTCGCTTGCCGGAAAGGAAACAGCGCTGGCTTTACCTTTATTGAAATGCTGCTGGCCATCGCGATTTTTGCTATGGTCGGGATGGCATCTTTCGCAGTACTCAATAGTGTGACAACCGGCGACCGCTTGTCGCGACAGGCCGCGGAGCGTTTGCAAAAAGTACAATTTGCTTTGATGGTGCTGGAGCGCGATCTGATGCAAATCAGCAGCCGCCATATTCGCATACAGGGCGAAGCGCCGCGCAAAGAGCGCTTGCTGGGCGGACGTTTCCTGCTGGAAAGTGACGCCGATGCGATAGCGTTTAGCCAGCACGGTTGGCGCAACCCTGGCATGATTTTACCGCGCAGTGAGTTGCAATCGCTCGGTTACCGCTTGCAAGAAGAGCAATTGCAACGGCTGTACACCCTGTACCCGGATGCCGTTACCGGTACCGAACCGAGAGTGCAGGTGTTGTTGGCTGACATTACTGAGCTGGAGTTTCGCTACCTGGTTGGCGAGCGCTGGGAAGAGCGTTGGGCGGACTCGCTCTGGCCTGCGGCAGTTCGGGTGCGCTTGCTGCACGCCGAGCTGGGGGAAATAGAGCGGGTGATTCTGTTGCCGGACGGCAATGTGCAGCCGGCGGAGACCATCCGATGAACGATCTGCAACGACAGCAAGGCGTAGCCCTGATCATCGTGCTGTTGATTGTGGCCATTGCTGTGGTGATTGCGACATCGATGAGCGGCCGCTTGCAGCTGAATTTGCAGCGGCAGCTGAATATGCAGCAGCAGCAGCAAGCGTTTTGGTACGCTATGGGGGCAGAAGCTTTTGCCCGTCAGGTGCTGCGCCGCTCTTTACAAGGGCAGGAAACCAGCCACTTGGGGCAGGACTGGGCCCTGCAGGGGGCGCAATTGCCGGTACCGGATGGTACCATCAGTGGAGTGATCACGGATCTGCGTAGTTGCTTTAATCTGAATGCGCTTTATCAGGCGCCGGCTGCGGCCGGGCAGGTACAGACCGAAGCAACGGTTGAACAACAAAGCTTTCAGCGTTTGCTGGAGTTGGTGGCAGCAGATTTGTCGATGCCCGCTGAATACCTTATGGCGCGGGTTGCCGACTGGCTGGATGACGATAGCTTATTGCGCACAGCTGGCAGTGCCGAAGATGACGATTATGCGGCTTTGCCTTTTCCGTACTATACCGGCAACACCCTGATGGGGTCGGTCACAGAGCTGCGGGCCATTTTGGATGTGACACCGGATGATTACAAATTGCTCGAACCCTATGTGTGTGTGATCCCGGATGAGCAACAGCTGCGCATCAATGTGAATACGCTAACCGAGGAAACGGCGGTGTTGTTAAGTGCCATTATTGCCGAATTGGATCCTTCAGCGGCGCTGGAGCTTATTGCCAGTCGTCCCGACAATGGTTTTAGCAGTATTGACGAGTTTTGGGGCTCAGGCCCCCTGGCTGGTATTGAAGTGGAAGAAAGTATTAAAGAGCTGGTGACGGTCCAGTCGGACTATTATCGATTAACAGCCCGAATTGGCTATCAGGAGACTGGCATGCAGATGCAATCAATCCTCAAAGTGCAGGATGGTAAAGGTGTGACTGTGCTGGCCCGGCGTTTAGGAGGTGCAGGATGAGTGAACAATTGCTGATCCGTCTTGGCAGCCGGGCTGAGCAAGCCGTCAGCTGGTTGGTATGGTCCGCCCCGGCGCAGGAGATCATTGCCTCCGGCGACCTGCCGTCGGCCTATGCCTTAGCACAACTGGCCGAGCGGCTGGGCCCCCGTCCGGTACTGGTCCTGGTGCCTGCGGCCGATGTGGTGCTCAAAGAGGTGGCTCTGCCGGCCAAGCCCAGTCGGCAGATCCTGCAGGCCTTGCCTTATATGCTGGAAGATGATGTCACCGAAGACATTGAACAGCTGTGGTTGGCGCTCGGTGCAGTGCGTAAAGACGACGCGCAGTATCTGCAGCAAGTGGCGCTTTGCAAAAAAGCTCAGCTTGAACAATGGCTCAGCTGGCTGACCGAGGCAGGTTTTCAACCACGCCAGTTGGTGCCGGATGCGTTGTTGCTCCCGACGGAGTCGTTGCCAGCCGCCATTGAGCTAAACGGCAGCTGGTTGCTGCGCCAGGGCGATTGGCAGGCGACCAGCATTGAGCAGGATTGGTGGCCGGATTATCTGGAACTGGCGGCTTTGCCAGAACTTACCAGCTACAGCCCATGGCCAGGCTACATTGCCCAACCACATCAACTGGCTGAGCCAGAGTTGCCGTTGGCACTGCTCGCCCGGCAAGCACAGCAGCCAGTGCTTAATTTGCTGCAGGGTGAATACGCGCCCAAGCGAACCATCAACAGAAGCTGGCAACTGTGGCGGCCCGCTGCTGTGCTGGCTGGTATTAGCCTGACCTTGTATCTGACCCTGACGGCCGTGGAAGGCTGGCGCTATGGTCAGCAAGCAAGAGCCCTGCAACAACAGGCGGTGCAAACCTATCAGGCGGCTTTCCCCGGAGAGTCGGTGGTAAATTTACGCACTTTGGTGCAGCGCAAACTGCAGCAAGCTGGCTTGTCGCAGCAAGAGCAGCACTTTTTAGCCTTGTTGCTGGATTTGCAGAACAACCTGGCCAGCGTAACGGATATGCAATTGGATAATCTGCGCTTCGATGCCAGGCGTACCGAGCTGCGTTTTCAGGCCAAAGCCGAAGGGTTTCAAAGTTTTGAGCGACTAAAAAACCAGTTGGAACAAGCCGGCTATCAGGTCGATCAAGGGGCTTTGAGCAACGATGGCAGCAAGGTTCAGGGCACGGTTAGTATGAGGAAAGCAGCATGAAGCAGCAACTGCAGCAGCAATTTCAGCAATGGTGGGGGGGGCTGCAGCAACGTGAGCAACGGCTGATGCTGGCGTGCGGCATTGCTGTGCTGGTGTTTGTATTTTATTACCTGATCTGGCAGCCGGTGCATCAAAGCAAAGCGCGCAATCTACTGGCGTTGCAGCAGGCCGAACAGCAATTGGACTGGTTGCACTCGGTGATGCCACAGTTGCAACAGGCCGGTGGCTCGGTGGAACGCAGCAGCGGCAGCTTGTCGCAGGTGCTGACAACCAGTGCCCGTCAGCATGGTATTCGCGTCAGCCGGATGCAGCCGCAAAATCAGCAAATGCAGCTGGTGCTGGACGATGTGAGCTTCGAACAATTGGTTAGCTGGTTGCATGCACTGCACTATCAGCACGGTTTGCAACTGGTGAATCTGGATGTCAGCGCGGCCAACCAGCCGGGCATGGTGCAGGTGCGACGAATTTTGGTTGAATAAGGTTATGTCGATAAAGAAACTGCTGGTCGTGGGTGTAGTGAGTTATTTGTTGTGCCTGCTGGTGTTAACCCCTGCCAGTTGGTGGCTTAAGCTGGCACCGCTGCCAGCCGGGCTAAAGTTAGGGCCAGTGCAGGGTACTGCCTGGCAAGGCCGGATTCAGGTACTATCGTATCAGGGCCTGGAGCTACGGCAAGTGCAGTGGCAACTGAGCCCCTGGCGCTTACTGACCGGCCGGCTGGCAGTGCAATTGCAAGCCGGTGAGCTGGCAGAGCTGGACCAGGCTTATATCAAAGGCCAGTTGCGCTATGGTTTCAGTGGTTTGCAGTTGCAAGATACGCTGTTGCGCTACCCGGTGCGTGAACTTGCGCCTATGCTGCGTTTGCCACTGCCGGTTGGGGCCGACGGCACCCTGATGCTGGATATCGAACAGTACCAGCAGGGTGCTCCCTGGTGCAAAACCCTGAGCGGCCAGGCCAGCTGGCAAGAAGCACGGTTGCAACCGCCGACCGGCTGGATTGATCTGCAGCATATTTTTGCCAGCCTGGCCTGCGATGATGGTGACTTGGTGCTGATCACCGATGGCCAAAATCCATTGGGACTGGATGTGACTGCCAGGCTGCAAGCGGCAGGACGTTTCTCGGTGGATGGTACCTTAAAACCCGATGCCTCGATGCCGGAAGAAGTGCACCAGGCGATGCAGTTTGTTGGTGCCCCCGATGCCGAAGGCCGGTTTCGGATCCGGTTTTAGTGACTTACCTAAGTGACTTTTAATGGTTGATTAATTCTGGCTATTGAGCAGTAGTTTTGTTGCAATATGATCTTACCAAGTTTGAGTATAGAGTTGGAAACAATACATATAATTAAAAATGAGATTATGATGTCGCCTTTATTTTTTACGGTAGCATAAAGTATTTTATTTTTTTTTGCTTGTGTTAATATTGCGCATTCATTAATGTGCGAGGTGTTAATTATGAGGTTTTCAATATTAATTTGTTTTCTTATGATGTATAGCTTCGGAGTTAATTCAGCTCCAACAGCTTCATTGAATCTGTATGAGGTTAGGATAGGTGGCTCCGTGAACGGATTAATGGTAAGGCACCATCCATCAGCTGCAAAAATTAATCCTGCTGGTTGCACACGAAATGATTTTTATGTTTTGCTTAGGACTAACGCGAGATATAGTGAGATTCGTGAGTTATTGCAATCGACATTATCCCAAGCTCCAAACCATAGGAATCATGTACAGTTTGAATTAGGTAGTAGTTGTTCTCAAGGATATCCTGTGATTGAAGGTATATCGATCACAAAGCCGACCTCTTGGCCATCTTAAACCAGAGTTTAGCGGGATGATGAAATTTTGGTAGTCATTGTAGTGCAATGACATAATGACATCGCAGGTATCCTTTCTAAATTCAGCCGGAAAGGGTATCTGCTTTGTAAGGTTCGGATGTCATTGTCGTTGATACGCTGTAGAGGGAAACTCTGGGGAGCTGCTACGAATCCATATTATGCTAGGTTTTTAAGATTAATTGATAGTGCTTTCTAATGGTTTAAATTCGTTAAGGTAATGCTTGATACCTTTAGCTACGAGAGCATTCATCATACTAGACGAATACAGCTTGCTAAATAACTTATATGGACACCTCGTGGCGTCAACCTTTTTGTTTCGAATAAGTTATAACTGACAAAATAGTTGCAAACATATATCCGGCTTCAATGAGCCCTGATGAAAATCCGCACTTCCCGTCCTCATTAGTTCCAAGGCTTTTTCAGCCAAGTTATTTACCAGGTTTTCGGGAAGTCGGTTCTACCTGTCAGAACATCAACTTACATTAACAACTCAATAAATTTTACACTGTTTTGTAGGCTTCGCCCGTTTTGACAATAGCCCATGCCATACGAGCATTTTTGTTTGCCAACGCAACAATTGCTTTGTTTACACCATTTTGGGTGATCAATTTTTTTAACCAACTTTGAAGTCGATCACATTGTTCCAATGGTAACTTTGAAACCCTATAGACCACAGCTCTGGCACCATGGATAAGCAATCCCCGTAAATATGAATCACCGCGTTTTGTGATCCCTAAAAGCCGAACTTTGCCCCCACTGCTGCGCTCCTTTGGCACAAGGCCAAGATAACTTGAAAAATGTCGACCATTTTTAAAACAAGTACCGTCGCCAAGCTCGATCCCAAGCACTGACGCGCTCAGTAGCCCCACACCTGGGATAGTCAATAACTTTTGTGCTGTTTCGCTGATGCTATTCAACTGTGTGATCTGAGATGATAGTTTTTTGACCTTCAAATCGATATCTTTAAATTCAAGATAGAGCTCTTGCAGCAGCTCGCGAAAAATGGGCGACAACCCATTGCTGCCATCCTCAAGCTCGTCGAGGATCTCACTGAGCATTTTGTGCTTTCCTTCAGATAAGGCCAAACCGTACTCAGCAGCTAAACCATGTATTTGATTGATAATAGCAGTGCGGTTTTTGACAAGTCGCTGGCGTACGCGATGCAAACATTGTCGGTCTTGCTGTTCAATTTTTTTAATTGGCACAAACCGCATATCAGGTCTGCTAAAAGCTTCACTAATGGCAATCGCATCATTTTTATCGTTTTTATTTCCAATACGAAATCGTGCCACATACTGCGGACTGATTTGTCTGACCTCGTGACCGAATTGAGCAAATTGGTTACACCAATAATTAGCTGTTCCACAGGCTTCCATAACGATGATGCTTTCTGGCTGATTAGCAATGAATGCGAGAAGTTTGTTTCTGGTAAGCACTTTGTTTAAGGCCGGACAATTATCACTTGTTGGAATGTGTATTTGAAAAACTCGTTTTGCCAGATCAATTGCGATAACTTGTTTCATTGGACACCTCTTCAATTGCAGATGAGTAACACCCTAAGCATGGCTGAATATAGTCATTTGAACGAGGTGTCCATTTCATTAGTTCCAAACAGTAGATCACTTAACGAAAGGAACTCAATGAGGTTTGCACGATCAGATCGGTCGCCAAACTAATAAGCCACACAAACGCATTGAGTATTAACAAAATAGCATTTTTGAACGGCGCTGAAACTTGTCAATTGAAGATAATTATTCATAAGACAAGAGATAAAGACCTTCGCCGTAGAGCAACAGCAGTGTTGGTGGTGCTAAAAGGTAAAGCGAAATCTGATGTCGCATGACTACTTCAAGTAGGACGATCATCGGTTATTGGCTGGGTTAGGGGTATGAGTAGGCAGGTATTGAGGGCTTAATAAGCAAGCGCACCGGTCGCCGTCAATATAGCCGAAGGGACTGTTTATTGATATACTGAAGTTGCTGATTGAACGCAAACCCAGGGCATGGTTACCAGCGTTCGGAGTGGAGTACAGAGCTGTTAGGTCTGGTGATAAAACGAGCTCTTGGCCTGATGGTTCACGGCTCAATGATACGCCGCTTACTGCCTAAGACCGGCATTGTCTGACGTGGAGCTGCTCCAATATTGCGGATTAAAGATCCTGCAAAAGCTGAGAAAATGGCAGTTATTTATGAGGCATGGACTAACTACAGCGTCGATCATCCGGTATTGTATGAAGTGGAAGTGGATATCCATTTGAACCCAAAAAATCGGGGCGGACTGGGACTATAAAGGAAAGCAGCGCTTAGTAGTAACGCCAGGCCAAAACAAAAAGCACTATCTGGCGGGTGCCCTGCATAGCAAGACAGGCCAGATTAGCTATGTCGGTTCCACGAGTAAAAGCTCTGAGCTGTTTATCAGCTTGATGGAAAAGTTAAAGCGGCAATACCGGCGAGCAAAAACCATTACACCAGTGGTGGATCACTACATAATCCATAAGAGTAAAAAAACAGAGGCGTGGCTGCGAAAGAATACAAAGTTTGTACTGTTGTTCCTGCCGGTCTACAGCCCCTAGGTTAACAAAACCGAAAAGCTCTGGCATGACTTACACGAGACTATCACGCGGAATGATTGTTGCAAAACGATGGACTCACTATTGGATCAGGTAGTGCATTTTATGGACAACGCTGCGCCATTCCCCGATGGAGGTCATGGGTTGCAGCGGGTGTATCAGAGTTAGGTTCAGTTATTTAGATTTTATCTGTGCTCTTTTCTACCGCTTCACTTGCTTTGGGGTAATTCAGTTCAAATGGTATGACTTTATGACACACTTACCTTTGAAAACGTCATGATCATTTCAGCAATGAATGCCCGCTATCAAGCGCAATCAGCAGCGAAATGAAGCGGGCTTTGCTAGGCTAGGGGTTTTCCGCTTTTGTTGCAGGAGACTCTGATGATCCCAGCCCCCCAATTCTTGTCTTTTACCCCGCCGCGCCGCATCTTGATGGGGCCTGGTCCGTCCGATGTGTATCCCGAGGTATTGGCTGCCCAGGCCAGGCCGACCGTTGGCCATTTGGATCCATTGTTTATTGGCATGATGGATGAGCTGCGCAGCCTGCTGCAGTATGCTTTTCAAACCGAAAACCCGATGACGCTGGCCGTTTCTGCACCGGGCTCTGCCGGTATGGAAACCTGCTTTGTAAACTTGCTGGAGCCGGGTGATACGGTGCTGGTATGCCGTAATGGTGTGTTCGGTGAGCGCATGCGGCAAAATGTCGAACGCTGCGGTGCCAGCGCCATTGTGCTGGATTTTCCCTGGGGCGAGCCGGTGGATCCCGCCGTGGTGGAGCAGGCATTAAAAAAGCACCCGCAGGTGCACTTTCTGGCTTTTGTCCACGCCGAAACTTCAACCGGTGCGCTGTCGGATGCGCAGGCGCTCTGTGCTTTGGCGCAGCGTTTTGATTGTTTGTCCATTGTTGATGCGGTGACCTCGCTGGGCGGGGTGGAACTTAGAGTAGACGCCTGGGGCATTGATGCGATTTATTCCGGCAGCCAGAAGTGCTTGTCCTGCGTACCGGGTTTATCACCGGTGTCCTTTTCCCCACGCGCGGTAGCGCGGATGCAAAACCGCACGCAGCCGGTGCAGAGCTGGTTTTTGGATCAAAGCCTGGTGATGGGCTACTGGAGCGGTAGTGCTAAACGCAGTTACCACCACACCGCCCCGGTCAATGCGCTTTATGCGTTGCACGAAAGCCTGCGCCTGCTTGCCAGCGAAGGGCTGGAGCACGCCTGGCAGCGCCATGCCGCCATGCATCAGGAGCTGAAAACCGGGTTGGAGGCGCTGGGGCTGAACTTTGTGGTCGATGAAGCTCACCGCTTGCCCCAACTGAACTCGGTGTGGATCCCGGCCGGAGTCAATGACGCCGAAGTGCGCAGCCGCTTGCTGCAGGATTACAATCTGGAAATTGGCGCAGGTTTGGGCGATTTAGCCGGCAAAGCCTGGCGCATCGGCCTGATGGGCTATGGCGCAAGGCGGGAAACTATTGCACTTTGCTTAAAAGCGCTGTCGGATGTGCTGAGTGAATAAGCGGTGTGATTGAGACATTGCAGCAGCAGAGGTGACCCCGCAAGTAGATACTTAGCCTAATGCTGTATCAACATAGCAAGCTGGGCCAGCAACAAGCGCACAAGGGGTAACTTGTGCGCTTGTGTTTCGCTATAGCAGGACGATTAGAAGCTTAAACTAACGGTAAAGCTGGCAGTGCGGCCAGCGCCAATCAGGTAAGCGCCTTCACTGCCACCGGTGATGTAGCTTTTGTCGGTCAGGTTGTTCAGCACAAAAGCCAGGTCCACGCCTTGGAATAAACCGCCGTTGCCAAGCGATTTTTCATAACCAAGGTAGGCATTGTAAATGGTGTGGCCGGAAATGCTGTCGCGGTTCCAAACCTCACTGCCAGCAGCGTTGAAGCTGTGTTTGGCAGCACCGTAGTAACTGCCGGTGTACTTGCCGCTAAAACCTGCCCGGTAGTTACCGTCGTGGTAGTTCAGCGCCACCGACAGCATCTGCTCCGGAATACCGGCAATCTTATCGCCTTTGCGGTAGTCTTGCACCAACACTGGCTCACCAGCCGGGTTTACTTTACTGGTCAGTACATCTTCCGAATACTCGGCCTTATTCAGCGTCAGGGAACTGGTCAGGCTGAGGTTCTGGCTTAAGCGCCAGCTCAGGCTGCTTTCCAGACCGCGGGCACGGACACCTCCGACGTTGTCAAAATTACCATCCCCGGCTGCCAGATAATTCGGAGTACCATCTTCTGCTGTCGCGTAGCGCAGCAGCACCACCCGGTCATTGAAACGGACATTGTAGAGTGCGGTAGAGATGCTGAAGGTATCACCAAAGTAACGCAACCCAAGATCCATATTGGTGGCAGTTTCCGGACGCAAGTCCTGTAAATCTGCCGCTTTCTGGCTTTCCAAAATACTGTCGGCAATGGCTTTGAAGTTTTTTGAATAACCGGCGAACACTTCCAGCCGGTCCGTCAAACCATACACCAGGCCAGCGCTGGGTAACCAGGAGGAGTCGCTGTCCAGGCTGTCTTTACCCCGGCCATTGAGGTTATCGGTACGGCTGATATCCACCAGGTACTTTTGCAGGCCAAGCGTCAGCTGCAAATCACCAAAGGTCATGTGATCCTGCAGGTAAAACTTGGCGACTTTGTGGCGGTAATCATCATCAAAGTGCACCCAGTACGGGCGTTCATCAAAGTGGTGGTAGACTTGTGGGTCAATGACTTCATGCCAGTCTCGGGTTTGATTGCGCTGCTGCGATTCCAGCCAGAGACCGGTACGCAGCCGGTGGGTGCCGAGCTCCCAGCTCAGGTTGGCGGTCGCGCCATAACGGCTTTTGTCGTAGTGGGTATGACGGTACGATGACACCCGTTTCGCACCGGGCTGGTCGTTATTGCCATCCAGGATCGGATTACCGGCACTGTCGACATGGGTGTAGGTGGTTTGGCTGGCACCACTGCCTCGTGCAATGCGATTGCCATTGGCATCGGCGGCAAACACCTGATAAGGCGGCAGCCAGTCACCGCGGCCATTTTGCAGGTGCAGGTAAGGGGTGATATCCAGCTCCAATGCATCGGTCAGATAAAATTCGCCTTTGAGATAAAACAGGGTGTTCTCCCGCAGCGTCGACCAGGCCTCGGCAAAGTTTTGATCGATATCCGGATCGCCGGTCCAGACGTTGGTCAGGCCATCCCAGCGTGGGGTTTTGTTAAAGTGCGCCAGTGAAACCGGTTGGTAGTTGTCCTCATGGGCGTCGTTGTAGGACAAACGAGCAGTGAAGCGGCTATCAGTAAGTTCGGTGACACTTTTAAATTCAACATGCAAACGATCGGCATGGCCATTGCTGCCAGATAACATCCAGCGGTTATTAAAGCTGTCGGACACGCTGAAATAGGCACTGGTATGGCCAAACAGCTCACCGGTATCGAAACGTGCAAAGTAACGGCGGGCATTGTGGCTGCCGGTGGTGTAAGCAAAGCGGGCACCACGCTCCAGCTCCGGGTTGGCCGAGACAAAATTGATGGTGCCACCCAGCGCATCCAGTGAGGCAGAAGCAATATCGGCACTGCCCTGGCCTACTTCAACAAAACGGGTATTTTCAATATCCAGAAAACGGTTGGCTTTGCTGCCACCGGCATAGGCCGAGCCACCATTCGGGATGCCATCAATGGTGATGCCAAGCTGCTGATCGGCCCGGTCAATCACAAAACCGCGCATACTGATGGTGGTGGTGTAGTCATCACCACCAAAGGCATCGCCCTGGCCGACATTGATACCCGGCAGATGGTCAATCAAATCCATCACATTGCCTATCGGTGCCTGTTGGTTTTTCATGCTGTCATCGGTACTGTTGTTGGCATAGCTGACCCGTTTTCCCAGTACGGAAATGACTTCCATCGCTTCGTCTTGTGCTGTTTGCTGCATTTCACCGGCATAAGCGGTGGCGGATGTTAAAGCGGCGATAATCGCCAGGCTAAGGCGTTTGGTTTTAAAATACTGCACGAGGCTCTCCGTCTGAACATGAATTGTGTTTGTGGTTATCATTATTTTGTGGTCGGATCAGATCCCGACGGCGGAGCAGTATGGCGGCTGAAGATGACGGTTTTGTGAATTGTGCGGAATACTTTTTACTTTAGATTATCATGAATTGTTATAGTGTAACTTTTTGTCTGCAGTGTCATCCGATTGTCATTTTTGTTGGTCAGACTGCGCGATTTAAGCTAAAGCGGAGAGAGGCATGATGAGCAAGCGATGGGATCCAGGCTGGGGTTTGGGGTTGATTCTTTGGCTGTTGCTGGGTTGCCAGCAACTGGTCGCTCAACCAGAACAGAGGATGGAGTGGGTTGAGCTGGGGCCCCGGCCGGCATACCTGGTAGCGCAGTTGCCTGACGGGGCATTGAAGCAACAGTTACAGCACTGTCAGGGGCCTTTTCAACCGCATGATTTTTCCATTGGCCATCGTGGTGCGCCGCTGATGTTTCCGGAGCATACCGAGGCGTCCTACCGGGCCGCTGCACAAATGGGGGCTGGCATTTTAGAATGCGATGTCACCTTTACCCGCGATCGGCAACTGGTGTGTCGCCATGCCCAGTGTGATTTGCACCAGACCACCGATATTTTAGTGCGCCCGGAGCTGGCAGCGCGTTGCAGCGAGCCTTTTAGTCCGGCCGATGCGGCAACTGGTCAGCAAGCCAGTGCCCGCTGCTGTACCAGTGATATCGATTTGGCGGAGTATTTAACGCTGTGCGGCAAAATGGATGGGGTTAACCCCGCTGCAACGACGGCACAGCAGTATCTGCAAGGCACTGCAGACTGGCGCACCGATCTGTATGCCGGTTCCTGTCCGGCGGTGTTGTCGCATCAGCAAAGTATTGCATTGTTTCAGCAACTGGGCCGAAAAATGACGCCGGAACTCAAAGCCGCCGAAGTGCCGATGCCGTTTCAGGGGCAGTACAGCCAGCAGCAGTATGCCCAACAGTTAGTGAATGAGTACAAAGCCGCCGGCGTACCGCCGGAGCAGGTGTTTTTGCAATCGTTCGACTGGCAGGACATTCTGTATTGGCTGCAGGCAGAGCCTGAATACGCCAGGCAAGCAGTCTGGCTGGATGGCCGCTATGAAGACCCGGCCTTTGATCCGATGCAGCCTGACAGCTGGCAACCCGCTATGGCAGAGCTTAAAGCCGCTGGGCTGAACATTATCGCGCCCCCGCTGTGGGTGCTGGTGACCAGTGAAAACGGGCAGATCCGGCCCTCGGCTTATGCCAAAGCGGCGCGCGCTGCCGGGCTGGAGATCATCAGCTGGACGCTGGAGCGTTCCGGCCGGCTGGATGAAGGCGGCGGCTGGTACTATCAGAGCATTGCGGATCTCACCACCGATGACAGCGTCGCCTTGCAACTGTTGCATGTGTTGGCGCAGGAGGTCGGTGTCATCGGCGTGTTCTCCGATTGGCCGGCTACCACCACCTTGTATGCCAATTGCATGCTGTAGGGTTGTAGATGGCAGAGATAAATAGATGTCTGGATGTCTTTTTATAGCTGAACCATTGCCAGTTTGTCGCGGATCCGGTATCGTATCAGCCCTAAAAGCCGCTGCCAGTCTGGGTTGGCAGCGGTTGCAACACAACGAGGCAAGCGTATGCGGCATGAGATCTGGCAACAGTTAAAACAGGAAGCTTTTGAGCTGGTTACCAAAGAGCCTTTGCTCGCCAGTCATGTCTATTCCAGTGTGCTGAATCACGATTGCCTGGGTTCGGCGCTTAGTTTTATTGTCGCCAACAAGTTGTCCGATGCGGTGGTGTCTGCTTTTACCATCCGGGAGCTGTTCGATCAGGCCTTTGTCAATTGCGACGAGATGCTGACCCATGTCGCTCATGATATCAAAGCGGTGTTGGACCGTGATCCGGCAGCCGACACCTACCTCAATGTGCTGTTGCATTTAAAAGGCTTCCACGCCATTCAAACCCACCGGCTGGCGCATTGCTTATGGCGGCAAAATCGCAAAGAGCTGGCGCGCTTTCTGCAAAGCCGCTGCTCGGAAGTGTTTGGTGTCGATATCCACCCGGCCTGCCGCATTGGCCACGGCCTGATGTTCGACCATGCCACCGGCATTGTGATCGGGGAGACGGCCGAAATTGGCAACAATGTGTCGATTCTGCAGGGCGTCACCTTAGGCGGTACCGGCAATCAGCAAGGCGATCGCCACCCAAAAATCCGTCCTGGCGTGATGATAGGGGCGGGTGCCAAGATCCTTGGCAATATTGAAATTGGCGAAGGCGCCCGTATTGGTGCCGGCTCGGTGGTGTTGGATGCGGTCCCGCCGCATACCACCGCAGTCGGGGTGCCTGCTAAAATCATTGGCAGCAGTTGCGAGTGCCCGGCCGAGTCGATGGATCAGAACTTTTTGCACAGTACCGCCATTTCAAAATAGCAGCACAGCGTTCTGTGGCATACACCCCATCGGCCAGTATCTGGTGATTTACCAGCAACTCCCCGACCACAGCATTTCTATCATCCG
Source organism: Alkalimonas sp. NCh-2 (assembly GCF_039631345.1). Classification (NCBI taxonomy): domain Bacteria; kingdom Pseudomonadati; phylum Pseudomonadota; class Gammaproteobacteria; genus Alkalimonas; species Alkalimonas sp. NCh-2. The sequence goes on from NZ_JBDIUV010000004.1 coordinate 168,191, forward strand.
TATGCACCATGGACATGAGGATTGGTTTAGCCAGGCATGCTGAGCTGTTGTTCCTACTGGCGTTTCTAACGGCCTTTCAAGCTGAGTTATGACCTGAGTCATGGCCTAAATGCTTTCGAAATGCTAGGCTAATCAGCAAACCAGTGCCATGCCGGCGCCAGGCCGGCATGGCTAATTCCCCCAATCTGAAGGAGAATGCCTTATGACACAAATGGATATCGGTATCACCAAGGCGGATCGTGAGACCATTGCCGAGAGCCTGAAACACCTGCTGGCGGATACCTACACCCTGTATTTGCAAACCCACAACTTTCACTGGAATGTCACTGGTCCACAGTTTCGTGAACTGCACCTGATGTTTGAAGAGCACTACACCGAGCTGGCGGTTGCGGTGGATGATATCGCCGAGCGTATTCGTACGCTGGATGTCGCTGCGCCTGGTACTTACAAAGAGTTTGTCCGTTTAAGCAACATCAAAGAAGTGGATGGAGTACCGGCTGCCAAAGAGATGGTTGCTCTTTTGACTCAAGGCCATGAGACCATAGTACGTACCTGCCGTGAGGTATTAAAACATGCTCAGGCCGGGGATGATGAATCCACCGCTGCGCTGGCTTCCGATCGGATGCGGGTGCATGAAAAAACCGCCTGGATGTTGCGGGTGCTGAATAAATAAGCCAGCAGCGCTGCAGCTGCCGTTGCCGCCGCTGATTTTGGCTATACTCCAACTAGCCAGGTCAGCAGGCATGGCATGAACAGCTGACTAGAGGCCTTATTGTATGGACAACCAGCTACGGCAAATTATTGAAGGAGTCGCCAACACCAGGGGCGAGGCTTTCTTTCAGGCCATGACTTTGCAGTTAAGCCAGGTGATCAAGGCCGATTTTGTCTTTATTGCCCGTTTGGATCATGCGGCCTACAGCTCACAGACCCTGGCCCTGGTGGTGGATGGCCAGTTGGTCGATAATATGGAGTACTCACTCGAACACACCCCCTGTGCCAATGCCGCGGATGACAGTTATTGCATCTACTCCAGTGGTATTCAGCAGCTGTTCCCGCAAGATCAGTTGTTGGTTGATCTTGGCGTTGAAGCTTATGTTGGCACGCCATTGCATGATTTGCAGGGTAAGGTGATGGGCATCGTAGTGGCCATGTACCGCCAGCCGGTGTCTGAGCCGGAGCAGGTCACTACCCTCTTTACCATTTTCAGTGGTCGTATAGAAGCCGAAATGGAGCGACTGGACTTTGAGCGGCAGTTGCAGCAGCTGAATCAGCAATTGGAGCAGAAAATCAAACTGCGCACAGCTGATTTGGAGCAGGCCCTGGCGGATATCCAAACCATGCAGCAGCAACTGGTGGAGTCGGAAAAACTGGCGGCACTGGGGCAGTTGGTATCGGGCATAGCGCATGAGGTCAATACCCCGCTTGGCGTGGCCGTGACAGCTCAGGGCATTGTGGAGCAAAAGTTCCAGTCCTTTGCATTGGCAGTGCGTAGCAACCAGCTCAGTAAAAAGGCGGTGCAGCAGTATTGCCTTGCGATGGAGCAAACGTTGCCATTGCTCACCAGTAACTTGCAGCGGGCGGCGGATCTTATTCAAAACTTTAAACGGACTTCGGCCGATCAACATTCATCCGAGCAGCATCAAATCGGCATTGCGCATTACTACCGGCAGATTTTATCCACCTTAACAGGTATTACGGACCAGGCTGGTGTTGAAATCCTGCTTGAGGCAGATCCTGCCTGGCAGGTGACCACGGTACCTGGCAGCCATGTGCAAGTGCTCTCCAATCTGGTGTTCAACAGCCTGCAACATGGTTTTGCCGGTCAGCCTGGCCCGCATAAAATTACCATTAAGGTACGGCAGCAGGACGATGGCTATTGGGTGCAGTACCGGGATAATGGTTGTGGCATCAGTGACGAAGTCCGACTCCATCTGTTTGAGCCTTTTTACACCACAGCCCGGGCGCAAGGCGCCAGCGGGCTGGGGTTATCCATTTTGTACAATCTGGTCACTGGGCAACTGGGTGGCAAAGTCCAGCTACCGGCTACTAAGCGGGGCTTTGCATTGGATTACAGTTTTTGCGATTTGCAGCCATAAGCTCCACTACCCGCTGATCTCAAACTGAGTCATCCGACGCAAACTGCCGCGTTAAATCGGTGAGTTGCTGCAGTTCCAGGGTTTTCTGCTGTACTTTTTGCTGCAAAAGGTAGATCCCATACAGGCACAGCGGGGATGCCACCAGGCTGTAAAACAGCAGTAAGTCCATCGGGGTTAACGCCGGTTGCCAGGCCGACAATAGCCAGAGCAGCGCGGTAAATAGCAGCATAGCAGCGCAGCAATACTGGTTGTAACGGTAGTAGCGCAAGCTAAGCTGACAGCTGCGAAGCCGGAACTGCAGCAAGCCGTGGCTGCTCCAGTTGTCGTACGCCAGGATTGGCCGGTGCACCTGCCAACTGATGTAAACCGCACCGATGGCACCCAGCCCAAGAAAAGTGGCTGCTATATAGCCCAGCCAATTCGGCATGCTAAGCAGCAACCAACAAGCGCTGGCAGCCATCACCAGCGCAGCCAGGCACTCCCCGATCATCAGCACCCGTTGCTGGTGCTGGCGCTGGCTGGCCTTGGCTAAGTCGGCGGCGTTCGGTGGGGGAACGGCTGTGGCTGGCTGTTGTTGCCAGCTCGCTTTGAGGGCCATGAAATCACTATCATCGGTCATGTTGCATCAACTCCATCAATTCAGTTTTAGCGCGGTTCAGCCGTACCCGGACTGTGCCTGGATTCAGCTGCAGAATGTCTGCAATCTCCGGTGCATCCATATCCTCCATCGCCAGCAGGATCACCTGCCGGTTGGCCGGTGATAAACGGCGAACTGCCTGCATCAGTTGCAGGCTTTGCTGGCTGGCACTCACCTCGTTGGACGGGCAGTCCTGCAGCAACAGCTGTTCTGTGTCTGCATCCAATGGCTGCCATTTGCTGCGCTGCGCCCGGGCAATGTGATCGACGGTGACATTGTGCACAATCCGGAACAGGTAAGCGCGCGGCTTTTCTGCAGCTTGCAGTCGGGTCATCGACTGATGCAGTGCCAGAAAAATATCCTGTTTCAGATCCTCTCTGGCGGCAGCATTGGCTTCAGAAGCCAGCAAGGTGCGGCTGATAGCACCCTGATTGTCTTGCCACAGTTGCAGTAAAAACTGCTCTGGTGTCCATTCGTTGTTATCGGTTCTGTTCAAAAAATCCCCGTTTCCCACGCTTTTGTTGTTCTTTGTAACGACTCAGTTGTTAGCTAGTCAGTCTGCCTGATACGACGAAGTGTTACATAAAAAAATAAAAAAAATGTTGTAACGCTTCGCAGCTACCGCACGACTTCACAAGCAAATACACCCAACTAGATTCAACTACAGGAACCTCAGGATGAAAAAATCAGTATTAGTTTGTTTGCTGGCTGCTTTGTCGATGGCGCAGCTCAATGCGGAAACAGTGTTGTATCACAATGCGACGTTAATCAATCCTGCTACTGAGCAGCAATTAAGCCTCGGCTGGTTGTTGGTGCAGGATGGTCGAATCGTCAAGATGGGGCAGGCGCAGGCAGACGGCTTACCTGCAGCCAACAGGCAAATTGATTTGCAGCAACACTATGTGCTGCCAGGTTTGATTGATGTTCACCTGCACTTAACGGCCGGGCCACACCGGGTTGAAATGCGGGATGGCACGCCAGTAATTACCATGACAGGTCATAGCGAAATCACCCGCTATCATGCGCTTAGCACCCTGGCAACCGGAGTAACCACAGCCTTTAGCCCGGCCGGTGATCCTGTCGCCAATGCCGACTATGTCCAGCAGCAGCAAGCGGGGTATTGGCCTGGGCCGAGGCTGCATTACGCTGGCTATGTGTTTGAGCCAACGCCTATTCTGGGAGGCTCGGTTCACCCAACCGATGAGGCCAGTTGGCGGGCGGAGATTGCCAGCCAACAAGCCATGGGAGTGGATTACATCAAGCTGTATACCGGACTGACGCCGGGTGAAGTAGCCATGGGGGTACGGCTGGCGCGCGAGGCCGGGTTAAAAACAGTGGCGCACCTGGATGGTGTCAGTTGGCAATATGCGGCAGATCTCGGAATTGATGTATTAACGCATGCCCTGCCCACCAGTGCAGAGTTATTAACCGGCGCAGGCAGGGCGGCGTATCTGGCTGAGCGGAAAAATCCGTTTAACCAACGATTTATCTACAGCTGGTTCCAGCATGTCGACTACGACAGTGAGCCGATGCAGCGTTTGATCCAGACGCTGGCACAGCAGCAAACCCGGGTCGATTTAACTCTGGTGGTGAATGAGCTGTTTTACTTTGCCCGTGAGCTGGACGCGCTCTACCCTGAGGATGCGATGTGGGTGTTCCACCCCGAAACCCGCCGACGCTGGCGAGCTTTGATGGCGGGACCCAGCTATGACTGGAGCGCAGCAGACTTTGCCATTGCACAGCAACAACTGCCTAAAGTAAAAGAGTTTTTTAAACGCTTGTACGATGCTGGTGTGCCGCTGGCCATTGGCAGCGACAGCGTCAGCAGCGGTCCTTTCTTCCTGCGTGAATTGCAACTCAGCCAGGCTGCCGGCCTGAGCAACTGGCAGGTTTTGCAGCTTGCTACCGTTGGTGGTGCTCACCACTTGGGTCTTGCTGATACCGGTCAGCTGGCTGAAGGGTATCTGGCCGATTTTATTGTGGTTAGTGCCAACCCTGTCACCGATCTGAACGCATTGAGTACAGTGCACACTGTGGTGCAACAAGGCAAGCGCTGGCAGGTGGAGGCATTGAAAGAAAAACTAACCACCTTGAGCAGCCTTGAGTTGTGAACACTGAACGCTATTGGATAACTATTTATAAATCTGGCAATGCACTGCAATGAAACGAGGAGAGACCCATGGGTACGATTGAAAACTTTTTTGCGACCATCCAACAAATGAATGCTGTTACCTTGCTACTGTTTGGCTTATTTTTTCTGCTGGTGTGGTTTTTACCCAGCCTGCTGGCCTTGCTATTTAACCGCCAGCATGCTGGAAAAATCGCTTTGCTGAATATCCCGGCCGGTTTCTCCTGGATTGCCTGGGTAGCCCTTTGCGTTTGGGCCGTTACCGGTAAACTTGGCGACAAGCTGGCTGCCAAGGCCCGCTTCAAGCCAGTTGCTTAACAACTATCCCGGCGGAGCGAAGCGTTCAGCCGGGATAAGGTAGGGCCAGGGAAGCACTTAGCTACAAAGCAACGCTTTCCCCTTCATTAAGAATATGCAGTGGCACCGTGCTTTGCATCTGCTGCTGCATATGCAGCAGGCGTAGCAGCGGCGAGTGCGAGCTGATATCGCCCATCTGCCAGCTGGCATTGCCATAACCCCAGGGGATCATCACCTTGCACCCCAGCTCTTCGGCAGCGACCAGCGCGTCTTCCGGCGTAGTATGGACATTGCGATACCAGTCGCTGTGCTCCTCGTGATGGTAAGAGGCTATCGGCAGCAGGCAGATATCGATATCGCCATAGCGCTGCTGAATGTCGCGAAAATGCTCGGAGTAGCCGGTATCGCCGGCAAAAAACAAGGTATGGCCCTGATGCTCCACCACCCAGCCACCCCATTTAGCCCGGTCGTCATCATTAAAGAGCCTACGGCTGTTAAAGTGATGCGCCGGCACCAGATGCAGAGTTAGCTCACCCAGCTCGCTGCCGGTGTACCAGGCTTTTTCCAGCACCTGATAGCCACCTTTTGGTAGGTAATCGGCCATACCCAGCGGCACATAGTAGCGCGCCTCTGTGCCAATCTGGCGAATGGCAGCATGGCTAAAATGGTCGTAGTGCAAATGCGAGTAGAGCACAGCATCGGTGGCGGCCAACTGCTCGGCAGAAAGGCTTGGCGTATAAGGCCTTTTGATAATGCCGACCAAATGCGAGGCCCAATTAACCGGCCAATCGAACTGGCCGAATACAGGGTCAAACAGCAGTTGCTGGCCGTCCGGTGTTTTCACCAGAAAGCTGGCATGGCCCAGCCAGTGCACCGCAAAACCACTGCCAAGCTCAGGCACAGGTTGCTCGCCGTTGTACTGGCAGTTTTCACCATGGCTTTGGCAGGCAACCGCCGGATGGGCCGGGTAGCAATCTTCCTCGCAGCTCACCGGATACTCTCGCTCACCCAGGCGTATGCGATACTGGTTGCGGTAACGCCCCTGGTATTTGCCTTCTTGCACCTGCACAATCACCGCTTGTTCGCTGATCAGTTGCTGCACGGTATTGGGGGTGCTGCAGGCCTGGAGGAGCAGGGCGCTGCCAAGCAGCAACCCCAGTGAGCCGAGTGTCAGTTTCATCCATCGTCCTTTTAAGTTCATTTTCATCGGGGCATAGGTTCCGTTTAGTACTGTCGTAATACCATGGCAGGCTTGCGGCTGGCAACCTGCCAGGCCAAAGTCGCCACTGTGCACCAACAAATGGCGAAGGTAATGGCTGCTGCCAGCAGGTAAAGCCAGGGGCTTTGGGTTACCCGCACACTAAAACCGGCCAGCCAGGCATCCAGTGCCAGATAGGTGGCCGGGATGGCCAGCATAGCGCTGATGGCCATTAGCTTCAGGTATTCATTGGCCAGCAGATTGACCAGATTGAAGGGGCCTGCACCCAGCACTTTGCGCATGGCCACTTCACGTGAGCGCTGCTCGGCGCTAAAGGCAGCCAGGCCAAACAAGCCAACGCAGGTCAGTGCTATGGCCAAGGCAGCGAAGATAGCGATGACGGTGCCCTGGCGCTGCTGGTTTTGGTATAACGCCGTGTAATCATCATCCAGCCAGCTTAAGCGGATATCCTGGCGCTGCAAGCGCTCGGTCAGCAGCTGCTCAATCTGCAGCCGGCTTTGCATGGCCTGCAGTGGGTCCAGTTGCAGCAGAATATGGCCGATGTGCATCGGCGAGCGGCCACATATCAGCAACAAGGGTTCGGGCTGGCGGGTGGCTGCACCCACCTGGACATCGGCAATAACGCCGACGACTGTAACGGTGAGTGCCAGATGGTTCTGCAACAGCCACTGCTGGCCAATGGCATCGGCAGGGTTGTTAAAGCCGGCCCGGCGGGCCAGGGTCTCGGTAATGATACCGGCAGCGGTGGCCTGGTCGTCGTGTTGCTGGTACCAATCGCTTTGGTAGTCGCTGCTAAAATCCCGTCCTGCCAGCAGCGTAAAGCCGGCAGTTTGCACGATATTAAAACCGGTGCCCAGCTGGGGAATGGGCGGCAAACTGGTATCCGCGGTCTGGCCAGGTAACTGAATCGACATCGCTTGCGAAATGGTGTCGGTCAGCTGCATATCCAGCAGGCTGGTACTTTGCACCCCCTCAATGCGTTGCAGGCTGCTTAGCAGGCTTTGTTGCTCGGCCCAAAACAAGTGCTCGTTGGCAATGCTGTGCACCAGCAGGCGAGCGTCGCGTTGATAGCCGGTATCTTGTTGCTGCAGCAGTTGCAGCTGTTGCTGCAACACGGCGGTAGCCACCAGCAGGCCAATGGCGATAGCGCCTTGCAGCACCAGCAGCCCTTTGCGCAGCCAGATGGCGGTGCTACCCCGCTGAAAATCGCCGCTCAGCACTTTTTTGGCATCAAAGGCCGAGATAAAAAGCGCCGGGTAAACACCGGCCAGCAGGCCTGTGGTCAGCACGGTCGTAAAAGCCAGACCACCAAAAGCACCCAGATAGCTCAGTGCCAGCGGGCGATTGACCAGGGCACTAAACCAGGGCAGCAGCAGTTCGACCAGGACCAGTGCCAGCAGGCCGGCAGCGGCTGCAATCAGCAGGGATTCCAGCATAAACTGGGCAAACAGCTGCCAGCGGCTGGCGCCCAGGGTTTTCCGTACCCCAACCTCTTTGGCGCGCTGACCGGCGCGGGCGGTGCTCATATTGATGAAGTTAATGCCAGCCACCAGCAGCAATAAGGCCGCCAACAGCAGGCCAATGCCGACGGTGCTGGCCGAGCCATTGACTTTCATCTCAAAACTTAAATCCGAGTGTAGGTGAATGGCCGTTAATGGTTGCAGTTCCAGCGCCATCATGGCCTGGCCCTGATAGGCCTGAGCATTCACCAGTTCAGTAAAATGCGCCAAAAAGGCATCAAGATCCAGCCCATCGGGCAGCTTGACGTAATTGTACACGGTGTTCATTGGCAGAGGCTGCGCATTGACTTCATCACTCAGGCGGCGCAGCGAATTCAGCTGCAGATGGCTCTGGGCCGGCAGCCGGTAAACGGCGGTTATTTGATGGTTGCTGCCATCAAGCTGCAGCTGCTTGCCCAGCACCTCGCTGTGGCCAAACAAGCGAATCGCCTCGTGCTCGGCCAGTGCCAGTCGATTGGGTTGGCTGAGTGCAGCCTGCAGATCGCCGCTTAGCACTTCCAACTGGAAGAAGTCGGTCAGGTTGGCATCTGCCTGGAAAGCATGCGTCATGGCGATTTGCAGCGGCGAGCCTTCCAGTTGGATCAACACCTCTTCGCCAACCCCAGCCAGCCGGGTGACCTCAATGCGGGCATCGAAATCCTGCAGCAAAGCTTTCATGGCTGGGCTGGTCACCGGGAAACGTTGCTCCAGCGGAATAAAGGTTTGCTCCAGCCGGAAGGTACTGCCGGCATCGGGGTGCATCCGGTCAAAGCCTTGCTCGTGTTGTACATAGAGCAAAATCAGCAAGGCGGCGGCCAGGCCAATGGCCAGACCACCTAAATTCAGTGCCAGGTGGGTTTTATGCCGCAGCACGGCCCGGACGCCGGTGGTCAGGTAATTACCCAGCATGGAAAGGGCGTTACGCATACTTCACCTCCGCTGCCGGGGCCAGAGCCCGCTCGCTGACAATCTGGCCATCCAGCATTTGCACCATGCGACTGGCGTAACGGGCTTCGTGCTCCGAGTGCGTCACCATCACGATGGTGGTGCCTTCCTGATTCAGCTGGCGCAGCATCTGCATCACTTCTTCGCTGTTTTTTGAATCCAGATTGCCGGTGGGCTCATCGGCCAGGATCAGCGCCGGATTGATCACCAAAGCCCGGGCCACTGCCACCCGCTGTTGCTGGCCCCCGGACAGCTGTAAGGGCAGATGATCGGCACGGTGATCCAGCTGCATCCGTTTTAAAATGGCTTCGACCCGTTGTTTGCGCTCGCCGGCGGCGATGCCCTGATACTGCAGCGGCAGCTCAACGTTTTGAAAAACCGTCAGCTCATCAATCAGGTTGAAGCTTTGAAAGACAAAACCTAGCTGGTTTTTGCGCAGCTCCGCCAATTGCTTTTCACGGAAGCGGGCAATGTCCTGGCCTTTAAAGTTGTACACGCCGTCGCTTGGGCTGTCCAGCATGCCCAGAATGCTTAACAGGGTAGACTTGCCACAGCCAGACGGCCCCATAATGGCAACAAACTCGCCGGCTTCAATGGTCAGGTTGATGGTGTTCAGGGCTGTGGTTTCCAGCTCTGCAGTGCGAAATACCCGTTGGATTTTTTGTAACTGAATCATCGGATGGTCCTTAGCGTTGTAATTGAATGATATCGGCTTGTTGAAATTCGCGATAGCCGGAAGTAATAACTATGTCGCCTTCACGCAGCCCCTGGCGTACTTCCACCAGTTGGGCACTTTGCCGGCCCAGTTGCACGGCTTGTTTGCGGGCTGTGGCCGTGGTTGGGTCCAGCACATAGACAAAGTGACCACCGCCATCGCTTAAAAAAGGGCCCCGGGCAAGGGCCAGCACCGGGCTTTGCTGATCGTCCAGCTGCAGCGTCAGGTTGACCGACTGGCCGCGTTTGGCCTGCAGCTGCTCGGGCAGGACAAACTCCAACTGGAACTGGTTGTTCACCACCCGACTATCGATGCGGCTTACCTGAAGCTCCAGTGGTTGCTGCTGCAAGGTAACCCGGGCGGTCATGCCCAGTTGAATGCGGCCCAGATAAAACTCATCGACACTGGCCACCAGCTTGTACTGATCGGGTTGGTCGATTTGGCCCAGTCGGCTGCCTGGCGATCGGGACTCGCCCACTTCGACATTAAATTCACTCAGATAGCCGCTGATCGGCGCCCGGACCAGCAGGTTCTGCACATTTTGCCGGGCAAAATCCAGATTGCGGCTCAGCATTTCGACGCTTTCCGATAACTGCTGCAACTGCAACTGACGAATGGCTTCTTCCTGCTGCTGGCGCTCGTGCGTCAGCTGCAAGCGGCTTTGTTGATAATGCAGCTCTTCGGTCAGGTTGTTCAGATGCTCCTGAGCCAGCACGCCCGTTGCCACCAGGGGCTCACTTTGCTGCAAATGCCGTGTTAAGGTGGCAATGCGAAACTCAATATCCAGCACATCGCGCTGCAGGTTGAGGCGGTTGGTTTCAATGGTCATCTGGGTATTGCGCAGAAAGTTCATCTGCTCGGTGACCTGCGCTTCGCGGCTGATTAAATCAAGCTGCAGCTGGGTATTGGTCAGTTGCACCAGTGGCTGGCCTTGTTCAACATAGCTGCCTTGCTCCACCAGGCGTTGCTCGACCCGGCCGCCTTCAATCACATCCAAAAACACACTGTACTGTGGCAGCACGGTCGCACGCAGTGCAATGCTTTCCTGCAGTGGCTGCGGCTGTACCACAGCGGTACTGACAGAACTCATTGGCAGCTGCAGCTGCACCGAGGCATTGGCCTGGCTCTTGCTGAACCACCATAAGCCAGCGGCAAGCACCACAGCGACAGCCAGCAACCAGTAAGGGCGTTTCGAGCGGCGGCTAATTTTTTTATCCATGGTCACACTCCGTTCAATTGCATTGGCTGGATAAATACAAAGGCCATGCCAAATTAAATACTTAATAAAAACATATGCTTAATATTTGCTGTCACGGAGAAGTGTCCGCTACTGGTACAGCCGACTGTCCGAAAATGAACACTTTCGTGTTGCAGGGTTGTGCTGTGACCCGGTTGGACGGTATCCGCCTCTTGCATGGGCCAGCCGTTTTGTTTAGGGTGACGATTACGTTTTGCTAACACCCTGATGCGACTCAAAGACGATGAACAATGCAGCCACAGTGCTCGTGCTGGACGACAATACCGACTTACTGACGGCGGCCAGGCTTTGCCTGAAACCTTATTTTGCCAAGGTGCTGACACTGCAGGATCCCAGCCAGCTGCAATCCTGCCTGCAACAACAGCCGGTGCAGTTGTTGCTGCTGGATATGAATTTTCAGCGGGATGTCAGCAGTGGCGAAGAGGGCATTTACTACCTGCAGATGGCGCTCAAATGCCAGCCGGATCTGAAAGTGGTGATGATGACTGCCTACGCCGAGCTGCCACTGGCGGTGCGGGCCATGCAGTTGGGTGCCTGCGATTTTATTGCCAAGCCCTGGAGCAACGAGCAGTTGCTGCGTACCTTGCAAAAGCACAGTGGCGCGCAATCAAGCAACACCAAGCAGGGTGCCGCCCCGGCACCAGCGGTTTTATCACAGCCCACCGTGCCGATGCTGGGCCAAAGTGCTGCCATGCAGCAGGTACAGCGGCTGATTGAAAAAGCCGCTGCCACCGAGGCCAATATCCTGCTGCTGGGGGAAAGCGGTACTGGCAAGGCGCTGGCGGCTGAAGCCATTCACCAGGCATCTCCCCGCCGGCAGGGGCCTTTAGTCACAGTGGATCTTGGCGCGGTGCACAGCAATTTGTTTGAAAGTGAGCTGTTTGGCCATAAAAAAGGCGCCTTTACCGATGCCAAAAGCGATTATAGCGGCCGTTTGCGCCAGGCCAGTGGCGGCACCTTGCTGCTGGATGAGCTGGGCAATGTACCGCTGTCGCTGCAGGCCAAATTGCTGACAGCGCTGCAAAGCCGGGTGGTGGTGCCGGTTGGCAGCAGTCAGGGCCAGCCGTTTGATGCCCGGCTGATCGCCGCGACCAACGAGGATTTGCTGGCAAAAGTAGGGCGGGGTGAGTTCCGGCAGGATTTGTTGTACCGCATCAATACGGTGGAAATTTGTTTGCCACCACTGCGCGAGCGCGAGGGGGATATCCCGCTGTTGCTGGACTGGTACCTGACGTTTTACAGCGACAAATACCAGCAAAGCGGCCTGCGTATTCGGCCAAGCGATCAACGTCAGCTCTGCCGTTACCGCTGGCCTGGCAATGTGCGTCAGTTGGCGCATGCGGTTGAGCGGGCTGTGGTACTGGCCGAGCAGGGCGAGCTGGATTTTAGCCAACTGGAAAGCACCGCCAGCTCCGCACCTGCCGCTGCTGTTCAAAGCCCGGCGGGTGAAGATTTTATGCTGGGCTCTACGCTCGATTACGTTGAGCAAAAAACCATTGCCCAGGCGCTGCAGTATTATCAGGGCAACATCAGCCAGGCGGCAAAGGCGCTGGGCCTGACCCGGGCAGCTTTGTACCGGCGCATGGAAAAATACCAGTTATGACGCGCCTGTTGCTGCCGCTGAGTTTGCTGTTGGGCAGCGCCTTGCTGCTTGGCTGGTTGGGGCTGGCGTTCAATGCGGTCACCCTACTGCTGCTGTTGTTGCTGGGACTGGCTTGCTGGTTGTTGCTGCAACACAGCCGGCACCTGCAGCGGCAAACTTCGTTTTTGTTAAAGGCGCTGGCCAACCAGGATGTCAGTTTCCGCTTGCCGCAGCAGCCTGAATTGCAGGCGTTGTGGCAGCAGGTACAACAGCAACTGATGCAGAGCCGCCAGCAGGCCGAGGCCAGGGCGCAGTACCTCAATGCCTTGCTGACCCAGTTGGAAGTGGCGGTGCTGGAGTTCGATCAGCACAATGTGTTGCAGCAAGCCAACCCGGCTGCCGAGCGCTTGCTGGGCAGCCCGCTGCTGGAGCAAGCCCGGCAGGGGCTTAGTGAGGATAGCCCTGGCTCCTTGCCGCTGTTGTGGCAAAAGCTGCAGCAACCACAAGCGCTGCAACAAGGCGAGCTGCTGTGGCAAAGCGAAGGGGGCCAGGACCGGCTGGCCTATAGTTTGGTGCAAAGCCAGCTGCTGGGCCAACCGCGTAAACTCTTGACCCTGCAAAGCATTCAGCAGCAATTGCTGGCGCAGGAAGTGCGCGCCTACCAGCAACTGACCCGTATTTTGACCCATGAAATCGCCAATTCCATCAATCCGATGGTGTCGCTGGCGCAAAGCAGTCTGGCGCTGTTGCCAGCGCCGGATAGCGTGCTGGATGCCGAGCGCCATGCCGACTTGCACCTGGCCAGCAGCACCATTGCCCGGCGTGGTGAGCACTTAAGCCAGTTTATTGCTGCCTTTAAAACCTTGAGTACCCCTGTGCAGGCAGAGTTGAGTGCTGTTAGCCTGGCCGACAGCCTGGCGCGGGTGCAGCGTTTGCTGCAGCAGCAGCTTGCCGGTATCGAGCTTTGCACTGTGCTGCCGGCGGAGCTGCCGCCACTTTGGCTGGACCCGGCGCTGCTGGAGCAGGTGCTGATTAATCTGCTGAAAAATGCCGCCGAAGCGCTGCAGGAAATCTCGAAGCCGCCTATGAAGCCGCGGATTGAATGCCGGGCTCATTACCAGCATCCCCACTGGTTGCTGGATATCACCGATAACGGCCCTGGTATTACCGCGACTGCCGCCGAGCAGTTGTTTGTGCCCTTTTTTACCACCAAGGCCAGCGGCTCCGGCATCGGCCTGAGCCTGGCCCGGGCCCTGATGCAGGCACAGGGCGCCGAATTGCGCTACCTGCCCAGGTCAGAAGGTGCCTGCTTTCGGTTGCGGTTAAGTTAATGCCGGGCAGACGTTTGAACATCTGTTGTTCGCTCATAGCGCTGATTGACCCTGTGCCAAAAGCGGACATTTTTAGTATCTTATCCGAGACTTAATCACTGTGTTTATTTAGCCAATACGTTGATAAAGCTACCAGTTCTTTGTTAGAGGGGTTGACCCGTATTTGCCGCTCGCACTGACATCAATAGTACCTATAAGTTGTTGTAACCCTTAAGATAACGGTGTAGTGTTCTGTATAGAAAATTGGCAAAGGCAGGTTGATCCATGTTTAACTAAGGGTCGACCTGTCGAATAAGTGTTATAGGGCCTAAGCGCATCATGATAGAAAAAGATGAAATGTTAGAACTAGCAGTTAAAGCTTGCCCTAGCTTTAAGCCAGTGTGGGACGAATTCCTGGACGATTGGATAGATGAAAAGGATTTGCCCTTATATTTAGCACTTGGAGACCTTTCTAGGCACATTTCTTCGCTTGTAGAAACTGCGCAAGATTCTGAACTTAAGGAATTGTTTGAGGTTGTAGAGCGTTGGCACATAGAGGGAAGTCCCTATGTGAAAGAGGCCGCTACAATTGGTTTGTTTGAAGGACTTCAAGGCCAGAGTAATGCGGCATCAATAGAGCCCTATCTACTGCCAGAGAGCAAGAAGTGGTGGGACAAAGTAAACGAGTTCTGGGAAAACGGTACATTAATTAGTGAATAATCGGCCCTATAACAAGTTGCTTAATTTCGTTCCGGCCACAAACAGCGTGGCCTCCACGGGACAGCCTACACTGCGTTTCGGCTTCCCATTAGCAAAGCGTTAGTGTTTTAAGGAGTTTTTTTGAAATTCATTTTGTTATCGTTCTTTTTACTGTCCTTTTCAGTGTTCGCAGAGCCAAAGTTTATACAGATTGGGGACTTTGAGCTGGAATATGAGATCGCTGGTAGTGGTGAGTTCACAGTCCTTCTTGAAGGCGGTGCAGGTGCTGGTTTATCTGACTGGGATCCTGTTTTTCATAAAATTGCTGAAAAAGCGACAGTTCTTCGCTACTCAAGGGTAGGCAATGGCAAGTCAACTGCAATAAGGCGTCATTTTACTTCTGACGAGTATGCTCACTATGCCAGCAACCTGTTACTAAGTTTAGGGATAACGCAGCCTGTCATCGTAATTGCTCACTCTTATGGCGGCAATGTGGCTAGGGATTTTGCCGCGGCTTACCCTGCTCAAATACAAGCACTACTGATGCTTGATCCGTCTTCGGAGCATGATGTGGATATTATGCGATCTATTGATTTAGAGCAGGCTAACAGAGAAATTGCTGCGGTAAAGCTTGCTGATATGGAAAATGGCATGTCAAACAACTACTTGGATTTTTGGAGTAAGAGACCTTTACCGAATTACCCACAGATCAAAGACATGCCTGTTACTGTTATTGCCTCGATCAAAAAAAATCCCAATCCTCCGCACTTACTTGCTAGTGATCAAGGTGTATTCAAGTGGGGTGAGACATGGAAACAATGGGCTGAAGCTTTTCCACAAGGGCGGGCTGTGTTAACAGAGATGAGTGGTCATTTTGTGCAGTTTGACGAGCCGGAATTAGTAATTAGTGAACTTACCCTAATTATTGAGCGGCTTATAAAACACTAACAATGCGTTCAAATCGTTCGCTTCGCTCACTGGGACTGGCTAAAGCCCGTCTTTTAGCTTAATCGTTAAGGCAACACATGTGGTCAAACATTTTCCAGGAACGACTCACCAACTACGAAAAATTGGTTCTGGCTGGCTCCCTAATATTGTCCGCAGTACTGTTCTCTTACGGAGTGTGGGCTATGGTTTCTGGAATATGTCATGTCGGCGGGAGAGGTAATCCACCCATTGGTACGATAGTTACTTTCCACGGTCTAGAAGCAAGACTATTGAGTAATATTTATACGGGCGGTGGAATAGCAATATTTGCGCATGCTTTCTTATCTAAGCTGCATTACAGCATTCGTGGGCGTCAATATGCGAAGCCGCTATTAGCGATAGGCGTTCTTCTACTAGCATTTGGTATGTTTAGTTTGGTGGCGATATTATGTTTTCCGCTTATCCGAGAGTTTGTGCCTTAACAAAGCGTACTACTTAAAATTGGCATTGATGCTTTTTAACCTTAAAGGAATTTTTTCTATGCTTAAGCCGTATTTTTTAATGTTATCGCTGTTTGCTCTGCTGTTGTTGTCAGCCTGTTCTAAAAATCCTTATGAAAATTTTCCTGGCCTTTGGGAACAGCAAGTTGGTCAGCGTGTTGAGGTTATTGAAATTACCCAGCAAGGCGACACGTTTTTGCTAAACGATGGGGTGTTAAACGCCGATGACCAGAGTAATTCAAACAGCAAGGTAACAGTATTAACAAAAGCTGAGGGGCAGCTAACGGTTAGTACCGGTTTTGGCAGTATTACTTTTGCGCTTATCGACGCTGATACCATGATTATTGCCGATCAGCGCTTTAAGCGTATAACGCCAGACAGGGTAGCGGAAATTAAAGCTGAGCTGGCGCAGCAAGCGCTGGAGCGGCAAAGAGCCAGACAACAGGCGCTGGATTTGCAAGAGCAAGAACGGTTAGCGCGTGAAGCCGAAAGGCAAGCTCGTGAGCAAGAGCAGGCTAAGTGCCAAACGCTGGTTGATGAAATTAATGATGAAATTGCTGCTATTAAAAAGTACAGCACTAATAACGCTAAGTGGACTGCGGAATACGAAAAAATTAAACGTACGTACACCGAAATAGCTAAGCAGTATAGCAATTGTAAGCCCGATTTCTTTTAGGATTTTGCGGTATGCGAGAGGTGAAACAGAGCGCTCTGCTTGGGATACTGGTTAGCGTTATGCTTGTTACTGGGTGTGTCAGCCGTGTTCAGCAAGTAAAACAGGAGCCGGCGATGATGGATCAGCGAGTGATGCAGGCGCATTTGGCGCAGATAAGAGCAAGCTATGTAGCCCGAACGCAGTTGATAAGACAAATAGAAGATACTGAGCTGGCCCAAATGTTATGGGACTACCAGCGAGGTAACTATTTAACCCGGTTGCGGCAGTGGCATCCCAGGCTATCTGGCTTTAGGGCGTTTGAGTATACCCAGCCCAGGTTGCTGCATTTGCATGATTATAGCGATATGGCAGAGATGACCGAGGCTTATCTGGCAAGCCTTAATGTGGTGAATAGCCGCGATCTTACGCTATGTGCCAACGAGGCGGGTAAACTGGGTTTTGTGTTTAACCAAGGATTCGAGTTTCCATTTCGTTATCGTTTGGCTTATCGCCATATGACACTCAGCAATGGCGATACCTGGCAGATCCCGGCGGTTGCTGATGAGCAAAAACCAAGCGGCCCTATCGTTCGACAAGGCGATGTGTATTGTTATCAGCAACCGGCAATGGCGAACGCACCGCAACCGGTAAGTGTTTCTGCTGAGTTTCGGGGGCAGTTGCCTGATGATGTGCTGAAGTTAACGTTCACCGCAGCGGATATTGGTAAAACCGTTGAAAAAGGTGGTTATCTGGTAACTTTGCAAGCTTTTGGACAAAACTACTACACCGTTGTGGTTAGCGCTGCAGACGACAAGCGCCGAAACATTGACCAGGTAGATTTGTTAGCCGAGGCGACTGATCGGCATGGTGAGTATATTGCGGATGCGTTGATTGAGCGACGGCCATCTATCCGCGAGCAAAAGCTAGAGGTGTTGCTGGGTGATTTAATTGCCCGCGGCATACAGGGAACACTAGATAAAGCAACGGCGGAGCATGAACTGCAAGCCCTGGATAACCGTATGCTTGCCGAAGAGGAAGGTAAGCTGTATTTGTTTCGTGGTTTTTTTGGTGTTATCGACAAAGCGGAGTTAACCCTGTTGGTATACAACGATGATAATCGCGGGGTTGTGCGTGAGTTAGCGCTGCCGGTTTATAATTTTGCTAATGTGCCTGCGGCAGGCGATGCAACGATGGATGAACGCTTGCAAGCATTGCCTGAGATGGCGGTTACTGCGCCCATTTATGATGACCGGGCTGAGCTTAGAACTACGTTGGTTGAGCTGGATGCGGCAAAGCTGGAGGAGCGCATTGAAACCTTGCAGCTGCTGCGAGCTACCACAAATGCTCAGATGATAGCCCCTGCAGAAAATGACGCCGCCGAAAAACAGTATCCGGCCGAAGTATCCTGGTTTTTCCCACCTGTGCAGAGCGATCTGTTCTTTCCAAGGCGCATGCGTTCTGGCCTTTTTGTGTTAACTAAACTTGATTTTTACGATAAAGACGACAAGTTGGTTAAAGATCCAACGCTGGGTATCGATCCAAAGCTAATTGATTATCAGAACGATATTTTTGGCTTTGAGGTTCGGGCTGGCATTGCGGCGCTGCCGTTTATGGTTGGGCGCGTACAGTATCGGCCAGAGATATTTTTACGCAGGCCTGCGCGGTTAAAAGGAGTATTGCCTATCGCTGTGCTGTTAAATCCGCTTATAGATCGTTTTGCTCCAGAAGCACTTCCAGCCGGTATAACCTTGGTGGGTAATCGTTTAGTTGTGGATTACAGCGTGTTTGAACCGCGTGAAATGGCCGATGATATCGATGAAACCGTTGAGCGCCAGCATGTGGTTTTGGTGCGGGATAACCACGGTTATTTAGCCGAAATTAAGCAGGAAACCTGGTATCACCAAGACGCTGAGCATAAGGCGGTAGACATTTACTATTTTTACGGTAAGCCAGAGACCGTTGAAATTTGGTACCGGGGTAAGCGGGAATACGTTGATTATAAATTTGATATTCAATTACTTAATGAGGATGTTGAGCGATGACTAAGTTTAAGCTGGTTGCACTTTGCAGTACGTTAAGCAGTGTGTTGCTGTTAGCCAGCTGTGTAGGAGGAAAAGATATGAAACAGGAACAGCAGAGTGTAAAGGCGCAGTTTGAACAACTGGCTGCGGTGAATGAAAGCCGTAAAGCGCTATTAGCTGGGCTTGAAGACCAGGCATTAGCCCGTCTGTTGTGGCAAGAGCAGCATGCCAATTACTTTACTATGTTGAATCTTATTCCTTTTCATATGGGGCCTGGTGAGTTTCAGTATACTCAGCCGTGGCTACTGCGCCTGCCAGACTATGCCGATTTCGCTAAACTTACCGATACCTACAAGCAAAGCTTGCTGGCAATGAGTGACTATGAAAACTCAGAGTGTATGAATTACGCCGGGGGCAAGGGGTTTAAATTACATGAAGGCTTTGCTTTTCCTTTTCGCCATTATTTGCACTTTTCGCAAATTACATTTGAAGATGGCCGCACTTTAGCGCTGCCCGATGCGGCAAACAACGAGCGGGCTACGGCTGATATCGCTCAGGTTAGCAGTGGGTATTGCTTTACATCACCGGTAACTGCAGAAAGCCCTCAACCGGCTACCGTGCAGGGTGAACTGGATATTGAATTGCCAACCGCACTGCTTGAGTTTAAGTTTACCGCTGCTGATGTTGGTAAAACTGCTGAGCAGGATGGCTATTTGGTCACTTTACTCGAGTTTGAAAATGGACGCTACGTGATAGAAGTGGATGCTAAAGAAAACGTACCGCTGAATTTTGGTAATAGAGATATCCTTGCCGAAGCCGTTGATTCGCATGGTCAATATCTTGCCTGGCGGGCCACGGAGCGCACGTCAACCCGCAACCCCCAGCGTATAGATGCCTTGTTAGAAAGCCTATACCAACGAGCAGAGCAGGGAACGTTGGATGAAACCGAAGCCCGTAACGAACTGACAGCGTTGCGTGATACATTGCGGGCCGAGCAGGGGCGTAAGTTATTTTTGGGGCGGGCGTTTAATGGTGTTGTTGAGCAGGCTCATATTACCTTGATGGTTTATGCCAGCGATAGCCAGCCAGTAAGCCATAAGTTGGAATTACCGGTACACAACTTTCCGCATCCGCAACGGGTTGACGATGGTAATTTACAGTTATTACCCAAGATCCCCCTTACTGCACCGGTGTATAGCACTCTGGCCGAACACCGGCTGCCTATTGTTGAGTTGGATAAAGCGGCGATGCAACAGCGGGTTAGCATGGTGCAGTGGCATGAAGCAGGCGAAGGGTTGGATCCGGAGCGGGAGCACTCTGGTCAGATTGGCTGGTTTTACCCACCAGTGCAAACCGATATCTTTATGTCACAACAAGATCGTGCTGGTTCAATTTATGTGTTGGCGACATTCGATTTTTACGATGCCCAGGGTAAACAGGTTGTAGCGCGTGAAGCAAACGAGCAAGAAAGCGAGCTGGTTGCTTTTGAATATAAACCGGCAGATAAGGGGCTAAGCTCGGTGTATTCACGCATGTTCGGGCGGCTGGAGTATAGCCCCGAGCGCTTTACTAATACACCAGTACGGGTGAAAGGGTCTTTACCCGTTCTTGTTGCACCTAATTTAAACAAACAAAGCTACACCACAGACAACTTGCCTAAGGGCATTCGGTTAACGAGTAACCAGTTGGTGATCGACTACGCTGTGTTTACACCACTTGAAGTAGCAGAGGTAAGCGATAACCGGACAGAGCGCAGAAATCAGGTGTTTGCTAAAGACGAGCATGGTTACCTGGTAGAAATGGTTAAACAAACCTACTTTCATCATCAACCCAAGCGAACACCAGTAGATGTTTACTATTTTTATGGGAAGCCAGAAACTATAGAAATTTGGTACAGAGGAAAGCTAGCGCCAGTTGACTATGAGTTTGATATTGAACTAGTGAATGACGGCATTCAGGTTCAATAGATTGTTGCACCATATCATGCTCTGACAAGCGCAATAGTGCTTTCTGGCAAAATACCATTCCAAATAACATCTGGAAGGACTTTTTGGTCAAAAGCATAACAAACAAAAATTATCGCCAGCAAAAAGCGCTGGCTGCGACGTCAACCTGCTGCATGGTTGGTGTACGAGATTAAGGTGGTAATTTGAGTATCAACTGGAAGCCGAAGGCATGGATTGCAATACTTTTAGGTGTAATCCTGCAGGCGTTCACATTTCTATATTTAAATAGGCCAAGGTTATTTTGGCTCTATTTTCTTCTCTCTTGCGTTGTTTCATTCATTGACTGGAAGTATCAAACGCTATTTGCAGCCATTTTTTCAATAATCTGCCCACTGCATGCGTATATTGTTGTTAAGAATTTTAAGGGGGCAAGTGAGCGAGGTTGGTACTCCAGGTGGTGGGGCATCCCTGTTATCTATGCAGTGTTTTTCTCAGCAGTCTTTCTGTTTCGCTCGTTTCTTTACGAGCCTTTTCTTTTTCCCTCTGCATCAATGCAGCCAACAATAGAAAAGGGAAACCATCTCATTGTCAAAAAGCCAGGCTACAGAACATATGGCACCTACGGCGTGTCCTTGGCGGGTGGGAAAATAGCTTCAACGGATCTCATGCAAAGAGGGAAATTGTATGCATTTTACCCTCCTGATAAAGAGGTTCCTTTCGTTCAGAGATTAATCGCTCTTCCTGGCGATAGAGTTGTTGTCAAAGGCAATGACATCACTATTAATGGCGCTGTCTTAGCCACTAATCTACTGTATGAAAAAGATCAACTAGAGGTCTATGAACAGCAGCTGGATGGCATCACGTATTTAATTCAACGAATGAAAATGCGCCCGGCCAGAGATATGGCGGGAATAGTGGTTCCTGAAGAAAGCTATTTCTTCATGGGTGATAATAGAGATAACTCAACAGACAGTCGATTTTGGGGCTATGTGGCCAGTGACAGTATTATTGGGGAGGTCGTTTATATCTTCAAATAAAAGCCGAACAGATATCGGGGCTCTTTTTACTCAGGCTCCATGAGTGCCTGCTGCTGTCAGCATCCTTGCTGACAGCATTTATCACGGTTCGCTCGATTTGCTGCCTCAGGATTGAGGCAACAAATAACGGCCATGAAAACGCAGGTGGTCTTCAATAAAGCTGGCAATAAAATAGTAGCTGTGATCGTAGCCGGGCTGAATACGCAGTTCGAGTTCGGAGCCGCTGCTTTGGCTTGCTGTTTGCAGCGCTTCGGGCTTTAGCTGCTCGGCCAGAAACTGATCGGCATCGCCTTGATCGACCAGGATCGGGAGTTCAGCTTTTCTCCTTGCCAGTAAGACCGAGGCATCGTAGTTTTGCCAGTGGCTTTCATCCTTGCCAAGATAACCCGTCAGCGCCTTTTGGCCCCAGGGGCAATGGATGGGGTTGCTAATAGGCGCAAAAGCCGAGACCGAGCAATACCGGCCGCTTTCCCGAAGAGCGATCACCAGGGCACCATGCCCCCCCATCGAGTGGCCGGAAATGGAGCGCTTGGGACTCAGTGGCAATTCGGCCTCAACCAGTGCAGGCAGCTCTTTGGCGATGTAATCGTACATCTGGTAGTGGCTGGCAAAAGGCGCTTCGGTGGCATTGACGTAAAAGCCTGCGCCCAGGCCAAAGTCATAGGCTCCTTCCGGGTCATCCGGTACCTGCTCGCCGCGTGGGCTGGTATCCGGGATCACCAGGGCAATGCCAAGCTCAGCGGCAACCCGCTGAGCACCGGCTTTGGCGGAGAAGTTTTCATCGGTGCAGGTGAGCCCGGATAGCCAGTACAGCGCTGGGACGTCCTTTTGCCCGGCCTGTGGTGGCAAATAGACAGAAAACTGCATCCGGCAATTCAGCGCCTTGGAGTCGTGGGCAAAGCGCATCTGGCGGCCGCCAAACAGCCGCTGATCGCTGATTTTTTCTAAAGCTGGCATGCGCAGCTCCTTAAAAGTGGATCACGGTACGAATCGACTTGCCTTCATGCATCAAATCAAAGGCTTCGTTGATCCGCTCCAGTGGCAGCGTATGGGTGATAAAGGTATCCAGCTCGAACTCACCGGCCAGATAGCGCTCCACGTAATCCGGCAGCTCAGAGCGGCCTTTCACCCCGCCAAAGGCAGTGCCGCGCCAAACCCGGCCGGTCACCAACTGGAAGGGGCGGGTTGAAATTTCCTGGCCGGCACCGGCTACCCCGATGATCACCGACTCCCCCCAGCCTTTGTGACAGCACTCCAGCGCCGAGCGCATCACCTGCACATTGCCGATGCACTCAAAGGAGAAGTCGACGCCGCCATCGGTCATCTCCACGATCACCTCCTGAATCGGCTTGTCGTAATCCTTCGGGTTGACCACATCGGTCGCGCCCAGTTGCTTAGCGATGGCAAACTTGCTTTCATTGATATCGATGGCAATGATGCGGCTGGCTTTGGCCATCACTGCACCGATAATAGCCGACAGGCCAATACCACCTAAACCAAACACCGCCACGGTATCACCCGGCTGTACTTTGGCGGTATTCATTACGGCACCCATACCGGTGGTGACGCCACAGCCCAGCAGGCAGACTTTTTCCAGCGGCGCTGTTTTGTTGATTTTGGCCAGCGAGATCTCGGGCAGCACGGTGTACTCGGAAAAAGTCGAGGTGCCCATGTAATGGTAAATCGGCTTGCCGTCTTTGGAGAAGCGGCTGGTGCCATCCGGCATCAGGCCCTGGCCCTGAGTAGCCCGGATGGCCTGGCACAAGTTGGTTTTACCGGATAAGCAGAATTTGCATTTGCCGCACTCTGGGGTGTACAGCGGAATGACATGGTCGCCCACTGCTACCGAGGTAACGCCCTCACCAACGGCCTCCACAATACCGCCGCCTTCATGGCCCAAAATCACCGGGAAAATGCCTTCCGGATCATCACCCGACAAGGTGTAGGCATCGGTATGGCAAACGCCGGTGGCGATGATGCGCACCAAGACTTCACCGGCTTGTGGTGGCATTAAATCAACTTCTTCGATGGAAAGTGGCTGGCCCGGGCCCCAGGCCACCGCCGCGCGGGTTTTAATCGGTTGCATACTCTGTTCCTGTAATGATTACTTTTTTGTTGTGTTGTAAGTCTAGCGCATTGTAATTTTTCCTGATTGCAGGATAATCCGGTAGTTTATCAAATCAGTTTTGCATTTATGCAATAAATGGTGCTGTATGAATGATTGGCAGGGCATTAGTGAGTTTGTCGCTGTAGCGGAGCGGCATAGCTTTACCGCAGCAGCCAGGCAACTGGATTGCTCGGTCGCGCAAGTCAGTCGCAATGTAGCGGCGCTGGAGCAGCGGTTGGGGTTAAAGTTACTGTTTCGCTCTACCCGCAGCGTGACCCTGACCAAAGAGGGCGAGTTGTATCTGCAGCATTGCCGGCACCTGGTGACGGGTTTGCAGGAAGCGAATCAATTGTTGGCCGATTTTAGTCAGACCCCGCGGGGGCGTTTACGGATCACGGCTCCGGTCTATTATGGCGAGTACCGCATTGCGCCTTTGTTGCACCAGTTTCTTCTGCAGTACCCTGAATTGGAGTTGCAGTTGCAGCTAAGTAACGAACGGCTGGATCTGATTCAGGGCAGTTATGATTTAGCGATCCGTTTAGGCCAGTTGGAGGATTCCAGTCTGATTGCCCGGCGGCTGACCCGGCGGCAGTTGCGTCTGGTGGCTGCACCAGATTATCTGCAACAGTATGGTTGGCCTGAGTCATTGGCGGAACTTAGCCAACATCAGTGTTTACCCGGTACTTTAGAGCATTGGCGCTTTAGGGAGGCAGGGAAAACGATCAGCTTTCGTCCGCGAGGCCGGGTGCAGTGCAACAGTGGTTTAGCACTGCTGGATGCCGCACAGCGGGGGCTAGGTCTGGTGCAACTACCGGACTACTACGTAGATAGTCCCTTGCAACAGGGCAGTTTGCTGGAGTTATTACCTGAGTTGCAGCCAGAGCCGGAAGGGATTTGGGCGCTGTATCCAAAAAACCGCCACTTAACGGCCCGGGTGCAGCTGCTGATTGAATATTTGCAGCAGGCCTTACCGGCCACAGCATAAGCTGGTGGCATGATCGATAACCCTGGCTAGCGGCTATTTTCATCCAAGACCTGGTCGTGTTGGCTGGGTGCGTGCTGGTTCGGACCTGAAGGGTGAAAAAAGCTCTCTCTGTGCCAGTCGGGTTGCTGTCGGTCATTGGCCAGCTCAGCAATCAAATGCAGCAGCACCCGGCTTAACCGGGCTCCTTCATCGTAATAAATACCGCCAAACGCAGCGGTCAGTCCGGCGATGGAATCACTGGGCTGGTGGTAATGCTGGCTGAGGTAGCGTTGCCAGATGGCACGACCATCGATGTTGGGATCACGGGATTGCTGACCTACCATCAAAAACAATGCCGGGATGCCCTGCTCAACAAAGCGGTAGTGATCAGAGCGGGTAAAGAGTGCTTGCTCCGGCAGCGGATCTGGGCTGATGGTTAAAGCCTCCAGTGCAGCCGCTCTGGTGACGGCATCGCCTAAGCTGGAATGGTCGGCACCATAGGCCAGCAAATCGGCGAGTGGAAACAGCAGTAGCGGCGCATCAATATTCAGGGTTGCAATCACCCGCTCAAGTGGCACCGGTGGATTCTGTACAAAGTAATCGGCACCAAGCAAGCCCCGCTCTTCCGCGGTTGGAAATAAAAACAATACGGAGCGAGCTGGTGCAGGTCCCGCTGCCAGCACCCGGGCCGCTTCCAGCACGATGGCAACGCCGGCAGCATTGTCGATGGCACCATTGTGAATGGCAGCTTGCTGCGGATAGCGCAGGTTCTGGTTTATCCCAACATGATCACTATGGGCTGTGACCACCAGATAGTCATTTCTCAGCTCTGGATCACTGCCTGGCAATACCGCCAGTACATTCGGGCTTTCAAAGCTTTGGTGCCGGCTGCGTCGCTCCAGGGTTACACTATTATTTAGCGCAAAACCGCCAGGCAGTTGTTGCTGCTCGACCAATGCAAACACCTCACTGGCACTAAGTGGAGCCTGCTGGAAAAAGGGGGCTGCTGCATCGTGATGCAGATAGGCTTCTGCCGAAAATGCGTGGGTATTGGTTCCCGGGACTTGCTGTTCGGTTAACCAGCTCATCATCGGAGCCAGACTAAAATGATGCAAAAACAGCTGGTAGGGCTGAACCTGTTGCTGCTTTGGGGTATACAAATAAATCACACCGATAGCCCCCCGAGCTTTGGCCTCTTGCAGCCGTTGTTGGCGCAGGTGGGCTATCTCATCGGCGGGCAAGTGCTCGGGTAAGCCAGTGAGCATCATCACCAGTTTGCCGTTAATATCCAGACCGGCGTAGTCATCCAGTCCATAGTGGGCCGAAACCAGGCCATAGCCAACAAAGACTACCTCGGCAGTGACTGCTGATTGCTCGGCCCAGAGATCAGGCAGTAAGAAATAATGCTGTGGTGTTTTGAATACATGGTCACCGTCCGGCAGATGCAGCACCATTCGATTGTATGGCTGCAGCAGACTGCTTTGGCGAATAGGGACCTGTTGTTGGAAGTCCTCGTAGCCCGGCAAAGGCTCTAAACCAAAAGCTTGCAATTGACTGGCCAGGTAACGGGCGGCAATTTGATGACCCCGGCTACCGGTTTCGCGCCCTTCCAGCAGGTCATCGGCCAGAAACAGCATATGACCGGCAATGCGGGCCGGCTCGGGTTGGGCAGAATAGCTGGCTGGGTGCCAACCGACACCCAGTATCCAGCCAAAAAATAGAAGGTAGCGTAATGAAAAAGGCATAGAGTTAATTTTCAATCAAAAATTAACTCTATCCTGTAACGGTCATCAATATCAAATGATACTGTGCTGTTTACACAAAAAAACGGAATGCAGCCACCCGTTCACGCTGCAGTTTAGTCGGCCGTAGTTCTGCTGTTTTGTTGGGTATGTGGCTGCCCGACCACATCATGGAAGTAGCTTTGTTGCAGCCAGAAAGGCCGTGCCGGGTCGTTGGCTAAATCCAGCGCAATGTTAAAGTTAATCTGAGTGAAAATAGCGCCGAAATCGTAACGAATAGGCCCATATTCCCGGGTTAAATCGGCTATGGAGTCGGTCGGTTTATGGTAATGCTTACTAAAAAAGCTACCCCAGATAGCGGCAGCATCCTGCTTTGGATCCTGCGATTCGAAGCCGGTCATTAAAAACACCGCCGGAATGCCCTGACGTACCAGCGTGTAGTGATCGGAGCGGGTGAAAATTGCTTGTTCCGGCATCGGATCCGGACTCAAGCGAATGCCTTCCCGGGCGGCTGCGCGCTCTACCACTGGGCCAAGCGAGGAGTGATTGGCACCAAAGGCAATCAGATCGGCAAACGGATACAGCAATACCGGCATGTCCATATTGACGTTGGCAATCAGGTTTTCAATCGGCCGGGTTGGGTTGTGGGCATAGTAATCAGCCCCCAGCAGACCCTTTTCTTCACCGGTCACGACCAGAAACAAAATGGAACGTTTTGGAGCCTGCTGAAGCTCGGTAAACATGCGGGCGGTTTCCAGCAAAATGGCGACGCCGGCGGCATTGTCCATAGCACCGTTGTTGACTCTGTTGTCGCTGCGTACATCCTGGATCATGCCAATGTGATCCGAATGCGCGGTCAGCACCACGTATTCATCACGTAGGCTTGGGTCTGAGCCTGGCAGCACTGCTACTACATTGGGGCTGCTGATGTCATCGTGCGTGGACTGCCGGCTTAAGGTTGCACTGATATTGAGTGCAAAGCCTTGTGGCATTTTCTTCTCATCCAGCATGGCATACACACTGCTTAGCGACGTGCTTGCCTCGGCAAACAAGGCTTCAGCTGCTTCATGGTGCACATAAGCGCCACCGCGAAGCTGTCGTTGTACCCCACCTGGCTGGCCATCGCTATCCAACCAGCGCATGGAAGGAGTGTTCAGGTACAAAATGCTGTTGGCATAAGGTCGCACCGCTTCACGCTGTGGTGTGTGAATGGTAATAATGCCAATTGCGCCTTGCTCAGCGGCAAAGCGGCTGCGTTCGCGGCCTAAATGCGCGGCTTCTTCGCTTGGAATATGTTCTGGCAGGCCCGGCAGCATCACGGCAATTTTACCGCTCAGATCCAGTCCCTGGTAATCGTTAATACCAAACTCTTCGGAAATCAGGCCATAGCCGACAAACACCAGCGGTGCTGTGATGCTGGATTCAGTGGCTACCGGATCGGCACTGCTGAAAAAAGCTTTCGGGTAGGCCAGTTCCTGATCGCCATCGGCAGTATGCAGCACCATGCGGGCACTGTTCGGTACTAAGCGACTGCTACGCAGCGGCACCCGCTGGAAGAAGCTGCCGTTATCACCGGCCGGTTCCAGGCCCAGCGCCTGCAATTGGGTGGCAATGTACAAAGCGGCGATTTCATGGCCACGGCTGCCGGTATCCCGGCCTTCCAGCTCATCCGATGCCAGAAACAGCATATGGCCTTCAATAGCAGCGGCGCTGGCTTGCGGCTCGGAGCGCTCCGTGGTGGATAGCGAACTACAGCCAAGCAGCAACAGGCTGGCAGCAACAACAACACTAAAATAATTCATAACTACGGACTCTGTTTGAGTGATCGCGGTTTTATACGCAGCAAGACGGCGAAAGACCAGTCAAAATCGGTCAATCGCCAGACAGTTACGCCTGATGACGCGGTGTGGCGGCAATCGCAGCCAGCAATTGATGATAATCGCTAATGGCCGGGTATTGTTCAATGGTACGCAATGCCTGCTGGCTATCCGGGTTAGCGACGGCCAGCAAATGGCGGATGCCAAATTCATCGGCGGCTTGCAAAATTGGCAGGCTATCATCGACAAACAAGGTACGGGCAGGGTCAAAACCCAGCCGGTCTTGCAGCTTTTGCCATAAGGCCCAACTTTCTTTGGTGACACCAAATTCATGGGTGGAGATGAGGTTTTCGATGTATTTGGCTAAGTCGGTTCGCTCTATTTTTAATGACAGGCTATCCGGGTGGGCATTGGTGACCAAAACGATGTGACGGCCGCTGTCTTTTAACGCCGATAAAAAGGCCGGCACATCCTCACGCATACGGATTTTGTCCATGACTTCACGTTTTAGCTCGGTGATGGGCAGTTGCAGCCGTTTGCCCCAGTAGTCCAGACAGTACCACTCCAGCTTGCCGGTCAGTTCCGCGTACTCTGCCTGCAACTCGGCCTTGGCTTGAGCAAGGGTACGGCCACTGAGCTCAGCCCAGCGCTGGGGCAGGTGCTCTAACCAGAAATAGTTGTCAAAGTGCAGATCCAGCAGGGTGCCATCCATATCCAGTAAGACGGTATCAATTTGATCCCAGTTCAGCATCGTTTTTTCCTGTCATTCGTTTTATCATGGGGCTAAGTGTATTGTTGTATGCACATCAGCCGCCTGGCGGTGCTATTGTAGCAGAGGGAGACGGATGGCAGAATCAAAGCTGACAAAACAACCCCCAGAGATCCTTGGCCAGGATATAGTGGCACAAAGCAAACTGTTCAAAATTGAGCAGTTGCAGCTGCGTTTTAGTAATGGCGAAGAGCGGTTGTACGAGCGCATGCGTGGAAGTGGTCGCGGGGCCGTGATGGTGGTGGCGATGCCAGATCCGGATCATTTTTATCTGGTGCGTGAGTACTGCGCCGGCACCCACGATTATCAGCTGGGTTTCCCCAAAGGTTTGATCGATCCGGGGGAAGAAGCTTTGACCGCAGCCAATCGTGAACTGAAGGAAGAGATTGGTTTTGGCGCCAGGCGCTTGATCCCACTGAAGTCCCTGGCACTGGCTCCTGGCTATTTTAATGCTACAATGCATATAGTGCTGGCGCTGGATTTGTTTCCCGAGCTGTTGGAGGGTGATGAGCCTGAGCCGCTTGAGTTAACACGCTGGTCCCGGCACCATCTGGATGAGTTGCTGCAACAAGCCGACTTTACCGAAGCGCGCAGTGTAGCGGCTCTTTTTCTGGCGGATGCATACCTGGCAAGGAATCCTGATGTTTTTAAGCACACTGCTTGAACCGATAAAAACAGCCGCCAAGCAAGCCGGCGATCGGCTTTGGCAGCTGTATCAAAGTGGTGATTTCCAGCAAAATACCAAAGACGATCAGAGCCCCGTGACTACGGCCGATCTGGCTGCCAACGACATCATCATGCAGCATTTGCAGGAACTGACACCTGACATTCCCATTATATCCGAAGAAGTGCAGCTGTTGCCGCTGGCGCAGCGCCAGCACTGGCCGCGTTACTGGTTGATTGATCCGATGGATGGTACCCAGGAGTTTATCGCCAGAAGCGGTGACTTTGCGGTCAGTATTGCTCTGGTAGAACACGGCTGGCCAGCGCTTGGTGTCATTTACTGGCCCAAAGAGCAAATTTTGTATTACGCCACCCGTGGCCATGGGGCTTTTAAGCAGTTGGGCTCTAAAATTCGCCGCATTCAGGTGCATCAGCATCAGTTGCAGGAGCCACTACGGGTCGCGGTTAGCCGGCGTCAGGCGCGTGAGCCTATTGAGCAGTTGTTGCCGGAGGGGCAGCAAGTGCAGTACATACCGCTTGGCAGTTGCTCGTTAAAAAGCTGTCTGGTGGCGGAGGGCGGTGCGGATTGTTATGTCCGGCTTGGCCCAACCGGTGAATGGGATACCGGTGCTGTGCATATTATTGTGGAAGAAGCTGGCGGCAAAATCCTCGACAGCAGTTTTGCACCGCTTAGTTACAACCAGCGGGAAAGTCTGGCCAATCCAGATTTTATTGTGCTGGGGCAGGCCGCTTTACCCTGGCCAAAACTGATACAACCCCAGTAAACTTTCAGCCTGGCTTACAAAAAAACACCTATTGTTATGCAGTAAAATCGCATAGGCCGCGGCCTGCCTTGGTTCGCGCTGATTTGACTGTGATCAAAACCTATCTTTTTAGCGGCAAAAACGGTATTATGCGCGGGTGTTTTTTAGGCAGCGTTGCTGCCGGCACCTTGAAAGATGAACGTTGAAGTCCGCCTAGAGACTGCACCCTACACCTACAGTACCCTTAGGAGCCTACATCATGTCCGATTTGGATTTGAGCCAATACGGCATCACCGATGTCACGGAAGTCGTTTATAACCCCAGTTATGATCAATTATTCACGGAAGAGACTCGTGCAGATCTCGAAGGTTATGAGCGGGGAAAAGTCACTACCCTGGGCGCCGTAGCCGTGGATACCGGCATTTTTACCGGCCGTTCCCCGAAAGATAAGTACATAGTGCGCGATGACACCACCCGCGATACGCTGTGGTGGGCTGATCAGGGCAAAAATGACAACAAGCCGATTTCGCCGGAAGTCTGGGCCGATTTAAAGGGCCTGGTGACCAGTCAACTGTCTGGCAAGCGCTTGTTCGTGGTGGACACTTTTTGTGGTGCCAACCCGGATACCCGTTTATCCGTGCGCTTTATCACTGAAGTGGCCTGGCAGGCTCATTTTGTCAAAAACATGTTTATTCGCCCAAGCGACGAGGAGCTGAAAAGCTACCAGCCAGACTTTGTGGTGATGAACGGTGCCAAATGCACCAATGCCAACTGGCAGCAACATGGCCTGAATTCCGAGAATTTTGTTGCCTTTAACCTGACCGAGCGTATTCAGCTGATTGGCGGTACCTGGTACGGCGGTGAGATGAAAAAAGGCATGTTCTCACTGATGAATTACTATCTGCCGCTGCAAGGCATTGCGTCGATGCATTGCTCCGCTAACGTAGGTAGCGAAGGCGATGTGGCGATTTTCTTTGGTTTGTCCGGCACCGGCAAAACCACGCTGTCGACCGATCCGAAGCGTCAACTGATTGGTGATGACGAGCACGGCTGGGACGACGACGGTATTTTCAATTTTGAAGGTGGTTGCTACGCCAAAACCATCAACCTGTCGCAAGAAAACGAACCGGATATTTACCACGCTATTCGCCGTGATGCTCTGCTGGAAAACGTCACGGTGCGTGACGATGGTAGTGTTGATTTTGACGATGGTTCCAAAACCGAGAACACCCGTGTGTCTTACCCGATATACCATATCGACAACATCGTTAAGCCAGTATCGAAAGCCGGCCATGCCAAAAAGGTGATCTTCCTGACCGCCGATGCCTTTGGTGTGTTGCCGCCAGTTGCTAAGCTGACCAAAGAGCAAACCAAGTACCACTTCCTGTCTGGCTTTACCGCCAAACTGGCTGGTACTGAGCGGGGCATCACTGAGCCAACTCCAACTTTCTCCAGCTGTTTTGGTGCAGCTTTCTTAAGCCTGCACCCCACCAAGTATGCTGAAGTGCTGGTAAAGCGGATGGAAGCGTCTGGTGCCGAAGCTTACCTGGTGAATACCGGCTGGAATGGTACCGGCAAGCGTATTTCCATCAAAGCAACCCGTGCCATCATTGATGCTATCCTGGATGGCAGCATTGAGAATGCGGAATTTATGCAGCTGCCGTATTTCAACCTGGCGGTACCGACGCATCTGCATGATGTGGAGGATGGTATTCTGGATCCGCGTAATACCTACGCAGATGCAGCCCAGTGGGAGATCAAGGCCAAAGATTTAGCTCAGCGCTTTATCAACAACTTTGAAAAATTCACCGACAACGACGAAGGCAAAGCTCTGGTTGCCGCTGGCCCGCAGTTGTAAGTGTGAACGCAGTTTGAAAAAACGCAGCCAGTGGCTGCGTTTTTTGTTGAAGTTGTTTTTGGCTAAAAAAACGGCGCCATCAGGCGCCGTTTGAACGTGTCGTGCTATTAATCCAGTTGGGTTTTCAAACCGCGGCGGATCAACAGCGCATCGGTGGTTGGCTCCTGGCCACGGAACTTGATGTAGGATTCCATCGGTGGCCGTGAGTTACCCACTTCCAGGATGTTTTTGCGGTAATGATCGCCGTTCTCACGGGTCAGACCGCCCCGGCTTTGCACATAGGCAAAAGCATCCGCTGCCAGAATCTCACTCCACATATAGGCATAGTAGCCGGCTGAATAGCCACCACCAATGGAGTGATTGAAGAAGGTTGATTTGTAACGCGGAGGTACCGCTGGTAAATCAACCCCGTATTTGGCCAGTGCAGCGGCTTCAAACTGCTCGACATTCTGCAGTGATGCATCTGCGCTTAGGGTGTGCCATTCCATATCCAGGAAAGAGGCCGCAATGTATTCCAGCGTATCGAAGCCCTGGTTGAAGCTGCGCGATTGCATGATTTTTTCCAGCAGCTCAGACGGGATTGGCTCACCGCTTTCATGGTGCTTGGCGTAGTTCGCCAATACTTCGGGGTGAGCGGCCCAGTCTTCTTCGAAAGTAGACGGGAACTCAACGAAGTCGCGTGATACGGCGGTACCGGCCAGGCTTGGGTACTTCACATTGGAGAACATGCCGTGAATGCCGTGACCCAGCTCGTGGAAGATGGTGGTGGTATGATCATAGCTGATCAGCGTTGGCTCACCTTCAGGCGCTTTAGGAATGTTCATCACATTCACTACCACAGGCTTTTTACCCAGTAGGTGCGACTGGCCAACAAAGGAACTCATCCAGGCACCACCGCGTTTGCCTTCACGGGCAAAGTAATCGGCGTAGAAAATAGCCAGGCTGGTGCCGTCGTGATCAAACACCTCGTAGGCTTCTACATCCGGGTGGTACACTGGCAGATCAGGCCGTGGTTCAAAGCGGATGCCATACAAGCGGTTCATGGTGTAGAACACGCCATCGTGTAAGACACGGTTAAACTCGAAGTATTGTTTTACTTCGTTTTCATCCAGATCGTATTTTTCCTGACGCACCAGTTCAGCGTAATATTCCCAGTCCCATGGCTGGACTTCGAAATCCCCACCATGACGACGGATCATTTCCTGAATATCAGCCTGCTCCTGTTTGGTATTGGCGACGACAGCCGGCACCATACTGGTCAGCATATCCAGTACATTTTGTGGTGTTTCTGCCATGGTGTTTTCCAACTGGTACTCGGCCCAGTTGTTATACCCCAGTAACTGAGCACGCTCGGCACGGATCTGCGCTAAACGCGATACGATAGGGCGCACATCCACCTCGCCAGAAGTACCACGGAAAGCAGATGCTTCCCATACCCGTTGACGCAGTTCGCGATTATTCAGCGAAGTTAAAATTGGCTGACGGGTGGTATTGGTGATGCTTAGCAGGTACTTGCCTTCATGCCCGGCGGCCTCGGCGGCAGTGGCTGCGGCCCGGATCTGGCTGTCGGACAAGCCATCCAGCTCTTCCACATTGTCCACAACTACCGCGATATCACGGGTAATGGCCAGCTGGTTCTGTGAGAACTGGGTAGTAAGATTGGAGTGCTCTTCATTCAGAGCGCGGATTTTCACTTGCTGCTCTTCGGTCAGAGTAGCTCCGGAGCGGACGAAGCGATCGTAGTACACATCCAGCAGACGGGCAGACTCAGCATCCAAACCCAATGCTTCACGCTGGTTGTAAATGGCTTCTACCCGGGCGAACAGCGCAGGGTTCAGGTTGATATTGTCCGAATGAGCAGACAGCTTAGGCGACAACTCACGTGCAATTCCGCGGCGCTTTTCGTTGCTGTCGGTACCAGACAAGTTAAAAAATACCCGTGACACCCGTGTCAGCATATCGCCACTACGTTCCATCGCGACGATGGTATTCTCAAAGGTTGCAGGCTCAGGATTGTTCGCGATAGCGTTAATTTCGGCCATATGCCGTGCCATACCCTCTTCAAAGGCTGGCAAAAAGTGTGCGTCGTCAATCAGACGGAAATCCGGCGCTTCGTACTGCAAAGCAAAGGGCTGGAAAAAAGGATTCTCACTGGCTACGTCTACCATGGCTTCAACGGTGGTATCGGCAGATAAATCGGCTGGGGTACTTGGTTGTTCAGAGCAAGCACTTAAAGTGAGTGCTGCACCAATTGCGGTAGCAATCAGAGTTTTGCGCATAGTTTTTCTCCTTCGAGGCGAAGTGTGCGAATGCATTATTCTATTTTTGAGTCAGCTGCCGGCAAATTCACGCACAGACAAGCAGCTTAACTGGTCGAGTATGCCAAAAAAAAAAGTAGAAATCATGTTTTACCGCTGACTGGCAGGCTGGGGAGGCTCAATTGCTGTTTGCCTGGCCAGGATCAGGGTTGGCAACCGGTAGAGTAAAGTAAAAACAGCTGCCATGTGGCTGTAATGGCTGGTAGCCTATATCGCCATGCATTGCCAGGATCAGCGAGCGGGCTATAGCCAGGCCAAGCCCTGATCCTGATTGCTGTTTGCGGTCGGAGCTGTCGGCCTGTGCAAACTTTTGGAACAGCAACGGCTGGAAATGCTCCGGCACCCCGCTGCCGTGATCCAGAATCATGACTTTGGCCTGAGTGGCTTCGGTCTGAAGCCGGATCTCCACGGTACTGTTGATAGGCGCATACTTGATGGCATTGGAGAGTAAATTGGTAACGACTTGCTGCAAACGTACCGGATCGACCCGAACCAGGCTGGGGGTTGGCTGGGTTTGCAGCTCTAATTTTAAGTGTGCCTGTGCCGCCAGCGGCTGATTTTGTTCGATGCACTGCTGCAGCAGTTGGTCCAGCACCACAGGTTGCAGCTGAAAGCGCATCTTACCAGCTTCCAGTTTTTCCATATCCAGCAGATCATTAATTAAGTGTGTTAAATGAGCGCAATTGTCGTAGGCAGTTTGCAGCAGTTGCTGAACCTGCGGGCTGACGGAACCCATCACACCGCCCAGCACCAGGCCAATACTGCCATTGATGGCGGTAAGCGGGGTACGTAGTTCATGGCTGACCGTGGAGACAAACTCATTTTTTAAGCGATCCACTTTATGGCGTTCAGTCATATCACGCAGCAGGATCACATTTTTTTTCAGTTGGTTAAACTCAACTTCAGAGCGTGACAGCTCCAATGGGAAGGCTTGATCAAAGTGGTTTCGCCCTTGCGTTTTTGCGACTTTGGTTGGGTCCGTGGTTGCCTGCAGCAGCGCATATTGCTCTTGCGGATCATCCAGCAAAGATGACCAGTGCACCCCTTCCAGTTGATTCATACTCAGGCCAAAAATTGTGGCTGCCGCCTGGTTAATGCGTTCAATATGGCCATTGGCGTCGGTGGTAATAATGGCATCGGCAACATTGTCCATCACGGTGCTAAGGTACTGCTGCTGCAAATTAAGCTGATGGCTGGATTGTTGCAACTGGTGACGTGAAGCGGTCAACCAACTGATCAGCATCAGCAGCAGCAAGGTGACCGAGTAGCCGACCAGACGAATTTCGCTCGTGCGGCCTTTCAGTGGATCGGTCGAGCGAATGGCTAATTGCCACTCAGCCCCCCGTATGGTTAAAGCTAACCGCAGACTGTCGTCATAAAACAGGGCATTGTTGCCGACAAAGCTTTCACTAAAGCTGCCATCTTCCAACTGGCTGCGCAGCCCGGCTTCAATGCCGTATCTGTCCATAATCAGTTGCAGCTCTTGCCACAACTTGGAAGGCTCTACCACGATGCTGATGATGCCCCAATAGGTATTGTCGATATACACCGGCAAACGGTGAATAAAGCCAAGCCCACCCTGGCGCAATTGCACCGGGCCAACTAAACGGCCTTGCTGACTTTCAATAACTTGCTGTACAGCCGGCCATTGCTCTGGGACATCCGGGTAATACAGGCCAAGCGCTGCTTCATTGCCTTCCAATGGGTAGATATAGCTAATGCGATTGTTTGGTGCCACACCAATATTGCGGATATATAAGCCCAGCTGCACCAGTTCCGGTAGCAGCACATTGAACTCTTCTGCGGTCACCTTGCCTTTATTGGCCTGTACATACGCAGACAAACCAAAGCTTAAATACAGCGCCCGGTTTAATTCGGTCTCTAAAAAAGAACGGATATGGCCTGCATTGGCGACTTGCTGCTCCAGTTGCTGGCCTTTGGCATAGGCCACATCCTGTTGTACCAGATTTTCAGTAATCAGCACGCAGGATACTAAAGACAACAATAGCAAGCACCATTGCCATACAGACAGCAGTTTGACAGGGGTATGCATGAAGGCTCCGACACTATTGTCTGTATAGCATAACGTTTGATCGCAGCTTCGCAAAGTAAAGCTCTGCAGCCATCGGGAAAATCACGGTAAAAGCCTGAAAAAACTGATCGCCTGAAAAATGCGCAGCCTAGCGATAGACTTCGCCCCAAAGCCTGTCTATAATGCGCAGCTTGTAACCCAGCGTTGCAAAGCACCCGTAGCTCAGCTGGATAGAGCGCTGCCCTCCGGAGGCAGAGGTCTCAGGTTCGAATCCTGACGGGTGCGCCATAAATGAATAAACCGCCACTTCGGCGGTTTTTTCATTTACAGTACCTCGCCGGATGAGAACCTTCTTCGACAAAAACGCCGGGAGCGTTTTTGAACCGCTTCAGCGGGCCCTTTAGGGCGAGGGCAGGACAGCCCGAGATACAAAAACGCCGGGAGCGTTTTTGAACCGCTTCAGCGGGCCCTTCAGGGCGAGGGCAGGGATAGCCCGAGTCATCCTGACGGGTGCGCCACAACGAAAGTTCATCACGGATTAAGCTTATTGGCCTATACTGGCAGAACTCCGGTTGAGCGGCCCCACAAGCCCCACTACTCCCTAACCATAAACAAGGATCCGTTATGTCTGGCTCGGCTTCATTGCTTCGTACGATTTTTGGCTCGGTCCACTGGACAGCTCCTGGTTGGGTGCAGCGGCTGTGCCAGCTAGCCAGGCAGCAGCCGGGGCGTTTTTGGGGCGCGGTGCTGGCCGTGCTGGTACTGCTGAGTGCCTTGGTAGCGGGCTATGCCTACTGGCAACAGCTTCCCAAGCCACTGCAAGTAAAGGCAACGGTGCAAAGCCCAGCCCTTGGGCATTATCTGGATGATGTCGAGCAACCCAGCATGCTGCAGCTGCAGTTTCACTACGATCAGACCGGGCAAGAGGGCGCTGTGCCAGAACTTTCGGCCGCCCGGCTGGATTTGATTGGCGAAGTACTCACCGAAGGCGCCAGTTTGAGCCCGCACATCGAGGGGCAATGGCTGTGGCAGGACGACAACACCCTTACCTTTACCCCTGAGCAGGCCTGGCCGGCTGGCCAGCGCTATCAGCTACGGCTGAACCGCAGCATCTTTGCGCCCGGTACCTTACTGGCAACCGATCGCTACAGCTTTGAGACAGTCCCGCTTACCGCCAGCATCAACCAGTTACGCTTTTACCAGCATCCAACCGAGCAAAACACCCGGCAAATCGTAGCAACACTGCGTTTTAGCCACCCGGTGGACCCCGACAGCGTCAAAGCGCAGCTTTCCATGATGATGCGACCCGATGGTGCCGATAGTCAGCGCCGGGCCGAGCCACTGAGCTTTAGCCTGAGTGCCGATGAAAGCGGCCGTGAATTCTACCTGCAATCTGCCGCCATCCGCTTGCCTGAGCGCGAACAATACCTGAACCTGTTGTTAAAAGCTGGCGTCAGCGCGCAAAACGGTTCGGGCAAAACGCAGCAGGAATACGCGCAGCAGTTGCTGGTGCCGGATACAAGCAGCTTCTTAAAAGTGGAAGAGCTGCGCACCGATATTATTCGCACCCCGGAGCAGGAGCCGGAGCAAATGCTGCTGCTCAGCTTTACCGACCGCATTAGCCGTACAGAGCTGCAACAGCACCTAAAACTCTATGCCTTGCCCCGTCACCCACAGCGCAATAACTACCGCTGGGCACCGGGCGAAGTGACCAGCAGCGTGTTGCAACAGGCCAGCCCGCTTACTTTTGAACTGATGCCAACGGCCGAATCGCACGACCACGCCTTTAGCATCCGGCTGGATCTGCCGCCAGGCCAAAGTCTGTTTGTCAGTGTACCCCAGGGCCTGCAGTCGACCAGTGATTTTACCCTGGCCAATGAGTACCGTGCTGTGGTGCAGGCCCCGGCCTATCCCAAAGAAGCCCACATAGTGGGCGAGGGTGCGCTGCTTACCCTAAGTGGTGAGCAGCGGTTGCATCTACTGAGCCGTGGCCTTCCGGGCGTGCGGGTGCGGCTGCATAAATTGCTGCCGGGCGAGTTGAACCACTTTATCAGCCAGACGGGTGGCGACATCAGCCAGCCATACTTTTACAACCGCAGCTTTAATGAAAGCAATATCAGCAGCAGTTTTGAGCATACCTTTGCCCTGGCTGGCTCGCATGCCAGGCAAGCCAATTACCTGTCGTTAGCCTTAGCGCCTTACCTGGCGGAGGCCGGCATGGGGTTGTTTTTTATTGAGCTGTCTGAATACGATCCGGCGCGGCCAGAGCGCCAGGGCCGGCAACTGGATAAGCGGGTGGTGCTGGTCAGTGATTTAGGGGTGCTGGTCAAGCATCATGCCGATAGCAGCCAGCACGTTTTTGTGATGTCGGTGGCGGATGGCAAGCCGGTAGTTGGGGCTAAAGTGGAGCTGTTGGGCCGCAATGGTCTTGCCCTGCTCAGAGGCACGACCAATGCTGAAGGCAGCGTCCGTTTTGGCAAAACCAGTGATTTTCAGCGCGAGCGTCAGCCGGTGGTGTACCTGGTCAGTCGCAGCCGGGGTCGCGTCACCGACAGCAGCTTTATTCCGTACGACCGTTACAGCCGCCAACTGGATTACTCGAAATTTGCCACCGATGGTCGCTACCAGGATGAACAGAGTGCCAGGGCACTGAATGCGTATCTGTTCAGCGACCGGGGCATTTACCGGCCCGGTGAACAGGTGCAGCTGGCTGCCATTATCCGCCACAACGATTTATCGGCCGCCGCCGCGCAATTGCCGTTAAAAATACAGGTGCAGGGGCCGCGTGGCCCTGTGTTTTGGCAGCAGAATTTCAGTTTATCAGGCCGTGGGTTGCACACCTTTAGCCTTGATACCCAGCCGCACAGTGAGACGGGCAACTACCATGCCAGCATCAGCCTGCTGGATCAGCATGGTCAGACCCGGCAACACCTGGGTTCGGTTCGTTTTAGTGTGGAGGAGTTTCAGCCGGATACGCTGAAAATCAGCAGCCGCTTTTATCAACACCAGGCCGCGGCCAACGATTCGGGCTGGTTATCGCCAGAGGATCTGGCACTGCACATTCAGTTGGATAATTTGTTTGGCACCCCGGCGCAGCAACGGCGGGTCACTGCCAACATGGAATTGATCCCGACCAATTTCCATTTTAGCCAGTACCCGGAGCACAAGTTTATCGCCCCACAGCATGAGCAACTCAGCCGGAGCCGGGTGCGTCAAAGCCTGGATGAGCAGGAAACCGATGCCGATGGCACAGCCCGCTTTGCGCTGCCATTGCAGCAGTACAGTGGCGGTACCTACCAGTTGGTACTGACCAGCGCCGGCTTTGACGGCGGCGGTGGCCGCAGTGTGCAAAGCAGACGCAGTGCCCTGGTGTCACCGCTCACCGAGCTGGTGGGGGTAAAAAGTGATGGTGCACTGAATTACCTGAACCGCCAGCAAAGCCGTAACCTGCAGTTTATTGCCATCAACCCAGAGCTGCAGCAAATCGAGCTGGATGGCATCACGCTGAAGCTGGTGGAGCAGCGCCCGCTGTCGAGTTTGGTGAAACAACGGGATGGTACCTATCAGTATCAGAGCATTGTGCAGCAACTGACGGTCAGTGAAAGTCCCTTTCGCATCGAAGCCACAGGCAGCGACTATGCCCTGCCCACCGATACGGCCGGAGACTTTGAGTTGCAGCTGGTAAAAGATGACCAGTTGCTGGGCAAAGTCGCCTTCAGTGTGGTGGGGGCAGGCAATATCAGCGCCATGCTGGAGAAAAATGCCGCCCTGCAGGTACGGCTGAATAAGCCGGCGTATCAGGCCGGTGAGCGGATTGAACTGAATATCACCGCGCCTTATACCGGCAGTGGTTTAATCAGCATCGAAAGCGACAAAGTGCATGCATTTCGCTGGTTTACCGCCGATACCACCAGCAGCATCCAGTCGATTGAAGTGCCTGAAGGGATAGAAGGCAATGCTTACATCAATGTCAGTTTTGTGCGCGGCGCCGACTCGGATGCGCTCTTTGTCAGCCCGCTGAGTTACGCCGTGGTGCCCTTTGACATCGATCGCAGCAAGCGTGAGCTGGCCATTCAGCTGCAGGCGCCGGAAGAAGTGCGGCCGGGCCAGGCCTTTCGCCTTGATTATAAAACCGACCGGCCGGCGGACTTGCTGCTGTATGGTGTGGATGAAGGGATTTTGCAGGTAGCCGGCTATCAGTTGCCCGATCCGCTGGGCCATTACCTGCAAAAGCGTGCGCTGCAAGTACGCAGCCTGCAAATGCTGGATCTGATCCTGCCGGAATTCAGTGCTTTGCAGCGACAGTTAGCCGGGGTTGGCGGTGATGCAGAAAGGCTGATGGTGACAGGCAGCCGCCTAATGCTGGACAGCAATCTGAATCCCTTTGCCCGCAGGGCCGAGCAACCCGGTGTGTTTTGGCTGGGTGTGGTGAAAGCCGATACCGAACTGGCCAGCCGGCAAGTGACAGTACCGGCCAGTTTTAGCGGCAATCTGAAACTGATGGCGGTGGCTGTGGGCGATGAAGCCTTCGCCGCGGTCAGTCAGGATCTGCGGGTGCGCGGTCCCTTTGTGCTCACCCCGGAAGTACTGACCAGTGCCGCACCGGGCGATGCGTTTGATATCAATCTGTCGGTGGCCAATGGCGTGAAAGGCTCGGGCCAGGATGCGCCCATTCGGGTGGCGCTTAGTTTGCCCGACAACTTAACGGCCATCGGCGCTACCGAGCAGCTGCTCTTCATCAGTGAAAACAGCGAGCAAAGCGCCCGTTTTCGGGTTCAGGCCGGGACGCTGCCGGGCGAGGCCAGCCTGAGCTTCAGCGCGACCTATCAGCAAGGGGAGCTGACGGAGCAGGCCAGCCGCAGTGTTAGCCTGAGCATTCGTCCGGCCAGCCATTATCAAAGCAGCCTGAAGGCCGGTTATGCCGCCAAAGGCCCGGTGCGTCTTGCCACCCGTTACCCCTTGTACGATGCTTTCGCCAAGCAGCAGGTGATTGCTTCGGCCAATCCCCTGGTGTTGGCAGAGAGCTTTACCCATTACCTGGAGCAGTACCCGCACGGCTGCACCGAGCAGGTGGTGTCGCAGGTGTTCCCCTGGCTGGGTCTGGTACAGCAGCCGTCGTATCAGGCGCAATGGCCGCAGCTAAACGAGAAGTTTGCCGTGCTGATCCAAAAGCTGGCTGAGCGCCAGCAAAGCGATGGCGGCTTTAGCTTCTGGCCGGATGGGTACCACAGTGCTGATTTCCCCAGCATCTATGCGATGCACTTCTTACTGGCCGCGCGTGAGCAGGGCTTGGTGGTGCCGGATTATCTGTACCAGTCGGGGCTGGGGTATTTGCGGCAGCTGGCGCGCCAGGCCGGTGGTAACCTGTATCAGGCCCGGTTACGTGCCAATGCCATTTACCTGTTAACTCGCAGCGGCGAAGTTACCACCAATTACCTGGTCGAGTTGCACGAGCGACTGGAGCAACAGCACAAGCAGGCCTGGAAAAGCGATATCACCGCCATCTATATGGCGGCCAGCTACCAATTGCTGCAGCAACCAGAGTTGGCGCGGCCTTTGTTATCCGGCTACCGCTTAGGCAACGAATCCGCCTTGCAAAGCGCTTATCTGGCGCGCACCACCACGGCCCTGCCGCCTTTTGCTAACCCGGCCTTTCAGTCGCAACTGAGCCTGGATGCGCAGTATGTCTACTTGCTGTCCAGCCATTTTGCCGAGCGGGCCAGGGCGCTCGATGGTCAGGATCTGCTGGCTTTGTTGCAGCCAGTGTTTCAGGGGCAGTACAACACCATCGCATCGGCCTATACGGTACTGGCGCTGTCGGCCTATGGCCAGCTGCAGAGCGACGCTGCTGCGACAGTGCCTGATTTTTACCAGCTGGACCTAAGCGGTGAGCGCAGTGCATTGCCGCTGCTGGAGGATGCCAGTGTCATACCGCGCGCTGCTGTGAGCACAGCGGCGGCGCACATCGTATTGGAAAGCCAGCAGCCACTGTTTTATGCGCTAAGTGAAAGCGGTTTTGCCCAAGAGCCTCCGACGCAAGCGGTTGCCAACCAACTCGAGGTAGTGCGCGATTATCTGGATGCAAACGGCCAGCAGGTCAGCAGCGCCAGCCAGGGCGATGAGTTGACGGTTCGGTTGCGGCTACGCAGTGTGTCGGGTGGCTGGCACAGCAATGTGGCGGTGGTCGATTTGCTGCCGGCAGGTTTTAGCGTGGTACGTAGCTCAGTACCGCGTGACAGCGGGCGCTGGCGCGCTGATTATGTTGATATCCGTGAAGACCGGCTGGTGTATTACGCCAGCTTTGGCCCCCAGATGACCGAGCTGCGTTATCAGGTGAAGGTAACGGCTGCGGGCGACTTTGCCGTGCCTGCCGTGCTGGCTCAGTCGATGTACGATCTGTCGGTGCAGGCCAGTACAGCCCCTGGTCGCTTTGTGGTGACGCAGGCCGATGCAACCCGCTAAGGGGCAGAGGGCTATGGTGAAGAAGCGGGTGAGGACGCGGGTGAAGGAGCGAGTGAGTGCGCGACGAATGCCAGGGTGCTCACGGCGAAAGGCCCTGCTGGCGCTGGCCCTTGGCAGCCTGTTGCTACTGGTGCTGCTACCGCTGCTCTTGCTGCTGTCTTCGCCAAAGCCGGATTTGTATCGGCACTACCCACAAAGCAGCGCTTACTTTGCTGCCAATGGCGACTTACTGAGTCTGCGCTTAGCCGCTGATCAGCGTTACCGGCTGCGCGTACCTTTGGACGATATCGCCCCGGCGCTGCAGCAAGCCACGCTGTTGTACGAAGATCGGCGCTTTTACCAGCACTATGGCCTTGATGTACGTGCTGTTGGCCGTGCTTTTTGGCACAGTGTGCTGCAAGGGGGGCGGCGTCAGGGGGCTTCAACGCTGAGCATGCAGCTGGCGCGGCTGCGCTTTCAGCTGGATAGTCGTAGCCTTGGCGGTAAGCTCAGGCAACTCGGTTATGCGCTTTATCTGGAGCGGCATTTTAGCAAAGACGAACTGCTGGAAGCCTACTTTAATTACGCCCCTTACGGCGGCAATATCGAGGGAGTGGCGGCGGCCAGCCTGATTTACTTTGGCAAAGAAGCGCACCGGCTGACGGTGGCGGAAGCTTTAGCCCTGAGTGTGATCCCGCAAAACCCGAATCAGCGCAGCCCGCATACCATGGCAGGCCAACAGCAGCTCGAGCTGGCGCGCCAGCGCTTAGTGGCACTCTGGCTGGCAGAACCCGGGGCAGCCGAGTCAGCTAGCGCTGAACGCTTGCGTTTACCGCTGCGTTTTTATCATCGCTCGGACTTGCCTTACCAGGCACCGCATTTTATCAATCAATTGCAGGCGCAGGGCCAGAGCGAAGGGCGTTTTTACACCAGTCTACACCCTCAGTGGCAGCAGCAGTTGGAGCAAGGGGTGGCCTCTTATTTGCGGCGGCATGCCGACCAGGGTTTTCACAATGCCAGTGTATTGCTGGTACAGCGTAGCACCATGCAGGTACAGGCCTGGCTTGGCTCGGCCGATTTTTACAACGAGGCGATTTTCGGGCAGGTCGATGGCGTCAGCGCCAGGCGCTCACCCGGCTCAGCTTTAAAGCCTTTTGTCTATGCGTTGGCACTGCAACAAGGTTTGATCCACCCGCAAAGCCTGCTCACCGACTTGCCGCGCCGTTATGGCCATTTTAATCCGGAAAATTTCGATCGACAGTTTGTTGGGCCAATCAGCGCAACCGAAGCACTGATTAACAGCCGCAATGTGCCGGCGGTGCAGCTGCAGGCCGGCCTTAAGCAACCGGATTTTTATCAATGGTTGCAGCAGGCCGGTGTTGGGCTGCCGCAAGCCGCCGAGCATTATGGCCTGGCGCTGGTGCTGGGGGGGATGGAGCTGAGCATGCAGCAACTGGTGCAGCTGTATGGGATGCTGGGCAATCAGGGCCGCTGGCAGCCACTTCGCTGGCAAGCGGAGGTGCAGGCTTCGCCCACAGCAGCACCGCAACTGCTCACCCCGGAAGCTGCTTTTTTAACGCTGGATATGCTGCGCCAGCACCCAAAACCGCAGCATGGCTTATTACACGAATTGCTGGAAGGCGCGCCTGTGGCCTGGAAAACCGGTACCTCCTATGCGTTTCGGGATGCCTGGTCGGTTGCGCTGAGCGGCGATTACCTATTGGCCGTCTGGCTGGGCAATTTCGATGGCCGGGGCAACCCCAACCTTGTTGGCCGCAGTGCCGCCGGCCCCTTGTTGTTTGAACTGTTGGCAAAATTACCCCGCCAGCCCGCGCAAGAGCAGCGTTTATTTAACCCGGCCGCGTCGCTCAATCTAAAGCAGGTGGCGCTTTGCAGCCGCAGTGGCGAGCTGCCCAACCGCTACTGCCCGCATAGCCAGCCGGGTTGGTTTATTCCCGGCGTGT
Organism: Alkalimonas sp. NCh-2; assembly: GCF_039631345.1. Classification (NCBI taxonomy): domain Bacteria; kingdom Pseudomonadati; phylum Pseudomonadota; class Gammaproteobacteria; genus Alkalimonas; species Alkalimonas sp. NCh-2. Next base: position 213,101 of record NZ_JBDIUV010000004.1, read on the forward strand.
CGCCGATTAAGGTATCGGATGTCCACCGCGCTGTGCCGATTGATATCGCCACCGGGTTACGCGCCTGCCGCCATCAGCCTCCGGCCACGGAGCTGAAGGTGTTTGAGTTTTGGCCATCGGATATCGCCTTTGCCTATCAGATGTCGGGGTTGATGCTGACCGCACCGCCGCCTTATCAGCAGGCCTGTAGCGGCCAGCCGGCCTTGTCGCAGCAAGCGCCGCAAATCCGCTCGCCGCAACCGGCGCTTACTTACCAGTTAGGCAACCGGGCCGAGCAGCAACAAATCGCCCTGCAGGCCAGCTTCGACGGCGCCGTCAGCAAAGCCCACTGGTTTTTGGATAACCGCTACCTTGGCTCCGTTTCACCGGGAGAAACCTTGTTCTGGCAAGGCGAAGCCGGCGAGTTTCAATTGCGGGTGGTGGATGATTTAGGCGGGGTTGCCAGCCAGCGACTGCGGGTGCAGTAAGTATTAATCGGGATATCGCAACACGCTTGAGGCTGACCCAGGCACCGCAGTGCGACACTTTGTCGCATTACCTTTTGGCTTCAAAGCACCTACCATAGCCGCTATCTCTTGTTGCTGCGCAGCGAACCGGCTTTGCTGGCGCTATTTTTTCGGTGAACCTACTATGCCCACAATTATTTCCTCGCATCACTTTGCGCTGGCCCCGCTGACGGTGGCTATCTGTCTTGGTTGCCTTGCGGCCCATCCGGCTGCGGCTTCTGACCGGGGCGTTGAACGAATTCGTATTGAAGGCCAGCAGCCGCTGCGCGGCACGCAGCAGCAACAACTGGATGAAGCTGCCATTCAAAAACAGCTTGCCGCGACCAGCGATACCGCCAGTTTACTGGCCATGCTGGCCGGGGTTAGTGTGCAGCAAGCGGGGGCGGTCTCCGGTTTGCCGGTGATCCGCGGCCTGGCTGATGACAGGCTCAGGGTCAAAGTGGATGGCATGGATCTGATTTCGGCCTGCCCAAATCACATGAACCCGCCGCTGTCCTACATGGCTCCTACCGATGTGGGGCGCATCACTGTCTTTGCCGGCATCAGTCCGGTCAGTCTGGGCGGTGACAGCATTGGCGGTAGCATCATCAGTGAGTCCAAAGCCCCGGTATTTAGCTCTGAAGCCAGCTTTGCCGGAGAAATCGGATCCTTTTACCGCAGTAACAATCAGGCTCGTGGGGCCAACATTAAGCTGGATTACAGCAGCGCCGCGCTCTTTGCCAGTTATAGCGGTAACTGGAGTCGCGGCAATAATTACCGTGCTGCAGCGGATTTTAAAACCCTCGAAGCCACTGGTCGGCCAAACCATAGCCTGCCGCTGGACGAAGTTGGCTCCAGCGCCTATGAAACGCAAAATCACAGTCTGCGGCTGGCGCTTACTACCCGGCAGGATGTCGTCGATCTGCAACTGGGCTACCAGAACATGCCCAGCCAACTGTATCCCAACCAGCGGATGGATCTGCTGGATAACCAACAGCGGCGTATTAATCTGAGCTGGGATCGCAGCACGACTTGGGGCCAGGTTCACAGCCGTATCTATCATGAAAGTGTCGAGCACTTTATGGATTTTGGGCCAGACAAACAGTTCTGGTACGGCAGCAATGCGATGGGCGGGCAGCCTTGCGACCCCATCCGTTTTCATGGAGATCCCAACGGGACTTGTGCCGCCGGTATGCCGATGCACTCTGATGCCGACACCCTGGGCTTTCGGCTTAGTGCCGAGTTGGAGCGCTCCGCGACCGATAGCATTCGCCTGGGGGTAGAGTACCAGCAGTTCCGGCTGGACGACTACTGGACGGCCTCCGGTGGGGGTATGGGCCCGGGCACCTTCTTAAATATCCATGATGGCAAACGTGATCGCCGGGCCCTGTTTGCCGAGCATGAGCTGCAAGCTTCTGCCGCTTGGGTGCTGCTGTATGGTGTGCGGTTGGAGTCGGTATTGCGGGATGCCAGCCCGGTGCAAGGCTATTCCACGGCGATGAATGCGCCAGGCATGCAGCTGATGAATGCCGCGGCCTTTAATCAGGCTGAACGCCGAATCACCGACAACAATCTGGATCTTACGGTGCTAAGCCGCTATGCGGTCAACCGGAACTGGCAACTGGAGCTGGGAGCCGCCCAAAAAGTACGCAGCCCTAACTTGTATGAAACCTATCCCTGGTCGTTCTGGCCGATGGCCGCTTCGATGAACAATTTGGTGGGCGATGGCAACGGTTATGTGGGTAACCTGGCGCTAAAACCGGAGAAAGCACAGACCGTCTCAGCCAGCCTGAGCTGGCTGAGCGACAATCAGCTGCATCAAGTCAGTCTGAATGCCTACCATACCCGGGTGAAAGACTTTATCGATGCGGCGGCAGCCAACGCCAACTGGCAAGCTGGCCAGTTCAATGTGCTGCAGTACCAAAACCAGGCAGCACGCCTGCAGGGGTTGGATTTCACCGCGGCCACTCAGTTGGCAGCCAATGCCAGTGGTCTATGGCAACTGCATGGCAACATCAGCTATCTGGATGCCAAAAATACCGATACGCAAGATGGCCTATACCAAACGCTGCCATGGCAGGCCCGCTTTAGTCTGCAGCAGCAACTGGCTGGTTGGGACAATAGCCTGGAGTGGCAGGTCGTCTCGGGCAAGCAGCGCTTATCAAGTATTCGCAATGAAGTGGATACCGCCGGTTATGGCCTGCTCAACCTTCGGCTTAGCCACAGCTGGCAGAGGTTACGGCTGGATCTTGGGGTAGAAAACTTACTGAACAAATTTTACACCTTACCGGCAGGTGGTAGTTATGTTGGCCAGGGCACCACCATGTCGCTGAACGGGATCCCCTTTGGCATTGGCGTGCCGGGTATGGGGCGCTCTGCCTATGCCGGCATGCAGCTGAGTTTTTAAAGGGGCAACTTTGTTGGATGGCTAAGCACCCAGCAGGCGTTTGGTATTGTCATTCTGCGGAAACATAAAGCTTTTACTCTAAAGTTTTTCTCTGGAGTAGATAGCATGTCTTATGTATCCCGCCGGGATTTTTTAAAATTTTCAGCCTCCTGCCTGGCTGTGGCAGGCGTGTCAACCCTGCTGACTGGTTGCAACCCGCTTGGTTCACAGCAGCAATTAAGCGCTGTGGTGTTCAGTCATGGTGTGGCCAGTGGTGATGCCAGCCAGAGCGCTATCATCCTGTGGACCAGAGCTATTCCAACCCTGGCTACTGAAAACACCATTACTCTGGCCTGGCAGTTGGCAACAGATGCTGAGTTTAGTGAACTGGTGCGTAGTGGCCAGGCCAGCACCTCTGCGGAGAAAGACTTTACCGTGAAAATTGATGTGCAGCAGTTGGTTGCAGGCCAGCGCTATTACTACCGCTTTATCGCAGCCAATGGTGAAAGCCGGGTGGGCCAGACACGGACTCTGCCAGCAGAAGGATTGGCGCCCTGGAAGCTGGCGGTCTTTTCCTGCTCCAATTATCCGGCCGGTTATTTTCATGTATACCGGGAAGCGTGCAAACGGCAGGACCTGGATGCTGTGGTGCACTTAGGGGACTACATTTACGAGTACCCGGCTGATGGCTATGCCAGCGAGTATGCTGAGCAGCTCGGGCGAACCCTGGCACCTGATAACACCACTGAAACCATTAGCTTGACAGATTACCGCAAACGGTATGCGCTGTACCGGACCGATCCTGACTTGCAAGAACTGCATGCCACCTTGCCCTGGTACCTGGTGTGGGATGATCATGAAATCAGCAACGATACCTGGTACAGCGGCGCCGAAAATCATCAGCCAGAGACCGAGGGGGATTTCTTCGTCCGTCGGGCGGCAGCGGTGCAGGCCTACTACGAGTGGTTGCCTATTCGTCCACCGATGGGGGAAGAGAGCATTCAGATCTACCGCAGTTTTCAATGCGGTGACCTGGCCAGTTTGTATTTGCTGGATACCCGTTTGATTGCCCGCGATCAACAGCTGGATTACAAAGATTTTATCGATCCACAAAGTGGAGCCTTTGCCACAGATGCATTTCGCCAGGCTATGGGAGCGGAGCGGGCTTTATTGGGGGCAGAGCAGTTGCAGTGGCTGAGCGGGCAGTTGCGTGGATCCAAAGCCAAATGGCAGCTACTGGGTCAACAGGTGCTGATGGCGAAAATGCATTTGCCGGCAGAGTTGCTGGCTGTGACCGATTACAGCACTTTACCGGCGAAACTGCAGGACTTAACCGCTGCCAAACAGCGGGTGTTGTTGGCACAGCAGCAGGGGCGGGATCCCGAGCCAACCGATCTGGCCAGAGTCTCGCAGCTTATGCCTTACAACCTGGATGCCTGGGATGGCTACCCGCGTGAGCGCGAACAGCTGTTTGCGACCGCCAAAATGCTGAATAAACCTTTGGTTGTACTGGCAGGAGACACCCACAATGCCTGGCACAGCGTGCTGAGCGATCAGCATGGGGAAGTGGTTGGAGTAGAGTTTGCCACCGCCAGTGTCAGCTCGCCGGGCATCGAAAAGTACCTGTCAATTGCACCAGAGCAGGCCGCCGGGCTGGCGGCTGCTTTTCAACTGCTGATGCCGGATTTGCAGTGGTGCAATGTGCATCAACGCGGCTTTATGGTACTGGACATTACCGCAGCAGAGGTGCAGTGCCACTGGCAGTTTATTGATAGCATTGTAACCCCGGACTACCAGCCTGGCGCAACGCATCAGGCCAGCTTTACGGGTTAGGTTGTCAGGAGATGAAGAGCCCCTGCACAGCAGGGGTTGTCGCATACACTAGGGTGTCTTGTGTTGGAACTGCCAGGACAGGCCAGTATCGAAACGGGCGGGAAAACCTGGCCAGCCACTTTGTTCCGGGCTGGTGGCCTGCCCTGCTGTGGGGGTTGGGCTTAGCTGCAAATACGTACAATGATGTTGGATTTGTTTCAAATGGCAATCAAGCATCGCCAGAGCAAAGTGTTGATTGATGGCATTGATGCTGGCTATCGACCAGCTTGGTTCATGATAATGTGCAAAGTCCATCGCATTTTGCCGCGCTACGGCGGGAGCAGGGTGTGGTGCGATGTTGTGGCGGGCATGATGATACGTTAGCAGGTACTTGCTGGGGCTGCCGCTTTGGTCATACAACCATTGCATGCCAGCGTAATCCGATACATCGTCTTGATCGCCTGCCCAGTACATGATCGGAACCTGTACCTGCTGCAAGGCACTGGCAGAAAACAGGCGGTGCTGTCCGCCCCAGGGAGCGATGGCGATAGCCGCTCGCCAGGCAGGATCAACCTGGATATCCGTCATCTGCCCTCCGGCACAGCTGTTCAGTAATTGCTGCAGTGCCGCTGTTTGCTCGGGATCGGAGCTGTCGGTCAAGGCCTGAATGCTCGCTGCAGGAAAGTCAAAACAGCCTCCCACCGTATTGATGGCGCCATAGCCGCCCATCGAATAGCCAACCACAGCCGCGCTGTTGGTATCAATAAGATTTTGCAGTGGACTCTGTGGTTGCCGAAAGTGCTCAAGCACAAACTGCTGATCGCGCGAGCGATGATACAAGGTGTTCAAAAACCCCTGAAAAGGCGCCTGCAAGGCATCGATTTCGGCGTTGGTTGAATGAGGATGATCCAGTGCAGCCACCACATAGCCATGCGATGCCAGATGCTCACCCAGATAGAACATTAGGGTGCGGTAGCCGGTATAGCCATGCGACAGCACCACCAGGGGGAAGCGCTGTTCCTGAAGAGCATCGGCATCCCGCCAGGCATGGCCTTGCAGTCGGAAGGGGAGGCCGCTTTTGGTCACATTGTCGTAGATGGCAAGTGCAGAGGTTGTAGCGACAGTCGCTGGATACCAAACTTCCAGTAGCAAGGTGCGATCTTCGTATTGTTGGCTTGCCGGCTCCCATTGATGAGGATGCACGGCCTGAATGGTCGTTACCCCCACTGCATAGGGACCCGGTTGTGAAAGACTGGGTTGCAAAGCAGCAGGGCGGATCGGGTACAACTGCTCGGCGGCAAGATCCGTGTTAGGTGTCATGGCTGCGAACAGCAAGCCTGAAAGAAACGCTAAGGTCATGGGGTGAGACTTCCTGACATAAAAGAGGCAACTAAGCTGGTGCAGGCAGATGCCTGCACCAGCATTCAGGGCGTTACATAAAGGTTTTACGCAGCTCCAGCCCCACCATGCGTGGCGGGCCTGCAATAAAGCTGGGGTAGCCAAAAGCAGCACCGGTATTGCCTGCATCCACCAGGTATTCTTTATTGAACAGGTTGTTGGCAAACAGGGTGATGGCCCAGTTGTGCTGGCTGTTTTCCAGGCCCAGCCGCAGGCTGGTTTGTTGCACAGCCGCTTGGCTAATATTAAAACCGGCCACCGGCGCATTGTCTTCTTCGAAGAAGATATCGCTGCGGAAGGTATAGAGCAAGGAACCGGTCATGCGGTAGTGGCGATTCAGGTCATGGCCGTACAGCAAGCCGGTACCAAGCGTATACTCGGGCTGCAAACGGAAGCGATTGCCGGCCAGGTCTCCATTGCTGCTGTTTTCATCTATTTTGGCATCAATCCAGGCCAGGTTGGCGAACCACTCCAGATCCGGTGTAATGGCCGCTTTTAGCTCGGCTTCCACCCCAATGTTGTTGGCATTGCCGGCGTTATCCACGTAAAAATTACCGGCATCATCCTGCAGCGTCACCTGGAAATTGCTGTAATCCTGATAAAAAGCCGATACAGCATAGCGCAGTCGATTCGAAGCGGTACTGCCTTTCAAGCCAAGCTCGTAGTTCCAGACTGTCTCGGCCGGGATAATATCCACCCGCGGCACCACGCCAGCTGCGCTGTGGACCGAGCCCACATCCACCACTTCAGAGCGCCGGCCTTTAGACACAGTGGCGTAAAAGTTCAGATTGTCGTTTAAGCGATACAGTGCATTAAAGCGAGGCAACCAGCTGGAGAAACGGCCATCCGCACTAAAAATCTCATCATCCGTCGATGCCACCGGCAACAAAGGCACGCCAGCCAGCACCGAATTGCCAAAGTTTGAGGCGTAGCGGCTGGTTTTGTCTTCACGCACATAACGCAGGCCAGCGGTTAGCTCCAGCCGGTGGGTCAGGGCATAACTCAGATCAAAAAAAGCCGAGTACGCGCTGTGTTCACCAAAGTTCTGGAAATAGCCCTGATAGGGTAAGACGTCGAAAGCACCCTCGGTGAGTATCGGGGTCAGGATGGTGACGGAGCCATCGGCATTGATGCAGGGCACACCAGACGGAAGCATGCCCATGCAATTTAAGAAAATGGATTCTTCGGTGCTAAAAGGCACCCGTTGATTGCCGTCTTCATCAAAATAACTGACGCCAACAAAACCATTGAGTTTTTGCCCGCTGTAGGCCAAACGCAGCTCCTGGCTGAATTGTTTGCCAGTGGCATCCTCAGCAAATTCTAAAAACCAGGCCTGAGTACCGTCGGCATCAAAAACTTCGAGGGAGTCAAAACGACGCTTGGCACTGATGCTGGTCAACTGCCACTGGTCGTTGATATCCCAGTTCAGGGTCAGGTTTAGATCTTTTACCGTGCGGTCGATGCCCAAATCATCCTTACCAAACACCCCGGCTGCCACCGGGCTACCGCTGGCTTCCACAAAGCTGTATGGACTGGTGTCGCCACCGGTCGGTGCAAAGCGGCGACTTTTAAACGAGGTGCCGCTATCCGAATTTTTTTCGTAGTTGTACACCAGATCGATGGTGAGATCATCGCTTGGTGTAAACCGCAGCGATGGCCGGATGCCAAAGCGCTCGATGCCATTCAGATCGGGCTGGTTGGCTGCTATGTTCTCGATGTACCCGGCGCGTTCCCGGTAGGTAAAGGCCAGGCGTCCCTGCACTGTCGGTTGCCCACCGGTGATGTAGCCCTGAACATTTCTGGCGGAATAATTCCCCAAACCGGCCGTGATGCCCGCTTCAAAGTCTTCTTGTGGCTTACGGGTGGTGACACTTAAGGCCCCAACCGAGGCTGCAGTTCCAAACAAGGTGGCTTGTGGGCCTTTCACCACTTCTACCCGTTCAATGTCGAACAGCTCAAAGTAAGAACCGCGTGAGCGGGAGATATCAGTGCCGTTGTAGTACACCGAAACCCGGGGGGAGGCCTGCGACGAGCCGCTGTCCGAGGTAATGCCACGAATCACAAACCCCGGGTTATTCGGGCTTTGCTCCTGAATGATGAGCCCGGGGGTAATTTCAGACAGCACATCCAAATCCACAATACCCAACTGCTCCAGCATCTCGCCATTAAAAGCGCTCACCGTAACTGGCACATCCTGGATGGCTTGTACCCGCTTTTGCGTAGTGACGGTGATGCGCTCGACGCCATCATCGGTCTCTGCAACGGCTGTAGCCGACAGACCGGCCAGGCAGGTGATAACAATGGTACTAACTAACGATTTTTGAAATGGTGTGGTAGTCAATGACGCCATGAAATTAAACCCAAGTAAATAGTCTGGCCGGATAGAGTAGTTGCTCTAAATGACAATTGGGTGATACTTTGTTGATAGAAATATGAAACTATTTGGCGGGTGACAGAAACTGTAGAGGGTGTGTGTGGGGAGCTGCATTGTCCGCGCGGCAGGGCCGCGCGGTTCGCATTCATTACTTATTGGCTTCAATAAAAGGCACGGTAGAGTTTGGCAGCATGGTGCTTGGCAGTTTGCCATCCCAGCGCTCTGCTTTCACCAGCTCGACCAGCAATGGGTTATTAGCAAGCGACGCCGCCCGCTCCCGAATGGCTTCCGCCTCGGCGTTACCCCGTAACCGGATGCTGTCGGCTTCTGCCTGGGCTTGTGCCCGCACCCGATCCGCTTCTGCCGCAGCCCGGGTCCGCACGATATCAGCTTCCACCCGTTCACGCTCCAGGTTTTGCCGCTCACGCTCAACGGCCACTTCTGCCAGCATGCGCTGCTCGACGCTTTCTTCATAGGCAGCACTGAAAGACACATCCTCCACCTGCACGCCCAGAATAATCACTGGCCCAGTCACCGACTGCTGCACTGCTTGCGCCATTTCCAAATTCAACCGGCCACGCTCACGGATAGAGGTAGCCGCATTAAACTGGCCCAACACCGTTTTGGCTTCTTCCAGCACAATACGGGTGACCTGACGGTCAATCAGCGCCTGACGGGTACCGAAGTTACGGTAGACTTCATCCACCCGGCTGCTGTCAATCTGGTAGCGCACTGACAGGTTCATTACCGCCGGTTGCTGGTCATTACTGTACGCTTCCATATTGCGGTACAGCTCTACCTGCTCTTGCACTGAAATTTTACGTACGCTGTCGATAATGGGCAGTTTAAAATGCAAGCCTGGTTCGGCCACGTTAATCAGGCTACCGTAGCGGATGACCACACCACGCTCACCTTCATCCACGGTGTAGAAACTGCCGACTGCAAACAGCAGGATAAGAATCCCTAATGCCGCAGCAGCTGCGGTAAAAATGTTTTTATTTTTTGCCATTATTAATCGTCCTTCCTCTTTGACTTACCACTAATGATTTCATAGGCCTTAATCGAGCCCAGAATCACCAGAACTAACACAACAAAAAAGCCAATGAGTGATAATCCAAATCCCATAGCTCGCTCCTTCAAAAAACCTGAACGGCTATCATAACGGGATTTTCAGGCAAAATAACAACTTTTCACCCAGAAATTGCAACAGGTTGTTACAACTTTGGGCACCATAGGTGTATGCAGCAGGAAGATGCGCCTTCACATCATGTCAGGCGCAAGCTTCAGTTACGTTAGCGCCACTCCCTGAGAACAGCTTGCTGTCAGGGCGCCAGAGAGTGCAGTACCTCGGTGCCATGCAGCAGGTTGTCGTGCAGCGGACAGCGGGCGCAGACTTCATCCAAAAACTGCTGCTTTTCTGCATCCGTTAAATCGGCATCAATGCTGGCGCTAATACGGATTTGTGAAAAACCTACCCGGTCATCGCTCGGCTTGCCCATCAGGCCGGCCGGGTTGTAATCGCCTTCCACCGTGATTTGCATGCTGCGTAAGGTAATTTTTTGCTGAAAAGCCGCAATCCGGCCAATGGTACCAATGCAGCCACCTACCGCAAACAACATCATTTGCAACGGCGTTGGCCCGGTGCCACTGCCCTTGGCCGCTACCGGCTGGTCAATCATCACTTTGTGGCCATCAATGTCTGCGGCGATTGCAAAGCCATCTGCCATATTGGCCTGTACGGTTACGGTTTTATTGCTCATAAAGTTATCCTTAGCCTTGGTTACAAAGGCCCTAGCATATCGGTTGCAGCGAAGGGTGGCATGCGGCAGATCAAACTTCAGACCTTTAAATGATATTTTTCTAATTTAAAAGAGTGCCAACCGGACATCCCTAAGATCACAACAATAGGGGCAGAATCTGCTAAGCTGGTGACTTCTTCGATTTTGTTGTTAGTTACCCATAAGGAGCCAGCTATGAGCCGTCATTTTGAAAGCGCCCCCGGCCTGTGCGAGCAGCGCGACCCGGCCACCAACGACTTTGTCTTTAACCAAACCATGCTGCGCATTAAAGACCCAGCCGTCAGCCTGGACTTCTACACCCGGGTGCTCGGCATGACACTGGTGCGCAAGCTGGATTTCCCCGAAATGACCTTTTCACTGTTCTTCCTGGCCGCACTCAGCGAGCAAGAAACACAGCAGTGGTCCAAGGATACCGACGAGCGCACCATCCAAACCTTCAGCCGCCCGGCCATGCTGGAGCTTACCTGGAATTGGGGCAGCGAAAACGACGACAACTGCCAGTACCACAACGGCAACGACGAACCCAAAGGTTTCGGCCACATCGGCTTCGCCGTCCCCGACCTGACTGCCGCCTGCCAGCGCTTTGAAGATCTGGGCGTGCCTTTCGTGAAAAAACCAGCCGATGGCAAAATGAAAGACATCGCCTTTATCCGCGACCCGGATGGTTATTGGATTGAGATTTTTGAGCCTGCTCGGTTGCCGGAGGGATTGGCTGAGTTTTTGGGGTGAGCATTGTTGTTACCCCCTGAAGCCATTCAGCACTTGTGGCTGAATGGCTTTGTTGGTACAACAGGAAAAAGTGCATTGGATGCTTATGTCTGTCGATTTTTACAACCAAAATGCTGCACGTTTCGTTCGAGATACCGTCACGGTTGAGATGGCTGCACTGTACGATGAGTTCCTGCCCCACTTAAAAGCTGGGGCCCATATTGTTGATGCAGGCTGTGGCAGTGGCCGTGATACGCTTTTTTTCCTGCAACAAGGTTTTCAGGTAACTGCATTTGATGCAAGCGAGGCGATGGTCGCAGCTGCGCAGGAGTTAACCGGTAGAAAGGTGCTGCTGACTGACTTCAATGCCTTTTCTGCGCCGGAATTGGTCGATGCTATCTGGGCATGTGCTTCTTTATTGCATGTGCCTGTTGCAGCTCTCACAGAAACTTTTCGCCACTTAGCCAATCAGCTAAAGCCAGAAGGCATTTTTTACTGCTCGTTTAAGCAGGCTGAAGTGGATACTTCACGGGATGGCCGCCACTTTACCAACATGACTGAACAGCGGCTGGGTAACATGCTTAACAACACAACCTTGCAAATCCAGAAATGCTGGTCGACCAGTGATCTTCGTCCCGGGCGTGAAAATGAGCTTTGGCTCAATGCTTTGCTGGAGAAAAGCAGCGGATGAGTGCGCTACTTTGGCAAGGCCCCTTGCTGACATCTGGTGGAGCCTCGGATCCACTGCTGCCAAAGTTGGTTCAAGCCATCAACCACGCCACTGAAATTGAAATCAGCGTGGCTTTCATTCAACCATCTGGTCTGGAGTTATTGCTTCCTGCGCTTGAAGACGCCCTGGCAAATGGAGCGCAACTCTCGATTTTGACTTCAGATTACTTACTGATTACTTCTCCAATGGCCTTGCGCCAGTTATTGTTGTTGGCAGAGTGTGGGGCTCGGGTGCGATTGTTCTGCTGCAAGCCCGATACCGGTTTTCATATGAAAGCCTACATTTTTACCCGTAGCGTCCATGATGAAGAGATCAGCGGGTGTGCATACATCGGTTCCAGCAATATCAGCAAAGCTGCTTTGACCCTCAGTCACGAATGGTCGTTGCGTTATCAGTTTCATGGGGAGACCATACCTGCTGATTACAGCCATATTCGTGAACAATTTTTAGCTATTTTCAGCTATCCACAAAGTCTACCGCTGAACGAAGCACTGCTCGCTGATTACACCCGTCGTTACAAAGCGCAGCAACTACCCACGAAGCAACTAAGTATGGTGGGGGCGGAAAAAGAGCCTGAAATCATTCCCAACAGCGCCCAACAAGATGCACTTGAGTTGCTGGCTAAGACCCGAGCTAAAGGGTATCAACGCGGCTTGGTGGTACTGGCAACTGGCATGGGGAAAACCTGGTTGGCTGCCTTTGATGTCATGCAAATGGGGGGTGCTCGGGTATTGTTTGTGGCACACCGGGAAGAGATTTTACACCAGGCTCAGCGCACTTTTAGTTGGTTGTTGCCAGCCAAAAGCAGTGGCTTGTATGTCGGGAGTGAAAAAAATGCCACTGCGGATATGGTGTTTGGTTCGGTACAAACACTGTCTCAAACAGACAACCTGCAGAAATTTGCGGCTGATCATTTCGACTACATTGTGATAGATGAGTTTCATCATGCTGCAGGTCGTAGCTATCAGGCAATATTGTCGCACTTTCGCGCTAAGTTTTTACTTGGATTAACTGCTACACCTGAACGAACGGATCAAGCCGATATTCTGGCCCTTTGTGATCATAATCTGGTTTACCAACGCAATGTGGTGCATGGTATTGAAGAGGGGATTTTGGTTCCCTTTCATTATCACGGGCTGAATGACCCTTATGTGAATTATCAGGAAATCCCCTGGCGTCATGGGCGGTTCGATCCCACCGCACTGGACTCTGCTTTTGCGACCCAACAAAGAGCAAAGCATATTTTTCGGCATTGGCAAAGTTTGCGACAAAGCCGGACTTTGGCTTTTTGCATTTCGCGTCGACATGCTGATTTCATGGCTGAGTATTTTGGTCGCCATGGTGTTAAAGCTGCTGCTGTTTATCAGGGGAGCGCGCTGCGGCGAAACGAGGCTTTGCAGCAACTTAAAGCTGGCAAGCTTGAAGTGGTTTTTTCGGTCGATCTGTTTAATGAAGGCACCGACTTGCCAGCGATTGATACGGTACTAATGCTTCGGCCCACTGAGTCGAAAATTTTGTTTTTGCAGCAACTTGGCCGAGGTCTTCGGCAAAGCCCCGATACCGGCAAGCAGCACCTGGTGGTGGTGGACTTTATTGGCAATCACCGCTCATTTTTACTCAAACCTGCCACCCTTTTTCAGGATACTGCGACCAAAAAGCTGGCCGCATGGATGAAAAAGCCACCGACTCTGGCCGATGGCTGTTACATCAACTTTGCCCCTGAAGTTATTGATTACATGCAGCAACTTGCAAGGAGCATCCGAAATACCGCTTTAGAGGACTTGCAGCAACTAGCCGATGAATTAGGTCACCGGCCGTCTGCGGTAGAATTCTTTGAGGCGGGATACGATTTTGCGAAAGTACGCAAAGCTCACAAAAGTTGGTTTGAGTTGATTGCTCTTTATGAAGAAAACACCAGTTTCACTCAGCTCGTAGCGCGAAATAAGGAGTTTTTGCTGCGGGGGGTGGAAACGACCTCAATGAATAAAAGCTTTAAAATGATTTTACTCCGGGCTTTTCTGGAGCTGGACGGCTTTCGTAAGAAGATTACTGTGCAGGCACTGGCTGAGCGAAGCTGGCACATTATCTGGCGTCGCCCTGACTGGGCGCAGCAGGATATTAAAACCGACCTTCAATCGGAAGGTGCCAAAAGCCCGAAATGGCTTAAATATTGGTTGGATAACCCCATTAATTTTTATTGCGCCAAAGATCAGAAAGATCCACATGCTTGGTTCCGGCGCGAAGGTGATTTCTTTCAGATTAACTTTGAACTGAACGTTGATGATATTGAGCCGTTGGTAGCACTTGTTGATGAGCTGATCGATCTCAGGTTGGCGCAATATGCAAAAAGTAAGCAGGGCCGCAAAAATCAGCAAGCGGCTCACTCGGATAACGTTTTATCAGTGCCTCAATTTGCGGAAAAAGCCAAGGGATCATCTGCAAATGCAAACGTGCTGCCATTTTATCCAGACTTGAAAATTGCCTGTGGCCATTTTGGGCAAGGCTCACCAGACGGCGCTGAGATGCAAAGTCTACCCCTGCACTATGGCAACCTGAACCCAGAGCGGCATTTTATAGCGCCGGCAAAAGGGAATTCGATGAATGGCGGTAAGCAGCCTGTCCAGGATGGTGATCTGCTGCTGTTTGAGTGGGTCACGCCAAGCAGTGCCGGTTCGATTAGCAACAACACTATGGCAATAGAGCAGGTCGATGCTGCTGGAGATGCCCACTACTTGCTGCGTGAAGTTAAAAAGCAAGCCGATGGTCGTTATTTACTAAAAGCCACGAATCCAAATTACAGTGATTTGGAGGCTAGTGAATCTATGCGCACTTTTGCACGGCTCAAAACCATCATCGATCCAAAAGATCTCCAACCCACTGATTAACAAAGCTGATTAATTTTTGTTCCGTAGTCATTTGTTAACTGGTACAATGAGCGGGTAGTTTAACCAGTATTTGAGGGACCAAAAATGTCATTTGCACTTGTTCGTTCTGTAGTAGGTGCTGCTGTATTGGCAATCGCCAGTTTTAGCAGTCAGGCGTCGTTGATTGTAAACGGCGATTTTGAAGCCAACCCGATTAACCCCAACTCCTGGACCTGGATGTCATCCAGCCAAGTGCCTGGCTGGCAGGGCAGCAATATCGAAATCTGGAACTCGATGAATGGCGTGCAGGCGGTGACTGGCAATCATTTTATTGAGCTGAATGCGCATGGCAGCAATCAGGGTGCCTGGTCGATTTTCCAGAGCTTTGCCACAGATATTGGTCAGAGCTATGAACTGAGTTTTTATTACCGTGCCCGTAACGGTAGCAATGAGCAGTTTGAAGTGACGGTGGCGGATTTAAGCCAAACGCTAAACGATCACACCAACCAAGGCTGGAGCTTTTTTAGCAGCAGCTTTGTTGCGACCGATACCAATACAACCTTGCGGTTTACTTCGCACAACAGCGGCACCATCGGCAACTTTCTGGATGGTGTGAGCGTGGTGGCGCAGCAAGGTGTGGCGGCAGTGCCGGCACCTGCGACCATGGGTGTGATGGCTCTTGGTTTGTTGCTGCTGGGGGCAGGGCGTCGATTCACCCACCGTTGAAACTTACAAACTGTCTTTTCAAAAGCCGCTGTCAGCGGCTTTTATCGTTTATGGGGGCCGAGCCTGAAGCCTGGCAGTTTAAATTAGCAATTTCTTGCTTTAATGCTTGCAAATCCAGTACGGAGCTGGCTAGATTATTGAAAAGTGCCCCATGAATTGGAGGAAGGAGTCTATGTTGTAGTGGGTGGTTGCTGCGGTTGGCGCTTTGCCAAAGTCGCTGCTGCCATTACTGGTTGGTTGATAGAAGGATCTGCTATGTATCGATTGTTGCTGTTTATTGCCCTTACTGTGTTGTCCTGGCACAGCCTTGCCGAGCGTATTCCCCGTATTGAGCAGCAGATGGATGCTGACATCCAGTGGCCGCTTCGCTTCCCTTCCAGCCAGCAGTTGGATGCCTGGTTGCATGACCTTCAAAAACAGACAAACTCAGACACCTGGTATCGGGTGCAAGCCATGCGTTTACTGACACAAGGCCTGGAGCCTGCACAGGCTGAGATAAGCAGGGAGGCTTTGCAGGCGCTGCTGTTGCAGGCCGGGCAGGTTTCGGTGGAAGCGCAGTTGGAAGTATTGAATGCTTTGCTGGAGCTGCAACTGCAGCAGCAACATTACAAAGACGCCTTGGCATTGCAGCCACAAGTGGTTGCCTTGTTGGCACACGATCTAACGCCACGTTTGCAGTTCCAGTTGCATTTACAGCTTGGTCGGGTATTGAAAGCCAATGGTGAGCTGGAGCAAGCACTGCATTTTTTTCTAAAAGCGCACCATGAAATTTTGTTGCTGGATATGCGGGGCACTGACTACCGGCGGCAGTATTTGCAGTTGCAATTGGCCCGTATTCAGAGCCGGTTGCAGAATTACCATTATGCCATTCAAATTGCCTCGCAAGCATTGCAAGCCTCTTACGAGCATGGGCTGGATCTGTTGCTGCCAGAACTCTATCTGGTACGTGGAGCAGCGGCTCAACTGGCCGAGGGCACCACAGAGCAGGTTATGGCTGATTTTAAAGCGGCTACAGCCGTAAAGGATCCACAGGCTTTGGGTCGGGTGCAGATGCTGGGCTTTAACAATTTGGGCGCGGTGCACTTGCATCGTAGAGAGTTTGAGCAGGCGCTGACTTATTTAGACCAAGGGATTGCTATTGCAGAAAGATTAGGCAATGACCGCGAAATCCATGTGATGCGTTTTAACATTGGCTATGTGCTGGTGCTGCAAGATCTGGTAGAGCAGGGCTTGCCCATGATGGAGCAGGCCTATGCCGCTTTCTCGGACCTGGCCACGCCTGGTATGCAGGGCATTATGTTGGGACATCTGGCAGATGCCTACCATGAAGCTGGGTTATTGGTTCAAGAGAATGAAGCATTGCGCCAACAGCGCCAAATTCGGGATCAGGTGTTGGCGGTTGAGCGTGACCGTGTATTCAGCGAGTTGCAGGTGCAATTTGAAGCCCAGGAGCAGGGGTTGCGTATTCAGTTGCTGGAGCAGGCCAATGCACTACGGGATGAACGCCTGACAAGGGCGCAGCGTGAACGTACTTTGTACATAGGCCTGGTGACCATCTTGTTGCTGGGACTGACCGGTGCCTTGCTAGCGATTCGGAAGGTACGACGCTTGAATGCCCAGTTGGATGACTTGTCGAAACGGGATCCGCTGACTCAGCTGTTAAATCGCAGGGCTTTATCGGCCATGGGGCACGCCAAAGGCGATTTGTTGGTGTTACTGGATGTGGATCACTTTAAGCAAATCAATGATCGATATGGGCATGAAAAGGGTGATGCTGTTTTGACAGCGTTGGCCGAGCGTCTGATAACGGCGGTGCGCAAAGACGACCAGGTCTTGCGCTGGGGCGGCGAGGAGTTTCTGCTGATTTTGCGTGGGGTAGGAGAGCATGCCGTTGAAGACAACCTGATCAAATTATGCAATGCCCTACGCTTTGAGCCTATCGCCGATCTGGAAGTAACCGCCAGCGGTGGTGCGGTGTTGCTGCAGGAAGGACAAGCCATGCAGCAAGCACTGCAACAAGCCGATGCCTTGTTGTATCAGGCCAAGGCACAAGGCCGCTGCCAAATTCACTATCAAGCCAGTGATGGTCTGGTATCGGTGCTGCGCTAGCGACGATATTGCAGGTGGTCAATTAACGCCTGTAGCCTGCCATTAGCCGAGCCTTTTTCCGCTGTCGTTGTGCCTGTGCTAAAGTAGCCGGCGGTATAACGACAGAGGATAGCTCATGATCGCTCGCTTCTCCGGCCGCCTGACGGCGGTTTTGACTTTATCGGCCAGCCTGCTGTGGGCGGGCCTGGCCCAGGCCGAGGCACCAAGGCCACTTACGCCTGAAGATCTGTGGGCGGTGCAACGGCCATCGGCACCGGTGATGGCGCCGGATGGTAAAAGTGCGCTGTATGGTGTTAGCAGCTACAGCATGGAGACCGACCGCGGCACCACAGCCCTGCATTGGCTGAACCTGCAAAATGGCCAAAGCCAGCAGCTGACCTTCCCGGCCAGTGGCAGCGACAGTGGGGCGGTGTGGCGGCCCGATGGCAGCAAGATTGCTTTTGTGTCGCGCCGTCAGGCTGAGCGCAACCAGATTTTTGTAATGCGGATGGATGGTGGTGAGCCACGCCAGCTGACCGATTTGCCGGTGGCCGTCTCGGCCGTGCAGTGGATGCCGGATGGTCAGAGCCTGGTGTTTATGGCCCAGGTGCCAGCCGATTTTGACGGCGACTTTGCGGCATTGAAAGCGCAGCAAGCTGAAAAGGCCAACTCCAAAGTCTCGGCCTTTGTCACCGAGAACCGTTTGTACCGGCATTGGGATCGCTTCTTAGAGCAAGATGCCTATCCGCGCTTGTTCCGGGTGCAACTGGCCAGCGGCGAAGTCACTGAGCTAACGCCGGGCTGGCAGCGCTATTTCAACATTGGCGGTGGTATCAGCTATGACATCTCGCCCGATGGCCGGCAAATTGCGCTATCGGCCAATACCACAGAGCCCCCTTTTGATGACTTTAAAGCCGATGTGCTGTTGCTGCAAACTGATGGCAGTGGCAGCTACGTCAATCTAAGCCCCGACAATACCGGCCGGGATATCAATCCGGTATTTAGCCCGGATGGTCGCTACCTGCTGTGGGGCCGTAGCTTGCGCAATGACTTTTACGCCGATCAGATCAATCTGCTGCAGTACGATTTACGCAGCGGCCAGAGCCGCATTTTAACCAGCGACTTTGATCACACTCCGGTCAACTGGCAGTATTCGCGCAATGGCCGGCAGATTTTCTTCCAGGCCGATGACAGGGCCATGACCTCCTTGTTTGCCATGCCGGCGCGGGGCGGCGCCATTCGCGAAGTGCTGCGTGGCGGCACCAATACTGGCCTGGCTGAAACCGCCGATGGCCGTTTGCTCTTTGTGCACCATGGTATGACCCAGATGCCAGAGCTGTTTAGTGTGCGGGCCAATGGCCGCGATCTTCGTCAAATTACCCAACTGAATCAGGCGCTGCAAGACAGCATCGACTGGGGCAAGGTGGAGAATGTGACCTATGCTGGTGCCAATGATGTCCCGGTGCAAATGTTTGTGGTGTACCCGCCAAACTTTGATGCCAGCAAGAAGTGGCCGGTGCTGAACCTGCTGCATGGTGGGCCGCATGGCTTCTTTGGCGATACCTTTCATTTTCGCTGGAACGCGCAGGTGTTTGCTGCAGCCGGTTACATTACCATTCTACCGAACTTCCACGGCTCGACCAGCTTCGGTCAGGACTTTGCCATTTCTATTCATGGCGATCACCCAACCAAGCCCTTTATTGACTCGGAGCGGGCTATCGATTTTATGTTAGAGCGCCCCTATGTTGACGGCAATCGCCTGGCGGCGGCCGGTGGCAGCTACGGTGGCTATCTGGTCAGTTGGATAGCGGGCCATACCGATCGCTATCAGGCATTGATAAACCACGCTGGGGTCTACAACCTAAAAGGTCAGTTTGCTTCCGATACCACCTCACAGCGGGTGCATGCTTATGGTGGTGCCCCCTGGGATGGTATGGAACAAGTGCTGCAAGTCAGTCCTTCCATGCATGCCGCCAACTTTAAAACACCGATGCTGATTATTCACGGTGAGTTGGATTACCGGGTACCAGTGACTCAGGGCTTTGAAATCTATGGTGTTTACAAAGGCATGGGGCTGGATGCGCGGCTGGTGTACTTCCCGGATGAAAATCATTGGATCTTAAAGCCGAATAACTCGGTGTTCTGGTTCAATGAATTTACCGGCTGGCTGGACCGCTACTTAGGCCCAGGCCCGAAAGAGTAAACAGCGCGCATTAACAGCATAAAAAAAGCCCCGCCAGTCAACCGGCGGGGCTTTTGTTTGGATCGTCTTACTTCAGATCAAAGCGGTCGTTGTTCATCACCTTGACCCAGGCTTTGACAAAGTCCTGCACAAACTTGGCTTTGTTGTCGTCCTGAGCGTAGACCTCGGCGTAGGAGCGCAGGATGGAGTTGGAACCAAACACCAGGTCGACCCGGGTTGCCGTCCACTTGGTGGCGCCGGTTTTCCGATCAACGATGTTGTACTGGTTCTTGCCGGTTGGCTCCCACTTGTAGCTCATATCGGTCAGGTTGACAAAGAAGTCGTTACTAAGCACACCAACCTTATCGGTGAACACGCCATGCTTGCTACCGCCGTAATTGGCTCCCAATACCCGCATACCACCGAGCAGAGCTGTCATTTCATGGGCACTCAGGCCCAGCAGCTGGGTTTTGTCCAGCATCATCTCTTCTGGTTGCACACTGTAATCGGCTTTAAGCCAGTTACGGTAGGCATCGTGCAGTGGTTCCAGCACATCGAACGATTCGGCATCGGTCATGTCCTGCGTGGCATCGCCACGGCCCGGTGCGAACGGCACTGTAATGTTGACGCCCGCGTCTTTGGCTGCCTTTTCTACCGCCGCACTGCCGCCAAGCACAATCAAGTCGGCGATGCTGACTTTTTTGCCTAGCGATGCCTGAATGGCTTGCAACACCTTCAGTACTTTTTGCAACCGCTCTGGTTCGTTGCCGACCCAGTCTTTTTGCGGTGCTAGTCGGATGCGGGCACCATTGGCACCACCACGGTAGTCAGAGCCCCGGAAAGTACGGGCGCTGTCCCAGGCGGTCGCAACCAGCTCGGACACCGACAAGCCACTGGCCAGGATCTTGGCTTTCAGTTCGCTGATTTCGGCTTCGGTCAGGGTGTAATCCACTTTCGGGATCGGATCTTGCCAAATCAAATCTTCTTTTGGTACATCCGGCCCTAAATAACGGCTTTTCGGTCCCAGGTCGCGGTGGGTCAGCTTGAACCAGGCGCGGCGGAAGGTCTCGGCAAAGTACTCCGGATCTTTGTAAAAGCGCTCGGAGATTTTGCGGTAGTCCGGGTCCATCTTCATCGCCATATCGGCATCGGTCATGATGGGGTTGTGGCGAATGGATGGATCCTCCACATCCGGCACCTTGTGCTCTTCTTTGATATTCACCGGCTCCCACTGCCAGGCACCGGCCGGGCTCTTTTTCAGCTCCCAGTCGTAGTTCAGCAGCAGCTCAAAATAGCCGTTATCCCATTGGGTTGGGTTGCTGGTCCAGGCACCTTCCAGGCCGCTGGTCACTGCATCCCGGCCAACACCCCGGGTTTTGTGGTTCATCCAGCCAAAACCTTGCTCGTGAATATCGGCGCCTTCCGGGGCCGGGCCCAAATTGGCGGCATCGCCATTGCCATGGGCTTTACCGACGGTATGGCCACCGGCGGTCAGCGCCACGGTTTCTTCATCGTTCATCGCCATACGCTGGAAGGTGACCCGCACGTCATGCGCTGTTTTCAGTGGGTCGGGTTTGCCATCCACCCCTTCCGGGTTGACGTAAATCAGGCCCATCATCACAGCGGCCAGTGGGTTTTCCAGGTCGCGCTCGCCTGAGTAACGGCTGCCTTCACTGCCGGATGGTGCCAGCCATTCTTTTTCCGAGCCCCAGTACGTATCTTTTTCCGGGTGCCAGATGTCCTTGCGGCCACCACCAAACCCAAAGGTTTTCAGGCCCATTGATTCATAAGCCATGGTGCCGGCTAAAATAATCAGATCAGCCCAGGACAGCTTATTGCCGTATTTTTTCTTAATTGGCCATAGCAAACGCCGGGCTTTGTCCAGGTTGCCGTTATCCGGCCAGCTGTTTAACGGTGCAAAGCGCAGGTTACCGGTACCTCCGCCGCCCCGGCCATCGGCAATCCGGTAACTACCGGCACTGTGCCAGGTCATACGGA
The DNA here is from genome assembly GCF_039631345.1 of Alkalimonas sp. NCh-2. NCBI lineage: Bacteria > Pseudomonadati > Pseudomonadota > Gammaproteobacteria > Alkalimonas > Alkalimonas sp. NCh-2. Next base: position 234,651 of record NZ_JBDIUV010000004.1, read on the forward strand.
TAAACAAGCCGCCGTAGTGGCCCCAGTCGGCTGGCCACCAGTCCTGGCTGTCGGTCATCAGGGCTTTGAGGTCATTTTTTACCGCTTCAAGATCCAGTGATTTAAAGGCTTCGGCGTAGTTAAAGTCGGTGCCGAGTGGGTCGGTTTTACTGTCGTGTTGGTGCAAAATATCGAGGTTGAGGGCTTTAGGCCACCAGCTCATGACATTATCAGTGGCGGCCGTATTGGCGCCATGCATCACCGGGCATTTACCGGTGCTTTGATTGGTCTTGTCCATGCATCACTCCTTGTTCAGGTTGGTTTTACTGAGCGCACTGCAAGTACTCACGCTTTAGCTGTATCAACTATAGACAGCAAACTACTGTCCCGAAAGTAACTTTTCCCGAATGAGTCCATCGTTTTTTTTGATTAATCGCGCTAAAGTTCATTGTTAAGAATGCATTGTCCGGTGATTTTTTGAACATCCAGACATTTCAGGCCGCTTCGGATGAAAATTCCGCGTAGATACTTCAATCACTGCTACACTTAAGCAAGATCTGAAACAGGATAACCATCAAATGTTCGGTTATACTGGTTGCATGCCCATCGTATTTTGGAGCCTCTATGAGTAAATTTATGGCATCGGTCGATCAGAGAACCAATCTGGTTGGTCATAATCGCCTGGAACTATTGATTTTTCGCTTGAATGGTCCACAGCCTTATGGCATCAACGTTTTTAAAGTTCGAGAAGTGTTGCAGTGCCCTGAATTGACAGAAATGCCTGGATCCTCGCCTCATGTGCGTGGCATAGCCCACTTGCGCGGTGAAGCTATTACTGTCATTGATCTCAGTCAGGCTACCGGGGGCAAAGGGATTCAGGACTTGAAGAAAGCCTTTATTCTGGTCACTGAATACAATAGAACCACCCAGGGGTTCCTGGTAGGTGGTGTTGATCGCATTGTCAACATCAACTGGGAACAAATCAGTCCTCCACCTAAAGGCTCTGGGGCTAATCATTACCTCACAGCTGTGACCAAAGTGGATGATCGCCTGGTGCAGGTATTAGATGTTGAGAAAGTATTTGCTGAAATATCCCCGCCAGATGAAGAAGTTAGCGAGAGCCTGAAAAAAGAAGCGGCACAGATGAATCTGGCCGATATGATTGTGCTGGTAGCAGATGACTCGGCGGTAGCGCGTGGCCAGGTGAAACGTGCGCTCACCTCGATTGGGGTGAACATTGAGCTGGTCAACGATGGTAAGCAAGCCTTGCAGTGGCTTAAGAAAAAAGCCGAAGAATTAGGGGGCGATATCTCCAAGAAGGTGCCGCTGCTAATTTCTGACATTGAAATGCCAGAAATGGATGGTTACACCCTGACGGCTCAGGTCAAAGCTGATCCTGATCTGGCCAGAATGCATGTAGTATTGCATTCGTCACTAAGTGGTGTTTTTAATGAGGCCATGGTGAAAAAAGTCGGTGCCGATCAGTTTATTGCCAAGTTTCACCCGGATGAGCTGGCAGCGGCAGTCGAGCACTGGATGAAAGCTGACACTTAATAGTGCAGGGGCGCAAAATAGGCGCCCCTATTTTTTGCCTTGCACATGGTAGCTGATTTGAGCACAAGGATTCAGGTAATCCAGTACTTCGGTCGGCAGTTGTTGAGGTTTAAGTACTTTTCCAATGACCAGTCCATCCTCAGCTAAGGTTAGAATGGGGGCTTCCAGCCGAGGAATATCCGGCTCATACACCATAATATCCGGTTGCAACAAAGCATCACTGTTTACCGTGATCACCATGCCGATACGATCATCGCTTAATTGCACCAGAGTGCCTGGCGGGTACACGCCCATTTGCTTGATCAAGACCTTCAGCTCGGTGTCCGGCAATTGTTGGCGCATATTTCGGTACATGTACGACAGGGCGGTGTGCGGCGAACGGGTGGCCTGGCCAGGGCCAGGGTGACACAGGTTATCGAAGGTGTTCACAACCAAGACAATTCTCGCAAGTGGGTCAATGTCTGCGGCTTGCAATCCTTTTGGATAACCACTGCCATCGGCCAACTCATGATGCTGCAGTAAGATAGGGATGGCTTCTGGTGGAAACTCCGGCAATTTTTCAGCCAGCTCTGCGCCGTACTGGGTATGCATGTTCAGCAGGTTTTGTTCGGGTGCGGTCAGCGGCGTTTTTTTACGCACGATCTGGCTTGGCAGGCGTAATTTACCAATATCATGAAACAAAGCGCCAAAGCCCACCCATTGGATCTGCTGCTCGCTTAGCGCAAGGTTTTTGGCCAGCATCATTGATAGCGTGGAAACATTCAGTGCGTGGTAATACAGGTTCTCCTGATCTTTCTGGGCTGTGGCTATCATATGCAAAGATAGCGCATCAGGCCGGGCGATAAGCTCGGCCATCTGTGTCGTCAGTTGGGTGGCCTCTTCGATAGCCGTCACTGGTTGGCTGCTTAACTTTTTCATCAAGCTGTGTAACTGATTAAAAGAATGACTAAAGGCTTTTTCGGTTTTTTGAATATTCCGCCGTCGTACCTTGGAAGCTTCGATACGGGCCGTTTTTTGTTGTTGCAGCGTGGCTCGATACTCAGCAGCTTCGTCAATCTGCCTGAGTACTTCGTCGTTCGATGTTTCCACCGTTTCCTGCGGTGCCGGCAGGCTTTTTTCTGGATAGACGTAGACGAAATCCAGTTTAAGGGACTGGATAATGCGGATTTGATGGCTATTTTCCAGCACCATTTTACTCGACATAAAAGGGTGCTTCATCCAACTCAGTGGCAGTTTGATGGCGAGTCCAAGACGCAATTGACTGGGTTTTATTTTATCTGGCACAAGTGGTTACTCGTATTATTTTTCTGGTGAATACTACCGCGCTATACAACAGCAACCAGTAGCCATGTGGCCGCAGTTGGTATGCGTTGTTAACCTGGATGGTGCAATAAATTTTTGGTCCAGAGCACGGCATCGTGATAAAGACTTGCAAGGGAGTGTCTGCCTTTAAGCGGTCGGTACAGACTATCTGCCAACTGCCAGTCTGCGCGCTCGTAGGCTTCTATCAAACGCAGTAAATGCCCGCTCTCACCTTCGCGCTTCAGCAGTGCATTTTGGATGCCTTGCTGTAATGGTAGCTGGGTCAATACCTGGGCCATTGGCATTTCGAGCAAATCATCTACCTTTGAAAATAGCCCGGTTAAGAAAGCACTGAGCGGGTCTTTGCTCTGGTTATTGTGTTTGGCCAGTTCATCGCAAAAGCGAGCCCGTACCAGAGACTGAACAATACGCTCATCATTTTCACCCGTACCAAGGTTCGCCAGTGCCAGCAACGCGATAAACTTTTTCAACTCTGTTTCTCCCATATACACCATAGCAAGCTTTAAAGAGTCGATTTTCTGTTCTTTGGCATAGGCTGAGTTATTGATGAATCGCAGCAGTTTGTAAGACAAAGCGACATCACGTTCAATCACCTGGCTCAACCGGTTGAAATCGCAGTGTGCGGCACTGGCCTCCGCAATCAGTTGCAGCAAATTTATTTGGTTGCTGTTCAACTGCCGGTGTTTCATCATTTCCGGGCGGGCAAATAAGTAGCCCTGAAATAAAGTAAAGCCCATCAGTTTTAATTTTTCAAATTGCTCTGCTGTTTCTACCCGCTCAGCCAGCAGTATGATGGGATGGTGCTTGATGCGTTGCATAAATTTACTGATTTGCAGCAGGTTAAATTGCTGCACATCGATTTTCAGGTAGCGAATGTAAGGAAAAAAAATATCCCACTTTGGATCAAAGTCATGATCATCCAAAGCCAGCGCATAGCCGAGACCGTGTAAGGTTTTACAAGCTTGCAGCAACTCACTGCTAATTGGCACCGTTTCCAGAATTTCTATCACCGTGGTAGCCGGAGCAATGGATGTTGGGAAATGATGAATCAGTGTCTCGGCCGAGAAATTGATAAAAGCCAGCTTGCCGGCAGCAATTTGTTCGACTCCCACCAGTAAATGATGCTCGGTTAATACACGGGATGTGGCTTGATCGCTGTCGATGTCAGGAAAACAATTGGCCTCACCGTCACGAAACAATAATTCATAGCCATAAAGTTGCTTTTGGGTATCGTAAATTGGTTGGCGGGCGATGTAAGCGTACAAGGACAGACTCCTTACTGCATTGTGCTTGTTTCAGTGTAGTCTCTGTGAATGGAAGGACAAGCCAGGCTAGCCCGATCTGAACCAACTTTTCAGCAATAACCAGCAAAACAGCATAGAGCCGACACCCATTGCCAGCAGCATCAGTCGATCAGGCCAGGTGGCGACATAACTAAGTTGCGATTGGGTTAGGGTTGGGGCCAGCAGCATGGCCAGAATGCCTACAGCAATCACAACCGGCCAGAGCAGTGCATGAGGTTTTCCTTTTGGGTTGCGACCAAACCAGAGGCTAGCCACTAGTGCTATCAGCAGCAGTGCTATCAGCCAAAGCCAGGGTTTAGCGGCGTACCACAGGATTATCAGAATACCATCCAGGCTCATTCGTTTACTCCTCAGACTTTGCCATGCAGCATGGCATTGTAGGCCGGTTGCAGCATTTGTTCTTTCATCATCCACACCAGCCAGGACTCTTCTGTGGGGCTGATAAAACCAAAGGATGGCAGCAGTTTTCCTTCGTAGCCAAACTCCGACAAGATAGCGCGGCCAATGCTGGTGATCAGTGGGCAGGAGGTATACCCATTGTAACGGGCGGTCAGTGGCTGGCCACTCAAAAAAGCCAGGATGTTGTGCTCGGCCACCGGGGCCTGCATTTTGACACTTGCGGCAGTTTTGCCAAAAGGTGTGCCAATCACATCGCCAACCCCAAAGACATTCGGATAGCGACGATGTTGCAGGCTGTATTGATCCACTTCCAGCCAATCGTTGGCAAAAGGTCCCTCGCGCCATACCAAATCCGATGCCCGAACCACATCCGGTGCACTCATCGGAGGCACCAGATGAATAAAATCATACAACTCACGGCTCTGTGAACCATCACTATGGGTAAAAAAGGCTGTGCGGTTTGGCGCGTCCAAACCAGTCAGGACACGCTGATCAAAGAATCCGACCTTTTGCTCCTGCCAGCGTCTAAGCACAAAGTCGTTGTAGGTGGGCACCGCAAACACCCGGTTTGGGTAGGGGCTGAAAAAATCAACCTGAAAGCGCTCTCGCTGGCCGGTTTTCTCCAGCCGCGACAGGGTAGTAAAGGTCATCTTCAAGGGTGCACCGGCGCACTTGAGCGGGGTATTGCTTAAAGTAAACAAAGCCCGGCCTTCGCCTTTGCTGACTAAGGCATCGATTTGCGCACTGGTTGCCTGGGCAGCTGCAGGGCTGGCATAGACGCTGCCAATGCCATGCTGACCAATCATGCTGACATCAAAGCCTTCAATTTCGTGATAATTGAGCTGACAGCCGGTGGCCACCACCAAGAGATCATAAGTCAGTTGCTGCTGGTTACTGAGCTCGACCCGCTGCTGACGGGCATCGATAGCGGTCACATCCTGCGTCAGCCAATCGATGCCGTTGCCAAGCCATTGGCCGGTGCTGGAGAGCACCCGCTCCGGCTGCCATAAACCAGAGGCTATCATGGTGTAGCCTGGTTGATAATGGTGCTGGGCCCTGGCACCGACCAGCGTAATACGGGCACCGGTGATGCTGCGGCGCAAACGGTTCGCCATAGCGATGCCGGCTGCGCCCGCACCAAGGATGACAATATGGGCCTGGCTTTGCAGGGGTTTAGCCAGCAAGGCGACTGGCGAAGCCGCGGTCGCTCCGGCGGCCAGTCCAAGCAGCAACTTGCGCCGCAGTGGCTGGGTTGGTGATGTACTCATAAAGCCTCCTGGGATCCAAGTTCAAACCCCTGCAATTGCTGGTGCAAACGTTGCCACTGCACTCGTACACCGCAGACTTTATCAGCGCCACTTTGTTGCCAAAAACGCTCGGCCAGTTCGTTGAACCGATACTGCTGATCACAAGCCGTGATTAAGTTTGCGTCTTGCAAACGCTGCAGAGCGGTGCTGATCTCGGCTGGCTCTGCGCCGGGGGGTTGCAGATACGCCATGGCTTGTTGTACCAGAGCCAAGCTGGCGCTCCCTGTGTCCGCCATGGCGTAGCGCACAGCCAGTAACACCAAAGAATCAAATAGCTGCAGAGTCTGATTGGTCATGCTTTGGACTTGCAGGTTGAGATGCCGAGCAAGCTGTATACCGGACAGGTTTTGAATAAACCCGTCAATAATGGCACAACACCAATCCAGCCCCAGACACCGACCATGCCTGTTGCGGCCAAAACAATCAGCACAATGCCCACTATCATCCGCAGTGTTTTATCCAGCCCACCTACATTGGTTTTCATCGCAGTATCACCTTGTAGTTAAGAAGTCTCTTAAATTAAAAATACCTTGGAATGGATGATTTCACCAGTGTGAAATCGCACTTTTTTTGATCTGCGACACTATGTCGCACGCTTCAATAAGAAAAAATTAATATAGTTGGTGTATGCTATAACTTTAGTCCAGAGTTGTATTTTTGCTAGACAAATTTGAGCAAGCTCCGGCTGGAGTGAGCCCAGATCAGGAGAACGGTTATGGAGTTAGATCCTCTGCTGCTATCGCGTATCCAGTTCGCGTTTGTGGTGTGCTTTCATGCGATTTTTCCCGTCTTTACCATAGGTCTGGCCAGCTTTATTGCTGTGCTGGAGGCGTTGTCGTTCAAAACCGGCCAGCCAGTGTGGCAGCGCTTGTCGAAGTTTTGGATCCAGGTGTTTGCGGTGGTGTTTGGCATGGGGGTGGTATCCGGCATTGTGATGTCGTTCCAGTTTGGCACCAACTGGAGTAACTTCTCGTACGCCACTGCCAACTTCCTCGGGCCGGTACTGAGCTACGAAGTGGTCACCGCCTTTTTCCTCGAGGCCGCCTTTTTAGGGGTTTTGTTGTTCGGGCGGGATAAAGTACCGCAAGGGGTGCACCTGTTCGCAGCCATTATGGTGGCACTTGGCACCTTTATTTCTTCCTTCTGGATTTTATCGGCCAACTCCCTGATGCAAACACCCGGAGGTCTGGAGCTGCGTGATGGCATGTACCATGTGGTGTCCTGGTCTCAGGCGCTGTTTACCCCATCCTTCGGGTACCGTTTCCTCCATATGGCGCTGGCTTCCTTTTTAACCGCCGCCCTGGTGGTAGCCGGCGTGAGCGCCTGGTTTATCCTGCAAAAGCGGGAGTTTGAGAGCAACCGCAAAGCCTTATCCATTGCGCTGTGGATGCTGTTAATTCTGGCACCGATGCAGGTGGTGGTTGGCGATTTTCATGGTTTGAACACCCTGGAGCACCAACCGATGAAGGTGGCTGCGATGGAAGGCAACTGGCAAACCGATACCGGTGTGCCTTTGCTGCTCTTTGCCATCCCGGATCAGGCCGCGCAAACCAATCACTTTGCTATTGGCATTCCGAATATGGCGAGCTTTATTCTGACGCACGATTGGCAGGGGGAGGTACCCGGCCTGAATGAAGTCGCGCCAGAGATGCAGCCGCCGGTGTTTTTGGTGTTCTGGTCGTTCCGGATTATGGTGGCGATGGGCTTACTGATGGTGTTTTTTGGCCTGGCCGGTTGGGTGCTGCGTTACCGGCAGCGCTACCATCAAAGCCGCTGGTTTTTGCAAAGCCTGCGCTGGATGAGCCTTTCCCCCTTTATTGCGGTGCTGGCCGGTTGGGTTGTGACAGAAGCCGGTCGGGCGCCCTGGTTGATTTACGAGCAAATGACCCACGCCGAAGGTCTGACCCCTTCACTTACCGGCGGTATGGCACTCTTTACCCTGATTGGCTATGTGGTGGTGTACAGCCTGGTGTTCAGTGCCGGGGTGTATTACTTGCTGAAAGTATTCCGTGGTGGCCTGGAAAAGGCCAATCGGCCGCATGAACAAGAAGAGGTGGAGCGCGCCAAGCGGCCATTCTCAGCTGCTCACGCCAGTCTGGAAGGAGAAAACTAATGGACCAGCCTTTTGATTTGACTTTAATTTGGGCGGTGATCATTGCTTTTGGGGTGATGATGTATGTGCTGATGGATGGATTCGATCTGGGGCAGGGCATCTTGTTTCCCTTTGCGCCGGATGAGCATTACCGCGATGTGATGATGAACTCGGTAGCACCGGTGTGGGATGGCAATGAAACCTGGCTGGTGCTGGGCGGAGCTGGCCTGCTGGCAGCATTCCCTTTGGTGTACTCGGTGTTTTTGCCGGCGCTTTATATCGGGGTGTTCCTGCTGCTGGCTGGCTTGATTTTCCGCGGCGTGGCTTTCGAATTTCGTTTTAAAGCCAAAACCTCCAAGTACCTGTGGAACTGGGCCTTTGCCGGCGGCTCTACGGTGGCAGCATTTGCACAGGGTGCCGTTGTGGGGGCTTATATCCAGGGGTTTGCCACGGAAAACTTCCGCTATGTGGGCGGGGCTTTTGACTGGTTAACTCCTTTTACCGTCATTACCGGCCTTGGGCTGGTGGCAGGCTATGCCTTACTGGGCGCGACCTGGCTGATTATGAAATCTGAAGGCGAAGTACAGCAATGGGCCTATAAACTAACACCGCGTTTATTGGTAGCGGTGCTGGTGGTCTTTGCCGTCATCAGTGTCTATACCCCCTTTGTCGATCCCAAGGTGATGGAGCGCTGGTTTAGTGGTTTTAGCGCCATCTGGTTGCTGCCTGTGCTGGCGCTGTACTGTGCCTGGGCTATCTACCGCTCGGTCCAAAAGCAGCAGGAAGGCTTGCCTTTTGTTGCCACTATGGGCTTGTTCCTCTTTACTTACCTGGGCTTGCTGGCCAGTAAATGGCCTTACATGGTGCCACCGGACTACACCTTGTGGGATGCCGCTTCTGCCTATGAGTCGCAACTCTTCCTGTTGCTGGGCTTCTTGTTTGTTATCCCGATTGTACTGGCCTATACCGCCTGGACCTACTGGGTATTTCGCGGCAAAGTGAAAGCAACGGGTTACCACTAAGGTGCAAGGCTTGCGGGGCGATGCGGCAGATGTGCAGGCCGGGAAGGCTTTGTTGCACGCTGTGATTAAGCAGCAACGGCCATTGCTGACCGGCGCTGTGCTGTTGGGACTGTTATCGACCCTGGGCTTGATCGGTCAGTGGCTGGCTCTGGCCTGGTTGCTGGGGGAGGTTATTTTGCCTGCAGAGCGTTGGCAGTGGAGTATGGCCTATCCCAGTGTGTTGCTGTTTTTGCTGGCGCTGGTAGTGCGTGCTGGCGCAGCCTGGGGGCAGGAGTATTGCGCCAGCCGGGCCAGCATTGCGGTGCGCCAATCGCTGCGACTGCAATTGCTGCAGTTGTGGTGGGAGGGGCCAGCCTGGCGCCTGGGTGAGCTGTCAGCTGCCGATTGGGCCAGTCAGTGGGGCGATAACATTGAGACGATGGATGGCTATGTTGCCCGCTACTGGTCACAGCAGTATCTGGCGCTGTTATCGCCTTTGCTGATGCTGGCTCTGATAGCCTGGTTGAACTGGCTGATGGCGCTGATTTTGTTGCTGGCAGCTCCCTTGATCCCACTGTTTATGGTGTTGGTTGGACTCGGCGCGGAACAAATTAACCGACGCCACCAGTTGGAGCGTCAGCGACTGGCCGGACACTTTTTAAATCGAGTGAAGCAGTTGCGGTTATTGCGCCAGCTGGGCGCTATCGCAGAGAGCAGTCAGCAGATTGCCCGCCAAAGCGGCCGCTACCGCGATCTGCTGATGGCGACCTTAAAGGTTGCCTTCTTATCCTCTGCTGTGCTGGAGTTCTTCGCCAGTGTCGCGGTTGCCTCGGTGGCTATCTACATTGGCTTTGTGCTGTTCGGGGCCATTGACTGGGGACCTGCTGCCAGCATCAGTTTATTCAGTGGGTTAACCATCCTGTTGCTGGCACCAGAGTACTTTCAGCCCATTCGTCAGTTTGCGCAGACCTATCATGACAAAGCCGCAGCCCTTGCCGCTGCGATGCAGCTGGCGCCCTGGCTAGCCAAAGCGACTGAGCCTGATAGGTCTGAACCGCAGCCATCCGACAGCCGTGCTCTGCAACTGACTGAGCTGGTCAGCGCCTATCCGACACAAGCGCTCAGGCCGCCGCCGGTGACACTGACGGTGCCTGAGCATCATTGCCTGCTGTTGAGTGGCCCTTCCGGTAGCGGTAAAACCACCGCACTAAAAACACTCGCTGGCTTAATCCCTGCCAAAGCAGGGGCTTTTCATTGGCCGAATAAACACGACCGCATGGTGTATCTGCCACAGCAACCCTGGATAAAGCCTGGCAGCTGGGCTGACAATCTGCGGCTCTATGCGCCGGATGCCAGTGAATCCGACATGATGAGCGTGTTGGAGCAGTTGGGGCTAGCCCCGCTGTTGGCCGAGCAAACGAATGGGCTGGCGACGCCACTGAACCCAGCCGACACGGCGCTTTCAGGTGGTCAGCTGCAGCGGCTGATGCTAGCTCGTGCTTTGCTGGCTCCAGCTTCAGTGCTGCTGTTGGATGAGCCCACTGCCAGGTTGGATCAGCAGAGTAAAGCGCTGGTGATGGCAGTGTTGGCGCAGCGCAAAAGCTGCCAATGGTTGCTGATTGCCAGCCATGATCCGGCCATGCAACAACTGGCTGATCACTACTGGTTTTTTGCTGCCACAGATGCAGGCACTGGGCTCAGTGAGGCGCTGGTATGAGCAATGATCGCACCATGCTGCAGTATTGGCTGCAATTGCTGGTGTGGCAACACCGGGGACGCTTGCTGCTGGCTGCTGCTTTGACCTTGCTGACCGCACTGTTTGGCCTGGCCTTATTGGGTTTATCTGGCTGGTTTATTACCGCCACGGCCGTGGTGGGGGCCATCCTGCTGGCCGGCGGCAGTGCTTTTCTGGAGCTGTACATGCCAGGAAGTGGCATTCGTTTTTTTGCGCTGGGTCGTACGATTAGCCGCTACGCAGAAAGGGTATTCAGTCATCAGCTGGTACTGGAGCAACTGGCGAGAGTACGGGTTCAGTTATTTCAGGGGCTGGCACGTTTGCCTGATAGCGCGCTGCAGCAGGCGCAAGATGCCGACTGGCTGAATCGCCTGACCACGGATCTGGAACAACTGGATACCGTTTTGCTGCGCTTGTTACTGCCACCGGCCAGTTTGCTGCTGGTTTGGCTGCTGCTGGGTGGTTTTTTTGCCGTTTGGTCGGTAGCACTGGCGCTGGGGTTCTTGCTGGTTGGCTTGCCGCTGCTGTTGCTGATCCTGGCCCTGTTTATCCGGCAAAGTGTGGCTTTAAATTATCAACTCAGCGCTCTGCTTAATGAGAGCCGGCAGCAGGTGATTACACAGCTGGAAGGACTGGACGAGCTGCGGGTAGCCGGGCAATTGCAGGCAGAGCAGCAGGCTGTTGTGCGGTTGCTTGCGCTGATCGATGGAAAACAACATCGTGTTAGCCAGCAGCAGGCGCTTAGTCAGTTGCTGCTGCAATTACTGCACGGTGGTCTGGTGCTCTTTGTGGCGCTGCTGGCGGTTGCTGGTTACCAGCATGGCTGGTTCTCAGGGCCGGTGGCGGTGATGCTGGTGTTGCCCGTGCTGGCGCTTGGTGAGCTGCTGCAACCTTTACCCGGGCAACTGGCCAGTGCCGGTCGTAGCTGGTTTGCGGCCAAGCGGTTGTATCCGCTGGCTACCCAGCCGGAGCCTGCGGCAGCAACGGGCGACGAAGCGCTGAACACCGTGCAGTTGCAACTGCATCGGTATGGTCGTGTTGCGGCAAGCTTGCAGCGGCCATTAGCCCTTCACCTATCGACAGAGCGACCGGTGTTGTTGGTCAGTGGTGCATCCGGCACCGGCAAAAGCAGCCTGGCAGAGCTATTGGTTCGTGACACCTTGCCCGGGGCTGCAGAGCTTCGCTGGAATGGCAGGGGGCGCTCGGCATGGCAACAAGCGGGGCTTCACCAGCAGGTGGCGCTGTTAAGCCAGCAAAGTGGCATGCTGGCCGATACACTTCGTACCAATCTGATGGTGGGCCTGACCGATGTGACCGAACAGCGATTGTGGCAAGTGCTGACCCAGGTCGAGTTGGAGCAGTGGGCACAATCGCTGCCGAAGCAACTGGACACCTGGTTGGGCGATAGTGGCCAGCAAGTGTCGGGCGGCCAGGCCCGGCGCATTAACCTGGCGCGCTGGCTGCTTCGCTCACCTCGACTGGTGATTCTGGATGAACCTTTCTATGGCCTGGATCAGGCGCAGGCAGCACGGATCTGGCAAGCCATCCAGCCCTGGATGCAAGGCCGCCTGGTGTTATTGCTGCTTCATCACCGGCCAGATTTTTTGGCTGATGGCTGGCCAGAGCTTTCTTTAAATTTGGATACAACCACGCAGGAGACGATATCATGAAGTTCTTTCAAAGCCTTGCCATGCTGGCTTGCTTAGTAAGTGGTGCGGTTTTCGCAGCCATTGGCAACCCTGTTGCGAGCAGCAAGGATCCCAGCCAAAGCAGTCTTGGGCTCTATGTGACGGCCAAAGAAGCCTATGCGATGCTGGAGCAAGACCCGAAGGCGGTGCTGGTGGATGTACGCGATCCGGTGGAAATAAAGTTTACCGGTTTTGCCACCCCAACCAAAATTCATGTGCCCTGGTTGCTAACCGATACCAGTCGGCTGAATGCGGATCAGCAAACCTGGCCGATGCAGCCGAACCCGCAGTTTGATCAGCAGTTACTGAGCCGCTTGCAAGCACTCGGTGTGCAAAAAGACGATGCCATTATCCTCATCTGCCGCAGCGGTGCGACCCGCAGTGCGCCGGCGGTGGACCGGCTGGCAGGTTATGGTTTCCACAATGTCTGGTCGGTGACCGATGGCTTTGAAGGCAATACCTTAGAAGATGGGCCATCCAAAGGCGTACGCGCTTTGGATGGCTGGCGCAATTCCGGCTTGCCCTGGAGCTACCGGGTGCCAGCGGATGTCGCCTGGACAGCCCCAACATCCGAAACGGCACAGCATTAAATGACAACGATACAGCGCATCCGATTGCAAACCACTGCTTGCAAACCACTACGAAAGCCGCTGTGAAAATTACAATGCAAATTACGATGAAAACCACGAAGGAGAACCACCGATGAAACTATGGCAAACCCTGGCTTGTGCCGCTGTTGTCAGCACAGCCGCTCACGCCGATAACGATGTCTTTGTCTACCTGACCAGCTCGTCCTTGCAAACCCAGGGCATGGCGATGGTACTGGCCGGCCAGATGCAACAGCAAGGTGCCAATGTCTCGGTACTGCTGTGTGATGGGGCCGGAGACTTGGCATTAAAAGACCATGAAAGCCCGACGTTAAAGCCAAGAGACGTCACTCCAGCTCAGTTGCTGCAGCAATTAATGTCTGGTGGCGCCAGTGTCGAGGTGTGCGCGCTCTACTTGCCAAACAAGCCGGCCACTGCCGACGCGCTGCTCGATGGCGTAACGCCAGCGCAGCCGCCGCGGATTGCCGAAAAGATGCTGAATCCGGCGGTAAAAGTTTTTAGCTTTTAACGGCCTGGCCGGGCTCAGGACAACGGTCTTCGGGCCGTTTTTTTGCGCAAGCACAAAGCAAAGCCCTGTTCTATAGGGTAAGCTATCTTTTTAAGTGAAGATGAATGTACGAGGTGGGCATGGCAACAAAGGCGTTCTCGGTTGGAAAAAAATTAACCCTGAGTTTTAGCTTGCTGGCGGTTCTGATGGTGGTGGTCGCGGTGGTCGTGCAGCTGGCACAAAACACCATGAATGCTGCCCGCAGTGCTGCAGCAGAAAAGCGTGAGCTGTCCATCTTGCAAATGCAACGGGAAATTGATCACCTGAACTGGGCCAATGAGCTGGCCAGCAGCATGCTGCTGCAACAACCTTTTCGTGGGCAGCTCGAGCCCACCCAGTGCAACTTTGGCCGCTGGTACGATGCTTTTCGCGCATCGGAAGCTTATCACACGGCAAGTCCTGAACTAAAACGTGCCCTGGATGCGATGGACCGGCCTCATCGTGAGCTGCATGCCACTGCCAAAGCCATCGTAGCAGCCAGCCCACAAGAACAAATTCGCATTTATCAGCAGCAAACCCTGCAACATTTAAGCGATATGCGCAGTTATCTGAATGAGGTTGCTCAGCTCTTTCAGGCCGAGCGTGATGCCATTATTGCCAAAGCGGAGCGCTCCGACCGTCGTTCCATGGGCTTGGTCTGGACTGCTATGGCACTTACGATTGTGATTGCCATTGCCTTAATTTTCCTGTTACGTCGCTTGATTTCTGAGCCGATGAAAACGCTGAAGAACCGTGCCCAGCAAATTGCTGCTGGTGATTTAACCGGTGAGCCTTTGCAGGTTGCCAGTAACGATGAAGTGGGGATGGCTGCGCTGGCATTTAATGAGATGCAACAGCAACTGCATGATTTGATGGCAGGTTTAATCGGCAATGCCAACAAAGTGGCCGAGCATGCGGCGCATGTGGCGGTGATTACCAGCGAAACCGATCAGGATTTGCAACGCCAGGCCGCTGAAATCGATCAGTTGGCAACCGCCATGAATGAAATGGCGGCGACCATTGCCGAGGTCGCCAAGCACGCACAGAATACCTCGACAGCGACGCACGATTCAGAGCAACATGCTGAACAAGGGCAAACCATTGTCCGGCGTGTGATTACTGCCATCAGCGACATCGCCGCTGAGGTGGAGCAGGCGTCAGGGACCATTACAACGGTGCAGCAGGAAAGCACCAACATCGGCGGGATCCTGGATACGATTCAGGCGATTGCCGAGCAAACCAACTTACTGGCATTGAATGCGGCTATCGAGGCAGCCCGCGCCGGCGAGCAGGGTAGGGGCTTTGCGGTGGTGGCCGATGAAGTACGGACCTTAGCTGCCAGAACGCAGCAATCGACAACCGAAATTAAAACCTTGATTGACCGCCTGCAGCAAAGCTCCGGTGCCGCGGTGGCCACCATGCAAACCGGCGTTGAGAAAGCCAAAGGCGGTGTCGCTCTGGCCGATCAGGCTGGCAGTGCACTGACCGACATTATGAGCTCTGTCAGCTCTATCACCGATATGACATTGCAAATCGCCAGTGCCACCGAGCAGCAGAGTACTGTGGTGCAGGAGATGGATCAAAATCTGCTCAAGGTTAATAGCCTGACGGTTCAAACCAAAACCCGTTCGCAGCAAGCGGATGCCACTTCCACCGAGCTGGAGCGGATGGCACAAGACCTGCTGGCTTATGGCAAGCGTTTTAAAATTTAACTCTGCCTGCAGGTGCCAACGCGGATTGGCACCTGCATAAAATCCGCACTAATTGGTGAAATTCACCAACCTCCTATTTTTCTCTTCGTGGCAAGGCAGGTCCAAAGATGAGTTTTCTGGCTTTAATGTTATTGATTTAAAATGAAAAATTAGTTTTCGGCAGATGTGGCACGGCTCTTGAAAACGCTATTGGGACATCACTTACTCCAGGTAGAAAAAGGAAAATCCCATGAATGCACTGAACCGTTTTACCGATATCATCCATGCCAATCTGCACGCCCTGCTGGATAAAGCCGAGCAGCCGGAAAAAATGCTGCGTTTGCTGGTACAGCAAATGGAAGATTCCCTGGCCGAGTTGCGTACCCTGGCGGCGGAACACATCGCGGCCCGCAAACAGTTGCAACGCCAGCTGCAGCAGTTGGATGCAGCGGTGACGGATTGGCAGCAAAAAGCCGAGCGGGCATTAGCACACGATAAAGAAGATTTAGCCCGGGCTGCGCTGGCCGAGCGGTTGGCTGCTGAAACAAAACGCAGCAGCGTGCAGCAGGAAGAAGCGCAAAGTCAGTCGCTGCTGGCCGATATTGAAAGCGATATCAGCCGTTTACAAAACAAGTTGAATGAAGCGCGGCAGCGTTATTACCAAACACAACGCCGGGCAGATTGCACCGAGGTACGGTTGCAGGTGCATAGTAAGCAGCATCAGCACAAAGTGAACGAAGCGCTGCACAAGTTCGAGCGTTACGAGCAAAAAATCGATGGCTTGGAAGCGCAGTTAGAAGCGATGGATCTCGGGCGTTCGGCCAGCAGCACGTCGTTAAAACAACAATTTCAGAGCCTGGAACAGCAAGAGGCCATTGAGCAGGCGCTGCTGACATTGAAACAAAAACAGCCGCATAAGGAGGCAAGCCATGCGTAATGTATTGATTGTTTTTGCATTGCTGGTAGCGATTGTTTGGCTTGGGCCGGCGTTATTGGCTTTTGTGGGGACGATTCTGGTAGGTGGCGTGGTTTTGCTGGTCGATGTACTGGTGTCGGCCATAGTGGTACTCTGCCTGGCGGGATTGGCCTATGTGTTGGGGGCTGTACTGCTGAAAAGCATATTGCTTGGTGTAGTGCTGGCTGGTGCTGTGCTGTTGGTGGTAGGCTTTAGTGTGCTTTGGCCCCTGCTGCTGTTGCTGGCCCTGGTGTGGCTGGTGAGTAGTCGTTCATCACGCAGCCTGGCCTGAACCTTGTCAACACAGACCAGCAATGCGGCTGGTCTGTTTCTTTTTAGTCGCCTTGATGATCTTAAGGCCACTTGGGTTTATACTGTCTGCCAACAGCACCGACAGAGTGACTGTATTTCGATGAGTGGCAAACAGCGCTCACCTGCAAGACAACGTCAGCGACCTCAACCAACTGAATCGATAGCAATGAGGATTGAGAATGCGACTCAAAATATTTGTGTGCACCGCACTACTTAGCTTGTCTACGGCGGTTTTGGCCCACTCCGACCGGCCAGACCATTTTGAAGGCTTGCCAGCCAATACGCTGACTGAAGCCGTGCAAAACTTTTCTGCCTACAACGCCAAGCTGGCCGAGCTGGTGGCATTGGACAGCCTGACTCCGCATCAATTGCATGAAGTGCATCAATTGACCTACACGCTGGAGAATGCCTTGGAAAAAATGCAGGCCGAACTGGCTGAGCTGGCCGAGGTGTTGGAAGAAGTGCATGTGGCATCAGAGCACAGTGATGGTGCTAAGGTCAAAGCTCGTGGTCAGGTATATCTGGACACGGCACGTAAGTTGGTGCCTTAACGGTACTCAATGCAGTAGGGGTAGTCAGCTACCCTTACTGTTCGTTGAACTGCTGCTTTGACATTAAGTTGACCGTCTCATGCAGCTCCGAAAATACCAGCACGACCTCACCGGCCTGCAGTTGGGCCCGCACCTGGGTTACTTTTTCCGCTAATGATATTTCCTGTTCACCATAATCGGTGCCTTCACGCAGTACGTAGTATTCAATCAGATTGTTCAGTGTTGCTGCTTCCAGCTGTTGCCAGGGAATAATCACCGTTGCAGTACCTCTTGAAAAAATAGCGGGATTCGCTCGTTTAACCAAAACAATGGTTTGAAAGGGTTGCGCCCGGCGACAAACCCAACATGTCCTCCCGATGGCCACTGCTCATGCAGCACCAGGTCAGACAGCTCATCTTGACTGGGTACTACGTCTGCGGCTAAGAAAGGATCGTTCGCCGCATGAATAATCAGGCTTGGCACTTGAATGGCAGGTAAAAACTGCCGGCCACTGGCCCGCTGATAGTAATCGGCGGCATTTAAAAAGCCATGCAGTGGAGCGGTAAAGCCATCGTCGAAAGCTTCAATGCTGCGCATACGTTTTACGGCTTGATGGGTAAGTGGAATAGGGAAGTCAGCAAAGTGCTGTAGCTTGTGTAAGGCGCTTTGCTTCAGCTGGCGCAGTAAATAGCGTTGATACAGCTTGCTAAAGCCTTGATTGATTCGTTTAGCGCTGCTGGCGAGTGCCAGTGGGGCACAGACTGCGACGGCCGCGCGTAGCGGGTTTTGCTGTTGCTGCTCACCACAGTACTTCATCAGGACATTGCCGCCTAATGAAAAGCCGGCTGCCAGCAGCCTGGCACCAGGATGGCGCTGTTGTATTTGTGCCAGTAAGTAACGCAAATCCTCGGTGTCGCCAGAATGATAAGCTCGCGGTAACTGATTAGGCCTGCTGCCACAGCCGCGAAAATGCATCAGTACCACCGGCCAGTCCAGATGGGCAAAAGCCGCAAACATGCCTTGCACATAATGACTATGTTTGCTTCCTGCCAGGCCATGCAGCAGTACCACCAGCGGGCCCTGATAATCTGCTGTCAGGGTTTGACTCCAACACAGCTCCAGCTCATCACCATCGGTGAGTGGCAGCCATTCTGTGATCAGAGCACCATGGTATCTGGGGTGCAGGTACTTGGCTGCCAGGGTCTGCAAGTGACCGCCAGGTAGCCACCAGGCTGCTTTGAAGGGGACTGTGGTTAGCACAAACTGTCTCGGGGTTCACCTGATCATTGGTGTGGGCAGTGTACCTTTATTTCGTTAAAAAATCTGTTGGTATTGGCTGGGGAACCCCTGTTGCAGCCACTATTCGACCTGACTGGCCAATAACGTTAAGATAAACGCAACACAACGAAACAGAGTAAATGATCGATGAAACGCAGAGCCTTTTTAGGTTTGGTTGTTGCCACACCTGTTGTGCTTTGGACGGGCACCCAGGTCGGTGCTTTGTTACGGCGGCCCTCATTGCAGGAATTAACCAGTCAGTTACGGCAATTGCCGTCTGAGCATCTGGCGTCACTTGGGGACTGGAGCGTCAGCCAAATTTTTCAGCACTGTGCCCAGAGTGTCCGTTATTCACGTTTGGGCTACCCTGAGCAGCGCTCTCGCTTGTTTCAACTGACGGTTGGTTCAACGGCCCTGGCAGCTTTTAGTGCGGTTGGTAAGATGCAGCACCCATTGAATGAACCCTTGCCGGGGGCACCAGAGCTGCATCAAGCAGTACCGGTGGATGTGGCTCAGGCCGAATTGATCATGGAGCTGGAGCAGTTTATACACTGGCAGGGTGCGCTTGCACCCCACTTTGCCTATGGCCGCTTAAGCAAGGCACAGTATTACAATGCTCACTGGTTGCATCTGCAGGACCACTTAAGTGAAATTGTTCTGATGTAGTCGCATAAAAAACGGCGCCTGAAAGGCACCGCTGACTTGGAACGAAATAAGCGTTTAAGCCGCTACTGGCATCGCTTTGGGATTTGGCCCGTATTGATTATCTTCAGTACTGTCCAGTACCAGGAAAACCAGCAAAATAATGCCGCCAATAAAAGGGACCAGAGCGATTAGCTGCCACCAGCCGCTGCGGCCAGTATCATGCAGGCGCCGTGCTGCAATCGCAATGCTCGGGATAATCATAGCCAGAGCAAAAATTAAGGCGATAAAGAAGGTGCCAAGCACGATATCCACGACCATAGCAGCGATGTAAAAAATCAGGTAAAACAAAATAAACATCCAATACTCTTTACGGCGGGCGCGGCCGGTAAAGTCAGCATATCTTTTCAGTGCATCAAGAAAATAATTCATCCTATAACTCCATGCTTTATTATATACAAACCCTTTATCAGGGCTTTGTTAAAGGCTTATCTTACCTCACCAGAGCTAAGTAAGCTATCTGTGAATTTATGCTAATAGAAAGCGCTTTACAAGCCAGAATATAAAACTGCGTCATTTTTACTTCTGCAGTGATGATGTCGTTTTGTTATAGCCAGATTGGCTGTGCTGGCAGCAAGGTTTCCAGCCGGAGCTTATGGCCCGGCCTGGCGTACCCTTGCACTGGCAGGCTCAAACCAACTGATCCGCCTTGTTTTAACGGCCTTTAACCGGTAACTTAGCGACACTTCAGCGTGGATTTGCTGCAATTATCGGCAAAATTTACAGATAACATCGATAAAAGACGAGCTCATGGCAATACACTCTTCCTATTCTGCCGCAACCTTACGTGGCGATCTGTTTGGTGGTTTAACCGCCGGCATCGTTGCTTTGCCTTTGGCGCTGGCTTTTGGCGTAGCTTCAGGCGCAGGTGCTGCCGCCGGTCTCTATGGTGCTATAGCGCTGGGCTTGGTAGCCGCATTGTTTGGTGGCACCCGGGTACAGATTTCCGGCCCAACCGGCCCGATGACGGTGGTGTTTGCCTCGGCTATTGCGGCTTTAGGTGGCAGCTTTCAAATGGCGCTGGCGGTGGTGCTGGTGGGTGGGGTGCTGCAAATTGCGCTGGGTTTGCTCAAAGTAGGCGGCCTGGTGCGCTACATACCTTATCCGGTTATTTCCGGCTTTATGAGCGGCATTGGGGTGATCATTATTTTGCTGCAACTGGCGCCCTTAATGGGGGCAGCGCCGTCACCCTCGCCGCTGCAAGCCTTGGCAAAATTACCGGATACGCTGGCAGAGCTGAACCTGCAGGCTTTAGCACTTGGGCTAATGACCTTCGCCATTGTCTGGTTTACCCCGATGCGCATCAGCCGTTACCTGCCATCGCCTTTACTGGCGCTTTGTTTATGTACCCTGGCCGCGGTGCTGCTGAAGTGGCAGGTGCCGGTAATTGGTGATATCCCAACCGGCCTGCCGGAGTTTCATCTGCCGCAGTTTAGCCTGGCGCAGTGGAGCCTGATTTTCACTTTGGGGCTTACCTTGGCGCTGCTTGGCACCATCGATAGCCTGCTCACTTCGCTGGTGGCCGACTCCATCACCCGTACTCGGCATAAACCGAATAAAGAGCTGATAGGGCAGGGGCTTGGCAATATTCTGTGCTCCTTTATCGGTGGCCTGCCGGGGGCTGGCGCGACCATGCGTACTGTGGTCAATGTCAATGCCGGTGGCCGCACCCGGTTAAGCGGCATGGTGCATGCGCTGTTTTTGCTGGCCTTATTACTGGGGCTGGGCCCTTTGGCAGCGCAGATTCCGCTGGCGGTGTTGGCCGGTATTTTGGTCAAAGTCGGGCTCGATATCCTCGATTACCGCTTGCTGAAACGCATTTCCGGTACCCCTAAGCCGGAAGTGATCATTATGCTCAGCGTCTTTGCCCTGACGGTATTGGTGGATCTGGTGATCGCCGTCGGTGTTGGCGTGGTGCTGGCGATGGGCCTGGTGACCTGGCGTATGGCCAAAACGGCGCATATTCATCTGGAAGACGACGAACTGCTGGATGTACCGGATGATCCTAAGCACCCTGGGGTACGACTGGTGCGTTTAAGCGGCCCGTTGTTTTTTGGCTCAATGGCCGAGATGCTGGATCGGATGGACAAGGTCGACCAGGTACTGGATACCCACGACATCGTGCTGGATTGCCGCGGGGTCGATTACATGGACCTAACGGCGGTGTTTGCCATTGAAGACATGCTGCAAAAACTTCAGCACAAAAAATTGCGGCCCAGGTTGCTGCTGGATGACGACGCGCTGTGTCAGCGTTTGTTGGCACTGCAAAGTGCTGTTTTTACCGAGCAAACGCTGTGTATGTCGGTGGAGCAGGTGCTGGAACGGTGTCGGACGACCGGCAAAAGGATAAGCAAGCCATGATCACCATTCAGCTGGACCCGCTCGAATCTGCCGCCGTCATCGAGCTGCTGCAGGGCCATCTGGCCGATATGTACGCCACCTCGCCGCCCGAGAGTGTGCATGCGCTGGATTTAAGCAAATTGAAAGCGCCGGCTATCCGCTTTTGGACCGCCTGGGAAAACGAAGCATTGCTGGGTTGTGTCGCACTAAAGCAGCACAGTGCCAGCATGGGTGAAATAAAATCGATGCGTACCGATCCCAAGGTGCGAGGCAAAGGGATTGGCCGGGCTTTGCTGCAGCATGTGTTGGCCGAAGCTGCGGCCAGCGGCATCACCGATCTCTATTTGGAAACCGGCTCGATGGATTTCTTCCAGCCAGCCCGTTCTTTGTACCAAAGCGCCGGCTTTGTGTTCTGTGGCCCTTTTGCCGATTACCAGGACGATGAGAACAGCTGCTTTATGCACAAAAACCTGCAGGTGGCCGCAGATATGGCCGAGCCGGTGCAGCGCCAGCTCGATGCGTACAATGCCAAAGACTTAGCCGCATTTTGCCGCTGTTATCACCCGGATATTGCCATTTACCGCATGCCGGCAAGCGCCCCGGCGCTGCAGGGGCTAGACGCACTGCGGCAGTTCTATGCCAGTGAGCGCTTTACCTTACCTGCGCTTCGCGCCGAAGTGCTAAGCCGGATGGTGGTTGGCAACAAGGTGATCGATCACGAGCGGGTGCATGGTATGAGCGAGACGCCATCCGAAGTGGCGGTGGTGTACGAGGTTGATGCTGGCCTCATTAAAAACGCCTGGTTTTATCCGGCCAGCGTTTAATCCATTGCTTTGGCAGCCTGAGTCTGATTTTGTGCCCGATACTGTGCCGGGGTCAGGCCAGTACTGGCTTTAAAGGCTTTGTAAAAAGACGAACGGGCGTTAAAGCCAACCGCCATGGCGATGCTGAGTACGCTGTCCTGGCTGTGTTGCAATAGCTGCCTGGCAGCTGCGACCCGTGCTTCATTGATGTAGTCGTAGAAGGATTGCTGCAACCGTTGGTTTAAAGTCTGCGACAAATACTGTGGTGATACCCCAAGCTGCTCGGCCAGTTTGTACAAGGTCAGCGCCGGATCCAGGTACAGTTGTTGCTGGTACACTGCTTGCTGCAGCTTGTTCGCTATCCGCTCTGTTTGCGCTTCTCCTAACGCCGAGCGCTGGTATTTGTCGGCACCGGCTGGCTTTACTTCCTCTACCTCTTTCACTTCTGCCGCTGCTGGTGCTTGGCTATCGGCCTTACTGAATACCTCGGCAAAACCCGGCTGCTGCTGCAAACCACAGTAACAGAGCAGCCATACCAGCAGCAGTGCCAACAGTAGCACGCCGGTATCGCTGAACCAGGGCGATGCCAGCTGCTCGCCAGTCAGCAATACCAGCACCGCATAGCCCCAATTAAGCAGCAGGGCAGCCATCAGCCCATCGAGCCAGTACAGCCTTTTGCCGCTATCGGCCGCAAACACTTGCCTTAGTTGCTGGCGATAACGCCGTAACCGCCGGCTAATGCGAAGCAAATACCAGAGGCTAATTGCCAGCCAGAGCAGGGTCGCCAGCAAAAACAGCACAGCGGTGATCAGCGCTTGGCCCTGCAGCGGGGCAGACTCCGAGAAAAACAGCGCCTGTTGCTCCGCTTCGGGCAGGGTATAAATCAGCACGGCCAGCGGTAAGGCCAGCAGCTGAGTCCAGTAGCTGGCGCTATCCCGCCACTGCCAGCGCCATTCGGTACGCGTGCATAGCGCCTTGGCATACAGGTACAGGCTGGGTGGCAAGGCAAAAAAAGCCACCGGCAAGGCTGCGATGTACAGGAAGATCAAGCTTGGTGCCAGCTGAAAAACCAGCGGGCCAGTGACAATCAGCGCCAGTGCCACTAAGGCAAGCAGCAAGGGCGATACGTAAGGCTGCTGCGCTACACGCAGCAACAGCAGGTGCAGGCTAAACCCCAGCACGGCCAGTGCTGCGGTGCCCAGACTTAATTCAGCCAGATTTAACTCAGCCAGACTTGGCTCAACCATGTTTAGCTTATCAAGCAAGGCGTGCACTCTCTTCGTGGTATTTGAGACTTAGTGTACGGCTTTTTCTGGGACGCCCCTAGTAAAAAACTGTCCGCGCTTATCGTCCCGGACGACAGACAGCGCTTTAATCGTGGATAGTTCGCCCTGATGACACTTTACTTGTAACCGCAGGAGTAATCTATGCAAGCGACTTCATTAGCATCATCAGGCAATTTGGCACCTTCAACCAGCCCAGCTCCTTCAACCAGCATTGTACGGCTCGGGGGCATGGCCACCATCGGTATGGCCCTGTGTTATGTGTCGATGTTTGCGATTTTCTTTGGGCTGGTATCAGCCCCTCTCGGGCTGGATACCCTGGGGCGGATCGAGTTTTTGCAGCAAGGTCGGTTGCTGTTTGCCATCAGTTACAGCATGGGTTATCTGCTGTTTGGGATTTTGTTAGCCATCAGCTTGCAGGCTTTGCAGCAGGCGATACCGGATAAACAATCTGCCCTGGCGGGGTTAGCGGATCGCTTTGGCTGGATCTGGGTCACGCTGATGATGGCCAGCGGCATGACCTATCTGATTGGACTAGATCGGCTTATACAGCTGGCCAATACGGATCCGGTACAGGCTGAAGCGCTGTACCATAGCTTCTGGTTGATAACCCATGCGCTGGGGGGCGGCATTGAACTGGTCGGGGGGCTATGGGTTTTGCTGCTCAGTATCACCGGCCTTAAACAGCAATGGCTACCGAAAGCCCTGCATCTTTTGGGGCTACTGATAGGCACTCTGGGCATCCTCACCGTGCTGCATACCGTGCCTTATTTAAAAGACGCCTTTGGCCTGTTGCAGATTATTTGGTTTAGCTGGTTGGGGATTGTATTGGTGTGCACCACTAAGGTTGGGGTGAGAAGGGAGTCAAGCTCCGATTAAACGTATGGGGTCAAGCACCATCCCCTGCATCTGTTGTTGTCGTAGTCCTTTGAGCTGCTGGCAAAGCAGCTGTTGGTAGGGTTGAAAGGCGGGGCAAGTCGGGCGTTGTTCGATGGCGGCCAGGTACTTGAGCTGTGCATCGGGCAGCATGGCTGCACTGGCCTGTTGTTGCAGCTCGACAAAGGCTGGCAGCAACATGGCTTGATAGCCTTCGTTGAGTGCAATGCTAACGCCTTTGCCATCAAAATCACCAAAGTAGATGGTTGGTTTTTGCAGGTTAAGCCAGGCGGTTTTGAGTGCTTTGCAGCCTTGGCTGTACAGGCGGTCGCCACGATAAATCACCAACGGCTGTTGGTAGGGTAGCTCTATTGTGAATTGTGCCAGTTGGTAAAAACAATCGAGGTTTTCCACTACCAGCAGGGTGTCGAATTGGTCCAGTGGTAATTGTTGCCAGTCGGTGTCGATGAACTCCGTATGAAGGCCTGCTTGCTGCGTTGGTTGATTTAAACGCAGCAGTACCCGCTGCTGGCGCGGTTTTAAGCCAGCGCTTTTTAATTCCTGTTGACTGACTTTGGCCGCTGCCAGCCGGCTTTGCGCTGCCAGATTATCGCGAAAACAGGCCTGGCCAAGCTGGTGCTGGGCTGTGGCAATAGCGGTCAGCAGCGCCAGATCAAAGCGAACTTTAGGTAAGTTGGCGCTGTGAGCTGGTAAAAGCTCCTGCTCAATGCACCAGTGAACCACCTGCGCAGCCGCTTTTTTACCAGGGTTTACGGCTTCGCTGCCACTACCCTTAAGGCGTTGCTCCAACTGGCGCAGCCAGCTCAGGGCCTGCAGCCCCAAGGCTGACTGCATCAGGCTGCCTTGAGCGCGATCTGAATATCGCGGATCAGCAGCAACTGGTTGACAGTACTGGCAGGTGCTTCATCGCGGCGGATGGCAAACATCTGCTTTTCTTCTACCGGCAGCGCCTGGTACTCGGCGATGATTTGATAGAGCCAAATCTCGCTGTCCCATGCCAGCTTTTGTTGCTCTAAATAATCCAGCGCGCTGAGTTTGCCGCCCTGATCAATCACCCGCAGGTAGAAGTTTTCGACATCGGTTTTCAGTGCCTGTTGACGGGCGGCGATTTCTTCATCGGCCAGTAGCTCTGCAAAGCTGGCGCTGTGCTGCTCCGGCAGTTCAATGCTGCTGGGCCTTGGCAGGGAGCGTACCAACTCGGCCAGCACCGACCGCTCGCTGGCTTTATCCAGCGCAATGGCGGCCTGTGGCCGAATCGCTGCAGCCTGATTGAACAACGCCGGTAACTCGGAGCGATTGGGGTAATCGGCTGGCTGGTATTTCGGATGCTGGCGCAAAAAGGCCGCCATATTGGCAATTAACAGCGAACGGGCCTGCTGCTGACGGAACTTGGCCAGCAACTGCACCAGCCGTTTTTGCACTTCCAGCAAGCTGCTGTGGTGCGAGCTGAGCTGGTTTTGCAGCTGGCTGACCAGCAGTTTACGCAGGTGGTTGTTGCCTTCCGATAGCTCAATCAGCTCGTTGAAATCGAGCAAATCCAGGCCGTCGAGCAAACGGCGCAGCTGCTTTTGCGCCCGTTCGTTTTCGCGGATTTTATCGTCCAGGCTACTGACAAAGCCAAAGTCGCTGTTCAGCCGGTGCCAGAGGCTGTCGATGGCCTCTTCAAACTGGCCGCTTAAATCGTGCACATGCTCGGTCAGGCGCTGAAGTTGCAGCTCGGCCACGCTGTAATCGCCTTTGAACTGCGCATCGCGGTAGGCCTGTACCCGGTTGCGGATTTGCTCCAACTTCTCGGCCACATCGGCATTGATCTGGCGGCGGTTTTCATCGGCCACCATACTGGCGATCAGTTCGCTGACCAAAGGCCTGAGTGCCAGCGGTTGCTGCTCATCCGGCCGCCATAAAATACGGGCAGCAATCAGCTTTTTCAGCGCGCTTTCGCTAAAAACCGTTTCATCGATATGGCCATCCAGATAACCCTGCATCAGCGCCTTGTGGTGTTTGCCCAGCAAAGCCAGGCGCTCGGCACCGATGCTGAATAAATTCGAGGCCAGCTGTGAGTCGAGCGGGGCCATCAGAGCAGCGCCTCCTGACTGGGAGTATCGTCCACCGGCAGCTGCTCTTCATCGCGGATAAAGCGGATCACATCCAGCAGATAATCAATTTTGCCGGTGACGATGTAGTACTGACGCTCGCTGTGCGGTTGCAGCAGATAGCCGTGCTCTTTTAAACGGCGGAAAATCAGTTTCACCTGACTGTCGAGCTGCTCGCTCTGGCTGTTGAAAAAACGGTCACTGGCCAGCGCATTCAGCCGCTGGCGCAGGCTCTGGTTGTCTTCGGTGCGCAGCACAAACTCCTGCAGCTTGATGGTATCACCAGCTGTCAGGGCGCTGTCGCGGCCCAGGGTTTCCTGCACCAGTTGCAGCCATTCCAGCAGTGGCAGCAAGGATTGCACCGTTAGCGCAAACTGGCTGCTTAAATGCTCACGGGCTTCCTTGGTCAGCTCGTGGTAACCGAGGTAAAACACCGAGCCATCGTCGTTGCTGACCAGCCGGCGGTTCAGTGGCCGCAGGTAGTGGTTGATCTCCTGCTGGGTTTGCTCCTGGCTGAGATGACGGAAGGCATCTTCGTCGCTGATTTGACAGATAAAGTCACCGGCCAGCAGCCGTTCCAATAAAAGGCCGTGTTGCAGCATCAGCTGGCCTCCTGCTGTTTCTGCGCCAGTCGCTCAGCAAGGCGGCTGACTTTGGGTTGAATGCGCTTGAGCTGCCGTTTACTCGGATCCTGCTGGCTGGGCTCAATCAGATAGCGGTGCTGGAACAGCATCAATACATCGGACTCCGGATTCGGGAAGGCACCAACAATCACGATGTCGTTGCTGCTGCAGGCCTGGAACAGCTTTTCCACGTTGTGGTAGGCCAGGGTACCGATTTCATCAATTGGCCAGTGAATGCTGACCTTGGCATCGCCTCGCAGCAAACGGGTAAAGGCCAGCAGGTATTTGCACAGGATCAGGTAGGCCATACCATGGCTGGAGGACTCCAGCAGCTGGCGGTCGTTCTTAATCACCAGCTCAGAGCCGCCTTCGCTTAAATGCAGCTCCAGTCGCAGCAAGGACTCAATGCTGTACTGCTCGTCGGCGCGCAGCAGCTCGACCACATCGGCCAGGGCATTCAGGTACTGCTCCGACGGCAGGGCTTTGCCGGAGGAACCCCAGTCATCGTACAGTTTGGCGAAGTGTTTTAGCGGCTGCCAGAAACCCAGCTCGTCGATGGTGGATAAAATCCGTACTTCCGAGCGGCTGATGCCTTCCAGCACCAGATCATCGGCCACGGCTTCGCTTAAGCGGCGGCTTTGCAGCGCAATACGGCGGTTGATATCGCTAAAGACGGTAAAGAACTTTTTCAGATCGCCGCCGATGTTCTCGCCCATCTCCAGCAACTGCTGCTGGGCATCTTTTAGAATACGCAGCAAATCGGACAGGATCGGCAACTGCTCGCGCTTACCGGCGTAGTCGGGCAGTTTGCGTTTTTCATGCTCCAGCCTGTCCAGGAACTCGGGGCCGGCATCTTTGCTCAGCATGCTTTCAAACTGCTCCATCGCCTGCTTGAGTGCGCTATCGAGTTTACTGCGCTGCTCCAGTGCTTCGTTGCTGCGGGACAATCGCTCAATCACATCGGCACAGGCCGCCAGACTGGCTGGTTTGACGGTACTCAGATGCAGCTCGGCCAGCTTGCTTAAGCAGGGCTTTAATTGCGCTAGTCGTTGCTCGGCGTGTTGCATCTGCTCCTGATGCTGTTGCTTTTGTGCATCCAGCTGCTTTTGCTGCTGGCTGTAATCGGCTTTTAATTGCTCCAGCGCCTGACGGCTGCTGCGCTGTTGCTGCTTCAGTGAGGTTTCCTGCTCCAGCAACTGCGGCCGCAGTTGTTGCCAGTCCAGTTGCATAAAGCTTTGCCAGGCACTCAGCTCGTTCTGCCGCTCGGTCACGCGCTGGATCTCGGTTTTTAGTTGCTCCTGCTTTTGCCGCAGCTCGGCCAGGCGGCGCGGATCAATGCCCTTGGCGGAGAGCTCTTCGGCAAAAGCCTGTTGCAGTTCGCGCAGCTGGCTTTTGTTGTCTTCGCGCTTACGCTCCAGCTGGCGCTCCAGCTCGTCCATCTGTTCGTCGAACACCTGCAGCTCGGCCTGCCAGTCGGCTTTCAGCTCCATTTTCTGGCTGTTGTGATCGTCCTTTAACGCGGCCAGATCCTGTTGCTGCTGCTGTTGCAGTTTGTCCAACTGCTGCTGACGGGCGCTTAGCTCCGAGCGCACATTGGCCTGGCGCTGTTTCACCAGCTCGCGTTGCTGGGCTTCCAGGCGATTGCGGGCATCGCGGGCGTAGTCGATGTTTTGTTCGTACTGGGTCAGTTGCCACTCGGCCTGCTCCAGTTGAGCACGGGCCAGCTCGGCCTGTTCGTACTTGTCTTTTAACGCTTTTTCAGCCGCTGCTTTGCTGGCGTTGGCCTGCTCCAGCTGTTGTTCGGCACTGTGCAGCCGGTGGCGAATAGCCGCTTCGTCCTGGGCGTAATCCGGTGTGTCGATGGCGGCTAAATCCAGCTGCAAGCCATAGAGGCTGTCGGTCAAATCGAGCAGATGCGGCTGCAAGTCGTGCCGTTCCAGCAGACGCTCGTCCAGTACCTTGCCCAGTTTCTGCTCCCAGCCGTGGTAATGCAGCCGCAGGAAATGGCGCAAACTGCCTTGCTCGGGGCTTAACTGGCGCTGCAGGTGGTGCAGTTGCCGCTCGGCGCTGTGCTGTGCTTTGCGGCTCGCTTCCAGTTGCTGGTCGGCCTGCTCGCGTTGCTGCTGCGCTTGCTGGTGCAGCTTCTGCAATTGCTGCAGCTGCCGCGCTTGCTGTTGCGCTTGCTGCTGGGCTTGCTCCAACCGCAGTTCGGCGGCGCGCAGCTCGTCGTGCTCTGCTTCGGTCAGCGGCGAGGCGCTGAGCTGGCTTTGCAGCACAGCGATGGCGCTTTGGCAGTCGCTGAGCTGAGTGGCGAAGGTTTGTTGTTGCTGCTGCAAGCGGCTTTGAAAGGCCTGCTCCAGCGTGGCCAGTTTGGTGTCCTGCTGCTCGCGGGTCTGATCTTTTTGCTGCTGCAGTTGCTTGGCTTTGGCTCTGTGCTGCTCGCTTAAGCGGTTAAAGGACTCGGCCAGCTTGGCTTTACGCTGCTCCAGCTGCCGCTCCATATCGCCATGCTGCTCCACCATCAACTGGTACTGTTCAGCCAGCTCCTGCAGGGTCTCGCGCCACAGTGGCAGCGCATCGGTATCGCGCTGCAGCTTCGGCATGTCTTTGCTGTCAAAATCATCAAACTGTTGCTGCAAGCGATCGAGCCGGGCCGAGGTTTCATGCAGGCTGGCTTCGACTTTGGCCAACTGGCTGCTCTGCTCCAGCTGTTGCTGCTGGTACTGCTCTTTGGCGCTTTGCAGCTGCTGGCGCAGGCTTTGCACCTGCTGCTCGGCATCGGCGCGTTGTTGCTTTAACTGCTGCTCATCCTGCTCCAACAGGGGCAGCAAAGCCGCCAACTGGGCTTCAGCCCCATCCAGTTGCAGTGCCAGTTGCTGCAGCCGCTCGAAATCCTGCTGCAAGCGGTCCAGTCGCATCGATTGGCGCATTTGCTGGATCCAGTCCCGTGCCTTGGTGTTTTTTACCTTGGTGGTCGGCAGGGTGACGCCATCTTCTTCAAAAATAGCTGCCAGCATCGCTTTTAAGGTGTCCATCTTGCCTTCTTTGGCATGGACGGCGCTGACCAGTTTTTCGATATGACGCAGCTTATGACCACTGGCGACCAGGCTAAAACTGGCGGCCAACCGGCGTAGTTTGACGCTGTCGGCATTGTTACCACGCAGCGCAGCGGCATCGTTCTGGATAATGCTGCGGTACTCGCTGGTGGCGCTTATTTTGGCGGACACCTGCACATCGGGCCGGGCGCGCATGGCGCTGGCCCAGTCGTTGTAGCTCAGAGCTTTGACACCGTCATCGCTTTGCTGCAGGTAGAAGTCACTCTGATAGGGCGCGCCGACAAAGCGGTACTCGACGCCGCCATCGCTTTTTTTGGTCAGCACCACCTGGCAGATCTCGCCATTGTCGCGCTGGTATTCGTACACCAGGTAGCTGTTGGAATAAGGCAGGTAGAACTCATCAAACTTTTTGCGGGTTTTGGGTACCACCCGGTTTGGCTGCTCGCCATAAAATACCGGTACCAGCCGCTGCAGGGTGGTTTTGCCCGAGGCATTGGTACCGCAAATATTGGTGTGTTGATCCAGCTGCAACTCCACCACACCGGGCAGGTGGGTGTGGATCAGCACAATACGAAGTAATTGAGACATAGCGCATCCTGTCGACAGCTTCGGCTCGCTGCCATGGGGTCATTTTTTGTCGTGTTGTATACTTGGGCATAACGGCTATTATCCACAGATTGGCCGTAAATGCCAAAGAGGAAATCAGCGGTTGCTGTCAATAACGGCGCTGCCTGCAGTCAGGTTGCTTAACTGCTGGCAAAAGACGGCTTCAGCGCTTTGTGGCAGCCGGATGGTCAGGGTGACCTGGTGGCTGTAATCGCTGCTTAATAACTCGCCCTGATGTTGGCTCAGCAACTGCCGTACTTTGCTTTCATCGGCAAAACCAAGTTGAATACTAAGCTCGGTTTGTGGGCTGACGGGGGCTAGCTCAGCCAGGTTAGCCGCTTGCGACACCGCGGCCGAATAAGCCCGTACCAGACCTCCGGCACCCAGCTTCACACCGCCAAAATAACGCACCACCACCGCCAGGCAATTGCCGAGCTCACGCTCGGTCAACACATGCAGCATCGGCCGGCCAGCCGTGCCGCTCGGCTCTCCATCGTCGCTGCAGGCCTGCGCCTCGGGCTGGCGGGTATTGCCGATGCTATAAGCCCAGCAGACATGGCTGGCATCGCGGTAACGGCTACGGTACTGCTCAACCCACAGCATGGCTTCATCGCGGTTTTGCACCGGCTGCAAAAAGGTTAGGAAGTCGCTGTTTTTTTCCGATAGCCGGTGTTCAACCGGGGTGGCAAGGATGGTGTAAGTTTGTGTTTTGTTGTTGGGAGTATTCATGGCGGCGCTAGTATAACGAAAAAGAGGGCCATCGTCTGTGCCCTCTTGTTGAAGCCGTCACGCTATTTTTTATAGTACGTAACTGATGTGCTGGAAGAACCGCACCGTCAGGTTTTGGTGGTTGCCATCAAAGCCGATGCTTTTGCTGAAGCTGCGCAGTGCTTCTTCCACCTGGTTCATAAAACGGCCATAGCCCATTTCAGTGTGGTCTTCCTTGCTTGCCACCAGCACAAAATGCGCGCTTTCTACCAGATTATCGGCCTGCCAGAAGGTCAGGTACTGCGGCTCGGTACAATCCGGGTTAAAGCTGATTTTTTGCAGCTCACGGTTTTTATCGTGCTGATCCCATTTGCTGTTGCGCACCAGCGGGGTAAGGCCGTTGGCGACCATTGCCAGTCGGTCCAGTTTTTTGCCAGCGCAGGCTTGCTGAAATTTATCCTGCAAGCTTTGATACAGCGGGCTGAAGTCGTTGCTGCGTTCATGCAGCAGCTGTTGTTTCAGCGTCCGGCTTAGCGGTAGCGTGACGGTGACATAAGTAATTTCACTGTGCTCGGCCGGCAGCTCACACTGCCTGGCCTGATAGCGTGGATATAAGCCACGCAGTTTGTAACCGTAGCTTTCTTTATGGCCTTTGGTTTTGGCAAAGAGATCGTACGACAGGTGTTGATGATCGCGCAGCTTGATGGCACAAGGCTCGGCCAGCTGTTCTTTCAGTTGCTTTAGCAGTTGTACCACCTTGCCGTGGAAGTTGGCGGCCTGGCTGCGCAGTTCTTCACCGGTGGCAAGAAACAGCAAGCGGATTTTCCGTGCCTGGTAGCCAGGGGTGGCAAAGAGATTTTGGCCTTCATGGTATTTGGGATTGTAGAAAAACAGAATTTGCTTCTCGGTTTGAAAGGTGTAGGACTCGGTATGAAAGCGCACCACCGGCAGCTTATCGTTGGCAATCAAGTGCACATTGCGCAGCTCCAAAGCATCGGCCAACTGAAACAGCTGCTGAGACAACCCCTGATAGCAGTCATCCGCGCTGGCATAATGGCTGTAAAAGCCATCGTCCAGTTTGATTTCGGCCAACAGATACTGGTTGGAATGGGCATTGGTTGGAATGTAAACGCGATGCGGGTTGTGCGACGCCATATAAAGACTCCCTGATTTATGCAATAGGATAGATGGCGTTAAGTCTAGACCAGACTGACGATGATTTTATTGTTCTGGAATAAGTTTTGGTAGGGCTTTTCAGGTAAGGGGAGATAAGTCCCGGCTTAGACCAACCGGGACTGATGCTGTCTTGATTAATCTTTCCGATAGCGGGCAAACCAGGCCAGGGTGTGCTCGACTTTGGCAATCATCCGGCTGGGGCGGTTGGAAACGCCATGATAAGCACCAGGTACCCGCACCATAGCGGTATCGATTTGCCGCAAGCGTAAGGCCTGATAAAACTGCTCGGTTTCGGCCATCGGGGTGCGGCGATCCAGTTCTCCGGTAAACAGCAGGGTGGGGGTTGTCACATTGCCCACCAGCGATAGCGGCGAGCGTTGCCAGTAATGCTCATGCTGCTCCCAGGGCATGCCGGGGAACTGATTCTGGATCTGTGCCATATAGCTGTCGGCTGTCAGCACCTTGCTGACCCAGTTGATCACCGGGTTGGTGGCAGCGGCGGCATTAAAACGATCGGTCAGGCCAATCGCATAAGCAGTGGCAATACCACCGGCTGAACCGCCGGCAATAAATAAATTGTTTTGATCAATAAAGCCTTTGGCAATCATCGCATCGACGCCAGACATATGATCGGTAAAATCATCGGTTGAAGCGTATTTGTTTTGCAGTAAAAGCGCAAAGCGCTCACCATAGGATGTGCTGCCACGGTAATTGTTGTACAGCACTACATAACCTTCGGCGGCATAGCGCTGCAGCTCGGCGGAAAAGTGCGGGCCATATGGCAGGTGTGGGCCACCATGGATTTCCAGGATCAGTGGGTATTTCTGGCTGGGATCAAAACCCGGTGGAGTGATGTACCAGGCATGAATTTCTTCATCATCCAGTGTGGAGCGGTAAGTAAATTCGTGCACCTTGCCGAGCTGGCGCTGGCCCAGCAGATCCTCATTCAGCCGGGTTAGGTTACGCACCTGACCATGCTGCCAGATGGCGACATCGGCCAGTCGTTGTGATGAGCCCCGGGTATAAGCCAGCTGACCTTTATCTGATACGCTGAACATGCCGCTTAAATAGGGCCGGCCAGAGTTGGCGCCGGATACATCATTCACCAGATCAGCCATGCGGTTACGCAGTGTCACTCGTGCTACTTTGGTCAGGCCGCGGTCTTCGTACTGAAACACCAATTGCTGGTTGTCCTGCCACACTGGGTTGCTGATCGAGCGATCCAGCTCTTTCAGCAAGGGCTCTACTTGTCTGCTACGCATGTCCAGCAGTTGCAACTTGCTGTTGCGATAAGCCACCGGCTCTGCCGATGCATGCAAGAACGCCAGCTGCAAGCCATCCGGTGAAAATACCGGATGGTGGTGTTGTCCATCTCCAGTCAGCAGGGGTTGCACCTTGCCATCTTTCAACTGAAGCTGATACAGGTCGCTCTGGCGTGGGTGGTATTCCCAATCGCTGTTGCGATTTGCGGCAAAGACAATGTGCTGACTATCAGGCGCCCAGGCCAAAGGCCCCTGGTGCATATAAGGACCTTCGGTTAACTGACGGGCACTTCCGCCCGAGGCTGGCAGCACAAAGACTTGCCGATAGCCCGACACCAGCAGGCCTTGACCATCTTGCTGATAATAAGTGCGTTCAATGATGGTGGGAGTATCGGCCCATTCTGCGCCTTTCGGTGCTTTGGGGCGGTAAACACTGCGGGCAAAGTCTGTTGGTTCCGCAGCAACCTCCATCAAAAATGCCAGTTGCTGGCCATCTGGCGACCAGCTCAGGTGCTCGGGGCGCTGTGTCAGATTACTGATACGCGCTGTGCGGCGTTGTGCCAGCCAGTGCACATGAATTTGATGGTTGCCACTGCGATTGGAAATAAAGGCAATGCGGTTGCTATCGGGAGCCCAGCGTGGCTGGCTGTACTGAAACTCATCATCCAGCAGTGGCCAGTGTTGACCGGTGCTGGTATCCAGGATCCACAAACGCTGCTGCGTATTGTCCTGCTGAATGTTGTTGCTGTTACGCACATACACAATGTACTGGCCATCCGGCGAAATTTGCACATCACTGGCAAACTCCAGCTCGAAAATATCTTCGGCGCTAAAGTGTGCCAATTGGGCTTGGGGGTGGGCCAGTTCAGCGTGTGCCAGTGGTAGCCAGCAGCATAACAAAAGTAGCCCAAGCCATTGATAAATAGCTGTTTTCATCGACATCATTCTGATTGACTCCGGTCGTACTTATGGATGGCCAAGTAATAGCTCTGCCAATTCATGCCCCAGATATTGCTGCATGATCTGACGGTAGCTGGCACTGTTACGGTAGCCACCTTCGGCGGCAAAAAAAGCTTGCATAAACTGTGTCCAGTCACTGTTGAGCGGCATAATAAAGCCAAAGGTCTCATCGGTTTCAGCCGCCAGAGGATGATCCCGCAGTGGCATGCCAGCCTGACGGGCGCGCCAGTAATTGTAGGCATCAACATAACTGTAGAAGGTGCCAGATGCGACCAGTTCCAGTAAATCCGGGTTGGACGTCACACGCTGAATGGCTAAGTCTGGTTGATAGCTGTCCCGAAGGCGCCGGATCCGTACTTCATGCAAGGTACCGGAAAACGCCAATGGCTCAAGCTCAGCAAACTGGTTAGCAAAGTCAGCCCAATCCTGCAATTCAGCAATATCTTGATGTGTGATCAGTGCAGCGACATTATTCATGTAAGGAGGAGAGAATTGCAGTTCTTGTTTACGAGCGTCTGTGATAGTGACATTGCCAAGGCCAAATACGCCACCTTCGCCCTGCATCACACGCTGGTAAAAGTGTTGCCAGTTGGTTTCGGCGACAAAGTCGAGTTCAAGCCGGATACGGTGATGCCGCTCGGCCCAGCGGACAAAATCCCGCATAATTTCAACACTGACACCGGTCAGTTCGCCGGCCGCATTGGTGTAGGCAAATCCTTCAGCAGGCACATAAAGCACCGTCAGATTGGCTCGTCCTTGTTGCTGTGCCTGTTGAAAACTATCACCGTGATCTTGCCCAAGCTGGCTAACAGAAACAACGGGCTCGGGAGAGCAGGCGCTAAGCATCAGGCTAAGTGCTAGCAGCAAGATAGGTCGGGTCATTTTATGCAACATAATCCAGATTCCCGTAGAGCGGGTGGGTGAAAGTGCCGTTATCTTGGCAAAGCTGATGGGCTCTGTCAAAGCCACTGAGCTGACAGAGCAGGTTGGCGACCGAATCCATGCCGCTTAAGGTGAGGGTGTGGCAGCTGGTAACATGGCAAAGTAGGCCGCCAGCAACTCAATATCTTGCTCCGATAAGCCCCGCGCCTGCGGTGACATTAACGGGTTGCTGCGTTCACCGCTTTGATAGGCGTGCAAGGCGGTGATCATATCCTGGCTGCTCATACCGGCAATACTGGGGTACATGCGGTTACGGGAAATACCCTGCGGGCCATGGCAGGCTGCACAGCTGCGGGCTCTGGCTTCGCCCTGGCGCAGCAGTTCGCGTTCGCTATCGGTTAGGGCTGCCAATGGATCTGGTTGGGCAGGTTCGGTCACACTGCCCGGTTCAGAGCAGGCGGCTGCCAATACGCCAATACTGACGAAGATCAAAAGGCGGATAAGGTGATTCATGCTATGCTTTACTCCCTGGTTTTTTGGCAGCCTGCCACAGACTGGCACAGAACACCAGTTTGCTTTGGGTGTACCCTGTTTGGCTTAGTGCTCCGGTTAACACTAGCACTGGTCTGCGTAACCTGGCTTTGCTAATCTTATTGAACTTCAGTGCTTTATTTCAAGTTCCGGCATTTACTACAAGGACTTTGCTTTGTTTTCGATGATTCGAACCATCTGGCCATTGCTGCTGGGTATGCTGATTGTTGGCATGACTACCGGCTTGCAAAATACCTTGCTGTCCATTCGGGCAGAAATGGAAGGCTTTAGCAGTGCCAGTACCGGCATGATTCTGGCTGGCTATTTTATTGGTTTTTTGCTCGGAGCCATTCGGGCACCCAAGATGATCCACCGGGTCGGCCATATCCGGGCCTTTGCCGCCCTGGCGGCATTGGCATCCATTAGTATTCTGGTGCATGCCATCTGGGTCAATACCGGGGTTTGGTTTGTGCTGCGGATGGTATCGGGCTTTTGTTTTTCCGCTATTTTTGTCATCGCAGAAAGCTGGATCAATGCTGGGGCGACCAATCAAAATCGTGGCAAACTGATGTCGCTGTACGTGATGATGCTGTTTGGTGGCATCGGTCTGGGACAATTTTTGCTTTACATCGGCGACCCCCGCGACTTTATTCAGTTTACTTTGGTGTCTATTTTAATCAGTGCTGCCGTGATCCCGCTGCTGATTACACCCACCACCACACCTTCTTTTGGGCCACCGCAAAAAATGCGGGCCAGCGAGCTGATGCGGGTCGCTCCATTGGGCATCATTGGCTGTTTTTTAATGCAGTTTGCTTATGCGTCTTTATTCGGTCTTGGGCCGGTGTATTTTTCCCGCCTCGGCTTGGAGTTAACGCAAATTGCCAATCTGGTGGCTTGCCTTATTTTTGGTTCTTTGTGCTTCCAGTTCCAACTCGGCAAGCTATCTGATCGTTTCGACCGGCGGCTGGTGATTGCCTGCTGTGCTTTCGCCTCCTGCGCTATGGCATTATGGATTTCCAGCTTAGAGAGTTCGCAAATTCTGCTGCTCTATGTCAGCTACTTTGTGTTTGGTGCTGTGATGCTGCCGATTTTCTCGATGGTGGTGGCTTACACCAATGACTATCTCAGTAAAGAGCAGATGGTTGGAGCCAGCAGTGCCCTGGTACGGGCCAATGGCCAGGGCGCGATCTGTGGCTTGCTGATATCCGGCCTGTTAATGCACTTTGTCGGTACCCAGGTGTTTTTCTGGTTTATTGCCAGTTTGCCGGTCATTGTGGGCACCATGGCGCTGTACTTACGCTTTTTTGACCGCCGCCAGCGGCAGCGGCGTGCCAGTGCTACGGTGATGTTACCCACCCAGTCCTCCGAAAGCATGATCAAAGAAGGCCTGGAAAAACAACAGGACCCGCAGGACTAAGAGCATTAGGACTAAGAGCATTGCTTAGGCTCAAGATTGCGGCTAAGCTCAAAGCCATTATTGCTACAGGAGAAAAGTATGCTTCGGATCTCATTGATGGCCATTGTTCTGTGTCTGCCGGCCACACTGCAGGCTGAGCCGGTCGCCCGGCCAGCTATCAGCCCTGAATTGGAACAAAAAGTGATTGCCTGGCGGCGCGATATTCACCAGCATCCGGAGCTTAGTAACCGCGAGTTTCGAACGGCTGCCTTAGTTGCAGAGCATTTGTTGGCTTTGGGCATGGAGGTGCAAACCGAAATTGCCCATACCGGTGTGGTGGGAATATTGCGCGGAGGCAAGCCTGGGCCAGTGATAGCCCTGCGGGCCGATATGGATGCTCTGCCGGTCACCGAGCAAACCGATGTGCCTTTTCGTTCTACCGTCATTGGTGAGTACCGTGGCAATGAAGTCGGAGTGATGCATGCCTGTGGCCATGATTTGCATGTCGCCATGCTGATGGGGGCGGCCGAGTATCTGGCAGAGCACAAGCAACAAGTAGCCGGTACCGTGATGTTTATTTTCCAGCCAGCAGAAGAAGGAGCACCACCTGGTGAAGAAGGTGGCGCCGAGCTGATGCTGCGCGAAGGCCTGTTTGCTGAGCTGAAACCGGATGCGATTTTTGGTATTCATGTCTGGGGTCAGGCCCCAGTGGGGGTGATTGGCTATCGCAAGGGTCCCCTGATGGCATCGTCGGATCGCTTTGAGATCCGGGTTCAAGGGCAGCAGACGCATGGTTCTTCTCCCTGGGCCGGCGTTGATCCCATTGTTGCGGCAGCGCAAATTATCAACAATGTGCAAACCATCGTCAGCCGGCAAATCAATATTACCCGGGCACCAGCGGTGGTGAGCTTTGGCATTGTGGAAGGTGGAGTACGCAACAACATTATTCCGGATGAGGTGTATCTGGAAGGCACCATTCGTAACTTCGATATGGACATCCGTCAGCAGATCTTCCGCCAACTGACTCAGGCGGCAGAGGCCTCTGCTCATGTCACTGGCGCAACTGCTGAGGTCAGTATTATCGAAGGCTATCCGGTCACCATCAATAGCCCGGAACTGGTAGCAAAAATGCTACCTACGACCAAAGATGTGGCAGGTGAGCAGATGGTGCATGAAAGCCCGCTGGTCACTGGGGCGGAAGACTTTTCCTATTACGCGCTGGAAGTACCCGGTATGTTCGTGTTTCTGGGTGTAGCGCCGCCGGATAAAGATCCGGCCAGCATGCCAGCCAACCATTCGCCATTTTTCTACGCCGATGAGCGGGCGCTTAAGGTAGGCACCAATCTGTTTATTAACTGGGTGTTTGATTACCCGGGTGCTGGCTAAAGCCAGGCTGCAATCTGACTGGCGGGCAAATAGCTGTTGTGCCCGCCAGGATAGAACTGCATCCGGGCACTACCGGGGGCAAAAGCCTGATACAGCGCCTCACTGCGCGCCCGGCCAATGATTTCATCCTGCTCCGCCACCAGCAACAGGGTAGGGGTGTTGATACTGCTGGCGTAGTGGGCGGATTCGTAGCGATCTTTTAATAACCAGCGCACCGGCACCACCGTAAACTGTTGTCGGGCCAGTTTGGTCAGGCTATCAAAGGGGGTGATCAGCACCAGTTGCTGCACCGATCGCTGCGCTGCCAGCTGCACCGCCACGCCCGAACCCAGGCTGCGGCCAATCACCGTGATGTCGCTGTGCTGCTGACTTACCTGATCAAACAAAGCCAGCGCATCGCTGATCAAGGCGGGTTCCGATGGCCTGCCTTCACTGCCGCCATAACCACGGTAATGCATCAGATAGATAGCGTGCTCCGAAAATGCTGCAGCAAACTCCGCCAGGCTAACACTCACATCCTCAGCATTGCCGCCAAAATACAACAAAGCCTTGTCACTGGCTCGAGGCTGCTGGCTTACCAGCACCTGAACCCCACCTTGCTGCAACACCAGCGACTGCTCTGGCGGCAAGGC
Source organism: Alkalimonas sp. NCh-2 (assembly GCF_039631345.1). Classification (NCBI taxonomy): domain Bacteria; kingdom Pseudomonadati; phylum Pseudomonadota; class Gammaproteobacteria; genus Alkalimonas; species Alkalimonas sp. NCh-2. The sequence continues at coordinate 274,269 of NZ_JBDIUV010000004.1, forward strand.
CGCCGGCACCGGGAAATAAATCAGCTGGCGCTGCATCAGATACAGCAGCAGGCACAGAAGCCCATAACCGGCTAGCAGGTAGCTTGCTAAACTTAGCAGTGTGCGCATTGCATCCATTCCTTGTTTCAGATGTAGTTAGCTTAATTGAGCTTGCATTGACGGTCAAAATTTATCCACCTATACTTGCAATTATAAGTGTTTGTTGAGGTGAGCTATGGGCCAAGTCACTATTTACCTGGATGATGACAGTGAAGCGAAGATGAAAGCTGCTGCCAAAGCCAGTCAGGTATCCACCAGCAAGTGGGTCGCGGCCTTAATACAGCAAGAGCTGTCGGAGCACTGGCCTGGTGAAGTGCGTGAACTGGCAGGTGCCTGGCCAGATTTTCCCAGTGAGCAAGAGTTACGTCAGGATAAAACGGCCGATACGCCAAGAGAAGATTGGTAATGTTTGCGCTGGATACCAATACGCTGATCTATTTTTTCAAAGGTCAGGGCGATGTGGCCAGGCATTTGCTGGCACAACCACCACAGCACATTGCAATTCCGGCTATCGTGCAGTTTGAGCTGGAAGTTGGGGTGTTAAAATCCAGCGCCCCGCAAAAAAGGCAACAGCAGCTGAATCAACTGCTGCGGGTTGTACGCATACTGCCTTTTGACGACGATGCAGCCAGGCAGGCAGCTGACATCCGGGTTACGCTGGAACAGCAGGGCCAACCGATAGGCCCATACGATCTGCTGATAGCGGCAACTGCTAGAGCCAATCAAGCCATTCTGGTGACCCACAATCAACGTGAGTTTTGTAAAGTTCCAGGGCTTCAACTGGCTGATTGGTTTTAGCACTCAGCGCATCGTCACAAACTCTTCCGCACTGGTAGGGTGCAGCGCTACAGTGGCGTCGAAATCGGCTTTGGTAGCCCCCATTTTCATCGCGACGGCAAAGCCTTGCAGCACTTCGTCCATGCCTTCGCCAATGCCATGCAGGCCGACTACTTTTTCCTCTTTGCCGGCACACACCAGTTTAAAGGTGCTAAGTGCCCGGTGTGGGGTTATGGCGTTATACATGGCAGCAAAACTGGAGCGGTATACTTTGATATTGGCGTCGCCATACTCGGCTTTGGCCTCGGCTTCGGTCAGGCCGATGGTACCTATGGGGGGGTGGCTGAACACCACGGTAGGGATCAGCCGGTAGTCCATTTTGGCCTCCGGCATGGCCGGGTTAAACAGCCGCTCGGCCAGCATGCGGCCGGCTTTCACTGCCACTGGCGTGAGCTGGGCTTCGCCGGTGATGTCGCCGACGGCATAAATACCCGGCACATTGGTGTTCTGAAAGGCATCGGTACGGATAAAGCCGTGCGCATCGGTGCTGACACCGGCAGCGTCCAGCTTAATAGTATCGGTGGCAGGTTCGCGGCCGATGGCCCAAATCAGGCAATCGACGTTCAGCAGCATGCCGCCATCGGTTAAATACACCGTCAGGCGGCCATCGCTGGCGGCTTCGACTTTGCTCACTTCGGTATGGGGATGCAGTTGCAGTTCATCCTGCCTCATCCGCTGCAGCAGGGCATCGGTGATATCGGCATCAAAGTTGCGCAGCGGCCGGTCTTTACGCACCAGCAGATGGGTATCGCTACCCAGGGCGTGCAGCACACCGGCGATTTCGACGGCGATGTAGCCGGCACCCACCACCACGGCTTTTTTCGGTTGCTCGGTTAAAGCGAAAAAGCCATCCGAGTCGATGCCAAGCTCTGCGCCGGGAATATCGGGCCGGCTGGGCCGGCCGCCAACGGCGATGGTGATGTGATCGGCGGTGATGCGCTCGCCATTCACTTCCACCGTGTTTTTATCAACAAAAGTAGCAAAGCCTTCAATTAAGTCCACGCCATTGCTGGCAAAGCCGCGCTGGTAAGCACCATGAATGCGCTCAATGTAGGCCTCGCGGTTGCGCACTAAAGTGGCCCAATCAAAGCCTTGCTGCTGCAAATCAAAGCCATAGGCCGGGCTGTACTTGATGGCTTCGGCTATATGAGCGCCGTACCACATCACTTTTTTCGGCACACAACCGACATTCACGCAGGTACCGCCTACGGCTTTGGCTTCAATCACCGCAGCTTTGGCACCCCGGATAGCGGCCCGGTTGGCTGAGGCAATGCCGCCGCTGCCGGCACCGATGGCGAGGTAGTCGTAATGTCGGGTCATACAAGGTCCTATTGATTGCATCGAATTATCTTCTATATAGGGCACAGCTGCTGGAATCACAAGAGCCTTTGCATCAGGATCGTTGAAACCAACGCCTTGACTTGTCCACTCTTTGCCCCAACATAACAGTGATACGTACCGTTGATCAGGATGCCTTATGACCACAGCGCACAACCCCTTGCTGGAATTTACCGATTTACCGCCTTTTTCTGCCATTAAGCCAGAGCAGGTAAAGCCTGCCGTGGAAACGGCCATCGCCAAAGCCCGTGACAGCGTGGAGCAGGTGCTGCAGCAAAGCAGTTTTAGCTGGGAGAATCTGGTGGTGGCGCTGGAAGAGGGCAGTGACCGGCTGGGCAAGCTGTGGTCACCGGTCTCGCATCTGAACTCGGTGCTCAATAGCCAAGAGCTGCGCGAGGCCTATGAAAGCTGTTTGCCACTGCTGTCGGAGTTCAGCACCTGGCTGGGACAGCACGAAGGTCTGTATCAGGCCTATCGTCAACTGGCTGATAGTGCGGATTTTGCCAGCTTAAGTACCGCGCAGCAAAAAGTCATTGCAAACGCGCTGCGTGATTTCAAATTATCCGGCATTGGTTTGCCGTCCGAGAAAAAACAGCGTTATGGCGAGATCCAAAGCCGTCTGTCGGAGTTGTCGTCCACATTCTCTAACCATACCCTGGACGCCACCCAGGCCTGGCACAAGCACCTGACCGATGAATCGCAATTGGCCGGTTTGCCGGATGATGCCAAGGCAGCCGCAGCCGAGGAGGCCAAAAACCGCGAGCTGGATGGCTGGGTACTGACGCTGGAGTTCCCAAGTTATTTGCCGGTGATGACCTATGCCGATGACCGCAGTTTGCGTGAAGAAGTCTATCAGGCCTATTGCACCCGGGCGTCCGATCAGGGACCACATGCCGGCCAGTTTGACAACAGCGCCATTATCGAAGAAACCCTGGCGTTAAAGCATGAATTGGCGCAGCTACTGGATTTTGCCAATGCCGCCGAAGAGTCGCTGGCCACCAAGATGGCCGAGTCCCCGGCCCAGGTGCTGGACTTCTTGCAGGACCTAGCGCGCCGCGCTAAGCCGCAGGCCGAAAAAGAGCTGGCTGAGCTGAAAGCCTTTGCCCAAAGCGAGTACCAGCACAGCGATTTGCAAGCCTGGGATGTGGCTTATTACGCGGAAAAACTGAAGCAAGCCCGTTATGCCATTTCCGACGAGCAGCTGCGGCCTTATTTCCCGGAAACCAAGGTGGTGCCGGGTTTATTTGCCGTGATTGAAAAGCTGTTTGGCATGACGGTGCGCGAGCGTGAGGGCGTCGATGTCTGGCATCCGGATGTGCGCTTTTACGATATTTTTGACAGCTCAGGTGCGCTGCGTGGCAGCTTTTACCTCGATTTATACGCCCGATCGAAAAAGCGCGGTGGAGCCTGGATGGACGACTGCCGCGGCCGGCGTATCCTGTCTACTGGCGAGTTGCAAAACCCTGTGGCCTATTTAACCTGCAACTTCAACAAGCCGGTTGGCGGCAAGCCAGCGCTCTTCACCCACGATGAAGTGGTGACCTTGTTCCATGAGTTTGGCCACGGTTTGCATCATATGCTGACGCAGGTGGATGCGGCTGCGGTGGCAGGTATCAATGGCGTGGCCTGGGATGCGGTCGAGCTACCGAGCCAGTTTCTGGAAAACTGGTGCTGGCAGCCGGAAGCCTTGCAGCTGATCTCGGGCCATTACCAAACTGGCGAAGCCTTGCCGCAGGACTTGCTGGATAAAATGCTGGCGGCGAAAAACTTTCAGTCGGCCATGTTTTTGGTGCGTCAGTTGGAATTTGCGCTGTTCGATTTCAGGCTGCACGCCGAGTACCAGCCAGAGCTGGGTGGCCGGGTACAGGCCTTGCTCGATGAAGTGCGGCAGCAGGTGTCGGTAATTATTCCGCCACGCTTTAATCGCTTTCAGCATGGTTTTAGCCATATCTTTGCCGGTGGCTATGCCGCTGGTTACTACAGCTATCTGTGGGCTGAGGTGCTGTCCTCCGATGCCTTTGGCCGCTTTGAAGAAGAAGGGGTCTTTAATCCGCAAACCGGGCGTGACTTCCTGCAATGGATTTTAGAGCGTGGTGGCAGCGCTGAGCCGATGGAGTTGTTTAAAGGCTTCCGCGGACGGGAGCCATCCAATGAAGCTTTGTTGCGGCATATGGGGATTGCAAGCTAAGGGAATAGGGCTGGCGGTTTAGAAAATACCGGCCAAAGAACGGATCAGGCCTGACTGCAGGCCTGGTTCAGCATCTTCCCATTTCAAGTTGGCCTGATTGGCGAAGCTGATCACCCGGGCCTGGTATTTGCGACGATCCGTTGCCCGCTCCCACAGGGTATCCGTGCTGCCGCTATCGCCTTGCAACAATAGATGCTGGCTGTACTCCAGCACCAGTTCATCGCTGTCGGCGGCAATACGCTCTGCCACCTGCAAGTCAGTCACCATGGTGTAGTAGACATCTTTGACCAATTGACGGCCAGCGTATTCAGTCCCGGCAATAATGGCCAGTGCGATGGCTGCATTACGCAGGTCCCGACTACTCACATCCACTCCATCCGCATACCCAACATAAACACCACCGCCAGATGAACGGCTGGAGCCGCGGGTATGGACAGGCTCTTCAGTAGCGTCTTCCGGTAATAACACCGGCAAAGCCAGCAGCGCCGGATTCATCAGTTGAGCAATTTCGGCCTCGCTCATACCAAACTCAGCCTGAGCCAGTACTTTCTCAGGTGCTTGTTTAAGTACGGTACGCACATTCACCTGCAGCCAGTACTGTGCCAAAGATGGGCTATTCGTGACCTGATAGCCACGCTGCTGCAGAAATTCGATTACGGCCCGATCCAGTGGTTGCTGGAATTCAGCGGCGGTGCTGCGAAAATCCAGAAAGACGGTGCGTAACTCCGGCTCGACCGGATCAAGATAGATGGTTTGGCTCATCCGGGTTTGTACATCCAGCTCGCCCTTAGCAATGGAGCGGTGAATGGCTGTGCAGCCTGCCAATTGAACTAACAGCAGCAACAGGCAGAAACGAATACCCGCTTGCTGCATCAAAACAAGCCTGCTAACGCTCGTACCAGACCCATTTGCAGATCAGGCGCCGCATCTTCCCATTTTAGATTGGATTGATTGGCATAGCTGATGACTCTGCTTTGATAACGGCGTTGGTCACTTTGGCGCTGGTAGCTGGAGGTGGTGCTGCCGCTATCGCCCTGCACCAACACATGCTCTGAGCGCTCACGCACAGTGCCATCAAAACGCTCCATAATTTGAATGTCGGTAATCACGCTGTAATAAACATCCTCAATCAGTGCATCAAATACCGTACCTGCTACCGCACCGGCAATGGCTGCACCAGTTGCAGCACTGCCGGAGGAGCCACCGGTTGCTCTGTGCACGGTATGGCCAAGTACAGCACCGCCGGCAGCGCCATACCCCGCATTCATTGCACTGTTGGCGGCCCTGGCATTGGTACGGCCAACTTGCAGTACATTGGCCTGCAGCCAATAGGTCGCCTGTGATGGGCTATCAATGACCCGATAACCCCGCTGCTGTAGCGATTGGATCACCATGGGGCGAATATCAAATTCTGGTTTGTCGGAAGTATTGCGGATATCCACAAAAATGGTGCGCTGCTCCGGTTCGACCGGATCGAGAAAGATGGTAGAGCTCATCTGAGTTTGCACATCCAGATTGCGCTTGGCAACCGAAGTATGAATGGCGCCGCAGCCACTCAGCGACAAGCTGACAATAACGGTGATCAGCCATAGAGCATGTTTCATTGTGGTGTCCTGTAGTAACTTAAGCTCAACAACTGCAAGCTTAATCTGCTAAGCTTAACGGGGCCTTAATTTTAGTAGAAAGAGCAAGAAATCAACAGGAGATTTGAATGCGAACACATCATTGGCTAATGGCGGCTGTTGCTGTGGCCTTGCTGGGTGCTTGTCAGCAGGGACAGGCTGGGGGGGAGCGGTTGGCTCCTGAGCCATTGATTGAGCCGATTGATCCGGTAACCAATCCTATAGCAGCTGTGAAAGAGCGGGAGCGACAAATGCAGGAATATCCTGATTTACAGAAGATGCGAACTGATATTTTTGCCATGATCGGTAATGCGGAAGCCGATAATGTACAGCAGTGTCGTGTGATTGGCTTTGGCCATAAACCTTGCGGTGGTCCGGCCGAGTACATTGCTTATTCCACCAAAGGGGTGAATGAGACTGTGTTGCAGCAAAGGATCGCTAGTTACAACAAGGCGGCTGAAGCTGAAAATATGCGGTTGGGGCGGATGTCGGATTGTGCCATAGTGCCTGAGCCAGCAGTCAGCCTGGTGGATGGCCAGTGCAGATTAACCGGCCCAGATAAGCAAGACGTTATGTAAGGTGGCAGGTCTCTGGTACAAAGGCTTACAGCGGGTTACACTGTGCGCTTTTGTAGAGCAGGGGCTAAGATGATTTTGTTGCCAACCAGCGCTTTGACAGCTGCTGAGCAAACGCACCTTGAGGCGTTAAGCCAACGCTTTGGCCTGCCCCTGACGGAACAAGCCAACGATTGGCATTTGGCTTGGCAGCAACAGGCGTTGGTGCTACGTCATACTGACTTACCCAAGCAAAGTGATATTCTGGTGGATTTTGCCAGTGGCAGTGCCAGCTATCGTCGTCAGCATGGCGGTGGTATGGGCGAAGCCATTGCCAGGGCGGTTGGTCTGAATAAAAAGCGCGATCTGAGCGTACTGGATGCAACGGCTGGTCTTGGTCGGGATGCTTTTGTACTGGCCAGCCTGGGCGCCAGAGTGACCTTGGTTGAGCGCAATGCGATGGTGGCTGCTTTACTGGCCGATGGATTGCGCCGGGCTGGTGAGCATCCGGAGTTATCGGATTGGCTACCAGAGCGGATGCAGCTGCATTTTGCACCTGCGCAGCAGGCACTTAGCGAGTTGGGTGTGGTCGAGGTGGTGTATCTGGATCCGATGTTTCCGGAACGGCAAAAATCGGCCTTGGTCAAAAAAGAAATGCGGGCTTTTCATCAGGTGGTAGGAGAAGACCCGGATGCTGATGCTCTATTGCCCGCGGCACTGGCACTGGCAAGCAAGCGGGTGGTGGTCAAGCGCCCGGCTTATGCACCGACTCTGGCTGGCGCTAAAGCCAGCCACGAGGTTAAAGGCAAGAACAACCGTTTTGATGTTTATGTCAAAGCTGCCTTCTAAAGCTTTGCTGCCAAAGCCGGTTTTTGCAGCTACACTCATTCAACCTCATTAGCTTCTATAGGAATTAACCATGATCAAAACAGGCGATACCTTACCCGAAGTCAGTTTTTCGCAACTCACCAGCGATGGCATGAAGAACCCAAGTACCTCGGATATTTTTAAAGGCAAGAAAGTGGTACTTTTTGCCGTCCCCGGCGCTTTTACACCAACCTGCTCCGAAGCCCACCTGCCAGGGTACATTGCGCTGGCTGATGAAATCAAAGCCAAAGGGGTCGACAGTATTGTTTGTACCTCGATGAATGATGCGTTTGTGATGGCAGCCTGGGCCGAGACGCAAAATGCCGAAGAAATCACCTTTCTGGCGGATGGCGGCGGAGCTTTTCATAAAGCTACCGGCCTGACGATGGATACCGGCGATTTTGGCGGCCTGCGTTCCCAGCGATATGCCATGGTTGTGGATGATGGCAAAGTGACCCTGCTTCATGTAGAGCCACCCAAGTCATTTGAGGTCAGTAAAGCGGAAACCATTTTAGCTTTGCTCTGATACTGCCTTGCTGCACTGGTTCACAAGGGAGGCTCCCAGCCAGTAATGGCTGCTGGAGCCGCAATCGTCTGGTAAAAGCACTATGGAGCATGCGTGTTCATATTATGCGCATGCCCACACATTTAAATAAAACAACTTCTCAGGTAAGCGTTAACCATGTCTAAACGAATTCTACTTGTCATCACTTCGCTCAATGGTGGCGGGGCAGAAATGGCTGTGCTGCGGATGTTAAAAGCCTTCAATGCAGTCCCAGATACCTCTGCTCACTTAATTTCATTAAGCCAGAAAAATGACTACCAGGATGTAGATCCTGAGATGGTAACTATGCTGCCTATTGCCAACAGCAAATCCTTGGATAGTTTTTTTAAGCGCGGCAAAGTGATTCAGTTGCTGCAACAGGAAGTTGCCCGGTTGGAGCAAGAGCAGGGTGCTTTTGATGTGATCTTCTCCCACTTGGAGGTAACAAACGTCATTGTTGCTGCAGCGAACTTTCATTGCCCGGTTTTCTATGTGCATCACAACTCTATACAACAGGAGTTGTTATGCGCAAAAGAGCGGGGACCTTTTAAGTACTTTAAAATGAAACAACGTTTAAAAGCCTTAAAAAACAAAGATGTTATCTGTGTATCCAAAGGCTCTGCGTCTGAGTTCACGCTGCCATGGTTGCCGGTGAAAAGTTGTCAGGTGATTTACAATCCGTTTGATGCGGAAGAAATTATTGCCGGGAGTCAAGAAGGTGGCAACCCTTACCCGGATCGTCCCTATCTGCTGCACGTAGGGCGTTTTGGCCGGGCCAAACGGCATGATCGGCTGTTTGAAGCGTTCGCTCAATTAACAGGCCCTGAGGTGTTGGTTTTGCTGACCAAACAGAGCAGCAAGCTCACCAAGTTGATCAAGCGGTATGGCCTGGAGGATCGAGTCATTGTGGCTGGGTTTCAGGCTAATCCGTATCGATTTATGAAACATGCCCGCTGTGTGGTGTTGTCATCCGATTATGAAGGCCTTGGCAATGTGATGGTTGAGTCTTTATTGATAGGGACGCCATTTATCGCCAACGATTACCCGCATGGCGCCAAAGAGGTATTAGGGCACTGGCGGCCTGAATGGTTGGCTGAGACCGGAAGTGCAGATGATTTGGCGCGCAAGTTGGCACAGCTTTTACAGCAGCCGCCTCAAGCTTTTCAGTGGCCAGATGCAGAGTTGTTTTCGCATGTGCACAGTGCCAATGCCTATTTGGCTTTGATCAATAAAGCGACATAGGCTGTTAATAGCTATGCAGTTTCACGTGCTTAGAACCGCGGCAGCTTGACTGTTTCATGCTAAATACACAAAGTGATAGCACCCGTCCGCATTGCGCCGGCAATGGGGGCTTGCTTTTCATATGTTTAGCAGATGGGATATACTTGCCGCCGGCTTATTTATTCTAACGATGGGGACCTTATGCAAACGGTCAATATTCTGTGTATCAAGTGGGGCAAAAAATACGGCCCCGAGTACGTCAATAAGCTGCATTCAATGGTCAGCCGTAATTTGACCTTGCCCTTTCGCTTTGTTTGTCTAACAGACGATACTGTTGGGATTGATAGCCATATTGAAGTGAAGCCGATCCCTGCGGTGGGTTTTAAAGATTTTGATGAGCGTGCCCCCTGGTCGTTCGGCCATGGTTGGTTGAAAGTGACCAGCTTTGCCGATCCCTTGTATGATTTGACTGGCCCGACTCTGTTTATCGATCTGGACGTGGTTATTGTCGATAATATCGACTGTTTCTTTGAGCCGGCAGGTGAGTTCTTCGTGATCAAAGAATGGGATAAATCGGACGACACTGGCAATACGTCCGTGTATCGCTACCAGATTGGGGCCCACAGTGATTTGATTGAATTACTGAAAAATCATAAAGAGCGTGAGTTGGCCAAGGTACGTAATGAACAGGAGTTCGTTACCCAAAACCTGTCAGCCCAAGGCAAGTTGCAGTACTGGCCGGAAGGCTGGTGTGTTAGCTTTAAACGGCACTGCCTGCCCAAAGGTATTATGAACTGGTTTAAACCAGCGACTATTCCTGCCGGTGCTAAAATAGTCGCTTTTCATGGCAAGCCCAATCCACCGGATGCTATTGCCGGTATCAGTGGTAAATGGTATCGCCGGGTATTGCCCGTAACCTGGGTGAAGGATATGTGGCAGTAAGGCGGCTATGACCTTTAAAATCTTTATTATTAATCTGGACCGCTCGGTCGAGCGGTACCAGAGTGCGCTTGCTCAATTGGCAAAGTGGCCAGATTTACCAATTGAGCGGGTGAGTGCTGCCGATGGGCGTGTGATGACTGAGGCTGAGATCGATCACTATTATTCGTTAAGCCTTAATCAGCAGCGCTACCATAAACTACTGAAAGCTGGTGAAAAAGGCTGCTTTATCAGCCATATCCGCTGTTGGCAGCGGATTGTCGAGCAACAACTGGATTTTGCACTGATCTTAGAAGATGATTTCCTTGTCAATGGTGATCTAGCCGCCTTATTGCAGGATGTGGCTAAGCTGCCAGCCGGTTGGCAGTTGTTGAAGCTGGCGATGCCGAATAAGCAGCAAAAAATTATAGCCGCTGAGTCTGCTGGGCAATTTAAGCGGGTATTTTTTGCCAAAAACCCGGTATCGACGGTTGCTCAGTTGGTAAGTGCAGATGGTGCCAGGCAATTGTTGGCCGCTGCAGTGCCTTTTTACCGGCCGGTGGATGTTGCTTTGCAACATACCTGGGAGCTTGGGATCCGGGCTGAAGCGATGTGGCCATTGATTTTTAAACCTGATTTGTCTTTTGAAAGCAATATCAATACTAAAAGCACGGAAGTGGTTAATCGCCGGATTTTCTATTGGCAACGGCTACGCTTTCTGTTGTGCAATGTCTGGAATAATATCAAGCTGTATGGGGTAGTTAAGGCTTTTACTGCCCGCAAGTGGCCGAATCCTACTGGCCGTACTCATTTGTCCAAATAAGCGGTAGTCAGGGTTGTTGGGCTTTACCTTGTGCGGCTGGGGCTTGCACGCAGGCGTCCAATGGGCTTATCAGGGCATGGTATACTCATGATCAATTTGGCTAAAGCCCGGGTGCTGCAGGTAAGGCAGCATCGGCGAATGAAAAGGGACTCTTGTTGTTAAGGCACCTTTACTCACTGTCACTCTATGTATTGCTACCACTGTTGCTGCTCTATTTCTGGTGGCGGTCACGCAAGGACCCGGCATATCGGCAGCGATTGGCGGAGCGCTTTGGCTTTGGGCTGGCCCGGCAGCTGCAACGCTCTGGTGGCATCGTGGTGCATGCAGTATCGGTGGGCGAGGTGATAGCCGCCATCCCCATGATTCACCAGTTGCAGCAGCAGTATCCTGATAAACCTATTACGGTTACCTGCACTACGCCCACCGGCTCTGCCACAATTCAAAGCCGCCTAGGCTCAGGTGTGCAGCATTGTTATTTGCCGTTAGATTACCCTGGTGCTGTCCGGCGCTTCTTAAAGGCACTGCAACCTGAACTGCTGGTTATTCTGGAGACGGAGTTATGGCCTAATTTGTTGCAGAGCTGTGCCAGGCGGGCTATTCCTGTGGTGGTGGTAAATGCCCGTTTATCGGCACGCTCTGCCAGAGGCTATCGCCGTTTCGCTGCATTTACACGGCCTTTATTGCAGCATATCAAGCTGCTGCTGGCTCAGGATCGTGCCAGTGCCAGACGGTTTCGGGCTTTAGGGTATCAGGGAGATTTACAGGTTACAGGTAATCTGAAGTTTGAGCTGGCAGTGCCTGCTACTACCGGTGACCTGCTTGCTCGCTTTAAACCGGCTTTTGCCGGCCGGATAGTTTGGGTCGCAGCCAGCACCCATGCTGGCGAAGATGAGCAACTGCTGGCAATGTATCCCCGGTTAAAGCAACAATTCCCTGAACTTTTACTGCTGCTGGTACCGCGCCATCCAGAGCGCTTTGAGCAGGTGGCGGGCTTGGTAGCACAAGCAGGCCTTAGTTTATGGCGGCGCAGCAGCATTGCCTTGTCTGATACCTCGACCCCCGTGCCGGTTTTAAAAAGTGATATTGTCCTGGGTGATTCGATGGGGGAATTGTTGGCCTGGTATCAACTGGCAGACTTAGTTTTTATTGGCGGAAGTTTGATTAAACGCGGTGGTCATAACCCGTTGGAAGCCATTTGCTTTGGCAAGGCGGTGCAGAGTGGCCCCTGGTTTTTTAATTTTAACGATGTGTACCGGCAGCTGCAGCAGCAGCAGGCGGTGACCCTGGTAGCCGACAGCAATGAACTGGCAGAGAGTACCCGCCGGTTGCTTACGGATACAGCCGGACGGCAGGCGCAAGGAAAGCGTGGCCATACTTTTTTCTTGCAACAGCAGGGGGCGATGAGTCGCACCGTGCGGGCAATAGACACACTGGTGATGGGAACTATGATGCAATCATCCATGCAACAGGAGCAGGACTATCAGGTCAAGCAACAGGGCAATGCCATCTACTGGTTTGAGCCGGCCTTTTTCCAGGATATATCCGCAGAACACTTTCAAAGCCATTGGTGGCAACAGCAGCAGGCTGTGATTGGCAGCTCCGCTGGTCGTAATACCGCCTATTTTGTCCGGCATCAGCAGCACAACTTGGTTCTGCGGCACTATTATCGTGGTGGCTTGGTGGGAAAAGTACTGCATGATCAGTTCCTGATGCAGCCGGTACAGACCAGTCGTGCCATGCAGGAATATCAACTGCTAAGTTGGATGCGGCAACAAGGGTTGGCTGTACCCAGGCCAGTAGCGGCTTCTTATCAGCGCAGTGGCCTGATTTATCGGGCAGACTTACTGATTGAACTGATCCCTGACAGCAAGGATCTTGCTGCGATTTTGCAACAGCGGGCTTTAAGCGGGTCTGAGTGGCAGGCGGTGGGTGCTGCAATAGCCCAGATGCATCAATTGGGGGTGTATCACTCTGATCTAAACTGCCGGAACATCCTGCTGGATGGCACAGGGAAAGTCTGGTTAATTGATTTTGACAAATGTGAGCGTCGATCAATGGCGGCATGGACCACTCAGAATCTTGATCGCCTGCTGCGATCCTTCAACAAAGAAAAGGGCAAACTAAACCCCTTCTTTTGGCAAGAGTCTGACTGGCAGCAACTACAGACTGGTTATCAGCAGCAGCTACAGGAGCAATCAAGTGCAGCTTGATTGGGATGTGATTGTGGTTGGGGCCGGTGCCGCCGGGCTGTTTTGTGCCATCGAAGCAGGTAAGCGTGGCCGCCGTGTGCTGGTGCTGGATAATGGCAAACGCATTGGCCGCAAAATTCTGATGTCTGGCGGCGGGCGCTGCAATTTCACCAATATGTATGCCAGCCCGGACAATTTTATTTCGGCCAACCCACATTTTTGTAAGTCGGCGCTAAGCCGCTACACCCAGTGGGATTTTATTGATTTGGTGCAGCGCTACCAAATTCCTTACCACGAGAAAACCCTGGGGCAGTTGTTTTGCGATGACAGCGCCAAAGACATTGTTGCCATGCTGGCGCAGGAGTGCGAACAGGCAGGCGTTCAGATTGCTTTATCGCAGCAAATTACGGCCGTTAGCTCCATTGAGGCCGGTTATCAACTTCATACAGCAACGCATCAGCTGCAGTGCCAGAGCCTGGTGGTAGCCAGTGGTGGCCTGAGCCTGCCGAATTTGGGTGCTACCGCCTTTGGTTATCAGTTGGCTGAGCAATTTGGCTTGAAGGTACTGCCGGTGCGGGCTGGTCTGGTGCCACTAACCTGGCAACCGAGCGATAAAGCAGTGTTTGAAGAAATCAGTGGTGTTTCGCTGCCGGTCACAGCAGAAGCAAACCATACCCTCTTTGCGGAAGACATGCTATTTACCCACCGCGGTTTAAGTGGCCCGGCCATTTTGCAAATCTCCAGTTACTGGCAGCCAGGCGATGAGCTGCTGGTGAATCTGACCCCTGGGCAGGACTTGGTAGGTTTTCTGCAGAGCCAACAACAGCAGCACCCGGCGCAAGAGCTCAAAACCACACTTGCACGTGTAATGCCAAAGCGTCTGGTAGAAAAACTGCTGGCGCTCAATGTGTTTCAGAACCAGCCGCTCAAAGCACTGAGCCCGAAAAGCATTGAGCGGCTGTGCGATAGCCTGAGCCGTTATGTATTCAAGCCCAATGGCACCGAAGGCTACCGCACCGCCGAAGTCACCCTGGGCGGGGTGGATACCAATGAGCTGTCGTCGAAAACCATGGCAGCGAAACATCAGCCTGGCCTGTACTTTATCGGTGAGGTGGTCGATGTCACCGGCTGGCTCGGTGGCTACAACTTTCAGTGGGCCTGGAGCTCGGGCTGGGTCGCCGGTCAATACTGTTAACAGTTCACCTAAGCATTTGTTATCCGCTGCTGCAGTGTTGCTGTAACTGCCATTTGTTTTACCGAGTGCTGATCCATAGTGTAAGCTTGGCTTGGGTAGTGTCTTTTACATGTACGCTATAGTAGCAATGCTACTTTGGAGGAGGTGAGATGTTCGTGTTACGCGATGTCCGAGTTGCTTCACACCGGCTACTTACTTTGCCGGCTTTTTTTATGGCCGCTGTTGTTAGCCAGTCTTTAATAGCTGCCACTCCAGGCAGTTTGAATGCGGTGGATAACAGTAGTACCCATAGTCTGTGTGTCATGGGGAATCAGGGGCTGCAGCATGCTCAAGCGGTCAATGGCCCCGCCACGTTAACAGCAGTCGACTCACTGACAAAAGCCAATGCCGACTTTATGGCCATTGTCGTTAAGTCTTTGCACGACAGATTTGCCGCTGGGGATTTGACTGTAATAGAGGATATGTCGGTAGCCAGCAGTGCTTCCATGGCAATGGCAAGCCCCCAACTTACCACGGCTTTTTCTGGCCTGATGCTGCAAAATTACTGCAGTGCTGATGAATTTGCTGTTAGCGGTTGTGCGACCAGAATTACCCCTGCCGCTATGCCCGGAGCTGCGGATGCCCGGTATCAACGATTGAACACCAAGGTTGATGATGGCAGCTATGTGCGGCGTATCGAGGCAGGACCAACCGAGCAGGGGCCATGGCAGGAAGAGTATCGAATTGAAGGCAAAGTTGGGGACCTTGGTACTATTAGCTTTATTTTTTCAGATGCTAAAGGTGGTGAACGCTTTGATTATCAGCGCTCAGAAAGCGGTGAGGAAAGTGTTCGTCTTACGTCCGAAAGTACCAATTTTTATATTCAGGAGACTAGCCATTGCCATGGGCGTCTGGACTATGATTCACGAACAGAAGATGAACACATTACCTTGAAAAGCGCATGGCAGTTCAACGGCGGTAAAACGACCGGCCAGCTGAGCTATCGCCAGGTGAGTTTGGCGGATGGTGAAGTGGTGGAGCGAAGTTTCCGTTGGTAGCGGACAGCTTGCGTGGTTACACCATGTCAATCTGAAGAGCAGCCTGCGATTTAGTACTTTAAGCGAAACAACAAGTCCATCAGATCCGGTTGCCAGAGATCGTCTTTGCGCACCCGGTTATTTTTCAGCAGCACCCCTTCCTGTTGCAATAACTGACGTTGTTGTTTGGCTGTGTCTGAGCCTGCAGCAAAAGCCAGGCTGCGATCACTGCGTAGTACTCGGTACCAGGGAAGTGCCAGTTCTTTGGGCGCAGCGCCAAGTGCTTTGCCGACTAACCGGGCGCGGCCGGGCAGGCCAGCTAAATCGGCAATTTGACCATAGCTGGCGACTTTGCCAGCGGGAATTTGCTGGACTGTGTACCAAATCTGTTGGTAGTAACTCTGTGATACTGTCTTGTTTAGTAACATACTTTATGATTTGTACTTATAGTTAAGGAATTGTTTTAAGGTTTTGCCTTTTTCGTCCGGGTCTGGTAGATTTCGCGGCCTTTAATCAGGCTTTTGCTGGTGATCTATGTCGTCGGATGTGCTGTTGTCTCTTATCATTCCTTTTTACAATGTTGGTATGCACTTTAAGCCACTGCTGGATTCTTTGTCCAGGCAGTTGATTGAAGGTGTGGAGGTAGTATTGGTTTGTGATGGAGCGACGGACAACAGTCTGGCTGTAGCACAACAGCATCTGGCTGCTTCTCCTTCACCGCAGCGCTATCAGTTGCTGCAACAAGCCAACGCCGGAGTCAGTGCGGCCAGAAATCTGGGGATCCAGCATGCCAGAGGGAGCTATATTGGCTTTGTTGATGCCGACGATGTACTGCTGGATGGTTACAGTGAGCAGCTGTTGTCGGTGATACGGCAATATCAGCCTGATCTGATTGAGTTGGGCTTTAAACGTTTTGTTGAACTGCCCATGCTTTCTGAGGCCAAGCCACGTTATCTGCATCGGCATCATGGGATGCGCAGTTGTATGCAGATGGCTCCGGCAGTGTTCAAAGCAAACCGCTGGTACCCCTGGATGCGAGTGTACAGAAAAGCGATGGCCCCGGATTTTTGCTTTCCACATGGTGTGGCCTTTTGTGAAGACTTAATGGCGTTGCCTGCCTTGTACCAACAGGCAAAAACGCTCTATCACCTGAGGTTACCGTTGTATGGCTATCGGGTGCATGGTAGCAATGCCACCTCGAATGTATGCAGTGAACAGGTGGAAACTATTCGCCAGTTTAGTCTGGCACTTGAGCGGCGGCAGTGTTATCAAAACATGCCTGAGTTGTGGCGCAGCTTATTTCAGGCGCGATTAGCCTATTTGCTGTTCCAGTTGTGGAAAGATACAGGCCGTGATGAGACCATGCCGGCAGTGATGCGGCGACAGCTTCAGAGTATAGCCCGCAGACACTGGTTCAAGCCGGGCTTGTCGTTACGTAAGAAGCTTCACCTGACATTTCCAGATCATTTTTACCGCCTGGACAGGCGGCAGCATAAACTCGATTGTGTCTCTGGCATGAAAAACTGAGCCAGTGGCTTACCACAAGTGGCTAGTCATCAGGTGGCCTTGAACGTCTTTTAAGCAATGCGCTGATCATGGGCCACTTCCGAATAGCAGGCCTGAAACAGTACTTTATACAAGGCAAGCTGCATCGCTTCAGCAATTGGCAGGCTGCTTCTGCTTAACTCGTAGTCCAGTTGGTCCACCTGCTGGCGGGCATGACTGAGCATCGGAGGCGGATCTAACTCCATGGCGATCAAGGTCTCGGCGTAGGCACTACTGCGCTCCTGCTTAATGGTTTTGCAGGTGGATAAAGCCGTTTTACCATGCTTATCCCGATAACCTGCGGCACCAAAGGTTCGGCACAAAGTCGGACGCCATTGATAAATACGGCACTGCCCCTGTTTGCCATCAAAGGATAAAGGTTGGTACATCGGGCAGCTGTTACCAGCTGGGGCCGCTTCTAGTTGTGCCAGTGTGGATTCGGCCGTGCCCTGATCAAACAGGTGCATTGCCAGCGGCAACATATCCAGCACCGAGGCTTCGATCTCTGGGTGCAGGCAGCAGGCACCACAACCACTGCGGCAATGAAGACCGCGCACTTGTTGGTAACCGGCGTAGATGTCCGCCATTTCGCCATACACAGCCTCAACACGACGCGACAATTCACGCAGTCGTTGCATAAAGACTCCGAACGAAAAAGCAAATAAAGTAAGAAACGTAGATACTCTGGGAACCAACGGATTGTTGGCGCTGCTATTGTATGCGGCGGATAAAATTCCGGCAACAGAATTTTATCCGCTATGGCGCTGAACGAACTGCGTAGTGTTTCCTGCTCTCTTTGTTTAGAATAACCCAATGATTTAGCTTCTGAGCCAGCCATGGAAATCCTTGTACAGCAGGATGGACGCGATTACTCCACCTTTCGTCTGCCAGCCCGGTTAGAGACCGTTTACCAATGCCAGCACCTGGATGATTTGCGCCAGGTGCCCTTAAAGCCCTTGCCACGGGTGCAGGGGGAGGGCAGTAATACCATCTTTGTGGGTGATGAACTGCCCCCACTGTGTCGTTTTGTTGCCTCTGCCAAAGCTTTGAACCAGTTGGATGGCGACCGCGTTTTGCTGCATGTAGAGGCGGGACACAACTGGCATCAGTTGGTGTGCTGGAGCGTGGAGCAGGGGTTATGGGGCCTGGAGAATCTAGCCTTGATCCCTGGTTCCGTTGGTGCAGCTCCGGTACAAAATATTGGGGCTTATGGCGTTGAGTTAGCTGACCGCTGTCAGTATGTTGATTTTTATCATTGGGATAGCCAGCAACTGCAGCGATTAAGCGTGAACGAGTGCGCTTTTGCTTATCGTGATAGTGTGTTTAAGCATCAACTGGCTGGTAAGGGAGTGATCGTGGCGATAGGCCTGGAGCTGACCAAAAGTCCACGGCGGGTGTTAAGTTATCAGGGGCTGGATCAATTGGCGGAGGATTGCTCACTACAGCAAGTGTTTGCTGCGGTGGTGGCCATTCGCAGGTCCAAGCTGCCGGACCCTGACGAATTGGCTAATTGTGGTAGTTTTTTTAAAAACCCGCTGCTACCGGCACAAGCGGCTCAGGCACTGAAGATACGCTATCCGGGACTGCCTGTTTTTACGCAGAGCGATGGCTACTGCAAACTATCAGCCGCCTGGCTGATTGATCAGGCTGGGTTCAAAGGGAAGAAGCTTGGTGATATTGGTTGTTATAGCCGCCAACCACTGGTACTGGTCAATTATGGTGCCGGCACAGCCTCACAATTACTGCAGTTGATTGCAGCGATTCAATTGCAAGTACAGGCCCGCTTTGGTGTAGCACTGGAGCCTGAAGTTCAGTTGGTGGGCATGTTGGCACAAACGGCTGGAGCAACTCAGGCATGACGGAACACAGTAGCTGGCAAATTCAACGGCGACTGCTGCAGTATTTAAACGATGGTCAATTCTATTCAGGGAGCTGGCTGGGTAAAGAGTTGCAGTTAAGTCGCACAGCCATTGCTAATCATATGCAGCAGTTGCAGCGGCTGGGCTTGGATATTTTTAGCGTGAAAGGGAAAGGCTACCGTCTGGCTACCCCACTGCAGCTCTTGGACCGTGAAGCTATTCAGCAGTGGCAAAGCGATGACAGTGCTCCAATTGAGGTGTTGTCTATCACCGATTCAACCAACTTGCAGTTAATGCAACGATTGCAGCAGGGGGAAGTTCTACCCAAGGGGCTGGTGTTAGTTGCTGAAGCGCAAACTGCGGGTCGGGGGCGGCATGGCCGGCTGTGGTATTCCCCTTTTGCTGCCAGTTTATCATTTTCTATGGCGTGGCAACTGGAGCAGGGCATTCAGGCAGCGATGGGTCTTAGTTTGGTGGTAGGGGTAGCTGTCGCTGAAATGCTGGAAGCAGATTACCAACTATCGCCGCAGTTGAAGTGGCCCAATGATATCTATTTAGCAGGTAAAAAGCTGGCTGGTATTTTGATTGAGTTATCGGGGCAGAGCGATGGCCGTTGTCAACTGGTGATTGGGATTGGCATCAATGTGCAGTTGCCAGCCGGCCAGGCAGCGCGTCAGATTGATCAACCATGGGCTGACCTAACTTCGGTCTTGGGCACTTTGGATCGCAATCAGCTGGTTGCTCGGTTGCAAAGCCGTTGCGCAGGGCAGCTAAGACGCTTTGAATTGCAGGGTTTTGCGCCTTTTCAGGCTGAGTTCAATCGCCGACACTTATTTGCTAATCAAGCTGTACAATTAATGCAGGGGCAGCAACTGGTGCGCGGCATTTGTCATGGTGTGGATGCACAGGGTAATCTGGTGATAGAGAATCAGGGTAAGAAGCAGCTATTTCACGGTGGCGAACTAAGCTTGCGGGCGGAGAACTGAATCATGTATTTGTTGCTTGATATTGGCAATACGCGCAGTAAAGCCATGCTGGCCAGTTGTGCGGGTACTATGCAGCGATTGGATTTGCAAAACAATAAGGTCGATGTATCCAAAGTACAGGCTGTGTATTATGCGGCGGTAGCAGGCCAGGATAAAGTGCAGGCATTGAAAAAGCAGTTGCAGTTACAGCATAAACCCTGGCGCCAAATTGAAAGTGAAGCCCAGATTTTTGGCGTACAGAATTGCTATAACCAGCCCCATTTACTTGGAGTTGATCGTTGGCTAGGTATGCTTGGGGCCAATTGGTTGCTGCCTGGTAGTGATGTATTGGTAGTGGATGCCGGCACGGCAGTGACTCTGGATTGGCTAAGTGCTACCGGTCAGCATCTGGGGGGCTGGATCCTGCCCGGCTTGAAGCTACAGCAGCAAAGTGTGGTACAAAAAACGGCTAAAGTTTTTAATGCCGATACCCATCAGGCCCGTTTGGCACTTGGGGATGATACGGTGTCGTGCCTGCAGAATGGTTGTCTGGTAGCTGTGCTCGGAGCCATTGCCCAAGCCTGGCAGTTGCAGCCGATGCAACAGTTGTTACTAACAGGTGGTGATGCACAGTTGCTGGCGTCGTATCTGAAACAGTACCCGTTACGATTGGAGCCTGATTTGCTATTTTATGGCCTTGGACGTTTTATTGATAGTTAAAGGGGAACACAGCCGAAAACCAGGGTTTTGGCTAAGAATTGGGCATTCAATGCATTTAATTGCACTTTTCGCTTTTTTTCTGTTGCGCCTGCCAAATCATTCTACTAGAATTCGCACCCACTGACGTTGTGCCGCTTTAGCTCAGTTGGTAGAGCAACTGACTTGTAATCAGTAGGTCATCCGTTCGACTCGGATAAGCGGCACCATTAGTGGAGGGGTTCCCGAGTGGTCAAAGGGATCAGACTGTAAATCTGCCGGCTCAGCCTTCGAAGGTTCGAATCCTTCCCCCTCCACCACTTTCGTCAGCCATGGCTACGAGTAGATTGCGGGCATCGTATAATGGCTATTACCTCAGCCTTCCAAGCTGATGATGCGGGTTCGATTCCCGCTGCCCGCTCCAAGCAATTTTCGATGCTGATATAGCTCAGGCGGTAGAGCGCATCCTTGGTAAGGATGAGGTCCCCAGTTCGATTCTGGGTATCAGCACCACTTCTTGTTTCATCTCTCGTAACTACATCCTAATATTTTGCATGAACCGCCGTTAAAGGAAGGGTTTTTATTATGGCTAAGGCTAAATTTGAACGCGTAAAACCGCACGTAAACGTAGGTACTATCGGCCACGTTGACCACGGTAAAACAACTCTGACTGCAGCTATCACGAACGTGTTGGCAAAGACTTACGGCGGTCAGGCATTTGCTTTTGATCAAATCGACAAAGCACCTGAAGAAAAAGCCCGTGGTATTACCATCAATACCTCACACGTAGAATACGACACGCCAACCCGCCACTACGCGCACGTAGATTGCCCGGGTCACGCTGACTACGTGAAAAACATGATCACTGGTGCTGCGCAGATGGACGGCGCGATTCTGGTAGTTGCCGCGACTGACGGTCCTATGCCACAGACGCGTGAGCACATCCTGCTGTCTCGTCAGGTAGGTGTACCTTTCATCATCGTGTTCATGAACAAGTGTGACATGGTTGATGATGAAGAGCTGTTAGAGCTGGTCGAGATGGAAGTGCGTGAGTTGCTGTCTGACTACGACTTCCCAGGCGACGATCTGCCAGTGATTCAGGGTTCAGCTCTGAAAGCGCTGGAAGGCGATGCAGAGTGGGAAAAGAAAATCCTGGAGCTGGGCGAAGCGTTAGACACGTACATCCCAGAGCCGGTACGTGCGATTGATAAGCCATTCATCATGCCAATCGAAGAC
Organism: Alkalimonas sp. NCh-2; assembly: GCF_039631345.1. Taxonomy (NCBI): domain Bacteria; kingdom Pseudomonadati; phylum Pseudomonadota; class Gammaproteobacteria; genus Alkalimonas; species Alkalimonas sp. NCh-2. The sequence continues at coordinate 295,921 of NZ_JBDIUV010000004.1, forward strand.
GTATTCTCAATTGCTGGTCGCGGAACTGTAGTAACAGGTCGTGTTGAGCAGGGCATCATCAAAGTTGGTGAGGAAGTAGAGATTGTAGGTATCCGTGATACCACCAAGACGACTTGTACCGGCGTTGAAATGTTCCGTAAGCTGCTGGACGAAGGCCGTGCAGGTGAGAACGTAGGTGCGCTGTTGCGTGGTACCAAGCGTGAAGACGTAGAGCGTGGTCAGGTTCTGGCGAAGCCAGGTTCTATCAAGCCACACACCAAGTTCGAAGGTGAAGTGTACGTATTGTCAAAAGACGAAGGTGGCCGTCACACGCCATTCTTCAAAGGCTACCGTCCACAGTTCTATTTCCGTACTACTGACGTAACTGGTGCGGTAGAGCTGCCAGAAGGCGTAGAGATGGTAATGCCAGGCGACAACCTGAAGTTCGTGGTAGAGCTGATTGCTCCAATCGCAATGGACGAAGGTCTGCGTTTTGCAATCCGTGAAGGCGGCCGTACTGTAGGTGCGGGCGTGGTATCAAAAATCATCGCTTAATTGCCGGTGATGTAAGAAGAAGGCTCCGTAAGGGGCCTTTTCCGTCTCAGATGGAAAAAGCTTTGAATGCTACCGGTTAGGCTTGCCTTAACCTATGAAGGCAGTATAATGAGCGGCTATTTTGAGTACTGCTTAAAAGCAGTGAACCGTTTTTTGCAGGGGCATAGTTCCAATTGGTAGAACAGCGGTCTCCAAAACCGACGGTTGGGGGTTCGAATCCCTCTGCCCCTGCCAACATATCCAGAGCATCTGTGATGCTGTGATGAAAGCATGTATCGGCGAAGCCGAGCTGAGGTGAAAGTAAGCATGAGTGCAACGAGTGAAACCCCAAAAAGCAGTCTGGATTCCGTAAAGTGGCTGGCCGTTTTTGCGCTGCTGTCACTGGTGGTAGTCGGTAATTATATGTTTGATTTCGGCACCTTAGAGCGAGCCGTTGCCATCGTGGTTTTGGTGGCTGCTGCCGGGCTGGTTGCAGCACAGACCGCCAAGGGCAAGACTTTCCTTGCTTTTGCCAAGGACGCTCGTACTGAAGTACGTAAAGTCGTTTGGCCTACCCGCCAGGAAACCACCCAAACCACCATTATTGTGATGGTTGCCACGCTGATTGTCGGCTTGCTGCTTTGGGGCCTTGATGCAATATTGTTGCGGGTCGTATCCTTTTTCACCGGTGTAGGAGTTTAATCATGGCGGGTAAGATGCGCTGGTATGTGGTACAGGCTTTTTCTGGCTTCGAGCAAAAGGTAGCTACCTCGCTGCGTGAGCATATCCGAATCCATCAGATGGAAGATAAATTTGGTGAAGTATTAGTCCCTACTGAAGAAGTGGTGGAGATGCGCGCTGGTCAAAAGCGTAAATCCGAGCGGAAGTTTTTCCCGGGTTACGTGCTGGTGCAAATGGAAATGTGTGAGGAAAGCTGGCATCTGGTGAAGAGTGTACCTCGGGTACTGGGCTTCATCGGTGGCACCTCGGATCGTCCTGCACCTATTTCTGAGAAAGAAGCCAACATTATTCTGAACCGTCTGGAAGACAACGCCGACAAACCGAAGCCGAAAACACTGTTTGAAGCTGGTGAAGTGGTGCGTGTGACTGAAGGTCCATTTGCCGATTTCAACGGTGTGGTAGAAGAAGTCGATTACGAGAAGAGTCGGGTCAAAGTGTCTGTGCTTATTTTTGGCCGTTCTACCCCGGTCGATCTGGAGTTTGGTCAGGTCGAAAAAGCCTAAATTTTATTCATTGATTCCGGCCGCCGATTGCTTTATGATCTGCGGCCTTTTTAACCAAGGGGAGCCGTTCGAGTAAATGTCCTCGCATTTACGAGGCTAAGACCCGATACAGAGGTGTACTATGGCAAAGAAAGTCACTGCATTAATTAAATTGCAGGTAAAAGCCGGTATGGCAAACCCGTCACCACCAGTTGGTCCAGCGTTGGGTCAACACGGTGTGAATATCATGGAATTCTGTAAAGGTTTCAACGCCAAAACAGATTCCATTGAAAAAGGCATGCCAATCCCAGTTGTGATCACTGTGTACAGCGATCGTTCTTTCACCTTCGAAACCAAAACGCCACCAGCATCTTTTCTGTTGCTGAAAGCCGCTGGTTTGAAGAGCGGTTCTGGTCAGCCGAATACCAAGAAAGTTGGTAAGGTGACTCAGGCGCAAATCGACGAAATCGTCAAATTGAAAGAGCCGGATCTGACTGCTGCAGATCACGACGCTGCCGCGCGTACCATCGCTGGTACTGCTCGTTCAATGGGCCTGGTAGTGGAGGGGTAAGACATGGCTAAATTATCAAAGCGTGCAAAATTGATCCGTGAAAAAGTAGATTCCACTCGTGAATACGATTTTCAGGATGCAGTCACTCTGCTGAAAGAACTGGCAACTGCTAAGTTCGTTGAAAGCGTTGATGTAGCGGTAAATTTGGGTATCGATGCCCGTAAGTCTGATCAAAACGTGCGTGGTGCTACCGTACTGCCTCACGGTACTGGTCGTGATGTTCGTGTTGCTGTATTCACTCAGGGTGCCAACGCCGAAGCTGCTAAAGCTGCCGGTGCGGATATCGTAGGGATGGAAGATTTGGCCGAACAGGTCAAAAAAGGCGAAATGAACTTTGACGTGGTGATTGCCTCTCCAGACGCTATGCGTGTGGTCGGTGCCTTGGGCCAGATCTTAGGTCCACGCGGCCTGATGCCAAACCCAAAAACCGGTACTGTTACCCCTAACGTAGCCGAAGCAGTGAAAAACGCTAAAGCTGGTCAGGTTCGTTACCGCAACGACAAAAACGGCATCATCCACACTACCATCGGTAAAGTGGATTTTGACGCAGACAAATTGAAAGAAAACCTGGAAGCTCTGCTGGTAGCACTGAAACGTGCTAAGCCATCCGTTGCGAAAGGTGTTTTCATCAAGAAAGTCACGATTTCTTCGACCATGGGTGCAGGTATTGCCCTGAACCAGGCTTCCCTGGCTTCTCAGGTCTAAGCTCCGAAGAAATGGTGCTTTACAGAATGGCAGGGGTTGCGATATAATCCCGCGTTCTTTTTTTAGGGTAGAAGTGGTTGTTTTGCTTGCAAAGTGGCCGCTTCCGTCCGAGACCGTAGGTGCAACAGCATGCTGTTGCTTAATGACTGCCTACGCAGACGGTGTTAGCCCCAGAATTGTATTTAAACTCTTCTGGCTCTCACCGTAAATCGCGCACCGGCATTGTGCCGGTGATGTGTTGGAAAGCCAGGCATTTGTCTGGATGAACCAGGAGTTAAGAGCCAATGGCGATTAAGCTTGATGACAAAAAAGCAATTGTTGCTGAAGTCCAGCAAGCCGCAACTGGTGCTCTTTCTGCCGTAGTCGCTGATGCTCGTGGTGTTACTGTCGATAAAATCACTAGTTTGCGTAAGCAAGCTCGTGCTAATGGTGTCTGGATGCGCGTTGTGCGTAATACCCTGGCCCGTCGTGCAGTGCAAGGCACCTCCTTCGAGTGTCTGAGCGAAACTTTTGTTGGCCCAACGTTAATTGCTTTCTCTAACGAGCACCCAGGTGCAGCGGCACGTCTTTTTAAAGACTTTGCCAAAGAAGAGAAGCTGTTTGAGCTCAAAGGTGCCGCCTTCAACGGTGAAACCGTCAGTATCGATGTGTTAGCAACGCTACCTACGTACGAGGAAGCATTGGCACGTCTGATGAGCACGATGAAAGAAGCAGCAGCTGGCAAATTGGTACGTACCATTGCCGCGGTTCGCGAGCAAAAAGAGCAGCAGGCAGCGTAATTTACGCTGTGTGCAATTAAGAGTTTAATGTAGGCTAAATGCCGTTTAATGTAGGAATTTGTCATGTCTGTAACTAAAGACCAAATTCTAGACGCTATCGCTGAAATGTCTGTCATGGACGTAGTAGAGCTGGTTAGCGCTATGGAAGAAAAGTTCGGTGTATCTGCTGCTGCGGCAGTTGCTGTAGCTGCTGGCGATGCCGGTGCTGCTGCTGAAGAGCAAACCGAGTTCAACGTTGTTCTGGCTGGCGTAGGCGCTAACAAAGTTGCTGTGATCAAAGCAGTACGTGGCGCTACAGGCCTGGGCCTGAAAGAAGCGAAAGATCTGGTTGAGAGCGCTCCAGCTCCAATCAAGGAAGGCGTTTCTAAAGACGAAGCCGAAGCGCTCAAGAAAGAACTTGAAGCCGCTGGTGCGTCTGTTGAAGTTAAGTAATTCGGGCTTGACCCGTCTTACTGCCTGTTAAGCAGGCCGGGCTGGTGATGAATTAATCACCGGCCTTTTTGCGCTGTGGGACTTTGATTTCCCCACCCCAAATGGCAACCAGCTATTGCCATATAAAGCCGCCCGCAGGGCAGTTGGGAAAAAAATCAGCAAGCTGAGGAACCCCATGACTTACTCTTATTCTGAGAAGAAACGTATCCGTAAGGACTTCGGCAAACGTCCAGAAGTATTGGATGTGCCATACCTGTTGTCGATTCAGATCGAATCTTTCAACAAATTTATCGAGCCTGATCCAGAAGGTGATTATGGCCTGGAAGCGGCATTTCGCTCTGTTTTTCCCATCAAAAGCTACTCTGGCAGCGCGGAATTGCAGTACGTCAGCTACCGCATCGGGGAACCTGTTTTTGATGTGAAAGAATGCCAAATCCGTGGTGTCACTTACTCAGCACCGCTGCGGGTGAAACTGCGCATGGTGTTGTTTGATAAAGAAGCACCAGGCACCATCAAAGACATCCGCGAGCAGGAAGTCTACATGGGGGAAATCCCACTGATGACCGAGAACGGTACCTTTGTGATCAATGGTACTGAGCGGGTGATCGTTTCTCAGCTGCATCGTAGCCCGGGTGTGTTCTTTGATCACGACCGCGGCAAAACGCATTCTTCCGGCAAGGTATTGTACAACGCGCGGGTGATTCCATACCGTGGCTCCTGGCTGGACTTCGAATTCGACGCCAAAGACAACCTCTTTGTCCGTATTGACCGCCGCCGTAAACTACCAGCAACGATTTTGTTGCGGGCGCTGGATTTCGATACCGAAACCATTTTAACAACTTTCTTTGAGAACACCCGTTTTGATATCCAGGACGGCAAGTTCATGATGGAAGTCGTGCCTAGCCGTTTGCGTGGTGAAACTGCCGCTTTTGATATCATCGATAACGATGGTGAAGTCATTGTTGAGCAGGGCCGTCGTATTACTGCCCGTCACGTCCGCCAGCTGGAAAAAACCGGCCTGACCATGATGGAAGTACCGGCTGAGTATCTGATTGGTCGGGTACTGGCGAAAAACTACGTCGACGAAGGCACCGGCGAAATTATCGCTGAAGCCAATGCCGAGTTAAATCTTGAGCTGCTTGCGCAATTGGCAAAAGCCGGTTACACCAGTTTTGAAACTTTGTACATCAACGACCTGGATCAAGGTCCTTACATTTCTGAGACCTTGCGTATTGATCCAAGCTCGAACCGGATCGAAGCTCTGGTTGAAATATACCGCATGATGCGTCCTGGTGAACCACCAACACGTGATGCGGCCGAAACTCTGTTTGATAATCTGTTCTTCTCGGAAGATCGCTACGATCTGTCCACCGTCGGCCGGATGAAGTTTAACCGCCGCGTTGGTTTTGATGAAAATACTGGCGAAGGTGTGTTGTCGAAAGACGACATCCTGGCGGTGATGAAGGTCCTAATCGACATTCGTAATGGTAAAGGCGATGTCGATGACATCGATCACCTGGGTAACCGCCGTATCCGCTCTGTGGGTGAAATGGCCGAGAACCAGTTCCGCGTTGGCCTGGTTCGGGTTGAGCGTGCGGTGAAAGAGCGTCTGTCATTAGGCGATCTGGATGCTGTGATGCCACAAGACTTGATCAATGCCAAGCCAATTTCTGCTGCGGTGAAAGAGTTCTTTGGCTCCAGCCAGCTGTCGCAGTTTATGGATCAGAACAACCCATTGTCGGAAGTGACCCACAAGCGTCGTATTTCTGCGCTTGGCCCGGGCGGTTTGACCCGTGAGCGCGCCGGCTTTGAAGTCCGTGACGTGCATCCAACACACTACGGTCGGGTTTGTCCTATCGAGACGCCGGAAGGTCCAAACATCGGTCTGATCAACTCTTTGTCAATGTTTGCTCAAACCAACGAGTATGGTTTCCTGGAAACGCCGTATCGCCGTATTGAAAATGGCGTGGTGACCGACGAAGTTGATTTCCTGTCAGCGATTGAAGAAGGCAATTTTGTGATTGCGCAGGCCAACGCTGAGCTGAGCGATGAAAATCGTCTGGTGGAAGAGTTGGTACCGTGCCGTCACAAAAATGAATTCACGCTGATGCCAGCTGATCAAGTCCAGTACATGGATGTTGCACCACAGCAAATCGTATCTGTGGCAGCTGCATTGATCCCATTCCTTGAGCACGACGATGCCAACCGGGCTTTGATGGGCTCGAACATGCAACGTCAGGCAGTACCTACTCTGCGGGCAGATAAGCCATTGGTAGGTACCGGTGTTGAGCGCGTGGTTGCGAAAGACTCCGGTGTTACTGTGGTGGCTAAGCGTGGCGGTACCATCGACTATGTCGATGCCAGCCGTATCGTGGTGAAGGTACATGAAGATGAAATGGTAGCCGGTGAAGCCGGTATCGACATCTACAACCTGACCAAGTACACCCGTTCCAACCAGAACACCTGTATCAACCAGCGTCCATGCGTTAGCCAGGGCGAGCCAGTTGAACGTGGCGATGTGCTGGCTGATGGCCCGTCTACCGATTTGGGTGAATTGGCACTGGGTCAAAACCTGCGTGTGGCATTTATGCCGTGGAATGGTTACAACTTCGAAGACTCGATTTTGTTGTCCGAGCGTCTGGTTGAAGAAGACCGCCTGACTACCATCCATATTCAGGAACTAAGCTGTATTGCTCGTGATACCAAGCTTGGGCCGGAAGAAATTACCGCCGATATTCCGAATGTCGGTGAGTCTGCCCTGTCGAAGCTGGACGAAGCCGGTATCGTTTACATTGGTGCTGAAGTGAAGAGCGGCGATATTCTGGTCGGTAAGGTGACGCCAAAAGGCGAAAGCCAGCTAACGCCAGAAGAAAAACTGTTGCGTGCTATCTTCGGTGAAAAAGCCTCTGACGTGAAAGATACCTCGCTGCGGGTGCCTAACTCTGTCAACGGAACTGTCATCGACGTGCAGGTCTTTACCCGTGATGGCGTGGAAAAAGATCAACGTGCCCGTGAAATTGAGGACATGGAAATTCGTCAGGCCAAAAAAGATCTGAATGAAGAGTTCCGTATCCTGGAGCAAGGTATTTTCGAGCGTGCTCGCAACCTGCTGGAATCTGCTGGTGTTGACCGTGCCAAGCTGGCGACGTTAAAAGGTGATGGCTTGTTTAACCAGAGCATCAGCGATGATCAGAAGCAAAGTGATCTGGAGCAACTGGCGGCCCAGTACGAAGAAATTCGTGCCGAGTACGACAAGAAGTTCGAAGTGAAGCGCCGTAAAATCAGCCAGGGTGATGATTTGGCACCTGGTGTGCTGAAAATCGTTAAAGTCTATCTGGCAGTGAAGCGTCGTATTCAGCCGGGTGACAAGATGGCCGGTCGCCATGGTAACAAGGGTGTTATCTCCACCATCGTACCAGTGGAAGACATGCCATACGATGAGCGTGGTCGTCCGGTCGATATCGTGCTGAACCCGCTGGGTGTTCCATCGCGGATGAACATTGGTCAGATCCTGGAAACCCACCTGGGACTTGCAGCACGCGGCATCGGTGAGAAAATCGATACCATGCTGCAAGAGCAGCGTGAAATTGGCGAGCTGCGTGAGTTCCTACAACGCGCATACAGCTTGGGCGAGTCGCGTCAGCAAGTCGATATCACTACCTTCAGCGATGATGAAGTGGTGCGGTTGGCCAACAACCTGCGCAAAGGTTTACCTATTGCCACACCAGTGTTCGACGGTGCCAAAGAGTCTGAGATCAAAGAGTTGTTGGAGCTGGCAGACCTGCCATCCAGCGGTCAGATCACTTTGTACGATGGCCGTACCGGCAATGCCTTTGAGCGTAAAGTCACGGTTGGTTACATGTACATGCTGAAGCTGAACCACCTGGTTGATGACAAAATGCATGCCCGTTCTACCGGCTCTTACAGCCTGGTTACCCAGCAGCCGTTGGGTGGTAAGGCGCAGTTCGGTGGTCAGCGCTTCGGTGAGATGGAAGTCTGGGCACTGGAAGCTTACGGTGCCGCTTACACCCTGCAGGAAATGCTGACGGTGAAATCGGATGACGTCAATGGCCGTACTAAGATGTATAAAAACATCGTGGATGGCGACCACCGGATGGAGCCTGGCATGCCAGAGTCGTTCAACGTACTGATGAAAGAAATCCGTTCGCTCGGGATCAATATCGAATTGGAAGAGGAATAAGCCCCACGTTCCATGGCGTGATGGAGCCTGGCAGCAGGCTCCATCGGTTTACCCTCTTACAGGAGAGCTAAGGTGAAAGACTTATTAAAGTTTCTGAAACAACAAACAAAGACCGAAGAGTTTGATGTGATCAAAATCGGTTTATCCTCACCGGATATGATCCGTTCCTGGTCATTTGGTGAAGTGAAAAAGCCTGAAACCATCAACTACCGGACCTTTAAGCCTGAGCGTGACGGCTTGTTTTGTGCCCGTATCTTTGGGCCGGTAAAAGATTACGAGTGTTTGTGCGGTAAGTACAAGCGTTTAAAGCATCGTGGTGTCATTTGTGAGAAGTGTGGCGTTGAAGTCACTCTGACCAAGGTGCGTCGCGAGCGTATGGGGCATATCGAGCTGGCCAGCCCGGTTGCCCATATCTGGTTTTTGAAATCCCTGCCAAGCCGCATTGGCTTGTTGCTTGATATGACCCTGCGTGATATTGAGCGGGTGTTGTATTTCGAATCTTATGTGGTTACCGAGCCAGGCATGACGTCTTTGGAGCGTCGTCAGATGCTGACCGAAGAAGAGTACCTGGATGTGCTGGAAGAGCACGGCGACGAGTTCGAAGCCAAAATGGGTGCAGAAGCCATTCTGGATCTGTTACGTGATTTAGAACTGGCCACCGAAATCAAAATGATGCGCGAAGAGTTGCCAACCATCAACTCGGAAACCAAGCGCAAGAAAATCAGCAAGCGGTTAAAGCTGATGGAAGCCTTCCATACCTCTGGCAACAAGCCTGAGTGGATGATCATGACAGTACTGCCAGTGCTGCCACCGGATCTGCGTCCTTTGGTACCGCTGGATGGCGGCCGTTTTGCTACCTCGGATTTGAACGATCTGTACCGCCGCGTCATCAACCGGAACAACCGTCTGAAGCGCCTGCTGGACTTGTCTGCGCCGGATATCATTGTCCGCAACGAAAAGCGGATGTTGCAAGAGTCGGTCGATGCGCTGCTGGATAATGGTCGTCGTGGCCGTGCTATTACCGGTACCAACAAGCGCCCACTGAAATCTTTGGCCGATATGATCAAAGGTAAGCAGGGTCGTTTCCGTCAGAACCTGTTGGGTAAGCGGGTCGATTACTCGGGCCGTTCGGTCATTACCGTAGGTCCTACCTTGCGTCTGCACCAGTGCGGTCTGCCGAAGAAGATGGCGCTAGAGCTGTTCAAGCCATTCATTTATGGCAAGCTGGAAGGTCGTGGCCTGGCCACCACCATCAAAGCAGCTAAGAAGATGGTTGAGCGTGAAGAAGGCGCCGTTTGGGACGTACTGGACGAAGTTATTCGTGAGCATCCGGTCCTGTTGAACCGTGCACCAACTTTGCACCGTCTTGGTATCCAGGCTTTTGAGCCGGTACTGATTGAAGGTAAAGCCATTCAGCTGCATCCCTTGGTGTGTGCGGCCTACAACGCCGACTTCGACGGTGACCAAATGGCTGTGCACGTGCCGCTGACGCTGGAAGCTCAGCTGGAAGCGCGCGCCCTGATGATGTCGACCAACAACGTGTTATCGCCTGCCAACGGTGAACCTATCATCGTTCCTTCACAGGACGTTGTATTGGGCTTGTATTACATGACGCGTGAAGCGGTGAACGCCAAAGGCGAGGGCATGTTATTCAAGAGTCCGAAAGAAGCTGAAAAAGCCTATCGTGGCGGTCATGCATCCTTGCATGCCAAAGTCAAAGTGCGGATCACTGAAATCGTTTCTGACGAAGAAGGCAATCGCACTACCACCACCGGTGTGCATGACACCACCGTTGGCCGAGCTATTTTGTATTCCATTTTACCAACCGGCCTTGAGTTTGCTTCAGTGAACCAGGCGATGGGTAAAAAGCAAATTTCGCGTTTGTTAAATGGTGCTTACCGAAAGATTGGTCTGAAGGATACCGTTATCCTGGCTGACCAAATCATGTACACCGGCTTCCACTACGCGATGTTGTCAGGCGTGTCTGTTGGTATCGACGACATGGTGATCCCGGATGCGAAGAAAGATATCATCGAAGCTGCTGAAGCTGAGGTGGCTGAAATCCAGGATCAGTTCCAACAAGGTTTGGTCACTGGTGGTGAGAAATACAACAAGGTTATCGATATTTGGTCAACTGCCAATGAAACCTTGTCCAAAGCTATGATGGACAACCTGTCAAAAGAGAAAGTGATTGACCGCGACGGCAATGAAACCGAGCAGCAATCCTTCAACTCGGTCTACATGATGGCTGACTCCGGCGCCCGGGGTTCACCAGCTCAGATCCGTCAGTTGTCTGCGATGCGGGGCCTGATGGCGAAGCCGGATGGCTCCATCATCGAAACGCCAATTACTGCGAACTTCCGTGAAGGTCTGAACGTACTGCAGTACTTCATCTCTACGCACGGTGCGCGTAAAGGTTTGGCTGATACTGCATTGAAAACAGCAAACTCCGGTTATCTGACCCGTCGTCTGGTTGACGTGGCACAGGATCTGGTAGTAACCGAAGACGATTGTGGTACCACGGAAGGTATCTGGATGAAGCCATTGATCGAAGGTGGCGACGTGGTGGAAGGCCTGCGTGAGCGGGTACTGGGCCGTGTTGTACTGGGCGATGTGGTTATTCCGGGCACTGAAGAGGTCCTGATCGCTGATGGCACCATGCTGGATGAAAAGCTGTGTGATTTGTTGGAGCAGCATTCCATTGACGAAGTCAATGTGCGTTCAGTAATCACCTGTAATACCGACTTTGGTGTCTGTGCCAAATGCTATGGCCGCGATCTGGCTCGTGGTCACCTGATTAATCAGGGCGAGGCGGTTGGTGTTATCGCTGCTCAGTCCATCGGTGAGCCTGGTACTCAGTTGACGATGCGTACCTTCCACATCGGTGGTGCGGCCTCGCGTGCTTCAGCTGAAAGCAGTGTGCAGGTAAAAACCGCTGGTACGCTGAAACTGCATAACGCCAAGTTTGTGCGCAACGTCGATGACAAAATTGTCATTACGTCACGTTCAGCCGAAGTGACTATTTTCGATGAGCTGGGCCGTGAGAAAGAGCGTTACAAGCTGCCATACGGTTCAGTGATGCAAGTGGATGACAACAGCAAAACGGCCGCTGGTCAGATTGTTGCTACCTGGGATCCGCATTCCCATCCGATCATCGTAGAACGCAGCGCCAAAGTAAGTTTCAGTGATGTGGATGATACCAACACTGAGATTCAGCAGGACGAGCTGACCGGTCTGACCCGTACTGTGGTAAAAGATCTGGCCAAAGCCAATGCGAAAGAGCCGAAGCTTATCCTGGCAACAGACGATGGTGGCCTGCAGGAAATTCGCCTGCCAAGCTTCACCACCATTGAAATCCGTGATGGTGCAACGGCTCAGCCGGGTGATGTCTTGGCTCGGATTCCACAGGAAAGCTCGAAAACACGTGATATTACCGGTGGTCTGCCACGGGTGGCCGACTTGTTTGAAGCCCGTAAACCAAAAGACCCTGCCATTCTGGCAGAAATCTCTGGTGTCATCAGCTTCGGTAAGGAAACCAAAGGCAAGCGCCGCTTGATTATCACGCCACAACAGGGTGATGTTCATGAAGAGATGATCCCGAAATGGCGCCAGATCAATGTGTTCGAAGGCGAGCGTATTGAGAAGGGTGAAGTTATCTCGGAAGGCCCGGAGTCACCGCACGATATTCTGCGTCTGCGTGGTATTCACCATGTGGCCAGTTACATTGTGAATGAAGTCCAGGAAGTCTATCGCCTGCAAGGGGTTAAGATTAACGATAAGCACATCGAGAATATCATTCGTCAGATGCTGCGTAAGTGTGTGATTACCAACCCAGGTGACAGCGAATTTCTTGAAGGCGAACAAGCTGAGTTTGCACGCGTGAATATTTCGAATCGCGCATTGGAAGCAGAAGGCAAAATTCCAGCTCAATACGAGCGTGTATTGTTGGGTATTACTAAGGCTTCTCTATCGACCGATTCGTTTATCTCTGCTGCATCGTTCCAGGAGACCACCCGTGTCCTGACCGAAGCGGCCGTAGGCGGCAAGATTGATCAGCTGCGTGGCTTGAAAGAAAACGTTATTGTCGGACGACTGATCCCGGCTGGTACTGGTTTTGCGTATCACCAGAACCGCCTGCGTCAACGTCAAAAAGCTACGGCTGAAACGGCAGAACCAACCATGAGTGCAGAAGTGGCTGAACAGGCCTTGACCGATGCACTGAACATGGATATGTCAGGTAACGACGATTAAGTAAGGTTGTTAATCTGCTGCTTAAAATGGCAGCAGATTGCACTGAAACTTGACAGCTCAAAGCTTGACCATTAGAATTCCGCGACCCCATTTTTGGGGTGCGGATTTTTCACGTTTATTGGGTATCAATTAACCAGGAGTATTTAATGGCAACAATTAACCAGCTCGTGCGCAAGCCACGGCAGGAGAAACTTGCGAAGAGCAACGTTCCTGCTTTGGAAGCTTGTCCACAAAAGCGTGGTGTTTGTACCCGTGTTTATACCACTACACCTAAAAAGCCGAACTCAGCTATGCGTAAAGTATGTCGTGTTCGTCTGACCAATGGCTTCGAAGTAAGCTCATACATTGGTGGTGAAGGTCACAACCTGCAGGAGCACAGTGTGGTCCTGATCCGTGGTGGCCGGGTCAAAGACTTACCAGGTGTGCGTTATCACACCGTACGCGGCACCTTAGACTGTGCTGGCGTAAAAGATCGTAAACAAGGCCGTTCTAAGTACGGCGCCAAACGGCCCAAATCGTAACGGAACTCCGTTAGTAAGGCCAAACTAAACGACTTTATTTATTAAAGTTTTGGAATCACCTGAAGCAATCGGAGTTTCGAATGCCAAGAAGACGCGTTATAGGTCAACGTAAAATCCTTCCAGATCCTAAGTTCGGAAGTGAGTTACTGGCTAAGTTTGTCAATGTCGTGATGGTCGACGGTAAAAAGTCCATCGCCGAATCAATCGTATACGGCGCATTAGAAATTGCAGCTACTAAATCGAAGAAAGAACACATCGATTTGTTTGAAGTAGCACTGGATAACATTCGTCCAACGGTCGAAGTTAAATCACGTCGGGTTGGTGGTTCTACCTACCAGGTACCCTGTGAAGTTCGTCCTGTTCGTCGCAATGCCTTAGCAATGCGCTGGTTAGTTGAAGCGGCCCGTAAACGTGGTGAAAAATCTATGTCCCAGCGTTTGGCTGGTGAAATGCTGGATGCCATTGAGAACAAAGGTTCTGCGGTTAAGAAGCGTGAAGACGTCCACCGTATGGCAGAAGCAAACAAAGCGTTTGCTCACTTCCGCTGGTAAGCTGAACTAATTTAATAGGAGTGTATTGTGGCACGTAAAACCCCAATAGAACGCTACCGCAACATCGGTATCTGTGCTCACGTGGACGCGGGTAAAACTACGACCTCTGAGCGGATCCTGTTTTATACCGGCTTATCCCATAAAATTGGTGAAGTACATGATGGCGCTGCGACCATGGACTGGATGGAGCAGGAGCAGGAGCGTGGTATTACCATTACTTCTGCTGCTACCACAGCCTTCTGGTCTGGTATGCAACAACAGTTCGATGAGCACCGCATTAACTTGATCGATACTCCAGGACACGTTGACTTTACTGTTGAAGTTGAACGTTCACTGCGGGTACTGGATGGTGCTGTCGTTGTACTGTGTGGCTCATCAGGTGTTCAGCCGCAAACTGAGACGGTTTGGCGTCAGGCCAACAAGTACGAAGTTCCGCGGATGATCTTCGTCAACAAGATGGACCGTACCGGTGCCAACTTCCTGCGCGTTGTTGAGCAGGCACGTTCTCGTCTGAACAGCACCATAGTCCCTATCCAGTTGCCTATCGGCGCGGAAGATGACTTTAAAGGTGTAGTTGACCTGATCAAGATGAAAACCATCAACTGGAACGAAGAAGATCAAGGAATGACCTTCACTTACGAGGATATCCCTGCGGATATGCTGGAAGAGTGTCAGGAGTGGCGTCAGAACATGGTCGAAGCAGCCGCTGAAGCCAACGAAGAGCTGATGGAACGCTATCTGGAAGGTGACGAGTTCACTGAAGAAGAGATCCGTGCTGCACTGCGTGAATTAACTCTGCGCAACGAAGTGGTATTGGTACAGTGTGGTTCTGCCTTTAAAAACAAAGGTGTTCAGGCCATGCTGGACAACGTGATCTACTTCCTGCCATCGCCAACCGAAGTAAAAGCCATCCGTGGTATTTTACCAGATGAAAGCGAAGGTATCCGTAAGTCTGACGACAACGAGCCTTTTGCTGCGCTGGCATTTAAAATTGCCACTGACCCATTCGTTGGTACTTTGACTTTCTTCCGGGTTTACTCCGGTGTGGTTGAATCTGGCTCTGGTGTTTACAACTCGGTCAAGATGAAGAAAGAGCGTATCGGTCGTATTGTGCAGATGCACGCTAACAGCCGTGAAGAGATCAAAGAAGTACTGGCTGGCGACATCGCTGCTGCTATTGGTCTGAAAGATACCACCACAGGTGATACCCTGTGTGATATCGACAACCCGATCATTCTTGAGCGGATGGAGTTCCCTGAGCCGGTTATCTCGGTTGCGGTAGAGCCAAAAACCAAGGCGGATCAGGAAAAGATGGGCGTTGCGCTGGGCAAACTGGCTGCTGAAGATCCATCCTTCCGTGTGCATACCGATGAAGAAACAGGCCAGACCATCATCTCTGGTATGGGTGAATTGCACCTGGACATCATCGTCGACCGGATGCGTCGTGAATTCAAAGTAGAAGCCAACGTGGGTAAACCACAGGTTTCTTACCGCGAGACCATTCGTGGCAAAACCGAAGTCGAAGGCAAGTTTGTTCGTCAGTCCGGTGGCCGTGGTCAGTTTGGTCACTGTTGGTTGCGCATCGAGCCGATGGAAGAAGGTGGTGGCTACCAGTTCGTCAACGAAGTCGTGGGTGGTGTTATTCCAAAAGAATACATCCCTGCGGTGGATAAAGGCGTTCAGGAGCAGATGAAGAACGGTATCCTGGCTGGTTATCCGGTAATCGATGTCAAAGTAACCGTGTATGACGGTTCTTACCACGATGTTGACTCCAATGAAATGGCGTTTAAAATTGCTGCTTCTATGGGCTTCAAAAAAGGTGCTTTGCAGGCGTCGCCTGTTATCCTTGAGCCTATCATGAAAGTAGAAGTGGTTACGCCTGAAGAGTTCATGGGTGATCTGGTTGGCGATTTAAACCGCCGCCGCGGTATGATCAACGGCATGGAAGATGCACCTGGCGGTATGAAAATTATCGACGCCAACGTGCCACTGTCTGAAATGTTTGGTTATGCTACTCATATGCGCTCTTTATCACAGGGTCGTGCTTCGTACTCAATGGAACCATTGAACTACGCAGAAGCACCAAACAACGTGAAAGAAGCAATTATTGCTGCACGCAAAGCAGGTTAACGATTAAATCAGGCCCGGTACGCCGGGCCCTACATTTGACTAAGAAGGGTCTATAAATGGCTAAGGCTAAATTTGAACGCGTAAAACCGCACGTAAACGTAGGCACTATCGGCCACGTTGACCACGGTAAAACAACTCTGACTGCAGCTATCACGAACGTGTTGGCAAAGACTTACGGCGGTCAGGCATTTGCTTTTGATCAAATCGACAAAGCACCTGAAGAAAAAGCCCGTGGTATTACCATCAATACCTCACACGTAGAATACGACACGCCAACCCGCCACTACGCGCACGTAGATTGCCCGGGTCACGCTGACTACGTGAAAAACATGATCACTGGTGCTGCGCAGATGGACGGCGCGATTCTGGTAGTTGCCGCGACTGACGGTCCTATGCCACAGACGCGTGAGCACATCCTGCTGTCTCGTCAGGTAGGTGTACCTTTCATCATCGTGTTCATGAACAAGTGTGACATGGTTGATGATGAAGAGCTGTTAGAGCTGGTCGAGATGGAAGTGCGTGAGTTGCTGTCTGACTACGACTTCCCAGGCGACGATCTGCCAGTGATTCAGGGTTCAGCTCTGAAAGCGCTGGAAGGCGATGCAGAGTGGGAAAAGAAAATCCTGGAGCTGGGCGAAGCGTTAGACACGTACATCCCAGAGCCGGTACGTGCGATTGATAAGCCATTCATCATGCCAATCGAAGACGTATTCTCAATTGCTGGTCGCGGAACTGTAGTAACAGGTCGTGTTGAGCAGGGCATCATCAAAGTTGGTGAGGAAGTAGAGATTGTAGGTATCCGTGATACCACCAAGACGACTTGTACCGGCGTTGAAATGTTCCGTAAGCTGCTGGACGAAGGCCGTGCAGGTGAGAACGTAGGTGCGCTGTTGCGTGGTACCAAGCGTGAAGACGTAGAGCGTGGTCAGGTTCTGGCGAAGCCAGGTTCTATCAAGCCACACACCAAGTTCGAAGGTGAAGTGTACGTATTGTCAAAAGACGAAGGTGGCCGTCACACGCCATTCTTCAAAGGCTACCGTCCACAGTTCTATTTCCGTACTACTGACGTAACTGGTGCGGTAGAGCTGCCAGAAGGCGTAGAGATGGTAATGCCAGGCGACAACCTGAAGTTCGTGGTAGAGCTGATTGCTCCAATCGCAATGGACGAAGGTCTGCGTTTTGCAATCCGTGAAGGCGGCCGTACTGTAGGTGCGGGCGTGGTATCAAAAATCATCGCTTAATTGCCGGTGATGTAAGAAGAAGGCTCCGTAAGGGGCCTTTTTTTTGTGCTGAATTTGCTATTCGGTAAATTCAAACACTTGTTTGAAAGCTCGGCTTGTGCGAAGCTAACTAACAGATCCGTCCAGTTAGGAGTGCTTCATGAGCAGCCAATACCAAGCCCCACTCAATGATATGCAATTTCAGTTGTTCGATGTCTGGCAGGTCCAGCAACATTGGCAACAGGTACCAGCACTGGCAGAACAATTGGAGCCAGAGACAGCACAAGCCATTTTGCAGGAAGCTGCCAAGATTTGTGAACAGCAAATTGCGCCTCAATGCCAACTGGCTGATCAAACCGGAGTATCACTAGACCAGGGCGAAGTTAGTACTCCAGAGCATTACAAAGCCTGTTATCAGGCCTGGTGCGAAGGTGGTTGGGCTGGCTTTAGTGGCGATCCCGAATACGGTGGCATGGGCATGCCCAAAGTATTGTCCATGATGTTGGATGAAATGATGTGCAGTGCTGACATTGCCTTTTCACTTTATCCAGGCCTTACAGCAGGAGCCTGCGTCACCTTGCAGCAATACGCCAGCGACGAGGTGAAAGCCTTGTACTTGCCAAAGCTTTACAGTGGCGAATGGTCAGCGACCATGTGTTTAACAGAAAGCCACGCAGGATCGGACCTTGGCCTAATGCGTACTAAAGCAGAGCCGCAAACGGATGGCAGTTACCGCATTAGCGGCAGTAAAATATTTATCACCGCCGGCGAGCATGATTTAACAGATAACATCATTCATCTGGTACTGGCCAAGCTGCCGGATGCACCAGCTGGTAGCCGTGGTATTTCGCTCTTTATTGTGCCTAAGTTTTTACCGGATGCTGGCGGTAAGCCAGGGCAGCGCAATGCACTGCATTGTGGCTCTGTCGAACATAAAATGGGTATTCATGCTTCCGCAACTTGCGTGATGAACTTCGATGGTGCGGTCGGCTACTTGCTGGGTGAGCCGCATAAAGGCCTGGCAGCGATGTTTACCATGATGAATTACGAACGGCTGGCCATGGGCAGTCAGGGGCTGGGTGCCGCCGAACGGGCTGGGCAAAATGCCTTGGCCTATGCCAATGACCGTCTGCAAGGGCGTATTACCGAACGTGATGCGAATAAAGCTGAGCCTATTATCCGGCACCCTGATGTGCAGCGTATGCTCTATACCATTCAGTCGCTGAATGAAGCAGGTCGCAGTTTTTCGACCTGGGTAGCGCTGCAACTGGATAAGGCGAAATACAGTGGTGATGTAAAGGGGCAGCAATTTGCCAATTTACTGACACCTATCGCCAAAGCTTTTATGACCGATCTCGGTCTTGAGTGCACAGTGCAGGCACAGCAAGTGTTTGGTGGCCATGGTTACATCAAAGAGTGGGGTATGGAGCAACTGGTACGGGATGTACGGATCGCACAGATATACGAAGGCACCAATGGCATTCAGGCTGCTGATTTTATGCTGCGTAAAGTCGCGGCTGACAATGGCGCTGTATTATTTAGCTTGTTTACCGATATCGGAAATTGGCTGGATCCGTCGATTCAGTGGCATCCTCAGTTAGCGACCTATGTAGAAAGAACCCGGACACTAACAGCATCGCTGTTAAACCGGTCACAACAGGATAAAGCTGTACTTGCTGAGTTTGCTTATGACTTTATGACGCTGACAGGCTATCTGCTATACGGTTATGTATGGCTCAAGCAAATTGATGCACTGCAACATGCTGACTTGCCGAATGAAGTGAAACAACAAAAGCAGCAGCTAGCAGCTTTCTATTTTAAGAAGATTTTACCGCGTGCTGAAACACTGTTGCATATTATGCAGGATTAGATGCGCCTCCAATTCACAATAAAAGTGCAGAGATGCGCTTTTATTGTATGATAGGGAACATACACGGAGGGGAGGGGCTTTATGCGTTATTTAGCGGTATTGTTGTTGGTATTTGTCAGTACTCCCATGTTGGCGATGGATGCGTTGGACAAGCGTTTAAAAGAAGAAGACTGGGATAACTACTCACCTTTTACTTTATTGCCACACAGGAATAACTTCTTGCAGCCTTTGAGTTATGCCAAAGGGCTGAGAGGAACCATTAACCGCGACGGTGATAGTGCACCTATGGAGCGGTTTGAGACTAAGTTTCAACTTAGCCTGAAAACACCGTTATGGAGTCGTGTCTATCAGGACAAAGGCTATCTGTTTTTTGCATTCACTCAACAAGCTTACTGGCAATCATACAACAAAGCAGTGTCATCACCTTTTCGTGAAACTAACTACGAGCCTGAGCTTATTCTGGCTTTTCCACACTTTTATGGCGTTGATCAAGCGGCCAGCCGGGTTGTCAGTGTGAGTTTGTCACATCAGTCCAACGGTCGGGCTGGCGAGTTATCAAGAAGCTGGAATAGGTTAAAGCTCAATTGGGTGGGCTCCATTGGTGATGTCTTTGTCAGTGTCACACCCTGGTATCGCTTCCCGGAAAAAGCCAAGCGGTTTGAAGGGGACCCGAAAGGCGATGATAATCCAGACATCAGTCATTACATGGGCTACTTTGAAATTGCTGCAGCCTACAAAAATAATACTGAGACGTACCGGATGATGCTGCGAAATAACTTGAAGAGTGATAATAAAGGTGCGCTCGAGCTATCTTATTCCAGGCCAATGAATAAGTACTTGCGCTGGTATGCCTCATTTTTTACCGGTTACGGCGATAGCATGATTGACTACAATCGACCAGTCACCCGCTTCGGTTTAGGTTTTGAACTGAATGATGTGATATAGCACCAACCAGATACAGAAATCGCTTGAGTTTTCACCGCAATTCTATATAATGCGCGTCCAACCGTTTTATCAGGTTGGTGCGGTAAGAGGCAACTCTTACCCCGACAATGCTCCCGATTGGGGAGCAACTGTACTTCGCTGCAAAGGCTCACTCCATAATTGGAGTTGTGCTTTTGTTATTTTTTGCTCTTTTTGCTCTTTGAGGCTTTGATTTATGAGTAATCAAAGGATACGTATCCGCCTGAAAGCGTTCGATCACCGTTTGATCGATCAGTCAACTTTAGAAATCGTTGACACAGCCAAGCGTACTGGTGCTCAGGTTCGTGGTCCAATTCCACTTCCAACCCGTCAGGAACGTTTTACTGTCTTGATTTCTCCTCACGTCAATAAAGATGCACGTGATCAGTACGAAATTCGTACCCACAAGCGTCTGATCGATATCGTTGAGCCAACGGATAAAACCGTGGATGCTCTGATGCGATTGGATCTGCCTGCTGGTGTTGACGTTCAAATCAGCCTGGGCTGACAAGACAGGTTTTAAGAGAGGTTTAGGAAATGGCTATCGGTTTAGTCGGTCGTAAAGTAGGAATGACCCGCATCTTCACTGAAGATGGCGTCTCTATTCCTGTTACCGTAATCGAAGCGACACCAAATCGCGTGACTGCTGTGAAGTCTCAAGAGACTGACGGTTACAGCGCGTTGCAAGTGACTGCTGGTACTGTGAAGGCAAGCCGCCTGAGCAAGCCAGAAGCTGGTCACTTCGCTAAAGTTGGTGTTGACGCTGGTCGTGGTCTGTGGGAATTCCGCCTAACAGACAATGCAAGCAACGACATCCAGGTGGGTAGCGAGATTACTGTTGAAATTTTCGCAGAAACCAAGAAAGTTGATGTGGTTGGCACATCAAAAGGTAAAGGTTTCGCTGGTGGCGTGAAACGCTGGAACTTCCGCACTCAGGATGCTACGCACGGTAACTCTTTGTCACACCGTGCACCAGGTTCGATTGGTCAAAACCAATCACCAGGTAAAGTATTCAAAGGTAAGAAGATGGCCGGTCATATGGGCGCTGAGCGCGTGACTGTTCAATCTCTGGAAGTGGTCCGTGTTGATGCTGAGCGTAACATCCTGCTGGTAAAAGGTGCTGTACCTGGTGCCATCGGCGGCGATGTGATCGTGAAGCCTGCGGTCAAAAGCTAACGTCTGGGGAGATAAGTGATGGAATTAGCATTACGGGACGCAAAAGGCGTTCTTGAAGTTTCCGAAGCGACCTTTGGACGTGAGTTTAACGAAGCGCTGGTTCACCAGGTCGTTGTTGCGTACGCAGCAGGCGCCCGTCAGGGAAGCCGCGCTCAGAAAACGCGTTCAGAAGTTCGTGGTGGCGGCAAGAAGCCATGGCGTCAAAAAGGTACTGGCCGCGCACGTGCCGGTACAATCCGCAGCCCTATCTGGCGCAGCGGTGGTGTGACTTTTGCGGCCAAGCCACAAGATCACAGCCAGAAAGTAAATCGTAAAATGTACCGTGGTGCCATCAGAAGCATTCTGTCTGAACTGGTACGTCAGGAACGTTTGATTGTGGTTGAAAACTTCACCGTTGAAACGCCTAAGACCAAAGAACTGGTTGGCAAGCTGAAAGCGATGGAGCTGAAAGATGTGCTGATCGTCACCAACGACGTTGATGAGAACTTGTTCTTATCTGCACGCAACCTGTACAAGGTTGATGTGCGTGACGTTCACGGTATTGATCCAGCAAGTCTGATTGCCTTTGATAAAGTGCTGATGACAGCTGCTGCGGTGAAACAACTTGAGGAGCTGTTAGCATGATGCGCGAAGAACGTTTGCTGAAAGTAATTCTTGCTCCGCATGTATCTGAAAAGAGCACCATTGCGGCAGAAAACTTCAACACCGTCGTTTTCAAAGTAGCAACTACTGCCACCAAAGCCGATATCAAAGCAGCTGTACAAAAGTTGTTTGATGTCGAAGTCACTGCAGTAAACACGGTCAACGTGAAGGGTAAAACCAAGCGTACCGGTTTGCGCGTGGGCAAGCGTAGCGACTGGAAAAAGGCCTACGTCACCCTGAAAGAAGGCAGCGAAATCGATTTCGTTGGCGGCGCTGAGTAAGAAGAGGAGTTAGGAAATGGCACTTGTAAAGTGTAAACCTACATCACCAGGTCGTCGCCACGTCATCAAAGTGGTTAACCCGGACCTGTACAAAGGTAAGCCTTATGCTCCTTTGTTAGAGAAGAAAAGCAAGACTGGTGGTCGTAACAACAATGGTCGCATCACTACGCGTCACATTGGTGGTGGCCATAAGCAACATTACCGTCTGGTTGATTTCAAGCGCACCAAAGATGGCATTCCTGCCAAAGTTGAGCGTTTGGAATACGATCCGAACCGTACTGCCAACATCGCTCTGGTGTTGTATGCAGATGGTGAGCGTCGTTACATCCTGGCGCCAAAAGGCATGAAAGCTGGTGATAGCGTGCAATCAGGTGTTGATGCACCTATTAAAGCAGGTAATACCCTGCCGATGCGCAATATCCCGGTTGGTCAAGTGGTGCATAATGTGGAACTTAAGCCAGGTAAGGGCGGCCAAATGGCTCGTTCAGCCGGTGCTTTCATCCAGATCATCGCCCGTGACGGTGCTTATGTGTTGCTGCGTTTACGCAGTGGTGAAACACGTAAAGTACTGGCTGACTGCCGTGCCACCATCGGTGAGATTGGTAATGCAGAGCACATGCTGCGTCAATACGGTAAAGCGGGTGCAACGCGTTGGCGCGGTGTTCGTCCTACTGTTCGTGGTGTGGTAATGAACCCTGTTGATCACCCACACGGTGGTGGTGAAGGCCGTACTTCTGGTGGCCGTCACCCAGTTACACCATGGGGCGTACCAACCAAAGGGTACAAGACTCGTTCAAACAAGCGTACTGATAAACTTATCGTACGTCGTCGTGATAAATAATTTGTGAGGAATTGCCATGCCACGTTCTCTCAAGAAAGGTCCATTTATCGACCTTCACTTGCTGAAGAAGGTAGAGAAAGCGTTGGAAAGCGGTGACAAGAAGCCTATTAAGACTTGGAGCCGTCGTTCAATGATCATACCTGATATGATCGGATTGACCATCGCTGTCCATAATGGTCGTCAACATGTACCTGTGTTTGTCTCTGAAGAGATGGTAGGTCACAAGCTGGGTGAGTTTGCCCCAACTCGTACTTATCGTGGTCATGCGGCAGACAAAAAGGCCAAGAAACGCTAAGGGGTGAATCATGCAAGCATTAGCTAAACACAAATTTGCCCGTTCTTCTGCGCAGAAAACTCGTCTGGTTGCTGACCAGATCCGCGGACTGCCAGTCGATAAGGCGTTGGATATCCTGACGTACAGCCCGAAAAAAGCTGCACATCTGGTGAAAAATGTCCTTTTATCAGCCGTCGCCAACGCAGAGCACAACGAAGGTGCTGACATTGATACGTTGAAAGTGCAAACCATCTTTGTTGATGAAGCACCTTCGATGAAGCGTATCAAGCCACGCGCTAAAGGCCGTGCTGACCGTATCGTCAAGCGTACCAGTCACATTACTGTGATCGTAGCTGATAACTAGGAGTGAGAAATGGGACAGAAAGTACATCCTAACGGGATTCGCCTAGGTATCACTAAGCCTTGGAGCTCGACCTGGTTCGCGAATTCGAAAGACTTTCCGGACTTCCTGAATGGTGATTTCAAAGTGCGTCAGTACCTGACCAAAGAACTGAAATCAGCTTCTGTAAGCCGGATTGATATCGAGCGTCCAGCCAAGAGCATCCGTGTGACTATTCATACGGCTCGTCCAGGCATCGTGATCGGTAAAAAAGGTGAAGACGTTGAGAAACTGCGTAAGCGCGTAGCAGCCATTGCTGGCGTACCTGCGCAGATCAATATCTCTGAGATTCGTAAACCTGAGCTGGATGCCAAACTGGTTGCTGACAACATCAGCAGTCAGCTGGAGCGTCGTGTTATGTTCCGTCGCGCTATGAAGCGTGCGGTACAAAACGCCATGCGCACTGGCGCTAAAGGTATCAAGGTTGAAGTAAGCGGTCGTTTAGGCGGTGCAGAAATTGCCCGTACCGAGTGGTACCGTGAAGGTCGTGTACCACTGCATACATTGCGTGCGGACATCGACTATTCAACCTCTGAAGCATTAACCACTTACGGTATCATTGGTGTGAAAGTGTGGATCTTTAAAGGAGAAATCCTGGGTCAACTGCCTTTGGCAAACAGCAACACCAACAACACGAATCAGCCTAAAGCGCCGAAGAAAGCTGCCGGCCGTAAAGGTAAGTAGGGGTATTGAGCGATGTTGCAACCAAAACGAACTAAATTTCGTAAAGTGCATAAAGGCCGTAACCGTGGCCTGTCGCAAGTAGGCGACAAGGTCAGCTTTGGTACCTATGCATTGAAATCTGTTGAGCGCGGTCAAATGACTTCGCGTCAAATCGAAGCTGCCCGTCGTGCGATGACTCGTGCGGTGAAGCGTGTTGGTAAAATCTGGATCCGTGTGTTCCCAGACAAGCCAATCACCACCAAGCCGCTGGAAGTGCGGATGGGTAGCGGTAAGGGCTCTGTGGATTACTGGGTATGCCAAATTAAACCTGGCAAAGTCCTGTATGAAATGGATGGCGTATCGGAAGAGCTTGCTCGCCATGCGTTCTCTCTGGCCGCAGCTAAGCTTCCATTTAAGACCACCTTTGTTACGCGGACGGTAATGTAATGAAAGCGAGCGAACTGAAAGCAAAAAGCGTTGAAGAGTTGAACGCTGAACTCCTGAGCTTACTGCGTGAGCAATTTAATTTGCGCATGCAGGCCAGCACAGGTCAACTGGCTCAGACTCATCTGCTGAAGAACGTACGTCGCGATATCGCGCGTGTAAAGACAATCTTGACTGAGAAGGCAGGTGCGTAATGAGTGAACAAAACACCCGTACACTGCAAGGTAAAGTGGTTAGCGACAAAATGGACAAGTCCATCGTTGTAGCCATCGAGCGTCAGGTGAAGCACCCGATTTACGGGAAATTCATCAAGCGCACGACCAAATTGCACGTTCATGATGAAACCAACCAGTGCAAAGCTGGCGACATTGTCACTATTCGTGAGTGTCGTCCACTGTCCAAGACCAAGTCCTGGACCCTGGTGAACGTCGTAGAATCTGCATCCTAAGCAGGGTGAAGATAGAAGCGGTCCGCTAAGGGCCGCTTTTTTTATTGGATAACTACCACTTTTTACAAAGTGCTGTTATAATCACGCGCCCCTCGTCTATGGGGGGGATTTCTATTTGTAGCAGCTTGGCCCGATAAGGGCTAATTAAGTGGATAACGGAGCACTAAGATGATCCAGATGCAATCTATGCTGGATGTCGCTGATAACAGCGGCGCTCGCAGCGTAATGTGTATTAAGGTCTTAGGTGGTTCTCACCGCCGCTATGCTGCAATTGGTGATGTCATCAAAGTTACTGTGAAAGAAGCAATTCCTCGCGGTAAGGTAAAAAAAGGTGACGTACTGAATGCAGTGGTGGTGCGGACGCGGAAAGGCGTACGTCGTCAGGACGGGTCATTAATCCGTTTTGATCGCAATGCAGCGGTGTTATTGAACACCAAGCTGGAACCGATCGGTACACGTATCTTCGGACCTGTGACACGTGAACTTCGTGGCGATAAGTTTATGAAGATCGTGTCTCTGGCACCAGAAGTACTGTAAGGAGTCACCATGGCAACTAAAATCCGTCGTGATGACGAGGTAATTGTTCTTGCTGGCAAGGACAAAGGCAAAACCGGTAAAGTCACCAAAGTACTTTTGGATGAAAACCGTGTTTATGTTTCAGGCGTGAACCTGGTGAAAAAACACCAGAAGCCAGTTCCTGCGTTAAACCAGGCTGGCGGCATCGTCGAGAAAGAAGCCTCGATTCACGTATCAAACGTAGCGATTGTCAATCCGAAAACCGGAAAGGCAGATCGTGTTGGTTTCCGTTTTGAAGAAGGCAAGAAAGTTCGCTTCTTCAAATCGAATAATGAAGTAATCTAATTGCTATTGGAGTAATACGATGGCGAAACTGCATGAAATTTACAAAGACACCGTAGTTCCTGGACTGATGAAACAGTTCGGCTACACCAGCGTCATGCAAGTCCCTCGGATTGAAAAAATCACACTCAATATGGGTGTGGGTGAAGCAGTTGCTGATAAAAAAATTCTGGAAAATGCTGTGGCAGATTTAACTGCTATCGCTGGCCAGAAGCCGCTTATCACTAAAGCGCGCAAATCAGTTGCCGGTTTCAAAATCCGTGAAGGCTACCCTATTGGCGCAAAAGTCACTCTGCGTGGCGAGCGTATGTGGGATTTCCTGGAGCGTTTGGTATCCATTGCGATCCCACGTATCCGTGACTTCCGCGGAATTAACCCTAAGTCTTTTGACGGCCGTGGGAATTTTAGCATGGGCGTGCGTGAGCAAATCATCTTCCCAGAAATCGACTACGACAAAGTCGATGCAGTGCGTGGTTTGGATATTACCATCACCACTTCTGCTGCTTCTGATGATGAAGGCCGTGCATTGCTTTCTGCATTTAACTTCCCATTCAAGAAATAAGGTGTAGGGTTATGGCAAAAAATTCAATGAAAGCGCGTGAAGAAAAGCGTGCAAAACTGGCAGCCAAATACGCTGAAAAGCGTCATGCACTGAAAGATCTGATAGCAAATCCAACTACGTCTGATGAAGACCGTTGGGCTGCTGTATTACAGCTGCAATCGTTACCGCGTGATTCTAGCCCGTCCCGTCAACGTAACCGTTGTCGCGTGACTGGTCGTCCGCATGGGTACCTGCGTAAGTTCGGCATGAGCCGGATCAAAGTCCGTGAAACGGCAATGCGCGGTGAAATTCCTGGCCTTCGCAAGGCTAGCTGGTAAGAATCACGGGAGTAACGAGCTATGAGTTTACAAGATCCAGTAGCGGATATGTTTACTCGCATCCGCAATGGCCAGTCGGCTAATAAAGTTGCGGTAAAAATGCCTTCTTCTAAGTTGAAGATTGCAATTGCGAATGTATTAAAGAGTGAAGGTTACATCGAAGATTTCGCTGTAGCACAAGATAGCAAGCCTGAGCTGGAAGTTACCTTAAAGTATTTCCAGGGTAAGCCTGTTATCGAAACGATTGATCGTGTTAGCCGTCCTGGTCTGCGTATTTACAAGAAACGCGACGAATTACCGAAGGTAATGGGTGGTTTGGGTGTTGCTATTGTTTCAACATCCAAAGGGCTGATGACTGACCGTGCCGCGCGCAAGGTTGGGATCGGTGGCGAAATCATCGGCTACGTAGCGTAACGGAGGGGTAATCTATGTCTCGTGTAGCAAAAGCCCCTATTGCTATTCCTGCTGGTGTTCAGATTAATCTGGACGGCCAGAAAGTAGCAGTCAAGGGTAAAAATGGCGAGTTGACGGTCAACGTCAACCCAGCAGTAGAAATTGTTATCGATGGTGATGTGGTTCGTACCACGCCTCGTGAAGGTTTCGCTAACGCTATCGCACAAGCAGGTACAGCCCGCGCTTTGATCAACAACCTGGTGGCTGGTGTCACAGAAGGCTTCACGCGTAAGCTTGAGCTGGTAGGTGTTGGTTACCGTGCCAAAGTCGAAGGCAAAGTGCTGAACATGAACCTGGGTTTCTCACACCCGATCAACTTCGCTATTCCAGAAGGGATCACCATTGAGACGCCAAGCCAAACTGAAGTCGTTGTGAAAGGCAGTGACAAGCAGGTGGTAGGTCAGGTTGCTGCGAACATCCGCGCGTATCGTAAGCCAGAGCCATACAAAGGCAAAGGTGTTCGTTACGCTGATGAAAACGTGCGTCGCAAAGAAGCCAAGAAAAAGTAGGGTAGGAAGATGGATAAGAAACTTGCTCGTCTGCGTCGTGCCAAGCGTGTACGCAGAACTATTATCGAACAAGGGGCGAATCGCCTGGTTGTGCACCGTACGCCACGTCACATCTATGCCCAGCTGATCGCACCTAATGCTGAAGTGATTGCGGCTGCGTCCTCTGTTGAGAGCGACATCCGTGAATCGTTAAAGTACACAGGTAACGTCGATGCAGCAACTGCTGTAGGCAAAGCTGTTGCCGAGCGTGCAGTTGCCAAAGGCGTAACTGCTTGTGCTTTTGACCGTAGCGGCTTCCGGTATCATGGTCGCGTGAAAGCTTTAGCAGACGCGGCGCGTGAAGCCGGTCTTCAGTTCTAGGAGTAGCACATGGCTAACGAAGAAGTGAAACAACAATCTGATTTGCAAGAAAAGCTGGTTGCTGTAAACCGCGTTTCCAAAGTGGTGAAAGGTGGTCGTATTTTCAGCTTCACAGCTCTGACTGTAGTCGGTGACGGCAATGGCCGTGTAGGTTATGGTTACGGTAAAGCACGCGAAGTACCAGCTGCCATTCAAAAGGCAATGGAAAAAGCGCGTCGTAATATGACTCAGGTAGAATTGAATGGTCATACTTTGCATCACCCAACGCGTGGTGTGCATTCTGGCTCCAATGTCTACATGCAGCCGGCCTCTGAAGGTACCGGTTTGATCGCGGGTGGTGCCATGCGTGCAGTGCTGGAAGTGGCAGGTGTTCAAAACATTCTGTCCAAGTGCTACGGCTCTACCAACCCAATCAACGTAGTTCGCGCTACAATCGACGCTCTGGCTTCTGTGAAGTCACCAGCACAGATTGCTGCAAAGCGTGGTCTGCGCGTGGACGATATTCTGGGGTAATCTGCCATGGCTAAGAAGACAGTGAAAGTAACTCAGACCAAGTCTGGTATCGGTCGTTTACCAAAGCACAAAGCTACGCTGCGTGGTTTGGGTCTGCGTCGTATCGGTCACACGGTTGAATTAGAAGACACACCTGCAGTTCGCGGCATGATCAATGCTGTGTTCTACATGGTTCAAGTGGAGGAGTAAGCGATGTTTTTAAATACACTCTCTCCTGCAGCTGGCGCCAAAAAAGAGAAGAAGCGTCTGGGCCGTGGTATCGGTTCAGGCCTGGGTAAAACCGGTGGCCGTGGTCACAAAGGTTTAAAATCCCGCTCTGGCGGTTCAGTTCGTCCAGGCTTCGAAGGCGGTCAAATGCCTTTGAAACAGCGTTTGCCTAAGTTTGGCTTTACCTCGCGTAAGTCACTGGTAACTGCTGAAGTTCGTCTGCATGAGCTGACAAAAGTTGAAGGTGATGTGGTTGATCTGAGCACCCTGATGGATGCGAACATCATCCCGCGCACTACCAAATTTGCCAAAGTGGTTCTGTCTGGCGAAGTGACACGCCCTGTGACTGTAAAAGGTCTGCGTGTGTCCAAAGGCGCCCGCTCAGCCATTGAAGCTGCTGGTGGAAAAGTCGAAGAATAACAAAAGGATAGTACGTAATGGCTAAACCAGGTTCGGACTTGAAAAGTAAAGGCAGTTTTGGCGAGCTGAAAGCACGCTTGCTGTTTGTACTTTTAGCCCTGGTCGTTTTCCGGCTGGGAACCTTTGTGCCAATTCCTGGAATTGACGCCGCCGTGCTAGCTCAGTTATTCGAGCAACAACGAGGCACCATTGTTGAGATGTTTAACATGTTCAGCGGTGGTGCACTTGAGCGTGCCTCTGTATTTGCGCTCGGTATTATGCCTTATATTTCAGCATCCATTATCGTGCAGTTATTGACGGTAGTGCATCCGCGTTTAGCGGAGCTGAAAAAAGAGGGTGAAGCCGGTAAGCGCAAAATTCAGCAGTACACACGCTATGGTACCCTTGGATTGGCAACCCTGCAGTCAATTGGTATTGCAACCGGTTTGCCGAATATGATGCCTGGCTTGGTGATTAATCCTGGCTTTGCATTTTATTTTACTGCGGTTGTGAGTCTGGTTACCGGCACCATGTTTTTGATGTGGTTGGGTGAGCAGATTACCGAGCGTGGTATTGGTAATGGTATTTCGTTGCTGATCTTTGCAGGTATCGTTGCTGGACTGCCATCTGCTGTAGGTGGCACTATCGAGCAAGCTCGACAGGGCGATTTGCACTTTTTATTACTGGTCGCGATCGTTGTGATTGTGGTGGCCATTACGACTTTTGTGGTGTTCTTTGAGCGCGGACAACGTCGTATCGTGGTAAACTATGCCAAGCGCCAACAAGGCCGTCAGGTCTTCGCAGCGCAAAGCAGTCATTTGCCATTAAAGGTCAACATGGCTGGGGTTATCCCGCCGATTTTCGCATCGAGTATCATTTTGTTCCCGGGTACCATTGCCACTTGGTTTGGTTCCGGTGAAGGCATGGTTGCTAATTTCCTGCAGGAACTGGCATTAACCTTGTCTCCGGGGCAGCCTCTGTACATGATGTTGTACGCTGCTGCGATTATTTTCTTCTGTTTCTTCTATACTGCGTTGGTGTTCAACCCGCGTGATACAGCAGATAACCTGAAGAAGTCCGGTGCCTTTATTCCAGGCATTCGTCCGGGTGAACAAACGTCCAGATACATCGATAAAGTAATGACTCGTCTGACATTGGCAGGCGCTCTGTACATTACCTTTATCTGTTTAGTACCCGAGTTCATGATGGTTGCATGGAATGTGCAATTCTACTTCGGCGGTACATCCTTGTTGATTATCGTTGTAGTGATTATGGACTTTATGGCACAGGTACAGACTCATTTGATGTCTCATCAATACGATTCTGTGCTTAAGAAAGCGAATCTTAAAGGCGTAGGCCGATAAGAGTTTATTGCGGAGTGAAGTCATGAAAGTACGTGCTTCCGTTAAGAAGATCTGCCGTAACTGCAAAATCATCAAGCGCAACAACGTTGTGCGTGTGATTTGCAGCGAGCCTAAGCACAAGCAGCGCCAGGGCTAACAGCAGAAGCAATTGAGTGGGCTAAGTAATTGGCCCACGAATTGTTTGCAAAATAGACGCCATTTGAGTATCCTTACGGGCTTTTCAAATCGGCACCCATAAATTTTAAGTGAAGGAGAAGGTTAGTGGCCCGTATAGCTGGCATTAACATCCCCGATAATAAACATGCGGTCATCTCGTTGACCTATGTTTATGGTATCGGTAAAACTCGCGCTCAGGCCATTTTGGCAGCAGCGGGTATCGAAGAAAGTACCAAAATCAGCGCGTTAAGCGATGCTCAGTTGGATACCCTTCGTGAAGAAGTTGCAAAATACACCGTTGAAGGTGACTTGCGCCGTGAAGTAACCCTGAACATCAAGCGTTTGATGGATCTGGGTTGTTACCGTGGCTTGCGCCACCGTCGTAGTTTGCCTGTTCGTGGTCAGCGTACTAAAACTAATGCGCGTACCCGTAAAGGTCCACGTAAGCCGATTAAGAAATAAGGCAGGTAACTTATGGCTAAAGCACAAGTTCGTACTCGTAAACGGGTAAAAAAGCAAGTTGCAGACGGTATGGCTCATATCCATGCTTCTTTCAACAACACCATTGTTACCATCACTGACCGCCAGGGCAATGCTCTGTGCTGGGCAACTGCTGGTGGCTCAGGTTTCCGTGGTTCTCGTAAGTCCACGCCTTTCGCTGCTCAGGTAGCAGCTGAGCGTGCTGGCGTTGCTGCGCAAGACTATGGTGTGAAAAACCTCGAAGTGTTCGTGAATGGTCCAGGACCAGGTCGTGAATCTGCTATCCGTGCATTGAACGGCGCAGGTTTCCGTATTACGAATATCACCGACGTGACGCCAATCCCTCATAACGGTTGCCGTCCACCTAAAAAACGTCGCGTGTAATCACAGCGCTTCACGGATTATTGGAGAAAGAAGATGGCTAGATATTTGGGCCCTAAGCTCAAGCTAAGTCGCCGTGAAGGAACGGACCTGTTCCTGAAAAGTGGCGTGCGGGCAATTGACTCAAAATGTAACTTAACAACTGCTCCTGGTCAGCATGGCGCCCGTCGTGGTCGTTTGTCTGATTACGGTATTCAGTTGCGTGAGAAGCAAAAAGTACGTCGTATGTATGGCGTACTGGAAAAGCAGTTCCGTAATTACTACAAAGATGCTGCTCGTATCAAAGGTAACACCGGTGAAAATCTGCTTCAGTTGCTGGAGTCACGGTTGGATAACGTTGTGTACCGTATGGGCCTGGCCAGTACTCGTGCAGAAGCACGTCAGCTGGTTAGCCATAAAGCAATCATGGTGAATGGTCGTGTTGTAAACATCCCTTCCTTCACTGTATTGCCAGAACAAGTTGTTTCTGTTCGTGAGAAGGCCAAGAAACAAGCTCGTATTGCTGCGGCAATGGAGTTGGCTGGTCAGCGCGAGAAGCCAACTTGGGTTGAAGTAGACACGACTAAGCTGGAAGGTGTGTTTAAGCGTCTTCCTGAGCGTTCAGATTTGTCTGCTGACATCAACGAACAGTTAATCGTCGAGCTTTACTCTAAGTAAAGCTAACCATTAAGAGAGGATACAATGCAGGGTTCTGTCACCGAATTCCTTAAGCCGAGATTAGTTGGGATTGACAAAGTCACTCCAACTCGTGCCAAAGTTACTTTGGAACCACTTGAGCGCGGTTTCGGACATACCTTGGGTAACGCACTTCGCCGTATTCTGCTGTCTTCTATGCCAGGTTTTGCTGTCACAGAAGTTGAGATCGAAGGCGTACTCCATGAGTACAGTTCGAAAGAAGGGGTGCAAGAGGATATCATTGATATTCTGTTGAACCTGAAAGGTCTGGCCTTCCGTTTGGAAGACAAAGATGAAGTCACACTGACTTTGACCAAAAAAGGTGCTGGCCCTGTGACTGCTGCTGATATCCAGCACGGTGACGGTGTTGTCATTGTAAATCCTGATCACGTCATCTGCCACCTGACCGGCGATACTGAATTCAGTATGCGTCTGAAAGTTGAGCAAGGCCGTGGTTATGTGCCGGCATCAGCCCGTCTGTCCTCTGATGACGACGAGCGTCCTATCGGTCGTTTGCTGCTTGACG
Source organism: Alkalimonas sp. NCh-2 (assembly GCF_039631345.1). Classification (NCBI taxonomy): domain Bacteria; kingdom Pseudomonadati; phylum Pseudomonadota; class Gammaproteobacteria; genus Alkalimonas; species Alkalimonas sp. NCh-2. The sequence goes on from NZ_JBDIUV010000004.1 coordinate 328,780, forward strand.
CCTCTTTTAGCCCTGTAGAGCGTATTGCTTACAGTGTGGAAGCGGCTCGGGTAGAGCAACGCACCGATTTGGACAAGTTGGTTATCGATATGGAAACCAATGGTACGCTCGAGCCTGAAGAGGCAATCCGTCGTGCTGCGACAATTCTTGCTGAACAGCTGGAGTTCTTCGTAGAACTGCGTGATAAGAGTGAGCCAGAGAAGCGTGAAGAGAAGCCGGAATTTGATCCGATTCTGTTGCGTCCTGTCGATGATCTCGAATTAACGGTTCGTTCTGCTAACTGTCTGAAAGCAGAGCAAATTCAGTACATCGGTGATCTGGTGCAACGTACCGAGGTTGAGCTGTTGAAAACGCCTAACCTGGGTAAGAAGTCGCTTACCGAAATCAAAGACGTACTGGCTTCACGTGGTCTGTCTCTGGGCATGCGCCTTGAGAATTGGCCACCAGCCAGTCTGGTAAACAAAGACTAACCGGATCCGGTTCCTGGTTTAGTAAGAAGGAATAGGTCATGCGCCATCGTAAGAGTGGTCGTCAATTAAATCGGAACAGCAGCCATCGTCAGGCAATGTTCCGCAACATGGCAAGCTCGTTGGTGAAGCATCAAATCATCAAAACGACTTTGCCTAAAGCAAAAGAGTTACGTCGTGTTATTGAGCCTTTGATCACACTGGCTAAAAACGACAGCGTGGCAAATCGCCGTTTGGCATTTGCCCGTACTCAGGATAAAGAAGCAGTTGGTATCTTGTTCACAGAACTTGGTCCACGCTACAACGCCCGTCCGGGTGGTTACACTCGTATCATCAAGTGTGGCTTCCGTGCCGGTGATAATGCGCCAATGTGTTACATTGAGCTGGTAGACCGTCCAGAAGTGGATATGGAAACCGTCACTGAAGAGGCAGTAGCTGAGTAAGCTGCGCACCGAATAGAAAACCGGGACTTGTTCCCGGTTTTTTTTCGCTTGCGATTTGTGTCGTTATTCCTTATAACAGTAACTCATGGAATAAATTATTCGGCTTGGTGTTATGTTCGTTCGCGTTTCTTTTTTCTTTTGCTTACTGGCAAGCTTCGCTGTGACGACACAAGCGCTGGAATTGCCGGTGCAGATTGAATGCCGCTCAGAGCATGCTGCGATCTGCCAGCAGGCTGACCCAAACCTTCTAACCAAAATCCCGGATCAGTTTCCGATCCTCAAGAAAGTCTTGGCGGACCCTGAACGTTATAAGGTGCAAATCCAGCTTAGTCAGATTGTCCGTGATGAACAGTTGTACCCGCATTTAATCAGCTACCGGCTTTTTGTCGATGATAAACGGTATTTTTACCCGGCCAGCACCGTGAAGTTGCCAGTGGCCTTGCTAACTCTCGAGTGGCTGCAGCAACAACAGCAGGTCACTTTGGATAGTACCTTTCATACCTATGCCAGCCGTGACTCGCAGCAAATGGTTACTGAGGACGCGATGGCTAAAGGGGGGCGTCCTACGCTTGCGCATTACATCTGGCAAGTGATGATGGTAAGTGATAATCCAGGTTTTAACCGTATGTATGAATTGTTGGGTCAGGACCATATCAATCAACTACTACATGATAAGGGCTTATCGAGTGCGACTATTAATCACCGCCTAAGTTTGCCAATGTCTGCAGAAGAAAATCGCCATTATAATCCGCTGGCTTTTTTTAACGCAGAACAGGAAGTGATATTGCAGTTGCCTGCTCGCTCCAGTTCAACCGCCTATTTAAATACCTTGCAACCGAAACTTGGCTCGGCTTATTACCAGCAAGGCGCCTTGATCAATCAGCCAATGGATTTTAGTGATAAAAACCGCTTTTCCATTCAGGATCTGTCTGGCGTGCTCGAGCGGCTAGTTTTCCCTGAATTATTTCCACCTCAGCAGCAGTTTCAACTGGCCCCTGAGATGCGTGATTGGCTGCTTGCTGCTATGTTGCTTTATCCTTCAGAAAGCATGCAACCGAATTACAGCGCTCATGGCATTGCTGATAATCGTTACAAATACCTGAAATTTGGTGGTGAGCCAACAGAGCTACCAAGGCATCAACGCTGGCTCAATAAAATTGGCAGCGCCTATGGCTTTTTAACCGATGTTGGCTATTTCATTGATTTGGAGCGACAGTTGGAGTTTTTTGTCACCGCGACCATTTATGTCAATGCCAATGAAACTCTGAATGATGATACCTACGAATATCAACAGCTTGGCCTGCCGTTTCATCGAGAGCTTGGCGAATACCTGCATCAACAGCTATCCAGCAAGCCTAATCAACATAAGCCGGATCTAAGGCGTTGGCAGGCATTAATCGACCAATTCGTTCAATAAGTCCGCAAGGCGAGCAAAATCTGAGCGCTTAGACGGGATCTTCGAAAAAAGATCTTGATCGCCTTGTTCGGATCCTTATAATGCGCACCACTGATGACGACAAGGTTACAACCAAGCGTCATCCGCTTCAAAGTGAAGCGCTGCTCTTTAACAATAAGCAATCAATTATCTGTGTGGGTACTTGTGTTGATACGTGCAAACGAATAATCAGTATGAGTGACCAATGTTAATTTATTAGTCAGTACTACTGAGTCAAAACT